>NZ_BFBY01000040.1 GCF_003423665.1 Lactobacillus rodentium | reverse complement strand
ACCGGCTTTGGGTGTTACAGACTCTCATGGTGTGACGGGCGGTGTGTACAAGGCCCGGGAACGTATTCACCGCGGCGTTCTGATCCGCGATTACTAGCGATTCCAGCTTCGTGCAGTCGAGTTGCAGACTGCAGTCCGAACTGAGAATAGTTTTCAGAGATCCGCTTGCCCTCACGGGTTTGCTTCTCGTTGTTCTATCCATTGTAGCACGTGTGTAGCCCAGGTCATAAGGGGCATGATGACTTGACGTCATCCCCACCTTCCTCCGGTTTGTCACCGGCAGTCTCATTAGAGTGCCCAACT
>NZ_BFBY01000039.1 GCF_003423665.1 Lactobacillus rodentium | reverse complement strand
CTTAATGATGGCAACTAATAACAAGGGTTGCGCTCGTTGCGGGACTTAACCCAACATCTCACGACACGAGCTGACGACATCCATGCACCACCTGTCTCAGCGTCCCCGAAGGGAACTCCTAATCTCTTAGGATTGCACTGGATGTCAAGACCTGGTAAGGTTCTTCGCGTTGCTTCGAATTAAACCACATGCTCCACCGCTTGTGCGGGCCCCCGTCAATTCCTTTGAGTTTCAACCTTGCGGTCGTACTCCCCAGGCGGAGTGCTTAATGCGTTAGCTGCAGCACTGAGAGGCGGAAACCTCC
>NZ_BFBY01000037.1 GCF_003423665.1 Lactobacillus rodentium | reverse complement strand
ACTCACAGAGCTGAGCGTTCTGGAGGACAGTGTCAGGTGGGCAGTTTGACTGGGGCGGTCGCCTCCTAAAATGTAACGGAGGCGCCCAAAGGTTCCCTCAGAATGGTTGGAAATCATTCGCAGAGTGTAAAGGTATAAGGGAGCTTGACTGTGAGAGTTACAACTCGAACAGGGACGAAAGTCGGGCTTAGTGATCTGGTGGTACTGAATGGAAAGGCCATCACTCAACGGACAAAAGCTACCCTGGGGATAACAGGCTTATCTCCCCCAAGAGTTCACATCGACGGGGAGGTTTGGCACCTCGATGTCGGCTCGTCGCATCCTGGGGCTGAAGTCGGT
>NZ_BFBY01000036.1 GCF_003423665.1 Lactobacillus rodentium | reverse complement strand
GAATGTGGACACTTTGATGTCGAGTTTAGAAAATTATATCTGATTTCTTAAGTAAATACGTTTTACTACTCATACTTAGGAGGTTTATATTATGCAAGTTACTTTTGGAATTGATGTAAGTAAGTCTACTTCTACTATTTGTGAGCTAATTGGTGAAAGTAAAAATGAATTTACCATTACTAATGATCGTCCTGGTTTTATTAAATTGCTTCACGAATTAGCTGCCTTTACTAAACAACCACAAATTATTTTTGAAGCTACTGGTGTTTATTCACGTAGACTGCAAGCTTTTCTAGAAGATTACGGTTATGAATATGTTGTGCTTAATCCTCTTAAAGCGAAAAAAGAAATGGATCTAGGACTACGTCATAATAAAACTG
>NZ_BFBY01000035.1 GCF_003423665.1 Lactobacillus rodentium | reverse complement strand
TTCCCTCACGGTACTGGTTCACTATCGGTCACTAGTTAGTATTTAGCCTTGCGAGATGGTCCTCGCGGTTTCAATCGGAATTTCTCGTGTTCCGACCTACTCAGGATCCTACTAAGTCTCTTGGAGATTTCGCCTACAGGGCTCTCACCTTCTCTGGCTTATTTTTCCAAATAATTCTGCTATCTCCTTAAGTACTATATCGTAGTCCTACAACCCCAACTGGCAAGCCAGCTGGTTTGGGCTCTTTCCGTTTCGCTCGCCGCTACTTGGGAAATCGATTTTTCTTTCTCTTCCTGCAGCTACTTAGATGTTTCAGTTCACTGCGTCTTCCTTTAACTACCTTAACAGTAATTAATAATACGTCTGCACGTATTGGGTTCCCCCATTCGGATATC
>NZ_BFBY01000034.1 GCF_003423665.1 Lactobacillus rodentium | reverse complement strand
GAGCGAAATAAAAGTAGCGAAGGTCATGATGTCACACTGCCGAGAAAAGCTTCTAGCCAGAGTAGTTTTACCCGTACCGCAAACCGACACAGGTAGTCGAGGAGAGTATCCTCAGGTGAGCGAGAGAACTCTCGTTAAGGAACTCGGCAAAATGACCCCGTAACTTCGGGAGAAGGGGTGCTGATAGTAAAATATCAGTCGCAGTGAAGAGGCCCAAACAACTGTTTATCAAAAACACAGGTATCTGCAAAATCGTAAGATGACGTATAGGTGCTGACACCTGCCCGGTGCTGGAAGGTTAAGAGGAGAGCTTAGCGCAAGCGAAGGTTTGAATTGAAGCCCCAGTAAACGGCGGCCGTAACTATAACGGTCCTAAGGTAGCGAAATTCCTTGTCGGGTAAGTTCCGACCTGCACG
>NZ_BFBY01000033.1 GCF_003423665.1 Lactobacillus rodentium | reverse complement strand
GAATGGACTTATCTTTCATACTGATCAAGGTTGGCAATACCAACATCCTGCTTTTCAAAGTTGGCTTAAAGATCATGGTATTGAGCAATCAATGTCTAGAAAAGGAAATTCATTAGATGATGGATTAATGGAAGGTTTCTTTGGTATCTTAAAGCGAGAAATGTTCTATGGGTTTGAGAAAACATTTAAGAATTTAGATGAGCTTGAAAAAGCAATCAAAGAATATGTTTATTACTACAATAACAAAAGAATCAAGAGCACAATAAAAAACCATACTCCGATTCAATATCGAAATATGGTTTTAAATCAACTGGCTCAATAATATGTCCTAATTTTAGGGTTCATATCAGTTAAGCAGAAGCCTTTTTTGTATGCTGTTTTTATTTTAACGTAAGTTAGGTGTAACTATCTTTGTAGCCTTTTTAACTTTGCTAGGTAAAGTTAATTTATT
>NZ_BFBY01000032.1 GCF_003423665.1 Lactobacillus rodentium | reverse complement strand
AGTTGAATTTAAAGAATCTGCTATTGAAAAAGTACTTATCAATAATGAGCTAGCTTACCGTGTTTCTCTAGATTTAGCTTTACCTAATAGTGGGCTAATATATAATTGGATTCGCAAATACAAAGAAGATGGGTATAATGTCATTAATCACAAGAAAGGCAGACCATCTCATGAAAAGCAAAGACCAACAAATCAAAGAACTTCAAAAACAACTAAAGGACCTGAAGCAAGAGAACTTAAAGCTTACTGTCGAAAACGAATTTGTAAAAAAATTGAGTGCCTTAGTTTCTCAAAGAAAAAACCAAAAGCCAAAGAAATAGCCCAGGTGGTTACTGAACTAAGGCATGAACTTCATGTAACCATAACTTTTATCTTAAATACAATTAATTCTAATCCTGATTTACCTCATTTATCTAAAAGCAATTACTACTACGCTTTAAAACATGATGATAAAGATTTAAAAAATCAAGAGATTATGAAACGTAT
>NZ_BFBY01000031.1 GCF_003423665.1 Lactobacillus rodentium | reverse complement strand
CAAAGAAATATTTGAAGAACACAAACATAGATACGGCTACAGGAGAATTACAGCTCAATTACACATTGAAGGCATTAAAATCAATCACAAGAAAGTAAAGCGTCTAATGAAAAAGATGAATCTATTCGGTATTGCAATTAGACGTAGACGAAAATACTCAAGTTATCAAGGAACCGTAGGTAAAATTAAACCTAATTTGATTTGCCGTAATTTTTTAGCTATTTTACCGGATAGAAAATGGTATTCTGACATAACTGAATTTCATTTAAATGGAGAAAAGCTATATTTATCTCCAATTATGGATGGTTGTACTCATGAAATAATTTCTTACACAATTAGTCGTCATCCAGTCTTAGAACAAGTAATGACCATGCTTGAATTAGCTTATAAAAATCATCCTGCATTAAATGGACTTATCTTTCATACTGATCAGGGCTGGCAATATCAACATCCAGCTTTTCAAAGTTGGCTTAAAGATCATGGTATTGAACAATCAATGTCTAGAAAAGGAAATTCATTAGATGATGGATT
>NZ_BFBY01000030.1 GCF_003423665.1 Lactobacillus rodentium | reverse complement strand
ATTGTCATGACAATTTCCTCTTCTAGACATACTCTGGAATATCTTTGTTTGTTTTAGTCTATTTCTATATTTATTTGATTGATATTGAATTCCTTGATCACTATGGATAGTCATCCGATAATTTAGATTTGGTCGTTTATCAATCACTTGCTTAAGTCCTTCCATTACAAATTCAGTATTTGGATGATCACTAATACTAAAACCAATTATTGCACCACCACATAGATCCTTATAAGGTGAGATATAGATTCTTTCATTCATACTCATATTTCCATATCTGAACTCACTTACGTCAGTGACAATCTTTTGGTAAGGTCTATCTGTTTTGAATTTTCGATGAAATCTATTCTTAGCCTTTTTACCTTGTGGTCCCTTAGAAGAATCATACTTACCAGCCCTAAGATTATAAATTCTTCCCGAAATATGATTTTGATGCATAATCCGTTGAACACGTTTATGATTTATTTTATGTCCCAGACGATGAAGCTGATCAGTTACTCTAAGATAGCCATAGCCCAGATTATGCTTCTTAATTTTTAAGATTAATATTAATAATTTTTTGTCACTAATCTTTTGTTTACGTTCATGAGGCTGATAATAATATGTGCTCTTAGATAAAGAGGTTAATGGCAATAATTCTGTTAACTTAAATCCAAATT
>NZ_BFBY01000029.1 GCF_003423665.1 Lactobacillus rodentium | reverse complement strand
TAGAGGATCCATCAAACAAGGGTAGTATCCCAACATTGCCTCCAATAAGACTAGCGTCCTATCTTCTCTGGCTCCTACCTATCCTGTACATGTTTAACAAATACTCAATATCAAGCTACAGTAAAGCTCCATGGGGTCTTTCCGTCCTGTCGCGGGTAACCCGCATCTTCACGGGTATTATAATTTCACCGAGTCTCTCGTTGAGACAGTGCCCAAATCATTACACCTTTCGTGCAGGTCGGAACTTACCCGACAAGGAATTTCGCTACCTTAGGACCGTTATAGTTACGGCCGCCGTTTACTGGGGCTTCAATTCAAACCTTCGCTTGCGCTAAGCTCTCCTCTTAACCTTCCAGCACCGGGCAGGTGTCAGCACCTATACGTCATCTTACGATTTTGCAGATACCTGTGTTTTTGATAAACAGTTGTTTGGGCCTCTTCACTGCGACTGATATTTTACTATCAGCACCCCTTCTCCCGAAGTTACGGGGTCATTTTGCCGAGTTCCTTAACGAGAGTTCTCTCGCTCACCTGAGGATACTCTCCTCGACTACCTGTGTCGGTTTGCGGTACGGGTAAAACTACTCTGGCTAGAAGCTTTTCTCGGCAGTGTGACATCATGACCTTCGCTACTTTTATTTCGCTCCGCATCCCATCTTGTACTTTTAGAAGTAAGCATTTGACT
>NZ_BFBY01000028.1 GCF_003423665.1 Lactobacillus rodentium | reverse complement strand
CTCCGGATCATTGCGTACTTACCGCTCCCCGAAGCCTTTCGTGGTTAGTCACGTCCTTCATCGGCTTCTAGTGCCAAGGCATTCACCATGCGCCCTTTTCTACTTGACCTATTTCAAGTCTTTTTTATTTAGAGTTTTCTCTCTCTCGGTCGCTCTTTCAATCTGTTTTACGATTGTCTCGGTTTTTTGCTAGATTATATTCAGTTTTCAATGTACTAACTCTTCGAGAACTGATTCCTCAATTCTCTATGGAGGCTAACGGGATCGAACCGATGACCTCCTGCGTGCAAAGCAGGCGCTCTCCCATCTGAGCTAAGCCCCCATTCGCCATATTGGCTCAAAGCATTTCTGCTTCGAATGGGCCTAAATGGACTTGAACCATCGACCTCACGCTTATCAGGCGTGCGCTCTAAACCAGCTGAGCTATAGGCCCGATTCGCTTGGCGTTATTCAAGTTTTTTTGAGGTATTACCCTCAAAACTAAACAAAGTTTCTCAAGTGTGCTTCCGTTTGGCTTTCTGATGACTTCTTCTTAGTGCTCTCGCACTCTCCATCATCTTCGCCTTCCTTAGAAAGGAGGTGATCCAGCCGCAGGTTCTCCTACGGCTACCTTGTTACGACTTCACCCTAATCATCTGTCCTACCTTAGACGGCTGACTCCTATAAAGGTTATCTCACCGGCTTTGGGTGTTACAGACTCTCATGGTGTGACGGGCGGTGTGTACAAGGCCCGGGAACGTATTCACCGCGGCGTGC
>NZ_BFBY01000027.1 GCF_003423665.1 Lactobacillus rodentium | reverse complement strand
AATTCGGTTATATCAGAGTACCACTTTCTATCTGGCAAAATAGCTAGAAAATTGCGACAAATCAAATTAGGTTTGATTTTACCTACAGTTCCTTGGTAACTTGAATATTTTCGCTTACGTCTAATGGCGATACCAAATAATCCCATCTTATTCATTAAACGTTTAACTTTCTTATGATTAACTTTAATTGCCTCAATGTGTAATTGGGCTGTAATTCTCCTGTAGCCGTATCTATGCTTGTGTTCTTCAAATATTTCTTTGATACGTTTCATGATCTCTTGATTTTTTAAATCTTTATCATCATGTTTTAAAACATAGTAGTAATTGCTTTTAGATAAATGAGGTAAATCAGGATTAGAATTAATTGTATTTAAGATAAAAGTTATGGTTACATGAAGTTCATGCCTTAGTTCAGTAACCACCTGGGCTATTTCTTTGGCTTTTGGTTTTTTCTTTGAGAAACTAAGGCACTCAATTTTTTTACAAATTCGTTTTCGACAGTAAGCTTTAAGTTCTCTTGCTTCAGGTCCTTTAGTTGTTTTTGAAGTTCTTTGATTTGTTGGTCTTTGCTTTTCATGAGATGGTCTGCCTTTCTTGTGATTAATGACATTATACCCATCTTCTTTGTATTTGCGAATCCAATTATGGATTAGACCACTATTAGGTAAAGCTAGATCTAGAGAAACATGGTCAGCTAGCTCTTTATTGATAAGCACTCTTTTAATGGCAGCTTCTTTAAAATAAATAGGATAAGTAGTATGTGAACGATTTAAAATGTTAAGTC
>NZ_BFBY01000026.1 GCF_003423665.1 Lactobacillus rodentium | reverse complement strand
AAGTAAATACGTTTTACTACTCATACTTAGGAGGTTTATATTATGCAAGTTACTTTTGGAATTGATGTAAGTAAGTCTACTTCTACTATTTGTGAGCTAATTGGTGAAAGTAAAAATGAATTTACCATTACTAATGATCGTCCTGGTTTTATTAAATTGCTTCACGAATTAGCTGCCTTTACTAAACAACCACAAATTATTTTTGAAGCTACTGGTGTTTATTCACGTAGACTGCAAGCTTTTCTAGAAGATTACGGTTATGAATATGTTGTGCTTAATCCTCTTAAAGCGAAAAAAGAAATGGATCTAGGACTACGTCATAATAAAACTGATAAAACTGATGCTTATCATTTAGCCTTAATTCAAAGACTTTATCATCATCCAGTTAGTCAAAACCAGTCTCAGTCTTATAAGCAACTCAATACTTTAAGTCGTTTCTATGACCAGCTAACAGATGATTTAGTCATAGCTAAGAATAGACTTCATCAGGCTTTACAATCAACATTTCCCGAAATTGAAAATCTATTTTCTACCGCTAGAGGTAATAATTACTGGCAAATAGTTGCTCATTACCCTCATTGCGACTTAATAAGAAAAGAAAATAGAAAGCAACTTATTAATTGGCTAATGAATTTAAAGGGTATTGCATTTAAACATGCACAAAAAACCGCTGATAATCTTATTGAATTAGCTCATCAAGCTTATCCAGTTGTCTCTGAGACTAGTATAGAAGTTCAACAAGTACAATATTATGCCCACAGACTACTTAATCTAAGTAGGCAAAGAGAACAATTAATTACAAGAATGGTTAAACTCGCTAAGAC
>NZ_BFBY01000025.1 GCF_003423665.1 Lactobacillus rodentium | reverse complement strand
CCAACACTTAGCACTCATCGTTTACGGCATGGACTACCAGGGTATCTAATCCTGTTCGCTACCCATGCTTTCGAGCCTCAGCGTCAGTTGCAGACCAGAGAGCCGCCTTCGCCACTGGTGTTCTTCCATATATCTACGCATTCCACCGCTACACATGGAGTTCCACTCTCCTCTTCTGCACTCAAGTTTAACAGTTTCTGATGCAATTCTTCGGTTGAGCCGAAGGCTTTCACATCAGACTTATTAAACCGCCTGCGCTCGCTTTACGCCCAATAAATCCGGACAACGCTTGCCACCTACGTATTACCGCGGCTGCTGGCACGTAGTTAGCCGTGACTTTCTGGTTGATTACCGTCAAATAAAGGCCAGTTACTACCTCTATCATTCTTCACCAACAACAGAGCTTTACGAGCCGAAACCCTTCTTCACTCACGCGGCGTTGCTCCATCAGACTTGCGTCCATTGTGGAAGATTCCCTACTGCTGCCTCCCGTAGGAGTTTGGGCCGTGTCTCAGTCCCAATGTGGCCGATCAGTCTCTCAACTCGGCTATGCATCATTGCCTTGGTAAGCCGTTACCTTACCAACTAGCTAATGCACCGCAGGTCCATCCAAGAGTGATAGAAAACCCATCTTTCAAACTCTAGACATGCGTCTAAAGTTGTTATCCGGTATTAGCATCTGTTTCCAGGTGTTATCCCAGTCTCTTGGGCAGGTTACCCACGTGTTACTCACCCGTCCGCCGCTCGCTTGTATCTGGTTTCATTTGGTGCAAGCACCAAAATCATCCAGGCACGCTCGCTCGACTTGCATGTATTAGGCACGCCGCCAGCGTTCGTCCTGAGCCAGGATCAAACTCTCATTTCCCATAAGAA
>NZ_BFBY01000024.1:910-1278 GCF_003423665.1 Lactobacillus rodentium | reverse complement strand
CCAAATAATTCTGCTATCTCCTTAAGTACTATATCGTAGTCCTACAACCCCAACTGGCAAGCCAGCTGGTTTGGGCTCTTTCCGTTTCGCTCGCCGCTACTTGGGAAATCGATTTTTCTTTCTCTTCCTGCAGCTACTTAGATGTTTCAGTTCACTGCGTCTTCCTTTAACTACCTTAACAGTAATTAATAATACGTCTTCACGTATTGGGTTCCCCCATTCGGATATCTCCGGATCACTGCGTACTTACCGCTCCCCGAAGCCTTTCGTGGTTAGTCACGTCCTTCATCGGCTTCTAGTGCCAAGGCATTCACCATGCGCCCTTTTCTACTTGACCTATTTCAAGTCTTTTCTTTAGAGTTTTCTCT
>NZ_BFBY01000024.1:0-572 GCF_003423665.1 Lactobacillus rodentium | reverse complement strand
TGCAGTCTGCAACTCGACTGCACGAAGCTGGAATCGCTAGTAATCGCGGATCAGCACGCCGCGGTGAATACGTTCCCGGGCCTTGTACACACCGCCCGTCACACCATGAGAGTCTGTAACACCCAAAGCCGGTGAGATAACCTTTATAGGAGTCAGCCGTCTAAGGTAGGACAGATGATTAGGGTGAAGTCGTAACAAGGTAGCCGTAGGAGAACCTGCGGCTGGATCACCTCCTTTCTAAGGAAGGCGAAGATGATGGAGAGTGCGAGAGCACTAAAAAGAAGTCATCAGAAAGCCAAACGGAAGCACACTTGAGAAACTTTGTTTAGTTTTGAGGGTAATACCTCAAAGAGTTAGTACATTGAAAACTGAATATAATCTAGCAAAAAACCGAGACAATCGTAAAACAGATTGAAAGAGCGACCGAGAGAGAGAAAACTCTAAATAAAAAAGACTTGAAATAGGTCAAGTAGAAAAGGGCGCATGGTGAATGCCTTGGCACTAGAAGCCGATGAAGGACGTGACTAACCACGAAAGGCTTCGGGGAGCGGTAAGTACGCAATGATCCGGAG
>NZ_BFBY01000023.1:0-1708 GCF_003423665.1 Lactobacillus rodentium | reverse complement strand
CCACGCCTTCAACCTGGTCATGGGTAGGTCACTTGGTTTCGGGTCTACGTCATGATACTTCTCGCCCTATTCAGACTCGCTTTCGCTCCGGCTCCGTCTTTTCTGACTTAACCTCGCACCATAACGTAACTCGCCGGTTCATTCTACAAAAGGCACGCCATCACACTTTAATGTGCTTTGACTATTTGTAGGCACATGGTTTCAGGTTCTCTTTCACTCCCCTTCCGGGGTTCTTTTCACCTTTCCCTCACGGTACTGGTTCACTATCGGTCACTAGTTAGTATTTAGCCTTGCGAGATGGTCCTCGCGGTTTCAATCGGAATTTCTCGTGTTCCGACCTACTCAGGATCCTACTAAGTCTTTTGGAGATTTCGCCTACAGGGCTCTCACCTTCTCTGGCTTATCTTTCCAGATAATTCAACTATCTCCTTAAGTACTATATCGTAGTCCTACAACCCCAACTGGCAAGCCAGCTGGTTTGGGCTCTTTCCGTTTCGCTCGCCGCTACTTGGGAAATCGATTTTTCTTTCTCTTCCTGCAGCTACTTAGATGTTTCAGTTCACTGCGTCTTCCTTTAACTACCTTAACAGTAATTAATAATACGTCTGCACGTATTGGGTTCCCCCATTCGGATATCTCCGGATCATTGCGTACTTACCGCTCCCCGAAGCCTTTCGTGGTTAGTCACGTCCTTCATCGGCTTCTAGTGCCAAGGCATTCACCATGCGCCCTTTTCTACTTGACCTATTTCAAGTCTTTTCTTTAGAGTTTTCTCTCTCTCGGTCGCTCTTTCAATCTGTTTTTACGATTGTCTCGGTTTTTTGCTAGATTATATTCAGTTTTCAATGTACTAACTCTTCGAGAATTGATTCCTCAATTCTCTATGGAGGCTAACGGGATCGAACCGATGACCTCCTGCGTGCAAAGCAGGCGCTCTCCCATCTGAGCTAAGCCCCCATTCGCCATATTGGCTCAAAGCATTTCTGCTTCGAATGGGCCTAAATGGACTTGAACCATCGACCTCACGCTTATCAGGCGTGCGCTCTAAACCAGCTGAGCTATAGGCCCGATTCGCTTGGCGTTATTCAAGTTTTTTTGAGGTATTACCCTCAAAACTAAACAAAGTTTCTCAAGTGTGCTTCCGTTTGGCTTTTCGATGACTTCTTTTTAGTGCTCTCGCACTCTCCATCATCTTCGCCTTCCTTAGAAAGGAGGTGATCCAGCCGCAGGTTCTCCTACGGCTACCTTGTTACGACTTCACCCTAATCATCTGTCCTACCTTAGACGGCTGACTCCTATAAAGGTTATCCCACCGGCTTTGGGTGTTACAGACTCTCATGGTGTGACGGGCGGTGTGTACAAGGCCCGGGAACGTATTCACCGCGGCGTGCTGATCCGCGATTACTAGCGATTCCAGCTTCGTGCAGTCGAGTTGCAGACTGCAGTCCGAACTGAGAATAGTTTTCAGAGATCCGCTTGCCCTAACGGGTTTGCTTCTCGTTGTTCTATCCATTGTAGCACGTGTGTAGCCCAGGTCATAAGGGGCATGATGACTTGACGTCATCCCCACCTTCCTCCGGTTTGTCACCGGCAGTCTCATTAGAGTGCCCAACTTAATGATGGCAACTAATAACAAGGGTTGCGCTCGTTGCGGGACTTAACCCAACATCTCACGACACGAGCTGACGACAGCCATGCACCACCTGTC
>NZ_BFBY01000022.1 GCF_003423665.1 Lactobacillus rodentium | reverse complement strand
CAAATATTGTTTGGTTGGACCATAATGAAAAAGTATTAAATTCTTACTTAAAAGCTTATTATCAGATAATCAAATGGTCCGGAATTGAAGGAACTACTATAAAAAGACTTTATAATAAAAATATATTAAAAACTAAAATATGCTTTCCTTCAATAAAAGAACAAAAGCAGTTAGGAATACTAATACAAAAGCTTGAATTTCTTATCACCCTTTTGCAACGAAAAAAAGCTAAATATGAAGAACTTAAAACGGCTTTACTACAAAATTTATTTCCAGAAAAAGATAGCAGAGTTCCTCTTTTAAGATTTAAAGAGTTTCATAATGATTGGCAACAAAAGAAATTAGAAACAATTACTAACATCACCATGGGACAATCACCCAATGGATCTACATATTCGGAAATTCCTACTAAATATATTTTAGTTCAGGGTAATGCTGATTTAAAAAATGGATGGGTAACTCCTCGAATATGGACAACTCAAATGACTAAACAGGCAAAAAAAGGAGATATCATTTTTTCTGTTCGTGCCCCCGTTGGAAAAGTAGGAAAAACCAATTATGATGTAGTTATTGGACGTGGGGTGGCCGCAATAAAGGGAAATGACTTTTTATTTAATGTATTAAAAAAATTAGATAAAGAGTCTTATTGGGATAAGGTATCTAGTGGATCTACATTTTCATCTATTACTTCATCTGACTTAAAAAATACTAAAATTAAGATTCCTCAAGAAATAGAACAAGTTAAAATTGGTGATCTTTTTTTTAATTTTGATGAAACTATAAACATTTTGCAGAAGCAACTTAGTAAGTTTGAAAATTTTAAACAATTTCTACTTCAAAATATGTTCATCTAAAAAAGCGCCAATGGCGCTTTTTTCTTAAAGTTGTGATAAATGATGCAGAATTTTATCATTATCTTTATTTTCTAATTCTTGAATAATATGAATATAGGTTTCTTGAGTAGTTGTTGTATTTGAGTGTCCTAAACGCTTAGCAACACTAGCAACTGAAACACCTTCATAAAGTAATAATGATGCATGTGTATGGCGAAGACCATGAATTGAAATTGGTGGGATTCCAGCTTTTTTACAATAAGAAGCTAATCGTTGATTCAAAGTTGAATTATATATTCTTTGTTCCTCTTCAAAAAAGATTGGCTTCTTTTGATCTTTATTTTCTATCATTTGCTTAAATTGTTGCATTATTTGCCAATCTACCATAACTGTACGATTGGATGATGGATTCTTTGTTGGCTGAAAATGACCAGTCTTTTCTTTATAATTCCAGGATTTATTGATAATGAGACATTGCTTTTCATAATCAAAATCTTCTGGAGTTAAGGCTAATGCTTCAGCGAATCTTAATCCTGTTTTTGCAACTAATAGAATAAACCAATCCCAATTTAATTCTGATCCTAATTTTAAAGATCTTAATAAAGTTTGCAGTTCATAAAGATTTAAAAATTTAGGCCTTTTCTTCTTAGTAGCAGTTCCTTTGACAATAGCTCTTCTAGTTGGATCCATTTTGATAATACCATCATCAACTGCGTCAAATAGACTGGCCTTGAGATGGTGATGGAAATCTAAAGTAGTAGTTTTTTCATGAGTTAGAGCATAAATATTCAACAGATTTTGATAGCTTTTTCGATCTAGTTCATTCATATGTAAATCAGGTGCAATCTCTTTGAGTGTTCTTTGAACAAGATAGTATTTATTTAGTGTAACTGGTCGAATCGCATTCTCTTTATATAAATGAATCCAATCTAGATAATACTTGTAAAACAACTTGGTACTATATTTCTTTCGTGACATATAAAAACCTCCTTGAATAAATTAGTCACATAGACTATTTTTCAAAGAGGTTTTGAGTTTGCAATTATTTAGATAAACATATTCTGAAGAAGAAATTTTTTTAGGTTAGTGAGTGTTGATTTTTGTTTTTTCAAAAGGGTTATAGTTTCATCTAATTTCGAAATGAGATTTCCAATTTTTTGTTGTTCCAATTTAAATGGAAAAGTAACGGGTGTTTTTCTTCCATTATCTATCGTATATGTTCCTACTGTTCCACTCCCAGAAGATCTATTAATAAAAGATTGAATAGTTCTTGTATTAAATTCATAATAAAAAAATTTTCCATCTAATATATTATGATTTTTGAACCAGATAATATTTCCATCCTTAAAATATATTGGATTCTTAGACCGTATAAGCATTGGGATACCAATACTTCCAACTCCTGTAACTAGTAAATCACCCTTTTGGACTTTCCCGGATATCTTAGAATATTCATTATACTTACTATTGTCAATATAAAGAAAATCCGTAGGTTCTTCATTTTTTGATAACGCAACAATATCACGTGCCCTTAAAAATCTAACACCTTCATTCCTCCAATCAGCTTGATGTATTCTTTTTACAGAACCTACATCCATTATTTCTCCTAATTTACTTTGCTGCCATTCATCATTAAATTCTTTAAATCTCAAAATTGGAATAATCTGATCATTTCCAGGAAATATATTTTGCAATAATGCTTTCTTAAGATCATTATATTTTTTCTCTTTTCGTTGCAAAAGGGTGATAAGAAATTCAAGCTTTTGTATTAGTATTCCTAACTGCTTTTGTTCTTTTATTGAAGGAAAGCATATTTTAGTTTTTAATATATTTTTATTATAAAGTCTTTTTATAGTAGTTCCTTCAATTCCGGACCATTTGATTATCTGATAATAAGCTTTTAAGTAAGAATTTAATACTTTTTCATTATGGTCCAACCAAACAATATTTG
>NZ_BFBY01000021.1 GCF_003423665.1 Lactobacillus rodentium | reverse complement strand
AGCAATTTAATAAAACCAGGACGATCATTAGTAATGGTAAATTCATTTTTACTTTCACCAATTAGCTCACAAATAGTAGTAGTAGACTTACTTACATCAATTCCAAAAGTAACTTGCATAATATAAACCTCCTAAGTATGAGTAGTAAAACGTATTTACTTAAGAAATCAGATCTAATTTTCTAAACTCGACATCAAAGTGTCCACATTCTTCGAAGAGACTATTGATAACTTAAGTAAAACTGCCAGTTTTGTTTACGACATCAAGTGTCTAAGAGAACTTTGACATATAGTTTTACTACTACTTAAATTCTACAAGAGAATAAAAATAGTGAATTAATTATCCCGTCGGATAACTAATTCACTATTTAGCTTAGAATGTTTTGTTTGGTCAATTTTAAATAATTATCTTTTGATGTCAAATTAAAAAATAGATAATGTGGAAAAAATATTCTGAAGATTAAGATAATGGTAAATGTGAAACAAAAACTACATATCTTTATAAAAAGAAGTTGATAAGGAGGTACACAAATGCTGTTATAGCAGGCTATAAAATTAATGATAAATTAAAAAACGTTGTACACTTCTATTATATAATCTTATTCATGAAGAGAACTAAAGGCTTGTGGTAGCTAAGAAAAACGCTTACAAAATATTTATTAAAATTATTTAATTTAAATTGTGAAACATAAAAATAAAAGTTGCACTTAAATTATTTATATAGTAGTGTATTAGTTAAATAATACAGTAGGAGGAATTATGGAGTTTCAAGATAATATACCTATTTATCAGCAAATTCAAAAGTACTTATATCGTCAAATTGCCTTAGGATTAATAAAACCTGGCGAAAAGATACCTTCGGTTAGACATTTAGCAGTGGAATTAACTGTAAACGTTAATACTGTTCAACGTGCTTTGAATGAAATGAATAATGAGGGAATTCTAGAAGTAAGACGAGGATTAGGATCCTTTGTTACAAACGACATTAATTTGATTACTAAAAAGCGACAGGAGCTAATTAAAGACACTATGAGCGAATTTTTAGAAAGTACAAGACAATTAGGTCTTACTCCGGAAGAAACATTAAAAGAGCTTAAAAACTATATTGAAAAGAGGGGAGAAAATTAAGATGAGTGAGAATCTAGAATTAGAAAATGTAAGTTACAAAAAGAACCGACAAGAAATTTTAAAGAATATCAATTTAAAAATTGGAAAAGGAAAAATAGTTGCTCTATTAGGGGAAAATGGTGCAGGAAAGACTACCCTAATGAGGATTATTTCAGGCCTAGCTAAAAACTATCACGGCATAGTTAAAGTAAATGGTGAGCAAGATGTAGTTCAACGTAAAGCTAATTTATCAATGACCGATGCACTCAAAGGCTTGTTAGAAAGTTATACCATCGAACAAGTTAAAAATTTCTTTTTAAGTTTGTATTCTGATTTTGATATTGAAGAATTTGAAAAATTAAAGGACTTCATGAAGTTGAATGACGAAATGAAATTAAGTCAATTATCGCGAGGAATGAAACAAAAGTTGGAAATTGCTTTAACATTAAGTCGAAAAACTAATCTTTATTTACTTGATGAGCCTTTTTCTGGAATTGATGTAATGGCAAGAAAAAGAATTATTAATTCGATTTTGTTATGGAAAGATCCAGATGCGACAATAATTATTTCTGATCACTTTGTAAATGAAATTTCTTCAATTCTTGATGAAATTGTCATTATTAAAGATAAAACTATTTACCGTCATCTCTCAGCAGATGATGTTCGAGCAGAGGGAAAAAGTATTGATCAGTATTATGAAGCTCTTTATGAGGATGGAGGTACTGAATAATGCTAAGTACAGGTGAATTTTTTAAATACACTTTTAAATTAAAAAATAAAAGTGTTAATTTCTTACTCCTGTTGCAGTTTATTGTGGCAATTATTGGAGCTTGCTGGTTAGCTATCTATAATTCTAAACTTACTCTTTTAGACAAATGGTCCATGGGAATTGTAATGGTAGAAATAACTAGTATTTTTGCGATTATCATCTATCTTTTTATTTCTACCGTAAGTAATGAAAAAATCAATTCTTCTAAAACTTGGCAATTATTACCGATTTCAAGTAAAAATTTTTATTTAGTAAATTTATTTAGTTCAGTTTTAAATGCTATTTACTTAGTATTTATGCAAGTCATTATGGCCTTAATTGTCCTTATTCCATTAACTGCATTCAAAGAATTCAGAAAAGGCGTAGGACTAACATATTCTCTAATCCTTAAAAGAATGGATTTAATTTTGAAGGATGTGCTTCCAATATCTATCTTGATAGTAGTATTCATGCTACTTTTCTTGATTGCTCTCTATCTTTTTGTGACGACTGTTAATTTTGTAAGTACATTATTAGTTGAACAATTATCAAAAAATAATTCTAAACTTGCTAGATTTCTATTAATTGTAGTAATAGTTGTAATTACATTAATTATTGGAATTAATATGATTGATTTAGCAGCTAGTATTAATTTCTTTAGTTCCAATACTTGGCTTCAATGGGTTCGGCTAGATGGGGTAATGATTTTTATCGATTTAATTTTTCTATTCTTAAATATCTGGCTTTTAAAAAATTATCATGAGGGGAGATAAGTGGTGACGAAATTTAATACACTTCTCTGGCAAGAATTAAAGGTTAGAATTAAAACAATTCATTCGATTTTTATCATTCAAATTATTGCTGGAATTTTAATAAGCATTTGGACAATGTCGGATCACGTTTTTGACAATACATTTTGGCAAGTTGATTTATTTGTAACTATAACATGGTCGGCGGTAATTGGGTTGATTATCTACTTAGTCATCTCTATTTGGGAAAGTAATAAAATGTTGGCATCTAAAACATGGAATTTAATTCCCATGAGCACTACTAAACTTTATTTAACGCATTTATCTTCTGCCTTAATTGGGTGCCTATACTTTGTTTTTCTCCAAACGCTTCTTTTATTAATTTTTATGGTTCCTTTAATTCATCATTCTTCTGATACTTGGATGATTCATTTACCTTTTATTGGTCCGTATCTTCTAAGTTCTACTTCATGGTTTGATTTGAATTTTATAGATTATCTAAAAATTTTACTTTTAATTGTATTGATACTTATATTTATTTATAGCATATGTGCTCTCATATTGATTACTCGAAGAACAATCAGTAATTTTGTTAGTACAAAGGTTAAAAAGCTAACTCAATGGGTTACAACAATTGCCTTAATCTTGATTTCTTATTATTCTTTTAACCGTTTTTTAATGGGAATTAGCGATATTCTTAGAATTAATTTTATTATGCGCAATAATTTAGCACATTCTGGTATTGGCATAGCATTTTTGACACTCACAATTTTTAATCTCATATTTATAGGAATTGGAACGTGGGAATTAAAAAATTATTTTGAAATACAAGATAATAATTAAGCAATAAAAAAGAGCTAAAGCTGCTAAGAAAACTGATATGAACCCCGAAATTCGGACAAGAATTTCGGGGTTTTATTATGTCCAAATTAACAAAGCAAGATAAAATTGATATTTATAATTATTGGAAAAAATATGGAAAATCTTCTACATGGTTAAGTAAAAAATATGGAGTTAATTCAAGTAATCTCCGTTATATGCTTAATTTAATAGATCGTTACGGAAGTAATATTTTAAATCGATCTCATACAACTTATCCA
>NZ_BFBY01000020.1 GCF_003423665.1 Lactobacillus rodentium | reverse complement strand
TTTGCGAGAGATTATATTTAGTTTTGAGTGTAAAAGCTCAAAAGAGTACGGTGGCGAAAGCGAGAAGGATACACCTGTTCCCATGCCGAACACAGAAGTTAAGCTTCTCCACGCCGAAAGTAGTTGGTGGGAAACTGCCTGCGAGGATAGGAAGTTGCCGTGCTCTTTTTTAATATTCCGGCTTAGCTCAGTTGGTAGAGCACCTGACTGTTAATCAGGTTGTCGTCAGTTCGAGTCTGACAGCCGGAGTAAGGCAGAAGAAGCGAAAGAGGAAGAACAAAATGTTCTTCCTCTTTTTTTGTTTATTTTTAAAATAAATTAAGAGAACGCTTTCTTTAGCTTAGAGTTTTTGATATACTTTTATTAGTTAAGTTTTGTTTGTTAAAAACATAACAAGGCTAAATAGCGGCACTTATTATGCCTGGTGAAAGAATCAGGCTTTTATTTTTAAATAACAAGAAAACGCTATCATTTTTAAATTCTTATGAGGGAGGATTTTTATGGTTGGAATTATACTTGCCAGTCATGGCGGATTTGCAGATGGAATCTTTCAATCCGCTGAAATGATTTTTGGTAAGCAAGAGAATCTGGCTCATGTCATTTTGAAACCGGATGAAGGGCCAGATGACATCAGAAAAAAGATGGAAGATGCAGTAGGATCTTTCGAAAATCAAGATCAAGTTTTGTTTATCGTTGATTTATGGGGCGGAACTCCATTTAATCAAGCAAACAACTTGGTAAAAGAACATGAAGATACTTGGGCAATTGTTTCTGGTATGAATTTACCGATGGTAATTGAAGCTTTAGGTCAAAGACTTGCGAGTGATAATGCCCATAACATTGCCAGTGCAATTGTAAAGCCTGGACGTGATGGAATTAAAACACAACCTGAATCCTTAATGCCTAAGGAAGAAACTAGTTCTACTACAACTAAATCTGGTGATGATGAAGTTGCCAAGGCTGCTAAGAATGGTTCTATTCCAGAAGGAACAGTTCTTGGAGATGGACACATTAAATACGTTTTAGCACGTATTGACTCTCGTTTACTTCATGGACAAGTTGCCACTGGTTGGACAAAAGCAACTAATCCAGATCGTATCATTGTAGTTTCAGATAATGTTGCACATGATAAGTTACGAAAGAGCATGATTAAAGAAGCTGCACCGGCAGGTGTTCATGCTCATGTTATTCCTATTAAAAAGGCAATTGAAATTTCAAAAGATCCAAGATTTGGTGATACTCATGCATTGATCCTATTTGAAAATCCAGAAGATGCACTTAGAGCAATTGAGGGTGGTATGGATATTAAGACCCTTAATATTGGTTCAATGGCTTATAGCGATGGTAAGGTTAATGTTAATAAAGTTCTTGCCATGGATCAAAAAGATATTGATACATATAAAGAGCTTGAAAAACTGGGCGTTAAGTTTGATGTTCGTAAAGTTCCTTCAGACGGAGCTGAGAATATGGATAACTTATTAAAGAGAGCTCAAAGTTTAGTAGATGAACAAAAAAATAAATAACAATTAATTTCGGAGGATATTATAAATGAATGCTATTCAAATGATTCTTGTAATAGTAGTCGCCTTCTTTGCAGGTATGGGAGGAATTCTTGATGAATTCCAATTCCACCAACCATTAGTCGCATGTACCTTAATTGGTTTAATTATGGGTGGTAATAATTTAACTGCATGTATTATTCTTGGCGGTTCTTTACAAATGATTGCCTTAGGTTGGGCTAATATTGGTGCTGCAGTTGCTCCTGATGTTGCGTTAGCTTCTGTTGCTTCAGCAATTATTTTGGTACAAGGTGGACAAGGACAAAAGGGTATCGGTACTGCTTTAGGTATTGCTATTCCATTGGCAGTTGCTGGTTTATTCTTGACTATGCTTGTTCGTACCATTTCAGTTGCTATTGTTCACATTATGGATGCTAAGGCTAAAGAAGGTAACTGGAGAGCTATTGATTTGTGGCAAATGCTTGCTGTAGGTTTACAAGGTTTGCGTATTGCTATTCCAGCTGGTTTACTACTAGTTATCCCAGCTGATCTAGTTCGTCAAGGATTACAATCAATGCCAGCATGGTTGACTGATGGTATGACTATCGGTGGTGGTATGGTTGTAGCTGTTGGTTATGCAATGGTTATCAACATGATGGCTAATAAAGAAGTTTGGCCATTCTTCATCATTGGTTTTGCATTAGCAGCCTTACACGAATTAACGTTAATTGCCCTTGGTGCAATTGGTGTTGCTATGGCTCTTATGTATCTTGCTCTTGAAGGATCAAAGGGTAATAACAATAATGGTGGTAGCGCAGATGGTTCAGGTTCTGGAGATCCATTAGGCGATATTATTGAGGATTACGAATAGGAAAGGAGGAGCTTACATGTCAGATAAGAAATATACATTAAGTAAAGCGGATCGCTTAAAAGTTTGGTGGCGTTCTACTTTCATTCAAGGTTCATGGAACTATGAAAGAATGCAAAACGGTGGTTTTGCTTACAGTATGATTCCAGCTCTTAAGAAGTTATATCCTAAAAAAGAAGATATGTCTGCAGCTTTAAAGAGACATCTAGAATTCTTTAACTGTCACCCATATATGACTTCTCCAATCCTTGGGGTATCTCTTGCATTAGAAGAAGATAAGGCTAATGGTGCCAAGGTTGATAACACTGCAATTTCTGGTGTTAAGGTTGGTATGATGGGACCTTTAGCTGGTGTTGGTGACCCAGTCTTCTGGTTTACTGTACGTCCTATTATTGGTGCTTTAGGTGCTTCAATTGCCATGAGTGGTAATATTCTTGGCCCTATCCTATTCTTTGTATTATGGAATATTATTCGTATGGCTTTCTTGTGGTATACACAAGAGTTGGGATACAAAGCTGGTGCTAAGATTACTGAAGATGCTTCAGGTGGTATGTTACAAAAGATTACTCGTGGCGCTTCAATGATGGGTATGTTTGTTATCGGTGCCTTAATTGAGCGTTGGGTAACAATTAAATTTACACCAGTTATTTCAAGAACTAAACTTCAAAAGGGTGCCTACATTGATTGGAATTCACTTCCAAGTGGTAAAGCTGGTATCCAACAAGCTTTAGCAGAATGGAATGTTAATGGCCTAAATGGTGATGGTAAAGCTTTAAGTAGTGTTAAGGAAGTTACCCTTCAACAAAACTTAGATCAATTAATTCCTGGTTTAGTAGCTTTACTCCTTACATTCTTATGTATGTGGTTATTAAAGAAGAAAGTTTCACCAATTATCATTATTATTGGTATCTTTATCTTAGGTATTGTTTGCCACGTACTTCACCTTATGTAATTAATAAAAAGGGGTCTGAAAGGCCTCTTTTTTTATAGATAGAGTAAAGGAATAAAAATGGTACAATCTCTAAACACAAAGGCGGAATATGTAGATAAAGCGACATGGTTTCGCGGCATGCCAACTTATGGTCAAATCATGGTTGGGGATAAAGGATTCGAATTTTATAGTGATAGTAATAAAAATGATTATCTTCAAATCCCTTGGAATGAAATCACTTATGTAATTGCAGATGTTTATTTTGGTGGTAAATATATTCCTCGTTTTAAAGTATGTACAAAATCAAATGCAGACTTTGTTTTAGCTGCTCGTCATCCTAAGCATACATTGGCAGCTATGAGTAAACATGTACCAAAAGATCATATGCGACGTGCATTAAGTGCATGGCAAAAAGTAAAAAGAAATATTTTTCGTAAGAAATAATAAAAAGGACTTTAGATTTGTGATATGAACCCCGAAATTCGGACAAGAATTTCGGGGTTTTATTATGTCTAAATTAACAAAGCGAGATAAAATTAATATTTATAATTATTGGAAAAATTATGGAAAATCTTCTACATGGTTAAGTAAAAAATATGGAGTTAATTCAACTAATATCCGTTATCTGCTTAAATTAATAGATCATTATGG
>NZ_BFBY01000019.1 GCF_003423665.1 Lactobacillus rodentium | reverse complement strand
TCCCAAGGGTTGGGCTGTTCGCCCATTAAAGCGGCACGCGAGCTGGGTTCAGAACGTCGTGAGACAGTTCGGTCCCTATCCGTCGTGGGCGTAGGAAATTTGAGAGGAGCTGTCCTTAGTACGAGAGGACCGGGATGGACATACCGCTGGTGTACCAGTTGTCGAGCCTTCGGCACCGCTGGGTAGCTATGTATGGAAGGGATAAGCGCTGAAAGCATCTAAGTTCGAAGCCCCCCTCAAGATGAGATTTCCGATGCGCAAGCAGTAAGACACCTTAAAGACGATGAGGTAGATAGGCTAGGAGTGGAAGTACAGTGATGTATGGAGCGGACTAGTACTAATCAGTCGAGCACTTGACCAAGCAAAGGCTCAGCGGTTTTTTGCGAAAGATTATATTTAGTTTTGAGTGTAAAAGCTCAAAAGAGTACGGTGGCGAAAGCGAGAAGGATACACCTGTTCCCATGCCGAACACAGAAGTTAAGCTTCTCCACGCCGAAAGTAGTTGGTGGGAAACTGCCTGCGAGGATAGGAAGTTGCCGTGCTCTTTTTTAATATTCCGGCTTAGCTCAGTTGGTAGAGCACCTGACTGTTAATCAGGTTGTCGTCAGTTCGAGTCTGACAGCCGGAGTAAGGCAGAGGAAGTGAAAGAGGAAGAACAAATTGTTCTTCCTCTTTTTTGTTTATTTCATTCATTATAAAAAGTATCGGTGAACTACCGATACTTTTCTTTTTCTTCCCTAACAAGTGTAGAAAAAATACATAAAATTATAAATATTATAATAGCGCTAATCATAGCAATACGATAACTTGGAAGCCATAGCAATAAAATTATGATTGCTACAAAAAATAATAAAACTAATATATCTAAATATGGAAATAAAGGCATTCTATAAGTAGGTAGTTTATCAAATGGAGTTACCCTTCTGTATTTAATATGAGTTAGGATCATTAGAGACCAAATAATTAAGAACATACTGGTAGCAATTGAAGAAATGAATTCAAAAGCGTTATCACCTAAGAACAAATTCAATAAAGGTGCTATTCCTATAATAATAGTAGAAATGATTAACCCATTTGCTGGAAGTTGTCTGTGATTTAAATGTCCTAAAAATTTTGAAACTTTTCCTTTACCATCATAATTGATTGAAAAAAGTAATCTCCCTGCACTATAAATAAAGCTATTGGTAGCTGAGACAGCTGCACTTATTACCACAAAATTAATAATTGCACTGGCATCTTTTATTCCAGTACCTTCTAACGCTTGTACAAATGGAGAACTTGTAGTGGATACTTTATCCCATGGAATGGCCATTAAAATAGCCACAATAGCAAAAACATAAAATAAGATAATTCTTACTGGCAATTGGTTAATGGCCTTAGGAATTATCTTTTTGGGATTCTTAGTTTCCGACGCAGTTAAACCAATTAACTCTACACCGATAAAACTGAAGATAACCATTTGAAAACCGCGAAGAAAACCTTTTGGACCACGGGCAAAAAATCCTCCATCACTAATCAAATTAGTAAAGCTTATTGGACCGAAATTACCTTTACCACCAGTGATCATTAGATAGCCTATTAAAATTATAAAAGCTAGAATGGTAACAATTTTAATAATAGCAAAAGCAAATTCTAAGTTTCCAAATACTTTAGCAGAAATTAAGTTAATAATTAATAGAACTACTAAAGTTATTGTGCCGGGAATCCAACTAGGCAAATCTGGCCACCAAAATTGAAAGTATATTCCAAGTGCGGTAACTTCTGCCATGGCTAAAGTTAACCAACTAAACCAGTAAAGATAACCAGCCACAGTACCTACATTTTTACCTAAATATTCAGTTATAAAATCGATATAAGTGTTTTTATGCAGATCAGATAAAATTAATTCACCTAACGCACGCATTAGAAGAAATAAAAACATTCCTACAAGTCCATAAATTAAAATTACAGATGGACCCGCAAGATTAATACTATTTCCTACTCCCAAAAATAATCCAGTTCCAATTGTGCCCCCTAAGGCAATTAATTGGATATGAGTATTTGAGAGAGTACGCTTCATCGTATTTTTTTCTTGTTCAGGGGAAGAAGAATTTTTATTTGACATAAAAAACTCCTTTCTGGACACATTAAAATTTTAACATAAAATTTTAATGAATTATAATCTTGAACTAAGAATAATAATAGAAATTGAATTTCTTTGTGAAAATAAAAGCAAAATAGACGTAAGAATAAAAATTTTAGTGATATATCAGTATAATAATTTTGAGAAAAAGTGAGCAAGGATATTTACAACATATAATAAGTGGTTGTATACTGATATTGATCAATTAATCACAAGCATTGAATTTTTAGGAGGCACATAATGGTGCAAACAAAAGAAGATAATGTTGAAAAAGTTATTGATAACTATGTAGCTAAAGCTCATGTTGCTCTTGATAAAATGGCAAATTTGTCTCAAGAACAGGTCGATAAAATTTGTGAAGCAATGGTAAAAGCAGCATTAGATAATAAAGAACTTTTAGCGAAATTAGCAGTTGATGAGACTGGTAGAGGTAAAGTTGAAGACAAAATTATCAAGAATACTTTTGCTAGTGAAGTAATTTGGCAAGATATTAAAGATAAAAAAACTGTTGGAATCATTAATGAGGATAAAGAAAAGGGATTAATAAAAATTGCAGAACCTAAAGGTGTAATTGCGGGTGTTACTCCAGTTACTAACCCAACGTCGACAGTTATTTTTAAATCTCTTATTGCAATGAAGACACGTAATGCAATTATTTTTGGTTTTCATCCCCAAGCACAAAAATCTTGTGTAAAAACTGCCGAAATTTTACGTGATGCTGCTGTAAAAGCAGGAGCTCCTGAAAATTGTATTCAATGGATTGAAGAACCTAGTTTAGAAGCTACGACTGCTTTGATTAATAATCCTGATATTCAAACTATTTTGGCTACAGGAGGTCCTGGTATGGTTAAGGCTGCATATTCATCTGGTAAACCAGCTTTAGGTGTGGGTCCTGGTAATGGTCCTGCTTACATTGAAAAAACTGCTGATATCGCCAAGGCTGTATATGACATCATCTTATCTAAGACTTTCGATAACGGTATGATTTGTGCATCTGAAAACTCTGTTGTTGTAGATGAAGATATTTATGACCAGGTAAAGGAAGAATTTAAAGATTGGAATTGTTACTTCTTAAATAAAGAGGAAATTAAGAAGTTTGAAAAGACATTTATTGATCCAAAACGTGGTACTGTTGCTGGTCCAATAGCTGGTAAAAGTGCAGTAGAGATTGCTAAATATTGTGGAATTGATGTCCCTGATAATACTAAAGTTATAGTGGCAGAATATGATGGAGTGGGTCCAGACTATCCATTATCTGCTGAAAAACTTTCTCCTGTCTTTACATTATATAAGGCTAAGAGTCGTGAAGAAGCCTTTAAGATTTGTACAGAATTATTAAATTATGGTGGTCGTGGTCATACAGCAGGTATCCATTCGGAAGATGATGATGTAATAAAGGACTTTGCTTTAGCAATGTCTGCTTGCCGTATTTTAGTTAATACACCTTCCGCCTTAGGTGGTATTGGAGGAGTATTTAACGCTATGACACCATCGCTTACTTTAGGTACTGGTTCATATGGTGCAAATTCAATGTCGCACAATATTTCCATTGATGATTTAATGAATATTAAAACTGTCGCCTTTAGAACAAAAGAATTTCCTGGATTATCAATTACTAAAGAATAAAATAATCAAATAAAACATTCTAAGCTAAATAGTGAATTAGTTATCCGACGGGATAATTAATTCACTATTTTTATTCTCTTGTAGAATTTAAGTAGTAGTAAAACTATATGTCAAAGTTCTCTTAGACACTTGATGTCGTAAACAAAACTGGCAGTTTTACTTAAGTTATCAATAGTCTCTTCGAAGAATGTGGACACTTTGATGTCGAGTTTAGAAAATTAGATCTGATTTCTTA
>NZ_BFBY01000018.1 GCF_003423665.1 Lactobacillus rodentium | reverse complement strand
TAATGGAAGGATTCTTTGGTATCTTAAAACGAGAAATGTTCTATGGTTTTGAGAAAACATTCAAGAATCTAGACGAGCTTGAAAAAGCAATCAAAGAATACATTTATTACTACAATAACAAAAGAATCAAGAGCACAATAAAAAACCATACTCCGATTCAATATCGAAATATGGTTTTAAATCAACTAGCTTAATAATATGTCCTAATTTTGGGGTTCATATCATATTCTTGCTCTTTTTATATATCTAGTAGATTTGTGTTTTTTTGTATTATTTACTTGAGATTATAATTTCATTATTTACTAAATCTGCGGTTAAATCTTTTGCATCCGCATGATCAAGTGTATAATCAGCTACTTTATCTTCGATTTCTTCTTGGATTGTGCGACGTAATGGACGTGCACCCATAGCTGGGTTGTAGCCTTCTTCCACTAATTTTTCTTTTGCGGCATCAGTTACATTAATATGCAAGCCGTGGTCTTTAATCATTTCATTTGTGTTAGCAAGCATTAAATCAACAATCTTGATTAAGTCTTTCTTATCAAGAGGATTAAACTCAACAATATCATCTAAACGGTTTAAAAATTCAGGCTTGAAATATTGACCTAATACTTGTTTAAATTGTTCTTCCTTTGTATTTTCTGCAGCAAAACCTACTGATGCTTCTTTAATACCTTGACCTGCATTTGAAGTCATAATGATGATCGTATCTTTGAATGAAACAGTTCTACCTTGTGAATCTGTTAATCTACCATCATCCAGAATTTGTAAGAATAAGTGAAGTACATCTGGGTGTGCTTTTTCAATTTCATCAAATAAGATTAAACTATATGGATTATGACGAACTTGTTCAGTTAATTGACCAGCTTCTTCATAACCAACATATCCTGGGGCAGAACCAATTAGTTTAGATACTGAGTATGGTTCCATATATTCACTCATATCGAAACGAATCATGGCATCGGATGAACCAAAAATTTGTTGGGCTAATTGTTTAGCTAATTCAGTTTTACCAACACCAGTTGGGCCGACGAATAAGAAGGAGCCAATAGGACGCCCAGATTTATTAAATCCTACACGGTTACGGCGAATAGCACGTGATACTGTGGCAACAGCATCATTTTGACCAATCACTTTTGCCTGTAAGTCACCATCTAAGTTTTTTAATTGATTCTTTTCTTGTTTTTGTAAGTCACCAACAGGAATATTAGTTTTCTCCTCTACAATCTTGTTCATGATCTTTTCAGTAATTGTAGGAATTTTATCAGGATCAACTTTTTGATCTTTTAATTTTTCGTATTTTTCAACTTGATCGCGGTAGTAAGCCGCTTTTTCATAATCTTCATTTCGAGAAGCTTGATCTTTAAGATCTTTTGCGGCAGTTAATCGTTCTTCAATCTTGGCACTATCTACATAAGGAATAGTTAAATTCATTCTAGAACCTGCTTCATCTAGAAGATCGATTGCCTTATCTGGTAAGAAGCGATCTTGAATATAACGTGAAGATAAATTAACAGCTGCTTCAACAGAATCATCGGTATATTTTACATGGTGGTAATCTTCATAACGTTTTCTGATTCCTTGTAAAATTTTAATAGTTTCAGCAATTGAGGGCTCTTTAACATCAACTGGTTGAAAACGACGTGCCAAAGCAGAATCTTTTTCGATATTGCGATATTCCTTGATAGTTGTAGCACCAATTAGTTGAAGTTCTCCACGTGCTAGAGCTGGCTTAATAATATTACCAGCATCCATACCACCTTCAGCATTACCAGCGCCAACAATTTCATGGATTTCATCAATGAAAAGAATTACATCAGAATGTTCTTCAAGTTCTTTAATTAATTGTTGCATTCTTTGTTCAAATTGACCGCGAACGCCAGTACCTTGTACCATTGAAACCATATTAAGAGAAATAATACGTTTATTTTGCAATTTTTCGGGAACTGAACCGTCGACTATTTGTTGTGCTAAACCTTCTACAACAGCGGTTTTACCAACACCCGCTTCACCAATTAAAACTGGATTGTTTTTAGTACGACGATTTAATATTTCAATTACACGAGCGATTTCTTTGTCTCTACCAATAACAGGATCTATTTTTCCCTTTTTAGCAAGATCAGTAAGATCGGTTCCGAATTGACCTAGAATTGTATTTTGACGGTTCCGGTTATTGCCACCATTGCCGCTGTTGCCACGATTCATTGGCCCATTTTGATTAGAGTTATTTTGATTTGAATTTTGACCATTTAAAGCACTAAAAAGATCGTCAAAATCACTAAAAAATTCATTATTCATATTGTTTAAATTTCCTTGTTCATTTTTTAATTGTTGATAACATTGATCACATAATGAAAATTCGCGGTCTTGTCCATTAATGCGAGTATGCAAATGGATTGAGGCCGGTCTTTGTTGACAATTTTCACAAAGCATTTTTATCATCCTCCTAGTTTAAGGATTTACTTAATTTTAGCACTTTATACATAAGAGTGCTAACTTGACTATATAATACTTGCTTAACTTACTAAATGCAAGTAAATATTGTAAAATTATGCAATTTGTTTAATAATTGAAACTTTACTAAAAAAATAAAAATTTTAATCATATAATATTAGGTAATAAAATTTTAAGAAAGATTTGAGAAAAATGAATTACGAAGAAATTTTAACTAAGTTGGCAAATGGTGAATTAAGTGAATATAAAATTGAGGCAAAAGATGCTTTTGATTTTCAAGAGGCTTTACGAAATTTTGGACGTCGCCAAGATATTACTGGAATTGCTCAACGAGGAGGAAGTATTATTTATAAACAAGCCGAAAATCAGGAATAAAACGCTTGGTTAGGCAAAAATGAAAACCATTACATTCTTGTTGTATTAACGTTAAAAACATGTTAACCTAATAAACGAATGGGGTATAATTCCCGATTATTTTGATTTAAAAGGAGATAATTAAAATGGAAAAACGTGAATTTCACATTACTGCTGAAACTGGTATTCATGCACGTCCTGCTACTTTGTTAGTACAAACTGCATCAAAATTTAATTCAGATATTAACTTAGAATACAATGGCAAAACTGTTAATTTGAAGTCAATTATGGGTGTTATGTCACTTGGTGTTGGTCAAGGTGCTGACGTAACTGTTACTGCTGATGGCGATGATGCTAAGGAAGCTATTGAAGCAATTGCTGATACTATGAAAAAGGAAGGTTTAGCTGAATAATGACGAAAACTTTAAAAGGTATCGCAGCTAGTGATGGTATTGCTATTGCAGAAGCATATCGTTTAGTAGAGCCAGACCTTTCGTTTTCAAAAACTTCAGTAACTGATGTTGATGCTGAAATTGCTCGTTTTAAGAAAGCAGTTGAAGAATCAACTAAAGAACTCGAAGCAGTTCGAGATAAAGCTAAGGAAACATTAGGTGAGGATGAAGCTCAAGTCTTCGATGCTCACCTTTTGTTCTTAAGTGATCCAGAATTTACTGGTGCAATTGAAACTGAAATTAAAGACGAAAAGATCAATGCTGAAGCTGCATTAGATGATACTGCACAAAAATATATTGCAATTTTTGAAGGTATGACTGATAACGCATATATGCAAGAAAGAGCCGCAGATGTGCGTGATGTTTCTAAGAGACTTATGGCGCACTTACTTGGTAAGAAGTTGCCAGATCCGGCTTCAATTGATCATGAAGTTGTAGTTATTGCTCATGATTTAACTCCAAGTGATACTGCACAACTTAACAAAAAATATGTTAAGGGCTTTGTGACTGATATTGGTGGTAGAACTGCTCACTCAGCAATTATGGCACGTTCACTTGAAATTCCAGCTGTTGTTGGGACTGAGACGATTACTTCAGATGTTAAAGATGGTGAGATGGTTATTGCCGATGGTTTAGATGGTGATGTTCTCATTAATCCAACTGATGCTGAAGTTAAAGAATACACTGAAAAAGGTGAAGCATTTGCTAAACGTAAGGCTGAATGGAAGAAACTTAAAGATGAACCTTCAGTAACTGCTAACGGTAAACACTTTACTATTGCTGCTAATATTGGTACGCCAGATGATATGGAAGGTGTAAAGGAAAATGGTGCTGAAGCTATTGGTCTTTACCGTACGGAATTCTTATACATGGATTCATCCGACTTTCCAACTGAAGAGGAACAATTTAAAGCTTACAAGACTGTATTAGAAGGTATGGATGGAAAGCAAGTTGTTATCAGAACTTGTGATATCGGTGGAGATAAACACTTAGATTACTGGGATCTTCCAGAAGAAATGAATCCATTCTTAGGTGTTCGTGCTATTCGTCTCTCAATGCAAAATCCTGATATATTTAGAACTCAACTAAGAGCTTTATTACGTGCATCAGCTTATGGTAAGTTAGGAATTATGTTCCCAATGATTGGTACTCTTGATGAATTACGTAAAGCTAAGAAGATTCTTGCAGAAGAAAAAGCTGACTTAGTCAAAAAGGGTGTCAAGATTGGCGATGATCTTCAAGTTGGTATGATGATTGAAGTACCTGCTGCAGCTGTTTTAGCAGATCAATTTGCTAAGGAAGTTGATTTCTTCTCTATTGGTACTAATGATCTTATTCAATACACTATGGCTGCTGATCGTGGTAATGATAATGTTTCATACCTTTACCAACCATATAACCCTTCAGTTTTACGCTTAATTAAACATACTATTGATGGTGCTCATGAAAATGGCATTTGGTGTGGTATGTGTGGTGAAGCTGCTGGTGATGACATTATGTTCCCAATTCTTTTATCAATGGGATTGGATGAATATTCAATGAGTGCAACTTCAATTTTACGTATCAGAAGTTTAATGAAGAAGATTAATACTGAAGATATTAAAGAATTAGCTAATGAAGCGTGTGATGTTTCTGAAACTTATGAAGAAAATAAGAAATTAGTTGAAGAAACTATGAAAAAATTAAATATTAAAGATTAAATTTTAATCTAATTAATCGAAAAAGGAAAAATGTGAAAGCGTTTTTCCTTTTTATTTACAATAATCAAACGAGTTTAAAAAAATTTATAATATTGAGTGCTTATTTCATACTAAATTCAATAATACGTGTTATAGTAGATACATAAGATAAAGAAAGATACAAATAGTTCTTGGATTTACTTAAAAAGTAAATCTGCTATAATTCTCATTAATCTAATTGAGAGACTAACATTTTTTAATTATTCTAATTAGACTTATAGCTCTATCTAAAAAGGAGTGTAGTTTTTATGATTAATTTATATACATCACCAAGTTGTACTTCTTGCCGTAAAGCAAAGGCATGGTTAAAGGAACATGATATTGAATTCAAGGAAAGAAATATTTTTGCTAAGCCTTTAAATAAAGATGAGATTATGCAAATTCTCAGTATGACTGAAAACGGAACTGAAGAAATCATTTCTACTCGTTCTAGAACTTTCCAAAATTTAAAAGTAAATTTAGATGATCTTTCAATTCAAGAATTACTTGATTTAATTGAAAAGAATCCAAGTTTATTACGTCGACCAATTATTATGGATGACCGTCGTCTTCAAGTTGGTTACAATGAAGATGAAATTAGAAGATTCTTGCCAAGAGAAGTTCGTCGTTTAGAACTAGAAGAAGCAGAAGCTTTAATTAATGTTGAATTTTAATATTTAAGTTTATTAATAAAAACGTTAGCTACGGCTAACGTTTTTATTTGTTTTCAAAAATAGGGTACAATAGTATCAAATGATAATTCGAGGTGATAATAGTGCAAGTACATAGAATTAATGAGAATACAATTCAAGTAAATATTGATGCCGAAGAATTAAAAGAACGAGGAATTACGATGCTTGATCTTCTTGGAAATAAGAGTCAGATTCAAAGCTTCTTTTATAAAATTTTGAATGAAGTAGATAGTGATCATAGTTTTGCCAAGGATGACCCAGTAACCTTTCAAGTAATGCCAAGTGGATCGGGGTTGGAATTATTAATTTCGAAAATAGGGAATGAAAATAGTTCATCTAATCAAGATAATACGACTGATAGGCAACTTAAACAATTGCTAGATGGATTAGGAGATATGCAGTCTCCTAGTGATACAAATAATGCCAGAAAGACAAAAATTGACGATCAGATTGGTAATCCATTGCAAACTCAAACTAATCATCGGATTTATGTATTAAATGGAATTTCAACGGTTGCTAGTTTAGCTGATGCACTGAAAGTAGAGGGATTAGCATCAAGTCTTTATACGTATTTGCATCAATATTATTTAGATTTAGCTTTTATCGATGATAATTATATTGAATTGAAACCAGAAGATGCCTGGGTAATTGCTAACGAATTTGGAAATAATATCTCATTAAAAAAATTCAACAAGATTAAGCCAAAGGCTAAGCGATTAATTGAAGAGGATGCTTTAGGAAATTTAAGACAATATTTCGCTAATGTGTAAAAAGAGTAAAGTTTAAAAAAACTTTACTCTTTTTTCGTAATAAAAATTGGGTGAAAAAATGTATGCGGCTTTGTTAAATAAAAAATTAGTGTTGGCCATTGAAGAAGCATATTTGGTTTATCAAGGTGAAAAACGTCTTAATGAAAATTATTATTATTGTCCAAAGTGTAATAAGAAAGTGATCTTGGTCATCTCGCAGTACAAATCACCGTTTTTTAAACATTTGAGCATAATTACTGGAGAAGGTGAAAAACAAGAGCATTTAGAAAGTAAAAAGTTATTGTGTAGTGCCTTAGTAGCATCTGGCTATAAGGCAAAAATGGAGGTTTCTCTGGCTTCTAGTCAATTACGAGCAGATATTTTGGCATCAGAAAAATTAGCATTTGAAATTCAATGTGCGCCACTAAGTAATGAGGAATTTAATCATCGTCATAAGCTATATCAACAGTTAAAAATTAAAGATATTTGGGTTGTTGGAAAGCGTCATTACTTAAAAAATAAATTAAGTAAATCCCAAGAAAAATATTTGCGTAAGTCGCAAAATTGGGGATGGTATCTACTGGAAATAGAACCAACAAAACAATTATTACATTTAAAATATTTCATTCAACTAGAGGCTAATAGTAGAAAGGCTTGGTACCGCCGAAGAGATTTTAAACTTGATGAGAATGGTTTAAAAGCATTATTTCATTTTGTTCCCCTACAATCTCCAATTAAGTATATTGAAATTAGTAGAGGCAAAAATTATCTTAGAAGACAATTACGGGAAAAAACTAAATTAGGAAAGATAGTGGGAAGTTTGCTTTATGAAAAAAATCTAACAATTGAACAAATTCCCGCTCGGGTTTTAACAAAAAATCGTGAACCTTTTGATTCAATGAGAATTATTGAATTTTTGCAACAAAAAAAGACATCTCAGTAAGAGATGTTGAAGTTAACCCCCAAAGTTGGACAAAAAGTTCAATTTTGGAGGTTTTTATTTTGACTAAATTTACTTATGAACAAAAACTAGCAGCCGTTAAATTATATCTTGAAGGTCAAAGTTCAGGAGAAATAATAAAAAAATTTAATATCGGAGAGCATGCTCAACTTCTTTTTTGAGTAAAACAATATAAAAGACAT
>NZ_BFBY01000017.1 GCF_003423665.1 Lactobacillus rodentium | reverse complement strand
TCTTGCCTTAATTCTTTAATTATTTGCCGTTCTTCTTGTTTTGTTCTCTGTTTTGAATTAAGGCGTCTAATTTTTTTAAGTATTCATTTTCAATGAAGAGACTACGATTTTCTTTTCTTAATCTTTCTAATTCTTCACGCTCTGATTTAGAAAGCGGACTAATTTTCTTTTGCTTTTTAACCAATGGAGGTCGACCTCGTTTTTTATTTGAAGCAACAAGATCTCCTTTATCTTTAGCTTTTTGCCATTGATAAATAGTGCCTGGATTTGAAATACCAAACTTAACTGCAGTTGCTTCATAAGTTTCATGATATTGTTTTTTCCAGTTTAAAACATTAAGTTTAAATTCACCACTATATTCTTCATGCTTTTTCTTAGGATTGAGAATATTAGGTCCATGTCTTTTATATTGTTTTACCCAAAAACGAAGTTGAGCATGCTCTCCGATATTAAATTTTTTTATTATTTCTCCTGAACTTTGACCTTCAAGATATAATTTAACGGCTGCTAGTTTTTGTTCATAAGTAAATTTAGTCAAAATAAAAACCTCCAAAATTGAACTTTTTGTCCAACTTTGGGGGTTAACTTCATTATTAACTTCGCTACTTTTATTTTATTTTTTATTTGCCCTACTTTCATAAAATTGGATTATGTGATGCTTTATAATTTTGCTCTTTGTGAAATGAAAAGTGAAACTTGATTGACTATTGAAAATATTAAGTAGAGGGTTACATTATTTACGGGGGAATAGAAGATGTTTGGTAAAAAGAATGAGAAACAAATAAAATTTGAAATAGAGTTAAAAGAAGTAATGGCAAATTATGAAGTTAAAGCTAATCCAGTTTTGATGCACTTACTAAGTGAAGCCAAGAGTAAAATTGATAAAAACAATTCAGTCCAAAGTGTTGCTTCTAATTTAGCCTATAAATTAAAAGAAAATTTCTCAGAAGCGGAGTTGCCTAAAATAGTGGTTGAATTTCAATTAAAAATTGAGAAATACACTGCTTTTGGTGCTAATGGAATAGTTTGGTAGTAAAGATTTGAACTTAAAGAGTGAAGAAGATATTCTTCACTCTTTTTCCATAAGTACAAATATTACAATACTTAATTTTTGGTACAAAATTGATTTACTAATAAAATAGAAGTGAGTAGAAGATTTAAAGGAGTAATAATTATGGCAATTAGTGAAAATGCAAAAAAATATCATGAGAAAATGTTTCCAGGATATGAATCAGATTTTAAGCGTACTGATCCTGAATTTAGTGAACGTTTTGACAACTTTGCTTTTGATGAGGTAGTAAATCACGATGACATGAGTGATCGGACAAGATTTATGACCATTTTAGCTACCTTAATTGGCTGTCAAGGTAAAGAAGAATATCAAGCTATGGTACCGGCTGCCTTAAACTTTGGTGTCAAGCCAGTTGAAATTAAAGAAATTGTTTATCAAGCCGTCGCTTATCTTGGAATTGGCAGAGTTTTTCCATTTTTAAAAATAACTAATGAAGTTTTTGAAAAGCAAGGTATTAAGCTTCCACTTGAAGGCCAAGCTACTACTACAACAGACGAGCGTTTAAAAGCAGGAGAACAAGCACAAATTGATATTTTTGGTCCAGGGATGAAAGATTTCTGGAAGTCTGGTCCTAAAGAAAGCCAACATATCAATTATTGGTTAGCTGATAACTGTTTTGGTGATTATTACACCCGTAAAGGTTTAACGCTTAAAGAAAGAGAGCTAATGACTTTTTGTTACTTATCAGCTCAAGGTGGCGTTGAACCTCAATTGACGGCTCATGCTAAGGCAAACTTAGCAATGGGTAATGATAAACAATTTTTAATTGATGTAATTTCACAAAACATTCCTTACATTGGTTATCCACGTAGTTTGAATGCTCTACGGTGTGTAAACGATGCTGCAAGTGAGCTAGAACAAAATTAGGAGGTAATTGAAATGACTAATGTTTTAATTTTAGGAGCAAATGGACAAATTGCTCGTCTTGTTGAAGAACGATTATTAAAAGAACAACCTGATGTTGAACTAACACTTTTCTTACGTAATTCAAAGCGTTTAGCAAATTTGGCTAATAACGATCATGTCCGCATTATTGAAGGCAATGCAGAAAATGAAAAAGAAGTAGCTGATGCGATGCATGGTCAAGATATAGTTTATGTAGCAATGGTTGATCATGACCATGATAATCAAATTACTAAAAATGTAATTGAAGCAATGAAGCATAACAACGTAAACCGTATCATTTCATCTAATATTTTGGGTATTTATAATGAAGTCCCAGGTGAGTTTGGGCGCTGGAACCATGAACAAGTAAAATCAGGTTTAGATGCTGCGATCAAATCAGCTGAATTACTGGAAGATTCAAGATTAGATTACACGATCATCCGTATTCCTTGGTTAAATAATCGTGATGAAATTAAATACACTGTAACTCATAAAAATGAAGAATATGTTGGTGTATCAGGTTCACGCAAGAGTATTGCTGATTTAATTGTAAAAATTATTGCTGATCCTTCTTACTTATCTAAAGAGAGCGTTGGCCTAGCTGACCCAGATACTCAAGGTGAGAGTCGTCCAGTATATTAAGTAAAAGAATAAGTTCCAAGAATTTGTAAGCTAATAACTTTTATCCTTTCACAAAAACCGATATAATATTACTTGTAATAGATAAGTAAAGGGAGAGATTAATTATGAAGAAATTAGATTCAAGTAAGTTAACTCCAGAACAACAAAATATGTTTAATGATGAATTAGCATATCTTGCTACTGTAAGCAAGGATGGTACTCCACAAGTTGGTCCTAAGGCTTCATTAATTGCAATTAATGACCACCAATTACAATACTTAGAAAAAACTAAGTCAACTGCATACCAAAATATTAAGGATGGTTCAAAAGTTGCTGTTGTTGCAGCTAATGTTCCTACTCACAAGGCAGTTCGTGTAGTTGGTAATGCAGAAATTCATGAAAATGATGAATTTGCTAAGGCTATCGTAGAAAATTCTGATACTCCAGATGCATACGTAGTTGTAATTAACGTTGAACAAGTTAACGGCTAATTATAAATAAGATTTAATAATTAAAAGAGCGACATGTGATTGTCGCTCTTTTTTTGCTATACTGAAACAAGGTGAAGACATATGAATGAACTTGAAAAAAATGAATTATTAGGTAATTTATATGCCTATTATGGTTCTCTTTTGACAAAAGGGCAGCAAGACTACTTTGAAGATTATTATTATAATGATCTTTCTTTAGGTGAAATTGCTGATAATCACCATGTTTCTAGGCAGGCTGTTTATGATAATCTAAAACGATCTAGTAAAGCCCTAGAAAAGTATGAAACAAAACTCCATATGGCGCAAGATTATCAAAAGTTTAGCAAATTAGCTCAACAAATTTCGACGGCACTGAAAAATAAAGATGATCAATTAGCTAAAGAAAAAGTAAAATATTTATTAAATGAATTAGGCGAGGTTTAAGTACATGGCTTTTGAAAGTTTAAGCGAGAGACTCCAAAAGGCTCTAAGAAATTTAACTGGTAAAGGAAAAATTAGTGAAGCAGATATTAATGAGGCTTCACGTGAAATTAGATTAGCTTTACTTGAGGCCGATGTTAACTTTAAAGTTGTAAAAGATTTTATTAAGACTATTAAGAAAGAGGCCCTAGGTAAAGAAGTTCAAGAAAGTTTAAATCCTGGTCAACAAATAATTAAGATTGTTGATCAAGAGTTAACTAAGATGATGGGTGAAGAATCCGTTACCTTAAATAAAGCTCCTCATATTCCGACAATTATTATGATGGTAGGGTTACAAGGTACTGGTAAAACAACTACAGTTGGTAAATTAGCCAACTACCTTAAGAAAAACGAAAATGCTCGTCCCTTATTAATTGCTGGCGATATTTATCGTCCTGCCGCAATTGATCAATTAAAACAAATTGGTGCTGACTTAGAAGTACCTGTATATAGTGAAGATAATCAAGATGTTCCTGAAATTGTTAAACACGGACTTGCTGAAGCTGATAAAAATAAAAATGATTATGTAATCATCGATACGGCCGGTCGTTTAGAAATCGACGAGCAATTGATGGATGAATTAAAACGTATTACAGAAGTTGCTCATCCCGAAAATACTTTACTTGTTGTTGATGCAATGACGGGTCAAGCAGCAACCAAGGTTGCTGAAGGTTTTAATCAGGATCTTGATTTAACTGGTGTTATCTTAACTAAATTAGATGGTGACACTCGTGGTGGTGCTGCCTTATCAGTAAGAGCAGTTACTGGCTTGCCAATTCTTTTCACGGGACAAGGTGAAAAATTAACGGCCTTGGAGCCATTCCATCCTGATCGGATGGCTTCAAGAATTCTTGGCATGGGCGATATGCTTAGCTTAATTGAAAAAGCCCAACAAGATTATGATGCTAAAGAGGCCGAAAAAGTAGCGCAAAAAATGCGTGAAAACACATTTGATTTTAATGACTTTATTGATCAATTAGAACAAGTTCAAAAAATGGGACCGATTGATCAACTTATCAAAATGATTCCTGGAATGGCTAATAATCCGGCTTTAAAGAATATTTCAATGCCAGAAAAGCAAATTGACCATACTAAGGCTATTGTTTACTCAATGACGCCAGCTGAAAGGGAAGATCCGGATATTTTAAATCCTTCTCGTCGTCGTAGAATTGCTGCCGGTTCTGGAATCGCTGTAGCAGAAGTTAATCGAATGATTAAGCAATTTAAACAGGCTAAAGAAATGATGCAAAAGATGACATCGGGCAATATGAAAGGATTGGAAAATATCCCGGGAATGAATTCCCCGATGGGAAAAATGGCAATGCGCTCAATGAGTAAGAGATTTAAGAAAAGTAAAAAGAAGCGCATGAAAAAGATTAAACGATTCCATTCATAAAAATAATTAGTGTGTTAAGGAAAAAACCTTTACACCATTTTTATGTTGTGCTATATTATTTAAGTCAAGAAAATTAGGAGGAAAATAAATGTCTGTTAAAATTCGTATGCGCCGTATGGGCTCAAAGAGAAAACCTTTCTACCGTATTGTTGTTGCCGACTCACGTATGCCACGTGATGGTCGTTTCATCGAAGAAGTAGGTTACTACAACCCACTTACTAACCCTGATGAAGTTAAGCTTGAAGAAGGTAAGATCTTTGATTGGCTTGAAAAGGGTGCACAACCTTCAGATACTGTAAGAAGCTTACTTTCAGATGCTGGTATTATGAAAAGATACCACGATGCAAAATACGGTAAGTAATTACTGATCTAAAAAGAGCTTGGGAGTAAGTCCTAAGCTCTTTTCTTTTTATGATGAGGTTTTTAAATGGATAATTATTTTGAAGTAGGTAAAATTTTAACAACCCATGGTTTAAAAGGAGAAGTTAAAGTTAATCCAATTACTGATTTTATTGAAGAACGTTTTACTCCAGGTACAAACTTATATATTGGAAAAAATGTTAAAGATACTGATATGGAGCCCGTTACCGTAGAAAAGGCAAGAATGCATAAGCAATTTGTCTTAGTAACTTTTTCAGGCATTGATAATATTGATGAGGCTAAAAAAATCTGTGGTGAAATGATTTTTGTTAAAGAAAGTGATCGCCAAGAATTAAAGGATGGGTCGTATTACTATAAAGATATTTTAGAGCTACCAGTTTACGACGCAGAAAGTGACAAAAAACTAGGAATTTTAACTGACATTGAAACTCCAGGAGCAAATGATATTTGGGAGATTAAGCCTGATCAGGGTAAATCGTTCTGGATTCCAAATATTGCTTCCGTTGTCAAAAAGGTTGATTTGGATAATCACCGCATAGAAGTAACTTTACTCGAGGGATTACGCGATGAAGATTAATGTTTTAACTTTATTTCCTGATATGTTTACTCCTCTTCAAGTTTCCATGCTAGGACGTGGACTGGAAGATGGAAAATGGGATTTAAACTTAGTTAATTTTAGAGACTTTACAACTGATGTTCATCATCATGTAGATGATACGCCATATGGTGGTGGAGCAGGGATGGTTTTACAGATCATGCCGATCAAAAAGGCATTAGACTCATTAGATAATAAAGGGAAGGTTATTATAACTGCGCCGCAAGGGAAAACCTTTAATGAAAAAATGGCGCAGGATTGGTCTAAAGAAGAAAATTTAACTTTTATTTGTGGCCACTATGAAGGTTTTGACCAACGTGTTTATGATTTAGCAGATGAAACAGTTTCAATTGGTGATTATGTGTTAACTGGCGGAGAACTGCCAACAATGAGCATGATTGATGCAACAGTACGACTTCTGCCAGGAATTTTAGGAAATGCGGCTTCTCCAGTAGAAGAAAGTTTTTCCCATGGCTTATTAGAATATCCGCAATATACGCGACCAGCAGATTTTGAAGGGTTAAAAGTACCAGAAGTTTTAACTTCTGGTAACCATCAAAAAATTGCTGAATGGCGTCATCGCGAGGCTTTAAAAACTACTTTTCTGAATCGTCCTGATATGCTAGAAGATCGTGAATTAACTAAGGAAGAAGCAAAAATGCTTAAAGAAATTAAGGCTGAATTAGGTAAATAGCATTTACAGGTAAACTTTCATTTGATAAACTATTTCATGTGGTAATTAACCACATGAGTTATGGGTATTCCGCTGGCAGAGGTTGTTTATGAATGCCGTAGAAGGAGAGAAATATAATGGATCCATTAATTCAAGAATTAACAAAAGATCAAATCCGTACCGATTTACCAGACTTCCGTGCTGGTGATACTGTTCGTGTTCACGTACGTGTTGTTGAAGGTAGTCACGAACGTATCCAGATCTTCGAAGGTGTTGTAATTAAGAGAAAGGGTGCTGGTATCAGCGCTACTTACACTGTTCGTAAGATGTCATCAGGTATCGGTGTTGAACGTACCTTCCCAGTAAACGACCCACGTGTTGCTAAAGTTGAAGTTGTACGTCAAGGTCGTGTACGTCGTGCTAAGCTTTACTACTTACGTGATCGTCATGGTAAGGCAGCAAGAATTGCTGAAAAGCGTCGTAAATAATAAAAATAAAGCTTTCTCATCGGAGAAGGCTTTATTTTTTTATATACTAATGAAAAGAAAAGATCTAAGATATGATTCAAAGAAATGCACAAATAAAGTTAAAATATGATTTAAATAATTTGCATCATGTCGTAGTACAGGCTAGTGCTGTCAGTCCAGAGCAAGTTTATGCTTTGCAACTACTTCATCAGCAAACTGATACAGTGGTCTACCGCCATCCTGCTTTTGGTCAAGAAGTTGATTTTGAAGACGAAGAACCTGTTTTATATTTAAAGGGGAATAATCAAAATTTGGCTGGCAGTCATACTCAAACTTGGATATATTCTGGACGTGAAAATCGCTATTTTGTTGGGGTAAAACCCAAAAAATTCGGTCATACACTTTGGGCTACTCAAATTGCTCGTGTTAATTTGGGGGAAGCCGGTGAACAAATTTTTAATAGTAATACCCAGTTACCACGTTTGTCATATCTAAATCGCGCAGGCAAGAGATATCCAGGCAAAAATTTAGTTAGAGTAGAGGCTGCTATATCACCTGATTTTCAAACCTTTCTAATTGCTAGTATCGATAAAGATCATACCGGACATTTTGCGCTTTATAATTTAGCTGAGATAAATAAGGTGCTGGATGGCATTGAGGATAATCCCAAAGATATAAATATTGAAAATCTAACTTGTTTAGATTCTTTTACTATTCCTAATTTTAATAGTAAATACATTGCTTCTATTCAAGGCTATGGCATTGATAACGAAAAAAATATTTATATTTCTAGTCAGCCAAGTCCCAAACAAAATTGGCTAGGATTTGCTATTCAGAGTAGTCCACGAGAAATAGTAAAAATTCCTTGGGGAAGTAAAATAGCAGATAATTGGGAAGTCATCAATCTAGATAAAGAAAAATTACTAAATATGCGTGGATTTGTGACAGAATTTGAAGGAATACAAGTAATTGATCAAAATCATGCTTATTTAACTGTTGCTTATCATAAGAAATACGGTGCAACTACGCTTTATAATAAGATATTTGAAATAAAAATAGAAAAACAAAACATTCTAAGCTAAATAGTGAATTAGTTATCCGACGGGATAATTAATTCACTATTTTTATTCTCTTGTAGAATTTAAGTAGTAGTAAAGCGATATGTCAAAGCTCTTTTAGACACTTGATGTCGTAAACAAAACTGGCAGTTTTACTTAAGTTATCAATAGTCTCTTCGAAGAATGTGGACACTTTGATGTCGAGTTTAGAAAATTAGATCTGATTTCTTAAGTAAATACCCTTTACTACGCATGCTTAGGAGGTTTATATTATGCAAGTTACTTTTGGAATTGATGTAAGTAAGTCTACTTCTACTATTTGTGAGCTAATTGGTGAAAGTAAAAATGAATTTACCATTACTAATGATCGTCCTGGTTTTATTAAATTGCTTCACG
>NZ_BFBY01000016.1 GCF_003423665.1 Lactobacillus rodentium | reverse complement strand
TATGGAGCGGACTAGTACTAATCAGTCGAGCACTTGACCAAGCAAAGGCTCAGCGGTTTTTTGCGAGAGATTATATTTAGTTTTGAGTGTAAAAGCTCAAAAGAGTACGGTGGCGAAAGCGAGAAGGATACACCTGTTCCCATGCCGAACACAGAAGTTAAGCTTCTCCACGCCGAAAGTAGTTGGTGGGAAACTGCCTGCGAGGATAGGAAGTTGCCGTGCTCAGACCTGGAGGATTAGCTCAGCTGGGAGAGCATCTGCCTTACAAGCAGGAGGTCACAGGTTCGAACCCTGTATCCTCCATCTGAGTCGTTAGCTCAGTTGGTAGAGCATCTGACTTTTAATCAGAGGGTCGGCAGTTCGAGACTGCCACGACTCATTGACCCTATTTTTTAATATGCGGGTGTGGCGGAATTGGCAGACGCGCTAGATTTAGGTTCTAGTGTTTTCGGACGTGTGGGTTCAAGTCCCACCACCCGTATCTCGCCAATTACGGTAGAGCAAAGCCGATTTAGCTCAGTTGGTAGAGCATCTGTCTTGTAAACAGGGGGTCGAAGGTTCGAATCCTTTAATCGGCATTACAATTAAATATTTATGCGGAAGTAGTTCAGTGGTAGAACATCACCTTGCCATGGTGGGGGTCGCGGGTTCGAATCCCGTCTTCCGCTTATCATTATCATGCCGGGGTGGCGGAACTGGCAGACGCACGGGACTTAAAATCCCGCGGTTGGTGACAACCGTACCGGTTCGATTCCGGTCCTCGGCATATAATGATGCACCCTTAGCGCAACTGGATAGAGTGTCTGACTACGAATCAGAAGGTTGAAGGTTCAAATCCTTCAGGGTGCACATTTCGGGAAGTGGCTCAGTTTGGTAGAGCACCTGGTTTGGGACCAGGGGGTCGCAGGTTCGAATCCTGTCTTCCCGATTGTAACTATTGTTACATTTTGGCGGTGTAGCTCAGCTGGCTAGAGCGTCCGGTTCATACCCGGGAGGTCGAGGGTTCGATCCCCCCCGCCGCTATACTTGGACCTTTAGCTCAGTTGGTTAGAGCAGACGGCTCATAACCGTCGGGTCGTAGGTTCGAGTCCTACAAGGTCCATTTTGGACTTTATTTTTTTATTATAATCGCGGGATGGAGCAGTCTGGTAGCTCGTCGGGCTCATAACCCGAAGGTCATAGGTTCAAATCCTGTTCCCGCAATATGGTCCCTTGGTGTAGGGGTTATCACGCCTCCCTGTCACGGAGGAGATCACCGGTCCGAATCCGGTAGGGACCGTAAAATGGCTCGGTAGCTCAGTTGGTAGAGCAAAGGATTGAAGCTCCTTGTGTCGGCGGTTCGATTCCGTCCCGCGCCATTCTTTGTTTATTTATGCGGGTATAGTTTAGTGGTAAAACGAAAGCCTTCCAAGCTTTAGTCGCGAGTCCGATTCTCGTTACCCGCTTAATGGGCCTATAGCTCAGCTGGTTTAGAGCGCACGCCTGATAAGCGTGAGGTCGATGGTTCAAGTCCATTTAGGCCCATTGGAGACTTACTCAAGTGGCTGAAGAGGCGCCCCTGCTAAGGGTGTAGGTCGGTTTATACCGGCGCGAGGGTTCGAATCTCTCAGTCTCCGTATATACCTTTAGGAATGCTGATATAAAAGCATTCTTTTTATTTCCCACCGAATATCCACCGAAATAAGATAAAAAACACTCATATGAGTGTTTTTTTGTTTTTAATATGATAATCTTCCCTCAATTTTTATTTAACAAAAATCAATATTTGGCATGTATATATGAAAACTAGCATTCATTCTTTTTGTAAGTACTATAATACTTGTGGGCATTTAAATTCTAAAACTTGCAGGTATATTGAGTTTAAGTAGAAATACAAAATAATCAAAAAAATAAATAAAATGCTTGCAATAATTATCTCTATTTAGTATTATTTATATTGCTGATGAGAGAGGTTAAAAAGATTGAAAAAGTTCTTGACAATCATTTCGAACTTCTGTATTATAAATAATTGCGTTAGCACTTAAAAATACGACCCGTTGGTCAAGTGGTTAAGACACCGCCCTTTCACGGCGGTAACATGAGTTCAAATCTCGTACGGGTCATTCCTGATATCAGGATTAAAATGGAGGATTACCCAAGTCCGGCTGAAGGGAACGGTCTTGAAAACCGTCAGGCGGGTTCTGCCCGCGCGTGGGTTCGAATCCCACATCCTCCTTATATAATCGCGGGATGGAGCAGTTTGGTAGCTCGTCGGGCTCATAACCCGAAGGTCATAGGTTCAAATCCTGTTCCCGCAATATGGTCCCTTGGTGTAGGGGTTATCACGCCTCCCTGTCACGGAGGAGATCACCGGTCCGAATCCGGTAGGGACCGTAAATGGCTCGATAGCTCAGTTGGTAGAGCAAAGGATTGAAGCTCCTTGTGTCGGCGGTTCGATTCCGTCTCGCGCCATTCTGGAGGCCTAGCGAAGTGGCTAAACGCGGCGGTCTGTAAAACCGCTCTCTCTGAGTTCGGTGGTTCGAATCCACTGGCCTCCATTTAAATAGGGATATCGTATAAAGGTAGTACATCGGTCTCCAAAACCGCTAGTGTGGGTTCAATTCCTACTATCCCTGTTTTAATATTTTACGGCGGAATTGGTGAAGCGGTTAACACACCGGTTTGTGGATCCGGCATGCGTGGGTTCGATCCCCACATTCCGCCCTAACATTGGGATTCAGCCCTTGATGGCAGTAACTTTTATAGTTATAATCCCAATTTTTTTATATCAGAATTTGGCGGTGTAGCCAAGTGGTAAGGCACGGGTCTGCAAAACCTTGATCACCGGTTCAAATCCGGTCACCGCCTTTGCCTGAATATTCTGACTTGTATTATTAATATGGCGGTGTGGCGGAATTGGCAGACGCGCCAGACTCAAAATCTGGTGTCCCCTGGGACGTATCGGTTCGACCCCGATCACCGCTATAGTTATTCAGACATTCTGGCGAAAAAGACGTGAGTAAGATTTTACTCACGTCTTTTTTTGTATCAAATTGCATGTAGACACTAACATCTTTATAATATCTCTATATGGAGGTTTTTTATGAATATTGGTCTTTTTACAGATACTTATTTTCCACAAATATCAGGCGTAGCTACTTCAATTCAAACATTAAAAAATGCTTTAGAGGATCGCGGACATTCAGTATTTATTTTTACTACTACTGATCCTCATTTACCCAAGGGAGCAATAGAACCCAATGTGTTTCGAGTAGCAAGTGTTCCTTTTGTATCTTTCACCGATAGAAGAATTGCTTTTAGAGGCGTTTTTCAGGCTACTAAGATCGCAAAAGAAGTGCAGTTAGATATTGTTCATACCCAAACTGAATTCTCAATGGGAATGATTGGAAAATATGTTGCTAAATCTTTGAATATACCCGCTATTCATACTTACCATACTAATTATGAAGATTATTTACATTATGTGCTAAATGGCCATCTTTTGAAGCCATATCATGTAAAACAATTTATTAAGGCTTATTTGCATAGTATGCAAGGCGTTATTGCTCCCAGTGAACAAACAGAGAAAACCTTAAAGGGTTATGGAGTTAAAACACCAATGAGAATAATTTCTACTGGAGTGGATTTAAATAGCATCAATGAAAATCCAAAAAGAAATGTAAGACAAGATCTAGGCTTGTCAGAAGATGATATTATTCTCTTAACTCTAAGTCGAGTAGCACCAGAAAAAAAGATAGATCAATTGATTGAAAGTATGCCTCAAATTATCAAAAAAATTCCTCAAGTAAAATTAGTGATTGCTGGTGATGGACCTGCTATGGAGGACTTAAAATCCTTGACTAGGGAGTTAAATTTGACTCATCAAGTTATTTTTAGTGGCAATGTCGAACATAGTGATGTAGGAAACTATTATCGGATGGCCAACTTATTTGTATCTGCTAGTGATACAGAAACACAGGGATTAACCTATATTGAAGCTTTAGCAGCTGGAACACCGTGTGTAGTTTTTAAAACTGATTATACTGAAGAAATATTTGATAAGCCTGAATTGGGAAGAATATTTAAAACTCAGGATGAAATGAGGAGAGAAATTATCGAGCTTTTAAATAAAAAAGAGTTTTCAATTCCACAAGATGTTCTTGATAAGACCTTGAATAAAGTCACTGCAGCTTCATTTGGTGAAAATGTTGAGAAATTTTATGAAGATGCAATTAACGATTTAAAGACAAATGAGGTAAAAAATGATAAGAATTAATATGTTTTCTGAAGCCGATTCAGTAAAAGGGCAAGGTGTTGGCTCTGCTTATAATGAATTAATGCGCTTAATGAGAAGAGAATTAGTAGATGATTTTTATGTAACTGTAAATAGATATGGTAAAAGTGATTTAACACATTATCATACAATTAACCCGACTTATTTTGCTAATAGTTTTTCTCCTAGTCGTGGTAGAAAAATTGGTTATGTTCACTTTCTTCCTGAAACATTAGAAGGATCAATTAAATTACCTAATTTTGCCAAAAAAGTTTTTTATAAATATGTAATTGATTTTTATGATCGCATGGATCAAATTGTAGTTGTTAATCCAATGTTTATTGATAAACTTGCCAATTATGGAATTGATCCAGAAAAGGTGAAATATATTCCAAATTTTGTCTCTAAAGAGGAATTTTACGAACAGACTCAAGAAGAAAAGAATGCTTTTAGAAATAAATTAGGAATTCCCCTAAATAAATTTGTTGTATTTGGAGATGGACAAGTTCAAGAAAGAAAAGGAGTAGCTGATTTTGCTAAATTGGCTCAAGCCAATCCTGATATTCAATTTATCTGGGCAGGTGGCTTTTCGTTTGGAATGATCACAGATGGATACGATCGCCTTAAAGAATTAGTCAATAATCCACCAAAGAATTTAAAATTTACTGGAATTGTTGATCGAAATGAGTTAGTTAATTATTTAAATATTGCTGATCTTTTTTTACTTCCCTCATATGATGAATTATTTCCAATGTCTGTTTTAGAAGCTTTTTCATCTAATACACCAGTATTACTTCGCGATTTAGAGTTATATAAGGCAATAATTGATGGATATTATGTACAAGGACGAGGTTTTGCTGAGTTAAATGCTCAAATTAAAAATTTGTCAAAGCATCCAGAACTATTAGCAAAATATAAATTACTTTCTAAAAAAGCTAGTGAACAATATTCTGAAGAAAATTTAGCAAAAATTTGGCATGAATTTTATATGTCACAATATGAAATTGGAAAAAAATTAGGACAAATTAAATAATGAATAAAAAACATTTAGTGGGCGTATTAATTGTATTAGCCATTAGTGGAGCAGTACTTTATCATGATTTAAAAACTATCAATATTCATCAATTAATTACTGCAGCTAAAAATATAAATGTCTTCTTTTTCTTGCTAGTTTTGGGAGCTATGCTATTATCGTATGTTTTTGAGGCTAGTATTATTGCCGTTTTAGAGCATCAAAAGAATGAACCCAAACGTTCAAAATGGTCATTTTTTAGAATTCCTTTGATACAGGCACTATTTAATGCAATTACACCAATGTCGACTGGAGGACAACCTTCTCAGTTAGTAGCAATGATTCAAATGGGAATCGAAGGTGGTAGAGCAACTTCGATTTTGCTAATGAAGTTTATCATTTATCAAATTTGTGTACTCTTTGCTTATGTTTCTACAATTGCTTTTGGATTTCATTTGGTTATAGATAAATTTAAAGGATTAGCACTGTTTATCTTAATAGGATTTATAATTCATATATCTTCTATCATTTTCTTACTGGCAATTATGTTTGCGTATTCTTGGACAAAGAAGGCTACTTTGTGGATCATGCGTTTATTAGAAAAGTTTTTTAAGAAGGATACTGTAAACAAATGGCGTAAAAGTACAATGAATCAAATTGATTCTTTTTATAATGAAGGTCAAAATTTAAAGCGTGAAAAAAAGAAACTTATTGGTGCTACAGCGTTAACTATCGGTCAATTGCTATGTTTTTATTCAATTCCATATTTAATTTTGTTGGCATTGAATATCTCAACATCTTGGGTTGACGTAACGCAAATGAATATCATGATAATTATGTTTATGGCGATTATTCCTATTCCAGGGGCTTCAGGTGGTGCAGAATTTAGTTTTCAAACATTATTTTCTACATTTATTAACTCCAACATTTTATTAGTTTTAGGAATGTTTCTATGGCGCTTTACAACATACTTCTTTGGAATGATTCTAGGAATATTTGGTTGGATGTTTAAACCGAAAAAAGTAAAAGCATAATTATCTGTAAAATTTATCAAATATACGTTCTTTTTTACTAAGATTAGTAGTACTATCAAAAAAGAGTAATTTTGAGGGAGGAAATTATGGCTCACCTTAAATCCTTATATAACTGGCTTTTTAAAACTAAATTAGGATTTTTTAGTTTTGTTGTCGTTCTTTTTTGGATAAAAACATATTTAATTTATAAGACGAAGTTTAATTTGGGCGTAGTAGGCCCGATGCAAGAATTTTTACTTTTATTTAATCCTTTACCAGCTGCAATTTTACTTATTGGAATTGGACTATTTTTTAAAGGAAGAAAATCATATTGGATAATGGTTATTATCGATTTTCTATTATCTTTATGGTTATTTTCTAATATTTTATATTATCGAGAGTTCTCTGATTTTCTATCGATGTCAATTATAAAAACATCCGGTTCAACTTCAGATAACTTGGGGAAAAGTATCGTGGGTATAACACATGGTACTGATTTTTTATGTTTTATTGACGTAATTATTATTATCATTTTAATTGTATTTAAGGTATTTAAAATTGATGTTAAAAGATTAAAATTTAGAATACCTGCTTTAATTGAAGTACTTGCAATTAGTTTATTGGGTTTGAATTTAACAATGGCCCAGTCTGATCGTTCAGGACTCTTAACTCGTACTTTTGATAACAATTATATTGTTAAATATTTGGGGATGAATGCTTTTGCAGTATATGATGGGGTAAAAACAGCTCAGACTGAATCTGTCATGGCCAAGGCTAATCATAATGATTTAAAAGCAGTTCAAAATTATCTTAAGAAAAATTATATTGCCCCTAATCCTGCATATTATGGTGTAGCAAAAGGAAAAAATGTTTTAGTAATTCACCTAGAGAGTTTTCAACAGTTTTTAATTGATTATAAATATAAAGGTAAAGAGGTTACACCTAACTTAAATAAGATTTATCATGCAAATGATACGATTAGTTTCGATAATTTTTTCAATCAAGTAGGTCAAGGTAAGACATCTGATGCAGAAATGATGATTGAAAATTCTTTGTTTGGACTTCAATCTGGCTCTGCAATGTCAAGTTATGGAACAACAAATACATTTCAGTCTGCGCCAGCCATTCTAGGACAACAAGCGGGTTATACTAGTGCAGTAATGCATGGAGGTGCCGGATCTTTTTGGAATAGAGATAATGCTTATAAATCATTTGGCTATGATTATTTTATGCCATTAAGTTACTATACAAATAAAAAGGGTTATTATAATGGGTATGGAATAAAAGATAAAATCTTTTTTGATCAATCTGTGAAGTATATTGAACATTTACCTCAACCGTTTTATTTAAAAATGATTACTGTTACCAATCACTATCCCTATGATTTAAATAAAGAAGATACTACCATTGGAAAAACTAAAACAGGTGATGAGACAGTTGATGGATATATTCAAACAGCACACTATTTAGACGAAGCCATTGGTGAATTAATGACTTATCTTCAAAAAACAGGTTTAGATAAGAATACATTAATTATGCTTTATGGTGATCATTACGGAATATCTGGTAACCACCATAAGGCTTCAGCAGAATTATTAGGTGAAACTAATTTTAATGACTTTGATAATTTGCAATTCCAGCGTGTCCCATTAATGTTCCATATGCCTGGCTTAAAGGGTGGAATAAATCATACCTATGGTGGAGAAATTGATGTTCGACCGACTTTATTCAACTTGTTAGGCGTAGACGACAAAAATTATATTCAATTTGGTCATAGTCTTCTCGCCAAAAATGCTCCGCAAATTGTTGCCCAGAGAAATGGAGATTTTATTACACCTGAATATAGTAGAGTAGAAGGAACTTATTATTACACTAAGACTGGTAAGAGAATTAGACATCCTAATAAAGCAGTCCGTGAGCAACTTGCTTCAATTTCTAATACTGTTACTAGTGAATTATCACTATCTGATAGAGTGATAACTGGAGATTTACTCAGATTCTATACTCCACCTGATTTTGAACCGGTTAAAAAGAAAAATTATTCATATAAAAAGAAAGAATCACTTAGAAAACTTAAGAAAGAAGAACGAAAGAAGAAAAATAGTTTATATTATCAAAATGGAAAAAAATCCACAAAAGATGATTTTAAAACTGATGCTCCTGAATTGAAATAAGATAAGAAAAACAAAAGTTTAAAACTTTTGTTTTTTTTATTGATTAAAAAAGGAAAAGGGTCTTGTCAAGATCTCACTAGCTGTGTATAATAATAAACTGTTGTTACGAAAGTAATAACAAAATAGATAAAATTAATGCTTGACATTAAGAAGATATCTATAGTATAATTAATAAGCTTCGCTGGTCGAAGCAAGCAAAAATGTTTTAAAAAAAATGGAAAAAGTTCTTGACAAAATTATTACATTTTTGTTACAATTATAAAGCACTAATTCAACTGCAAGCTTTAAATTTCTTTTGAAAAATAATTCAAAAAAAGTTCTTGCATAATGAAAATATGTGTGTTATAATTATTAAGCTGACTTAGTCAGCTGGTAGTACCTTGAAAACTGAACAAAGTTTCGCTGAAAAGTGTGCGGGGTTTTTAACCCCAATCAATAAGCGAAGTCAATTCGCAAGCAATAAATTTGTGATAACAAATCAAAAAAATATCATGAGCTATTTCAAGCTCATTTCTTATGGGAAATGAGAGTTTGATCCTGGCTCAGGACGAACGCTGGCGGCGTGCCTAATACATGCAAGTCGAGCGAGCTTGCCTGGATGATTTTGGTGCTTGCACCAAATGAAACCAGATACAAGGGAGCGGCGGACGGGTGAGTAACACGTGGGTAACCTGCCCAA
>NZ_BFBY01000015.1 GCF_003423665.1 Lactobacillus rodentium | reverse complement strand
TTGAAGTTCTTTGATTTGTTGGTCTTTGCTTTTCATGAGATGGTCTGCCTTTCTTGTGATTAATGACATTATACCCATCTTCTTTGTATTTGCGAATCTAATTATGGATTAGACCACTATTAGGTAAAGCTAGATCTAGAGAAACATGGTCAGCTAGCTCTTTATTGATAAGTACTCTTTTAATGGCAGCTTCTTTAAAATAAATAGGATAAGTAGTATGTGAACGATTTAAAATGTTAAGTCCATAATGATCTATTAATTTAAGCAGATAACGGATATTAGTTGAATTAACTCCATATTTTTTACTTAACCATGTAGAAGATTTTCCATAATTTTTCCAATAATTATAAATATTAATTTTATCTCGCTTTGTTAATTTAGACATAATAAAACCCCGAAATTCTTGTCCGAATTTCGGGGTTCATATCATAAAAAGAGGTCCTTTTTTAATTTCTATTTATTCTATACTATTCATTCTATTAACTACATCATCTGAAAGCGGCGTGGCGTTCTTTATCTTACTTGGAACTTCTAAATTTCGATACTTACCAATTTTATTAATTGTTTCTTTTTCTCTAATCTTTATACCTTTATAAGTCATTTCAAAAGTAACATCCAATTTTTCCACTCGATAATTACTCTTATTAATCGTTTCTTTCATGGTTAAATTTTGAAGACGTGCATCTTTTAAAATTTCTTTATTCATGCCTAATCCTTCAGAATTTTGTCCTGTCATCCCTAAAGTGGAACGAGCAAAGTCACGAAAAGCTTCTTTTTCCTGCAAAGTAGTTACTAAGGATAAAATATACTTATCTTTTGTATTTATTAACTTCATTTGACGTTGAATTTTTGCTGAAGGATTAACAAACTTATTAGTATTAGAAGCTAAATCTGTCTTTAAAGCATTAATATCAATGATCTTACTTTCTTTTTTCGCCTTATACCATTGTTTACCACTAGGGGCTAAATAAATATTTTTGTCATCAGTCCATTCCTTACTGCTTCCCTTCACTTCACCTGCACTACTTGTTGTTTCCATCTCCATAATAAATGGTTGATTACGAAAAGCACCTTTTAGACTACTCTTCATCATTTTGTCATTGCCCGCTGCTAACTCAATATTTAGCGTTAAGTATCCATTTTCGATTGGATGCTTTTTTATTTTGGCTACAATGTCAGATACTGTATTTTCATAATTGGAGATGTCATTGATTGATGTACGAGCTGATTGCTCGGCATGCGAAGTCGGCTTACTACATGCACTTAATGGCAATACAAAAGCTACTAAGCCCAGTAAACCTATCCATCGTTGATTCAATTTTATAACTCCTTAATTAAATTTTCTCTCTCCACTATTATACCTAAAAAAGCTAATTTTCTAGGGATTAGCGTAGAAAAAAAGAGGTTAGTTTTAACCTCTTTCAAATAATATCTGTTGTTTGATTTTCTTGAGCTAATTTCCAACCAGACTCAAAATATGTTTTTCTTGTATTACGCAAAGTATCATAATCACTTTGTAAACTATCAATTGCATCATGTAATTTTTTATTTTGTTTACGCATCGCATTTAATTCAGGATCATTAACTACGCCACGTAAGTGCACTTGACCAGCCAGGTCTCGTTTTGCTTGAGCAAATTCTTCTTTTAAATTGGCTAGTGTATTTTCATATTGAACTAAACGTTTATTTACCGTCTTTAGACGACTATTTAACTCGATAAATAAATTATAGGGCATATTTGATTTTATGCGATTACATTCACTGCAAGATAAAATCAAATTATCTGAATCATTATTTTGTGACAATGAAACCGGGTCTTTGTGATCAACACTAGTACCTTTACGTCCACAATATTGACAGCGATAATTATATTTGCGTCTAATTTGTTCACGATCAATATAATCTAGTTCGTTTAAAGAAAAGTTGATTTCTAAGTTTAACTTTTGCATGTTAACAGCAAAATCCACATCATTTCTTGGGACATAATCAATTATCTTATCTTCGCTCTTAATAATTGCTTGATTAAAAATTTCACGTTTTATTTGTTGTTGCGCTACTTCATTACCATCATAATCTTGAATAAATGCTTCGTAAGCCTTGCGCTGTTTTGTAGGCACTAAAAATTTTTCATTTTTTAGTTTATTACTTTCTGTTTTCCTGCCAGCAAAACTATATAACATAATGAGGGCCAGCTCTTGAATTACTTTATTTTCATATTCATCAGGATTTAGCCCACGTGTTAGACAGATATCACAAATACTCGTTAACTTTGGATTGATTAAGCCTTCTTGCTTAAAATGTAAACTATTAATTCTTAAGCCGCACGAGGCGCACTGTAACTTCACTTAGTCTTGATCTCCCATTAATAAAATACTAAAGGCAATTCTTTGCATCTTATCTTTTGCTGCAAAATCACCTTCAAACAAGTCCGGTAAAATCTTTTTAATAAAATATTGCACACAAACTAAATCATCGAAAGCCTTGATAGTTTCCAAGCTTTCTCTAAACATTTGCATAAAGACAGGATTAGGATTACCTAATTCGATTTCACCATAAGCTTCATAAAGTAAATCTAATTTGTCACATACTGATAAGATCTTGCCTTCTAAGGTATCATCTTTAGCTTCAGATAAACGCTTACGATAAATTTCTTGAAATTCTTTTGGAATTTCATCTTTAATAAATTTATCAGTCATTGTTTCTTCAACTTCGCCAATCATTTTACGAAGTTCGGGTGTTGCATACTTAACTGGCGTCTTAATGTCACCAATAAAACGTTCAGTATAATCATGATTTAAGCTCTTTTCATAAAGTGCTTTCCAATTAACTTCTTTTCCACCAATCACTTCTTCAATATCACCCATCATTTGAGCAAGCTCAGCAGTGCGAAATGAGTGATCCGCAACAGAGTGGTGTTGGTACTTAAAATAACCCGGTGCACGGTCAATTGACTCTAAACTATTAAAACCTTGAATATATGCATTTAAACCCATTTGCTTACTCCTTTTCTTTACTCTAATTCAAATCCATTAAAATTTTTTCTATATTATCAAAAGTATTAAACCAATGCAATATATAAGATAAATAAAAAAGAGAGAATGTTTATTACATTCTCTCTTAGGTGTAAATTTAATTACTTATTTTCGTCTGCAGCAGCTTTGTTTAAGAAAGCAACAACTTCAGCAGCTCTCTTAACGCGTGCCTTGGAGTTCTTCTTGTTCTTAGGTCTTAAGTTAGGAGTAACACCAGTGTTATAGTTTTCACCTTTACGCATAGATCTATACTTCCTCTCAATTTAAATTTTCGAAAATCTTTTATTATCTTATCATGAAAAAGACTTAAATAGCAAGAAGACTTTGAATTTAACAGATTTTTCCACCTAAGTTTTTCATTTCTGACTTAGTTAATTTTTGGCTACTATCGGTATTAATTGTCACTGCACCATCAATTATTCCTTCATCACTTGAAAGTGACATAACTGCATCCCTAGCATTTAATACTAAGCCATTTTCAAGAAATTGAAGTTCATCATTTGAAGTATAAAGGTCTAAGCCCATATTATTTTTGATTTTAACATCATAATGGGGATCTTTTTCAGTTAACACTACCAATTGGAAGTTAGCACCAATAGTACAAGTACCACCAAGTTTAGAATAAGCATTTGAACCATCATTCAATGCCAAAAGAACAATTGAATTTGGTTTAATTTTTGACTTAATTAATTTTTGAGCTGGTTCCTTAATTTTAAGTTGAACATTATTTTTATCGAGCATGAAATCCCTCCTCAAAACTCTATCTTTTACTAACTAAAGTATAGCAATAATTAATCAAAAAGATTAATTTTTTGCCTATAAATACTGTAATTTAAAATTTGTATAATAAAAAAGAGCTGCGAACTGTTGCGAACTAAGGAAAAAGAGTTCAAAATAGAAGTTGTTGATTTAGTTATTAAGAGGGGAACTCAATGACCGTCATCAAGAATATCGCAAGGGACCGTATCCTTCAGGTAACGGCCGTACTGACAGTTGTCAGTCTTTTTTTTGCGCGACCACGAATACAAGATATTAATTTTCATACCTTATATTCAGTCCTCGCCATGCTGACAATTATTCAAATCTTTTCTTATTTACATGTTCTTGATGTGCTAGCGTATAAATTAACTACTAGCGCAAGAACCACGAGAAGATTAACAGCTATATTTACTTATCTATCTGTAATATCTGCTATGTTTTTAACTAATGATATTACTGTTTTAACTTTAATACCCTTATATTTGACGATTGCCCATAAGCATCATTTACCCGAAATTCTTCCTGTTACTCTAATTGGAATGGGAGCAAATATTGGTGCAGCTTTTACGCCATGGGGTAATCCTCATAATATTTTTATTGTTAATACTTATTCCGTTACTCCTGGAAAGTTTTTTGGTTGGTCATTACCCCTTTTAATTGCTAGTTTAATTTTACTTACTGGTCTACTTTTTGGTGTAAAAAACACCCCCATACCATCAGTGCCCTTAGAAAATATCCACATTAGCTGGCGCCCCACTATTTTAACTATTTTAGTTTCTGTCTTTTTCTTTTTTGGGGTCTTTAATATTGTGCCTGCTTATGTTCCGGCAATTGTAGCAATTATTTTAGCAATTTTTATCAATCCGCGAATTTTATTGTATTTAGATTATGCTTTACTTTTAACATTTACTTGTTTCTTTATCTTTATTAGCGATATTCAACAGGTACCTTTAATTGTTGCTATTGTGCAACATACAATGTTTTCTAAACATTCTGTTTACCTAACTTCGATTATCTCTAGTCAATTTATTTCTAATGTACCTTCAACAATTTTAATTGGTAAATTTACTAGTTTTGCAGAATCACTTTTCTTAGGTTCTAATATTGGTGGTTTTGGTTCAATCGTAGGCTCAATGGCCAACATGCTCGTTTTCAAATCTTTTGCAGAAAATGGCACAGTCTCTAAAAGCAGATTTTTCTGGATTTTCTCAGCTCTACAATTCTTTGGCTTATTGGTTCTGACGATTTTTGGCTGGTTAATACTTGATTTTGTTTATTAATAGTTAATTTATTTTAAAGACATACTAGGTATGTCTTTTTTTGTATATCAAAATTAGATAAAATAGACTAAATTCAATTATTAACAACTAAGGTGGAGGACATCATGCTTTTACTCGGAATTATCATTATTATCATTATTTTATTAATTGGACTTTACATTGCTATTTATAATGGGCTACAAAAAGCCAAAATTCATGCTCAAGAAGCTTGGAGTCAAATTGATGTTCAATTAAAACGTCGTAACGATTTAATCCCTAATTTAGTAGAAACTGTTAAAGGTTATGCTAAACATGAAAGTGGTACCTTTGAAAAAGTTACCCAATTACGCAACCAATTAAATCAAGTACCAGCCAATGATCATGCCGAAACAATGAAGGTTTCTGATGAATTAGCCAATTCACTTAAATCAGTTTTTGCCCTAGCTGAGGCATATCCTGATTTAAAGGCCAATCAAAACTTTTTAGCCCTTCAAGAAGAATTAACTAATACTGAAAATAAGATTGCCTATTCTCGTCAACTTTATAACTCAACCGTTGCCTTTTATGATCAAAAACTAGTTACTTTTCCATCTAATATTGTGGCGTCTATTCATGGCTTTCAAAAAATTGCTTACCTTGAAACCCCAGCTACTGAAAAAGAAGTTCCTCAAGTTAAGTTCTAATGTTATATCAACAAATTGCACGCAATAAGCGTAAGACACTATTTTTATTAGTTGCTTTCATTATCATTTTAGCTTTAGTTGGTGCTGGGGCAGGATATATTTTTGCAAATAATGCCTTAGTTGGAATTATTTGGGCTGTACTAGGAAGTCTAGTATATTTAGCTATTGTCTTGCATAATCCTGCTAATTTGGTAATGAGTATGAACCATGGTCATGAAATACATGAAGTAGATGATCCAGAACTTTGGCATATCGTTGAAGATATGGCAATGGTTGCTCAAGTCCCTATGCCAAAAGTCTATTTAATTGATGATCCTAGTCCAAACGCTTTCGCTACCGGTCGTGATCCTCAGCATAGCGCCGTGGCTGTAACTACGGGTCTACGCAAACGTTTGAATCGTGAAGAGCTTGAAGGCGTTCTAGGACATGAACTTTCTCATATTCGCAATTATGATATTTTAGTTTCAACTTTTGGCGTAGTTTTAGTTGGAGTTATTTCTTTTATTTCTAGTTTTGCGGCCCGTTATGTCTGGTGGTTTGGAACTGACGATGGCGACCGTGATGATGACAAGGACAACAGTCCTATCGAAATAATCTTTAAAATAATTGCAATAATTTTTGTTTTTATTTTAGGACCACTAGCCGCTTCCCTAGCTCAAATGGCACTTTCACGTAATCGAGAATACCTAGCTGATGCTAGTTCAGTAGAACTAACTCGTAATCCTCACGGCTTAATTTCTGCCTTAGAAAAAATCTCTAATTCCCAACCTATGAAGGCGGCTGATCGTTCGAGTGCAGGGATGTATATTGAGAATCCCTTTCATAATCAAGGCTGGTCACATTTATTTGACACACATCCGCCCACCGCAGATCGAATTAAACGTTTAGAAAAAATGTAAGCAAAAAACGATAGGTAAACCTATCGTTTTTTGTTTTGAAATTATTTAAAAGTTTAAAGTTTAAATGCAGTACTTAATTGACTAATAACTGACGTAATAGCAGATTTTGCAATAAAGTAGGCAATAAAACAACCAATAATTAGTCCAAGGAAAGTAATTAATGTGCCCCAGATTTTATCATTCTTTCCTTCACCATTATTAATCACTGGGACTAAAACGGCTGCCATGAAAACGTAATATAAAATTACAAATAAAATTCCAATAATAGTTGCACTATCTACAGAAATCAAGGCTAGTAAGAACATTAAAAGACTAATTATCATATTGTAATTACTATATTGAGCCACTTCATTGATGTAAGATAAAACATCAACTTGACCACCATAGATAAACTTGCGTCCTAAAATACCGAAACCAATAAAACAAACTGCTACTACTAAAATAGCGAAAAATGCACTTATGGAAAGACTTGAAATACTTCCACCCATAGCGTTATTAGCATAATTTTGTGCTTCATTTTGTACGTCTGAACCAAAGGAACCAAAGCTACTCATACTGGTACTTACGGTCTTAGAAAGAAAGCCAGCTAATAATCTCCAAATAGTTAATGTAGTTAACAAAACTACTACAAGAATATTTACAATTCCATACCATTTTTCAGTTTTCAATTTAGCGGTTGGACGTTTCCATGAATTTACTAACCACTCCCAGTAAAGTGAGAATCCATTTGGTTGAGCAGGAACTGTTTGCACTCTTTGTTGAGGCTGAGTTTGTACTTCAGGCGCTTGTAATTGCGCACCACAATTTGTACAGAATTTAGCATCCACTTCAACTTCTGCACCACAATTTGGACATTTTTTCATTTTAAAACTCCTCTATCTATAAAATATTACTTTTCGATTATACCCGATTTAAATTAAGATTTGTATACTAGTAAAAAGTTTCCTTTTTTATATCTTTTTACTAAGATTCAATTAAATAACTATTTTAAAAAAGTAGCTTCATTTTATATCAACTTATGTTATAGTTGCTTTTGGAAATATTATATTTGGAGGAAAAGAAAGAATGAAGACAAGATCTGCAATGTTATTGTCAGCTTTATTTGCGGCTGGTGTACTTGGCGTAAACGCAGGTACTGCACATGCTGATACTATTAATGGTTCAACAGCTCAGACTTCTGTTGTAAATACATCTGAAGCTCAAAGTCAAAATACTACTTCAGTAAATTCAAATAACACTAACAATAATCAACCAGTACAAGCAACCAATAACACGCAAATTGCCAACTCAGTTGATAATAATGTTAATCGAAGTGAACAAGTAAATACTTCTGCACCTGCAGTCAAACAAGAATTTACTGGAAAAATTAATTATGTTCCTGGTTATGGTGTCAATCTCTGGAAGCTTAATGAAGATAAATCAGTCAGTTGGATTGCTCCACGTCGTTTAGCTGCTGGTTCAACTTGGAAAGTCTTTGGTTATACAGATGTTAATAATAACCGCCTTTATAACTTAGGTGGCAATCAATGGGTGTACAGTAAATATATTGTTAATGTAAACGCCCCATCTACTCCTACTACTTCTAATAGTAGTGATATGACACCATTAGCTAAAAATTCTTTTGTAGTGGTGGCTTATACTCCTCACTACGGTATTGCCGTTTGGGCACAAAATGGTAATGGTCTCAAGTTAGCAGGCAAAACTTTACCAAATGGTTCTGCTTGGAATGCTTTTGGTAAGAAAAACTTTAACAACAAGACTTTCTATAACTTAGGTGGCAACCAATGGGTAGATAGTAGCTACGTTGTTGAAGGTACTTCAACTGGTAAATATGCTGTTTTAAAGAGCAATGCTAGTTCTCAAGAATTCTATACTAGTCAATACAATCCTGTTTTTGCTCCATGGGGTTGTGCTTCCTCAGCTTTGTCTATGCTTATGAAATATGATGGCAACTGGAAGAATGTTCCTGGAACTACCGAAGCTCAAAAATTAAAATACATGCAAGATCACCTACCTCAAAATTATAATGGTGGTCAAATTGGTAATCCATATACTGGGGCCGGATTTAAGAGTGTAATTACTTCTAAAGCTTTAGCAAATTATGCACATTCTTTAGGTGACAGCCGTATTAAGGATATTTCTGGTGCTAATTTAAATACTATCGCCAAGTTAATTGAAGCTGGTCATCCAGTTCTTTATTATGGTTGGTCATCATATGATGGTGGTGGTAACAAAGCTAGAAACCACTGTAAAGTAATTTTTGGTTATAATCCTGCCAATAACACTTTCTTAGTTCATGATCCGCTTTACCAATACAAACACTTCTACAAAGGTGGCGGAGGCCAACGTGAAGGTGTTTACAATGGCTACGATCTTGGTCCTATCGCTTGGGTAAGCTATTCTTCTTTAAGTCGTGAATTTGCTTACCGTGGTGGTAACAACGCTTTAACTATCCAATAAATAAGTTAAAGCAAATAGAGTTTATAAAAAAACGCATCAATTATGATGCGTTTTTTTGTTGGTTTATTTGCTTTTAAAAGCCTATAAAATCAGCGTTTTATTTTATAACACATGATATTCCATTCCAAAATTATATATTTTCAACTTTTTAAAAAATTTTTTCAAATTATTTTAAACTCTCTTTTTAAAATAACAACTATTACTAAATGAGTACTTTTAGCTATTGCAAAAATAACGGTTGTAATTGTTATTTATAACAAACTGTTATTTAAACCTATACGCACCTAGACATGCACTCAAAGTCTGCTATTATAACGTTGTTGAGAGAAATTGAGAAAAACATGTTACTAATTTTTTAGAAAGTTGAGAAGAATATCTATGAAGAACGTTAAATTGTTATCTAAAATTTCTATTGCTGCTTTATTAACTGTTGGTGGAGTTGCTACTGTTAACCAAGTAAATAATTCTGTTAAAACTGAAACTGTTCACGCTGCAACTACTGAACAAACCAGAATTACTCTTCCAGCTGGTTACACTGCAAGAAGAATTTTAAACGTAAACAACAACCGTATTTCTAACGCTGACAAGAGAGCTTTAGTTCAAGCTTCACAACAAGGTATGAAACAATATACCTTCTACGACAACAATGCTAAAGATAAAACTACTATGGTTAACACAACTAACATGACTTGGAGT
>NZ_BFBY01000014.1:6397-29373 GCF_003423665.1 Lactobacillus rodentium | reverse complement strand
TGTCTAGAAAAGGAAATTCATTAGATGATGGATTAATGGAAGGTTTCTTTGGTATCTTAAAGCGAGAAATGTTCTATGGGTTTGAGAAAACATTTAAGAATTTAGATGAGCTTGAAAAAGCAATCAAAGAATATATTTATTACTACAATAACAAAAGAATCAAGAGCACAATAAAAAACCATACTCCGATTCAATATCGAAATATGGTTTTAAATCAACTGGCTCAATAATATGTCCTAATTTTAGGGTTCATATCAATCTTAATATTAGGATCAAAGCCTTTTTATTTATTTAGCTGGATTATATAATTCATTATTCTTAATGTAACGCTGAAATTCTTGATAAATTGGATCAAAGATTTGCGGTTCAGCAGTTTTTTCAATCATAGTTTTAGGAAAGAAGAAGCGTTCATCACCTTGAAGAGTTCCATTTAAGGATTTAACTAGAGGACTAACTTCAGATAGTTCAATTAAAGATCCATCTTCTTGCATAATTTCAATTGGGCTATGTGCGTTTTTTCCGCTTGGTTTATATGCATCATAAGGTTCATCAAAAGCCGAATTAGTGGCAGTATAATATTGAGGATTAAATCCAGCTTCTTTAATTAAATCCTTTAGTTTTGGAATTAAGTTTTTAGTTGATTCGTTGATTTTAACGCTTTCCAAGGGATGGCGATCCAGATAGCTTGCAGCTAAATCAGCTAAAATTTGATCGCTAGAATTACGCCACATTGAAAAATTAGTTTCCATCACGCCATCATCTAATGATAAATAATTATCTAAAGTCCATGTATTAGCTAAAAATGTTTCTAGTTGTGGAGTAACAGGTAATTGCCGTTTATCTTCTTTATAAAGAGTTTGGGCCCGTTGTAAAAGATGGTGCAAGATGACTTCCATTGAACGATTAATGCGGTGAAAATAAACTTGTTGATACATCTGGTAGCGACTAATAATATAATCTTCGATTGCATGAATACCCTTATCGGTAAAGGCTATACCATCTTTATAAGGGCGAATTACTTCTAAAACTCGTGTTAAGTCAAATGCTCCATAAGTTACACCCGTAAAATAAGCATCCCTAAGCAAATAATCCATCCGGTCAGCGTCTGCTTGACTGGAAATCAATTTTACAACTTGTGGATTTGCATATGTTTTGGCTATTACCTTAGCCACTAAGTTTGGAAAATCAGGACTTACTTGGCGTAGTGCTTGATTAACTTCGGTATTTTTATCGGTAATAATCTCTTGACCCATCTTTTCATGATTAGTACCAAATAAATGCTCAAAAGTATGAGAATAAGGTCCGTGGCCAATGTCATGTAAGAGTGCGGCACATTCAGCAAGTAAGGTTTCATCGGCATTCCATAAACCGTCTTTTGGATTTTGGCTGCGATAGCGATCATTAAAGATATTGCAGATTCGCCGTGTTAGTTCATAAACTCCTAAATTATGTTCAAAGCGAGTATGTGTAGCGCCTGGAAAAACATAACTAGCTGGTCCTAATTGTTTAATTCTTCTAAGACGTTGAAATTCTTTAGCTTTAATTACGTCATAAATTACTTTATCTTTAATATGAATATAATTATGTACAGGATCACGAATAACTTTTTCATGATCTAATTTCTCACTTTTAAATTTAACCATTTTTTCTTATAATTAATTCTCGAATAAATATTTCTAATTTGTTTTACTTTATTTCTTTACTAAAATTGATTATAACAATATTGGAAAGAGATAGCTATATAACAAACTTTTGAGGGTGAAAAATGGAAAAACTCAGAGTGGAAATTACTAGTAAAATTACCCAAGAAGATCAAAGTGAAACTATTAAGCGTCATGGTCAGGGTCAGATGGAACAAATTGAAGGTGGTTGGCGTTTTCAATATGATGAAGAAAATAAGACAGGTAATGTACCCGTCAAAATTTTGTTAAAAAATGGTGAAATGGTGATGCAACGTGGCTCGGTTGAAGCGAATGATTATACAATGATGAAGTTTGCAGTTGGTGAAAAGAAAAATTGTCGTATAATCGCTGCATCACGTATCATGGATTTAACTAGTTTAACCAAAAAATTAGATTTTTCGGACGAAAATAATAATATTCTTAAACTAACAGTTGAATATGATCTGTTTTCTGGTCTATACTTAATAGGTAACTATGCAATTAAGATTAATTTTTATCGTGAAGCTTAACTAAACGATGAAAGTAAAATTTGAAAGGACGTGCCATTAGTGGGTTTAGATGATTTTAAAGGTCAAAATAAAGACGAATTATCAATGATTGAAGTTGCCTTGGCAATTTTACAAGATAGTGGCAAAAGAATGGCCTTTGCTGACATCGTAAATGCTGTTCAAAATTATTTAGGCAAGAGCGATGAAGAAATTCGTGAAAAATTACCTCAGTTTTATACTGATATGAACACTGACGGCGAATTTATTTCAATGGGTGACAATGTTTGGGCTTTGCGCTCATGGTTCCCATTTGACTCTGTTGATGAAGAAGTAAATCACCCAGAAGATGAAGATGAAGAAGGAACAAATCGCAAGAAGCATCATAAGAAGGTTAATGCCTTTATTGCTGATAGTGATGACGATGATGTGATCGATTATGATGATGACGATCCTGAAGATGATGACCTAGATGTCACTGATGGCGATGAAGATGACGATTACTCTGATAGTGATGATTTAGACGATGCAGATACTGATGATTTAGATGATGGTATTGAAGGTCAATTATCTGAACTTCATCAAGATGATCTTAATGACGATGATGAATAAAGTGCTTGACGGAAATAACTTTTCCCTTTAATATTTTGTATGGGCACTTTATGTGCATTTCATTTTAGCTCCCAAGCGGGAGCTTTTTTTGTTTTTACAGATTTATTATTTTTGAAGAAAGGAAGCACGCATGACTAAATACATATTTGTTACTGGTGGAGTTGTATCATCCTTAGGTAAAGGTATTACTGCTTCTAGTTTAGGACGCTTATTAAAAAATCGTGGCTTAAAGGTCACAATGCAAAAATTTGATCCTTATATCAATATTGATCCAGGTACTATGAATCCTTATCAACACGGGGAAGTGTTTGTAACTGATGATGGTACTGAGGCTGATCTTGACTTAGGACATTATGAAAGAATCGTTGATGTCAGAACAAGCAAGTATTCTAATGTTACTACAGGTAAAATTTATAAAGAAGTTCTTGAAAAAGAACGCCGTGGTGATTACCATGGTGCTACTGTTCAAGTAATTCCGCATATCACTGATGCAATTAAAAGAAAGATCATGCGCGCTGGTTTAACTACTGATTCAGATGTTGTTATTTCTGAAATTGGTGGTACTGTGGGTGATATTGAATCAACACCATTTATGGAAGCTGTTCGTCAAATGCGCCGTGAAGTAGGGGAAGAAAATGTAATGTATATTCATTGTACTTTAGTGCCTTATCTTCATGCTGCTCAAGAAATGAAAACCAAGCCAACACAACATTCAGTTGCTGAACTTCGGAGTATTGGGATTCAACCTAATATGTTAGTATTGCGAGCAGAAAAACCAGTTCCACAAGAATTAAAAAATAAAATTTCAACTTTTACTGATGTACCGGTTGATCGTATTATTGAATCAATCGATGAACCTTCCTTATTTGATGTGCCACTTTCATTCCAAAAACAAGGTATGGACCAATTAGTATGTGATTATTTACATCTCGAAAGTCCTAAGGCAACGGCTGATATGGAAGCATGGAAGAAGCTTGATGAACGTGCTAAAAATTTAGAGCATACTACAAAAATTACTTTAGTTGGTAAGTATGTTGAATTAGAAGATGCTTATATTTCGGTAACTGACGCTCTTCAACACGCAGGTTATTTATATAATACAAAAATTGAAGTTGATAAGGTTCAGGCTGAAGATATTACTGAAGATAATATTGCTGAAATTATGAAAGATTCAGATGGCTTGATTGTACCAGGTGGTTTTGGAACTCGTGGGTTAGAAGGAATGATTACTTCAATTGAATACGCACGTGAAAATGATATTCCATTCTTAGGTATCTGTTTAGGAATGCAAATGGCTAGTGTGGAGTTTGCACGCAATGTCTTGCATTTAGAAGATGCAAACAGTGCAGAAGCAGAACCTGAGGCTAAGAATAATATTATTGATATTATGGATGATAAACGTGATATTGAAGATATTGGGGGTACTTTACGTTTAGGCTTATATCCTGCTGCCCTTAAGGCTGGTACCAAAACTCGTGCTGCTTACGATGACCAAGATGTTATTCAAGAACGTCACCGTCACCGTTTTGAATTTAATAACAAATATCGTGAAGATTTTGAAAAAGCTGGTATGGTATTTTCTGGGGTATCTCCTGATAACCGTTTGGTTGAAATTATTGAAATTCCGAAAAATAAATTCTTTATTGCTGCACAATATCACCCTGAATTTCTCAGTCGTCCACAAAGACCTGAAGGTTTATTTAAGGCATTTATCGGTGCAGCTAGTCGTTTGCCAGAATCAAAATTTGATTAACTAGCAATATTAAAATTAGTTAACAAGAGTGATAACAACGGTTATTCCTCTTGTTTTTTTGTGTAATTTTATATATGATATTGAATGATATATTTGTGTATTACAACTAGATGAAGAGGATTGTTTCCCCAATGAAGCAAATGATTATTCATGGTGGAAAGCCCTTAAAGGGCGACGTATGGATTGGTGGGGCAAAGAACTCAACTGTAGCCTTAATCCCTGCGTCAATACTTTCGCGTACTCCTGTAACGCTTGAAGGGGTACCCAGAATAGCAGATGTAGATAATTTAATGGACCTGCTAAGCGAAATGGATGTGAAATGTGATTTTCAGGAAACTACTTTGAAAATCAATCCAGAAGACATTCATATGAGTCCTTTACCAGCAGGTAAAATTAAATCTTTACGTGCGTCTTACTATTTTATGGGTGCTTTATTAGGGCGTTTTGGTAAAGCTGTTGTTGGTTTTCCAGGTGGAGATGATATTGGTCCGAGACCAATTGACCAGCATATTAAGGGTTTTGAAGCACTTGGTGCCACCGTTAAAAATCAGAATGACCAAATTATTATAACGGCCCCTACAGAGGGCTTGAAGGGTGCTGTAATTGATTTAGCAATGCCATCAGTTGGTGCTACTATCAATATTATGTTAGCGGCCGTTACTGCTAAAGGGCAGACCATTATTAATAATGCAGCTAAAGAACCTGAAATAATTGATTTAGCAACTTTTTTAAATAATATGGGTGCCGTGGTACGGGGAACCGGAACAGAAACAATTAGAATCGAAGGAGTAGCTCGCTTAGAATCAAAAGCACCACATACTATTATTCCTGATCGAATTGAAGCTGGTACTTATATTGCATTAGCTGCTACTGTTGGTAATGGAATTCGTATTCACAATATTATTGAAGAACACTTAGACAGCTACTTAGCTAAGGTAGAAGAAATGGGTGTAGTTACTAAGGTAGATGAGGATTCACTTTATGTTTATCCAGCTGGTGATTTAAAAATGGTTCAAGTCAGAACTGATCCTTATCCTGGCTTTGCGACTGATTTACAACAGCCTATGACGCCATTACTTTTAAGTGCCAAATCAGGTGAAGGAATTATTAGTGATACCATCTATCCTAAACGAGTAGGTCATATACCTGAACTTCAAAAAATGGGTGCTGACATTCAAGCTGAAGATAATTTTATTTTGATTCATCCTACTGCCGAATTAAAGGGAGCACATGTTTCTGCGGGTGAGATTCGTGCTGGTGCTTGTTTAATGATTGCAGGTTTAATGGCTAAGGGTGAAACTGTGATCTCTAATGCAGGTAATATTTTACGTGGTTATGATCGTGTAGAAGAAAAGATTAAAAAGCTCGGTGGCGATATTTCAGTCATTGATGCTAATTAAATAATTATTATGTAAGGAGCTGATTGATATGGCTGCTGCAAACCAAGAACAATATCAACTAGTAGTAGCGCAGGCAAAGGCCTTAATTGCTGGTGAAGATGATTGGATTGCAAATACGGCTAATCTGTCAGCTCTTTTATTTAACAATCTTCATCAAATTAATTTTGCTGGTGTTTATCGGATAAAGAATGGTGAATTGATTTTAGGACCGTTCCAAGGACAGCCTGCTTGTGTACACATTCAAATTGGTAAGGGTGTCTGTGGGACAGTTGCTAAAAATTTAAAGAGTGAAATTGTACCCGATGTTCATCAATTTTCTGGGCATATTGCATGTGATAGTAATACTAACTCAGAAATTGTCTTACCAATTTTTGATAAAAGCGGTAATTTATGGGGAGTTTTTGATTTTGATTCTCCACAATTAAATAATTTTGATAAATTAGATGAAAAATATTTAAGTAAAATTGCTGATAATATTTTTCATAAGTAAAATTAAAGTTGAAAGTAAAAAAATAGGGCTAGCAGTTGCTAGTCCTATTTTTATTTACTTTCGACTTTAATAACTTCACCACTAGAATATGTATGGAGTTTACCATCACTTTTTACTACTAATTCACCTAGATCATTAATATCCACTGCTAATCCATGAATGGTTTGCTTACCTAATTTAAGAGTGACATTTTTATTGAGGATACAGGATAAGCGGCGATACTGGGATAAAAAACTTCCCGACTCATAATTCTCTATGGCAGTTATAACTGCCCGGAGAAGAGCAGTTATGAGCTTCTGATGATCAAATTCCCGTTTAGTGATTGAGCCAACTTTGGACTGTAAATCTTGAGGAAAAGTTTGGGTAGAAATGTTGATACCCACTCCAATAATTAAACCTTGAGATAAAACTTCAGTAAGAATGCCGCCAACTTTTTTATCATAAAGATAAATATCGTTTACCCATTTAAGTTTTAATTTTGTTGGAGAAAAAAAGATTTGAAGAACGTTTACAAGGGCAGTAGCGATTGCTGGCGTAAGAAGTTCGGCTTTTTCCTTTTTAAATTTAAAATTTGGAAAAGCGATACTGAAATATACTCCGGTTTGAGGGGGAGCATAAAATTTTCTACCTAGCTTACCGTAGCTATTTGTTTGACTATCAGCAACAAAAGCTGCGCTAGTATGATGCTTATTAAGATAAGTTCGGGCTAAATCTTGGGTGGAAGTTACTTGATCAAAAGTAAATATTTTCATTATCTTAAGTGCACACCCTTATCAACAAAGATAACATCACCGGTTACACCGCTGGCAAGATTACTCATTAAGAAGGCACAAGTATTTCCGACTTCTTCTTGCGTAACATTAATACCATCAACAGTTTGACTTTCTGATTCTTTGATTAAGGAAGAGTGGCCCTTAATTCCTGAAACAGCTAAAGTTCTCATTGCCCCCGCCGAAATTGCATTAACACGAATTCCATCGTGACCTAGATCACGCGCAAGATAACGTGTAGCGGATTCAAGAGCTGCTTTAGCAATCCCCATCGTATTGTAATTAGGGAGGGCACGATCAGAACCCATATAAGTTAAAGTTACAATACTAGCGGGATTATTTAAGATTCTTACTCCCTCTTTAGCTACTGCTAAGAGGGAGTAAGAAGAAATATCTAGTGCTTGACTAAAACCCTCACGGGTAGAGTTTAAAATTGAACCACCTAATTCTTCTTTTTTGGCAAAGGCAATGGCATGAACAATACCATCAATTTTGCCAAAACGATCTCTGATAGTTGCAAAAGCGTTAGCGATACTTGTATCACTGGCAACATCACATTCAATTAGGCGATTTTCATCAGGAACTAATTTATCAATGAATTTTTTCATACGATCATTTTGATAAGTATAAATAATTTCGGCTCCTTGTTTCTCCATTGCTTGAGCACAGCCCCAAGCAATGGAGCGGTTATTAGCAACACCCATTACTAAGATTCTTTTACCATCTAAAATACCAGACATTTTATTCTCCTAAAATTTTCTAAAACGCGCATAGCGTTTATCTAATAATTCCTCGGTTGATAACTTTTCTAGAGCAGGAATTTGTTCTTGTAAAACTTGATCAATATTTTGAATAACTTTTTCATGATTTTCGGGCTCTTTAATAATCCCCTCGATCACTTTTTCTTTTAACAAGTCTTTCGGTGTAAGTTTCATTACTTCGGCTGCTTCACTAGTTTTGCTAGCATCTTTCCAAAGAATAGAGGCAAAACCTTCTGGTGAAAGTACGGTATACATTGAGTCTTCAAGCATCCAAACTTGATCACCACAAGCAAGCCCAAGGGCACCACCAGAACCACCTTCACCATAAAAAATTGAAATAATGGGAGTAGGTAATTGGCTCATTTTTAATAGATTTTGAGCAATTGCTTGACCTTGACCATTTTCTTCAGCGCTTTTACCAGGGAAAGCACCAGCAGTATCGACAAACAAAATTACTGGGCGATGAAATTTAGCTGCATTAGTAGCTAAACGGAGGACTTTACGGTAACCAGCCGGTTCAGATTGACCAAAGTGCTTTTTCATTCTTTCTTCAAGGCTTTTGCCGCGACTAGTGGTAATTACAGTCACAGGGTGGTCATGAAAAGTAGCTAAGCCACCAACAATGGCTGGATCATCACCATGCAATCCGTCGCCATGAAGTTCAAAAAAGTCTTCAAAAATTTGATTTCTGATTTCTTGATCAGAAATATGTTCTTGGGAACGGGCAGCCCTAACAACGTCCATTGCTGATTTAGTCATTTATTTGACCTCCGTTCTTTAATAACCAAGCAAGAGTTCTTTTTTCGTCTTGCCGTTTAACAATATGATCAATAAAACCATGCTTCAAGACATTTTCAGCGCTTTGAAGATCAGCTGAAATTTTTTCATGAATAGTTTGTTCAATTACGCGTCTACCGGCAAAACCAACTAAAGCATGAGGCTCGGCCAGAGTTATATCGCCTTCACTAGCAAAACTGGCGGTAACACCACCCGTAGTTGGATCAGTCAAAACTACAATATAAAGTAATCCTGCAGCACTATGTCTAGCCACGGCATTTGAAACTTTAGCCATTTGCATTAAAGAAAGAATTCCTTCTTGCATCCTTGCGCCACCAGAAGCAGTAAAAAGTACGACTGGCAATTTGTTTTGGGTGGCTTTTTCAAATAAACGAGAGAGTTTTTCACCGGTCATTTGGCCGAGTGAGCCCATAATAAAAGTGGGATCCATAATTCCGAGTGCAAAGTCAGTTTGGTTAATTGTAGCCTTACCAGTTAAAACCGATTCATTAAGTTTACTAGCCTTTTTAGCCTTAGCAATTTTCTGTTCATAATTAGGAAAGTTTAAGGGATTAGAAGGTTCAATGTCAGCATCCCATTCAGTAAAGCCATCAACCAGCCAAGGAAGGCGTTTACGAGCAGCAATGCGAAAGCCATAATCACAATTTGGACAAGTAGCATATTCATCTAAGTTATCCGCAAATATTTCAGTGTGGCATTTAGGGCAGTTAAAAATTAAACCATCAGGAACTTTGTCATCGGCTACTTTGTCCGCTTTGATATGCGTTTGACTCGGAGTATTTTCATGCTGAAATAGTTTCATTTGCTTGCTCCTTCCATTTTGGTAAGAATGTTGTTTCGAGGTAAGTGTTAGTAAAATTACCCTTGATAAACCCTGGATCTTCCAGAATAGTTAAGTGGAATTGCTGATTAGTTGTGATTCCATGTAAAACCATTTCTTGAAGTAATCGTTTCATCTTAGCAATCGCTTCAGCTCGAGTATTACCAAAGGCAACTACTTTAGCAATCATCGAATCATAAAATGGAGAAATTTGTTGCCCTTGATAAAGAGCAGTGTCAATGCGCATACCCGGGTTACCGATTGGTAAATAGAGATAATCTACTTTGCCAACTGATGGCATAAAGTTATTACTTGCATCTTCAGCATTAATACGACATTCAATGGCGTGACCTTTAGGTTTTAAATCAGCTTGACTAAAAGGCAGCTTTTCACCAGCAGCAACTTGAATTTGGGCTTTGACTAAATCTACACCAGTTACCATTTCTGTAACTGTGTGTTCCACCTGAATTCTGGTATTCATTTCCATGAAGTAAAAGTTATGATTTTGATCCATTAAGAATTCAATTGTTCCGGTATTAACATAATTAGCTGCCTTGGCGGCATTAACAGCAATTTCTCCTAAGTGAGCACGTTCTTGCTCACTAATTAAGTCACAAGGACTTTCTTCCATTACTTTTTGCTTATTTCTTTGTAATGAACAGTCACGTTCAGGGAAGTAGACCGTATTACCAAAACTATCTCTAAAGATTTGGACCTCAATATGCTTAACGTTTTGCATGACTTTTTCTAGATACATGCGATCATCACCAAAGTCGGATTTAGCTTCGGCTTGAGCTGAAGCCAAGGCATCAGCCATTTCACTTGCTTTGGTCACTTGACGAATACCTTTACCGCCACCACCAGCAGCAGCTTTTAATAGAACGGGATAACCGATTTTATCGGCAAGTTCTTCTGCTTCTTTGGCCGAAGTAATAAAACCTTTACTACCAGGAGTGACAGGAACATTGTGTGCCATCATTGTTTGACGAGCATGTTCTTTGTTTCCCATTTTGTCGATTGTTTCAGCATCTGGACCAATAAAGGTCAAACCACATCGAGTACACATTTTGGCAAATTCAGCATTCTCTGATAAAAAACCATATCCTGGATGAATGGCATCAGCACCAGTACCAATTGCAGCTGCTAAAATATTTTTAATATTTAAATAGGAATCACCAGGTTGGGGACCGCCAACACAAATTGCTTCATCGGCCAATTGAACATGGAGGCTTTCACGATCGGCAGTTGAATAGATAGCAACTGTTTTAATTCCCATTTCTTTAAGTGAGCGAATAATGCGTACGGCTATTTCGCCACGATTTGCAATCAAGACTTTTTTAAACATGTAATTTCACCTAACCAATCATAAAAGTTAACTCAGCTTCAGCGATTTTTTGATTACCAATTTTGGCGATACCTTTCCCAAGGCCAATATTACGTTTAATTTTGGTTAATTCAGTAGTTAAAATTAACTGATCACCTGGTCGTGCTTGACCAAAAAAATTGGCTTTTTGAATACCACCAAAATAAGCGGTTTTCCCTTTAAAATCCTCCATGCTTAATAAAGCGACCGCACCAGTTTGAGCCATTGCCTCAATAATTAGTGGGGAAGGAAAAAATGGATTGGTAGTAGAACTAGCCTTAACAAAAGTTTCATTATTTGAAACACTGTGAATTGCTTTTGCACTTAGACCTGGAGTTAAATCTAATACTTTATCGATTAAAAGCATGGGGTAACGGTGAGGAATAATTTTTTCTATTTCTGCAGTACCTAATTGAGTCATTTTAATCTTCCTTAACTGAGATTAGTGGTTGGTCTACTTCAACCAAATCTTCATTATCAACATTAATCGCTGTAACAGTGCCTGCAATTTTACTTTTTACTTCAGTCATCATTTTCATGGCTTCAATTACACAAACAGTGTCACCGGCTTTAATATGGTCACCAACTTTAACATAAGGTGGTTGATTGGGTTTGGCTTGTAAGTACACTACACCTACAATTGGTGCCTTAATAGCTGCATCGTTTTCAGTAGGAGGAGTTTGTTTTTCACTTACCGTTTTAGCTGGAGTTGTTTCAGTAGATGGATTAGTATTTTCTTTATTTACCGAAACGGCATTGTTCTTTTTATTTTTACTCAAATAAAGGTGAAAATTGTCGTCATCTATTTTTAGTTCACGGACATTTGAATCTTCAAATTGATCCATTAAGTTTTGAATATCCTTTAATTCCATTATTCTTCACTCCATTTCTTAAAAGTCAATACAGCATTATGACCACCAAAACCAAAGGAATTTGATAAGGCGTAAGTAGTATTAGTCTTTTGATTATTTTGATTGACCAAGGTAACGTTGCATTCGGGATCTTGGTTAAAGACACCAACATTCATTGGCAATTTACCTTCGTTAAGACTAGCCATCGTAATAACGGCTTCAATTGCACCTGCTGCTCCTAAAAGGTGACCCGTCATTCCCTTAGTTGATGAAACAAGAACATTACTATTTTCACCAAATAACTTGTTAATAGCCTTTGCTTCACCAGAATCATTAGCATGAGTAGCAGTACCATGAGCATTAATGTAGCCAACGTCCCTTGGAGAAATTTGTGCTTCTTTCATAGCCATCTCCATGGCGCGAATCGCACCTTTTCCTTCTGGATCAGGTGAGGTGATATGGTAGGCATCGCTGGTAGTACCATAACCAACAACTTCACCGAGAATTTTTGCATTACGAGCTTTAGCATGGTCAAGACTTTCAAGAATCATGGCACCAGCGCCTTCACCTAGTACAAAACCATTTCGATCTTTGTCAAAGGGGAGGGATGCATGTTTAGGATCTGTACTTTGAGATAAAGCCGTCAAAGCTGCAAAACCCGCAATAGCTGTTTCATTGACTGTGGCTTCAGATCCTCCAGCTATCATTACTTGGGCACGACCTTCTTTGATTTGACGATAGGCCTCGCCAATACTGTTGGTTCCTGTAGCACAAGCGGTAGCAATAGAAGTAGAAATATTTTGTGCATTGAAACGAATGGAGATGTTACCGGCCGCCATATTAGAAATGGCCATTGGAATAAAGAATGGCGACACACGACGTGGGCCTTTTTCATGCATTCTAAGTACTTGATCTTGAATAGTAGTTAAACCACCAATACCTGAGCCATAAATAACCCCAAGGTCTTCAGGCTTAGTATTTTCTTCAGTAATACCCGCCATTTCCATAGCTTCAGCTGCAGTTTGCATTGCATATTGAGAATATAAATCCATGCGGCGTGCTTCTTTTTTACCGACATAATCTTTGGGATCAAAATCATCAATTTCTCCAGCTACGGTGATCCCAGTTTCTGAAGCATCAAACTTAGTAATTGGTTTAATGCCAATTTTTCCAGCTAAACTATTATTTACAAAATTTTGATAACCATTTCCGTTAGGAGCAATTGCTCCCATTCCAGTAATAACAACTCTTTGCATAATATCTCCTACATTGTCATTCCGCCATCAACTACGATATTTTGCCCTGTAATATAGTCATTTTGGGCCAAAAAAATAGCAGTTTGTGCCACTTCGTCTGGGTTACCAAAACGTTTAAGTGGTATCTGCTCTAAAATATTTTTTTGTACACGTTCAGAAAGGGCGGCAGTCATTTGCGTATCAATCATTCCGGGAGCAATAGAATTAACCCGAATATTGCGCATTGCACCTTCGCGAGCAATTGATTTAGTTAAACCAATTAATCCTGCTTTTGCCGCTGCATAATTTGCTTGCCCCGCATTACCGTGAATTCCGACTATAGAGGATAAATTAATAATTGATCCTATTCGTCTCTTATTCATCTTTTTAATAATGTGTTTACTTAAAAAGAAGGGAACTTTTAAATCTAAATCAATTACTTGATCAAAGTCATTCTCTTTCATTCCAATAAACATCTTGTCACGGTTTAAACCGGCATTATTAACTAAGACATCAATTTGCCCATAAATACTCCAAGCCTCTTCAGTAAAATCTTTAAGATCAGTATTTGCCAAATCAGCTTGTAAGTAATTGTAATCAGTAGAAATTTTATTTAAATTATCTGCTAATTCAGCAGGTAATTCTTTGCGACCATTTAATAAAACTTTAGCGCCATGTTTAGCAAACTCTAAGGCCATTGCACTACCGATACCATGGGTTGAGCCCGTGATTAAAACTACTTTATCCTTTAATTCCATTTTCTTCCTCAATGAATTCTTGATATTCGTCATAACTACCAATACGATAATTGTTTAAGGAGCGATCAATTTGTTTAGCAAAACTAGATAAAGTTTTGCCTGGACCAACTTCTAAAGTTGCCGAAATATTATTGTGATCAATCAAATATTGTAGACAATCACCAAAATGAGTAGGGACTGCTAATTGCTTTTCCATAATTTGTGCCCAATCATTGGTAAAAGGTTGACTAGTAGTATTAGAAATAACTGGTACTTTAGTTGAATTAAAAGTTACATCCTTTAACCGTTCATGCATCTTTTGACTAGCTGTATCAAAGAGTGGGGTATGAAAAGCACCATTAACATTTAAGGTAATAGCGCGATGAACAGCATCGTTTGTTTTGATTTCTTTAGTGGCAAGTATGACAGCGTCCTTTTCTCCACCAATTACGACTTGTTTAGGGGAATTAAAATTAGAAAAGTAAACTTTTTGTCCCTCATTTTGAAGCTTAGTCAAGATAGCTTTAACTTTATCTAAATTTGGTTTAATTAAAGCTGCCATAGCATTATCAATTTTGTCAGCATCAGCCTGCATATAAGTAGCACGATCAGTTACAAGACTAATCGTATTGTCTAAATCTAACGCACCACTTGCAGCCATCGCACCATATTCACCAAGTGATAACCCGACCATGCCACCAATGTTGAGGTTAGGTAAATCACGCATTAACATACGAAAGATACCGATCTCAAAAGCAACTAAAGCTGGTTGTACATGGATGGTTTTAGCTAATTCATTATTTTTGCTGGCAAAAATAGCCTCAATATCTTGTTTACTTGCTTCACTTGCTAGTTCAATTGTCTCTTTAAATAATGGATCAACTAAAAAATCTAATCCCATGCCAGGTTTTTGTGCACCTTGACCACTAAAAAGAATTCCAAAATTCATTATTTTTGTTTGTCCATTTCTGCACTAACAAAATCAACTAAATCGCCAATGGTTACAATGCTGTCATCAGGATCAAGTTCAATGTCGTATTTATCTTCTAATTCATTTAAAATTTCAAATAAATCTAAGCTGTCAGCATCTAAATCTTCCTTGATATTAGTAGTTAAAGTGATCTTATCAGGTTCAACATCTAATTCATCGTTAGCAACAGTTTGTACATCTTTTAAAATTTCTTCTTTTGTCATTTTTAACTTTTCCTTTTCTATTTATAAATTGAATTCTAATATTTGAAAATTATGGTAGCGCAAGTTAGTCCACCACCAAATCCACTTAAGGCAAAGGTTTCTCCTTTTTTAATAATGCCTTTTTCTACACATTCTGCTAGTAAAATTGCTTCACTGGCAGCAGCCGTATTTCCATATTCACTGATGTTTATCGGAAATTTATCAAGGGGTTGTTTTAATCGCTTAGCTACATGCTCAATAATTCGACTATTGGCCTGATGAAGTAAAAAGTGATCGACTTGATTTAGTTCAAGATTAGCCTGCCTGCAAGCAGTTTGAATTGATCGAGGTACTTCATGAGTAGCAAAACGATAAACTTCACGGCCATTCATCTGGAAGGGAGTATAAGAAAAAGTATTATCTTTTAAAACCCCATTAGTTTTAGTATGACCGGCAGTTAATTGATTACCTAATTCACCAAAAGTACGTAAATCTTGCCCTAGAAAATGCTTCTCAGCTCTAGTTTCTAAGATTACACCACCGGCACCATCACCAAATAAAACGGCAGTTGACCGATCATGCCAATCAAGCAATTTTGATAAAACTTCGGCTCCGATCACTAATGCTTTATGCCAGTTATTAGCTAATAACATCGAACGAGCAACGGATAAGGCATAGGAAAATCCAGAACAGGCTGCTGAAAGATCAAAAGCAACAGCATTTTGGGCTTTTAGTTTACCTTGAATTTGCGCACTAACACTGGGAGTTAAATAATCAGGTGACATCGTGGCTACGATAATTAAGTCTAGATCAGTAACTGGCCATGAGACTTGGTTAAGTAACTTCTTTCCAACTTCTAAAGCTAGCTCTGAAGTGTTTTTATCATTGCTAAGATGACGTGTTTCAATCCCCGTACGTTTACGAATCCATTCATCTGAGGTATCCATTATTTTACTTAGTTGATTATTAGTAACTAACTGACTAGGCACAACTTTACTAGTTGCGGTAATTGTCACATCATTCACGGGTACGTTCAGTCCTATCTTTCTGCTAAATAATGTGTAATTATATTTAGTGTATCGAATAATTAGCTATTCAAACTATTCGATACTCAAATTATATTACTCAAATTTATTATGTCAATTAAAAAGAGAATTTGTAAAAATAATTGTTTAATTAAAAGGCCAATAATTTCAAAGCGTTTCAAGAAGGCAGTAAAATTATCGAGAGAGAATAATTAGAAAAAGGAGCCTAAGTAATGTTTTATGAATATGCACCAGATATGAAGTTACATTATGAAACTAAAGGTGGAGGAAAACCCGTTTTATTAATTCATGGTTTGGGATGTGACATTAATTTAATGACCAGTGCGTTTGAACCAATTTTTAAAAAAGAAGATCAAGCGTATAAACGTATTTATATTGATCTACCGGGAATGGGAGAATCTAGTCATACTTTGGCTTATGCCTCTTCAGATAAAATTTTGGCTATTTTAGAAGGATTTGTGGATAAGTTTATTGGGCAAAATAATTTTCTATTAATTGGCCAATCTTATGGTGGATATCTAGCACAAGGCTTATTGGCACATTATAAGTTTCAAATTGATGGTATTAATTTGTTATGTCCAATGATAGTTCCAGATAATAAGCAACGAAAAGTACCCAAAAAATATTTAAGTTTTGCAAATGAAGATTATTTGAGTAATCTTGATCCTCAAAAGGCAGACCAAATTTCTAATAATTTACTTGTGGCTAATCGAAAGACTGCAGAAAGGTGGGAAAAAGAAGTAATTTCTGGTATTAAAAAATCTAATAAAGAATTTTTAAAAGCTCTAAAAAAGAACTACAGCTTTATTGTGGATGTGGACGAAGTTATTAAAAATTTAGATTATGATAAACCGAGTTTAATAATGACAGGTAGACAAGATACGATCGTGGGTTATAAGGATCAATGGCATTTATTAAATATTTTACCTCGTGCATCATTTGCAGTATTAGATGCGACCGATCATAATTTGCAAATTGAAGCACCCAATATATTTAATGCTTTAGTTCAAAATTGGTTAGAACGTTTAGTTAAATTCGTGTAGTTTATTTGTATATCTGCTAAGGAGGTTAACAAATTGAAAAAATTACCACCAAAAGAAAAAATTCTTGAAGCTTATACTGCAATTGGAGATCATCATGTACAAATGGGCGAGAATGAAGCCAAAGTTATCTCTTCCAATGAAGCAAAAAGATACACAGTGAAGTGGCATGGAGATTTATATCAATCTAACGATAATGCTACTTATTGGCAAGGATATCCGGGCTATCCAATACTGGCGGTTTTAATGTTACAAGGACGATTACCATTTGATCCCAAACTAGCAAAGCAATTATCTAATATAGATTGGAATAAAGTTAATCAAGAATTTAAGCGGCATTATGCTGCAGCTGCTACCGCTGTTTTGACCAAAAATGGGTTAGATGTGGGCAAAGTAATGCACGAAGTGGAGAGCTGTTATGAAGCATTAACAAAATTGCCATTAGTAATTAAGCGATGTGGAGTAAAGGTAGAAAAGCTAACTTCTTCCAACTCATAGTAGCGTGAAAGAACATGTTATAATGACATGATTGAGATACTAGCAATGAATATGAGTAAATTAAGAAAAGGTGAATTCATGGCTAAAACTAGATACTATGCAATTCGTAGAGGGAAAAAGACTGGGATTTTTCAAGCACCTTGGAGTGAAGTCCAAAAATTAATTAGTGGCTATCCCGGAGCCGAATATAAAGGCTTTGATACTAAGGCTGATGCAGAAAAATTTTTTAAGGGTGAAAGTGGTCGTAATTTAGCAGGAAAAAATATAAATGAAATTAATCAGCAAATTAATACCTCACTTAGAGATCTTGCTGAGTCAAGCACGATGATTTTTACTGATGGAAGTTTTAATAAAAGAACTAACGTTGCCGGTTGGGGAATGGTTGCCTTGTACAAACAAGATGGTCAAATTAAAAAAATTCATGCCAATGGTCCAATAAAGAATATTAAAAATGTTGAAACACGTAATGTAATTGGTGAACTTAAGGCGGCTGGTCATGCAGTGAATTGGGCACTTGAGCATGGTTATCAAAAAGTTACAATTTATCATGATTATCTCGGAGTTTCAGCGTGGCCGACAGGTACTTGGAAGGCTAAATTGCCCCTTACGCAAAAATATGCTCAATTTATTCAAGACAGGCAAAAAGAAATAAAAATCGAATTTGTTCATGTGCCTGCACATACTAATGTTACTTATAACGAAGAAGTTGATAAGGTTGCCAAAAAAGGTGCAGGTGTACTTTAAGTAAAGAAAAAATGCAAGATTCTAGAGAATCTTGCATTTTTTGATTAATGAGAATTAGTAAACTTTTCTAAGTTTGTAAAGGCACGATAGATAGTTTGCAGTTCATTTTCATCTAAATTTTGTAAAAAACTTTTGACCATTAAATTATGGTAAGCATGGTAGGCGCGACATACTAATTTGCCGCGGTGAGTGAGTTTAAGACGAATTATTCGGCGATCTTTTTCATCTCTTATTCTATCTACATAACCTTTGCGCACTAGACGATCGACTTGAGTAGAAATAGTAGCACGAGTGACATGCATTTTTTCAGCTAATTGTGAGGTAGTTAAATAATTATGTAGGCCAATAGCATCAATGGCGTGTAACTCATTTGGTGTTAGATCCTTAAATTTACTTTTTTTAAGTTCCGTTTGTTCAATTCTTTCAATACCATAATAGCTATTGTAAAGAGCATCGCTAATCTCTTTGTATAATTTATTCATGTAAAAAATCCTTTAGCTTATAATTAAATCCACTTTTAATTATAAGCTAAAAGAGTTAATCATTTAATAAAAAACTTAAATTAGCACTGCAGGCTATTTCATCATTTACCAACGCCTCCCCAGAAAATTCAATTTTATTTTTTTCAAGATTAGTTTGTTTAAGAATGATTTTCAATTGGTTACCTGGGGTAATCATCTTTTTAAAGCGAGCTTTTTTTAATTGCGATAAGGTAGGGACTGGTATGCCTTGTTCATGACAATATACTTCTGCTGCTTGAACCATCGACTGAATAGTTAAGACGCCAGGCATAACGGGATTTCCTGGAAAATGACCTTGAAAAAAGCCTTCACCCATGGTGATATTAGCAATTGCTTGAATTTGTGTTTCATCTAATTGAATAACCTTGTCTAAAAAGGATAAAGGTGTATCATAATCGGTTATTGCTTGAATTTGTACTGAATTAAGTTCCAAGTTTAAGTACCTCTTTATTATATAGAATAAAATAGTTTGATCATCTAACTATATTAGTTGTCATTATATTACTTCATCTTTTAATGTCAATTGATATAGAAATAAAAAATTAATATTAAAAAGTTATTGACTTTTAGTAAGTTAAAGGCTTACACTGATTGTGTTGAAAATTACTATTAAATTGTAAGTGGAAAGGAAGCTGAAAATGATGAATTTAGAGTTAACAATTTGTTGTTGTAAGAATGTCATGAATGATACTCTAAATTCAATTTTCGTTCTTCTTTAGCTCGCAACAATTTTTATTTTTATAAATTTTGATTATCCAATAAGATCTACGTCCTTGAATTTAGGATTAGTAGGTCTTTTTTATTTATGTTCATAAGGAGGAAAAGTCTATGAATTGGACTGTAATCCAGCAAGCATTACCAGTCTTTGCTAAAGGTTTTGAATTAACTCTTTGGCTATCCTTAATTGGGATTGTTGGTTCAATTATTGTAGGTGTTTTGGCAAGTTTAATTCAATATTTTAAAATTCCGGTATTAAGTCAAATTACTACGGCATATGTGGAATTAGGAAGAAATACACCGTTACTAATTCAATTATTTTTCTTGTATTATGCCTTCCCAGTAATTGGCTTGAAAATGTCGGCTGAAGTATGTGGAATTGTTGGCCTGATTTTTTTAGGTGGCGCTTATATGGCCGAAGGTTTTACTGGTGGATTTAATGGGGTAACTGAAAGTCAAATTAGTAGTGGAAAAGCTTTGGGGATGACAAATATGCAGTTAGCGCGTTATGTTGTTTTTCCACAAGGTTTTGCACTAAGTATGCCGGCTTTAACTGCTAATATAATTTTTTTAATTAAAGAAACTTCGATTTTTTCGGTAATTGCGATTCCTGAATTAACTAATACAGCTCTAGATTTAATCGGGATGTATTACCGTTCAAATGAATATTTGTTCATGTTGGTAGTAGCTTATGCAATTATTTTGATTCCAATTATTCTACTTTTAACTTGGCTAGAGAGGAGAGTTCGTTATGGCGCATTCGGGGATTAACATTTTATTTGCAGGTAATAATTTTGGCCGTTTAATGGCCGGTTTATGGAACTCAATTTGGATTGCTGCTGTATCTTTAGTAATCGGCCTAATAGTCGGAACTATTTTTGGTGTATTGCGTACTAGTAACAGTAAAATATTACGGTTAATTCTACGACTTTACTTAGAGTTTTTCCGCATTGTGCCAACGGTTGTGCTCTTATACTTGGTTTATTATATTTTGCCAGAACTTTTCCACATTAATTGGTCGGCTTCTTGGATGGCAGTTTTAGCTTTTGCAATGTGGGTAGCAGCCGAATTTAGTGATATTGTACGTGGCGCACTGCAATCAGTACCTGAATCACAAAGAGAAGCGGGACTAGCTTTAGGATTAAGCAAGGTGCAACTATTTAGATATGTATTGATACCACAAGCATTTAAATTAGAGCTTCCAGCAATGATTAACTTGGCTACTAGAGTTATTAAAACCACGTCTTTATTGTTAATCATTAGTGTAATGGAAGTAATTAATGTCGGACAACAAATAATTGAAGCAAATAACCAACAGTATCCAACCGGTGTCTTTTGGGTTTACGGTTTTATTTTTATCTTATATTTTGTTTTGGACTATCCATTATCTGCTTGGGCAAAGAGTATTACGAATAAGCAAAAATAGGTGACAATAATGAGTGAAGAAATTTTAAAAGTAGAAAATTTAAATAAGTATTATGGTGATTGGCAAGTTTTACATGATATCAATTTTGATTTGAAAAAGGGTGAAGTTCTAACCTTATTAGGACCATCTGGTTCTGGTAAAAGTACTTTGTTACGAACTTTGAATGGTTTGGAAGATTATAAGGATGGAGCAATTTATTTTCATGGTAAAAAAATTGACCCTAATCCAAAGACTTGGCAAGCACTACGTCAAAAGATAGGGATGGTTTTTCAAAGTTACGATCTTTTTCCTAATTTGACAGTAATGGAAAATATTTTGCTAGCTCCCGTAAAGGTCCAACATCGTAATGAAGCAGATGTGAAAAAAGAAGCACAAGAGTTACTAGCACGGGTAGAAATGCAAGATTATGCTAAAGCCTATCCACGTGAATTATCTGGTGGGCAAAAGCAAAGAGTAGCAATTGTACGAGCTTTGGCCATGAATCCAGAAATAATGCTTTTTGATGAAATTACGGCTTCTCTTGATCCTGAAATGGTTCGAGGCGTGCAAGAAATTGTGGAGAATTTATCACAAAGAGATCATATGACCATGATTATTGTGACTCACCAAATGAATTTTGCAGAAAAAATTGCTGATCAAGTTTTATTTTTAGAAAATGGCAAAATTTTAGAAAATACCCCTGGTAAAGAATTCTTTGAAAAGCCAAAGACAAAACGTGCTCAAGAATTTTTAGAGAGTATGGACTTTTAAAGGGATGAGCAAATGAAAAAAAGAAGAAATATTTTTAATATTATTGTAGGTGCTTTGGCAATAATCCTGGTAGTAGTATCTGCTTATTTTGGTTTTACTATTAAGGGGCTAAATAGTGGGACGCAAGGCAGTCAATGGACTAGTCAAAATGGGGTAACCCAAATTAAACGTCGAGGCTATATTCGCGTCGCAGTTTTTGGTGATTTACCTCCATATGGGTGGGTGAATGACCAAGGACAAAGAGTAGGGTATGACGTTTATTTAGCACATCGAATAGCCAAAGATTTAGGTGTTAAAATACGTTTTATCCAAGTCAATGCTAATAATCGTGTTGATACTCTTAATTCAAATAAGGCAGATATTGTGCTTGCTAACTTCACAGTGACCCCAGAACGTAAAGAAGTAGTAGATTTTGCCAAACCATATATGAAAGTATCAGTTGGTGTGGTTTCTCCTAAATCAGCGCCAATCAAAACAGCGGCCGAATTAAAAGGTAAAAAGTTAATTGTAACTAAAGGAACCACAGCAGAAAATTATTTTGCGCAACATGATGATGTAAATTTGTTGAAATTTGATTCTAAAACACAGCAATTTAATGCTTTCAAGAATGGACGTGGGGCTGCTTTAGCTGATGATAATTCATACTTATATGCCTGGGTTAAAAACAATCCTCGCTATACAGTAGGAATAAAGAGTATTGGTCCAAAACAATTCGTTTCGCCAGCAGTTAAAAAGGGGAATGAATCGTTGTTGAATTGGACTAATAAGGAAATTACCAAGTTAAATAAAGAAGGCTTCTTTATTCAAGATTATAATAAAGAGCTTCAACCATATTTTGGTAAAGATATCAAGCCTTCAGATATTGTTTTAACGCAAGGTAAATAAAAAAGAGTAGGTCAGTAAACCTACTCTTTTTACTTGTTTAATTAATATTTTTCATCGGCAATGATATTACGACCAACGAAGTCTACCATGATTTGGCGGCCCTGAATGTTGGGATGAATTCCATCCCAAAACCAATTTTCATGACCAGCTGAATAGTTATTCCAATCAATAACATGGACATTGTTATATCTTTTACTACCACTAGAAAGCATATCATTAACTTCTTCTTGCCAATCTTGATCAACATTAGTATTGATGAAGTAAACTTCGCGTTTGGTACCAATGATATGCATAATTTGATCGAATTGACTTTGACTAAAAGGACCATTAGTACCAAGCCCAATTAAAATTGTGTTAGTTAAAGGTTTACTTTGTAATTCTCCTATCACAGATCCTACTTGACGTGAAACACCAGCATC
>NZ_BFBY01000014.1:0-6187 GCF_003423665.1 Lactobacillus rodentium | reverse complement strand
TTATCTTTTTATTCACAAATAATTTTCTATAACCATGCTATAATTTATTTAAATAATTTAAAAGTATAAGGAAGATTTAGATGAAATGCCCAAACTGTGGTCAAAAGGTTAAGGTTGACGCTGAGCGCTGTCCTTATTGTAATTTTGATTTAGAAAAATTTAATACTGCTTATTTTACTAAGCATAATGATATAAACCACCAAGAAAATCATGATGCCTCAAAGCAACCAGTTTTTCTTCCCAAAAAGCAAAACCCAACTATTGCGGCAATGATTAATTGGATTCAAGTAAATGCAATTATTGTATTTTTAACAGGTATTGGTTTATTAATCCTAATGAGTTTTTCACGTCCGCTAGCTTGGTTAACTTTCTTTGCACTCATGATTTGGCTTTTTATTATATGCCAACGTCACCCTAAGACGGAACAATATACTGCTGATCGACGATTAGCAGAGAAAGTTAATCAGGTGGGCTCTAATGTAGCCAATTCTGTTGAAGAGCGACAAGAAAGAATCAAAAATAAACGAAGCGAGTATGGGAAGAAGCCATTAGTTCATGATATTCAACCTTCAAAAAGAAATAAACTGAGTTTGATGCAATTGGGAATAATGCTGATGGCATGTATAAGTTTATTTGTCATCTTTTTTGGCCCATTTGCATCAACTTCCTTAAATAGTGTTCCATCTTCTTCAATTACTAAGGTTTTAGTGAATATTGCTGGATTAGGCGGTGAATATAGTTTAATTGGATATGGCTTACTTCTACTTTTCCTTGCAGTTCCGATTGCAATTATTGTTTTAACTATTAAGAATAAAAATCACAGTAAGAGATTAGTTTTTTTCTTATCTCTAGTTGAGACTATTTTTTTAGTATTAGTAGCGTTTGAACTTATTTTTAGAAATGTAGGTAGTTCGCTAGGAATTCTTAATTCACATGCAACTGGATATTTAAAGCAAATTATGGATAATATTATTTCTTTTGGTATTTCAACTTACATGTTGCTAATTTCAAGTATATTAACTACTTGGCTTTCTTGGCGAAGTTTAAAAAATAAAAAAGTCAATTAAAAATAGGTCCTGGTTCATAAAAACCAGGACCTATTTTTAGATATTAGGCTATTTGAAATTGGTTAATTTTTTGCAATAGAACACGATTATTGTAAAGGCGTGCAAAAGCTGCCGCATCATTAATATAGGTTTCAACTTGTTTAGCATTCATTTCTTGGGCCTTACCATTTTCGGCAAGACAGAAAAGGATTCTGCCTAAGTAAAAAGTAACATGCTGAGTAGCACAGATTTGATAGCCATAATTTAATAATTTATTAGAAGTTTGATAATCTTTTTCTTTACTGTAAAACTTTCCAGCATGGTAAAGAATAGAAAGAATTTGAAGATTTTTAGGTGCATTTAAAATGCTATCTTCGCGAATCTCAGCGCTAATTAAATCATAATATTGTTGTGCTTTTTCTAGTTCATCCTGAAATTCATAAACTTGGCCACAACCACTCAAAGCAAGAAGATGAAAGATACTTCCTCGTTTCAATTTTGGAGATTCTAAAATTGAAGTGAAACAGTACAATGCATCTGTTTGATTATGTTCCAACTCTAAAGCTAAAATTCCGCGTAAATAATCATAATGGAAGATATCTTCTTGTCTAATTAATTCATTTTTGGGAATTTGACTTAGTAAACGTGCAACTTTTGGAAAATCGAAGACGTCACTAGCATAATCTGCTTCGGAGAGTTTACTTTCAATATCATTACTTTGTGCATCACTCATAATATCGCTAAGATTAATATTCATTCGTGCACATAGACTATTAAGTATTTTCAAAGAAGGAATGCGGCCATTATTTTCAAATTTACTTAACGTAGATTGCGTACAGATTCCTTCACATAATTCATTTTGAGAAAGTCCAAGTTTTTTTCTGGTTAAAATAAATTTTTTAATGTCTATCATCTTTTAATCCCTTTAAAGCTTGAAAAAGAAAATCTAGTGATTCGTCTAGATAATCATTAGCATAATCCATTGCATGTCTTGATCCTTTGACTACTAAGAGTTGAATCGTATGATCAAGTGCAGCCAACTTTTTAATTAATGTTAATACATCTGAAAGCTCGGTTAATTCTTGAGCTGAATTAATCATAAATAGATGACTCAAATTATTATAATTATAATTATCAGCATCTAATTTTGGTAAATCAGGTGGGTTAGCATAAGTTAGGGTGAAGTATTTATAAAAAGCTTGATTGATATTCGCTTGTTTAGTTAACCCTAATTCTTTTTTAGCATCCTTTGCTGGTTTTACTTGTGCATGGTCTTTAATCCATGCCGAAAAATTAACTGGCGCTGACCAAGTAACAGTCGGAAAACCATATAATCCGGCAAGATAAAGTGCAAGAGTTCCTCCAGAACTTGCACCAATTTGCACAATATTATGTCGATCATCCTGATCGGTATATTGTGAATCGAAGAGCCAATTTACAAAATACTTGGCATCTTCATGAGCAGCGGGAAATTTGTTTTTTGGGGCTAGGCGATAATTAGGAATTAAGGTCATAAAACCTGCATTGGCCAATTTAATGCCAAGCCATTTTACGGCTTCCTTGTCACCTCTGAACCAACCACCACCATGCCAAAAAATCATAATTTTTGTTTTGGTAGTAGTGTTATTTGGAAAATAAATATCGGTCTTAAGATTATGAGTATTGTCATATATGATGTCTTTTTTAATTACAACCATAGGCTTCCTCTTTTTGTTATTTTATAATCCGTATATATTATAAAATAAAAATAAACAAGATAGTAGTTTGACTAATGATAATTTCTTAAATTTAAGAGCAAAGTTAGGATAAAAAACACGTGAATTATTTATTTTACAGTCTTTTCTTGTATAATAATTTTAACGTTTAAGGAGTTGAAAAAATGTCTACCAAAACAAGTCGCCGCTTGATAAATATTGTTACTATCATAACTACTATTATCCTAATTTTGTTATGTATTTATTGGTATAAATTAGGAATATTTACTGATCAGGCTAAGATGAAAGCTTACTTAGCGAATAAACAAATTATTGGGCCACTTATTTTTGTTTTAATTCAAATAATTCAAGTGGTGATACCAGTAATTCCCGGCGGGGTATCTTTGCTAGGAGGAGTTATTTTCTTTGGGCCTTGGTGGGGATTTGTCTATAATTACGTCGGCATATGTATTGGTTCGATTATTTTATTCTTTTTAGCACGCTATTATGGTAAACCGTTTATTCTCCATTTAATTTCTGAAGAAACCTATGAGAAATACATGAAATGGACTAAAAATCAAAAGAAATATAATTGGTTCTTTGCGATTTGTATTGTGGCTCCAGCAGCTCCAGATGATGTTTTATGCATGATTTCTGGTTTAACAGATATGAAAGTTTCTACTTATATCTGGATAATTTTATTAGGTAAACCCTGGACAATTGCAGCTTACAGTTTGGGATTACTATATGGAGCTAAATGGATCGTTAAATTAGTAGGTAAATAAATTGATTGAAAGTGAAAGAATTTTTTTACGTAAGATAGAGTCTACGGATGCACCCACCTTACTTAAATGGGGACAAGATGATATATATCATCAAACTGCAGGATTTGAAAAATTTGATGATATAAAGCAAGCGCAAAGGGCAGCCAATCAGTATCATAAAAGACCATATAGCTTTGCTATAATTGAAAAAAAGACTAAAAAAATGATTGGACTAGTTGAACTTTATGAACGAGGACTTGATGAGCAAGCTGGATTATTAGTGACAAAAGATTTAGGTTTTATGCTTGATAAAAAGTATTGGCATCAAGGCTTGATGACTGAAGCTTTGATAGTCTTGATTAATTATGCTTTTGGCGAATTAAAACAACAGCAACTTTGGGCAGGTACTTTTCCAACAAATCAGAGTTCACAAAATATTTTAGAAAAACTTGGATTCAAATATATTTATACCGCAGATTTTAAACAATTTTCTGATACAATTGGTTTTGAAGAAAAATATTTTTTGTTAACACCAGATGATTGGTATGATAAAATGCAGTTAAACACGAAATCCTAAGACAGCTTCAGAGAGCTTGCGGTTGGTGAGAGCAAGCGGATGTCGTTTCCAGATTTCAATAGTGGGTAGGCAATGCTACACGGTTAGCACCGTTATCGCTTTTAGAGTTGTGGTTGTATAACCAAATTTGGGTGGTACCGCGAAGCCGTGTGAAGTCGATTCGTCCCATAGTGGGATGAGTCGACTTTTTTGTATTTTAGGAGGTAATTATGTTAGATATTAAAGTTATCCGCGAAAAGCTCGATTGGGCAAAAGATAAGTTAGCTACTAGAGGAGTTAAGCCAGAAGAATTAGACGAATTAGTAGAAATTGATAAAAAGAGACGTGAAACTTTAAATAAAAGTGAAACTTTAAAGCAAAAGCGTAATGAAGTTTCTGATCAAATTGCTCAAGCTAAGCGTAATAAAGAAGATGCTAGCGATGCAATTAAACAAATGCGTGAAGTGGGTAAAGAAATTAAGGAACTAGATAAAGAAGTAGATGAGTTAACTGAAAAGCAAAATTATATTTTACTTCGTTTACCAAACTTTCCTGCTGATGGAGTACCAGTTGGTCCAGATGAAAGTTACAATCAAGAAGTTCGTAAATGGAATGAACCTACAAAATTTGATTTCACTCCAAAACCACATTGGGAAATTGGTACTGATTTAAATATTTTAGATTGGGATACAGCTGCTAAAGTATCTGGCGCACGTTTCGCCTACTATATTGGGGCAGGAGCAATGTTAGAGCGTGCTGTCTTTAACTTCTTCTTAAATGAAAATATGAAAGCTGGTTATACTGAAGTTATTCCTCCATATTTAGTAAATAGAGACTCGATGCAAGGAACTGGCCAATTCCCTAAGTTTACTGAAGATGTTTATACCATTGTTGATAATGATGATCCTGATAAGCCACGTGAATTAACTTTAATTCCTACTGCTGAAGTACCTCTTGTTAACTACTTCCGCGGAGAAATTTTAGATGGTAATAAGTTGCCTGTTAATGTAACTGCCTTATCTCCAGCGTTTAGAAGTGAAGCTGGTTCTGCTGGTCGTGATACTCGTGGTTTGATTAGAATGCACGAATTTAGAAAAGTAGAAATGGTTAAAGTAGTAAAACCTGAAAATTCTTGGGATGAACTAGATAAGTTAACCAAGAATGCGGGTGACCTTTTAGAAAAATTAGGTCTTCCATACCATGTTGTTGCATTGTCTACTGGGGATGCAAGTTTTACTAGTGCTCAAACATTTGATCTCGAAGTATGGATGCCAGCCCAAGATAAGTATCGTGAAATTTCTAGTTGTTCTAACTGTACTGATTTCCAGGCTCGTCGTGCTCAAATTCGTTATCGTGATGAAGATGGTAAGCTTCATTTAGCACATACTTTAAATGGTTCAGGTTTAGCTGTTGGTAGAACAGTAGCAGCAATTTTAGAAAACTACCAAAATGAAGATGGCAGCGTAACAGTACCTGATGTATTGGTACCATATATGAATGGAATGAAGACTATTACTAAACAAGCAAAATTGGGTAAATAATAAATTTAATAATTTATAGATTGAAAGAGAAGTTTTAATTGACTTCTCTTTTTTTGTTAATTAAATCCAGTTATAGCAAGGTCTGAAGAACATTTTTAGCACTCTAAGCAAAAAAATGCTAAAAAAGTGTTGACATTTATTCCAGATGCATGTAAAGTATTAAATGCTTCAACGAGAGGTAAGCAATTTGAACTAAAAATAATTCAAAAAAGTTCTTGCCAAACATTAAAAATGATGATATATTTATTAAGCTTCATTTTTAAGAAGCAAACAAAAATGTTTTAAAAAAGAAATGAAAAAAGTTCTTGACAAAATTATTACATTTTTGTTACAATTATAAAGCACTAATTCAACTGCAAGTTTTAAACTTCTTTTGAAAAATAATTCAAAAAAGTTCTTGCATAATGAAAATATGTGTGTTATAATTATTAAGCTGACTTAGTCAGCTGGTAGTACCTTGAAAACTGAACAAAGTTTCGCTGAAAAGTGTGCGGGGTTTTTAACCCCAATCAATAAGCGAAGTCAATTCGCAAGCAATAAATTTGTGATAACAAATTAAAAAATATCATGAGCTATTTCAAGCTCA
>NZ_BFBY01000013.1 GCF_003423665.1 Lactobacillus rodentium | reverse complement strand
CAGCTTCTTTAAACTAAATAGGATAAGTAGTATGTGAACGATTTAAAATGTTAAGTCCATAATGATCTATTAATTTAAGCAGATAACGGATATTAGTTGAATTAACTCCATATTTTTTACTTAACCATGTAGAAGATTTTCCATAATTTTTCCAATAATTATAAATATTAATTTTATCTCGCTTTGTTAATTTAGACATAATAAAACCCCGAAATTCTTGTCCGAATTTCGGGGTTCATATCAGATCAAAGCCTTTTATTTATCTTTAATTAATTCTTTTTAGTTTGAAAACGTGTGTTAAATAATGGACTCAATGGTTTATGGTCTTGAATAAACTTAATTGCTTGTCCCATTAGAGGACCAACAGAAACAATTTCTGCTTTAGTCAATTGCTTATCTTCTGGTTGATTAATTGAATCAGTTAAAACTAATTTCTTGATTGGCGAATTATTCAATCTTTCTACCGCTGGTCCAGATAATACAGCGTGTGTAGCTGATGCATAGACTTCAGTAGCTCCCGCATCAATTAGTGCTTGAGAAGCCAAAGTAATCGTACCAGCCGTATCAATCATATCATCAATAATAATTGCGCGTTTACCTTTAACGTTTCCGATAATATTCATTACTTCAGCCACATTTGCTTTTGGACGACGTTTATCAACAATTGCAATTGGTGCCTTTAAAAATTCTGCTAATTTTCGTGCACGAGTGACACCACCATGGTCAGGTGAAACAACTACAGCATCTTCTTGGAGACCATTTCTTAAGAAATAATCAGCTAAAAGTGGTGCACCCATTAAATTATCAACAGGAATATCAAAGAATCCTTGAATTTGCGGAGCGTGTAAATCTAGCGAAAGAACTCGATTTGCACCAGCAGCCTGAATCATATCTGCAACTAATTTAGCAGTTATCGGTTCACGAGCACGAGTTTTGCGATCTTGACGCGCATAACCATAATAAGGTAATACAACATTAACCGTGTGAGCTGATGCACGCTTAACCGCATCAATCATAATCAATAATTCCATTAAATTATCATTAACCGGGTCACTTGTTGATTGAATTAGATAAACATCTTTTCCACGGACCGATTCATCGATATTAATTTGGATCTCTCCATCACTGAATCGTTTAACACTCGACTTACCTAATTCAACTCCAACAGCCTTTGCAATTTTTTCAGCTAAGGGTTTATTAGAATTAAGAGCAAAAATTTTAATTTTTTCGTCTATTTTAGACATGGTATCCTCCAGAAAATACTTACATTCATAACTAATAATAGCAAAAAAATCTGGTTTGTGCGCAAATTATATAAAAAAAGAGTCAAACTTAGTTGACTCTTTCAAAAATGATCAATTATTCCCACTCTTTATCTTTTGATAATGGCAACTTGTGCCAGTAATCTGGCTTGTTAGTTTGACGTCCACGAGCAATAGCCATATCATAACGTCCTACATCTTTAGTAATGGTTGAATCAGCAGCTACAAAAGCATGATCAGCTATATTTACGGGTGCAATAATAGTTGCTCCTGCTCCAATAAATGAATGGTCACCCACATTAGTATGGAATTTCTTAACGCCATCATAATTAGAGAAAATTGTTCCGCACCCAATGTTAATATCCTTACCTAAAGTTGCATCCCCTACATACGTTAAATGACCAACTTTAGTATTTTCACCAATTTCCGCCTTCTTGATTTCTACAAAATTACCAATATGGGCTTTTTTACCAATTTTAGCTTTTGGACGTAAGTGTGAATTAGGTCCAATATCTGAGTTATCATCCATTTCAGATTCTTCAATAGTTGAAGAGGTAATAGTAACACCATCACCAATCTTTGAATCAATGATACGTGAACCATTGGTAATGTAGCAGTCACTGCCAATTACGGTATTTCCTTTAATAACTACATTACCTTCAATCACTGTATCGTTGCCAATTTTTACCCCAGCATCAATATAAGCAGTATCAGGATCAATAAATGAAACTCCATCACGCATATGTGCTTCATTAATACGTTTTTGCATAATCTTGGTTGCTTGAGCTAAAGCAATACGGTCATTTACTCCTAAGCTTTCGCTAAAGTCAGGCATTTGATATGCACCAACTTTTTTGCCAGCCTTCCGCATAATTTCTAAAACATCAGTAAGATAATACTCACCTTGAGCATTGTTATTACCAACTTGCTTTAATGCTTCAAATAATTCTTTATTATTAAATGCAAAGACACCAGTATTAATTTCATCAACAGCTAATTCTTCCGGTGTTCCATCTTTTTGTTCCACAATCCGCAAAACATTGCCATTTTCATCACGAATAATTCGACCATAACCAAAAGGATTAGGTGCCTTAGCAGTTAAAACCGTTGCACTATTACCATCGGCTTGATGTTTAGCAAATAAATTATTAAAAGTTTCACTGGTAAATAATGGTGTATCTCCAGTAGCAACTAAAGTACTACCATCTTTATCGGCAAGTAAGTCACTGGCTGCCATAACTGCATCTCCAGTCCCTAATTGTTCTTTTTGGAAGGCAAATTCAGATTGACCAGCTAAAACATCTTTTACTTTGGCAGCACCAGTACCAACTACTGTAACGATTTCAGTTGGTTCAGTGCCCTTGGCAGCATCTACAACATGTTCTACCATAGTTTTTCCACATACTTTGTGTAAAACTTTATATAATTTTGATTTCATTCTGGTACCTTTACCAGCTGCTAGAATTACCACATATTTATTCATTTAACTTTTGTCCTTTACTATCATTAAATTAACTTAATTATAGCATTTTCACTATGAAAAACGATCGAAGTTTATTTGATCAAGAATATTACCAATTTGCACTTTAATTAATTTTTTATTTCGGTCAACATCAGCAATTTTAATTAATGATTGGTAATCATCAACAACCTTGCGAGAAGCAAATTTACTTTCACATAAGACAGACATTCCCGCCACATGACAATTAAATTCCTTAACTAATTCTTCCATTCCGGTCAAAGTTCCCCCACCACGCATAAAGTCATCAACAATTAACACGTATGATCCGCTAGGTAAACTTCGCTTAGCTAATTCCATTTTTTCAACACGATCGCTAGAAGAGGCAACGTAGTTAACGGAAATTGTAGCCCCTTCAGTAATTTTAGGCTGACGTCTAACTAATACAAAAGGTACATTTAAAAAACGGCTTACTGCTTGAGCCATTGTCAAACCTTTGGTTTCTACTGTCATTACATAATCTACTTTACTAAAGGCATATTTAGTCGCAATTAGCTTGCCGATATTTTGTAAGTCTTGAGGTGAACCCAAAATATCTGAGAAATAAAGAAAATTTCCTGGTAAAATTCGGTCTGGATTTTCTACGCGATCAGCAAGTTCACGCAAAAAACTAGCAGCCGTTTGTTTACCCATAAAGGGAATATAACGTACTCCACCTGCCGCTCCAGCAACAGTTTCTAATATTCCATCTTTATTATTAGCTAAAGTATTTCGTAAAATAGTTAAATCTTCTGAGATGGAAGATTTTGCTGCATCATAACGCTTTGCAAAGAATGGCAAGGCAATTAAAGTATGGGGATGATCCATTAAGTACTTCACCATATCAACTAGTCTTTCTGATCTTTTCATTGCTTCACCTTCCTAAAACTAAACATTTTTTATTAATAATACTCTGAATATAAAGAAAAATCACTAGAATTTCAAAAATATCCTAGTGATTATTCGTAATTTATTTAAATGTTAGCAAATAAAGACTTATAATTCTTCAAATTCAAGTTCAATATTCTTAGTTAAAAGATCGGTATAACTATAAGAAACACGTTCAAAGTTATTTTGGTCTTGATCTAAATCAACTACGAACACTGCACGATAAGTCTTGGTTAAAGTACCCTTTCTACGAGTAACCTTCTTACGACCAGCTTGTGCTACTACTACTAGACTTTCACCAATGTGAGAATCTAAATCTTGCTTAATTGAATTTAGTGATATTGGCACTAGATGTCACGCTCCCTTTTCGGGAGATATTTTACCACACTTTTACTTTATCATCAAGATTTTAGCTAAGCTTTTTTAGTGCCTTAGCTAAAGTAATAAAATCATTAATGGTTAGCTCTTCCGGCCGAACATGTAAATCAAAACCAAGGTCAGTAATTAATTTTTCACGCTTATCCTTATCTTTAATAAAGGTTTTTAAGTTATTGGATAAGGTCTTTCTTCGTTGCGAAAAACATACTTTTACGACATGATTGAAAAACTTTTCATCTTCAATATTGTATTTATCACTTAAAGGAGTTAGGACAACAACTGCTGAGTCAACTTTGGGACGTGGCATAAAAGAGCTACTTTTTACTTCTTCGGCTAGTTTAACTTTCATTCGTGATTGAACTGCAATTGTTAAAGGACCATAAGCCTTAGTCTTAGGATGGGCCACTAATCGCTCAGCTACTTCTTTTTGCATCATTAAAGTTAAACTGACAAATTTGAGGTCACTATTAATTAAGTCAAAAATTATTGGGGTAGTGATGTAATAAGGTAAATTTGCGACAATTTTTACTGGTTTATTTAAATCGAGAAAGCCAGCTGTATCTTCTTTAAAATTCGCCTTTAAAACATCTTTCATTACCAACTTAAAACGATCAGTTAAAGGTTGATTATCCACAGTTTGGGGTAGTTCATTATGTAAAATGTCTGGCAAATCTTTATCAACTTCATAGGCTAATACTTTTGCACCAGCTAATAAAAGTTGCTCAGTTAAGGAGCCAATCCCAGGTCCAATTTCAATTACTTGATCTCCTGGTTGAATATCAGCTGCTGCTACAATTCCTTTGATTGCACCAATATCGACTAAAAAATTTTGTCCCAAATTTTTCTTAGCATGCATAAAATAGCGATTCACAATTGCTTGCGTTCTCACTGGATTAGCGATTGGCATACTATTTGACATGATTAACTGCCTCCTCTAATTGAGCATAGGTGATCCCAAACATTTCCAAACGACGTAAAAATTGTTTAGCATTACCATATCCTATTCCTAGCTCAATACCTACTTTTTCTCTTAACTTCCTAGCATTTGGTCCCATACCCAGCCCTAAGGCTATATATTTTTCACGGGTAATATCAGTGGACTGAGGTTGAATTTCATGTAAATCACGTAGCGCACGTTCAATTGCAGCTTTAGAAGCATGTTCAACTCCTAGACTATTTCCACGTTTAGTCGGCTCCCCCTCTTTCCGCGTAATAAAAGCCTGTTTTGCCGTAGGGACTACCTCAGTTACCAAACGTCGTATTCTTTCACCATTGTAATCTGGATCTGTAAAAACAATTATTTCTCTCGCATCAGCTAACTTTTTTATTTCAGCCAAAGTTTCTTGTGATACTTCAGAACCATTAGTTTCAATGGTCTCAATACCTGGAAAAAATTGTTTTAATCTTTTAGTATCATCTCGGCCCTCAACAATAACCACAGCATTAAAGTGTTTTTTATTATTTGATTCCATATATTTTCATCGCGTTTTCATAAGTATGAGTAGCCACTTCATCAATTGTTACTTCACGTAAATCAGCAATTGCCTGTGCTACATAATGAACATAACCAGTTTCATTTTGCTTCCCCCGATATGGTTTGGGAGTCAAGTAAGGTGCATCTGTTTCAATGAGTATCCGATCCCAAGGAACCACTTTAGCTGACGCGTGAACATCAGTAGCTTTAGTAAAAGATACGACTCCAGAAAATGACATCATCATTCCTAAATCCAAGAATTTTTTCATCCATTCCGGATCTCCATTAAAGTTATGCAAAATACCGCCATACTCGCCCACTTTACTGTCTTTTAGAATCTTATAAGTATCTTCAAATGCATCACGTGTATGAATATTAACTGGCATCTTTAGTTCATGGGCAATTTCTAACTGCTCAGCAAAAACTTTGCGTTGAATATCACGAGGTGATTCATCCCAATAATAATCAAGACCAATTTCTCCTAAAGCTACTGTTTTGTCTAATTGCAATTGCTCAATTAACTTATCTTTAGCAGCTTGATCAAAATCCTTAGCTACATCGGGACAGTAACCTACAATCGCATATAAATTATCAAAACGTTCACTTAAATCAATTGCGCGCTCATTAAAGTCAGGATCTTGTCCTGCCACTGCTGCTCGAGTTACACCAAGGTTTTCGGCTCGTTCTAAGTAAAACTCTTCTTTCCCTCTAAAAGGCTCATCATTTAAATGAGTATGTGAATCAAAAAGTTCCATTAACCTAGAATCGCTCCCACTTCATGTTCATCACCAACAAGACTTAACTTAATCTTGCCATCTTTTTCACTTGATAAAAGCATGCCTTGACTTAAATGTCCTAACATCTTTCTTGGTTTTAAGTTAGTTACAGCAATAACTTTTTTCCCTACTAAATCTTCATAATCTGGATAAAACTTGGCGATTCCACTCAATATTTGACGAGGTTTTGCTTCACCAAAGTCTAACTTAAAGGCTAATAATTTATTAGAGCCTTTAACCGGTTCCACATTCAAAATTTGGCCGACCTTCATTTCAACTTTATCAAAGTCGTCAATTGTAATGGCCTTGGCTTCTTTTTGAGCTTCCTTTTGTTGACTACGAGTAGCTTTCTTAGGTTTAGCCTTTGCCATTTGTTCTTTAATATATTTAACCTCTTCGTCATTTTTTAAACGTGGAAAAATTGGTGTTGGTTTTTCAGTTACCTTAGTATCCCAACTATAACCGCCCCACTCTAAAACATTTGCCTCTTCGTTATCTAGATCCAAGCCTAATTGAGCAAACATTTTAGCCGGACTTTCGGTCATCACTGGTTGGATTAAAAGCGCAACCAAGCGTAAACTTTCAGCTAAATTACTCATCACACGTGAAAGTTCTTCTTTTTTGCCTTCTTTATTTAAGACCCAAGGGGTGGTTTCATCAATATATTTATTTGCACGAGAAATAAGCTTCCAGATTTCATCTAATGCTTGTGAGAAATGCAATTGATCCATCTTCTGGTAATAATTATCAATGGTTGCTTGAGCAGTTTCACGTAAGCTCTTTGCAAATTCATCTTCAGTTTCAGTTACAGGAGCTACCATGCCGTCTTGATATTGATTAATCATAGAAACAGTTCTATTTAAAAGATTACCAAGGTCATTAGCTAGGTCAAAGTTAACTCTTTCAACAAAGTCTTCTGGAGTAAAGATACCATCACTACCAAATGGAATTTCACGCATTAGGTAGTAACGCAAAGCGTCTAAACCATAACGTTCTACAATCATTTCCGGATATACAGCATTTCCTTTGGATTTTGACATTTTTCCATCTTTCATCAAAACCCAACCGTGCCCAAAAATTTGCTTAGGCAATGGTAAGCCCAAGGCCATTAACATAATTGGCCAATAAATAGTATGGAATCGAACAATTTCTTTACCAACTAAATGAACATCTGCTGGCCAATATTTTTCAAATAATGAGTCATTATCTGAGCCATATCCAAGAGCAGTAATATAATTGGAAAGAGCATCAATCCATACATAAACTACATGCTTAGGGTCACTAGGTACAGGAATCCCCCAGTTAACGGTTGTTCTCGTCACTGATAAATCTTCAAGACCTGGTTTAATAAAGTTATTGACCATTTCTTTTTCACGTGAATGAGGCAAAATAAATTCAGGATGCTCATTGTAGTAATCAAGTAAACGATCAGCATATTTACTCATTCTAAAGAAATAAGAAGGCTCTTTAATTAATTTAACTTCATGACCAGAAGGTGCCTTCCCACCAATTACTTTACCATTATCATCTTTGTAAACTTCAGCTAATTGAGATTCAGTAAAATATTCTTCATCTTCTACTGAATACCAACCTTGATATTCACCAAGATAAATATCGCCCTGCTTCAATAGACGTTCAAAGATTTTTTGAACAGCCTTTACATGTTCTTCATCTGTTGTACGAATAAATTTATCGTAAGAAATATCTAGCATCTTCCATAGTTTTTTATAAGAAGCTGCCATATCATCGACAAATTGCTGGGGTTTAATTCCCTTTGCTTCTGCCTTTTGTTCAATCTTTAAACCGTGTTCATCAGTCCCGGTCAAAAAGAAAGTATCATAACCTTGGGCACGTTTGTAACGAGCCATCGTATCCGCAGCAATAGTAGTATAAGCATTTCCAATAGTTAATTTACCAGACGGATAATAAATTGGAGTTGTAATATAATATGTTTTCTTTTCTGCCATAATTAATCGCTCCCTCTAATTCTCTTCTTGCTAGTATATCATAGCATCTTACACCCCAAATTTAGCATGAAACTATAGAAAAAGAGGAATTTATTATAAAATTCCTCTTTTTTATGTAAATACTGAATATTAAATTAAGAATTTTTCTTTTTTCAAGTACCAGTACTTCACTATTGTTGTCAAAGCAATATAAAGAATCAGTAAAATTACTACTAGTCCTAAATAGTAAAGTGGTAACGGGCCGAACTTCATGATTTTGGCAATTGGAGTAATAAAAGGTAAAAGTGTTCCAATCACACCAGCTCCTAAAGTAGCCCACGCCACGGCTGGAGAAGAATGTTGTTGAATAAATGGAATCCTCGGATCCCGTAATACTTGAATTAATATTTCTTGAGTCCACAAGGATTCAACAAACCAACCTGCCGCAAAGATTGTGATAAATAAGGCACGTTGACTTGAAGTAGCAGTAAACCAAGAATTACCAACGATTTGCGGACAAATCCAGAAAAAGAGTAGTCCAAATGTAATGACATCAAAAATTGACGAAACTGGACCAAAATAAAGCATAAATTTTGGTAATTTTTTTGTACTCCATTTTCTTGGTACCTGTAAGTAATGTTCGTTCATCGTATCAAATGGAATTGATAAACACGATAAACTATAAATTAATTCTAAAATTAATAGCTGCATTGGGGACATCGGTAAGAAGGGTAAAAAGATTGAGGCGAGCAAAATCGATAATATATTTCCGAAATTGGATGATAAGGTAATCTCAATATATTTCATTGTATTACCAAATACTCGACGGCCAATTGTTACCCCTTTTTCTAAAATGGCCAAATCTTTTTCTAATAAAATAATATCTGCAGACTTTTTGGCTATATCTACAGCTGTATCTACTGATACTGATACATCAGCAGCTTTCATTGCTGAGGCATCATTAATACCATCACCCATATAAGCTACCGTATGGTCATTTTTCTTCAGTAAATCAATAATATCAGCCTTATCTTGCGGAGAAAGTTTAACGAAGATATTACATTCTTCAACCATTGCCTGCTTTTCAGCTTCACTTTTATCGACAAAATCTTTGCCTGAGTAAACAACATCGGCATTTATTCCTACATCAACTGCTATTTTACGAGTAACAATTGCCGTATCTCCTGTCAGTATTTTGACATTAATCCCATCTTTATTCAGAGTTTGAATTGTTTCCTTAGCACTTTCTTTAGGTGGATCTAGAAATGCTAAAAAGCCAGTTAAAATCAAATTATTCTCATCTTCAGGTGAAAAAGCTCCGACCGCTGCTGGATCTCTTTTATAACCAAGTAAAATGATTCGCATTCCATCAGCACTCATATGGTTGATTTCACTCATAATTTTAGTACGACGTTCATCGGTCAAAGGTTCTACCTTATTGTTTACTTCGATTTTTGTTGAGCATGCGAGCATTTCCTCCGCCGCTCCTTTGGTTACCAAAACATGTTCATTTTCAGCATTGGCCACCACAACACTCACACGACGGCGCTTAAAATCAAAAGGAATTTCATCAACCTTACTATAGTCGTGATTAATATCATTGACATCCAATTCATTATTAGCCGCATTAATAATTGATCGATCAATTAAATTTTTCATACCTGTTTGAAAATAGGCATTTAAATAAGCATATTTTAGAATATCAGGCTGTTCTTGTAGATCTAGGTCATAATGACGTTCAAGCATTACCTTATTTTGGGTTAAAGTTCCTGTCTTATCAGTACACAGAATATCAGCTGAGCCAAAATTTTGAATTGAACTCATAGTTCTTACAATTGTTCCTTGCTTTGACATTTCCACTGAGCCTGTAACTAGATTACTAGTGACAATTACTGGTAACATCTCAGGAGTTAAGCCAACGGCCGTAGCAATACCAAATAAAAGAGCATCAAGCCAGTTACCTTTTGTTAGCCAATCAATAATAAAAACTGTCGGAGCAATAATTGCAGTCATGATTAAAAGCATTTTTGAAATATCTCTAATACCTAAATCAAAACTGGTTTCTTTAATTTTATTTTTGGAAATATTTTGGGCAATTTTGCCAAAGACAGTTTTTTCGCCTGTTGCAAATACTACTCCAATCCCTGATCCTGATACGATGGTTGTACCTTCATAAGCAATATTAGGATAATCAAGATAATTTTTGAGCTCATCGCTTTTGGGACGAGCATTAGCTATTTTCTCAGTTGGTTCAGATTCACCATTTAGTGAACTAGCTGAGCAAAATAAGTCTTTTGTCTTTAGTAACCGCATATCTGCTGGAACCATATCTCCGGCAGATAAGTTAATAATATCTCCTATTACCACATCTTTTGTTGGTAATTCAATATTTTCACCATTACGACGAATATTTGTCGTCACAGAAACAATATTCAATAAATCCTCTACTGCATTATTTGTTTTAATATTTTGAATATATCCCGTAACTCCAGATATTAATACCATAATCAACATAATAATTGTTGTACTAAGATCTTTCTGAGAAGCAGGTACAAATAAATATTCAGAAAAAAATGAAATCGTTGCTAAAATAAGTAAAACAATTGTAAATGGTGTTAAAAAGGATTGAATTAAAAATTGAATTCTAGTATTGGTCGGCTTTTTCGCCACTTCATTAGGACCAAATTTTTCTAATCTTTGCCTCGCATCAGCACTATAGAGACCATTAATTGAGGTATGAAGACGTTGCAAAGTCGCAAATTTATCTTCTTGTGCAATTTGGCGCACAAGCTTGATATTACTCATCATTTTTTTGCTAGGATTTGTAATTTTTAACATTTTAACTTCCTTTCTTTTAATCAAAAGAAAGCAAACAAACAAAAAAGACCAAACGCAAAAACTGCATTGGTCTTTTATATCCAAGCGATATTTATACTCGTCGTTCAGTTTTAACACTACATGACGTAAAGTTGCTGCAATTCTGCATAACTAGCTGGCTGGGGAGGGCCTTAAGTCGACGATCCCTGTTTGACCCGTTGGCATCTCTGGATGTTGCTGGGCGACAGCATATATTCATGTAGGAGTCTCACCTAACAGTTTATTTGCCTTATATTTAACTTCCACTAACCACTTTAATGGGATTTAACTTATTCGTCAACCACAAATTAAATACTATCTCCTATTTCGTCTTTGATACCAAGAAAAAACTATGGTAGCACCTAACGCAATTATAATTCCCCATACAAAATTTACACTTTGCGGATGATTTATTTTTTGTAGTTGATTATTCGATAAGGCATTCTTATCAGCTGGCAAACTAAGTTCTTGATCAATTAAGGTTGTACAGGCATTAAATACCTTACGTATCCCTTTATTAAAGGTCCTATTGTTACTACTACGTAAATCATCACCAGCATAACGAACAATATTACTAGTAGTTGTTGCCGATAACGTTTTTTTGAAATTACTTCCTACCAAAATTTGAACGTTATTTTTCTTTTGGTGAAGTGTAACAATTAAAACCTGATTTTTATGTGGTTTTAAGCGTTTAAAAGCATCATTATTTATAATGCTAACTAAATCAATTACCGGCTTTTCTTTTAATTTGCTAGTTTGATAGGTTTCATTTTTTTCACTTACTAACTTATTAGTAGGGGCATTATAAATATGAGCATGATCATTAACATTAGGCTGTTTCATGGCCAAGCCCAAAAATGCTAATAATGTTAAAATTCCTAGAAATACTTTATGTTTCATCATTATTACTTGCTTCTGCTAAATTAAGTTGATCTTCTAGATCTTGCACATATTTCTTTTCAAGTTTGACTTGCTCGAGCCCTATATTTTTGTCATGTAAAAGTCTTAAGGTTAAAGGATCATCATGATAATCATAAAAGTAATTAATCTTTTTGACACCAGCCTGTACTAAACATTTAGCGCAGTTAAAACAAGGAAAATAAGTTACATAAATCTCTGTATTTTCAGTGGAAATACCATCTTTGGCACATTGTATCAAAGTATTCATTTCAGAATGAATCGTTCGAATACAATGTCCATCAACCATTAGATGTCCTACATCATCACAATGTTCTTGACCAGAGACACTACCATTATAGCCAGTCGCTACCATCCGATCGCCCTTGACCAAAACACTTCCAACTAAAGCACGATCACAAGTAGAACGTTGCGAGATAACCAAGGCCTGCATCATAAAATATTGTTTCCAAGGAATTCTATTGCGTGACATGATACCCTCTTAAGAAACTAGTTCTTTTTAAAATAATTTAAGCCAATTGCATCTCTAACTTCTTCAAGAGTTTGGTTGGCAACTTCATTTGCCTTCTTTGATCCTTCTAAAAGCATTTCATAAACCGCATCTGGATCTTGAGCATATTTTTCACGACGTTCTCTGATTGGTGCAAGCTCAGCTTCAAGTACTTCATTAAGGTAGCGTTTAATCTTAACGTCCCCAAGACCACCCTTTTGATATTGTTCTTTTAATTCTGCAACTTTGTCTTTATCGGGCGCAAAAACATCTAAGTACGTAAAGACAGTATTACCTTCAACTTGACCAGGATCTTCAACATGAATATGGTTAGGGTCAGTATACATTGACATAACTTTCTTTTGGACTGTCTTAGCATCATCAGATAAATAAATAGCATTACCCAAGGATTTAGACATTTTAGCATTACCATCAAGACCTGGTAATCTACCTTGACCCTTTGGTGGAAAATAGCCCTTTGGTTCTACCAAGATATCAGTGTTATAAACTCGATTAAAAGTACGAACAATTTCACGAGTTTGTTCTAGCATTGGTTCTTGATCATCCCCAACGGGAATCAAGGTTGCCTTAAAAGCAGTAATATCGGCAGCTTGAGAAACTGGATAATTTAAAAATCCGACTGGAATCGAGTCCTTAAAGCCTTTTTGTTTAATTTCTGTTTTAACAGTTGGGTTTCTCTCTAAACGAGCAACAGTTACTAAATCCATGTAATATGCAGTTAATTCAAATAAAGCAGGAATTTGAGATTGCACATAAATTGTAGACTTTTCTGGGTCAAGACCTACTGCTAAATAATCAAGCGCTACTTCAATTAAACTTTTTCTAATCTTTTCTGGATCACGGGCATTGTCGGTTAAAGCTTGGGTATCCGCAATCATAATATAAGGATCGTATTTTCCTTCATTTTGTAATTTTACACGATTCTTTAATGAGCCGATATAGTGACCAATATGAAGTTTCCCTGTAGGACGATCACCAGTTAATAAAATTTCTTTTGTCATAATTATCTCCGTTTGTTAATTAACATCTTATATATTAGTTATTCTAGCAAAAATGCTTATTTCTTTAAACTCAAGTTCAAGTTGATAAAATAATAATTAAAGAAGGAGTGAGAGAAATGTGCAGTCACTTTCAATTACCACCATTACATAAAATTGAAAAATATCTTAAAGAAGATCTTGATTTACCTTTAGTCCCAGTTGATTTTCCTAAAGAAGAGTTTAAAGATGCAACTGAAATCTTTCCAAAACGCAAATCTTTAGTCTTACTTTATCAAGATGATAAACTTCAACTTCAAATTATGGATTGGGGCTATCCTAGTCCATTTAAACCAAACCAAGTACTTAATAACGCTCGAGTAGAACGCTTTTTTGAGCCACAACGATCAATGTGGGATAAATCCTTTGCTCGTCAAAGATGTATTGTTTTGACTAATCAATTCTTTGAAAGTAGTCGTAATACTTATACTCTTTCCAATGGTAAAACTTATCATGAAGAATTTAGTTTTAAGTCTGCTACACAACCACTTACTATGATAGCTGCTATTTATGATGAAAAACATTTTGCTCTTGTGACTACCGACTCTAATGAAACAGTTTTAGCTGCCCATCCTCGCATGCCATTAGTTATTACACCAAATGAATTAAGAAAATGGCTCTTTCAGAACTTCACTTCACTAATTGATCGCAAACAAGTTAAACTTACCCGCACACTATTGCCCCACAGAGAAAGTGTGTGATACAATTCTTATATCCCGCGGGTATAGTTTAATGGTAGAATGTCAGCTTCCCAAGCTGAAGATGCGGGTTCGATTCACGCTATCCGCTTACTTAAAAAGAGACATTACACAAAGTAATGTCTCTTTTTTCTGTTAAATCATTATTACCATTAAAATTCCATTCAATATGCTCAGATAAACTGGAATCCAAAGGGATTGTGTGTATAAATAGCTCCAGGCAAAGAGTACTCCATAAATAAAATTAACTATCAAAATTGGAAGAGAAAATTGAAAATTTAAAATACTAAAAAACAGTCCTGAAGCCATTATTCCCAAAACACTGCTTAACATCGTACTTTCACGGAAAAAATAATTAAAGAAAAAGCCATTAGTTAAAAATTGCTGGAGGGTGGGGAATACAATACCAATTGCAAAAATTAAAAACCAATATAAAGAATTAGACTCATGATCGAGATAATGCACTTGTAAAGTAAGTTTTGGCAGACTGCCCTTGGCTTGTAAATAAGTAAATAAAATTCTCGCTGCAATAATGATCAGCGTCATACCAAAGGTAAAGGTGTAGTCCCCTAAAAAAGATAATTTAAAACTTTTAACAAAATATTTTTGTTCATGGTTAAATTGGCGAATATAAAAAAGTAACACTACTGCAGCTATCGGAATAAATAAGATCATACCAAATAGATGAAATTTATTGTGAAATATTGTTAAGCTCTTACAACCTAAAACTATTAGGTATAAGACCAAATAAACTGCATAACGAGTAAAATTACCTTGCCGTGATGCTGGAGTATTCAAGCTGGCCACATCCTTACCTCTCACTTTTTTTATCGTTTAGATTATAACAAAATTTTGGCCTAAAGATGTGTCATAATTAAAATTCATAGTAAAATGTTATTTATTTCGCTCAATTTTATTTTTTGTCCTGATATCACTACTTCATCCTCATCATAACCTTCGATCCATCCCTCAATATCCGGTTCATATTGAGCTTCCATATTTTTAATTTTCAATTGTACCTTTACTCTTTTATGTGTTGAAAAGGCGCACATCAGCTGTTCCCCTATTTCTTGCAAGGACATGGATCGCCTTTTTTTAACAACTTGGTTTCTTTTTTGATAATCAGTATTTATTTGGGCAGTATGGTCGCTCAAGTAAAATCCAGCCCATTTTATCATGCCCCGATCTTGGTAATTCTTAAAAAAGGCATTAATACGAGCATCAAAATCATCATTCATAGGCATTACCTCCAGTATGCCCACCAACCAAATTACTTCGTTTAATTGCAGTAGCTCCAGGTAATAAACTTGAAGCCTTTACTACACTCGCAAAGCCATAATCTTTTCGGATGCGATCAATAGTATGATCAATTTGAAAAGCATTTATCTGATGCCGAGGAGAAGTAAAAAAATCTAACTGTTGCAAATTTTCTGGGGATAATTTGCCATAACTAATTCCAATTCTTCTAACCGGTTCCCCGTGCCAATTATTTCGAAAAATTCCAATTAATTCACGTGTTAATTTTTCATTATTATTAGTAGGAGCAATTCGCTCATTCCTTGTAAAACCCCGACTCGAGTCGCAACTTAAAGCATAACCAATATGAAGGGTAATCAAACTTGTCTGCAGGCGCCGTTTCCTAATTCTGGCCGCCACTTGTTCCCCAATTTCACGTAAAACTACTTCAATTTCGCGTTGCACTTGATAATCTCTTTCTAAAACTTGGGAATTAGAATAACTTTTTTCATTTATTTTGGGCTTTTGGCTAATGATGCTTCGATCTACACCCCAACTCATTGCAAATAATTGATCACCAATTATACCAAACTCACGATGTAAGCGATCGGGATTAAAGTGAGCTAATTGATACATATTATGAATTCCTAGTTTACGTAAATGATGAGCAGTATTTTTGTTAATACCCCAAACATCTTCTAAATTTTTGATCTTCCAAATAGTATCTGGAACTTCAATATAATGCCAAAAATCTATCATTGAAAGGCGATGTTTAGCAGAAATATCCATTGCCAGTTTAGCCAATAAAGGATTCTCACCAATTCCACAGGTAGTGTATAAACCTAGCTTATCATGGATTTCTTTTTGAATTTTGCGTGCCACTTCATAAGGATCCTTCCCAAAAAGGTGCCATGATTTGGTCATGTCGAGCATACTTTCATCTATTGAATAAGTATGAAGATCTTCCTCAGCGCAATAATGCAAAAAAATTTGTTTAATTTCTAGCGCCTTTTTAATGTAAAGATTCATATGCGGATCAACTCGATATAAATCGGGAGTTTCAGTTTCTTTGGGTAATTGGCGCATTCGCATAACATTTTTTAAACCATATTTCTTCTTGGCTAAAGGAGAAGAAGCCAAAATCAATCCACCATTAGTATTAGGTTGCCTTGATATCACGCACAAAGCAGTTGTCATTGGATTTAATCCAAGTCTAATACATTCACAGCTGGCATAAAAAGATTTATTGTCAATCATGAAAATTAAGTGTTTCGGCTCATAACGATAATCATACATATAATCGCCTCTTATGCATTTTTAGAACATGTGTTCGTATAAATTCTACACTTTTTTAAGCTGATTTTTCAAGAGCAAAGGTAAGGTTTATTTATTTTTTAGCCTATCCTTGCTATAATAAAAGCCTCTTAAGCAAAATAAAATTAAGGAGCAAGGTTAATGGCTAAAAAAATAATTATGATTGCTTGTGTATCAGGGTTATCAAGTGCTCTCCTAGTATCTAAAATGAAACAGGCTGCTCAAAAAAATAATAAAGATTATCAAATTATTACTGGCTCAATAAGTGAAATTGAAACCCAACTACCAACCATCCAACCAGATGTTTTGTTACTAGGTCCACAAATTCAATATTTGAAAGAAGAAGTTCAAAAAAAGACTAGTACTGCTAACATCCCAGTCGCGGTCATTAATATGCAAGACTATGCCATGATGGACGGTGAAAAAGTACTCGCGCAGGCAGAAAGCCTTTTAAATAATTAAATGTCAGAAGAAAAACAAAATAATCAAATGGCCATGGAACTTATTATTGAAGCTGGTAATGCTAAAGCTGCTGCCATGCAAGCTATTCATGTTGCTAAAAAAGACAACTTTGAACAAGCGCATAATTACTTGCAAGAAGCAAACCAAGCTTTAAATAAGGCCCATCTTATCCAAAAAGACATGTTTAGCCAGCAGGCTAGTGGTGCTCCTGTCCCGCTAAATCTTTATTTAATTCATGCTCAAGATCATTTGATGACTGCAACTACCTTTATTGATCTTGCTCAGGAAATAATTGCTTTATATCAAAAATTGGCATCAAAAAAGTAGGATAATATTTTTTATCTATAAAAAGTCTTAGACTATTTAACAAATTAAGGTTAAAATAGTTAGTGAAAACTCACATCACAAAAAGAGACCTAGTTAAAACTAGGTCTCTTTTTGTTTCTATTTATTATATTAATTATTCTTAAGTCATATTATTTCCTGATTTTTTATTTTAGTCCTAAAATTATCAAGGAAACCTATTAGCTAGTATGAAGAAAGGTAAGGTGAGGCATATAAAATGATTATTTATTACCGTCCAAATTAATTTTTCAAATATACTATACTCAACCGGAAGAAAAACTTATTTGGTAATTTATAATTTCATAATCCACGATATAATCTACTGGTCTTGGCCTAAATAGCCAAGACCTTTTTGTATTCATAACTTGCACTTGTTACTTTACTGCTAATATTTTAACCTGATAACTGCCTGCCGGAGCCTCTACTGTTACTACTGCTCCAGCAGTTTGTTTCATAAGGGCTTGCCCGAGTGGAGAATCAAAAGAAACTTTATTTTTAGCTAAATCTGCTTCCATTCTCCCTACTATTTTATAATTCTCAGCCTCATCATCATCTTCAAATTTTAATTCGACTTCCGAACCCAAATCAATTGTTCCATCAGTTTTTTGTTCAATAATTTCCGCATATTTTAATTGTTTATCAAGATAGCGCAATCGACTCTGTAAGTGCCCCAATTCTTGTTTAGCCGTAGTATATTCAGAATTTTCAGATAGATCACCCATACTTCTTGCCTCTTGCAAGATTTTAATTCTACGCGGACGATCCTTTTTTAAACGCTTAATTTCTGCTTCTATTTCTTGATAACCCTCTGGGGTCATTTTTTGAAAATAAACCATGATTTTTTTCAAATTCCTCCATTATTTTAATCAAGTGTATCATGTTTAATCCTTTTAACAAAAATATTTATGGAAATAAGTTTAACTCGCAATTATTAAAAAATGATGTAAAATAAGAGCTATAAATTATAAAAAAGTTAAAAGGAGTTTCATATGTCTCACGAACTATCTTTTCAAGAAATAGAAGATTTCCGGACTGATTTTCACAATTCCAGAAATCAAGTTGTCTCTCGGGCCGCAATGCGTAATGGGTTACTAGAAGCATCATTTAACCCAGATGTTGTTGGTCGCCTAACTGATACTTTTTCAATTGAAGTAGAAACAGATAATGTCACTAATCAAAAACAATCAGGACGTTGTTGGTTATTTGCCACATTAAATACTTTGCGCCATGATTTTGGTAAAAAATATCATGCCAAAAACTTTACTCTATCCCAAGCATATAATTTCTTCTGGGACAAAATCGAACGAGCAAATATTTTTTATGATGAAATTATTGCTTCTGCCGATAAGCCATTAAACGATCGGACTGTTCAAGCATATTTTGATTTTGCTGGTGCCGATGGCGGGCAATGGGCAATGGCTGCTTCACTAGTTAAAAAATATGGTGTTGTTCCTTCTTATGCAATGCCAGAGAGTTTTAACACTGACCATACAGCTGCTTTACGTGATGCATTGGCTCGTAAAGAAAGAAAAGATGCTCTAGTTTTACGTAAATTAGTCAATGCTGGTAAAACCGAAGAAGTAGAAAAGAAACGCAAAAAATTTTTAAGTGAAATTTATCGGATGACGGCAATCGCAGTTGGTGAGCCACCTAAAACTTTTGATCTTGAGTATCGTGATGATAATAAAGAACTTCACTTAGATAAGAATTTAACGCCAACTGAGTTTTTCAATAAATATTGGAATATTAATTTTGATGATTACGTTTGCTTAACTAATGCACCCGATCATGAATATAACAAATTATATTCTTTACCATATGAAGACAATGTTAATGGTGGTATTCCCATTACTTTCTTAAATGAACCAATGGAATACTTACGTTCTGCAGCTATTAACCAATTAAAAGATGGCGAAAGTGTTTGGTTTGGTAATGACGTTTTGAAAGAAATGGATCGTAAAACTGGTTACTTAGATACCGAACTTTACAAAACTGATGATCTATTTGAAGTCGACACCCAAATGACCAAAGCAGAACGACTAGCTACTGGTGAAGGTAGTGTTAGTCACGCCATGACCTTAGTTGGTGTTGATGAAGACAATGGCGAAATTCGTAAATGGAAGGTAGAAAATTCTTGGGGTGATAAATCCGGACGCAAAGGCTACTTTACGATGAGCAATAACTGGTTTAATGAATTTGTTTATGAAGTAGTGGTTCGTAAGGAGTTCTTGACAGCCGATCAAAGAAAATTAGCTGAATCTACTCCAATTGAACTTGCTCCGTGGGATTCATTAGCTTAATTAATAAATAAAAATAGCTAGTAGTTATGATTTTTTCATAGCCACTAGCTATTTTTACTTACTTTCTTTTTTTAATTGCTAATCTAATTACCAAAAAGCATAAAGTTAATCCAGAAATTATCCATCCTAAAATTGCCCAAGTAGTTTGTTTATATTTTACAATAACTTCTTTTGACTCTCTTGTTGGCGTAAGTTTTACTATTCCTAACCCTTCTGCATTTTCTTTTACGAGTTTAAATGAAGTTAGTTTATTTTTAGTTTTTACTTGATATTGATAACCAACATAGTACAGCTTTGGAATAACTACAGACTTTATCTTTCCTGGTACACTCAAAATTAATTCATGGTAATTATTAGTCTTTATTTTTACTCCTGGTTCTTTCTCGACCACCTTTTTTGGAGTCATATCACGCCAATCAGGATAAGACTTTACAAATGCTTTAGGTAAATATTCTCCACGACTAATACCATAATTAGTTTGATAATTAATTTGCAATAATTGATATCGTCCCCGCACAAATCCTAAGGTTATCTTGGAGGTAAAAGCAAAGCTGATAAGTAAAAGGCAAATACTAATAATGCCTAGAATTTTGCTTGTCGTTAATTTTAAATTTGCTATCCAAGTAGCAATTAAAAACAGATATAAGGGGATTAAAAGTAGGTTCAAACGCCACATTTCCTGCATCACGTTGATACTTTTTACATGGTCACTCAAAAATAAAACTATCACTTTTGAATAAAGTATCAAGGAAAGAAATAATGTCGAAATTAAAATCGTTCTCACCTCTATAGTACTTTGCTTTATTTTTATTAACCAAAAAATAATAGCAATAATAACCAAGATTATAATTAAGGGACCAACATAGCCTTGTTGCAACAAATTAATTGATTTGGGATTAATGGCAGTAACTAAATTCAAACTAGAACTTGGAAGCATTAAATTACCTTGATCATCGACCGCAGTATTTCTAAAAGGTTGAAATAAATATTGTTGGATTAATGGTAATAAAAATACTGCACTAATTCCAGCTCCAATTACACCACCCTTAATAACTATCAGAAGTCTTTTAAGATGGCGAAGTAAGGTAACAATATTTAATAATGAGAATAGTATAATTAGGCCTAGCACCATCATGAAACTAAGCAAATGACTTACTAATAAGCCGGCCATTAATAATCCATATTTAACGTAAGAAACTGGTTTACCAGTAATAATATTTAAAGTCTCAATGATAATAAGCGGAATAAAAATATACGCAATAGCTTCTCCGATTGCTGCACGCCCAAAAACCATACTAATATAGTAATTATTCAAAACATAAAATGGCATTATAACTGCAGCAATTTCTTTTCTATTCGTTAATTGATAAGTTGACCAATTAATCGCTATCATTGCGCCAATTGCTAAAATAACTACTAATAAGCGATAAACAGAATAAACCGGCAAGCCCAGTGCTACTAAAATTGCAAAGGGATATAACCAAAAATTACCATAAAAAAATCCTACGCCATATCCTAAACCGCCTAAATAATTGAATCCAATGGGATTAGGGAAATGACCTGCCGCAATATTATTAGCAAGTGTATGGATACGAGCCATATGGAAATTAGGATCATACCCACCTGGAATTGCCCGCATACCTATCAGCAATAAAATTGCAATCAGGGTTAAAATAAACACTATTTCACTAAAAATATTTTCTTTTATCCAACTCTTTATTTTTGTCACTTTAAACTTCCCATTCATTCATAAATTCAGCAATAAAACCACGCATATACTCAGTTCTTCGATGTGCCTCTTTTTTACCAGACTTCGTATTCATCAATTTTTCTAAATTGAATAATTTTTCATAAAAATGATTGATAGTCGTTTCTTTATGGTTACGATATTGATCATGATTTAGCAAGGTTACTGGCTTAATTTTAGGATCATAAATCAAATTTCCGTGTTTTCCACCATAGGTAAAAGCTCGTGCAATTCCAATTGCTCCCAAACTTTCTAAGCGATCTGCATCTTGCACATATTGACCTGAAAGCGGCAATTGATGCCTATGTTCGATGTTAGCTGAAAAAGACATATTTTGAATAGTAAATAGAATATCTGCAATTTCTAAAGATTCAAAGCCACTTTCTTCAAGTAAAAGTTTGATATCCTTAATTACTAATTCAGGCCTATCACATACTTTTTCATCAATAGTATCGTGCAGATAACTTCCAGTTTTAATTATCGCAACCATGCGGCTAGTTTTATGAGCTTGTGGGTTATCAATTAAATACATTTTTTCGGCTAAATGGGCTACTCTTTGACCGTGATAAAAATCATGTCCCGTTCTTTCGTCTTGTAGTTGCTTTTTAGCAAACAATTTAACTTTTTCCAAATCAATCACTAGCTTCTCTCCTTTCTACTTTTTCTTTTTATAAGCTACTTCCCAGATTTGAACTGGGGACCTCCTCCTTACCACGGCGGTGCTCTACCTCCTGAGCTAAAGTAGCGTGTAGCAATATTTTAGCATATTGCTTATATACAAAAAACTGCAAGTTAGTACTTGCAGTTTTTATTTAACGTTTAATTCTTACTAAAGTATATTTCTTTTTACCTTTACGGATAATTACAAACTTACCATCAAAAGCGCTATCTGGTTCAACAATGAAGTCAGTATCCTTTTGACGTTCACCATTTACATAGATCGCACCATTAGAAACATCTTCACGAGCTTGACGCTTTGATGGTTCAATCTTAGTTTCAACCAAGAAATCAACGATATTCTTAGCTTCTGCTGTAGCTTCTACACTTGGTGCATTCTTAAACCCTTGTTCAATTTGATCAACAGTTAAATCTTTCACATTCCCCTTAAATAGTGCTTGGGTAATAAATTGTGCTTCTTCTAAACCTTCTTGACCGTGCACAAATTTGGTGACTTCTTCAGCCAGACGGCGTTGTGCTTCACGTTTCCAAGGTTCCTTTTCAACTTTTTCAGCTAAATCTTCAATTTCTTCACGTGATAAGAAAGTAAAGTACTTCAAGTACTTGATGACATCACGATCATCTTGGTTCAACCAAAATTGGTAGAATTCATAAGGACTTGTCTTTTCTGGGTCAAGCCAAACAGCTCCACCAGCTGATTTACCAAATTTAGTACCATCGGCTTTTAGCATTAATGGAATTGTTAAACCAAACGCCTTTTGCTCTTGTCCTTCAAGTTTGTGAATCAAATCAATTCCGGCCGTAATATTGCCCCATTGATCACTTCCACCAATTTGTAATTGCACACCATGATCCTTATTTAAGTGATAAAAATCAATTGCTTGTAAAATTTGGTAGGTAAATTCAGTAAACGAAATACCATTTTCTAGACGTGAAGCAACAACATCTTTATTAAGCATATTATTAACTTGGAAGAACTTACCATAATCACGCAAGAAATCAATCATGTTTAATTTACCAAGCCAGTCAGCGTTATTAACAATTTCGAAGTTTTCTGTACCAAATAACTTCTTCATTTGATCAGTAAGCTTTTCTTCATTTTTCTTAACTTGCTCAGCAGTTTGTAATACACGTTCAGTTTTTCGACCAGATGGATCACCAATTGCCCCAGTTCCACCACCAATTAAAATTACTGGATGGTAGCCAGCCATTTGAAATCTCTTTAAAATCATAAAAGGAATCAAGTGTCCAATATGAAGAGAATCTCCTGTGGGATCTGTACCACAGTAAAGGGCAAGATCATCATGATCTTTTAAGTATTCACGCAAACCGTCAGCATCAGTTTCTTGGTTAATAGCCCCGCGCCATTTTAAATCTTCTAAAATATCAAATTTTGCCATAGTTTTGCCTCCAACAAAAAACGTCCCTAGTCATATAAGACTAGGGACGACTAAAGTTCTTCGTTAGCCGTGGTACCACCCACGTTCGCGCAATTGCGCCTTAAATAGTTGTTACGGAAACCACTCCATTAAGTACTTCAACAAAATAGCCTGCCTAGCTCGCACCCTTACGCTAGTTCTCTGAACACTGAACTATTTTATTTACTTCGTTAATTAAGATAATAAGGGAGAAAAAGCGTTAAGTCAATATTAATTAGCCGACTTATAAAAACTCTTATTCGCCTTTAAAGTATAACCATTTCCTTGTGACATATCGTATTGAATTAATTCATAATCATGCAACAACTGCTTTTGTTTTTTAGTCAAAGATTTCTCTGAAACTTCTTTACCATTTTGATCTACAAATTCAATCCCTGAACCAGCTTTATAATTAATTGTAATTGCCGGTAATTCTTTTTGAACCTGGGTTAAAAGAGCTTGAAATGGGGAAACCTTGATATTACCTTGCTCTAAGGCCATTGGTATAAAATCAGCTGTACTTACATATTTACTATTACTTACCTTATTCTTCGCACCATGTTCACGTGCATATTTATTAGCATAAATAAAGTAATTCGTAGCATGTAATTGAATTGGATAATTATTTAATTCATTTTGATCTATAATTGCAGGATAGTGATCACCATAGAAAACAAAAATTATCGGTCGATTTATTTTGTCAATTCGTTTAATAAAGTTTTCTACTGCCTGATCAGTATACTGTATTCCCTTAGTATAAGTAGCAAAACTTTGAGGATCAATTCCAGAAGTCTGAGGTAAACCAAGTTTAATTTTATTAAGATATTCATTGTGTGAGTACCAATTATTATAAGGTAAGTGGTTCTGCATCGAAATCAAATTAATAAATTGTGAGCCTTTATGCTCAGCTAATTGGTCTTCAGCATTTCGATAAAGAGTTTCATCAGATAAATACCATGATTTTCCGAGTTTCTTTTGGTGATGAATTTTATATTTTGATCCAATAAATACAAATTTATCAAAGCCAAAAGTTTTATACACACTTTGACGTGAATAATATGTTCCAAAAAATGGATGGATAGCGCTCGAATACGCATAATTCATCCCTAATGATGGATAAAATGGATAGCTTGGAACAATTTGCTGATATGGCATAATTTGTCCTTTTAACGTCCCAATATTAAAACCAGTTAGGGACTCATATTCCATTTTAGCTGTACCACCACCATAACCACCGCTAAGCATTTTCCCACTTGTAGTAGTTTCACTTAAAGTGCGAATATATTTCATCGGGTCACTTACCCCAGATGCTAATTTGGCAGTAGGAAAATTAAGAGGATCAGTAAAACTTTCACTCAAATTAAAAATCATGGTTTGATTACCCAATTTATTAGACCGATTTTGATTAATAATTTTAGCTTGTTTTTGGTACTTCTGTTCTATTTTCCTAATTGCTGTTTGAGAATAACCGGCTGGTTTATCCATTGTGGCCACATTACTATAATCAAAAAGCATTAATAAAGGGCCGTTAATTTCAGCATCAACCGTTGGAGCACTATAAATTGGGTTATTATCGAAAGCGCGACTTAGATAATAAATTGGAGTATTTGGATTATTAAATTGTGATGGTGTACACCATAGTAAAATTCCTAAAATAAAGCCGATCAAGCGCGATTTAATTGAACCAACACGATGAGGAAATTTTATTTCCAAAAAAATCGTTACTCCAATAATTATTACTAGTCCAATAACAGTAGCAATAATAATACTTGGATCAATCATCCCCAGTAACGTATTTGCATTCAAAGCTTCTTTTAATTCCGTAGGATATATTGGTTCTCCACGTAAAGAAATCTTGATTTGATCTGCAATTGCCAAGCCTAGAATGATAACAGTAACTAAAGAAAGGGAAACCCAATAGCGAGTGGTAATAAAGAGAATGATTGCAAAAAGTGCTAATAAAAATAATGCTGTTAAGACAGGCACAAACATCCGTTGCGCTAAAATATACCAAAAAATATTTTGACTATTGAGCCCATCTATTCTTCCCTGCTTGCTTACAATAAAAATAGATAGCCAAGCTAGAATGATAAAGTATAAGAATGTCCAAAAGAATAACTTGTGTCGACCCAAATAACTCTTCACATTCTTCCAAATATTAACCATTAATTTGCCAAGATTATCTTGATCAAATACTTGGATTATTTTTCGTCCTAACTTTAATTTATTTAAGCCATACTCTATTACTACGCTATAAAATACCACCAATAATAAGCAAATGAAGATTACAATTGAACGGACCTTTTTCCCACTTGGTAAATAATTAAAGTAAGTAATAAAAATTGGTGATCCCGTAATTATTAGTGCTAAAAAAATATTATTGAATAAGAATTGCTTAATAAATGGTACAAAAATTTTAAGACTATAAAATAGCAAACCGCTGCTTAATAACATCACGGCCGAAACTGGATAATCTAAAAAAGTCATTCCAGCTGGCATACTTTTTTGTACATCTGGAAATTGTAATAGTAAAGTTTGATTTGACCAAATAATGAATCCACTTAAACCAATAAAACAGATAAAGCAAATAATCGCCCTTCTTAAACTGTATTCTTGGCGTTTAAGCCACATTCCCCATACTCCAGCGATAATTAGTAAAGGTCCAAATACGTTAGAAGCTAGACCAATTCCAGTTCCACTAATAGCCCAAATTAAAAAAGAAATAAAAGTTAAAATAATCCCACTTTGCTGATAAGTAAAGTGATCTAAAAAAGTGGCAAAATATTTTTTTAAAAAGAAGAAAATTACTAATCCAGTAAATATTGGACTTACTCCAGAAATAATTGGCAAAAACATTCCAAATAATTGCCACATCTTAAATTGATCATAATTGATGGCACAAATAATTACTTGTACAATAAATAAGCCAATATAACCTGTTAGCCAAACTTTAGCTCCCTGCCTAAAGTTAATTGGCAAATCAACTGCTCCTAGTAACATAAATCCAAATACAATTAGTAGCAATTCACCATATTTACCAGTCTGATAAAGACCAATGTTATTAGGATTATAGGGACGATTAAAAAATAAGCTGCCCCAAATAGCTAGAATTAATCCAATGCTAAGTAAATATGCGACTACTCTTGAGATTCTTTTAGACATAAAACATCCTTTTATTTTCTCTTATTTTCAAATAATTATTAACTCTTCCATTATACATTATCAAGATAATACAAAAAGGCATCATTAAATCATGATACCTTTTTTCCTAATTTCTTCTTGATTGTAGTTAAAATATCAACTTTTTTACTTTGACCTTTGAAATAAGCCACAATATCATTACGATATTTAAAAATCATAACGACCGTTCCTAGTAAAAAGACACCACCACAATACCAATTAATCGTAAAACCTACATAAAGACTGTAACCTAACATAAAAATAATTGGCGGCCATGTTAAGTCTTTCATGATAATTACTAGGAAAAGGCCTACTAATAAGGCAACAATTCCTGGCCAGAAATCAAAGAACAAGATCCAAATAATGGAAACTGCAACTCCTTTTCCTCCAGAAAAATGGTGCCAAATAGGGAAACAATGGCCTAATACTACTCCTAAGCCACAAAAAGCAATAGCATCATGATTCCCGTGGTAAAGAAAGAAGACAATTAATAAAGCAATTAAGGTTTTGCTCAAATCGCCAATACAGGTAATAATACCGTATTTTTTACCAAAAACAGCTCCAACATTAGCAGTTCCTGGATTTTTAGAGCCGAACTTAGTTGGATTTTTGTGTAATAAAAACCTTCCCACTACCATGGCAAAAAGAATATTACCAAATACGTATCCAATTAAAAGGGAATAGAGTCTAAACATTAATCATCGTCACCTTCCCATAAACTATCACTGTCTAGTTTATAAATATAATAAATCTGGTTAGGATCACCACTACTCCAATTAAAGTCGGGATTTTTAGAGTTTTGGTAAGTTTCATTATTATCTAAATCAACATCCCCTAATCCCATTTCTTTTCTCACAATGTTAGAAACTCTTTGAAGTTCTTTATCACTCATTACTTGATATGAAGCACCACCAATCATTGCTCCAGCTCCATGAAGATAATCACTCTTCATATTATCAGTACAATGACGGTAATTTTTAGCAATAGCAACCATTGAATCAAAGGTTAAATTGGTTCTCACACTATTAGAAGTAGAATCTAACACTGAATCAAGATTTTGAATAGTTTTTAAAGAAAATGCGTGTTTAAGAATCGACATAATTACTTGTCTTTGACGCATTTGTCGGCCATAGTCACCTTGAGGATCATCATAACGCATTCGTGAATATGCTAGAGCTTGACTACCATTTAGGTGCATGGTTTTTCCTTTAGTAAAAGTATAACCGCCATAAGAAAAAGTCAGTGGTACTTTAACATCTACTCCACCAACACCATCAACAATCTTTTGCATACCACCCATGTTCATTACCATATAATACTTAATCGGTACATTAAGTACTTTACTCGTTGTGCGCATTGCCATCCGAGCCCCACCAATATTATAGGCAGCATTAATCTTTTGAACCTGAAAACTATCAGTACCAATCATTTGTGCCATCGTATCACGAGGAATAGACATTAAAGTAATTTTATTTTTTTTAGGATTTACAGTAGCTAAAATCATGGTATCTGAATTTCCACGTTTTTCATGGCGACCAAAAGCTCCAGTATCTGTTCCCATCAGGAGTATATTAAACGAATTTTTGCCATTAAAATTATCTTGAGTCACAGCATTGCTTGGATCATAAGTTTTATTTATGGCATTTCTGGTTTTGTTATAAATAGAAAAGCCATAAATTCCCACCCCCGCTACTACTAAAGCAAGGATAATGAAGAACCACTTCCAAGGGTGGTGTTGCTTTTTTCTTTTGTTTAATTCTACCCTTGATTCTGTTGGTTTATAATCCATAAATCGTGTCTCAATCTTTCTAAAAATTAATTTATTAGCTACTCTAGCATAATAAAATATCTTGATAATTATTTTACTAATATAGAATAATACAAAAAAAGCACAATACAAACTGTAATATTGTGCTTTTTATATTAATTTTAATTATTTAAATGTTATATTAGTAGTCAACTTTGCTTCTTGATCAGGTGGTAATACTTGATGCTGCTTTAAATTATTCTCTTCATTATTTGTTTGATTACTTAAAGCTGGTAACCCATTCATTAATTCAATAGAAATAAATTGCGTTTCTTGCTCTCCTAAAGTTGATACAGCAAGATAAGGAAAATCTTCCAGGGTGAGCTGAATTTGATGTTCAGAATTCTGACTATTTAAACTTACCTCAGTTAGACCAGCGTTAGAAATTAAGATAGGACCATTTTTAAACTCTTGGTAGTTTAAAGGCAATCGACTTTTAATCGCATCATTTATTGGTAATTCTTTACCAGTTAAAAATTTTTCCTGTGTTAATTCTAAGTGAGACAAAGTTTGTACTTCAGGCATAAAATTTAATTCGTAATTATTAAAATTTAGCCTAGTACCATCAGGGATAAATGGCACATTAAAAGTTGGTGCAAATCCTAAACTATAAGGCATTGCCTGTGAATTAGTATTTTTTAAATAAAAATCAACTTGTAGCTGATTACCAGTCAAACTATAAGTAACCATCAGGCTAAATTCATAAGGATAATCTTCTAAGGTTGATTCACTTTGAGTTAGTGTCAAACTAACCCGATCATCGCCTTTATCAACCACTGTCCATTTCATATCATAAGCAAAGCCATTTTCATTTATTTTGTCAATTTTATCTTGTAACTGACCTTGATTATTTAGTTTTCCAATAATGGGAAATTTGATTGGGGCATGATATGGCCACTGACTACCATTCCAGATATAGTCAAAATTCCCCATTTTATCAATTACATGAGAAATTTGTGCGCCAACCTCATCAATCTCCACTTTTAATAGCGCATTTTCAATCGTTAACATTAACGATCCTCCTAAAACTACTTTGTTATTCATCCATACTCAAGTTGAAAGTATCATGGATAACTTAATATGTCAATTTGTACCTATCATCACATTAAAAAGGACACCCTCCAGGATGTCCTTTTATTTTATTGAATAACAGTGGTAAGGAATGCACCAATTACGATCAAAACCAAACCAATTAAAGTATAAATCAAGCCACGCTTGCTCTTCTTTTCGTGAAGGAAGATTAAACCACCTAAAGTCGAAATAACTACACAAAGTTGAGAAACTACAAAGGCAGTATTTACTCCCCATGGTCCAATTGAATAAATATAAGCTAGGTTAGCAATTCCATAAAGAATACCCGCACTACCACTAAGAACAGTAGTCTTTTGAGCCCAGGCTTTCAAATTACCAGTTACTAAAGTATAAATAAAGACTGAAATCATCATTCCGACAGTTTCACCAAAGAAAATAGATATACTTGAACCCTGTAAAGCCTTAGGAATTGAGCTTGATGCAATATAACCAAAAGTAGTCAAAATCAAAAGAATTAATGTTCCCCATTGATTCTTGCTACCGCCTTCACTAGTACCTTCATCAGAACGTGAAGTGAAGATCACACCAATAATTAAAACGATAATTCCGAAAAAGCCCCATAACTTTGATTGAGTAGTTTGCCATTCATGGAAAGCAATTACCCCAACTAAAGGAACACCAATTAATTGTAAACCAGTTGAAATTGGCATTGTTGCGGAAACACTAATCCGTGAATAAGAAATGTATTGTCCTACTTGACCTACTACCCAGCAGGCACCAGCTAATACTGAAAATAAGAAAAGTGGCCAGTTAAGTGCTGGATGTGCAATAAGCATTACGATGACAGCAAAAAGAAAGGCAGCCACCACAGTTCCGACAATTTGATTATAAACATTACTATTCTTAACACTTGCAATTGCTAGTGGCATCAACCCCCAACCAATTGCTGGCAAGAATAAGATGAGTAAATTTAAGTAGTTCATAAAATTCTCTCCCTAACTTTTTGTAACTGCTTTATTTTATCAACTATTGGTCTACTTAGCAAATTCAATTTTAAAATAAAAGAAGACTTTTATAGAAGTCTCCTTTTATTTCTTTTCTTGAACAACATATATTGGTCTATTTTTTACTTGTAAATAAATGCGTCCTATATATTTACCTAAAATTCCAATACATAGTAATTGTAGGCCTCCAATTAATAAAATAATACTTACTAATGAAGCCCAGCCAAATACGCTTGAACCAGGCTCAACGAAATGACGGATAATCACAAATAAAAAGCCTAAAATTGACAGGACTGCTGCAAAAGTTCCGATCCAAACAGCAATATTCAATGGCGCTTGAGAAAAATCAGAAATGCCATCCATGGCATATTTGAATAAGGACCATGTATTCCAGTCACTTTCTCCCGCCACACGTTCAACATTATGGTAATCAAGATATTTAGTTCTAAAACCAACCCAAGAAAAAATTCCTTTAGAAAAACGACTATACTCAGGCATATCTAAAACAGCATTAACCATTTGGCGGGTCATCATGCGATAGTCACGCGCACCTGGAACAATTGAAGTATTAGAAATCTTATTTACGACTTTATAAAACATGTCTGACAAAAAAGATTTAACCTTTCCTTCGCCAGTACGATCTACCCGCCGTGTACCAATACAATCGTATTCTCCTGTTTGGAGTAATTGATACATTTCTGGCAAAAACTTAGGTGGATCTTGTAAATCTGCATCCATTACTACTACATAGTCTCCAGTTGCCGATTGTAATCCTGCATAAAGTGCTGCTTCTTTACCAAAGTTTCTGGAAAACGAAACATAATGAACATGTTCTGGATCTTGTTTTTGTAATTTTCTTAGTTCCTCTAAGGTATTATCCTTTGAGCCATCATTAATGAACCAATATTCGGGTTCAACACCTGGCATTGTTGCAAGGACCTTATTCACCTCAGGATAAAAATAAGGAATAGCTTCTTCTTCATTATAAGAAGGTACTATAATTGATAATTTACTCATTAGAACTCCTCTATTCTAATCGTCTGATTAAAAATATACATTTTCCTAAACCATAAAAGATTAAAACTAGCCAGCCACTTACACTAATAACTACTAACAACCAGAACCATTGGGGAACCATAAAGGTTAAAGTAGCTATATTATATCCCTTTTTTTGTTGAACTGTTGGTGATCCAATTGGACTTAACTTTTTAGGTTTAATTACCCGATGATTAACTTGTAAGCGAGATTGCTGATACATCACGATTGGTAATTGGACTTGGCCACTTCTATTGGCTACCCAACTTAAGTTCAAAGAACTTCTACGTACAAAATAATTATACCCCAAAGACTGGTCAATAATATCAGTTCGATACAATAAATTCACCGTATCAGGTCGTAATTTTTGCTTATAAACTGGCAAATAATCTGGTTCAGTTCGATTAATTACTTTAAAAAGTAACCCCATATCTTTTCCATTAGTAGCTTTTCTAATATCAAGGCGGTGATTATCAATTTGATAATAGGTAGTTAACACTGCTACCCGATTGGGATTATTATATATTTTGGTTAGAGCATAATTAGTTTGATAAGTAAAAATAGTAGTTTGAAGTAAACTTGCTCCTAAGATAGTTAAAACAATAAATCTTTCTTTTTTGTATTTAGTTAAGGACTCTAAAGTAAGCCCCATTCCCAAAAATAATAAGGGATAGGCGGCTACTACTAAGCGATAAGGAAATTGAAACGACTGCCCTAATCCCGGTAATAAGTGCTGGATTAAGTGCCAGGGCATGATTCTTGAAGCTAACAACAGTAAAATTGCACCTTCAATAGTTACAAAAGTATTTAACTTGTTTTCCTTTAAATGGAAAAAGACATAAATTATTTGTGCTATTAATAAACAAAATACTAGCACCGGTAATTGACTATGTTCACTACCATTTGTACTAAAATGAATAGCACTAGCATTCAAATTAAAACTTTTGGGTAAAGCAATTTTATTATTACTATATAAAAGTAAAAAGGCACCCCAAATATTAGCCGTTAAAACTAACGTTCCGGCAACTGCTTTAGCTAAATTAAGAATAAGCTGCTTTTTATTATCATCTACAATTAGCGCATAAAGTGCAAATGGTATTAAGCTAGCAGCTAATATGACTGTACTCAATAGGTGAATTTGAGCAACGATAGACATGATCAGCATTAATTTTAGCCAATGAACGGGATTCTTTTTATCTTGGATCATATCGATGCCACACATCACAACATAAGGCGCTAAAGCTGCGCCCCAAGCCATAAAATTATCAGCACGTAACCAGCCTGGCATAATTCCCAATGTTAAGTAAAGTAGACTCAATAAAATAGCAGTACTTTGTCTAACTTTTACTTTAGTTAGCATCCGGTAAGTTGCCATACCTCCAATTAAATAAACTAGGTAATCCATTATAATTTGGTAGGTAAACCAACTGCCCGAGAGCAAAACTAAGAGTCCATTAAGATAAGCAAAAAATGGTCCATAAAGTGCATTAATAATGCGACCACTCTGCATGGCCGTAATATTATTTTGAAAGTAGCTAAAATTACCCGTTTTTATTTGCTGGGCTGCATCATAAAAGCGACTAAAATGAAAATAACGATCTGCAGTAATAAAAGTAGCATGTGAAAGTAGTTGGCTAGAAATAATGAGGGTTGTTAAGATCAAAATAGCAAGATAAGGAAGACAAAAACTAAATATATTACACCAATTAATTCTTGATTTTTTCATTATTCACCCTAATTATGCTACGGTATTACTTTGATCTTTTCTAAAAGTAATTACTTTGTTAATCACAAATTGAATCAAAGTTGCTACAAAAGTAGCAATCACCTTAACTACAAATTTATCGTAACCTAATTTAGTTACAAAAATAAATAAACATAAAGTTGTAAACAGTGTGGTTACTTGCCCTACTAGATAGTATGAAATAAATCTTAGTAAGAGTTTATCGTGGACTTTAAAGTTAGCAAAAGAATTCCAGATAAAGTTATTAATTAAACCACAACTAGAACTGATAAAATTGGCCCATTCTACATTAAAATTAAAAAAGTGGGTTAAAATTAAAAATACACCGAAATCAACTACTAACCCTAAAAGTCCGATTAAAACATAGCCTACTAATTGTTTAAAATCTTCAGAAGCCCAGAGCTTTTGAATTTTTTCTTTCATTAGATACTTAACCTCATTAATTACATCAAAATAATATAATAGTTATTTTACTCTATAATTTTTTTTGCAACAAACATTTCTCATATTAGTTGACAATTTATCAAATACCTACTACAATATACTTACTTTTTATTAGCAATATAAAAATTTAAGACAGAGAGGAAAGATATATGGCTAAAAAATCAAAAATTGTTAAAGCTGCAAAGCAAAGAGAATTAATTAAAAAATATTACGAATTAAAAGAAGCAGGTAATGTTGAAGCTTTAGCTAAATTACCACGTAATGCTCGTCCAACTCATTACCACAACCGTGATTTATATGATGGTCGTCCCCACGGCTACATGCGCAAATTTGGCATGTCACGTTTACGCTTCAAAGAACTAGCACACAAGGGACAACTTCCTGGCGTTAAAAAGGCTAGTTGGTAATCAACACAATAAATTAAAAATTAACATTAATAAACCTAATAAAAAAGCTTCCGACAAAAGTCGGAAGCTTTTTGCTTTGCTCAATAATTACTTATCAAGCTTTTCTTTGTTAACAACGTTCAATTGATCATCGAAAGTATAAACAACTGGTTCACCAGTCTTCATTTCAACATCCATGATGTCTTCATCAGAAATGTTTTCAATGTACTTAGTTAAAGCACGAAGTGAGTTACCGTGAGCAGCAATAATTACGTTCTTGCCATCAAGTAAATCTGGAGCGATGTGATCTTCCCAGAATGGCATAACTCTTTCCAAAGTTACCTTAAGGTTTTCTGCCTTAGGAACAATGTGTGGATCAAGGTCTGCGTAACGACGGTCATGTGCTTGACTGTATTCTGAATCATCTTCGATTTCAGGTGGTAAAACATCGTATGAACGACGCCAAATGTGAACTTGGTCATCACCGTATTTTTCAGCAGTCTTCTTCTTGTTTAAACCTTGAAGTGCACCATAGTGACGTTCGTTTAATCTCCAAGTCTTAGTTTCAGGAATCCAAAGTTGACCACTTTCTTCCAATGCGAAGTGTAAAGTCTTAATAGCACGAGTTAATAATGAAGTGTAAGCTTGATCAAATTCAAGACCGTGTTCCTTAATTAACTTACCAGCTCTTTTAGCTTCTTCTACACCTTTATCTGAAAGGTTAACGTCAACCCAACCAGTAAATTGGTTTGAAAGGTTCCATTCACTTTGACCATGACGAATTAATACTAACTTAGACATGAACAATATCTCCTTTTAAATCATATATACACTAGTTATTTTACACGTCCTAAGTAAAAATTCATAGTTAATGTGAAAATTATTCTAATTTAGTGTGGTAAAATATGGCTTGTAGAAATGAGGTTAAAATAATTATGGATCAAAAAGAAGAAATCAAATTAAGTGGTGGTCATCTTAATTTGGAAATGCTTAATGCTATTTTTAATACTATTCCCCAAGAATTTGACGTCTTAGACGAAAATGATAAAGTTGTTTGGTCTTCCATGAATAAACATCGACTTTTTAAACGAACTGAAGATGACATAGGTAAAACTGTTTATGAAGTCCATCCAGGTCATTCACAAGGACATGTTAAACAAGTACTTGAACAAATGCATGATGATAAGCGCGGGTCTCTTTCCTTAGTAGTCACACATGATAAAAAGCCAATTAGTATTTCTTTTTATGCCTTACATAACGAAGACGGCAAATATATTGGCTGCATTGAAGTAACTCAACCTGTTGATAAATATCAGGTTAAAGGAAGTAAATGGCGTAATATTTTAAACGTTTTAAAGAAAAAATAAATCACGTAAAAAACGCTGTAAAAGTTCAATTCTTTTACAGCGTTTTTAATTAACTCTTTACTCTCTTATCAGTTAGCAAATTAGGCTTTTCTAAGCAAAATCTTATTACCTGATAACTTGCAAAAATTATGATTACAACCCAACTAATAAGATTCAATATTAATAAGACTGTAAACCAGTGTGGCGTTACAAAAGTTAAAACAGCTTCATTTTCTCCCACTTTATTTTTTACAACTGGCATTCCAATTGCATTGTAGTGCTTAATTTGACCTTTATTTTTACCATTTACTTCTAATTTTGATTGGTGATACATCACTATCGGAAGTAGGCTTGTTTTTTGCTTTTTATCAGCCTGCCACATAATCTTTAATTTACCACCAGCAAGAACTTCTTTATGGAAATGGTCTCGATTAGGAATATATAATTTTTTGTTAAGTGTTATGTTAATATGCGCGCCGTTAATATTATCATGCAAAGGCAAATATTCAGGATTAAAACTTGGAAGATTGATTATAAGTAAATTCAAGTCTCTGTCTCGACTCCATCGTGCGGCATGAGGTGCAGCAACAACTCCCATCGTTTGTTGTGTATTCTTTAATATATTTGCATTTATATTAAAAATTATCGCTAACACAACCAAAACTAAGCTCATAACACCAATACCTTTACCTAACTTACTCTTCATCCTCAATAATTGAGTTAAGGAGAGAGCTACGCCAACATAAAGTAAAGGATACGCAATAACAGTCAATCGATTTGGAAATTGTAAATAAGTTCTAAAAAAAGGTAAATGTGCATCAAAGAACTGCCATGGAAATACTTGTGAACTTAATATAAAAAAGATAGTACCTTCCAGGGTTAAAAACAAATTCAATTTTTGTTTCTTTGCATTTATTAATACATAAATCAACTGCAAAATAAAGATTACTAAAGTAGAAAAAAGGATTGTTCCTTTTACCGTACTTGAACCTAGATGCATTGCTGTATCAAAGAGAGGATAAGCAAAGGTAGGCGACATGTGGTTAGTCGTATACAGTAATAAATAGGCACTCCATACGTTAGCTGTTAAAACTATGAACAATAAAATTGCCTTAATAGCACTAACTAGCATTTCCCTTTTATTATTACTAATTATTAATCCATAAATAAAAAATGGTATTAATGCTAATAATGAAAAAATAATACTTAAGAGGTGAACTTGAGCAATAATTGCCATTATCAGTCCAAGAGATAACCAATTAATTTGTTTTCCCCTGGCCTGCATCATTTTAAGCCCTTCAATTAATACATATGGCATTAACACTGCACCCCAGGAGTTAAAGGTATTCCCTTGAATCCAATATGCCACATAGCCAGTAACTAAAAATAATAACATAGCTAGTCCTGCTGCCCAGCTTACGGCCTTAGCCTTTTTAGCTAAGTGATACATCCCAATACCACCAATCAAAAAAAGCAAGTAATTAGTTAATACTTGAAATCTGAACCAAGAACCGGCAAAAAGTAACAAGGCGCCTAAAAAATAGGCAAAAAATGGGCCATAAATAGGATTTATTACTCTACCACTTTGATAAGCACCGTAATTCATTTGAAAATATGAAATATTATGATGTAATAGCTGCTGAGCCGTATCATAAATCCTATTATCATGAAATAAAGTATCCGCTAGAATCAAACCTACATGATGTTGCAACTGACAAAACATTAGGGCACTAGCGGTAATCAAAATGACTAAAATCACAATTAAATACTCAATTGCTTTTCTAGGCCATCCATTAACCATAACTTCTTTATTCATTATTTCCTCCAAAATAATATATTTTTTGATTATATCATATTCTTTAAATCCCACATGTGCTAATCTTAATAATGTAATATTGAGAAGTACAAATGAGAAAAGAGTTAAGAGGATAATTATGCGTAAAAAATTATTAACAATTGCTACTTTACTAACTACCCTATTTATTATTTTAGGTGTTAGTGGATGTAGTAAAAAATCTAATAGTAGTAATTCACCCACTGCTAAAAGTTTAATCAGTAAAAATTTTAATAAAGGCATCAAGAATGGTCATTATACTACTGAAATTAAGTCAAAGGCCATGAAGGAAAATGCCTCATTAAAGGGTTACTTTAACGGTACTTCCTTGATTAATACTGATTATTCCCTTACTAATAAAGGAAAAACACAAACCGAATCAATTTGGCTTACCCCAGACACGATGTATCTTTTATTAGAACAAAACAAAGGTAAATGGATCAAAACAGGAGCTTCAGCCAATAACTTTGATCCTGATCAAGTCACTAGACGATTTAAGCCTGCTACATTCAAATCATTGAACAAAACAATTGCCAAGTCTGCTTTAGTTACAACTCATGCTAATACTTACGAAGTAGCTTATAGTGGTAGTAGTGATGAAGTTTGGAAAGGTATCGAAAATCTAATTATCGACACTTTAAATACTCCTGGAACACAAAATATGCAAATCGTCCAAATGATTAACGCCGGGCAACCACAAAATATTTCAGTTAACTATACATTTAACAAAAAGACTCAAGCCTTAACTAAGATCACAATTAATACTAATTTTACTGTTAATGGTAGTTATGATTTTAGCTGGAATTTAAAATATGATGAATTAGGTCAACACGCTAACCTGGCCGTTCCAACTGATATTCAAAAAAATGCAATTGATGTAAGTAAGCAATCAAAATAAAAATTCTATTTTTAGTATTCCTATGCTAAGATTAATTAATAAATAAAAGTCCAAAGTTTTTACCTTGGACTTTTTGTTTGATCAAAACTTGGAAGAATGAATGGAGAAAGTAAAATGGATCAAAATACACAACCTAATCCACAACAAAAGCAGGCTAAGCAAAACCGCGCTGGAATTATTGCTGCTAGTATTATTGCAGGTTTAGTTATCATCTGTGGAGTTATTTTCTTAATTTTAGAAATGACTAAACCATCTGCATCTCAAGCAATGGCTACGGCAAAAAATGCTAAAGTAGATTCACTAAGAGCACACATTATGGTTAAATCTGATGACCTTAAAGACAACACTGCAATTGAATTTACCAATCACGTAGTCCACTCAAATGTTATTCTTAAAGCAGACGATGAATCTAAAAAACTTAGTACTTGGATTACCAAAGATAAGGCATATATGTCTTCAAATAATGGTAAATGGTATTACTCAGACAGTGACGATGATGATTTTTCTGAGGCACATGATGAAGTCAAAGAAAGTACAGATCTCAAGCAGTTCCTTGATCTCCCAGCATCAGCAACAAATTTATTTAAGGTTAGTTTAGATGGTATTAAGGGCTATACTTTAACTTATAGTGGTAACAACAAAAAAATTAGAGAGACTGTAATTTCAGATGCCAAAAATGTTAACATAACTATCCATCTAGATCGTAATAAGCATTTACGTGATCTTAATGCAACTGCCCGTCTTAAAGATGGTGGCTCAGCTTCGATTTCGATCTATGATGTAAATAACGTTAAAAACTTAACTATTCCTAATAAAGTCAAAAAAGATGCACAAGAATATGAAGAATAGTAATAAAGTAGCTCTCACTCTAGTAGAAAGAGCTATTTTTTGTTGACTAATATTTTAATTAAAGTTAAATTTTATTTGTGAGAATTTATTTAGGAGAATGAATTAACATGGATGAAAAACAAGAAATTATACAAAAAAAGGCCAAAAGACATGCTGGTGCGATTATCAGTTGGGTGTTCGTTGTTTTAATTATTATTATTGCTGGAGGACTCTTGTACTTACACTTTTCTAAACCAAGTGCACAAGATGCTTTAAATTCAGCCGCTAAAACTAATATACATTCCATTAGATCAACTATTATAACGAAGCAAAATGCTAAAAAGAAAAATAGTGAAACCTTAAATTACGAAGTAAAAGGTAACACTGTTCATATTACCAATCGTTTTGTTCCCGAAAATAAGGATCAAGAACAAGAAACATGGATTACTGGTAATAAGTTTTACTTTTTAAATAATGGACAATGGAATTACATGGAACGTAATTCACTAACTAATACCTTTATCAGTACTTCGATGGCAACTTATAAGAAATTATTTACTGGTCATGATTTTAGTAAATTATCTAAATCTGCAATGAATAAATTTAAAGTTAATCTTGATGGTTTAGATGGCTATACTTTAACTTATAAGGGTAATGATAAGGAGGTAATCAAAGGCATTCAAAGAGTTGCTAGTGGTGATAATAGTAGCGATGCCAGTCAAATTAAGCACGTTGATGTTACAATTAAAATTAATCGTCAGAAAAAATTAGTTGATTACAAGGTCTTTTATACTTTAGCCCATACTAATGGCACAACTAGTATCCATTTAACAGATATCAATCAGGTAAATAAATTAACTTT
>NZ_BFBY01000012.1 GCF_003423665.1 Lactobacillus rodentium | reverse complement strand
AGCTATTGCTTCAATACATAAACTAATCAGAACTATTTATGCCTTGATTATCAATGATCAAATATATGATTACAACGTATCCACACATAACCAAAAAGACTTTAGTCGTAATTAATTGATCAAGTACATTATAACGCTAAGCCCAAAAATCAGATATATTTTGGCTTATTTGTCATGCTTAATGATAAAAATAAATCGATACTACAAAATACTTAAACTTAAATTTAAACAAAAAGCAAAGCCAAATATCGCATTGTGCTTGACTTTACGTAGAAAAGAGGATTCGTAAAAACGAATCCTCTTTTTTATTTTTCTAGTGCTTCATTTTCTAATTTCAGCGCAATTTCTTTAATTTTTTGAAAACGATGGTTTACACCTGATTTTGAAATAGGACCTCCTGGCAATTGTTCGGCAACTTCCTTCAAAGATAACTCCGCATGCTCCAATCTAAATCTGGCTAAAGTTGCCAACTTTTCTGGCAAAGTATCAATACCCACTTTTTCATCAATTAACTGTATTTGTTCTACTTGTTGGGCTGCTGCTTTCGCAACTTTCTTTAAATTTGCCGTATCACAATTAACCAAACGGTTCACTGAATTACGCATATCGCGCATAATTCGTAAATCCTCAAAAGCCAACATCGCATTTACTGCTCCAACAACATGGAGAAAATCACCAATTTTTTCTGCTTCTTTTAAATATACGATATAACCACTACGTCTCTTAGTCTTTTTAGCATTTAAGAAGAAATACTTATTCATCAAATTGGTTAAATCTTGATTATGATTTTCATAAAGTGAGTAAATTTCCAAATGGTAACGACTTGTTTCCGGATTATTTACACTTCCACCTGCTAAAAAAGCTCCACGTAAATATGACATAGCTCTCTGTTCAGAATTTATAATATATGTTGGAATTCCCGTAACAAGGCCCATTTTTTCATCAATAATTCTTAAATCTCTTAAAATTTCATTTACATTTTGCTGGAGCCGCACTAAATACTGATAATTTTTCTTTAATTTCATTTTTTTAGAAACGATTAGTAACGGTTCAATTCCATAAGCAGTTTTTATTAATGAAAAGATCCTGCGCGCAATGGCAGGATTTTCAGTAACAATATCTAAACTAAATTGATGATTATGTAAACTTAGACTCCCATTCATCCGCAAAAATGCTGCTAATTCCGCCTTTGCATGTTCTGGATGTACTGGTAAACTAGTTAATTCTTTTTTTACATCGCTAGCATATGAACTCATTATTCCTCCTGTTTTCGACGACAATAAGCATCAAATGCGATATTTAGTATTTCATCGACAACTTTTTTCCCATCATGAAATACTAACCCACTATGTTGATCAATAAAGTCGGCTGTAATCACTCGACATCCCTGTTTCCGCAACCCTTCAAAATCATTTCTTACCGGCTCTAAATACTCATCATAGTCAGCAGGATTAAACTTCGTCATGTCAATTTTTGCCCCATTCACAAGGACAGTATCGATATAATTTCCACCTAAATGATCATTAATAACTTGGACATGATCCGCTACACTAAAGTGATCAGTTTCGCCCTTTTGAGTCATAATATTACAAATATAAATCACTTCAGCCTTTGTTTGTCGTACAGCCTCGCCTAAATTATGAATTACTAAATTAGGTAATATTGAAGTGAACAAACTACCTGGTCCCAAGACTACTGCATCAGCTTGCATAATCGCAGCCAAGACTGGTAAAACCGCCTCTGGTTGAGTACTTGAGTTAGTATTAGTAACCCAGATTCTTTTGATTTGTTTATCTTGAGCGGTAATTTCAGTTTCACCAGCTTCAGTAGTACCATCAACAAACTCTGCATTTAAAGTCAACGGCTCATTTGAAGCTGGAAAAATTCTACCGTCAACGTGCATCATCTTAGATAAGGATTGCACTGCATCAAAAATATTACCTTGCATTTCATTTAGCGCAGCAATAATCAAATTGCCGATCGCATGACCAGCAAAAAAGGAATCTGATGAATTAAAACGATATTGAAAAATTTCTTTTTCCTTTTCTGGAATATCGGACAAAGATACTAAAACATTCCGAATATCTCCAGGAGGAACTACATTAATATAATTACGAATTGCTCCGGAAGATCCGCCATCATCTGCAACAGTAACAATAGCTGTAATATCAGCATTTTGTTCCTTTAACGCATTTAAAATTACTGGTAAGCCTGTTCCTCCACCAATAACTACAATTTTTGGCCGTCGTCCTTTTATGACACGGACAATTCTATTTTCACCATATGTCATAAAATTCTCCTTTATTTTTTAATATAACGACTAATTTCTCGATGGGAAATATCTACAGGATGGTCAGGGTACTTTTTGGCTAAATCAATCGCAAGTTGACGAGCAATTGATACACTGCGATGTTGACCACCAGTACAACCAATTGCAATTGTTAATTTTTCTTTTCCTTCTTCAATATAACCAGGAATAGCCGTTTCAAGCATTTCTAAGAATTTTTGATAAAATTCTTGAGTCTCCTTTTTTTCCATCACATATTCAAATACTCTTCGATCTAACCCAGTAAAAGGTTTTAATTGGGGAATATAAAAAGGATTTGGTAAAAATCTGACATCCATCACTATATCGGCATCAATGGGAATGCCATACTTAAAGCCAAAACTCATTACTTCAATTGAGAAGGTATGAGTTTCACTATCACTAAATGTTTTTACTAATTTTTCTTTTAATTCTTTTTTTGAAAGATTAGAGGTATCAATAATATAGTTTGAGACATTTTTTACTCGATTTAATACTTCTCTTTCCTTTTGAATCCCATCTAGTAATCTACCTTTTTGTGCTAAAGGCGGAAGCCGACGAGTCTCCTTATATCGCGATACTAAAACATCATCTGAGGCATCTAAAAATACCAAAGTTGATTGGACATTTTGACTATCTTCAAGTGAATTAATTTCATCTACTAAATCCTTGTAAAAGCTGCGTACTCTTAAATCAATTACTACTGCAACTTTACTAAAATCATCAGAGCTATTAATTAAATCCCAGAAGCTTCCTAATAATTCGGGTGGTAAATTATCTACTACAAAATATCCCATATCTTCTAAAGCTTTAATGGCAACCGTTTTACCTGCTCCACTCATACCAGTCACAATTAATAACTGTTTCTTTTTATCAGCCATTTTGATGCCTCCTTATGAAGGAATTATAACATACCGGGCGTTTCATTTTTACTTAGAGATAATAAAAAAAGCTTTAAATTACGGTAAATTCCATAATTTAAAGCTTTAATCGTTTTATTAACGGTGCATCCAAGAAACCATAAGTTCATTGAATCCAAATACTAATAACCAGAAAGCAACTAAGTATACCATAGTTAAAGCAGCTAACATTGGATTAAATAGTAAAACAATAGCAATAATTAAACTGATGATACTTAAAATCAAACTAAAAATAAAGTATCCAGTTGAAAATGCTCTAAGGTGAACTGAGAAAATTATTCCAATAATTGAATCAGCTAAGAACCAAATGGCAAATAGAATAGCTAAGGTTAAGCCACCAATCAAGTTCGAGCACAAGAATAAGATACCAATAATAATATCTATAATGGCTGAAAGAATGGTTACCCAACTCATACTAAAAACATCTCTAAATTTTGCATAAGCATAAATCCATAAGATACCTTGTAAAATTGAGATAATACCAAATAAGTAAACAAAAGTTCTAAAACTACGGTCTGGGTAAGCCATAACAATAAAACCTGCAATAATTAATAAAACCCCTCCGATGAATGCACCCCAGTCAAAACCACGATGTTCATCAGAACTAGAAAAATTATTCATAATTGTATTTCCTCCTCGTAGACAATTCTACTAGAAGACCGTTATTTTTTGCAAGCGTTATTAGTTAATATAGTATCTCTTTCCAAAACTGGTTTTAGATACTGTCCTGTATAACTTTCCTTAACCTGTGCCACCTCTTCTGGAGTACCAGTAGCAACAATTTGACCGCCACCTTCTCCTCCTTCAGGACCTAAGTCAATTAACCAATCAGCATTCTTAATAACATCAAGATTATGTTCAATTACAAGTACTGTATTGCCATCATCTACTAAACGTTGAAGTACTTCAAGTAAGCGCTTGATATCATCAGTATGTAATCCTGTTGTTGGCTCATCAAGAATATAGAAATTCTTTCCAGTTGATAATTTTTGCAATTCTGAAGCTAGTTTCATTCTCTGAGCTTCACCACCAGACAAGGTTGTAGCTGATTGACCTAATTTTACATAACCCAATCCTACATCAACAATAGTTTGTAATTTACGATGAATCTTAGGAATATTTTCAAAAAATTCAGTAGCTTCATTAATTGTCATATCTAAAACTTGGGCAATATTTTTACCTCGATAAGTCACTTCTAAGGTTTCAGAATTATATCTATTACCATGACAAACTTCACATGGGACATAGACATCAGGTAAAAAGTTCATTTCAATCTTAATGATTCCATCCCCATGACATGCCTCACAACGTCCACCTTTAACATTAAATGAGAATCTAGCTTTAGTATAACCACGCATTTTTGCCTCATTTGTTTGTGCAAAAAGCGTGCGAATATCATCAAAGACAGAAGTGTATGTAGCTGGATTTGATCTTGGTGTTCTACCAATTGGACTTTGGTCAATATCAATAATTTTTTCGATATTTTTATATCCTGTAATTGATTTATATTTACCAGGCTTAGCTGAATTATTATTTAATTTCTGTGCTAAAGCTCGCTTTAAAATCATATTTACTAAAGTAGATTTTCCTGATCCTGATACACCAGTTACTACAGTAAATTTACCTAAAGGGAAATCTACATTAATATCTTTTAAATTATTTTCAGCAGCACCTTTAACACTAATTTTCTTACCAGAACCTTTTCTTCGTTCTAATGGTACGGGAATAAATTTTTTGCCTGAAAGATACTGTCCAGTTAATGAGTTAGGATTTTTCATAATTTCTTCTGGTGTTCCAGCAGCCATTACTTTTCCACCATAAACTCCTGCTCCTGGACCAATGTCTAGGACATAATCAGCTTGGCGCATTGTTTCATCATCATGTTCAACCACAATTAATGAATTACCCAAATCTCTCATTTTCTTTAAAGAAGAAATTAAACGATCATTATCACGTTGGTGAAGACCAATTGAAGGTTCATCAAGAATATACATAACTCCAGATAAATTTGACCCAATTTGAGTAGCCAAACGAATCCGTTGTGCTTCCCCACCTGATAAAGTACCTGCAGAACGAGATAAAGTTAGGTAGTCTAATCCCACATTACTTAAGAAAGTTAAGCGATCTTCTACTTCTTTAAGAATTGGTTTAGCAATGACTGCTTCTTGTTCACTTAAATCAACATTTTTAAAGAATTCGATTTCTTTTTCAATTGGGAGATCAGATGCTGCCGCAATATCTGTACCATTAACCTTCACTGCCAATGCCTTCTCATTTAATCTTTTGCCTTTGCAAGTTGTACAAGTAAGTTCAGTTAAATACTTACTCATTGAATCTCTCATAAAGCTGGACATTGGATGATGGTAACGACGATCAACATTGTTCATTACTCCTTCAAAAGCTTGAGTAGTATCATTAACGCCAAAATCACCATTTAAATGAAACTTTATCTTCTTAGTAGAACCATGAAGAACAAGCTCACGCTGACGTTTAGTTAACTTCTTAAAAGGCTTATCCATTGGAATTTTTAATGCTTCACAAGCTTGTTCTAGCATTTGAGTATAATACTTTGAGTTCTTCCAAGGAGCAAGTGCGCCTTCGGCTAATGTTAGATTTTTATCTGGAACTACTAAATCTTCATCTACTGCTAGTTTCATTCCTAATCCATCACAATCAGGACAAGCTCCAAAAGGCGCATTAAAAGAAAATAAACGTGGTTCTAATTCACCAACGGTAAAACCACAAACTGGACAAGCATATTCTTCAGAGAAATTCATTTTTTCTCCGTCAATTACATCTACATCCATATATCCATCTGATAAACGTAAAGCAGCTTCAATTGAATCAAAAAGACGACTGCGAATACTATCTTTTACAATTAATCGGTCTACTACGATATCAATAGAATGGCGTTTATTTTTTTCTAATTCAAAATCTTCACTGATATCATGCATTTCTCCATCAACAATTACACGTACATATCCTGCTCTCTGAATTCGCTTAAAAACTTCTTTATGTTCACCTTTTTTATCTCGTATTATAGGTGATAAAATTTGAATCTTTGTTCTTTCTGGTAGGGCCATAATGCGATCAGCCATTTGATCAACAGTTTGACTCTCAATCAAAGTACCATCGTTAGGACAAATTGGGTGTCCAACACGTGCCCAAAGTAAACGTAAATAATCATTAATTTCTGTTACTGTTCCAACAGTAGAACGAGGATTATGAGAGGTAGTTTTCTGATCAATTGAAATTGCTGGGTTTAAACCATCAATAGAATCTACATCCGCCTTATCCATTTGGCCTAGAAACTGACGTGCATAACTAGATAGGGACTCAACATAACGTCTTCTACCTTCTGCATACAAAGTATCAAAAGCAAGCGAACTCTTTCCTGATCCAGATAAACCAGTAATAACCACCAATTTATCTTTTGGAATAGTCACATTAATATCTTTTAAATTATGTTCACGTGCACCATGAACAACAATTTTATCATTTGCCACTTAAACTACCTCCCTTTTTAGTTTTCTTAGTATGAACTTGATTTTGTAAATCTTGAATTGCATCACGTAAATTAGCTGCTTCTTCAAAATCAAGCTTCTTCGCAGCGGTTTGCATTTGATCAGTTAAGGTTTTAATCATTGCCTTCTTTTGTTTAACTGTTAATTCATCAAAATTGAGGTCACTAAAGCTCTCGGTTTGTTCTTCATTATCATCAACTGCTTTAGTAGCAGAGATTACATCCCTGATTGGTTTAACAATTGTTTTTGGAGTAATTCCATGTTCTTTATTAAATTGTTCTTGCAGTTGACGACGACGATTTGTTTCATCAATTGCAACTCGCATTGAATCAGTAATTGTATCAGCATACATAATTACCTCTCCATGTGCATTACGAGCTGCTCGACCAGTAATCTGAATTAATGGTCTGGTTGAACGTAAAAAGCCCTCTTTATCAGCATCTAGAATAGCTACTAAAGATACCTCTGGAACATCAATTCCTTCTCTTAAAAGATTAATTCCAACTAAAACGTCAAATTTTCCTAAACGCAAATCTCTAATTATTTGTAATCTCTCTAATGTTTTGATATCAGAGTGAAGATAACGAACTTTAATGCCTAAATCTTTTAAATAGTCAGTTAAATCTTCTGACATTTTTTTAGTTAAAGTAGTTACGAAAACACGCTCATTTTTTTGAATTCGTTTATTAATTTCTCCAACTAAATCATCAATTTGACCATTAATTGGTCGTACTTGAATCTTTGGATCTAATAATCCTGTTGGTCGAATAATTTGTTCTACTACACTATCAGTCCGATTGAGTTCGTAATCACCTGGAGTAGCAGAAACATACATTATTTGATTAACATGTTTTTCAAATTCTTCTAGCTTTAAGGGACGGTTATCTAGTGCTGATGGTAATCTAAACCCATAATCAATTAAGGTTTCTTTACGTTTGCGATCACCATTATACATAGCCTTTAATTCCGGCATTGTTGCATGTGATTCATCAATTAAAATTAAAAAATCATCTGGAAAGAAATCAAGTAAAGTATAAGGTGGTTGTCCTGGTTTACGGCCATCCATGTGACGTGAGTAATTTTCAATACCATTTGTGTATCCCACTTCACTCATCATTTCCATATCATAGGTGGTTCTTTGCTTAATACGTTGCGCTTCTAGAAGTTTGCCTTCTCCTTCGAATTTCTTCACTTGAAGATCTAATTCATCTTTTATAGAGCCGAGTGCTCGAGCCATATTTTCTTCATTAGTCATAAAGTGAGTAGCTGGGAAGAGTGACACTTGTTCTCTTTCACCAATTATTTCACCAGTTAAAGAATCAACTTCGACGATCCGATCAATTTCATCCCCAAAAAACTCTACTCGATAAGCATGTTCTGAGTTACCAGCTGGGAAAATTTCAACTACATCTCCCCTTACTCTGAAGCGTCCACGTTGAAAATCAATATCATTACGATCATATTGAATATTTACTAAATCACGCAATAAGGTATCACGCCCATATTCTTGACCTTCACGTAGTGAAATCACACTTCTTGCGTATTCTCGTGGATCACCCAAACCAAAGATACTTGATACTGAAGCTACCACAATCGTATCATTACGTTCCATTAAAGCGGAAGTAGCTGCATGTCTTAATTGATCAATTTCATCATTAATTGAAGAATCTTTTTCAATATAAGTATCAGAACTAGGTACATAAGCCTCTGGTTGATAATAATCATAGTAAGAAACAAAGTACTCTACTGCATTATGGGAAAAAAATTCTTTGAATTCGCTATATAATTGGCCAACTAAAGTCTTGTTATGTGAAAGAACTAAAGTAGGTTTATTTAAGTTCGCAATTACATTTGCCATGGTAAAAGTTTTACCAGTTCCAGTAGCACCTTGTAAGATTTGTTCTTTTTTACCATTTTGAAAACCAGTAGTAAGTTTATCGATTGCTTGAGCTTGATCTCCAGCTGGCTTATATTTAGAGACAAGTTCAAATTTCTTATCTTTTTGTCGTCTAATCATAATTTGTCCTCCGCAAAAAAAGTTGGACCAAGGTCCAACTTTTTATTTTGTATACTTATTTTACTACAGCGAACATATTTTCGCATTATATTTGATTAATTCTTAAGTAATTTACCTAGGGCATCTTGATAGTCTTCTGCAGCTTTTTTAGCTTCTTCAACAGTAGGTTTATTTACGCCAACATAAGCTTTAATAACAGGTTCAGTTCCTGATGGTCTAAGAGCTACCCAAGTATCATCTTCTAAGTAATACTTCAAAACATTAGAAACCGGGAACCCGGTTAATTCTTTTTCACCATTACTATCAATTGATGTTTGAGTTTCAAAATCTTCAATCTTAACTACTTTAGTTCCATTGATTTCATCAAGATGTTCATTACGCAATTTTTCCATTAAAGCTGCCATTTTCTTTTGACCGCCAATGCCTGGCATTTCAATCGCACGAGTAATTTCATAAGAAACTCCATACTTTTGCCAGATTTCTTGAAGTCCATCAAAGACGGTCATTCCTTTTGAGGCATAGTAACTAGCTACTTCACCAAACATTAGAGCACCTTGCATTGCATCTTTATCGCGTGCAAATGGCTTGAATAAATAACCATAACTTTCTTCAAAGCCCATTAAGAATTTGCCGTCATTTTCTTTATTCATCCGATCAACTTCTTCACCAATATACTTAAAACCGGTTAACACGTGCTTAGTCCGAATGCCAAAATCCTTAGCAATCTTAAATGGTAACGCACTAGAAACAATTGAAGTCACTAATTCATAATCAGAAGTTAAAGTACCGTTTTCCTTCATATGTTCTAATAGATAATATGCCATTAAAGTAGCAATTTGATTACCAGTAAGAACTTGGAAATTACCATCTGCTTTTCTCACCGCAGCTCCCATACGATCAGCATCTGGATCGGTTGCAATAATTACGTTTGCATCTACTTCATTAGCCAACTTAAAACCTGGTTCAAATACATCACGATATTCTGGATTAGGTTTAATTGTTGTAGGAAATTCAGGATCGATAATTGATTGACTAGGTACAGGAATCACATTATCAAATCCACCCTGTCTAAATGCTCGATCATAAAGCATCTTTCCTGTCCCATGTAAGGGAGTATAAATAATTTTTAGCTTATCAGCATTATTTTTAACCATTTCTGGATCAAAGGTTACTTCTTTGAGGTGAGCTAGATATGCCTCATCAACATCCTCACCTATTAATTGCAAAGTATTACTTGCGCGCAATTCTTCAACTGGAGCAGCTTCAACACCAAAAATATCGGTTACTTTTTGAGCATAAGCAAACAAACGATCCGCATTCTCAGGTGCCATTTGTGCCCCATCTTCGCCATAAACTTTATACCCATTATATTGTTTAGCATTATGAGAAGCAGTAATATTAATTCCTGCAAAAGTCTTTAAATAGCGTACTGCAAAAGAGAGTTCCGGTGTTGGTCTTAAGTCATCAAATAAATATACTTTAATTTTATGAGCTCCCAAAACACGAGCGGCATATTCTGCAAATTCACGTGAATGGTAACGAGAATCAAAGGAAATAGCAACGCCTCGTTTTTTAGCTTCATCACCATTTTCATCAATTAAACGAGCTAAACCTTCAGTAACTTTACCAATAGTAAATAAATTAATTCTATTAGTACCAGGTTCTAATTTTCCTCTCATACCGGCAGTACCAAAATTAATATCCTGACCAAAGGCATCCTCTACCCAACCTTTGTCTTGACTCAAAGTATTAAGTTGATCACTTAAGTAATCAGGTAAAACACTAGCCTGTTGCCACTGTTTAAGAGCATCTTGTGCGTTCATAAAATTAACCTCTATTCTATTTACTACTTTCTGAACTTATTTTACTATTTTTTTACCTCTTACAGTTGAGATATTCGTAATTTCTAAAAAAAGAGAGAAATTAAATAAAATTCCCCTCTTTCCACTTTAATTTAAATTTTTATTATCTAGCATATTATCATTTAAGCCCTGAATGTAATTGTAGGCTTCTTGCCCACCAATACTGCCATCACCAACGGCATTTGCTATTTGACGTAAATCTTTTGCCCTTACATCACCAATGGCAAAAATTCCCGCTACTTTCGTATGCATCTTATCATCCGTGGGAATCCAACCTTGTTCATCTAAAATACCCAAATCCCTAAAGGCATCAGTTTGTGGTTTAACACCTACATAAATAAATACACCAGCCACAGGCAACGTCTTTTGTTCTCCAGTCAATTTATCACGATAAACAATACCTTCGACTTTATTTTCGTTACCAACAATTTCTAGTACCTGGGCATTCCATATGAAATGCATTTTCTTATTAGCAAAAGCTCTTTTTTGTAAGATCGGTTGAGCCCTTAACTGATCACGTCTATGAATAACGGTAACTGACTTTGCTAATTGAGCAAGATATATCCCCTCTTCTACAGCAGAATCTCCACCACCAATTACGGCTACATCCTCATCTTTAAAAAAGGCCGCATCACAAACAGCACAATATGATACACCGCGGCCCTCATACTCCTTCTCACCAGGAATATCTAACTTTTTATGATTAGCTCCAGTTCCAATAATAAGTGCCTTAGTTACATACTCTTCAGTTTCAGTTTTAATGATTTTTTTATCACCTTCAAGTGAAACTGATTTAACCTCACCATACTTAAAGTCTGGTTTGAATTTCATTGTAGTTTGATACATTTTTTCGCCCAATTCAGGACCAGTAATTTCACTAAAGCCTGGGTAATTATCAATGATATCAGTATTATTCATCTGTCCACCATAAATACCACGATCTAAAATCAATACTTTCAGATTAGCTCGAGCAGCATATAAAGCAGCGGTTAATCCACTAGGACCAGCACCAATAATTACTACATCATATTTTGTTGTCATAAAATACCCTCTTTTAATTCTAGCCTTGTAAAATTATCGTACTGTCTTTTATTCTTAATTACAATTATTCTGCTTTTGGACTTCTTCCCATCATCCGGGCAATTTCTTCATCTACATCAGCATTTTCATAGAGAACATGATATACCGCTTCATTAATTGGCATATCAATATTTTTTTCTTCTGCTAATTCATGCACTGCTTTTACAGTTGTAGCACCTTCTACTACTTGGCCCATATTTTTTAAAACGTAATCTAAGCTTTTGCCTTCTCCGATTTGTTTACCGGCACGCCAGTTACGTGAATTCACAGAGGTACAAGTTACAATTAAATCACCAATACCAGATAACCCACTAAAGGTTTTAGCTTGTGCTCCAAAATATTCTACCCCTAAGCGAGAAATCTCCGCTAAACCACGAGTCATTAAAGCAGCTTTGGCATCGTCTCCATAACCCTTACCAGCTAAAATACCTGCAGCGATAGCAATAACATTCTTAATTGCACCACCGACTTCAACACCGACAAGGTCAGAATTAGTGTAAAAACGCACATAATTATTAGAAAATGCCTTTTGCACTTTTTTAGCATTTTCTTCATTGTCTGAAGCACATGCAATTGCAGTTAAATCTTTTTGAGCCACATTTTCAGCATGACTAGGACCAGAAATTGCCACAATTTTATCACTATCGTTAGGGTAAATTTCTTCTTTTAAAATATCTGAAATTAATTTCTTACTACCGGGCTCAATTCCCTTAGTTGCCGTAACTAACAATGGCTTGTTTCCACTTTGATCTAAAACCTCTTTAACTTGCTTGGCAACAATACGTACAGCACTTGTTGGAAGTACAAAAAGTACAATTTCAGCATCTTGAAGAGCTTTTGCTAAATCTCCCGTAGCAGAAGTGGTAGGATTCAAATGCCAATCTTTCATATAGTGTGAATTAGTATGATGTTCATTTATTTCTTTATTTACTGCTTCAATATTACCGTAAAAAATTACATCATTCCCATTATCCGCTAACATTGAACCTAATACAGAACCCCAGGAACCATTTCCTAAAACTGCAATTTTTGTCATTTTTAATACTCCAAATCTATAATTTTATTTAACTCGTTCATATGGATACTTCAAGCCGCTTCCTGCTAGATACCAGTTAGGTTTAACTACTCGGCGACGGTAAATCCATGTTGCAATTGCTAATATAAATAGTACTACACTTAAGGCTTGTGAAACTCTAATTGTATTAGCAAGATACAAACTATCAGTTCGCATCCCTTCAACAAAAAATCTTACTAACGAATACCATATCACATATGTTAAAAAGATTTCACCTTGTTTAAAAAGATGCTTTTTATGTCTCAAACTCAAAATTATAATTAATCCAATTAAATTAAAAAAGGATTCATATAAAAAGGTGGGCTGATAATATATTCCGTTAATTTTCATTTGTTGAATGATAAAAGTTGGTAAATGCAAACTTTCTAAAAATGCTAGAGAAGTAGGCGAGCCATGTGCTTCTTGATTAATAAAATTACCCCAACGGCCAATAATCTGTCCGGCCATTACTCCTGGTGCAATAATATCTAACATTAACCAAACTGATAAATTTCTTTTTTTACAAAAAATAATTAATACAGCTAGTCCACCAAGAAGACCACCATAAATTGCGATTCCACCATTCCAAATCGCTATTATCTCATTCGGATGTTGTGAAAAATAGCCCCACTCAAATATCACATAATAAATTCTGGCGCAAATAAAACCGATTGGGACAGCCCATAATAACAAATCGATAAAATCATCCGGCATAATTTGTCTTCTTTTTCCTTCTCTAATAGCCATAATTGTCGCTACTAGAACAGCTGTAGCCATAATTATACCGTACCATTTAACCGATAAAGACCCAATACTAAAAGCAACTGGATTAATTACTAAAGTCATTATTTTATCCTTTACTTCTCTTCTTTAGAATTATCAGAAATTAGCTCAGCAAGATTTTCTTTAAATTTTTTACTTGCATCATATCCCATTCTTTTTGCGCGGAAATTCATTGCAGCTACTTCAATAATAATTGCAATATTTCGTCCAACTTTTACTGGGATGGTTATTTGGGGAACTGAAACGCCAACTAATTCTTTTTTGTTTTCATTTAATCCTAACCGTTCATAGTTTGAATCAGGATTCCAATTTTCAAGTTTAATAATTAATTGAATTTCGCTCTGATCTCTAACCGATCCAGCCCCAAAAAGATTCATTACATCAATGATACCAATTCCCCGAATTTCCATTAAATGTTTTAAAATTTTGGGAGCTTCACCGACAACAGTTTTTTCATCTTTTTGAAATACATCTACCCGATCGTCGGCAATTAAACGATGTCCTCGCTTAATAAGATCCAAGGCGGTTTCTGATTTTCCGACCCCTGAATTTCCAATAATCATAACTCCCATGCCATAGATTTCAACTAGAACACCGTGCATACTTTTACGAGGTGCAAGTTTTTCATCTAAGTAATCCGTTAACAAACTAGAAAGTCTTGTTGTCGCCAGTTTACTTTGAAGTACCGGAATTTTGGCTTGATTACAAGCTTCTATTAATTCTTGGGGAACTGATAAATCACGAGCAATCACAAAACAAGGAGTTTCTGGAGTCGCCATTCGCTTAAATACTTTTTGACGTGCTTCATGGTTTAAATTTTTGCTATAAGAAATCTCAGTTCTACCTAAAAGCTGAATTCTTTCCTTAGGATAGAAATCAAAATATCCTGTTAACTCCAAACCAGGTCGTGAAATATCAGAGACTGAAATCACGCGTTGATCTAAAAAATTCTCGCCTTCAATAACTTTCAAAGTAGGATTGGCTTTAACTAATTCTTTCACTGTAACAGGTTCAACCATGTCTATGCCTCTCAATAATTATATTTATTCATTTATAAGTTATTATACTTTAATTTGGATTTTGTTGGCTTAATTGCCATTGTAAATAAGCATAGATGAAATCATCCAATTTTCCATCCATTACGCCGTTAATATCACTAGTTTCAAAATTAGTCCGGTGATCTTTAACCATGTTATACGGATGAAAAACATAAGACCTGATTTGAGATCCAAAATTAATATTTTGCTGATCACCTTTTAATGCTTCCGTCTGTTTACGCTTTTTTTCTTCTTCTAATTGAAAAAGTTTAGCCCGTAACATATTCATTGCTGTTTCACGATTTTGAATTTGTGAACGTTGAGCCTGAGAAGAAGTGACAATTCCTGTGGGCAAGTGTGTAATTCGTACGGCACTAGAAGTTTTATTAATATGCTGTCCACCAGCTCCACTTGAACGGAAAACATCAATTCGTAAATCATCGGGATTAATTTTAATATTAATACTTTGATCAATTTCCGGTATTACTTCTACTGAAGCAAAAGATGTATGTCTTCTTTTAGCAGAATCAAATGGCGAAATTCTAACTAATCGATGAACTCCATTTTCTGATTTTAGTAAACCAAAGGCATTAGTTCCCTCAACTCGTACACTTACGCTTTTCACACCAGCTTCATCACCAGCTTCAAAATTTTCAACTTCAAATTTTAAATTATGACTTTCACAGTATCGGCGATACATCCGAAGTAACATCTCAGCCCAATCCATTGCTTCCGTTCCACCAGCACCGGGATGTATTTCTAAAAGTGCATTATGTTGATCATACTTTCCTGAAAGCAATAAATTTAATTCATAATCTTGAAATGCTTGATTTAGTTTCGATAAATTATCGATTAATTCAGTTTCTAAATTTGAATCTGTTGTTTCTTTTACTAAATCTAAAGTAACTTCTACATCCTCAAAACTTTGTTCAAGTTCCTTAAATTTATTACTTTTTTCTTTCATAATATTAGTTTCATTAATTATTTTTTGAGCTAACTCTTGATCATTCCAAAAGTCTGGGTCTGCCATTTTTTGTTCGTTAATAGCAATTCCCTCATTTAAAGAATCAAAGTCAAAGAGACCCCCTAAAGTGGTTTAATTTTTGTTGTAATTGATTTATATTATTTTGTATTTCACTAATTTCCATATTTCACCTATAAGAAAAGGAGGCATTTCACCTCCCATAATATTAACGACTTAAGTTTTGTCTAATTTGTGCTTTCATAAATAATCGGGTGGCATCATATTCGATGTTACTGATCATTTCTTCAAACATCCGATAACCAGCTTCTTGATATTCAACAAGTGGATTTAATTGACCATAACCACGTAATGAAATAGATTGACGTAATTGATCCATTGCATCAATATGATCTGTCCAACGATCATCAACCACACGTAAAATAACTACTTTTTCAAATTCTAACATTTGTGCTGGATCAGCTAGCTGTTCCTCTTTTTCTTTATAGTTATCTTCTGCTAATTGATAAAGTTTTTCTTTTAATTCATCAGCAGTTAATTTACCTAGATCGATACTCTTCGCAGTTTTTTCATCAGTAATACTTGAGGCAATGAAGTCTCTTAATTGATCATTGCGCCAATCCTTCTTTTCACCTTGAGTATAAAGATCAACTTGATGTGAGATTGTACGTTTAATCATTGGCATTAAAATGTGACGTAAAGATTTTTCTTCATTAATCACTTGCATTCTTTCGCCATAAATAATTTCACGTTGAGTTCTCATAACATCATCATATTGTAAAGTCTGCTTACGTGTATCGTAGTTATTACCTTCTACACGCTTTTGGGCAGATTCAACCTGATTAGTAATCATTTTACTTTCAATTACTTTATCTTCATCGTTATCGGAAATACGATCTAAGAATGCTTTAATTCTTTCTGAACCGAAGCGCTTCATTAAATCATCTTCTAATGAAAGATAGAAACGCGTTACACCAGGATCTCCTTGACGTCCTGATCGACCACGCAACTGATTATCAATACGACGAGATTCGTGTCGTTCAGTCCCAATAACAGCTAAACCACCTAGTTCTTTTACTCCAGGCCCAAGTTTAATGTCAGTACCACGTCCAGCCATGTTGGTGGCAATTGTAACTGCACCTTTTTGACCAGCATTCATAATAATTTCAGCTTCTTTAGCATGATTTTTGGCATTAAGCACAGCATGCGGAATTCCTGCCTCATTAAGTAAGTTACTTAATCGCTCAGAACTTTCAATAGCAACAGTACCTACTAAAACTGGTTGTCCTTTGGCATGGCGTTCTTTAATTTCTTCTACTACGGCGTGGAATTTAGAATCCAAGTTTGGATATAAACGATCGGGCATATCAACTCTAGCCTTAGGTCGGTTAGTAGGAATAGTTATAACTTGCATATTATAAATTTCACGGAATTCTTCTTCTTCTGTTTTACCAGTACCAGTCATTCCTGAAAGTTTTTTATACATTCTGAAGAAGTTTTGATAAGTAATAGTTGCTTGAGTCTTAGATTCTTCTTGAATTTGCACACCTTCTTTTGCTTCAATAGCTTGGTGCAAACCATCAGAATAACGTCTACCTTCCATTACACGTCCAGTAAAGGAATCAACAATCATTACTTCTCCATCTTTAACTACATAGTCAATATCTTTTAACATAATATAGTTAGCACGAAGCGCCTGATCAATATGGTGGACTAAAACTTGATTGTCAATATCATACAAGTTTTTTAAGCCAAAATGTTTACATGCTTTTTCAATCCCCTGATTAGTTAAATTGATCGTCTTAGTAGGCCAATCAATCTTGTAATCACCATGATCTTCATCATCATCAACATCATCGTCACTTTTATCTTCAACTAAGGTTTTAACAAAGCGATCAGCACGAATGTAATCTCCATTTGATTGAGTAGCTTGACCAGAAATAATTAATGGCGTTCTAGCTTCATCAATCAAAATTGAGTCAACCTCATCAATAATTGCATAATTAAGTGGACGTTGAACCATCTGTTCCTTGTAAACCACCATATTATCTCTCAGATAATCAAAACCTAATTCTGAGTTAGTGGAATAAGTAACATCACAATTATAGGCTTCACGTTTTTCATCAGGTGACATTGAATTCAAATTCAAACCTACTGTTAAGCCAAGCCACTTATAAAGTTGGCCCATTTCACTTTCATCACGAGAAGAAAGATATTCATTAACAGTTACAACATGAACCCCTTTACCAGTTAAAGCATTTAAATATACAGGCATTGTAGCTGTTAAAGTTTTACCTTCACCAGTCATCATCTCGGAAATGTTACCAAAATGAAGTGAAATTCCCCCGATAATTTGTACTCGATAAGGATACAAACCTAAAACTCTTTTTGCTCCTTCACGAGCAGTTGCAAAAGCCTCCGGCAAAATATCATCTAAGGTTTCCCCGTTTTCCAATCTTTTGCGGAATTCGGGTGTTTTTGCCTTTAATTCTTCATCACTTAACTTTTCATATTCATCAGCATAGGATTCAACCTTATCTGCTAATTTTTCAAATCTTTTTAATTCTCTTTTATCGGTGTCATAAAGTTTTCTTAAAATATTAGCCATTAAATCGATCCTTAATTTAAAAATTGTGCACAAATCTAAATAGATATACCATGCAATTTTAACATTTTATTGCTAAAAATAAAATGGTCTAATAAAAAAAGGTTCTCATCTTTAAGATAAGAACCTTTAGAGATATTTAATTATTCATTTGTTTCTATTAAGCCATATCGACCATCATTACGTTTATAAACGATACTGGTTCCATTAGTGTCTGCATCTTGAAAGATGAAAAAGTCATGTCCTAACATATCCATTTGTAAAATTGCTTCTTCTGGATCCATTGGCTTTAAATTCAAGCGTTTATTACGAACAATATTAAATTTTTCAGGAACTTCTTTTTCTTCTTCTAAATCTTCATAGAAGAAATCTTTAATTCCTTTTGCACGACTCTTACGATTTACTCTAGTTTTGTACTTTCTAATTTGACGTTCTAATTTCTCTGATACAAAATCAATGCTCTTGTACATATCATCAGTAACATCTTCTGCACGTAATACTAAGTAAGGTAGAGGAATCGTTACTTCTACTTTAGCTGAATGATCAGGATAAACACGCATATTTACATGTGCAATAACATCAGTGTTAGTTTCAAAATACTTTTCTAACTTCTCGAGACGTTTTTCAACATATTCTCTTAAAGCATCCGTAATTTCAATGTTTTCGCCACGTACATTATATTTAATCATAATAGTCTCCTTCTACATGCCCTAAATCAACCTTCATCTTTATTATATCAAATATGTAAGCGATATCAAATTTTAATGAGCTAGAGTTAAGCTTTGGATTTCACTTTGTGGAAAAAGCTTATTTACAGCATCCCTAGCATGATATAAAGTGCGTCCCGTAGTATAAATATCATCAAGCAGCAAAATCTTTTGTGGAGTATTTTTTATAGAAATATCTTGTTTTATCGTAAAAGTTTGTTTAGTCCTCAGTCTCTCTGCTTTATTTTTTTCTCCCTGTGCACTCTCTGAATCATTTTTTTCTAATAACTGACATAATTTAACTTTATCCTCGTATATACTCCTAATAGTATCAAAACTTCGCTTTTTTAAATGTGTGGGTGAAGATGGGAGCGGAATATAAAGATCAGCTTTAGGAATTTTAGCTAGTAATGATTGTAGAACTAAACGCATTTCATAGTCTCCATACCGTTTATATTGCACCATGATGTCATGAAATACTTCGTTATAACGATATAACGAAGTATTTTTTAATATTTTACCTTGATATAAATTCTTCCAATAACGACAATCTTCACATAGTGATGTTACTTTCTTCAAAGGCTTTGAGCAATTTTGACAGCTGTTTTTTTCTATCCTAGAAAATTTACTTTTACAAGCATGACAAATATAGTGACGAGTATTTTTTCTAAATAAAAATATTTCACTATAATTTATTGACCAAGTAAATTTATTAAAACAAATTAAACACTCATTCATTTTTATTGATTCATTTTCCTAATTTGCTGATTAGCAAGGCGGATGTTTTTAGTATAACGGTGATAACAAAAGATCACATTTCCTTCTTTATCATCTTTACTACGTCCTACCCTACCTGCAATTTGTACCAGACTAGGAGTAGTATAAATTCGATCATCAGCTGCAACAACAATTACTTGAACATGTGGAAAAGTTACTCCTCTTTCCAAAATCGTAGTAGTTAAAAGCAAATCAATTTTATTATTTCTAAATTTTTGAACTTTTTCTTCGCGTTGTTTATCGCCAGCATAAACACTTTCAACTCGTAATTTTGGGCAGGATTTTTCTAAACTCACTTTGTAATCATTTAATTCTGCTATTCTTGGTAAAAAAATCAAAATTGGTTTGTTTAATTTTAAAAGCCGGTTAATAGTATTCAATAACTTATAATTTATTTTTTTCTTAGTAATGAATGGTTTTAAATAAAATTGGTTTTGGGGAATCGGTAATAATCCTCCATGAAATCTTCGATTTAGCACTGAATAATCAATTTTCTTACTTTTTGCCTGTGCTAACAAATGTGAATCAGGTGTTGCGGTAAGAAAAAATTGCACTCCATCTTTTTTAACTGAAAATTTTGCACCAGCCAAAAGCATAGGATTGTTCACATAGGGAAATGAATCTACTTCATCAATAATCAATAAATCGAAAGTATGATAAAACTTTAATAATTGATGAGTAGTGCAAATTATAAATTGGTGATTTTTCGGTTCATTAAAAGTTTTCCCATGATATTTTCCAATTTCTATCGTATTAAAGGCCGTCGATAATCTGGGATAAAGTTCATTTACGACATCAATTCGTGGTGTAGCAAGAGCTACTCTAAGTCCTCGCATTAACGCCGTATTGATCACTTCAAACAACATCTCAGTTTTGCCTGCACCTGTAACGGCATGAACTAAATGATTTCGTCGCTCTTTTAATGATTGCTGTAATTTTTGGGAGACGATTGCTTGTTCTGGAGTAAGTTTTCCTCTCCAACTTAAAATTTTGTCATCACTAACTGGATAACCACTTTTTTCTTGCTCCTTATACCGCACTAACCAATTAGAATCATCAATTCGACCTAAGCCTATACATTTACGACAATAAGATTTATTATTGGGTAACATCCCAGTAACAGTTTGTTGACAACGTTGACAAACTTTATCTTTGATTGCCCTAACTTTTGTTGTTTGATCCATTATGGTATTGTTAGATTGCTCTATGACCCATTGACGTCCAAATAGATTTTCATCTTTTTCCATATTTTCAACTTTCACCTCAATTTATATTACGTCAAAAGGAGGAAAATTTTTGTCCATTAATCCACAAGCTTATTTAACTATTAAAGAAAATGGTAGTAATGAAATAGTTATCAAAAAAAGTCGTTTCATTTGTAATCTAGCTCGAACTGAAGATGTTGACGCAGCTCAAAAATTTATTGAAACAATTACCAAAAAATATCACGATGCAACTCATAATACTTATGCATATACGCTTGGCCTTAATGATAACCAGGTCAAAGCAAGCGATAATGGTGAACCCAGTAGAACTGCCGGAATTCCAGAGTTGAAGGCCTTGCAGCTAATGAATTTAAAAAATGTTACCGCAGTTGTAACCAGATATTTTGGTGGAACAAAGTTGGGTGCTGGTGGACTTATTCGCGCATATTCAAATTCTGTAACAGAGGCTGCAGAAAAAATTGGAGTGGTTCGTTGCAGTTTACAACAAGAACTAAATTTTACGATTAGTTATTCTAATGTTGATTCTGTCAATCATTTTTTACAGCAAGAAAATATTGCTATTGTGGACCAAACCTATGGTACTGATGTCACTTATACAATTTTTCTTGATATTGAAAAAATTGATGATTTTCAGAAAAAGCTTACTAATTTTTTATCTGGTAATGTCAGTTTCAAGTTGGGAGAACAACGTTTTAACGAAACTCTTCTCAAAAATAATAATTTTCACGACAAATAAAAGACCTGAGCATTATACTCAGGTCTTTTATTTGTCATCATTGTGATCCTTGGGTTTAACTTCCGGATCCGCACGCATCATCTTATTAATATTTTTCTGTAAAAAATGTAATAAAGGTTTATATTTTTCCCCTAAAAGGCCAATTGTTTCTACAAAGAGTTCTAATGCAAATAACAGTCCTAGAATTAAAGGCCAAATTCCCCAACTAGGAGCACTTATAAAGAGTAAAGAAACAAAAGAAAAAATTAAGGAAATACCATAAATAGCTAATACAGTTTGACGGTGAGATAAACCCATTTTCATTAATTGATGGTGTAAATGGTGCTTGTCAGCTGATGAAATTGGTTTTTTATTTAGCTTCCGTCTTATCATTGCATAAACAGTATCAGTTATTGGTACTCCCAAAATAATAATTGGTACTAACATTGAAATAAAAGTTACATTCTTTAAACCCTTTACAGAAAGAATTGAAATCATAAATCCAATGTATAATGCACCGGTATCTCCTAAAAATATTTTAGCGGGATGAAAATTATAAGGTAAAAAGCCCAACAAACAACAAGCCAGCATGATACACATTAAAGGAACATAATGTTGCCAAGTATGAAGAAAGAAGTATCCCACTATGCCCATGGTAATAAGTGAAATCATTGAGACCCCTGTTGCCAGACCGTCGAGTCCATCGATTAAATTTACGGCATTAGTTAAAGCCAAAATCCAGAAAACTGTAATTGGCAAACTCCACCAACCTAACTGAATGGTACCAAGCCAAGGCAAAGAAATCTCATTCATTTTAATGCCAGCTAAAAAGTAAATTACTAAAGCTGCCAATAAAATTCCAAACATTTTTTGCTTGGGATTTAACTCGTTAATATCATCAATTAACCCGGTTAGTATTATAATACTGGCCGCAAGTAAAATTGAAAAAAGTTCATGAGTTGGAAATTTATTCCGTAAAAGGATGAATGTTCCGATATTAAAGGCAATAAATATCCCAAGACCACCTATTGTTGGCATTGGGCGTTTATTCACACGTCGAGCGTTAGGATTATCTACAGCTCCCAGAACAAAAGCTAATTTTCGAATAAAAGGCGTAATGGCTGCCGAAATAATAACAAGTAAAAATAATTTAACAATTGTCTGAAACATAATTTGCTACTTTCTTAAATATCTTTTTTTATTATACAAAGAGGTTTCAACAAACACAATAAAGTCATGAAAATTACTCTATAAAAAAAGTACTAAGTTTGTAACTTAGTACTTTTTTCTATTTGGCTATCGCAATAGCCCGTTTCTCACGAATCACGGTAACTTTAATATTACCAGGATATTCCATATTTGCTTCTATTTGTTTTTTAATTTCTCTTGCTAAAATTACTGTTCGTTCATCCGAAATTTTATCTGGTTCTACCATTACTCTAATTTCTCGACCAGCTTGAATTGCATAAGCTTGACTTACACCTTGATGGCCTTTAGCAATCGTTTCAAGTTCTTCTAAACGTTTTATATAATTTTCAAGAGATTCACTTCTTGCTCCAGGACGAGCAGATGAAATGGTATCAGCTGCTACTACCAATTCTGCAATAAATGATAATTTTGGTACATCATCATGATGAGCCGCAATTGCATTTATAACAATATCAGATTCATGATATTTACGGGCAAGCTCTACACCAATTTCTACATGAGAGCCTTCGATTTCATGATCGATTGACTTTCCTATATCGTGTAATAATCCCGCGCGTACGGCTATTTTTTCATCTAATCCAAGTTCAGCTGCCATTACACCAGTTAACTTACCAACTTCAATAGAATGGGCTAAAACATTTTGACCATAGGATGTCCGATATTTTAAGCGACCTAGCAACTTTACAAGTTCAGGATGCATTTTATGAATACCAAGTTCCATTAATGCACTTTCCCCAGCTTCATAAATATCATCATTTACTTCTTTTCTTGCTTTGTCTACCATCTCTTCAATTCGAGCTGGATGAATTCTTCCATCCTTAATTAGGCGTTCTAACGCTCTTTTAGCGACTTCACGTCTAATAGGATCAAATCCACTTAAAACTACAACATCCGGTGTATCATCAATAATTAAATCTACACCCGTTAAAGCTTCAAATGATCGAATATTACGGCCTTCTCGACCAATTATTCGTCCCTTCATATCATCATTTGGTAAATTTACAACTGCAACAGTTTTTTCTGACACAGTATCTGCGGCGCTACTTTGGATAGCATCTATAATTACTTTTTGAGCAAAACGGTCAGCCTTTGCTTTTACTTGCTCGTTGCTTTCTTTAATTAGTTCTGCTCTTTCAGTAATTAATTGATCAGATAAATCATCCAGAATAATTTTCTTTGCTTCTGAAGGATCTAATTTTGCTACCTCATATAATTTTTCGCGTCGTTGTGCTATTAAGTCATCGGCCTGTTGTTCCTTTTCGGAAACCTTGACTTGTAATTGCTTAACTTGATTTTCTTTTTGTGTGAGTTGAGCATCTTTTTGATCTAATAAATTGTCCTTATGATCAATTGCATCTTCACGTTGCAATAAACGGTTTTCTTGTTTAGAAATTTCTTGTCTCCGCTCATTTAGTTCACTATCGATCCGTTCTCGATATTGATGAATTTGTTCTTGAGCTTCTAATATTTTTTCTTTTTTTGTATCTTCTGCTTCTTTTTTTAGTGAGGCAGTTAATTGCTTTTGATGTTCTACTTCATCTTGTACAGCTTTAGCCTTAGTTTGAGCATCTGCAATTATATGGGCGGCATCATTTTGTGCATTTTGAACAGCCTTTTCCCATTTATTTTTACGGATACTGTAACCTACAAAACCACCGATCAGAATTGAAACAATAGCGACAGCACAGGATATAAAAATTGTATTTATCATATTTACTATCGCCTTTTTTAATTAGAATTATTCACACAATAAATATAATAAGAGTCCAAACAAATAAAGTCAATCATAGAGAAAAATAGATCTTGGTTTAAATACCAAGATCTAAATTAATTTCTTTATTCTGACTTTGTTTTGCTGGCTTTACTCGCTTTATCTTTTTCTTCTTTAGTTGGATTTTCACGTTCAGCTATCGATTCCTCATCAATACCGTAAGCTGCTCGTACTTTTGCCATCACTTCATCATAAACATCAGGATGATCTGCAAGATATTGTTTGGCATTTTCACGTCCTTGACCAATTCGATCATCGCCATATGAATACCAAGAACCAGCCTTGTTTATAATATCTTTATCTGCAGCCATATCGATCAATTCACCAGTTTGAGAAACTCCATGACCGTACATAATATCAACTTCAGCCACTTTAAATGGAGGGGCAACTTTATTTTTTACCACCTTTAACTTAACTCGGTTACCAATCACATCTGAACCTTGTTTAATTTGTTCTGCTCTTCTTACTTCAAGACGAATAGTCGAGTAAAACTTCAAAGCTCTACCACCAGGAGTTGTTTCAGGATTACCAAACATTACTCCGACTTTTTCACGAATCTGATTAATAAACAAAGCAATTGTCTTAGTCTTTGAAATTGTTCCTGATAATTTTCTTAAAGCCTGACTCATTAATCGAGCTTGCAAACCAACATGAGAATCTCCCATATCGCCTTCGATTTCTGCGCGAGGAACAAGTGCAGCAACTGAATCGACAACTACAATATCAATAGCTCCACTTGAAATTAAAGTATCAGCAATTTCCAGTCCCTCTTCTCCAGTATTAGGTTGAGATAAAATCAAAGAATCAATATCTACGCCTAAAGCCTCTGCATAAGCAGGATCCATTGCATTTTCAGCATCAATATACGCAGCTGTCCCACCACGTTTTTGAACCTCTGCTACTGCATGTAAGGCAACTGTAGTTTTACCAGAACTTTCAGGGCCATAAATTTCAACAATTCTTCCGCGAGGATATCCACCTACACCTAATGCAGCATCAAGTGCTAAAGATCCACTAGGTACGGTAGAAATTTGGGTATCAGCTTTAGCACCCATTCGCATAACTGCGCCCTTACCAAAATTCTTTTCAATTTTTTTAAGTGCAGCATCTAAAGCCGCTTGTTTTTCATCTTTAGCCAATTTAGTCCTCCTTAATATACTTTTTAATTATACTTGGTTTCTATTATAAAAATCAAGACAAAAGCGAACAAATGTTTTTTCGCTACTTTTATCTAATTTTAATTACGCAAAAACTAATTTTTTCTACTAAAAAAGAAGTCGAATAATCGACTTCTTTTTATTGCTACATTGAATCTTTAAAAATGTTCCAAGAACTATGGAAATAATCCCACCCAGAATAAATAGTAAATATTAAAGCAAGATAAAGTAAGATAGTTCCGATGTAGAAAAAGTTTCCTACTAATAAAAAGATAATTGATAACATTTGGCAAGTTGTTTTAATTTTACCAGGCATTTTTGCTGCAATTACTTCACCGTTATTTTCAACTACTATTTCGCGCAATCCACTAACAGCAAGTTCACGACAAATTATAATTGCAATAACCCATGCAGGAGCTTGCCAACTTGATTTAGAATATAAATCAACTATAAATACAAAAGCTGTCATAGTTAACATTTTATCAGCAATGGGATCAGCAAATTTACCAAAATTAGTAACTAAGTTTCTTGATCTAGCAATATGGCCATCTAACCAATCAGTAAATGAAGCAATTGCAAATGCAATCGCAGCAATTACCCAGCTCCAGGTGAGATGCCATTGGCCAATATCAACTCCTGCATGACCACCAAAAATAATAATAAGCATAAAGACGGGGATTAAAAAGATTCTAAAAACTGTAAGTTTATTTGGTAAATTCATTATCTATTAGTATTTCCTCCAGTAGTATTCTGGGTTTGACCAGTAGTTTGAGTATTTTGAGTAGGTTGTTCAGTTGTAGCCGCTGATTGTTGTGGCTGCTCCGATTGCACAGGTTGTCTTGACTGTGAACCACTAGTAGCTGAACTGGCTTGACTACCATTATTTCTAGTTGTTTGACTGTTTTGAGATGAAGTTGTATTTTGTGAGCCTGTTAAAGCCGAATTACTGCTTTGACTATAAGTACTTGAACTAGTTCCACTTGAATCTTGACTAGAACTTGAGTTTCTAAAAATGAAGTTAATAGTCATTGAAGCAGAAGGATTACTTTCATCTTGTGCCTTAACCTTTTTACCATCTAAGATTAATTTAGTAGATTGGGTGTTGCCGAAAAGAACTGACACATTTCCAATATCTTTACCTAATTTAACAGTATGTGAATCATTACTATTAATTGTACCTTGCCAAACTACATTCCCATCAACTGTAACTTGTGCATAGGTTGATGTTGCCCCCGTAGAGAGTTTCAAGTCGCGATTCTTTGCCTTACTCCAATCTCTTACTCGGTAGGTATTGTTTCCTAAACTTTCAAGTCGAATTTTTGAGGTAGCTGAATGCTTTTTAGATGTTTTGACAGATTTACTTGTAGCTTCTGATGAAGAAGAAACAGTAATATTATTAGCCTGGTTGGCCGATTGTTGATTACTATTACCTGCAAAGAAATGACTATATAAAAGATAAACAACAAAAATCACTAAAAAGATACCGATTATTGCTGCTGCCTTAGGAAGATAAGCCCGCCATAATCCTTTTTTATTATTAGTGGTTCGACGTACTTCTTCACGTTTATTATCGATTGAGTTTTCTACATATTCTTCAGGTTTCGATTCTGGAACATCAGCATGTAAATCATTTAATAATTCATTTCCATTGAGACCTACTACTTGAGCATATTGTTTAATAAATGCCCGTGCATAAAAATCTCCAGGAAGCTGATCAAAATCATCTTTTTCTAACGCTTCAAGATAACGATATTGAATTTTAGTGATTTTTTCAATATCTTTAAGAGACATTCCTTTTTCTTCTCTTGCTTTACGAAGTTTATCACCAATATCTGACATAATAACCTCTCAATTCTGCGTATTTACTTAGAGTATAACAAATTGCTCCCTGATTAAACAAGCCAGCCGCCATCAATATAAATAGTTTGCCCTGTAAGGTAATCTGATTGTGGAGCAAGTAAATTCTCAACCCAAAAAGATATATCTTGGGGATTAGCTAAACGATTCGCTGGAATTTCATCTCTTACTTGATTTAAAATTTCTGTTGAAAAAATTTCATTCATCGGTGTATTTACAGCACCAGGAGCTAGAACATTAACAGTTAATTTACTAGCCGCAACTTCTCTAGCATAGGCTTGAGCAAAGCGGGTGATTCCACCTTTGCTTGCACTATACACACTTTCTAAAGCACTTCCTTGCTGACCATAAACAGAGCCCAAATAAATAATTCGACTATGCTCATGTTTTAAGAGTAACGGTTCTAATAAACGGGTTAGCTTAATAGGAGTAATTAAATTCACCTTTAAAATATTATCAATAGTTTTTAAAGATTGGTTACCCAAAAAATCATAATCGGTTATTCCCTGGGCAAAAATCAGGGCATTAATTGGAAATAACGTCTTATCTAAGTTTAATAATTTTTTATCTTGATCAAGAAATGATAAATGTAAGAGAAAAAATTCTTGTTGCGGATATAATTTTATTAATTGTTTTTGCAAAGCTAGTGCCCTATGCTTACTTTTATCAAAATGTAAGTATAATGACCAACCGGCTTTAGCTAAATCAAGAGCAATTTCTTTTCCAATTCCACCTGTTGCTCCAAAAATTACTGCTCGTTTCATTTTTCATTTTCACTTTCAAGAATCGTAGTAAATATATCACTTTTCGCTACTATTTCTTCATAAACCTCACAAAATTCACTAAAACTTAAAGTTTGAATTTTCTGATATAATTTACTTCTACTTTCGTTATCTAGCGAGTATTCAGCCTCTTCAATTGCCAAGTTTTCAACTTGATCAAGTTCACGAATACTGTTAGAAATAAAATTCTTTTTTTGTAGATCAAAATTACTTGCAACAATTCTTCCAAATTTTATTTGTTGCTTAATTTGTGTTACTAAATCGCCTGGATTATGGGTACTACCACTTATAATGGCAAAATTTCCTTGTCTAGTATAAGTTACACTGATCGAGAGAGGGATATCAACAAGTCCAGATTTTTGACTATTCTCAAACCAATTACTACTTGAACCAAGTCTGGCTTCAAGCATCATCTCAATAAGAATTTGAAGTTGTCCTTTTGTTAAATTCGAATTTAAAGTTTCAAAACTAGGAAGTTTTATTCCCACTCCCACCAATGGAATTGTTACATTTCCAGCAATTTTACTTTCTTTTTCTGTCGTAGCGGTAAAAGCTTGCTCTGCAATTCTCTGCTTTTTTTCATTTCTAAAATATTGTTTTTGCAGTTTCCCAACTTCACGCAAAATACTTTTAGCTTGGTTATCACTAAATCCACCACAAGCAACAAATTCAAGATTTCCACTATAATAATTTTTCTGATATATCTCACTCAAGATTTGGGGTGTCATTTCTTGCAAAGAAGTTTGTGTCCCCGTTAAATCTTCCGCTAATTTACTTTTAGGAAACATTTTTCCTAGTAAATCATGTGTTACTTGCCAACTAGGATCATCTTGATACATCGCTAATTCCTGGGAAATAATTTTTGCTTCCTTTGCAATATTTTCTTGGGTAAAATGTGTAGTTCCAACTAATTCAAATAATAAGGGTAGCACTTGTCGCCAATGTTCCAAAAATTCCACATAAAACATTGTCTCATTATAGGAGGTAAAAGTGTTAGTCGTCGCATTAAGTGCCTCTATTTTTTGAGAAATGTCTCCTGTTTTTTTGGCATATAACTTGTGTTCCAAAAAGTGTGCTCCTCCACTTAAACTTTGAGGATCACTACCTCCAAAATCCACAATAATTCCCATAAATTTCTTGTAAAAATTTGGTCGTTGAATCACTTTTGCTTTAAATCCGGAGGGATAAGCACGTGTAAACATTTCTAATTTTCTCATTGTAAGCAATAACTTTCATTTAAAAATAATGACTGGGCAAATCTAGTTAATTTTTCAGGAGTGAAGTTTACCACTTTTTTTATCCGTTCTTCAATTGTTAAACTGCGTCCACGCAAGGTATTAGCCAATAATTGCATTAATAATAAACTTTCTTGATCTTCATTACTTTGATAAGTCCTTTTTAAAGCATTTTGTGCTCTTTTAAATAAAGTTTTATCAATATTTCCCTTTGCAACCTCCCTAATGGATTGATTGATTTTTGCTTTAGTTGCAAGTAATTTATCCTTATCAATTCCGGCAGAAATCAATAATAATGAATCATCTAATAAATTATTAACTTCAATTGCATAGGCAGCGCCTAGATCTTCCCGAATTGATGTGAATAGTTTAGAAGATTCATCACCCGCCAAGTATTGACTGAGAATTAATCCTCCAAATTGCCGTAAATCCAAAGGTAAGCTTGCATCATAACCAAATCCCATTAATAACTGAGTTTGCCCATGCTCTCCCTCTTCATTTTTTGTAAAAGGAGCAAAATGAGCTGGAATCGTTAGTTCATCTGTGTCAAAGGATCTGAAGAAGCCTGGCCAATCTAGTTGTTCCTGTAATAAATCTGTCATCATATCTGGATTTTCAACTAATCCTAAACATACTGCCGGGTAAGTTTTCAAATTATCAAAAAAACTCTTTATTTGTTCAATTGTACAATTTTTTATTACTTCCATATCCCCAAACATATTATCTTTATATTGAGATTCATTACGGTACCAGTATTCAAAAAAGCGATTTAAGGCATAATTTGATGGAATGTCTAAATATTGTGCGCGCACACTAGATAATTGACTCTTAGCCAAATATAACAATGATGGATTAAAAAGTGGTTTTTTAATTATGCCCAAAAACATTTTAATTATTTCTGCATAATTATAATCAGGATTTAAAATTTCTCTTGGCTCAATAAAGTTAAGTGAGTAAAAAATAATAATCTGATTTCCAAAAACCTGAGGAAAAATTTCTAATTGCGAATCATACTTCTCCTCTAAAGCCTTTGCCTGCAAACTAACCCCAGGATAAAGCAAACTGGCATTACTTTGCATGACACATAAAACATTTGCTAGAGCAAGATTTTTTTGATTTAAGGGTAAGCGCAAAAAACAGCCAACACTGGCTGTTTTAAATTTATAATTAGGTTCAATTTGGATATTGGTCATTATTAACTATCTCCACTTTCTTCAGGAGGCAAGAGAACTTGTCGTGGTTTGGAACCTTCAGATGGACCGACAATTCCTTTAGCTTCCATTGTATCTACAATCCTTGCAGCTCTATTATAGCCGATTCTAAATCGTCGTTGTAACATTGAAACACTAGCTGATTGCTGTTTGCGCACTAGCTCAACAGCCTGATCATAAAATTCATCTTCAGGTTCTTCATCATCCCCACTACCATTGGCATCTTGTTGGGAAGGAATCATGTTTTCATCATATTCTGCTTCTTGTTGTTGTTTTACCCAATCCACTACTTTCTCTACTTCATCTACAGAAATAAAGGCACCTTGAACACGTTCAGGTTTTGAAGCACCAATCGGCAGAAAGAGCATGTCTCCTCGACCAAGTAATTTTTCGGCCCCAACTTGATCCAAAATTGTTCGCGAGTCCACTCCACTAGATACTGCAAAAGCAATTCGAGAAGGAACATTTGCTTTAATTAAACCTGTAATTACATCTACACTTGGTCGTTGAGTTGCTAAGATCATATGAATACCAGCTGCCCTCGCCATTTGAGCTAAACGAACAATCGCATCTTCTACATCGTGACCTGCAACCATCATTAAATCACTTAACTCATCAACAATTACAACTATATAGGGCAATTTTTCCATTACTGGATTATCTTTATCTTGATTATTAGTTTCAACTTTTTGGTTATATTCTGTAATGTTACGAACGCCACTTGCAGCAAATAGCTTATAACGTCGCTCCATCTCTTTAACTGTTTTTCTTAATGCATTAGCTGCGAGCTTCGCATCTGTCACCACTGGAATTAGCAGATGAGGAATACCATTATAGACTGATAATTCAACCATCTTGGGATCAATCAAAACTAATTTGACATCTTCTGGATGTGATTTCATTAAAATACTTGTAATTATGGTATTAATAGCAACTGATTTACCAGATCCAGTTGAACCAGCAATTAACAAATGGGGCATTTTCCTTAAATCGGCCGAAATAATATCACCAGAAACATTTTTCCCCAAAGGAACAGTTAAATCAGAAGCCTTTGCCTTTCTATCTTGATGCAACATGGCATCTTTGAATGAAACAGCTGAAGTTGTACGGTTAGGAACCTCGATTCCAATTAAAGGCTTACCTGGAATTGGAGCCTCAATTCTAATATCTTTTGCTGCTAAAGCTAAGGCCAAATCATCAGCCAAATTAACAATTCGACTAACTTTTACTCCCACTGCAGGTTGAACTTCATATCGTGTAACGGTAGGGCCCAAAACTGCTTTTTTAACATTTACATCAACACCAAAACTCTTAAATGTAGACTCTAAAACTTGAGTATTATGCTGAATTAACTGCTTATCTTGTGACTGATCAACATTTTGAATAGGAGCCAGTAAATTCAATGGGGGTAAAACATAAGTTTTATTAGATTTCTTAGGCGTATTATTTTGATCAAAATCACCATGATTAATTCCACTAAGTTCCTGACGAATTTTATTATCCTCGTCTTCAAATGAGTGGGATCTAGGCAGATTTCCTCCATTATTTTGATGCTGTATTATCGCTCCACCAGTAGATTCTTCTAGTGCATTTTCTTTAGGCAATTGAGAATTAGAGCTTAATTCTGATTGCTCATTATGACGTTCATTCGAATCCTCAATTGGAACAGGTTGAAAAGGATCATCTATTAACTCAGATTCGTTTTTTGATACGTCAGATAAATCTTCTTTTTTTGAAGAGTTCTGAAAATCCTCAGTATTAGGGAAAAACTCATCGTTAGAATTATATGGATCCTTTAACTTCTCACGATTATCTTTTCTCTGTTCTCTTTTCTCCACAAAATCAGAATATGTATCTTGAATCTTATCACTTAAAGCACTACCAGCAGCTTTATTTTTTTGAATAAATAATTGAGAAAACTTTTGAAAAATTCTAACAATATCTGCAAATTTTACATTGAATATCATTAAAACTCCACAAATCATTCCCACAACGGCAAGTGTTAATGCTCCAAAATGGCCAAAAATTGGAAAAACAATTTGATATAAGACACTACCAATTATTCCTCCACCTACACTAACAGTATTTTGCCCGCGACGAAATTCATCATCAATAATATTCACGAAGCTATTAACAAATCCATGATTAATCATTAAATTGGTAAAAAAATTACCACTTTGCCATAACATGATGCCACCATAAGCAAGCAGTACACCACATGTTCGTTTAATTCCTAAATTGGGTTTTTGATTATAAATAATCATCACTAACCCATAGATAGCCAAAATAAAACTTGCTAGATAATAGGTATTTCCTACTAAAAAACGTAAACAATTAACTAATTGTCGACTAAAAATACCAAAATGTAAGCAAGAGAAGAGACTAATTAAGACCAAAACTATCCCAATTAAAACATTTGTCATATCCTGAGTTTGTTTTTTGGTTGTTTTTCTTCTCTTTTTTCTTTTCTTGCTTTTAGGCATAGGATATCCTTCCTAGTTTTTATCTGTATTTTGATTTTCTTGAAAGTTAAGTTGGTCAAAATTTGATTTAAAGTTTAAATTTACTGGTTGATCCAGAGTAATTTGTGTAATTTGATAAGTTAAGGTTTCTATTTCTTCAACTAGAGGACGTGAAATTAATTCATAATCATTTGGGTTTAAATCTCTTCCTTCACCAAAATAATCAATTAATTGGACAACTTGACTTACTAATCCAGAAACAGAAAATTGACCTGGAGCAGGCGCAATTTCAAAGGGAATTGCAATTTCAAAATAATGTCCCTCTTTACCTTCATCTTGATTTCCTTGCTCATCAGTTTGAAAAACTTGACGCAAAGACACATTTAATTCGTTTTTGATATGTGGTTCTTCATTTAAATCATAGTGAAAATGTTGAGCCAAAACTGGCGTCATTTTTTTAATTTCCATTATTTTCTCCTAAATTCCGTTCATAACGTTCAGGACGATTATAATCATCCTTTAATTTATCATTTTCATAATGATGGGAAGTTTCTAAATCTGGAAATCCTTGTTGTCTAAGTGCCTCTAGAAGCACCATCGCTACAGAGTTAGATAAGTTATAACAACGAATTTTATCAGACATCGGAATTCTTAAATTGCGATCATAATATTCACGCATAAAAGTTTCTGGTAGGCCTGTCGTCTCTTTTCCAAATACAAAATAATAATTTTTATTTGGATTGGTATAATCAACTTGAGCATAATTTTTTGATGAAAATTTTGAAATTAAATACATTTCATCATTAGGACCCAAGGTATTAAGAAACGCATCAAGATCATCATGTAAATGAATATCTACCTTATCCCAATAATCCAAACCAGCCCGCTTCATTTTTTTATTATCAATTTGAAAACCTAGTGGTTCAATTAAATCTAGTACCGTATCAGTACCGGCACAAGTACGTGCGATATTACCAGTATTGGCTGGCATCACTGGTTCAAATAAAACTACATGATTAGTCATAAAGCCTCTCCTCGTAAAAAAACGTAGCACTTGGAATAATCAAGTACCACGTTGATTTGTCTATTACAATTTTACTCTTCTAATGATTTTTTATCACTAGTCGAATTATCTTTTTCATTATAAAGTACAGAAATATCACGATAATAATTAAATAGTCGAACTAGGATAATCTTAATTACGGCATAAATAGGGATAGCAAAAATTACTCCCCATAAACCAGAAACAGCACTAGCACCAATTAAAAGTAAAATTGTTGTTACTGGATTCATATTCATCTTATTCCCCATAACTAATGGTGAAATAAGTCGCCCTTCGATAGTTTGTTCAATGGCAAAAACAATAATTACTTTCAACAACATCAATGGTGATGTCATGATTCCAATTATTAATGCGGGAATAAGGGCAATAAAAGTACCAAAATAAGGAATTAAATTAAGAAAACCAGCTAAAACAGCTAGTGTAATGCCATAACGTAACCCAATTATTGAGTAACCAATACTAAACATTACTCCAACCCAAAATGCGACAGTGATTTGACCTCGAATATATGATGCTATCGCATTATTAATATCATGAAGCAAGCTAGCAAAACTTTTTTGTAAGCGTTGAGGAGCAAATTGGGCTAAATAAGGTTTAAATTTATGTCCATCTTTTAACATGATAAATAAAACAAATGGAGCCGTTAATAAAGTCATTACAATCATAGTGATAACATTTACTGCATTAGTTACATTAGCTACCGCAATATCAATACTATCTTTACTAGTTGTAAATAACTTACTTTGAGCATTTGCAATCGCATCATTAATATTACTACGGACGCCACTAAGACGGGGATCCCGAATCATATGATTAAAACTTTTTTGTGCTTCTTTCCAATAATCAGGCCAATTATTAATTAATGATGTAGTTTGTCTTTGCACAATTGGAACTAAAATTGCAATAATCCAGATAATTAAACCTATCACAATTAAAAACAGCAAAATTATAGTAATTATCCGTGGAATATGCCATTTCTTTTCAAGAAAATCTACTATAGGGTTCATCAAATAAAATTGAATTGATGCTACTAAAAGCGGTGGCAAAATTGCATTAAAAAATGTCCATACTGGATTTAAAATAAATGATATTTTATTAAATACTAAAAGAATCAAAAATAGTAAGAGAATATTTAATAGAGCTATACTTAAACGATTATTTAAAAACCATTTTACAAATACATTATTTTTGTATTGCTCTTTATTTTTTTTAGTTTCCATTAGTTAAATCTTCCATATCTTGCTTAATTTCTAATATCTGTATAAATTTTACCATAAACCTAATTTTTAGTATTCTGCTTCTGGCGGTAATAATCTCTAAAGCCTTCTTTATGCTATACTGCTAATAAATTGTAAAAATAGAAAGAAGCGATTTCATGAAAGTTTTACTAGGTGGTTATACTAATAATGCTTCAAAGGGAATATACGCAGGTAATTTAAAAACCAATGACTCTTCACCTCAACTTCAAAATATCAAAAATATTATTACTGTAGATAGGCCATCATATTTTCGAGTAACCAAAGATTTACTTATCACAATTGCTCAAAAAGGTGATCAAGCTGGTATTGCAACTTATTTAAAGAAAAATAATCAATATGAACAACAAGATTTATATTTTCATAAGGGAGCTGCACCCGCTTATATTGGTCTAGATGAGGACAATCAACTTATTTATACAGCTAATTATCACTTAGGAACCCTCAGTGTCTTTCAGTATAATAACAAAGGAAAATTAACCTTTATTACTGAAACTAAACATACCGGACACGGTCCTCGTCCAGAACAAGATACTGCTCATCCACACTTTTTTGATCGTACACCTGGTGGACATTTAGTTTCTTGTGACTTAGGAACCGATACAGTTGATTTTTACGAATTACAAAATGGCACTTTAATCCATCTAGCTGGTTATCAATTGGAAAAGGGATTCGGTCCTCGTCATCTGTCTTTTTCACCTAATGGCAAAACAATGTACATTATTGGCGAACTATCGAGTCAAATTAATGTCGTGAATTTAAACGAGACAGATTGGTCCTTTAATAATATTGGTACCTATAAAACCATATCTAACAGTTTTACTGATAAAAATGGAGCGGCTGCAATTCGTTTATCAAACGATGGCAAATTTTTATATGCATCTAATCGTGGTGAAGATACATTAGTTGTTTTCAAAGTTTTGCCAACTCAAAAATTAGAACTTGTTCAAAGAATTTCAACCTTTGGTTCCTTCCCAAGAGATTTTAACTGGGATACCCATCAAGATTTTGTAGTAGTAGCTAATCAGACGACTAATAATGCTACTCTATATCGCCGTAACTCAGATACTGGCACCTTAACCGTGCTTCAAAAAGATATCTATGTTCCTGAAGCTACTTGTGTTCAATTTCTTTAAAATACCTACAAAAAATCCATCATGTAATTAACATGATGGATTTTTTAGTTGTTTCCATAATTTTTTCATATCTGCGGGTTCAGGAATTTTTATCTCTTTTTTTTGATTTGAAAACGGATCATCATAACTTAAAAAGAAACAGTTCAAGGCTTGACGAGCAAAATTATCCTCTACACCATAAAGATGATCACCATAAAGTGGATGTCCAAGATAGTTCATATGTACTCTAATTTGATGTGTACGTCCAGTAAATAATTGTAATTCTACTAAAGAAGCACCTTTAGTTTGATCTAGGACCCGATATTTAGTTCGTGATGCTTTTCCATTAGCCAAAACATAATGCTTAGTACTATTATCTTTTTTCCCTATCGGGGCATCGATGATACCTTTCAACTCATTTTCCGCAAAATTTCCATGAACAATGGCATGATACTTTTTAATTAAACTGTCTTTTCCTAATTCACTAAAACGCGCGTGAGCAATTGCATTTTTGCCAATTAATACTAACCCTGAAGTATCACGATCTAAGCGAGTAATCACATGAGGTTTAATATCAATATTTTTTTGGTCAAAATACCCTAATAAGCGATTTACCAAAGCGTCACTATCTTCATAACGTGACGGAATAGATAAAACTCCGGCTGGTTTATTCAAAATTAAATAGTCTTTTTCTTCCAGTACAATATTAATTGGATTATAAGAGGCTTTTAACCATTTATTCTCTTTCTCACGCCCCACAATAAAAATCACTTCATCTCCCTCATGCAGCAAATATTTACTATAGCGACGTTTATGATTAACAAGCATCATACCTCCATGATGCCGACTATTAGTAAGTGCTCGATGGGAAAATCCATTTTTCATTAAAAAACGCCCCAATTGTTGGGGAGTTTTTTGTTTAAAAATCAATTTAAAATATTGCATTATACTTCTCGATCATGACCAATAAAGGCATCCTCTACTCGATTCCAAAAATGAGTATGTTGATATTTATCAAAACGAATTACATGCTGGGAAATACGATACTCGATTTTTTTGATATCTTTACCACGAATACTATATCCATCATAAGTTACCACATAATCATCATGATGGGCTTCAGCCGGTTTAATAGTTATCCATTCATCAGGTGAAATTACAATTGGGGATGAAAGTGTTCTAAAAATTCGATTATTAATAGATGCAATTTCTGTCATTTGAAGTGCTTTTAACCGTGGGTGAATTACCGCACCCCCAAGTGATTTACTATAAGCTGTTGACCCAGTAGGAGTTGATACACATAATCCATCTCCCTTAAAACTTTCAAAAAATTGGTCACGAATAAACACATCGGCAGTAAGAGTTTTAGAAACTCGTTTAATAGTTGCTTCATTTAAAGCTAGTATTTTTTTCTTGCTCTTATCTTTTCGTGTAACTACTAATTCAAGTAAAGGATAAGAAGAAGTAGATGGTTGCTTTTTAGTTAAGTTATCAACTAACTTTCCTAATTCATAATTGCGCCAATCAGTATAAAAACCTAAGTGACCAGTGTGAACGCCAATAAAACGCACCTGATCTATGATATTTACATATTTATGAAAGGCAGAGATTAAAGTTCCATCACCACCAACACTAATTATGACATCTGGATTTTCTTCATCAATTTCAATTTTTTTACTAGCAAGTAATTTTTCTAGATTTTTAACTACAGCTTGTGTTTCAACCCGATCATTATTTACAATTGCAACTTTCATTAGTGCTCTTTTCCCTTTGTTTTAGTAAATATTTTTTGTGCTTCTTGAACTTCATCTTTGATTGACGACATTTCTTCATCAAGTTTATAAGCAGCTTCAGCAGTTGTTTTTAATCTTTCAGATATATCTTCAGGATACTCACCTTGATACTTATAATTTAAAGTATGTTCGACCGTAGCCCAAAAATTCATCGCTAAAGTTCTAATTTGAATTTCTGCAATAATTTTTTTGGGACCTTCTGGCAAATAAACTGTGTATTCTATAACCATGTGATATGAACGGTATCCAGAAGGTTTTGCATTTTTGATGTAATCCCGTTCTTCGACAACTTGCATATCTTGTCGTTCATGAATTAAATCTACCACCTTGTAAATATCATCCACAAATTGACACATAATTCTAATACCAGCAATATCTTGCATATCTGTTTCAATTACTTCAGGCGCAATAACGCGTCTTTCCATTTTTTCTTTAATTGAATCTACAGTTTTTACTCGGCCAACCACAAATTCAATAGGTGAATGTTCACCTTTATTCAAAAAACTTTGTCTCAATGAACGAAACTTAACTTTTAATTCTGAAACAGCTTCATTATACGGCCAGAGAAATGTATCCCAATCTTTCATCAGTTATATCCTTTCCGTTTTTGCCAAAATTATTCTAACATATAGAGGAAGACATATTGAAGAAGATGTTTTGACTTTGGAGGTTAAAATTATGTCAAAAAATATTGAAATAGAATCAAAAACTTTGATTGATCAAGGAACATATGAAAAAATGAGAGCCAAATTTGCTTCTCGTTCAGATTATAATCAACAAAATTTTTATTTTGATACCCCAAGTTTAGACTTGGCTAATAACGATGCTAGTGTTCGCATTAGAATTTACGTTGACCGCGCTGAACAAACATTAAAAGCAAAAGAAGAAAAACCACAACAAAATACTTATCATGAAGTAGTCGAAATAAATGATCTCCTTTCTCTTGCCCAAGGAGAACAAATGGTAAATGCAGCTCAACGTGGTGAACACTTTAGCTTTGGTGGAGATGTAGAAAAATATTTACTTGAACATTTTGGTAAAGATATTGCTAATGATTTAGAATTACGCACTTGGAGCAAAACTCGCCGAATTATTGCACCTGGTCCTGATAATTGTGATCTTACATTAGATATGACAATCTATGAAGATGGTTTTACTGATTTTGAATTAGAAATTGAAAATGATGATCCACAACTAATAAAGAAGGTTCTCAATGAATTAGAAAAACAATTTGATTTTAAATCTACACCAGAAAATACTAATCAAAATAAAGTTCAGCGTGCCTATAGTCATGCCAAATAAGCCGTTTAGGTTTATTTTTGACTAAAAATCTGATAGAGTATTAAGTAGATTATATCGTGGAAGAACATATGGAGGAAAAGATATGTTTGAAATCTTCTTCTTTATGAATCCTTTAGGTATTAATTGCTATCAAAATGAAAAAGCAATATTTAATGGTATTGATGATTCACAGAAAAAGGTCGACTATCATTTTATTCCAATGGCAAATATGACTACCATACGCAATGATCTTCTAGCGCGGAATTTGCCGACTTGCGATTTAAATTTGTTTAACAAATTTAGTCGCCGTACCTTTAATGCTATTAAAGACTATCATGCAGTAAAGCTAATTAAGGGTAACAAGACTGCGAGAAAATTTATTTTCGATTTGCAGACTGCTGTTAATGAAAACGATAAAAAATACTCAAAGGATTTAGTCAACGAATTTTTGCAAAAATATAGTATAAATCCTTCTGCATTTGAAGAGACCAGAATGTCAAAATACGTTCTCTTTTCAATGAATAAGGATTCACAATTGGCCAAAAAATTTAATGTTCAAACTACCCCAACTACATTATTTTATGATTATGATCATGCTAATTGTAATTATCGTATTGAGGGTAAAGTAACGGAAGACGATGTTGATATTGTCTTACATGAAGATGATTTGGCTAATACCGCAAGTCAATTTGGCGGACAAACTAATTTACATTTATTGTAATAATAAAAGGACATGAAGCTAACCCCTAAAACTGGACGTTAGTTTTAAATATATTTTTCTAAGGCAAGATTCCAATATTCCATTGGAGTCTTGCCTTTTAATGTATGGCGAATTCTCTCAAAGTTGTAATATCTTAGGTATTTCTTTATTGCTTTGATTAACTTTTCTTTAGTTTGATAATGTTGATTAAAGTACATTTCAACTTTCATAGTATGGAAGAAGCTCTCCATAGCCGCATTGTAATGACAATTTCCTCTTCTAGACATACTCTGG
>NZ_BFBY01000011.1:4847-43767 GCF_003423665.1 Lactobacillus rodentium | reverse complement strand
CTTCGAAGAGACTATTGATAACTTAATTAAAACTGCCAGTTTTGTTTACGACATCAAGTGTCTAAGAGAACTTTGACATATAGTTTTACTACTACTTAAATTCTACAAGAGAATAAAAATAGTGAATTAATTATCCCGTCGGATAACTAATTCACTATTTAGCTTAGAATGTTTTATTTATTAAATTTAAACATTAACTCGTTCAATTCGATCATCATTATAAACAAAAATTGCGCCATAGCGACCAGCTTCATTATTCTGCCAACCTTCAATTGGTTTGCCAGCAAAAAATAGGCGTTTGCATTCAATTTCTGCTTGAACCGAATCCCTAGTAAATAGGGTAACTCCTGCAACATTAGTTTTAACAGGATAGCCCGTCTTGGGATCAATAATATGATGGTATTGTTGACCATTAATTTTTAATACACGTTCATAAGTACCGGAGGTAACAGCAGAACACTCATCGACAGTTGCTGTAGTCAGATTTTCTCCTCGTTTCAACTTAGGATCTTGAACTCCCAATACCCATTTACCATTTTCTCTTCGAGGACTTGAACCCACAAATAAAACATTACCACCTAAATTAATAATACCAGCTCTTACATCATAAGCATGCCATAAGTCACGAATTCGATCCGCAATATAGCCCTTCGCAATTCCACCCAAATCTAATTCCATTCCTGGTTTAGTAAGAAAAACAGTTTGATTTACATCGTCTAAGATGACATCTTCTGGATGGGTTAAAGCCATTCTGTCTTTTATTTGCTGATCAGTCGGAACATGGGCATCCTTAAAGCCAATATGCCATAATTTTACTACCGGCCCAATTAAGGCATTAAAACCAAAGTTTTCACGACTTTTTTCAACTGCTAGTTTTACCAGTTTATAGGTACTAGAAGAAACTTGAACTGGATGTTTGCCAGCGGCATGATTAATATCCATTACTTCTGATTCATCACGATTCACTGTTAAACGATCTTCATAGCCAGCAATTAAGGCGAATGATTCATCTAAAATATATTTATCAGTAGAGCCAAATAATTGTAAGGTAATAATTGTCCCTAATCCACGCCCTGATTGTGAAATTTGCTTCTTTGTAAAATCTTCTATCATTGTTTTTATCCTTCTAAATCTTTGGTTCTAAATAAAGTTCACGTAAGCGATCTTTCATCGTCTGATCAATACCAATATATTCTTTGAGATAATTATCGAGCCCACCATATTCATTATTAATTAAAATTAAAGCACTATCTAAATATTCATGTGAAACACTAGCAAGCGACTGTAAATTAGTCCGAATATATTGATTAGCACCATCTGCCAAGGCTAGCTTATCTACTTTTGCTCGATACGCATTAAGACCATAATTAGAATATAGATAATCATTTCTATTGATATAAGGATCTACACCCAAGATATGTAATAAGTAATATGCCGCAAAGCCTGTCCGATCTTTTCCTTCTGAGCAGTGGAAAAGAACTGCTCCTTCTTCATTGTTAGCAAGAAGCTCAAAAAAATTATGATAAGCTGTCTGAGACTGCTTTGATCGAACAGTTTTACGGTACTGATGGCACATCACTTTAAACCCAGCATATTGATCAAAAATATATGTCTTTTTTAACTTTTCTTTAGTTTGATCGGGTACTCCCAATTTTTCTTCTTCATGAACTGCTATATGAAAATATTTCACTCCGGAGGGAACTACATCTGGTTCTTTTTGACATTCCGCCGATGTTCTAAAATCCACAATTTTCTTTAAACCGTAATTTTCTAAAAACTCCGCATCGTTTTCAGGCATTTTAAATAATTTTCCAGTTCGCAATAATTTTTGTTTTTTTATTGGACGCCCTTCAAATCCGATATAAGCTCCTAAATCACGTCCATTGGCAACCTTACTTAAAGGTAAAACAAGCGGTGTTCCCATAGTTCTCTCCTACAACAAATCTCTTTTGCTTTATTTTAAAACAATTTTGGACCAAATTAAAACAATCTAAATTTAAAAGACCGTGCCTTTTTGGCACGGTCTTTTACCTACGTAAAACTTTATTTAGTTGCTTGCTTTACAAAAGCAACAAAGTTCTTAAAAGTTGTATCAATTAATTTTTCAGTTGCTTCATCTAAAAGTTCACCAGAATCTTTATCAAACTTACTTGGTGCACGTCCGATTAGAATTTCATTACCTGGCAAAACATTAGCACTTTGGTCAGGTGAAAGTAAAATTTCACGTAATTCTTCTTGGGCACGAGAAGCTCCTTGCATTCCCAATGAGGCACCCAATACCATTACTGGCTTACCTTTCATCACATTGCCGTCACCTAGGGCATGGCTACCTGTCCATTCTAAAGCACTCTTTAATGATGATGGAATACCATGATCATATTCTGGTGTAGAAATAATAATTCCATCAGCCTTTAAAATTTTCTTTCTAAATTCTTTAACTTTTTTATTTGGTTCGCCTTCTTTTTTGAAGCGAGGTAAATCAGCAATTTCATAAACTTCAATATCTGCTTGATCCTTATAACGCTTAGCCATAAATTCTTCTACAAGACGGTTATAAGAAAAATCTGCGTTAGTACCAACAATAGCAAGTAATTTCATTTGTTTAACCCTCTCTATCGAATATTTGTGCTAAAACACTCTTAGTGTTTTTTCCAGTTATTTGAGTATAGAAGGCATCAAATTCATCAAAGAAATGATCCATGAATTTTACTGTACCTTCTGGTAAATTACCATCCTTATCAAATTGTTCTGGTGCACTTCCCAACATAAATTCGTCACCATCAAATACAATGCCACCAAAACCTGGAGAATTAAGTACCAACTTCAAGTGACTTTGTCCACGGGCTGAACCTTGAGGTAATACTGACGTACCTACAATTACAATTGGTTTATTCTTAAATGGGTGTTCAGCTGATGATAACCATTCAAGTGCACTCTTTAATGATGAAGGCACTGAGTGTTGTTGTTCAGGTGTAGAGATCAAAACAGCATCTGCTGCTTCAATTTTTTTAGTTAATGCTTCTACACTTTCTGGAACTTCAGTAAATCCTTCTTTAAACATTGGAAGGTCACGAACTTCAGCAAGTTCAATGTCATATTTACCAGTAAAATGTTTCTTAATAAATTTTAGCAAATCACGGTTATAGGAATGATCTGCATTACTACCTACAATAGCAAGTATTTTCATCTTACTCACCTTTCTTTAAATACAATTCTATTCAATATCAATTATACGGGTTCACAAGCTAAACACCAAATTTAAATTTCATAAATAAAAAAATCTACTCGGATTCGAGTAGATTTTAAAGTCTTATTTTTAAAAAATTAGCTTAATTTTTCAGCTAATGAAGCAGCATCGTCTGCAGCAAATAATGGACTTTCTTCAGTATCAGTAAGACGATCATTAAGCATAGCATCATGAACTTGTGCTTCCAAAACATTGATCATTTGATCTTGACTGAAGTCAACAGTTTGATTGATTTGTAAAGCAGCAATACCTGTTGCTGAAACCCAAGTAGTAATTACAATATGACGAATTCTTTCATTTGAGAATTCACTAGCATCAAATTGTTGCTTAAATTTTTCAGTACCTAGATCCATTAAAGTATCTGAAATAAGTTTGCTACCAAATTTACCATCAACAAACATTGCACGGAAAAGACCAACATGATCTTTAGCAAAGTAAATGTAAGATAATGCTAAGTCAATTAATGGTTCTGCAGTAAAGTTTTGTTGTAAAGTATTTGTCTTCAATTCTTTACTGATTCTACCTAAAACTTGGTTACGTAAATCAGTCATATTTTCAAACTCTAAATAAATAGGTTGAGTAGAACAATGTACTGCTTTAGCAATATTTCTTGCAGTCAAACTTTCAATTCCGTCTTTAACGGCCAACTTATAGGCCCCGTCTAAAATTTTTTCTTTATCAATTTCTTTTCTTCTAGCCAATTTTCATACCCTCTGTCACTATAAACTTAAAAAACAAATTAATTGAATGAAACAACATAATATTCTTAATTAACAAACACCTGTTATTTCTTACATGATTATAATATAACAAAAAATAACAAAAGTACACAGGCTTATCTCAAAATTGATAACTTTTTTTATTTTATAAACGTTTGAACAAGCTAGATCCGTCATCTCCAGTAAATTCATCATAGTGGGAGTTTACCATTTCAATAACTTCTTGTTTGTCTAAACCTTGACTTGCAGCAAATGCAAAAAATGCTGCAGACAAAATATAACCTTTTTCACGATCATCAACTAAATTATCGGAAAAATTCATATTTATACTATGATTTTTGTAATCAGTAGATAAAATAACTTTTTTATCTTCAGGAAAATCTGCCATTGTGGTTACCTCGCGCTTTATCTTTTGATTTTTTTCTCATATAATACATTGTTAATTATATTACATCCCTAGAAAGAGTGAAACAAATGACAAATAAAATTGGGCGTTCTTCTTGTACCTCAATCTTAATTGGTAAAAAAGCTAGTGTCGATGGCAGTGTGATTATTGGACGAAATGAAGATTCCAAAACCGCTTGGCCTAAACACTTAGCTTTTAATGCCCATCGTACTATTGAAAATAATGAATTTAAATCAAAAGACAATAAATTTTCAATTAAATTACCAAAAATAACTTATTCTTATTCTTCAACTCCTGAATGGACTGACAAATATGGGGTGTTTGAAGAAGATGGAATTAATGAATACCATGTTGCCATGAGTGCGACTGAAAGTGCCTATGCAAATGATCGAGTACAAGCTTTTGATCCATTTAATACTAAAGATGGAATCTTAGAAGAGGCCATGGTAACTGTCGTGCTTCCTTATGTAAAAACTGCTCGCAGCGGTGTTGAACGACTAGGAAAAATTGTCCAAGAACATGGTGCAGCTGAAGCAAATGGAATTTTATTTGCCGATCGTGATGAAGCTTGGTACATGGAAATTGGCTCTGGCCATCATTATGTAGCTCGTCGTATTCCAGATGACTCTTACGCCGTAGTAGCTAATCAATTAGCTATTGAGGTAATTGATTTTGATGATACTCAAAATTTTATTACTTCACCTGGTATTCAAGAGTTTGTCTATCAAAATCATCTTTGGCCCCAAGATAAACCTTTTAATTTTAGAAGAATCTTCGGCACTCATGATGATTCTGATCTCACTTATAACACACCTCGTGTTTGGGCTGGTCAAAAATTATTAACGCCTTCAATAGTGCAAGATCCTGAAAGTTTTGAATTACCATTTTTAAGAAAACCGGATCATCCAATTGCTATCGAAGAAGCTCAACGCGTCTTAAGCGATCATTTCAATGGTAGTCAATATGATTTAACTAAACCCAAAAATAAACAAACTGCAGCTTTTAGACCGATAAGTATTGCAACTACGCAAGAATCTCATTTACTTCAATTACGTAATGAAGAGATGGTGCATTGGCTAGCGATGGGAATTGCTGCCCAAAGTGTTTATATTCCCTTTTATCCTCAAGGCACCGAAGTCCCAACGATGTTTAAATACGGTAAAAAGGACTTTACCACTAATTCAGCTTACTGGGTATTCAAAGAAGCTAGTGTCTTAGTTGATCGCGATTGGAGCAAATATTTAATTTATTTAAACAATACTCAAAGCACAACTAATGAACAATTAGTTAAAACCCGAGTCGATTATGATAAAAAGTTAAAGTCTGCTAACAATGAAGCACAACAATTACAATTAATAAATGAGGCTAATAAAGAATTAGCAAAAATAGCAATTAAGAATTATCAAGATTTAATTGCTAAATTAATTACCCTCCAAACTGAAGATTCACCCTTAAAATTTAAAATGGATCCAAACTTATAAGGGATGTAACCAAAAAAGGTATTCCAAAAATTGGAATACCTTTTTCTATTGTTCTTCATGTAAACGTCCATCAATCATTTGATAAGTCTTATTAGCGTATTTCTTTAAACGCATATCATGGGTAACAATAATCAAAGCCTTATCTTGTTTTTGAGCTAAATCTTTAAATAATTTACCTACTTCTTCAACTTTTTCACTGTCTAATGAAGCAGTAGGCTCATCGGCTAAAATAATTGCCGGATTTGCGTAAAGAGCTCGTGCAATTGCTACTCTTTGCTTTTGTCCACCGGAAATTTCATTTGGATACTTGTTAACTAACATATCAATTCCCAGTTGCTTCATTAACTCAGCTAAGGCTTGGTGTGACATATTATTTGCTTTTTTCACTTTATCCACTAAAGTAAATTGTTCTTTAACAGTAAGATATGGTACTAAATTATACGCCTGTAAGACAAAGCCAATCTTATCTAAACGCAACTTATTAGCTGCCTTAGCGCTAATATCACTAATATCTTTACCATCTACAACTACAGTACCAGTCGTAGGTTTTTGCAGTGCTCCCGCAATAGTTAAAAAGGTACTTTTACCAGCTCCAGATGGCCCCACAATTAGAACTACTTCACCTTTATTGGCGGTAAAATTAATATCTTTTAACGCTTTAACTTCAGCAATCCCTTTACCATATATTTTACTTACATTGGTTAATGTTATAGCTGCCATTCTACTTACCTCCTTAACCGATCGCCTGTGCTGGATCAACTTTTAAGATTGAACGAATTGGAATGAGACCTCCAATTACACCCATAATTAGCATTCCTGCAAAGCCAGAAATCATAATCCATGGTGCAAAGTTAAGCGGAACTGCTGCAGGTAAGACTAAGGTCATTAGATACATTACAATCCAGGCAATTAAAGTTCCAACAAAAGTTAAGATTACTGATTGACTAATCGTAGCACCTATTAAAGTCTTTGTTGGAATACCTTGAGCTCTTAATACAGCATAGTTTGGCATCTTTTGAATAGTTAAAATATAAAGGAAGACAGCAATCACAATTAATGAAATCACAAATAAAAAGCCAATCATTAATTCGAAAGTCATATTTTGTGCTAAGTAACCTGGTAATTTATTAGTAAAAGTCTTGATATTATAAGTAGTAATATTATCAGTTTTATCAGTAAGTTTCTTTTGGGACATAATTCCAGAAGCAACCACATTAGGTGCAAGTGGTCGTAAACTCTTCCAAGTGCTCATATTTCCATAAATAATAGGTGCAATATTTATCTTAGCGTTATTCACAAAACCAACAATTTTATATTTTTCTTTCCCACCATTTAAGGTGATCTTATCACCTAATTTATAGCCGTCATCTTTGAAACTAGTATCTACGGCAACTTCTTTACTTGTCTTTGCTCGTCTACCACTTTCCAAAGATAGGTTTTTATAAATATACTGATCTTTATCTAAGCCAATAAATTGAGCCGATTGAGTTTCTTGTTTTGGCATTTTGACCACAACCGGTACTAGTCCAACATAAGCACTATCTTTGCCTAATTTGATATCTTTTACATCGTTTTTAGTTAATAAAGATTGACTCAAATTTATATTTGCATTGGAATTAAGCACAACCGATTGTACGTGCCAACTTTTAATTGCTTGAGTATTTTCAGATGCTAAACCTGCAGCTAAAGAAGATAACATAAAAATCAAATAAGCAATTAAAAAAATCATAAAGGTAATTAAACCATACCTAAATTTTTCATATTTTATTTCTTTTAATGCCAAAAACATGAATTACTCACTACTCCTTCAACAAATTCAAGCTTGTCCGATACCGTTGTAGGTATTGCTCTCTATTTTCCGGATCAAATAGGACAAGATTAACAACTTCATGGCTCAAAATCATCGCACTCCATAACTTAGCATCTAACCGTAATGTCTTTTTACTTTCTGCAGTCATATCCGGATGAATAAGTTGTTGATTACGTGATAACTGTAACTTAATTAGGTCCCGATACTTGCTATTACCTGCTTTTTCAATAAAATCAATTGTAATTTGATAAAAAGTATTTGGTTCAAATTGTTGCATTGCCCGACCGAAACCTAAATGAATATTTTGCATTGCTTGACCATAAATATATTTATACGCATCTGTTAAATCATCAAAATATTTATAAAAGGCTCCCCGCGCAATCTCCGCATCTTTTACAATGCGAGCAACTTGAGCTTCATCTAAAGGATGTTTACTAAATTCCTTCAATAACGCTCTGGTTACACGTTCTTTCTTTTCATCTGGTAAATTATGAAATGTTTGTTTAACCATTGTTAAAGTGACACCGTGTCACTTTTCACTTCCTTATCCTAGTATTCTACTTACTAACTGTCAATTATCTTTACTTAAATTGTATAACAAAAAAGAAGTGATCTTCATTATCACTTCTTTTTCTTTGATTTATTAGGCTAATACTCGATTCCAGTAAACTAAGCTTTTAATATCAGAATTAATACGTAGTTTTGCTAGACCGCAATTAGCCATTTGATCAAAATAACTAATATCACCATGAGTTAAATAATGAGCCACAATCATGCGACTAACCACCCCATGACAAACCACTAACACTTTATCATTGGGGTGCTTTTTGGCTAGTTCATCAAAGAAATCAGCCAAACGTGCTTCAAAATGTTCACGTGTTTCAGCATTTTTATTGTATTGATACATTTGATCATTAATTAGGCCACGAGAATCAAAAGCATCCGGATAAAGCTGCTTAAAGTCTTTAGATGGCTTACCATCCCAATCACCATAATCAAGTTCTTCTAAACGCTTATCGGTTTTTATCGGTAAATCAGGACCAACAAAGATTCTTGCCGTTTCTTGTGCCCGTTTTAAAGGACTAGCATAAATTGCATCAAATTCAGATGGATCAAAATTTTTAGCAGCTTTTTCGGCATAAGCACGCCCATCTTTACTCAAGTTTGGATCTACACGAGATCCTTGAATTTTGCCATCTTTGTTAAGTTCAGTCGTACCATGACGTATAATAACTACTTCCATGTTTTTCCCTCTTACTTAAAATATTTATATATAGTATATATTTTTTACTTATATTTTATAAAATATAAAGTTTTAAGTTAAGCTAAAATAAACAATGAATTTATTCTATCAAAGGAGCTCGAGAAATTAATGAGTAAACTAAAGAAAAGTTGGATTATTTTTATTTTAGGTACCTTATCTGCCTTCGGTCCCCTTTCACTCGATATGTATGCTTCTGCCTTACCAGATCTACAAAAAGACTTAGCGACAACAGCTTCACTGACCCAACTATCCCTTACTTCATGCCTATTTGGTCTAGCATTTGGGCAAATTCTATTTGGTCCCTTAACCGATCAAATAGGACGAAAGAAACCAACGTTAATAAGTCTGTTAGTATTTGCTTTTTCATCTTTAGGATTAGCTCTCAGTCCTAATATTTTAGTTTTTATTGGCTTACGTTTAATTCAAGGTTTAGCTGGCTCTGTTGGAATTGTTACCTCTAAAGCAATGTGTTCAGATATTTTCACTGGTAAGGAGTTTGCTCATTATTTTTATCTTTTAATGGCAGTAAATAGTATTTTTCCAGTTATTGCCCCAACAATTGGAGGTTTTTTCCTCTTACTTGGAGATTGGCGGTTAATTTTTATTACATTAGCTCTTATTGGAATTTTTTTATTTTTTAGTGTCCTCAACTTTAAAGAAACCCTGGTACGAACCGACTCACACCGTATAAAACTGTCTACACAATTTAAGCAAATTCTTAAAAATCCTATCTTTATTTCTTTTACTGTAGTCAGCACTTTAATGACCGGGGCTCTTTACGCCTACATTGCTGGTTCAAGTTTTATGTTACAAGATATTTTTGGAATGTCTGCTTTTAATTTTAGTTTGTTATATGCCGTTAACGGGATTGGCCAAGTTCTTTTCACTTGGCTAGGTGCTCGACTAGTACAAAAATATCGACAAGACCATGTACTTTTCGGTGGAATTATTTTCGCTATTTTAGCGGCAATAGCTTTACTTATCACAACAAAACTGCCTCACCAATTGGCCTATGTCCTTATTCCTTTATTCTTAATTGTCTCCCTGGTCGGAATCGGTAATCCAATGGGTTCTGCCCTAGCCATTGAACAAGAAAGAAATTTGTCAGGAACTGCCTCAGCAATCATTGGTTTAACACAAAACTTACTTGGGGGATTAATTTCCCCATTAGTTGGATTAGGAGGAACTCATACTTATGCTCCCATGAGTTGGATCATCTTGATTTGCGAACTCTTAGCCCTAATTTCTTGGTATAGTGGATATTACTACTTAAAAAGAAAAGATAATTAATCCTTCTTTTTAAAAATATATTTTTCTGTTGAACTATCTTCTGAATCAAATTGATAGCCAAAATCATTAAAATTTTTAACTTCCTCAAGTGTAGTAACCTGATTTTGTGCCAAAAAGCGAACCATTGCCCCACGAGCCATCTTGGCATGAGTAGCTATTTGTCGCCATTTTCCTTTTTTATTTTCCAAAAACTCTACTGTTACGAATTGCTCTTTTTGCTTGAGATAAGGTGTAAAAACTTGAGCATACTCTTTAGAAGCTAAGTTTAAAATCAGATTATCCTCTTGATAAAGATCATCAAAAGGTTGGTTATTCCAAAAATGATATAAACTATAATCACGAAAACCAATTAAGTGATTACGCATTTCAAGGCGATAAGGTACTATTCCATCAAAAGGGCGCAATAAGCCATATAATGCCGATACGATTCGTAAATTTTTTTGTAAATAATCTAGAGCTTCTTGTTCTAAAACATCTGCTCCCATATATTGATATTGAATCCCAGAATAGGAAAAAAGCGCCGGCGTTAATTGTTTAGTGAGATTTTCTTTTTTTAAGCGAAGTTGGTTTTCCTTTACAATCCTATCGTTTGCTTGCCAAATTTCTTTTAATTGTTCAAAACTACGACTTTTAAGAAAATCCCACAAAATTTTTGCTTGAGCCAAAAAGACAGGTTCAGTTTGAACTGAAAAGCTTTCTTGATCAACCACCATTTTCTTTGCTGGGGCAATAATAATTTTCATGCGCTTTTTCTCCCTTCATCTTTTAAATAATTATATAATTAAATTAAATAATTATAGAAGGTGCAAGATAGATGGACGAAATAAAAGAAGATTTAAATATTGGTATTGTACTTCAATTTACTCTTAACCCTAACCACCCCAGTGAAATCAATACTGATACCTTAGTGCGACAAGCCCGTGACAGCGGCTTTCGTGGTGTAAGTATCGAAAATGCGGATGAATTACAAAGAAAATTAATGGCCGAAGCATGCGAGAAATATGCCATTAAGTTTTGTCAAACCAGACCCGCCATTCCCTTACAAGGACCAGATGTTTTAGCAAAATTAATTGCTGCTCGTTTAGATGGGTATAATATTTATTTCAAAGTAGCTCTGACTGCAGATGGAAAAATAGCAGAAAACGAAATTCCTGATCTAGATATCTTAAGACAATGGCTTGATCGTTTTGGCCATGCTTATTATGAAGCTCGTCCAGACCATGAAATTACTACGACTGCTAATGCAAGTATTTTTAGAAACAATATTGCTAACTATCAAATATATGTTTTTATTCACCAACCATTAGCAACTACTATCACTCTTCACCACGTACCTGAGCTCAAAACTATTATGTGGATTGATACTCGTAAAGAATTGAATTTTAAACAAAAGGGTGACGAAGTAACAATCGAATTGCAACGTGATCCTGACGATGCTGAATTCACTATTTACGGCTTGCGATTGCAAGCACATCGTCCTGAAGATGACATTAAAGAAACTAAATATTAAGACAAAAAAGCTCTGACTGATCAGAGCTTTTTTGTTAATTAATTACTAAATGGATTAGGAAGCACAATAATATAATTTAATAATTGATTAACCGGTGAATTATTAGCTTTAAAACTTTTAATATTTTGTTGTAGTAATTTAACATTATCAGTAATAATTCCGTCTACTCCAATAAACATCATCTGCTTCATGGCACCTGAAGTATTTACCGTCCATGCATAAACTGGCTTGCGTTGTAAATGCGACTGCCAAATAAAATCATTATTTAAGGTTGAATATTCCATTGAATATCCTGCAGCTAAATTAGAAGGATAAGTAAAATTATACGGTTGAATATAAAGGACAAATAAGCGTGGATTTAGACGATGTAGCCTTTCTATTACACTATAATCTAATGATTGCAATTGATAATGGCGATTAATAATTAGTTGACCATATCTATGATTAAAACGTTGGAGCATTGCCTTTGAATCTGATGGTGTCGTTTTAATTTCAATTAATAATTTTTGATGAAGCTTATTTGCTACTTTTAAATAAGAATCTAAACTAGCAATTCTAGCCCGGTGACCATCTTCTTTAAGCATTATTTTATTCAATTGCTTAAGGGTTAAATCTTTTGGTCTTTTATTAATTCCTGCAAGTTGCTTAAGATTCTCATCATGCATTACTACAAATTTATTATCTTTAGTTTCATGCACATCAATCTCCACATAATCAGGATGTAATTTACTTGTCTTTTTTAATGCCGCAATTGTATTTTGCACCCCATTCTTGGCACTAACTCCACGATGCGAGATAACCAGCGGATGATTCAGCTTGGTTTGATCAAGGTAAAAATTATTATCAAGCAGCGCACCACCAACTGCTACAACATAGACAACAGCACTAATCAACCAAAATTTGCATTTAGTTTTTACACTTGCTTTTTTCTTATTTTGCAAAGAAAGTGGCTTTAAAATAATTAAAATTGATAATACGCTAGCCCAAGTTAAGACAATAACAGATCCTATTTGAACCAATAATAAATTTAGCTGAATAAAAAAATGACCCAAGTTTTTGGCAATTGTATCGAAAATAAATTGAAATAAAACTAAAATCCCATCATAAATGCTTAACCCTAGAAAACTTATCAAACTAACAATTACAAGCCTACTAACAAGTGGCCACCATTGTTTTTTAGTCGTCAAAGCCCAGCTTTCCTTCATTGCCTTCCAACTTGATTGTTTTTTAAATACCATTAAAGGCAAAGTTAGTAATAACCTAACGCCCAAAATTATAATTAAGGCATAAATAATAAGTAAGCTTATCAAAAATGCTGGTTTCCGCATCATATAATCAAGAATAAATTCAGGTATTTGAATTTTTGCCAGCAATGGTGTGCGAAAGACTAAATCAGCAAAAGGAATAATTAATAAAAAATAAGCTATCAGGATTAATAATGATCCCAGGCGAATTCTTTTTATTGCTCCCCAAGTTTGCTGTAGCATACTACTAAATTTTTCAGTAATATTACTACTTGCAATCATTAAAAAACTAAATTGGACATAGATAATTAACATTAAGACCAACAATTCTATTATCAACGCAATAGCTACTAAACTATGCGTACTAATAATTGTGAGAATATTTTGATAAGAAATAAAGGGAACAGCACTTGCCTGTAAGGTAACAGTTGCCAATGCCCGGAAAACTGGAATTATAACTATTAAATTAAAAAGTTCCAGGCCAATAAAAAGTAATAGATAGCGCCAAAAATATTTTCTAAAGTGTTTAGAATAAGTTTTGAGATCATTAAAAATATTTTTCATTTTTCTCCTATTTTAATCTTAATGCTTCACTTTAATTATCATACAAAAAAAGACTGTTTCTTTTCAAAACAGTCTTTTAAAGTTTATTTATGCTTTGTTAATCCAGTTTTTGGTAACTGTGGCATTGAAACTTTGGCATATAGGGTTTTACCAAAGTTTTGTAAAAATTTGATATCATCACTTTTATTCTTTTTAAATTCAGTTAAAACTACCACACTTAAAGGACCCTTTTGAGTTCTTAAGGCACTTGCTTCATGAATAAGATGAGAAAATTGACTCATTTTGTTAAAAGTAGGTAGTTCGGTATTTTCTAAAGCCAATAAATTAAACAAAGTTGAATGATTTTCTAATCCAGATCTTACAATTTCACTAAAAGGATTCTTACTAGTCATAAAATGATCTAATAATTTCATTACACTTTCAGCAGTTACCTCATTATCCTGACCTGTTGGAGAATAACGCATAAATTCTCTACCTAAGCGCATTCCTGGCTGGTTCTTCTTCAACCATTCATCAATTTCATAAATATCAAATCTTTCAATTAGTAAATTACTGGCCGCATTATCGCCAATTGCCATCATTAAGTAAAGTAGATCGCGAATCGACCACTTACTTTGACTTAATTTACTAATTATTCCTGTACCTCTAACTCTAGATAGTTCAGTCACTTCTAAAGTTTCATCTAAAATTGCTGGATTTTGTTTCCATTGATCTTCTAAATAAGCTGCAATTCCTAAATCAATAAAACCAGCAGCCGAAAATGCCTTATCAGCATTATGCTTGAAAAGGATATCATCGCCATAACATAACATTATTCCAGTATCTACATCTTTTTCTGGAATTAAAGCTTCTAATTCATCTTTTAACATTGGTTTCAATCCCTTACTATACTTAGCTATTTTTGATCTAATAATATTATAACACTTGATATTATATTTTTAGATATTTTATTAAGAAAAAAGATTAAACAACCTCTTTGCTTCTGTCTCTAAAGTCATTTTATCATTTCGTTGCGATAATTTGTATCCTACAAAATAAGGTGGAGCATTAAATCGTGGGATTATTTTAGCACATATTTGGTGCTTATCATTTTTTTGATAAGGATAAAAAAACAAATTATATGATGTACAACGTCCTTGATACATTTCTCTCAAAGTATATTGAATAGACTTTTGAATTGAGTCTGCCCATTCATTAAGAGCATTTTCTTCTTTAAGATTTTTAATATTGACATTAATTTCTTGATAACCCTGAATTGGATGAAGCGCGAAATTAACTTCAACTAATTTATCTTCATATACGGGTACACCAGTAAAATTGTTCTCTTGGATATATTTATAACCATTTTCATGTTCTAAACCAACAATTTGCATATGCGGATGCACCAAGGAGCCACCAGATAAGGGACCATAGTTTTTATACCAAAGAACTGATTGATATTTATTACTTTTAACCACTTTATCAAAACATTTAAGAGCAAATTTAATTAATTTTCGATTATGGTCAATACTGTAGTTACTGATATCACCATCATGATCAGCTGATTCAATTAAAACAGTTTGAAGTGTATCTTTTAAAGTTGGAAAACGATTGTGTAGCCAGATTAGATCACCATCTTGTAGATAAATATCTTTTAAACTGGCAACATCACAAAAAGGACAGGTGGAATCTTTATCTTTTCTAAAACTGGAAGGCTTATTTTTGGCGGTAGCCAACTTGAAAACTAATGGATCATTTTTCATTCCAATCTCTCCTTTCAAACTTTAAAATTGACAACAAGCTATGATGGGTTAAAATATAATATAGAAAGTGATTGAAACGCTTTCATAAAATTTTTGTAGCTTTCCTTAACTTTACCCTTTCAGTTCGTTCTGAAAGGGTTTTTTATTAACAAAAAATGCTGCTTAGTCAAGCAGCATTTCCATATTCAAGATTGTATAAGAATAACCCTAATATATCAATGCTTAATCATGATTAAAATTATCTTTTTTAAGACTTCGATATACGGAGATCACAAAAACTATAATTGCACATAAAATTGCTGGGTATGCCATATAACCCATACTAAACATTTGCTGAACCTGGACTTGATTCATTTGATGATTTTGGCCATAAAGATTGCCCCAACGAGTAATTAATAAGGGAGTTAAAATGAATAAAACCATTGCAATCCCTGAAGAAACTAACATAGTTCGTCTTGAATAGGGCTCTCTAAAGAATTGCCCTATTACGCAAAATGCTGGAGCGAGCATTAATAAAAAAGTCCAAATCATAATCCATTTACCGTTTGGATCATTCATAAATTGTGCACTATTAGTCGCATAACGATAAGTTCCCCAGAGTGAGCCATTCATTAAATTATCCAAAACTCCTAAGGCATTAGCTCCTTGTGTAGCATAAGCATTATTTGTCTGAGCTGCTGCACCTTGAATGATCTTTAAGCTATCTTGAGCACCGGCACTTTGAAAATTAATCACCACTACTTGGCGCATATAAGTAGATAAAAACATTACCATGGCTGCACCAAATTGGAGCGCTTTTAAAGCATTTAACTTTCGTGAACCTCCTAGTCTAAACTCTAAACTTAAAGTTTTGGATGGGGTTTTACTATAAGAAATTATACCAATTCCAGCAATAGCAACTAAAAGTAGAATCACTACTCCTAACCACCATTTTGTCATAATAAAAAGAAGACCCAAGACGATAACACCAACAGATATATAAGGACGATCTAAAGCTAAATCCCAAATGTTAGTTTTACTATCTTTTTCAACCCGCTTGCGATATTGTTCTCTGGTTAATTTTGTATTTTTATCTTTTGCTCTTTCTGGTTGAGTCTTTTTTGGAGCAGAATTGAAATTATGCACAATTATCATCTCCTACTTATTATTCTCCTTCAATGCTAGCATATTATCCTCAAATTTAGCGGATACGTAAATTAATTTGTCATAATTTAAACTATCTTTAAAGTTCCATGCTTATAAAAAGATATGCTAGAATTATGGCAGCGTTTATCAGGTTAATTGAATATAAAGGAGAGCTGATTTAATGAAAAAAATTGCTTTAACAGCTGGTATCAAAAACGATAAACTAACAATCGATCGTGCAATAATTGACACAGTAGCAAAGAATGGATTTTTACCCATTGTGCTGGCACCAGTTAGTTTAAAAACTATGCCTGAACCACAAGCGGATTTTGATGCCTTAATCTTAACTGATGGTGATGATATTACTCCTGTATTTTATAATGAAGAACCATTGCCTGAATTAAAAACTACTGATCCCCACCGTGACCAATATGAAATAAATTTAATTAAAGCAAGTCACGAAGCAAATTTACCAATTTTAGGCATTGGGCGTGGGATGCAAATATTAAATGTGGCTTTTGGTGGATCTCTTTTTCAAGATATTTATGGTCAAAATTCTGGAGCTGGTATCCAGCATTTACAAGCCAGTCCTTTATCTCAACCTGCTCACCATGTTAATATCACCCCTGAAAGCAGACTGGCTCAAATTATTGGTAATCATCCCTATGTAAATAGTTATCACCATCAAGCAATCAAAAATATAGCCGATAACTTTAATATTGTTGCTAGTGCACCCGATGGTATTATCGAGGCTATTGCCTCTAATGATAATTTGATGCAAGGAATTCAGTGGCGTCCAGACCTCTTAAACAATGATCCTAATCAAGAAAAAATTTTTACTACCTTCTTTGACCAAATTAAATAATCACTAATTCAAAGTAAAAAGCTCTCTTAAACGAGAGCTTTTTACTTTGAATTAAACTTTGATAAATTTCTTTATTATCCTTATCAAAAACACAAAAAATAACTTTTATCTGATAACGATTATTTTTTAGCCAATCGCGTACCGTTTTTACCGCAATTTCAGCAGCGAGCTGTTTAGGATAGCCGTAAACTCCTGTTGAAATACAGGAAAAAGCAATGCTCTTAAGGCTAAATTTCCGTGCTAAATCCAAACTATTACGGTAACAATTTGCTAGTAACTTAGCATTTTCCTCCTTATTGTGAAACCGATATATTGGGCCTACAGTATGGATAATATAATTTGCTGGTAAGTTGTAACCCTTAGTTATTTTTGCTTCCCCAGTCTCACAACCATGAAGTTGACGACACTCTTCAAGTAAATTCGGTCCAGCTGCGGCATGGATTGCACCATCTACACCACCGCCACCCAGCAATGATTTATTTGCCGCATTGACGATCGCATCAGCCTTAATCTTAGTAATATCTGCTTGAATTATTTCTAACATCTTAATTTTCCCTAATAACTACACCTTTAGGTAAAAGTTGACCTACTAAATAATTTTGAATCCAGCTACTTACTGAATTAAAGCCAAGTGCAGCCGAACTCGTATTAAAGTAACCTGTTAGTTTATCTTTTTGCAGTTCAATTAAATTATTTTCAGTAATATTAATTCTACTTGGAAGATTATTTTGCGCTTTTCTTAATGTAATTAATTTTTGAATTTGACGCCAATTCTGTGAATCTTTTTCATTTATCAAATTAGCTGGAATCACTAATTGACCTGGTAAAAGAGCCATCAAGGCAAGTGCCTGCATTTGTAATAATTGATCTTCTTCACTAGGATTTAATAACCCATTTACTTCATCAGTATTTAGTAATTTGTGAATTTTTTCAGGAAAACCTACATCTGGAATAGCAGGGTTAGTCAACTCAGTTAATACAACTTGGGTTAGTTCCTGATTAAAAGGCAATTCATCTTCATCTCTAACCTCTAATCCCAGCTTCCTAGCTTGCTTACCTATTTCATCTTGATTTTTTAAATTATGAGTAAGATATATACCATCTACTCCTAACTCTTTCACATCATTAAGTGTAAGTCCATCATCAATTGAACCTTGATACCAAATCTTTTCTACCATCTTTATCCCTCTTTTTCCTCATTTTTAATTATTTGTTCTTCTTTAGCTTCAAAACCAGTATGATTAAGTTTTATTTTACGATCACCTAGATAAATTTCAATACATGTCCATAATAATAAAAAACTAATTAAAGCAATCACTATGTAAGCAATTAATTTAGCAATTGCCACTGGCATAAAATTAAATGATACAAAAGTAGCCGGTAAATTATAAAGATTGAGAAAAGTTAAAATCAAAGCACTTCCCCAACCTAAAATTTGCCAAATAGGTTTATTTTTAAATTCTCCCATTTCTGCTTTATTATTAGTCATTATTAATAAAGGTAAAACCGAAAATGGTAAAGCAAAGGCTAAAAACACTTGTGAATGTTCCATCAACATATTCAAAGCAAAATGTTGCTGCGCTACACTACCATTAACAGTAAAGGCAACACATAAAAGCACCGGAATAACTGACAAACCACGCGTAAGTAACCGGCGTGCCCACAGTGGCATCTTTAAGTGAATATAGCCTTCCATGATTACTTGTCCAGTTAAAGTACCAGTGATGGTTGAATTCTGACCAGATGCTAAGAGCGCAACTGCAAATAAAGTTGATAATATTCCTGATCTAGCCACACCTGCTAAGATTGGATTGGTTAACATCTGAGTATTATTCAAGGCATGATAAAGCCCGAAGAATGACGAATCTTTTACTGCGCCTACCTTGAATACTGCCGCACCCATTATTAATAATAAGGCATTTACAATGAAGGCTAAAGTTAATTGAATATTAGAATCAATCGTTGTAAATTTTACTGTTTGTCGAATTGCATTCAAATCATTGTGATTAGTCTTTCTAGTTTGTGAGATAGCAGAATGTAAATATAAATTATGGGGCATAACAGTAGCACCAATAATTCCTAAGCTTCCAGTTAAAGGAGAAATTCCACCAATTACTGGACTTCTTTGAATAATTTTACTTGTAGGGAGTAGACCTACAAAAGCCTGCTGCCAATTGACTCGAGCCAGTGCCACCTCATAGGCAAAAACAATTAAAATCACTAAAATCAAACAGGATACAATTGCCTCAATTTTTCTAAATCCTACTTTAGTTAATAATAATAAAACCAAGACATCAAAAACAGTAATTACTACTGCTGGAACCATCGGAATATTAAAAAGTAAATTCAAAGCAATAGCAGCGCCAATCACTTCAGCTATATCTGTAGCCATTATTGCTAGTTCTGTAATGATCCACAGTACAATTCCTAACGGCCGGCCTGTTCTCATTCTAATTGCTTGTGCTAAGTCCGTTTGTGTGACAATCCCTAATTTTGCAGCCATATATTGCAATAACATTGCCATCAAACTAGAAATTAGGATCGTTGACATTAACTCATAATGAAAACTTTGCCCACCAGTAATTGAAGTAGCCCAATTTCCTGGATCCATATAACCTACCGCTACCAGAGCGCCAGGACCGGTATAGGCCCAGAGTAATTTCCAAAAGCCTGCTCTTTTAGGAACTTCGATACTATTATTAACTTCTGAAAGTGATTTTCCATTAGTATGATTAAATAAATGCTTTTCCACAAGGATGCTTCCTTAATTTTTATAACTTTCTCTTTTTATTCTAGTGCACTTATCAGAAAATTTAAAAATTAATAATAGATTGATTTAAAATAAAAGACCCGCTTAAGCGAGTCCTTTGCCGATTAACGTTTAGTTGTAGCAATCAAATCATCACCATGTTGCTTGTTCTCGCCATCTACTCTTTGAACATTAGCATAATTTGGCGTATTTGTAACAACAACCATTACTGTGGGGTCATACCCTTCAGAAACAATTGCGTTAATATCAGCAGTTCCAAGCTTTTGTCCCTTTTCAACATGGTCACCTTGTTTAACCTCACTGGTGAAGTGTTTACCCTTAAGGTTAACTGTATCAATACCAACATGAATCAATACTTCGGCACCTTTGTCAGATTGAATTCCGTAGGCATGTTTAGTTTCATAGGCAACACTAATTGTCCCGCTGACCGGAGCATAAATTGTGCCATCAGTTGCGTCCGGTACAATAGCAGCACCACGACCCATCGCTTCAGTTGAAAATACTGGATCATTTACATCCTTTAATGATTCTGCCTCACCAGAAACTGGTGCAGCAATAATTTCATCATGTAATTTTTCATCCTGGGCAATTTGTTTTTCTGCCTTTTCTTGCTTAGCAACTGCATCACCAGCTGATTCAACTGTAGCAGATTCTGGAACCACTTCTTCTTTAAAGTGAGCTTTACCATAAACATAAGTTAAGATAAAGGTAACTGCAAAACTAATTAAAGCTGATACAGCCCACATTGGAATAGTCTTAGGCACAATTGATAAGAAGCCAAGAAGGCCACCAGAACCTAATGAAGCAGCGGTAACATGCATAAAGCCGGCAAAAGCAGCAGCTATCCCTGAACCAATTAAGGCACAGAAGAATGGGAACTTGTACTTCAAGTTAACACCGAATAAGGCTGGTTCAGTAATTCCTAGTAAGGCTGAAACACCTGATGATGAAGCCAATCCCTTAACCTTTTTGTCTTTAGTTAAGAAGTAAATTGCAAAGGTTGCAGCACCTTGTGCAATATTGGCCATACATGCAGTAACGAAGATAAAGTCACCAGCTCCTTTGCCTTGGGCATAGGCGGCAATTAATTGTGTTTCTACAGCCGGGAAACTTTGGTGCAATCCAGTAGTAACAATGGCTGAATAAGTCAAACCAAAGACACCCATTCCAAAGGCACCAGTAGTGTTGTATAACCAGACAATCGCATTAGTAATCGCATCTGAAACGCCTTTAAATACTGGTCCAATAATTAGGAAAGTTAAAAAACCAGTAATAAAGACAGAAAGAAGTGGTGTAAAAGTGAAATCAAATGCTGATGGTAACCACTTGTGGAATCTCTTTTCTAAGAATGCCAATACCCAAACAGCAACTAAAACTGGAATAACTTGGTAAACATAGCTAGTTTGGGCTACATGCAAGCCAAAAATATCCCAATATTTATCAGCTCCACCTAAATCAGGCGTTGTCATAATCATACCAATAGTTGCACCCAAGAAGCGGTTAGCTCCGAACCTCTTAGCAGCAGAAATACCTACTAGAATCGGCATAAAAATAAATGGTGCAGCTGACATTACTTGAATAATTTGTGATGGTCCAGCAATTACTGGATACATCTTAGTTAAAGCTTTAGGTCCGAATAATCCTGGTGAAGTTAGGAAGTTATTCAAGGCCATCAATAAACCACCGGCAACTAAAGCTGGAATAATTGGTACAAAGATATCTGATAATAGTTTAATGAAGGCCATTATCGGATTAGTCTTTTTATTCTTTTCTGAAACTTTCTTCAAATCATCAGTTGATAATTCTTGGAGCCCAGTCATTTTAATTAATTCATCATAAACATTATTAACATCCCCGGGTCCAATAATAATTTGATACTGTCCATTTGTCTTAAAAGTACCTTTAACATCAGGATCACTATCAAGGAGCTTAGTATTTACTTTTTCATCATCTTTCAATACCAAACGCAAACGTGTAGCACAGTGAGCAGCAGCCACTAAATTATCTTTTCCCACTGCTTCAATTACAACTTGTGCAACCTTTTTATGGTCCATGCTTGTCCTCCTTATATAATTATTTTTATATGTAAACGCTTAATTCTTTATTACAAGCACTATGATAGCGTATTCAAAAAATATGTCAAGCGCTTATCATATATTTTTTTAATAAATAATAGACCTTTACTAAGTAGACGTGCATTTATGTTATTCGTTTGACATAGGAAGGAATTTTAACTAATATGAAACCAAGATAGCGTTTACATAGTTAAATATAAGGAGTTTTAATATGACTTGGACAAGAGAAAAGAGATATAAAAAATATCAAGATTGGGGTGCCCAAGAGTTATTAGAATTACAGACCAAGGCTGCTAACTCGAAAACGATTACTCATTATCATATTCATCCAATTAGTGGCTTAATCAACGATCCCAACGGCTTTTCTTACTATAATGGTGAATATCACTTATTTTGTCAGGCATATCCTTTTGGTCCGGTACATGGCTTAAAGTCTTGGATCCACTTCACTTCTCCAGATCTAGTACATTGGCAATACCGCGGACAGGCAATTAATCCTGATACTGATAAAGATAATGCGGGCGCCTATTCGGGCTCTGGTTTTGTTCACAATGGTAACTTATTATTAATGTACACTGGTAACCACCGTGATCCTGACTGGACTCGTATTCCTTATCAATTAATTGATGAAATGGATCAGAAGGGACACTTTCATAAGTGGGATGAAGATTTAATTCCTCAACCTGACCATGTAACTGAACATTTTCGTGATCCTCAGCTTTTTGAGCATGAAGGTCAATATTTTGTTTTAGTCGGTGCACAAGATAAAAAGACTAAAACTGGTCAAATAGATGTTTTTGCTTCTAACGATCTACATAATTGGCATGAAGATGGTTATTTACATTTCACTGATAAAGATATGGGTTACATGATTGAATGTCCTAATTTAGTCTTTGTCGATCAAAAACCAGTTTTAATTTTCTGCCCTCAAGGTATTGATAAGTCTGTTGTTCATTATGACAACATTTATCCCAACATGTATATTATTGGTGATCAAGTTGACCTAAGTAAGGCTGAATTTAAAACCAACCAGTCTAGTCCATTAAACTTAGATGAAGGTTTTGATGTCTATGCTACGCAAGCATTTAATGCTCCCGATGGTAATGCTTATGCAGTTTCATGGGTTGGTTTACCTGATTTAAGCTATCCAAGCGATAATGAAGGTTGGGCAAATATGTATAGTCAGGTTAAGCGCTTAGAGATTAAACATAATAAGCTTTATCAACATCCTGTTAAAGCAATTGAATCTTTACGCTATGATAAACAAGAAATTACCAGTGGCATGCAAACAGGTAACCAATATGAAGTAAAATTGATTATTAAAAAAGGCCAAAAAGGGCAACTTCATTTAAATGCTAATCAAGATCTGACTAATGGCTTAATTCTTGATTTTGACACTGGAACTGACGCTAAACTGATTATTGATCGTGGCCAAAGTAATCCTCTAGTTAATTCCGATTATGGTACCAGGCGAACTATTCCTCTTAATAAAACTGAAGATTTAGACTTAGATATCTTTGTCGACCATTCTTTATGCGAAATTTTTGTCAATGATGGTGAACATGTTGCTACCTTACGTTTCTTTGCTAATGAAGGGGATCAAACTATTGGCTTTACGGCTGGCACTCAGGTTAATGGGATATTATGGAAAATGAAATCAATTTTGTAAGGTGATAACTGTGACAAAATTAATTGATGTTGCTCGCAAAGCAGGCTGTTCTCCTACAACAGTCTCCCGAGTAATAAATAACTATGGTTACATAAGTGAAAAAACACGTAAAAAAGTATTTCAAGCAATGGCAGAATTGCACTACCAACCGAATTCGGCCGCACGTTCCTTGCAAGGGAAAAAGACTCAGTTAGTTGGACTTATTTTTCCGACTGTTTCTAATCCATTTTTCGGAGAATTAGTTTCTAAAATAGAAAATCAGTTATTTACTGCCGGATATAAAACTATACTTTGTAACGCTGAAGAAAAAATTGAAAAAGAACGTTCATATTTACAAATGTTGACCGCAAATAAGGTAGATGGAATTATTGCTGGAGCTCATAATTTAGAGATTGCAGAATATCAAGAAACTGGACTACCCATTGTTTCTTTCGATAGAAAATTATCAGATAATATTCCTATTGTAAGTTCTGATAATTACTTAGGTGGCGAATTAGCAACTCAAGAACTTTATGATAATGGCGCTCGAAAAATTTATTTTGTTGGGACGGCTACTGTAACTGGGCAGCCGACTGATAGACGTCTTCAAGGATACAAAAACAAAATAAAACAATTAGGGCTCGAGCCCCGAGTTCAACCGATTTCATCCGGCGAAAAAGCTGAAATCAAAGAAATGGCGATCCAAAATCTTTTAAGCACTAAAGTAGTAGATGGAATCGTTGCTAGTGATGATCTTACTGCTAGTCTTTGTCTTACTGTTGCTGAGCGTCTAAGTTTGTCTGTACCACAAGATTTAAAAATAATTGGTTTTGATGGTAGTCAAGTCGTCCGTACTTTACGACCTGACCTATCAACTATTGTTCAGCCTACACAAGCAATTGCACAGCTACTAGTAAAGTTATTAGAAGAGCGAATTGCCCATCCTCATGAGCCTTTAACACAAGATACATATACTTTACCTGTAGAATTACTTCGACGTAAATCAAGCAGTCATCAGTAAATAAAAATGCGAACACTTCAATGTGTTCGCATTTTTTATGCTAAATATAGCTTTCTGAATTTTTCTAAATCCTGCTTAGTAAAGCCTAAAATTTTAGTAAAGTAAGTTTCAAAACCACCAAATCCCTCTCGTAAAGTTGTCGTAATCCCTTTAATAGCCCGACCTTCACCGGCGGTCACATTCATCTGATTAACTAGATTTATCATCTCAGAATCGCTAGGTATTTTCTTTCTCAATCCAAAAGGATATAACTGATTGGTTAATAAATAGTCCTGAGCAATTGTTTCATCATCTACTCCTAGCCCAGTTAAAATTAATGCCGTTATCATTCCCGTCCGATCCTTACCGGCACTACAATGATAAACCAAAGCCTGGTTTTCTGGTAAAGTAAGTAATTGCTGAAAAACCTTTTTAAAGGCAGCTTGTCCTTCTTTACTTAAAAGGACATTTTGATAAATCTGTCCCAAATAGCCTTTCATCTTAGGTATCCGGTGCAAAAACTTATAAAGTGGGTGATCTTCTTCAATTAAATCTCCTTGGGGATTTTCGGCATATACGTGACAATCAAGCACCTTAACTCCTGGCCAAAGTTTATCAGGCGCAATTGCTTGTTCATGGCTAGAACGTAAATCACAATCAACTGTTACTTCCATTTGAGTTAATCGCTTTTGGTCATTATCACTCAGAGAACTTAAAGAATCAGAACGATAAATTTTATGCCACTTAGTTTTCTTTCCATTTAATCCTCGATAACCGCCAATATCTCTAAAGTTTACTGTGCCATCGAATGTAATTAAACGCTTATTATCAGTCAATTTTTATCATCCTTTTAATTTTTAAACATCTTGGTAGCCTTAACGGCACATTTCCATCCCTGATATAAGTGATCCCGCTCACTTATAGTCATTTGCGGTGTAAAACTCTTACCTACATGAAAAATTTTCTCAATTTCAGCTTTATCTTTCCAAAAACCAGTAGCCAATCCTGCAAGAAAAGCCACTCCCAAGGCGGTTGTTTCTGCCGTCTTGGCCCGTTCAATGGTTGTATTTAAAATGTCTGATTGAAACTGTAAAAGGTAGTTATTTCTACTAGCACCACCATCAACACGCAGGGTTTTTATATTTATTTTTGAATCAGCTTGCATGGTATCTACTACATCTCGAGTTTGATAAGCAAGCGATTGCAAGGTAGCTTTAATGAGATCATTACGATTGGTACCACGAGTGATACCAAAAATCGCTCCGCGTGCCTCCGAATCCCAATATGGCGCCCCTAAGCCAGTAAAAGCAGGAACTACATAAATTTCATTGTGGGATTTAGAGCTTAAAGCCGCCTGTTCCGAATCTTCAGCTTGATCTAGCAATTGTAGTGAATCTCGTAACCATTGAATTGCACTGCCAGCAACAAAGATCGAACCTTCTAAAGCATAGGTAACCTTATTATCCAAGTAATAAGCAATAGTGGTCAATAAATTATGATTTGAAGTAGTAGGCTCAGTACCAGTATTCATGACAATAAATGACCCTGTACCATAAGTATTCTTGACTGTTCCTGGTTCTAACCCCATTTGTCCAATTAGAGCTGCTTGTTGGTCGCCAGCCACTCCGGCTATTGGAATTTTTCCACCAAAGAAGTGATAAGGTAAAGTATAACCATAAATTTCAGAGTTAGATTTCACTTCTGGCAACATATTCAAAGGAATATTCAAAATTTTTAAAATATCTTTATCCCACTGAAGTTGATGAATATTAAAAAGCATCGTCCGTGATGCATTAGTATAATCAGTCGCATGAACCTTGCCACCGGTCAATTTCCATATTAACCAACTATCAATTGTGCCAAATAATAGCTCACCCTTTTCTGCTCTTTTTTGGCTACCTGGAACATGATCCAAAATCCACCTGATTTTTGTTGCAGAGAAGTATGGATCTATAATTAATCCCGTTTTCCGCCTTACCAACTCTTTATACCCTTTATTTATTAAGTCGGCTGCCAATTCGTTTGTTTGACGAGACTGCCACACTATTGCATTGTAGATTGGCTCCCCTGTTTCTCTATCCCAGATAACTGTCGTTTCACGTTGATTAGAGATACCAATTGATATAATTTGATCTGGACGTAAACTAGAGTTAATAAATGCTTGTGCAATCGTTGATTGAACTGCTTGCCAAATTTCTTCAGGGTCATGTTCAACCCATCCTGGATGAGGAAAATATTGTTTAAATTCTTGTTGTGCTTCCGTAATTTTGTGTCCTTGATGGTCAAAAATCAGTGCACGCGTAGAAGTAGTTCCTTCATCTAATGCCATAACATATGATTGCATCTTTATCTCTTTTCTTATCTTTTTATTTTTATTATGACTGATTCAGTGAAAAATTTAAATTAAGACTGCCTAAATTGCATTTTATTTTCCTAGTAAACTCTAATGCTTTATAATTGTTTTAGTATAAAGACACTGTGAGGAGATGTTTTGATGACTGAATTAGAAGAACACGCTGAAGCTTTAACAATTGCAGGTAATGATAGTGATGGTAGCGCTGGGATGCCAGCGGATCTGCACACTTTTTATGCTTTAGGTGTTTACGGTTTAGGATTACTTACTTCAGCTGTTGCCGGCAATTCAAAGGGGATTTTTGCCCAGGAATTAATGCCCGTTGATTTTATCAATCGTCAATTTCAAGTTTTAAATGATGATTATGTAATTAAAGCAAGCAAAACAGGGATGTTAGGCAGCAAAGATGTAATTCATGCAGTAGCAGAAAATCTTAAAAAATTTAAGATGCCAAATATCGTAATTGATCCAGTAATTATTACGAAACATGGTGCTACTTTGTTAGAAGACGAAGCTTATCAAACTTTCTTAGATGAACTAGTTCCCTTAGCAACAATCATTACACCTAACTTTTATGAAGCTCAAAAATTATCTGAAATAGAACTTAATACAGATGATGATATTCGTCAGGCAGCACAAATCTTACAAAATATGGGTGCTAAAAATGTTTTGATTAAAGGTAAACACACTGGTGATGAAGCTGAAGTGCGTGACTACTTACTTTTAGAAGATAGTAGTGAAATTTGGTTAAGTAAGCCTTATTTTGAAACTAACCGTATTAATGGTACTGGTGATACCTTATCTGCAGCAATTACAGCTGAATTAGCCAAGGGTAATGACATCAAAAGGGCAGTAGAAATTGCTAAAGATTTTACTTACTATGCTATTTCTCACCCAATTAAAGTTGGCAGTTTATATGGACCAATTAATCATGGTGCTGCCCAAAAAGACTATGAAGAAAAGGGTCAACAAAACAATTAAATTAAGTAATACTAAAGTTCTTTGAGTTAACACATCTTTTTGAGTTATACTTCTATCAAGAACAAATTGAAGGATTGATAAATAAATGGCCGATAACGTAATTAAAATTGCCTACTTATACGAAGACCTTATGAACACCTATGGTGACTCAGGGGATGTTAAAGTATTAAAATATTTACTCAAAAAGAAAAATTACGAAACCCAAGTAGATAATATTTCTCTTGACCATGAATTCGATGCAGATGATTATGATTTTGTCTTTTTTGGTGGAGGTCAAGACTTTGAACAAACAGTTGTTGCTAAAGATTTAATCCGTCATAAAAATACAATTGAAAATTATGTAAATAATGGTAATCCAATGTTATGCATCTGTGGTGGCTACCAACTAATGGGTGATTACTATAAAACTAATTCAGGCGTAACTATCAAGGGACTAGGTATTTTACCACTTCATACTATCTTTAAATCAGATAAGAGAATGATTGGTGATACTAAGTATATGACCGAATGGGGAGAAGTAACTGCTTTTGAAAACCACTCAGGACAAACTTATTTTGATGATACTAATAAGTTACATCCCTTTGGACAAATGATTGAGGGTTACGGTAATAATCCCCAAGACAAAGAAGAAGGACTTCGTTATAAGAACTTGATTGGTTCTTATTCTCATGGCCCTTTACTTAAAAATGTTAATGTAGCAAATGCAATTGTAAAAATGATTCTTCAAAGACATGAAGAACGTGTAAATGCTTAGATAGAACAAAAAAGCTTCTCAAATGAGAAGCTTTTTATTTATAATTATAAGTTGATGTTCAATATATAATTATGTTTTAATTTTTATCGTTGTAATTATAAGGATGATGATCTATATGTGTAGTATGAATTGTAGGTGGAAGGTAGATAAGTTTACTTGCACCTATGCCTGTCATATCTCGCCATAGTTGTAATCCAAAAATGCTAATAAAACATAAACTAAAAAATTTTAACTTTTTCATATGGAAAGGACCCTTTCTTATATATGTTTGGAGAAAAATTTAAAGAACTTCGAAAAGAGCAAAATATTTCTTTGGCAACAGCTGCAGAGAATATCACAACTGTATCTACATTATCTCGTTGGGAAAATGGACAAACTAATATTAAATTTGAACAAATGATTGAACTTTTAAATAATATTCATTTTTCCCTGCTAGAGTTTATATCTATTACTATTATTACACCTCATACTCCCTTTGTTGACCAAGTAAATAAAGCTCTTAATGCCAACAGTGATCTTGAATTGCGACAACTAGGTTTAAAGTGGATAAAAATTTATCATACATCTCACCAACAAGATGATCTTTTGAACGCAGCAACTGCTTGTTCCTTTTATTTAAATCTAACTTCTAAAAATATATTTCCTCATAATTATCTTGAGGAGTTGATTGACGCATTTTCAAAGGTGAACTATTGGAGTCATTATTATATTGTTAACTTTGGAAATTCGCTTATGCTACTGCCACCTAAGAATATCTATGGTTTTGCATCATTAATTATTAATAATCTTCTAGAAATTAAAAAAGGTGGATTTGAATATTTTATTGATACTATAGATACCCTACTAAATGCAGCACAAATACTTATTTATTTTTCTCCTGATCACGCAAAATTATTATTGGATAAATTAAATAATATTCAACTTACCAAGTACTCAATGTACATAATTGTTCGTAGACAATTTTTAAACCAACTTTTACACTATAAATTAACTGGTGATTCAACTTTTCTTACAAAACTCTTATCAACCTTAAATATATTAGAAATGAATTCGATGACTCAAATGTTTGAAGAAGCATATAAAAGAGTTAAATTAGAAAATTAAGTTATTTGCATTTTTGCAATAAAAAATATTATTTTTACAAAAAAAGAAGAAAATTCGCGCTTTTTAGCCTCATTTTTCTTCTTTTTTTATTTTCTTATTTCATTTTTGCAATAAATCACTTTGTCATTTAAATAATCTGGCATAATTTTGCTGTAATTATTTAAATCATTAATCACGGAGGATAAAAATGAAATTTACAACATTTTTAAGTGCTGGCTTAGTTGCAACAAGTATTAGTACCGTAGCTTCTAACACTACCACACACGCAGCAACTCCAGCCACCACAATTACTCAAACTTACCAATTACAAGGCATCGCTACCGTTACTTACCACACTCCTATCGTTGTGTGGTCTCATCCAGGTCAGCACCCTATTCACAAATATTTACCAACTCACAGCTCATGGCGCTACTTTAAAGTTGTCCAAACTGCCGATGGTCAAAGTTGGTACAATCTGGGTGGTAATCAATGGATTCCTGGTAAATATGTAAACTTTAACCAAGATCCAGCTATTGGACGCCAAGCTCCGATTGTTTCTAATCGTTCCGTAGCAACTGTAACAGCTGCACGTGGAGCTAGAATCTATCGCAATGTTAGTGTAGCTGGTGGAACAAAAGCGGTTGCCACTAATCGTATTCTACGTCATGGTTCAAGATGGAAAATATTTGCTACGATCAATAATGGTGTTCCTGCTTATAACTTAGGTGGTAACCAATGGGTCTATGCAACTGACGTTTCAGTAAACTAATTAACCGTGTTTGTCTCCTCTGACCCTTTATAAAAATTAAATATTTAATAATTTCACCTATTTTTAACAAAAAAGCATATCTATTTTTACCATTAGCATGTACACTAGGTATGTAAAAAATCTTAATTAATTATTGGAGAAGGTATAAAATTATGAAAATTCAAAAATCATTAGCTTTAAGTGCTGGAATTTGTGCATTAGCTTTAACTGCAGTTGCAACTCCAGCTCATGCTGCTGATACTAGTAACACTCAAACTACCCAACAAACAAATGTCTTCCAAGCTAAGACCGAAACTGTAAAAATTAACTACAACGCCAACTTTGGTGTTGCTGTCTGGTCAACCCCAACCGGTAAAACTACTGGTAAGTTTGTACCGGGTCAAACTGAAGTTAAAGTAAGTGGCAGTCAAGTAGTTAATGGAAAAACTTGGTACTTATTAGCTGACGGCTCTGGCTGGATTGATGGTCAATATGTAACTCCAGTTACTACTTCAACCACTACCACTCCTGCAACTAATACCACTACTAAAGAAACAAGTAACACTACTAAAACCAATACCCAAAAACCTGCTACCGAAAGTTCAAAGGCAGCTAAAGTTACTTCAGTTAAAGAAGTAGTTACTGTTGGTGCTAATGGTGCCCCTGTTTATTCAGATACTACCAGCACTGCTAAAACATCCCGTACTTTGACTAAAGATTCACGCTGGCAAGCCTTTAGTCGTATCGAGGTGAATGGTCAAGTTTGGTACAACTTAGGTGGTAAGCAATACGTTTTAGCTAGTGACCTTGTTGGTAATACTTCAACGAATACAAATAAATCCTCTGATAAGACAACAACTACAAAGACAGACACTAACAAAACTACTGAAACATCAACTAAGGCAATCAATACTATTGTTAAAGTTACCAGTAAAAATGGTGCAGTTGTCTACACTAAACCAGATAATTCTGCCAAAACTACTCGTGTCTTAACTAATAATTCCCAATGGAAGGCCTTTAAGACTGCTGATAATGGTACTTTATGGATTAATTTAGGTGGTAACCAATGGATTTTGGCTAGTGATACTAACTATTCAACTACCCCTTCAACTAATTCTCAAACCACTAAAACTACTACTAATTCTTCAGCAACAGTAAATAATATTACAGGTTCTCTTCGTATTAATTACCGCCCTGGCTATGGAATTGCAGTATGGTCTCAACCAGGTAGCAACATTATTGCCGGTAAGTACTTAAAGACTGGTTCTGCTTGGAAATTCTTTGGTACTACTACCGTTAATGGTCATACTTGGTATAACTTAGGTGGTAATCAATGGATCGACGGCCAATACGCTAAAATCACTTCTGCTACTAAAGCAGCAAATGACGGTGTTACTGACCTTGCTTTCTCCTTTGCATCTGTAAATTATAAACCTGGTTATGGTATTGCTAGTTGGAGTGCTCCAAATGGTCACACTACTGGTAAATACTTTAAGACTGGTACCTTCTTAAATGTTTTAGCAATTACTGATGACCATCAATGGACCAAAGTAACTGATGTAGTAACTGATCAAACTGGTTGGGTACAAACTAAATATCTTAAAGCCCAATTTCTTAACCAATAGAAAATATAATTTAATCAAAAAAATCTGAAAGCTTAACTGAGCTTTCAGATTTTTTTATTTCTCAAATTTATTCTTTTTGTTCTTCTTTTAATTGTTTTGCTTCATTGGGTTGCCAACTTAAGGCGAGAACCGCCAAGATGATCATTACTGAGCCTATCCAATCAATTGGCGCCATTACTAAACCAAAAATAATTACGGAACCTATAGTTGCTGAAACTGGTTCAAATGCATCTAATAAAGTTGCAGTTGACGGTTGAATATAACGCAAAGCGCCCATCATCCATTGGAATGGTATTAAAGTACCAATTACTATTACTCCTAACATTAACCAGAAAATATTCATATTAGCTGGTAATTGTGGCCAAACAGGATGAGCGATAAATAAAGCAATTCCGGCGGAAAGTAGCCCCCACCCAGTTACTACAATACTTGAAGTATGATCCAGTAACCGTCTTGGAATTAAAGTATTGGTAGCAACTCCTACAGCTGATAAGAATCCCCAAAATAAAATACTTGGCGATAAAGAAAGTTCATTAAAATGCCCGTGAGTAGCTAAGAAGAAAACCCCCACAAAAGCAACAATCGCTGCTAAAACATCAAGTTTACGCAAAACCTGATGTTCAAAGATCACCATGTAAATCATGACAAAAAATGGTCCAACAAATTGTAAAATTGTTGCGATTGAAGCATTAGCTTGTTGTACTACCACAAAGTAGCAAAACTGTACTGGTAATAATCCTAATAAGCCATAAGAAAAGACTGTGATTGCATCTTTTTTATTAGTTACTGTCTTCATTGGTTTCTTTCCAGTAACTTGCGCAAAAATTAAAAGTAAAACTCCACTCACAATCATTCTTACTTGAGAAATCCAAATTGGAGTAATTTGTGAGCTAATATTAAAAAGACCTTTAGCAAAAAGTCCAGAAATTCCCCAGAACACACATGCCAATGCGGCTAAGAAAGTCCATAATCGTTTTTTATTCTTCATTTATTTCAGTCCTTTAAAATCATTACTCCTAATCTTAACAAAAAATTTTCATTAAACTCAACCAAGTATTAAAAATAATTTGTTATATTAACTATTGATTTTTTTATTTAAATGGGCTTTAATATAAGCAATAAATATCCAATTTCAAATGCAATAAGGAAGACGAGTAAATAAGTTATTCTTTCAGTGAACTAGTGATAGTGAAAAACTAGTAGACCCTAACTTATCGAAAAACACTTCTTTAGCAGCTCGCCGAAATATTTTAAAGTAAGCGAAGTCGTCACCGGTACGTTACCTAGCCGGTAGAATATGATTGTATTCTATTAAGTCGGTCTAGTTATTTGCTAGGCAATTTAGGTGGTACCGCGGAAAAAGCCTTTCGTCCTGAACTATTCGGGAGCGAAGGGCTTTTCTTTTCTCTCAAATTTTTAATTTAAGGAGAAAAAATAATGAGTTTAATTTTACCCAGAGACTACCAACCAACATTAACTATTCGCGATACTGAAGCAGCTATTGTATGTATAAGAGATACTTTTCAAGCAGAATTAGCATCCCAATTAAATGTGCAAAGAATGTCAGCTCCTTTATTTGTAGATAAAGCTACTGGTCTTAATGACAACTTAAATGGTGTGGAACGTCCGGTTTCTTTTGATATGAAGGCCATGCCTGATGCAGAAATTGAAATCGTTCATTCATTAGCTAAATGGAAACGACTTGCCCTTAAAAAATATGGTTTTAGAATGCATGAGGGTCTTTATACCAATATGAATGCCATTCGCCGTGACGAAGATTTAGACAACTTCCACTCAATTTATGTTGATCAATGGGATTGGGAAAAGATTATTGGTAAAACCGAAAGAAATTTAAATACTCTAGAAGTAACGGTTAACCAAATTTTCAAGGCCATTAAGAACACTGAAAAGGTTGTGGCAAGTCGTTATCCTAGCTCAACTTACCATTTACCTGGCCATGTTTCATTTGTCACTACCCAAGAACTAGAAGATCGCTGGCCAGAACTTACTCCAGAAGAACGCGAAGATCGTATTGCCCAAGAAGAAAAAGCAGTCTTTTTAATGAAAATTGGTGATAAATTAAAACGTAGTGGTCAACCACATGACGGACGTGCACCTGATTATGATGATTGGGAATTAAATGGTGATTTAATTTTCTGGTATGAACCATTACAACGTAAACTTGAAATTTCTTCAATGGGTATCCGTGTAAGCGAAGAAAGCTTACGCAGTCAATTAAAGAAGGCACATGCTGAAGAAAGATTGGATCTTCCTTTCCACCAAATGCTCCTAAACGGTGAGCTTCCTTACACTATCGGTGGTGGAATTGGTCAATCACGTTTATGTATGTTGCTTTTAGGTAAGGCACATATTGGTGAAGTTCAGGCAAGTATTTGGCCAGAAGAAATGGTTGAAGCTTGCGAGGCTAATAATATTAAGTTACTTTAATTTAACATAAAGAAAAATCACGTACTACAAAATGTAATACGTGATTTTTTATATGGATAGAACTTTCTCTTATCTACATCAAGTTCCACGCCTGAGCACAAGCTATTATTAACGGCAAAAGATTGGTTATACTATGGGCCAAGATTGCCATTTTAATGTCATCAGTTTTTTGATAAACATAACCAAAAGCTATTCCCGATAAAAATCTATCAAGAAAGGCTTTATTTAAAGTTATATCATGAGCACCTGCAAAAACAATTGCAGTTAGAATAATGGCAAGCCACGGATTTAACTTCCTAAAAACACCTTTTTGGATTGCCCCCTGAAAAAGTAATTCTTCCAATGTTGGTGCAATTAAAACTAAAGTTAGTATTAAAGGTATTGCCATTGGTGTTTTTAAAGTTTCAATGAATACATCTGGCTTATTCGCATTAGAAAAAACGGAACCCATATTTATTAAATCCAGAACAAATCCAAATATGCCTGCTCCTAATGCTAAGAGTATATATTTTAATACTATCTTTTTTGAAAAAACTAATTTGTTTTTTAACCAAATACATGCAAGCCATTCCATAATAAATGTAACAACAGTAAAAATGATCATCATTAATATGTTATGGAACAAATTTACCTGTTTAAAGGCCTCATAAAATTGCTTCTGACTATCTATTGAAAAAAGTGGTGTACTTTCTACAGAAGGCACTTGCATAAAAGCAAATATAAGGAACAACCAAATGGCTAATCCAATCCATTTAAATATATTTTTTATTACTTTCATAAAATCCTCCTAATAGCATTTCTTCCACTTCTATTCTACCCCCCCGATTAAAAATACAAAAAAGGAACTCAACAAAAGTTGAGTTCCCTTGAAATTATTCCAAAGAATCACCTATTAGATTACTTAAAATACGTGATTTTTCTTTTATCTTAATCTATTTTCTTGAATTTTATTAAAGGCAATTGCCGCTAAATACCAAGCTAGCAACTTAACTACTACAATTAATAATTCTTGATTTATATAACTTCCTAATTGAATCCAATTTAAAATATTACTCATTGGAAATAAGTCAGCTATTATTCGCAGCCATAAAGGATATTGAGCTACAGGAATAATTACTCCTGACAAAATTATAATAGCTCCAATCAAAAAATTAGAAAGCCAATAAGGGTTTTCTTTCCCTCTTCCAGCAATTGCCGAAATATAACCTAAAATAATTGCTATTGGCCCAAAAAATACTAAAGAAATTAATACTTTTGGTAACAAATTGAATTGATGTAAAAATCCTAGGCCAATTAACATTAACAAGATAACTTCAACTATCATTACCCCAAAAGAAATTAATATTTTAGGAAGCCAATAATTCCTAAATTTGGGTCTAATTGAAATTACTTCATCACTTACGCCTAAATTTTGATCCATTACAAAACTACCAACGATTATTCCAATAATAGTCGCAATTCCCGTATCCATTAAACTACCAAGTAAAATTCGCGTATAATCTTGGTTACCACTAAAAGCAATTAGCAATAACATGATCAAGGATATGATCGGTAAAATTAAATAAGTTACTAAGATAGTAGGAACACTATCAAAATTTCCAATTGATTTAAAAGTTACACGATAATTTTTCATTAAAAGATCTCCAACCTATTCTCTTTAATTGCTCTTTGCACTATTACATTAGTCATTTTCAATGCACTTAAAATAAACAAGATGATGATCAAGAAATAAAAAATAATTGTTATTGGTTTAACCGTTTGATGGTAAATAATTTGAATTGGTAAAGTCAAAGGACTTAATAACTGCAAAGGTTCTAAATAAGGTAATAAAACTGGTGGAATAGTTAAAAATCCCGATAAGAGTAAGATTGGCAATAACAATAACTCCTCATATTGCATTGCATGCTTTGATAAAACAAAAATCAAACTTACTACATAACTAAGTACTGTTGCTGTAAACCATAAGACCACAATACCGAGTAAAAGTTCCCAACTTAAATAGTTTATTGGCATCCCTAAAATAAGTGCTTCTAAAGCAGCTAAAGGAAAAGCAACCAAACCATAAATAGCAGCTGGTGCCAGAGTAGCCAGTAAAACTTCAAAGGGTGGTAAAGCACCATTTAAGAGATGAGGCAAAGTGCCTTGAAATCTTTGAAACCCTAATGCTCCACCACTAGTAGTGCATGAAGCCCATAAGCCAATGACACCAGCTATTAGCCATTCTTGTCCTGAGTAATTATGATGAACGTAATGAGCTAAATATTCATACAACATCATCATAGTGGTCTGAATCAGAACTAAATTTACAAAATATGTATTTTTTACATATTCTTTTACTTGAAAACCAATTAAATGAAGAAATTTTTTCATAATTAATCTCTCCGTTTTAATTGATCCGCAACTTGCAAATAAGTTTTTTCCAGACTTTCATCTTGATCAACTTTTGCAAATTTCTTTAAAGCACCGATATCACCACTGAAATGAATTTCTCCTCCACCAATCAGAAAAATCCTATCCGTTAAGTTCTCAATATCTGCCATATCATGACTAGTTAAAATAATCCCATGACCTTGTTGCTTTAACTTTTTAACAAGTGCTCGAATCTCATAAACTGCTTCTACATCCAATCCTGCAGTTGGTTCATCAAGCATTAATATTTTTGGATTATTAACTAAACCACGAGCAATATGTAATCTTTGCAGCATCCCTTTAGAAAAAGTACCGGCTTTTTTATCACCAACATTAGCCAATTCTACAGTTTCTAACGCCTCTTCTACATTTTGTTTTAATTCTTTTTCTTTAACATCTAGTAATCTTCCAAAAAATCGTAAATTCTCTCTAGCAGTCGCATTATTGTAAAAGCCACGATCACCACCGAAGACAACACCCATTTTTCTTCTTGCCTTACGTGGTTGTTTGAGAAGATTGATTCCCATCACTTCAATATTGCCACTCGTTGGAACTAAATAATTGGAAATAGATTTTAAAAGAGTTGTTTTTCCTGCACCATTAGGCCCAATAAAAGAAATAACTTCTCCTTCATGTAAATCAAAACTGATATCTTTTACTGCGTGAAAAACTCTATCTTTATCCTTAAAGTCACGCTTAATATTTTTAGCTTCTAATAATATATTCGTCATTTTTTATCCTATAAAATAAATTCTTTCTATTAAATTGATTTCTAACTTTATTTTTTAATAATTCAATTGCAATCATAAGCTTCTCCATTTTTAAAATTAAAATTATATTTGTTTATTAAAATATACTAAGAGTATATCTACTTGTTGTCAATATATTTTAATAAGCTTTTTCTACTACATAATTTATTAGCTAACATTTATTCATCAAAAAAAGCTCTTGCATTCGCAAGAGCTCAAAGCTTATTAAATTATTAGACACCATAAAACGGTATCAAGTAATAGATTAAAGTAAACCTATTACACTTTTCATTATACTACGATTTGGTCTAATAAAATAACATTTTTGATTATTTTTTATATTTCAGTCTTTTTATCTAGCTTAGAAATAATAAACATAATAACTGGTAAAATAACAAAGCCAAAAATAATCATCGCAATTGCGTACCAGTTAACACCAGTAACTACACCACTAGCATTAACCACGCCAAATTGTGTCTTCCAATCATATTCAACTAATAAGAAAATAACTAGTAAAATTGAAATTACGGGAACAACTATATCTGTCCAAACATTCTTTTTAGCTTTTAAAACGGTCTCAGAGGTCTTTCCTCTAAAGAATTGGATAACTGCAAGAGGAACCACAATAAAGCCAAAGAATCGTACCATTGCACTTAAAGTAATAATATTAGTCATATTATATTCAAATGCTAATGGAATTAAAATTGCTAGAGCTACCGAAACAAAGAAAGTTCTAATTGGAAAATTATTCTTTGTTCTCTTAGTTAAGCTAGATGATAATTGTTTTTCTCTAGCCATTGCTTCTAAAATACGAGGAGCATTAAAGCTTGATGCAACGTTAATACCAAACATAGAAATTAAGGCACCAACTAAAATCACATCACGTAAAATTTCATTCTTGAAGATTGCGGCAATAGCAACAACTTGAGTAGTAGTCATTAAAGCAGTTGGATTAAGAATCATTGCTACTGCTACTACACCAATATAAACTACAGCAATAACCAAGATAG
>NZ_BFBY01000011.1:0-4674 GCF_003423665.1 Lactobacillus rodentium | reverse complement strand
AAATTCATCACGTATTTTAAAACTTTTTGACCAAATAGATTAATGATAGTAATAATTGCCATTAAAACCAAAAAGCCCCAAGTAACGCCCCACTTATCATTAGGATTGCCACCAAAAATAGAAATTGTTGATTTAACTACACCAACTGCCATTACACCCCAAGCAACACTTGCTGAGAAATAACGTACAATTCCCATATAAAAACCAACATTTTTACCAAAAGCAGCCTTGGCATAAGCATAAGCAGCTCCTGATTTAGTTACATACTTAGCGGCTGCCGCAAATGAAATTGCTAAAACTGATGCAATTAAAGCCGCAATGAAGTATACCCACAATGTTTTTGACCCAGCTTGTTGTACAACACTTTGTGGAGTTAAGAAAATTCCAGAGCCAATAATAGCATTAATGGCCAAGAAAACTATCGACCAAAAACCTAACTTATCACTTTCACTTTTACTCATTTATAACTTTTTCTCTTTCTTATTTAATTTTTCTTAGCATTATTAATTATATGCTTAAATAGATTATTTTGGAATGGTACTACACGATGTAACATTTCTGGGTGCCACTGCACACCGATTACTGAAGCATCTTTATTTTCAATAGCTTCTACTACACCATCGACACATTTAGCAGCTACGGTAAAATCAGGTGCAACTTCCTTAACTAATTGATGGTGGAATGAATTAGTTAAAAATTCATCTTTACCAAGAATATTAGCAATTTTTGAATTAGGATCTGCTTTTACAGTATGAGTGACTAAAGTTGGGGTTTGGTTTTGTGAGTGTTTTAAAGTCTTTTCTTTACGATAACTCAAATCTTGATAAAGATTTCCACCATGAGCAACATTAATAATTTGCATCCCACGACAAATCCCCAGAACAGGAATATTATTTTCTTCTGCCAATTTTAATAATCGCATATCAAAAACATCACGTTCTGGCCAAACATCACCAATTTTTTGTTCTAATTCCTCACCATAGTTATGAGGGTCAACATCATGTCCACCTGACAAAATAAGCCCTTGTACATTTAGAAGTTGTTCTTTTACAACTTCTTCATCTTCATTAAAAGGAATAATGTAAGGTATACCACCATTTTGAACTACTGAATCCACATAGTCTTCATTCACATAACTACGACGATAGCCTGGAAACATTCCACCATCATCAATGATAACTGAACCTGAAATACCAATAATTGGTTTATTCATATTTATTCCTCCTTTTTCATTTTCTTTCTAAGTTACTATACAAAAAAAGCATCCTTACTACAAGTAAGAATGCATTTAATTTTAATTTCTTTTTGCAGGACGATGACGTACTAAATAGCTTAACACGGCAGCAACTAGCACGGCTAGACCAACAGTGACCGAAATTCGCGTATCAGGATTAATAAACATAAAGATCACAATTACAATTAACATAATCGAAGCAAAGTAATTGGAATAGGGATATAGTGGCAGTTTAAAAGGATGTTTTTTCATCAATTCAGTATTTTCTTTTCTAAATTTAAGTTCAGCAAATAAAATTACAAACCAAGCTACCATTCCTGGTAAAACTGATGAACTATAAACTACTACGAATAAACTTCCCATTGATTTATTTAAAGCTGAAACAATACAGTTTAAAACAAAACCAATAAAAATACCGCCAGTAATTCCAAGGATTGCACGATTAGGTACAATGCGCTTTGAAATGTGACCAAAAGTCTTTGGTGCATCTCCTTCTTGACCTAACTTAAAGAGCATCCTACTTGATGAATAAATTCCTGAATTTGCTCCAGATAAAGCTGCCGTTAAAACTACAAAGTTAATAATTCCAGCCGCAGCCGTAATACCTACTTTAGTAAAGGTTTCTACAAATGGTGAGCCAATTGCTTTTAGTTGATCCCAAGGATAAATAGTAATAATTACAAAAATGGCACCAACGTAGAAAATCAAAATACGCCAAAGAACAGACTTCACACTTTTAACAATTGCTTTTTGAGGATCAGCAACTTCTCCAGCAGATATCCCAATCAATTCAATTCCTTGATAAGACCCTACGATAACAGCCATTGAGAAAAAGAAGCCTTTAATTCCATTAGGGAAAAAACCACTATGAGACCATAAGTTACTAAAACCAATTGCATGTCCATGATTTCCAAAACCAAATAGAATGACTAAAAATCCTAAAATAATCATTAAGACAATTGTTACTACCTTGATCATCGCAAACCAAAATTCTAAAGCCCCATAAGCCTTGGCGCTAGCCAAATTAGCTAAAAGTAGCAAAGCAATAATAATAATCCCTGACCATAAAACATTTATATTTGGCCACCAAAACTCCAAATATTCAGTAGCAGCAACTACTTCTGAAATTCCTACCACAATATACTGAAATACTGCGGCCCATTCGGCTAAATACCCTGCTAAAGGTGACACATATTCGGTTGCATAGTCCGCAAAAGATCCGGTACTAGGATTAACATATAACATTTCTCCTAGCGCTCTCATAACAATATAGAGAATCAGACCAACAAAAATATAAGCAAGTAAAACTGAAGGACCTGCCCACTTGATAGTTGAAGTTGATCCCATAAAAAGACCAACACCAATTGCTCCACCAAGAGAAATCATTTCCATTTGTCCTGCAGTCATCGAACGTTTAAGTTGCGGTGATTGGGGCCTTTTATTTGCCATTATTTACTTCTCCCTTATTATTTTTTAATCCGTGTCGAACAATATAAATTAATGCAGCGACAATTAAAACAGCTGCTCCCACGATTACAGAAACTCTTGTTTCACTATTAATAAACATAAAAATTACAATTATGATTAGCATTATAAATGCAAAGTAATTTGAAAATGGATAAAGTGGTAATTTAAATGGATGTTTTTTTAAAAGTTCAGGATTATTTTTCCTAAAGCGCAGTTCTGCCAATAAAATTACAAACCAAGGAATCATACCAGGTAAAACTGATGATGAAAAGATAACAACAAATAGGTCAGACATCGACTTATTTGCCATTGCCGCAAGAACGTTAACCACAAAGCCAATAAAAATTCCTCCAGAAATACCTAAGATAGCATGGCTAGGTACAATTCGTTTTGAAATATGGCCAAAAGTTTTTGGGGCATCCCCATCGTGAGCGAGTTTAAAGAGCATTCTACTTGATGAATAAATTCCGGAGTTGGCACTGGACAAAGCTGCAGTTAAAACCACAAAGTTGATAATACTTGCTGCTGCCGTAATACCAACCTTAGCAAAAGTGGTAACAAATGGTGAACCCAAGTTACTTAATTTATCCCAAGGATAAATAGTAACGATAACAAAGATAGCACCAACATAGAAGATCAAAATACGCCAAATTACTGACTTCACACTTTTGACAATTGCTTTTTGGGGATGAGCAACTTCACCAGCTGAAATTCCCAATAATTCGATTCCTTCGTAAGAACCAACAATAATTGACATTGAGAACAAGAATCCTTTAAAGCCACCAGTAAAGAAACCACCATGGGACCATAGATTACTAAAACCAATTGCATGTCCATGATTACCAAAACCAAATAAGATGATCGAGAAGCCCAATATAATCATCAAAATAATAGTAATTACTTTGATCATGGCAAACCAAAATTCTAGAGTACCATAGGCCTTAGCACTTACTAAATTGGCTACTACCAAAAAGGCAATCACTATTACACCAGACCAAAATGCACTTATATTAGGCCACCAGAATTTTAAATATTCAGTTGTAGCCACAACTTCAGACATACCCACAACAATATATTCAAAAACATTGGCCCATTCGGCCATATACCCTGCTATTGGATGCACATATTCGGTCGCATAATCTGCAAAAGACCCTGTACCGGGATTAATATAGAGCATTTCTCCCAGAGCACGCATTACAATATATAAAATTAATCCTACAAATATATAGGCTAATAATACTGATGGCCCAGTCCACTTAATGGTGGAAGTCGATCCCATAAAAAGACCGACACCAATTGCTCCACCTAAAGAAATCATTTCCATCTGTCCTGCAGTCATTGACCGCTTTAATTTAGGACTAGAGCTTTTCTCACTCATCAATCTTAAACTCCTCGTGGTAATTTTATTACAATATTAATTTTATTTTAATACAAGAGCAGTTTCTTGCAAAGGGGCTATTAAAAAAGACTTTAGATACAATGATATGAACCCTAAAATTAGGACATATTATTGAGCCAGTTGATTTAAAACCATATTTCGATATTGAATCGGAGTATGGTTTTTTATTGTGCTCTTGATTCTTTTGTTATTGTAGTAATAAATATATTCTTTGATTGCTTTTTCAAGCTCATCTAAATTCTTAAATGTTTTCTCAAACCCATAGAACATTTCTCGCTTTAAGATACCAAAGAAACCTTCCATTAATCCATCATCTAATGAATTTCCTTTTCTAGACATTGATTGTTCAATACCATGATTTTTAAGCCAATTTTGAAAAGCTGGATGTTGATATTGCCAACCTTGATCAGTATGAAAGATAAGTCCATTCAATGCAGGATGATCTTTATAAGCTAGTTCAAGCATATCCATTACTTGTTTTAAAACTGGATGACGACTGATGGTATAAGAAATTATCTCATGAGTACAACCGTCCATAATTGGTGATAAATATAGCTTTTCTCCATTTAAATGA
>NZ_BFBY01000010.1 GCF_003423665.1 Lactobacillus rodentium | reverse complement strand
TAATGGAAGGATTCTTTGGTATCTTAAAACGAGAAATGTTCTATGGTTTTGAGAAAACATTCAAGAATCTAGACGAGCTTGAAAAAGCAATCAAAGAATACATTTATTACTACAATAACAAAAGAATCAAGAGCACAATAAAAAACCATACTCCGATTCAATATCGAAATATGGTTTTAAATCAACTAGCTTAATAATATGTCCTAATTTTGGGGTTCATATCAAACAGCTTTAGCTCTTTTTTCATCAAGATAAATTATGAATTGGTTTGAATATATTCTAAAATTCTTTCAATTTCTTCAGTTGTATAATTATTTCTAGCTTGTTTCATTGCATGAATTTTTTCTACCGAAAGATGGCTTGCAAAGGCTAGGGCAGAATCGGTAATATCATTTTTTGCTTCAAACTCAATTATTCTATTAGCTAATTCATCTGGACTCATAATTTTTCCTTTCTATTCTATTTTAGATCAATTATTAAATACTTTCATATCATTAAATGGGAAGTATCTAACTTTAACTTCACCAACAACTTGACTTTGTTTTACAAAACCAAAGTAGCGAGAATCTTTGGATACATCTCGATGGTCTCCCATGACAAAGTAACAATTCTTAGGTACTTTTGAAACACCAGTAACTTGTTTTAAAGTAAAATTATTGGTATATAATTGTCCCTTAGGCATTTTCTTTTTATATTGAGTTAAATAGGGTTCCTTTAAAGCTTTTCCGTTTACATACACAGTATCATTTTTGGCATAAATTGTATCACCAGGCATCCCAATAATACGTTTAATATATAATTCACCTGGAGCGTCTGGTGCATCAATAATTACAATATCACCTCGCTGCAATTTACTGTGTCTAACGGCAATAATGCGATCACCGGATTCAAAAGTAGGTTGCATTGATGGACCTGATACAGTCTCATTTGCCAAAACATACTTGAAGAGTAGGAAATAGGCAAGCATACATACTACTACGGTAATTACAATTTCTAGAATAGATTTACCGAGAGATTCTTCAGCTTGTGGCTTGGTATTTTTGTTATTTTTTGACATTTTTTCTCTCCTTTTGTTGACCATCTTCTATTATAACTTTTTTTATCAAAATTGAATGGTAAAATCATTATTAGGTATTTAAAAATGGACGATTTTCAAAAGAAACTATATCAATTACAAGCAGAAGTTTCATTACCGGAGATTGATTCTCAAGTAAGAGAAATTAAAAAAATTATTGCAACTTTAGTTAATCAACAAGTACTTAAGGTTGCGCCAGCCAAATTAGGTTTTGAACCAGATATTTTAGAAACACTTTTAAAAAAGCGACCCCAGGATAAACAGAGTATCTTAACTATAAATAATATGTTAAATAATTTTAGAAGCTATTTATCGCGCAAATTTGGGCTCTGGTCCTTAGCAAATTTAGGTACAGCTCGTGCTATTCAAGAGAGTTATCATTTTCAAACTGGATTAGAATTGATGGCAGGTAATGCCTATTGGTCAAAAGCCTTTAGTGAAATGGGAGTGAAAATGATCGCAACAGATTCTTTTGTGTGGGCGAAAAGTTCATCTACTGGGAATAAGCCTTTTTTCCCAACAAAAAATTATGAAGCGACTCAAGCAATAAAAAAATATGCTAATGTTGATTTAATTATTTGTTGTTGGGCTCCTAATTTTGGTAAAGGAGATCAACAAATTTTAAAAACTTATCGAAACTTTTGTTCCTCCAAAACCAAACTTTTATTTATTGGAGAAAAGAATGGTGCTACTAATACTTCTGCTTTCTGGAAAGAAGCAGTAGAAGTAAACTCCAAAGTTATTAAAAGAATTAATAGTACCTTTTCAAGTTTTGATTTTATTGAAGAAAAAATATATGAGATAAAATAATGAAAATACGTAATTTTATAATCACCTTAATATCTTTATTCTGTTTTATTGGTATTGGACTGAGCTTATCACGTCAACAATCACAACGTGCTGATCAAGTGTTGAATAATAATGGACTCTCATCTCCATATTATGTTTATAACTCCAAAAAACATCAATCGATTAAAAGTTTCATTAAATATTTAAATAAAAATTGGTCGGGTGAGCGGCTACAAGTTCACTTCAGATCGAAATATAATTCTGACCAGATTTTAATTTGGGCAAACTATAATTTGAAATCACAACCGATGGCTAATTCGAATTCTCGGTATTTTAACAAAAGTGATTTTCAAGGTACAATTCCTTTTGCAGTAATTTCAGCAGAGACCAAAGAAAATTTATTTACTATGCAAAATAATCGTTATCTCTCTGAAAATAATCATTACTTTTCTGTCATTGGACAATTAAAGAAAAATACTGAGAGTCCGTATCGACAAACTGCCTATTATTTGACTACCGGCGAAAAGCAAACAACCGGTAAGGCTGCCCTCAATAACTTTTATATTGTAATTGATGGTTTACCCAAAAATGACAAGCAAAAAGTTGCCCATTATTTGAGGGCTTCTACTCGCACGGTAAACTATGCTGGCAAATATAATAAACGTCATGGTATTAGTCCGACCAAAAAATTTGTTTTTACTTGTTTTTGTATCATTGTTGGTCTAATTAATAGTGGTATTTGGGCAACGATTGTCATTTCACCAGTAAGTAAATTTAAGATAAAAAGTCAGATTCTAACTAAATTATTTACTAATTCTTTTGTTAGATTCTTTTTGGTCAATACGATATTATTTTTAGGCACTGGCTTAATCTTACCTTTATTTAATTTTTATTCAGATATCTCACAATTATTTGTCCTATTAGGCTTTTTGTGGCTAATGGAGAACTTTACTTTTATTATTGTTTTATTATTATCTCGGAGAAGAAGAATTGAAGCGTAAATTACCGACCGAATTTATTGAAAAATATCAAAAATTACTGGGAACGGAAAAGAGTCAAGAATTTTTTGATGCAATTGATGGAACTAGTAAAAAGGGGTTTAGATTGAATCCCTTAAAATTTGATTATCAAAATGTATCTTATGATTTGTCCCACCCAATTAAAGGTGTTGATGATGCTTTTTATGGTAACGTTTCAGGTTATAGTAGTGACTGGGTAGGCGGATATGTATACTCTCAAGACCCTGCTGCCATGTATCCAGCTCAAATTGCTAATGTAAAACCAGGAGATAAAGTATTAGATCTATGTGCTGCTCCCGGAGGAAAATCAACTGCCTTAGCTCAACATTTAACAAATCAAGGAATTTTAGTTGCCAATGAAATTTCTATTAAACGTGCAAACAATTTACGAGAAAATTTAGAACGTTGGGGTGCTAGCAATGTTTTGCTTACTAATGAAACTCCAGAGAATTTAGCCAAGGTTTTCCCACAATTTTTTACAACCATTGTTGTTGATGCACCTTGTTCTGGTGAAGGAATGTTTAGAAAAGATCCAGATGCAATTCAATATTGGTCTCAAGAGTATGTGCTAACTTGTCAAGCAAGACAAAAAGAGATTTTAAATGAAGCAGTTAAAATGCTTGAACCAAATGGCAAATTAATTTATTCTACCTGTACTTTTTCACCAGAAGAGGATGAACAAATAGTAGAATGGCTGGTAGAAAATTATGGTTTTGAAGTACAAGAAATTGAAAAATTCGAAGGCATGAGTAGGGGCAAGCCTGATTGGACTAAGTCTGGATTAAATGCAGTAGAAAATACTGGACGGTTTTGGTTCCAAAATGGAGTAGGAGAGGGACAATTCGTAGCACGTCTTAAAAATGTAAAATCTGAAAGGATTCAGTTACCACCATCTCAATCAAATAAAAAAGCCAAGAAAAAGAAGAATTTGCATGATCATGGACCAGAACATTTAAGTAAAAATGAAAGAGAATTAGTTAAACAGGTTTTAGATAACTTCATGCTCCCTGATAGTCTAAAGCATTGGGAAGATAAAGCATTAATTAGAAAAGATCATGTTTTTGTACCAGTTATCGATCCTGGACTAGTTAAAAATCTAAGGATTTTAAGTAATGGTGTTGAATTAGGATTGATGAAGAAAAATCGTTTTGAACCAGGACATCAATTAGCTGAAGTACTAGGGCAGCTCCCTCAAGAGAAGGTAGTAGAACTAAAAGATGAGGCTCAATATAAAGCTTATTTACATGGAGAAACGATTCACTCTGATTCCCCATATCGAGGCTATGTTTTAGTTGCGTTTGAAGATCATATTTTCAGTTTTGGAAAACTTGGTAATGACCATATTTTGAAGAATTATTATCCTAAAGGTTTAAGAAGATAAAAATAAACAAAAACGAGTAGATTTACTACTCGTTTTTGTTTATGCTTATTTTATTTGTTTAAGAAAGGTAAATAAATTATTGTCTAAATAGTACTTTACTTTTGGAGCTTGCGATATGTCTGATAAACCAAATAATGCTGTTAACATTACAAGTTGATGCTTAATATTTTCAATTTCATTGGTTAATTCATCAGTACCACGATAGGCAAAGTCTAAAAAATGACTGGCCATCCCAACAAAGTTTGCTCCTAATACTAAACATTTAAAAATATCTAGACTATTTCTAATGCCGCCTGATGCAAATAACTTACCAGAAACTTGTTGGTATTTAATCTGATTTAGCCATAAAAGGGTTTTAGGAGTAGATAAATTAATATCTTCTAGAAAAGAAAGATCGGGATGCGATCGACGTGAATTTTCAATTTTTGCAAAGTCAGTTCCACCACTTCCACCAAGATCAAAATTGGTAAATCCTTCTTTTTCTAAGAGTAGGATAGAAGGTTTATCTAGTCCTTGGCCTACTTCTTTAATAATAAGTGGGACATCAATTACTTCTTTAATAGCCTTAAGATTATTAAGCCAATAAAATTCACGATCGCCTTCTGGCATAGCGGCCTCTTGAATAGTATTTAAGTGAATTTGTAAGGCATCTGCATTAAGTGTGTTTACAATCTTTTTAACTGTTTTAGGAGAGGTATTAGGATTAACATTGGCAAATAATAGGCCATCAGGATTTTCTTGACGGGCAACATAAAAGCTTTCTAATTGTTCAGGTTCTTTTTCCAAAATACTTGCTGAACCCAAAGCCATGGGGATTTTGGCTCTAGCACTAGCTTGACCAAGAACTTTATTAATCATCAAAGACTGTTTAGAACCACCCGTCATGGCATTAATGTATATTGGTGCGGCAATTTTTTTACCAAACATTTGAGTTGAAATACTTTGGGATTCATATTTACTTTCAGGCAGGGCAGGCCTCATTAAATGAATGTTATCAAAATCTGAAGATATTTTTTTATTAAAAAACATCTTGGCTAAAGCAAGATGTTCTTCTTTTCTTTTTGATCTTTGTGACATAATTATCCTCAATTAGTGACTAATAGAATGAACCTTAAAGTTTAAAGGCATAATACCATTCTCACGCCATAAATTTTTTAATTCATTAATATTACTAGTAGAATCGGTAATTACAATTCCGCAATCACCATTTCCAGCGCCAGAGGTTTTAGCAGCACCTGCAAATTTCTCAGCAATATCAATTAATTTAGTTAACTTAGGAATTTCGATGGCAATATGGTTAAGAGAGGCAAACTCCTTTAAAATTTGGCGATTAACACGAATTTGTTGCTTGATTAAAGAAATGTTTCCTGAATTAAAGCCTTCAATCATGCTCAAAACACATTGACGAGATTTTTCCAAAAAATCTTCATATTGGGTCTTAATTGATTTCTTTTTTGCATTGGTTTGATCAACTAACTGTGAAGTAGAAGCAGGTTGTTGACTCCAACCAATTAATAAATCCATTCCTGCAGGGGGAGTAAGTAATTGAATCTTAAGTCCAGGCCAAGCTTCTTGTAAAACGGTACTTAATTTTTTATGTTTTAACTCATTAGTTAACCATTTTTTATCAAAAGTCTGATAAGCTAGCCAACCACCATAAACACTAGCTGCAATATCTCCAGCTGACCCATTGCCTTGAACAGTATAGTGAGAAATGGCGGATAGTTTATAGATCAAATCATTACTTGCTTCAATATTGTAATATTTAAGAATGGCTTTCACAGTTGCAACTGTAACAGCTGCTGAAGAACCTAACCCGTATTTTTTACCGTCGGCTGAATCAAGATCAGAATTAACGTGAAGATCATAAACTGATAGCTCAATAGCTTGTTCTAAACAATATTGTTCGGTAAATTTAATTGCCGATAAAATATATTCAAACGGGTTATCACGGTTATCAATAACCATTTTATTTCCTTGACGAACCCAATGGACTGAGTCTTGGGAATATTGTTTTGAGTGAATTAAGCCACTAGTTCCTTTACTTTGAGAAATAGAAACTCTTACAAATTCATTAACTGCAACTAAAATTGCAGGGCAATTTTGTTCTAAGACAGCATATTCACCAGCAATATATAGTTTCCCGGGTGCTTGTACAGTAATCAAGAAATCTTTCCTCTAATCTAGTTAAAAATATAATTAGTCCAAAAATTTAACTCCTGGACCGAAACTCGCATCAACTATTTTAACATTATCTAATAGGGTATGAACAGCAGAAGATATTGCTGAAAGATTATTTTTTTGTGCTAATATTTTTACATTTGGTCCAGCATCGATCGTGTAATAACATTCAATACCTTGGCTGCGTAATTCCTGGATCAACTTAATTAATTTAAGTGTTTGAGGTTCAAAATAAGTAAAACTTGGTGTTGCAGTTAAATTTGTTGCGTGCATTTCATTTGCGGAAAGCTCTGCTAATTCTCCCAGTTTAGTAAAATTCTTTGACTTAATTGCATTTTCCATCATGGTTATTTCTTCATCATTACGTTCTAACCAGGGAAGATAGAAAGGTGAAGTCTGCGCTTGAATCATCCCTTTACTGGAAGAAATTTTTTTGACACCAGTATTTACTTCAACGGCTAACATATGTAAATCCCAATCAGGATTTTGATCAATTGGAACAGCTATAGAAGTTTGATCATTACCTTTAATCCATTTTACAAAGCCACCAAAAATCGAACGTGTTGCTGAACCCGATCCCGATCTGGCCAGGCGAGAAAGATCAGTTAGAGAAAGATCTAATTGATAACTTTTGGCAAAAGCAGTTGCTAATGCCGCAAATGCGGAAGCTGAAGAGGCTAATCCTGCTGAAGTAGGTACATGATTAGTCGAATAAATAGTAAAATGTCCCTTTAAGTTAAAAAGCTTTTGTAAATGATGAATATAATTAAATACGCGTTCACTATTGTTATCATTTTGCTTAATCTTATTTAGATAGAAAGAATCCTCTGTTAAGTTACTATCATGAATAAAGGTCGTATCAGTATAAAAGGCATCAAGCGTCATTGATAGACTAGACATTAATGGTGTCTTGAGAGCAGTATCTTTTTTACCCCAATATTTAATTAGGGCAATATTCGTATGAGCACGTGCAGTAGCTTCCATTTTAAATTTCCTCGATCCAGTAATTTGCAAAATAAGGTTGGGCTAGCTGAGCAATATCATGGGCGGTTTTTTGATTAGGACATAATGAGATTACAATGCCACCTAAACCTCCACCGGATAATTTCGTACCAAAAGCACCATTATTTTGAGCTGTTGTTACAATTTGATTAATCCGATCTGTAGATAAATCAAAAGAAGCAAGAATTGTTTGAGCTTCATTAAAGATTTTACCAATCGCTTTTGGATTATGTTCAAGCCAATATTCCTTTGTCTTATTTGCTAATTCACCCAAGCGATCTATTTTATTTTGATTAGTAGTATCACTTTCATATTTTTGACGCACTAAACTTACTGCTTCTTTAGTATTTCCTAATTCACCAGTATCCATGATCAACAAAGTTGCACCTAACTTTTCATTAAGTTCTTGTGGGCCTTTATTTTTGTTAAAGAAAACAATTGAATTAGCTTTTACAGTGGCACTATCGATTCCTGATGCTTTACCATGATTAATCATTTCGGCATGATTAGTAATCGCCATTATTTCTTCTTCAGAAAGATGAAGCTGGAAATATTTATTCAAAGCGTTACCCGTACCAAAAGCGACAACGGCACTTGATCCTAAACCACGTTCCATTGGAATTTCTCCAGTATAGGTTACAGTAATCTTTTGGTTTGTCTTGGCTTTTTCAATCATTGTTTTGAAAACATACTTTAAACCATCATATTCATTTGGTGCTGTTAAATAAGGACCATGATAATGAGTTGTATTCATTATATTTTCATTGTCTTTGTTTTCTGTAATAGTTGTAGTAATATTTAAGGCCTTAATAGGCATAGCAAGGGCATTTTTGCCGTATACAACCGAATGTTCACCGATTAAAATTACTTTTCCATGTGCTTTAACATTAATAGTAGAATTATCCATTTTTATTTCCTTTTCTTAAATTTTGAAGCTATTCCTCTATGCTAAAATATTATCAAGGAGTTTTTACAATGATCAATATTATAACTGGCAGACAAACAGATCCTCTACAAAATCAAATTTTAGACCTTGCTATCAAGGATTATTTAAAGGATCCCAATCATCCAATTTTTATTATTGTACCTAATCATATTAAATTTTCAGTTGAAGTAAGAACACTTAATAAATTATCAAATCTCACAAATCAAAACCAGGTTAGTGTTAAAAATTTACAAATTCTTTCTTTTTCTAGGTTAGCTTGGTATTTTTTAAGAAATGAAAATAAAGTAATTCCTGAAATTCTAGATGATGCCACTAGTATTATGCTGCTGGAAGAAATTGTAAGAGAAAAAAAGGATGACTTACTTTTGTTTAGAGAGACCGAGATTACTCAAGGAGCTCTAAAACAAATATATGATGCAATCTTAATGATGCGCCAGGGCAACTTAGATTTGAATGAAATTGATGAAAATGCCTTGAATGAAGAAACAAAATACAAAATTCATGATTTGAGCTTAATTTTTGATGAATATGTTGATCGATTGGCCGATAAATTTGCACCTAAAGATGAGATGCAATTCTTATTGAACCAATTTTTAGCTGAAAATAATTTAGCTGATATTGATTTTTACTTTAGTGATTTTTCTCATTTTTCTAATCAAGAACAACTCACCTTACAATTAATTGCCAAAAAGGCTCACAACTTAACAATTGCCTTTAAAACCAAAAATGGAGATATTAATCCAGCAGTTGAAGCAGGTGATTATGATTATGGGGTTCAAAAAACCATAAATAAATTAGAACACTTTTTTAAAAATCAAGCTTTACACTATCAAGAAAGTACATTCCCAATTTCTTCTAAGTTAACCAAGAGAGAAAAATTGAATAATGTATGGGCTAATAATATCAAACCGACTGATTCTGATCTAAGAAGTTTTATTCAACCAGTTAAAGCTGATTCTCGCTATGCTGAAGCATATTTTGTAGCCCGGACAATTTACCAGCAAGTTGCTTTAAATAATTATCGCTATTCTGATTTTTTAGTTTTGGCGCCTAATTTAGAAGCTTATGAAACGTATCTTACTCCGATTTTACGGCAAAATAAGATTCCTTTTTTTAATGACTTGCAACGGAAAATGAAGTTTCATCCCTTAGTTATTGCGATTGAAAATCTTTTCCAAATTTATCAACGTGGTTTTCAAACAAGTAATTTATTGGCTTTAATGAAAAGTAATCTTTTTATTCCTGATTGGTATCACAATGAAACCGAATATCAAAATGATGTTGATCAATTAGAAAATTTTGCTTTAGCTCATGGTATCAACCAAAACTTATGGCAACATGAACTAAATACTTTTATTGATGCCCAGGTTATTACTCTTGATGATGCGGAAGCAATTGTGATGCGATTAGAAAAATTGCGTAAGTATTATATCGATCAAATAGAGCAATTATTTGAAGAATTAAAAAAAGAGACGGATACACAGCTTGCCTTAACAAAATTTTGGGATTTTTTAATTCAAAATAAAGTCCATAAACAACTTGAAAAGTGGCGCAGTCAGGCAAACGATACTAATGATTTGCAAAAAGCCCAACAGCCTGAACAAGTTTGGTCAACCCTTAATCAACTCTTAAAAGATTTTTTATTACTAAATCCTAATTTTGATCTAGAAAGTTTCTTCCAAGTACTGATTGCTGGATTTAGTGAAGCTGATTTTTCCCAAATTCCTTCTACTCTTGATGCAGTAAATATTTCCGAATTAGGGATGGTGCAAGGACAAACCTATAAACAAATCTTTATTTTAGGGGCAACGAGTAATGACTTGCCTCAAATTGAAAAAATTCCTGGCTTTTTTAGTACAGAAAATATCGACCAATTAAATCAAGGCTTACAAGGGGAACAACAAATTGAAGATGGGCAAAAAGTCAATAATTTAGATCAAAATTATCAATTTGGAAATGCTTTAAGTTTAGCCCAAGATAGAATTTATCTATCTTATCCTGTTTTAAATACAGCTAATGAAGAACTAGAACCTTCAATTTTTTATCGCCAACTACTTAATCGTTTAGATTTAGATGAATTTGAACAACATGATTTACCACAATCTAGTAGTGATATTTTATCGTTTATTACTAATCCAGAAGCTAGTTTAGGGTATCTCACTCATTTAAAAAGGGAAAATTATCGGCAAGCACCGGCTCTGCTCAAGTTGTCTGAATCAAAACAACCAGAAGTAACTAAAGAGGTTTTGGCGGCGACAGAATTTAAAAATATTCCACATTCACTTACTCCTGAAATTGCCCAAGCTCTATATGGCACTAATATTGAAACTTCAGTTTCTCAGTTGGAAACATATTATGAAAATTCCTTTGAATATTTCTTAAACTATGGTCTTCGGTTGCATAAGCGCTTTGAAAATGAACTTGATGTGGTTCAAGCTGGGAATTATTATCATGAAACATTTGATCGTTTAGTCAAATTTTTACAAGAAACAAAATTAGATTTGGCCAGCTTAACAGTTAATCAATTACAAGAAATCTTGATAAAGATCCATACTCAAATGCAAGAGCAGGGCCGTTACCATCAATTATTAAATGATCCCTTTAATCAATATCTTTTCCGTCAATTAGATCAAACAACTGAAAATGTTGCTAAGTATTGGCATCGTAATCTTAAAAAGACAACTTTAAGACCTCAATATTCAGAACTTAGTTTTGGTCGTAGTGAACAAGTAAAGGGCTTGAATTATACTTTTACTAATCCTACAGGTAAACACCAAATTGATTTAAGAGGAAAAATGGATCGTATTGATCTGACTAAGGAAAACAATAAAGTTATTGGAGCCGTAGTAGATTATAAGTCATCTGCTAAGAAATTTGATTTAGGCTTATTTGCTAATGGAATATCGTTACAAATGGTTTCATATTTAGATGTTTTAAAGAAAAACCATGAATTTTTTGCAAATGATCAAGAACTAGATTTACTAGGTGCTTTTTATCAAACGATTACTAAGAATGTGGAAAGATTAAATGTCGATACTAATCTTAATGCCGATTTTAATTTAAAAGATATTAAGACCAATAATGAAAAGAAATTAATGTATAAGGGAATTTTAAATAATGATCCAGCATTATTAGAAAGTATTGAGCCGTTATTACAGGAAGATAGAGCTAGTTCAGAACTTTATAATAGTGTAAAGCGTAAAAAAGATGGTAGTTTTTCTTTACCAAGTGATACCAGTTTTAATGCCGAAGATTTAGATCAAATTCTGGAGTATAATTCTTACTTAATTCAACAAGCAGCTCATAAAATTTTAGACGGTAATATTGAACTTAATCCTTATCAATATAATAAAAAGACGCCATTACAGTATTCAGATTTTAAGGATATCTTTTTCTTTGATGCAATGTTAAAAGAAAATAATTATCATAAAATTTCATCTCTAAAAAAGAAAGAACTTTTACAATTAATTAAAGAAACACTTGAAAAGGAGGATTAGATGCCAACTTTTACATCAACCCAGCGACAAGCAATTGATGATCATGGAAAAGACATCCTAGTTTCTGCTTCTGCGGGTTCGGGGAAAACAACAGTTTTGGTGGAACGAGTTTTAAATAAAATTTTGAATGGTACGCCCGTTGATAATTTATTGATTATTACATTTACTAAAGCTGCTGCCAATGAAATGAAAGAACGAATTAAGACTGAATTAAATAATCATTTGAAAAAGGATCCGGATAATAAATTCTTACGTGATCAATTAATTAACGTGGATACAGCTAATATCTCAACTATTGATTCTTTTTGTTTAGATATTATTCGTCGTTTTTATTATGTAATTGAACTTGATCCTAGTTTTTCAGTATTAACAGACGAAACTCAAGCTGCCTTACTGCGAGAACGAGCTCTCCATGAAATTGAACGAGATTATCTTGAAGAAAATAATTCAGAGTTCATTAAATTTTATGATAATTTTGCTGGTGATCGCGAAGTAGAAAGTGCTCATAATCTTTTATTAGATCTTTACCAGAGTGCCATCACTCAACCTAATTACGAAAGTTTTCTTACTAATCTAGGTCAATATTATCCAGATAACGGCAACTTGGTGAAGAGTCAGTTATGGCAGGAAAAAATAAAGCCATATTTATTAGCTCAACTTGACAGTATTAAAGACCAACTAGAAAAATACTTAAACTCTAGCCAATTTCAGCAAAAAGAATTAACAAAACAGAAAGAAAGTTTTGCTCTTTTTCAAGATAACTTGATTGATTTAATTTCTGCTATTGAAGACGATCAGGCATATGATAGGCAAATTGCACTTTTTAAACTTTGTAAATTTACCGGGAGTCCTCGTTCTTCAAAAAAATGGGATGAGGATCTGAGAGAAATTTTTGAAGAAAGTAAAAATTTCAAAAATGAAACTATAAAGCTTTTACATCAATTATTTGCGCAGTTTTATATTATGGATGAAGCAAAACAAATTGAAGTTTTGCAAAAATCACAAAAATTGGTTAATACAATTAGTGAAGTAGAATTAAATTTAATAAAACGGTTTAATAAACTAAAAAGAGAACAAAATCTTCTTGATTATGGCGATATGGAGCAGTTAGCTTATCAAATATTAACTTCTGACTCTTCTAAATCTAAATTAGCCCAAGAATATTATCAAAATAAATTTTCTGAAATTTTGATTGACGAGTACCAAGATGTTAATCAGCTACAAGAAGAAATTATTCAAGCAATTAAGAAAAAGGGTAAAAACAATTTATTTATGGTGGGGGATGTTAAACAGTCAATTTATGGTTTTAGACAGGCCCGACCACAGTTATTTTTAGATAAGTACCAAAATTATCCTAAAAATGATGAAACCAGTGAAAGAATTATTCTCGCTGATAATTTTAGATCAACAAAAAATGTTACTACTACTGTAAATCGGCTATTCAATTCCATCTTAACTAAAAATTTTGGAGGAATTGATTATCGCAAAGAGGGAGAATTAGTGTTTGGTGCCGATTACTATCCTCAGGATCTTGATTCTACTAGTGAATTTATTTTTGCTGATCAAGAAGAAAATCAGAAGTTAGTTGCACAAGCATCCAATCAAAATGAGGATTTTGCAGAAATTCAGATTGTAATCGAGCGAATCAAGCAATTAAAAGCGCAACATTTTCAAGTTTATGATCCTAAAACTAAACTGAAAAGAGAAATTCAATATTCAGATATTGCCATTCTAACCCGAACTAGAAGCGATAATTTGCAAATAATGCAAGAATTTGCAAAAGCTAATATACCGCTTTTTATTTCTGATGCACAGAATTATTTTCAAACTTTTGAACTTGTAATTATCATGAATATTTTGCGTATCATTGATAATCCCCGCCAAGATATTCCTCTGGTTGCCGTATTACGGTCACCAGTATTTAATTTTACTGAACCAGAATTAGCCCAGATTCGAATTAAAAAACGCAAGGGAGAATTTTATGATGCTTTAGTTAACTATGCTAGTGAAAATTCTGAATTGGGAGAAAAAAGCAAGAAATTTTTAAAACAATTAGAAGATCTGAGAAATTTTGCAACTACTAATAGAATTTCTGAATTAATTTGGACAATTTATGAAAAAACTCATTTATTAGAAATTGTAAGTGGATTGCCAAATGGACAACAAAGACGTCTTAATTTACAATCACTTTATGAACGGGCTAATTCTTATGAAACTGCAGGTTTTAAAGGTTTATATCAATTTATTACCTTTATTGAAAGAATGCGGCGTAATCAGAAAGATTTAGCACAACCTTTATTAAGTAATGAAGTAGACAATGCAGTTAAATTAATGACTATTCATGGATCTAAAGGATTAGAATTCCCGGTTGTATTTGTAGTGGGTCTAAATCATAAATATCAAAAAAGGGACCTAAGTGGTAGTTATGACATTAATAGTTCTTTAGGGTTAGGCTTAACGCTTAAGACTGCTGAATATAAAATCGATTCTTTGGTGAAGAGTGTCATTGATACCCAGAAGAAGAAAGAAAATTTGGAAGAAGAAGCTAGAATTTTGTATGTTGGTTTAACAAGAGCTCGTCAAAAGTTGATTTTAGTTGCTTCATTTAAAAATCCAGAAGATGCTTTAATTAAGTGGAAGAATTCCTTGGGGAGAATCCGACAACTTAACTTTAACCAAAAATTATCTGCAAGTTCTCCTTTGTCCTTTCTGGGACCCGAGCTGGCTTTTGAACGTACGATTGATCATAAAATTGATGAATCAAATCCTGTTAGTGAAGATAATAAAAATATTTATGTCATTAAATATACGTATTTGTCAAAATTAAAAGCCCCTCAAAATAGTAAAGTCGAAGTTGGAGAAGATAATCCCAAATTAATTTCGACCGCTCAAAAACTTTATAACTTTACTTATCCTTTTATTGATGCCACCCATACCACAGCTTATCAGGCGGTTTCGGAAATTAAACGTGCGTTTAGTGATCCTGTCGAAGATGAACTAGAAAATGCCCATTTTCTACCTTCAACTAATCGCTATTTACAGCCAATAGATGCAACACCTGTTTTTTTGAAAAAAAATAAATTTACCGGTGCTGAATTGGGAACTGCAACACACTTGATCTTGCAATATTACAATTATGAAGGAGAAAAAACTAAAGAAAATTTAACTCAAGAAATAGATAATTTAATTAGTTTAAAAAAATTAAATCCTGATATTGTACCTTATCTTCCACTCGATGCAATTGAGTGGTTTGTAAATAGTGATTTTACAAAGAACTTTTGGGACAAACCGGCATTATTACATCGTGAACAAGAGTTTTCGAGTCTAATATCAGCAAATAAAATTTTTACCGACTTTTCCGATCCCAATGCTAAAATTTTGGTTCATGGAACGATTGATGGTTATTTTGAAGATGAAGACGGTATCATATTATTTGATTATAAAACTGATCATATTGATCAAATGCATGAGAAGGAGGCTATTGAAAAACTAAAAACTAAATATCAAGGGCAACTTCATCTATATGAATTGGCTCTCAATGGATTTAGTAAAAAGAAAGTAAAAGCTAAGTACTTAATATTGCTAGATATTCAAAAGCTAGTAAAATTGAATTAGGTGTGTAAGGAGGTGTCATAATGGTAACAGCCTTTGAAAATGATAAATTTGCGGTAGTTGATCTCGAAACCACAGGTACCCAAAGAGATCATGGAGACCGAATTATTCAGTTCGGGTGTGCTATTATTAAGAACCGCAAAGTTGTTAAAACTTATTCATTTTTAATTAATCCTCACCATAATATTCCTCAGTCAGTTGAAAATTTGACGGATATAAAAAATGATGATGTTAAAGATGCTCATGATTTTTCTTATTATGCCAAAAGGATTAGAAAGATATTGCAAGACACTATTTTTGTTGCTCATAATATTAATTTTGATCTTCCATTCTTAAATTATGAACTGGTCAAAGCAGGCTTAGAACCTTTAAGAGGAAAAGCCATTGATACTGTTGAGCTAGCACAAATTGCCTTCCCGACATATCCTTCATATAAGTTAAAAGATCTTACTGCTCGTCTAAATATTAAACACTTAAATCCGCATCGGGCTGATTCTGATGCTTTAGTGACAGCAAAACTTTTGCTTAAGATAATTAAGCGTTTGGAACAACTGCCAACAGCAACCTTAAATACGTTAACCGCACTTTCAAAAGGTTTATTAAGGGATACAGATTACATCTTTTATGAAATCAGTCAGTATGCGAGACAATTAAAACGACCATTAGCCAAAGATCAAATCCAAGTAAGAAATTTAATCTTGCAAAAGCAAGAACTTCCTCAGCCAAATTTAGAGGCTTCAGAGAACAAATTTCCTTTGAGTGATAGTGAGAAAAAGCAAATTTTTAAAGGCCAGATTCGCTATCGAAAAGGGCAAACTGCTTTAATTAACCGAATTCATGATTTTATTGAACATGATAAACAAGATAATTTAATTGTTGAAGCGCCTAATGGTAGTGGGAAAACTTTGGCTTATTTAATGGCTTATGCCTATAAATTATATTCAGGACGAAAATTGGTGATTGCAACTCCAACAAAAGTCTTACAAGAACAAATTTATCGGCAAGAAATTCCTCAATTAATTAAAATTACCGGATTAGATTTATTTGCTCAAGAAGTCAAATCAAGTACACATTATTTAGATTTAGATGGCTTTTATAATTCTTTGTATCAAAGAGATTATGATCAACAAACTTTGGTCTGGCAAATGGAAATCTTAGTTTGGTTAACCCAAACTACTACTGGTGATTTAGATGAACTTCAATTGACGAATTATAATAATCCCTTTTTTGATCAAATTCAGCATCCAGGTGATGCACGCGTAGGGACTTATTTTTCAGATTATGATTTTTGGAATTTAGCTCGTCAACGACAAGAATTAGCTGATATTTTAATTACTAATCATGCTTATTTAGCAAATCATTTTATGGATTCGATTTGGGGACAAAATCCTTTTTTAGTAGTAGATGAAGCACATCGATTTACTGAAAATGTAACTAGTTCTCGTAGTGATGGAATCCAGTTTGAATCATTTTGGGGGTCTGTAAGTCACTTGCGAAATCTTTTACTGTTTGGTCCAGTTTCAGTAAAAGAAAAGTTTGGCAATCAACAAGAATTCGGTCTAATTTTAGAGCAATTAGAAAGTGAAATTAAAAATCTAATTCATGCTATTAACCATGTTCAAGAAAATCTTTATGGACAAATAGATTTAGCGACAAGTCGAGTTGAAAGAAGACAAAATCGAGTTGATTTTGGTTTTCAGGGGCAAGATCTTTTCCCTCATCCTGACCAAATGAAAGGTTTACTTAATCAAATTCAAACAAGTATTGAAAAAGTAAGACAAGAAACAAACCAAATTTTATTTTTACTTTATCAACAAGAACATCTGGTTAACAATAATGATGAATTAATTCAAGAATTGCGGGAAGAAATAGATCAGTTAGATTTCTATGCTGAGCAAACTTATCTCTTAATTGATCAACTAAATAATTCCAATGTTTTAGCAGAGAAGGGCTTTATTTTACAAGTAACTGATATCACTGATCCCTTGTCCACCAATATTATTTGGATGATGTTGGACCCAAGTGAAGAGTTAAAACAACTATATCAGTATTTTTCAAAGCGTCTCTTCATTTCTGCAACGAGTATGAATAATAATTCTTTTGATTTTATCGAAAAAAATCTTTCCCTGAATCCTCAAAATACCTTAACTTATCAAGGAAAAGCATCATTTAAGATTGAAAAACATTTAAAGGTGCTGGCTTTAGATGATCCAAGTAAGTTAGAAAATCCAAATGATGAAAATTATGCTAAGTTTATTGCTAGCTTTTTGAAAGAAGCTTTAGAACATCAAAAACACGTTTTAGTTCTTTTTACAAATTTAGAGACAATTAAAGATGTTTTCACTGAAATCATTAATGATCCTAGCTTAAAAGATTACGAGATTTTAGCCCAAGGATTAACCGGCTCTAATCAACGAATTGCAAAACGGTTTGGTATTGCAGATAAGGCGATTCTCTTGGGAGCAAATAGCTTTTGGGAGGGGATTGATTTTAAAAATAATGGTGTAGATTTAGCATTAGCAGTAAAACTTCCTTTTGAATCTCCCGATAATCCTGAAGTTAAATTAAGAGAAGAAAGAATAAAAAATCAATTAAAGAATAAAGGAAGTATTTTTGAAATAGATACTTTGCCTCGTGCTTTGATTCGCTTTAGACAAGGAGCAGGGCGCTTAATCCGCAATGAACGTGATCATGGAACTTTTGTTATATTAGATCAGCGAGTCTGGCATAAAAACTATGGTCAAGAATTTTTAAATGCTTTGCCCGTTGGCACCAAAAAAGTTAATTATCAGCAATTAATCTCATTACTAAAGGAAGAAAATGATGAATAATCGAGTTAAATCAGTTTTGAAAGGTGCCTTATGGACCTTTATCGTAGTACTAATTATTTACTTTATTTGTTTTATTATTTTTGTAATTGGTACACATCCTTATCGTGCCCAAGCTAAAACGGTAAATAATCTGGCCTTGTCTAAAACTCCGATTACCAAAATTTCTAATACATATCACATGAGTCAAGGGAAAGTTAGTAATAGTGTTGAAGGAATAGACAAAAAAGGGAAGAAATATTATTTTGTTTACTTAGAAGGATCTAAAAAAGCCTATTTATATAAAGCTAGTGAAGGAATTTCCCAAAGTAAAGTAAAATCTCTCTTTAATGAACATCATCCTGGACATAATAATCTAAAATTAGAATTCGGTTGGTATCAAGATAAACCAGTTTGGGAAATCTCTTATAAAAAAGATAACGGAAATTATGGTTATGCAATTTATAGTTTTAAAACTGGTAAGCAATTATTTTATGTAGACAATTTATAATTTTTTTAACAATAACTTAAGATTTTTAGTATAATTAAAATAGTTTAATCATGAAGGTTGGTAAATATGACAGAATTAATTTCTATTAAAGATGCACCTAAACATGTTGATGAAGAAGTAAAGATGCATGTTTGGATGACAGATAAACGTTCAAGCGGAAAAATTATGTTCCTTCAATTACGTGATGGAACAGCATTTTTCCAAGGTGTAGTGCTTAAAAAGAATGTTTCTGAAGAAGTATTTGAACAAGCAAAAAAATTACACCCAGAAGCAAGTATGTATATTACTGGGACCATTCATAAAGATGAACGTTCTCAATTTGGTTACGAAATTCAAATTTCCAATATTGATGTTGTAACCAATACTGAAGGTTATCCAATAGGAAACAAAGATCATGGAATTGATTTCTTATTAGATCACCGTCATTTATGGTTAAGATCTAAACGTCCATTTGCTATTATGCAAATCAGAAATCAAGCTTTCAAGGCAATTGTTGATTTCTTTGAACAAGAAGGCTTCATTAAGTTTGATGCTCCAATCTTAATGCAATCTGCACCTGAAGGAACAACTGAATTATTCCATATTGATTACTTCAATACTGATGCTTACTTATCTCAATCTGGTCAATTATATGCCGAAGTAGGGGCTGAAGCTTTTGGTAAGGTGTTTACCTTTGGTCCTACATTTAGAGCTGAAGAATCCAAAACTCGTCGTCACTTAACTGAATTTTGGATGATGGAACCGGAAATGGCATGGATGCATCAAGATGAATCACTTGACGTTCAAGAAAGACTTTTACAATTTGTTACTAAGCGAATCTTAGACAACTGTGAATATGAACTTAAGATTTTGGGAAGAGATCCTGAAAAATTAAGACCTACAACTGAAGGACATTTCCCACGTATTTCTTATGATGATGCCGTTAAAATGTTACAAGATGCAGGTCGTGACTTTAAATGGGGCGATGATTTTGGTGCACCCGATGAAGCTTACATTTCAGAACAATATGATCGTCCAGTATTTATCATGAATTATCCAACTGCTATTAAGCCTTTCTACATGAAGAAGAATCCTGATAATCCAAAAGAATATCTTTGTGCTGATGTCTTAGCTCCAGAAGGCTATGGTGAAATTATTGGTGGTAGTGAACGTGAAAGTGATTATGAAACTTTAAAGAAACAAATCGAAGAAGCTGGTCTGAATGAAAAAGATTATGAATGGTATTTAGATTTACGTAAATACGGATCAGTGCCTCATTCAGGATTTGGTATTGGATTCGAAAGATACCTTGGCTGGATTTGTAAATTAGATCATATCCGTGAAGCTGTTCCATTCCCAAGAATGATTAATCGTTTACAACCATAATTATCTTAAAATTGAACCAGAGGAATCTGGTTCAATTTTTTATTTGCTGTGAGGAAAAAGATGGTTAATTTTTATAATTATCATAAAGCAGGATTTTCTGTTTTTTCAAATACTCTCTTCAAATACTATTCCCACTTAAATATTTCTGAAACTGAGTTAGTATTAATTTTACAATTAGAAGTTTTCGCGCAAGATAAAAATTACTTTCCGAGTAACCAAGAATTAGCAGCTTCAACAAATTTGTCTGCAATTGAAATTTCTGAATTATTGCAAGGATTAATTAACAAAGAAGTCATTAATCTGGAACAAATTAATGATCAAGAAGGCAAGATTAGTAATTTTTATAGTTTAAAACCTCTATATAAAAAAATCGATGCTCTATTTGAACAAGAGCAACTGTCAAGAAAACAATCCTCTTCAAATCGAATATCACAGCCATTAGGCTATGAAAATCAAGATCCACTACAATTGACTGTAAGACAGTTTGAAATTGAATTTGGACGCCTATTAAGCCCGATTGAACGACAAGAAATTGCGGCTTGGATTAATGAAGATCATTATGACCCAGAAGTAATTAAATTGGCTTTAAGAGAAGCAATTTTAGCCCAAGTATATAACTTCAAATATGTTGATCGGATTCTCTTAAATTGGCAACGACACAATTTAACTACAGTTGAACAAGTGAAAAATTATTTACAAAGAAATGTGTGAAATAATGAAAAATGACGAAAAATTATTAAGTGATGATGAGGCGCGTGATGTTTTGTATCGCATTTTATCTCTTTATCCCGATGCTAAAGGAGAACTAAATTGGGATACGCGTTTCCATTTAGTATGTGCCGTCATGATTAGTGCTCAAACTACTGACAAAATGGTTAATGCAGTTACACCTAAATTATTTGCTGACTATCCCGATAGTTTTTCCATGGCAAAGGCTAACTTAAATGAAATCGAAGCAGATATTAAAAAAATTGGTCTTTTCCATACTAAGGCAAAACATTTAAAAGAAACTGCCCAAATTATTTCAAATACATATGATGGTGAAGTACCAAATAATAAAAAGGAATTAATGGCTCTACCTGGAGTGGGAGAAAAAACTGCAAATGTGGTTTTAGCAGAAGGTTTTGGTGTTCCAGCTATTGCAGTTGACACCCATGTTTCTCGCATTTCCAAAAGATTTAAAATTGTTAATTCAAAGGCAACTCCACATGAAATTAGTCTAAGATTACAAGAATTACTTCCAAAGCAAGATTGGATTAAAGCTCACCATGCAATGATTTTCTTTGGACGATATACGATGCCAGCTCGAACAAAAAATCAAAATCCCTATGATTTTTTACCGCCTATAAAATAAAAAACTATAACAAAAAGATCATCTCATTAAGAGATGATCTTTTTTAGTTATTAGAATTGGCCGGTGAATTATTGGCCGGGGGAGTGGGAGTAGTATTAGTATTTCCCGAATTAGTGGAATTATTATTTTGACTACTTGAATTATTTAAATCTGTGTTTGAATCAGAGGAAGAATTAGCATCATTATTTGAATCGGAATCATTATCTGGTTCAATTATTTTGATATCATCACTTGAAGAACTACCTGAAGAATTAGATTCTGCTGAACTTTCATCATGGTCATCACTTGTTTCAGTATCAAAATGACTATCAATTTCTTCATCGTCTTCATTATCATCTTTATATGGATTGCTTGGCGCATGACCTTTAACAAATAATTGCCAAGAATAATTAGAAGAATTTGGTGAAGCTACTTGCTTTTCTGTACCATTTACAATTCTTCTTTTGACAACAGTTTTTGGTTGTTTCCAATTTTTATTGTCTTTATCTTTCATCAAGTATTCCATCATATACTTATAGAGAATTTGGGCCGATGTTTCGCCAACGCCTGAAGGTGTACCATCCTTTAAATTATCGTAACCTGTCCAAATTGCCATGGAGTAGGAGCGAGTATAGCCAGCAAACCAAGCATCTTTAGGAGAGTTTGCATATTGAGGATATTTGACTAAATCCTCATCGGAATACTTAACTGTACCAGTTTTTCCTGCTTCGTAAAGATCTCCTGCTTTAGCTGCAGTACCTGATCCTTTAGTGAAAACTCCTTTGAGCATATCAGTCATAATATAGGCGGTAGAAGTCTTCATTACTCTTTTACCAGAACTATCATAATTTCGGGTAAGTCCATCTGGTGTTTCAATCTTGGAAACAAATTGTGGCTTATAGTAAACCCCATTATTGGCAAAAGCACCGTAAGCACCAGCCAATTGTAGTGAAGAAGCATTGGCTCCAATTGCAATTGATAATCCTGAATCAGAAGGAACATTGACACCCATATTTCTCGCAAAGAGGGAAGCACGTCCAATTCCTACCTTGTCTAAAGTTTTAACAGCAGGAACATTACGGGATTGCTCAAGCGCCTTTCTCATGGTTATTCTTCCCATATAAGAATTATCCCAATCGTAAAGTTGAATGTTAGTACCAGGATAAATATATTTAGAATCATCTACCATATGAGAAGTACCCCAATTGAGATATTCAATTGCCGGACCATAATCAAGAATTGGTTTAATTGTCGATCCAGTAGAACGTCCAGTTTGGACAGCCCGATTTAATCCTAATTGGACACTTGGTAATTTGCGTCCACCAATAATCGCAATTACATGGCCATTAGTAGGATCAACAACTGTCGCACCAACTTGCATTTTATCATTGGTAAAAGGGACTTGGCCGTTATTGGCAAGATCATAGAGCTTTTGTTGCGCAGCTTGATCAATATTTACTGTGATTTTTAAATTATCGTAAGGATTAAAACCTTTTTCTTTAACTTCTTCAAGTACTTGTTTGATATAAGGATCATCAACTTTTCTTAAATCTGAATTAGTTGAATTTTTTTGTGGCACTAGTCCTTGAGTAATAGGTTCAGCCTTGGCCTCATTATATTGGCTTCGTGTAATTTTTTTATTTTGTAACATTGTCTTTAAAACAACATCACGGCGATACTTTGCAGCTTGGGGGTGTAAATAAGGATCATAAGTTACAGGAGCATTTGGCATTCCGGCTATTAGCGCAGTTTGTGCTAAATCCAATTGGTTGAGATTTTTACCATAGTAATAATTGGCTGCAGTTCCCATCCCATAATTTCCATAGTTCATATATACCTTATTGATATAAAATTCGAGAATTTGATCTTTTGAATATTCTCGTTCGACTTTCATTGAGAGCCAAGCTTCTTGTGCCTTTCTCTTCAAAGTTCTTTGCGAAGAAGCGGTAGAGAAAACAGAAAGCTTAACTAATTGCTGAGTTAATGTAGAACCACCAGCAGCAACACTATTTGATTTAGCATTTACTAATACTGATCCCATAATTCTAATAGGATCAAGACCTAAACCTTCATGATAAAAACGCTTATCTTCAACTGAGACTACAGCATCCTTTAATTGTTGCGGAATTTTATTATTAGATACATAAGTTCTTTTTTCTGAACCTAAAGATAGTAGAAATTTACCGTTAGTAGTATAAAGAGTGGAACTACCGCCACTTTCTAATTGTGCTTTTGAGATACTAGGAGCATCTTTAGCATAAAAGGCAAATAATCCTACTCCAGCTACAATTACTAATAAAAATGTAATAGAAACCCATTTTAGAATTTGTAGCCAAATTCTTTTCTGTTGAGGATTTTTTTGATGGTGATAATTTTCCATTCTAGATGAATGATTATTTTGATTAAAATCATTATTTTCCATTTTTACTTCCTATCTAAAATAAATTTATCAACTATATCTAAATAAGGTAGAGTAGGGCGAAAACCACTTTTTATTTCATATGAATTACTTTCAATTTCTGATAAAGTAAGAGACTTTTTGCTTTTATCATTCCAGGCATGAATAATAAAACTAGCTGGAGTAATAAAATACCTATTTAAAGATACAAATCTAATGATAGTAAAACAAATGCCATCTTGCTGTAAACATTGATCTAAGTGAATAATCTGATGTTCATGAAAATTTTTTAAAGGAAATGAGGTTCGATTACGAGTTTCCTTTGCTTCAAAATCTAGATAATAACCTTTATAAACACCGTTATAATCTGTAGTTGAGGCTTGTCTAAAATAGGCTTCTTTAATTACAGCTCGCGATCTTTTAGGATAATCAACTTTAACAATTTGAATAGGGGTGGGCTTTTTGTGAACTACTGCAATATTTTGCATAAGATAATATTGATTGGATTCATTTATTTGTTGTTCCAAAGACATTCCCCGATCGGAAAAGACAATATTTTTTTTATGATGATTATTTTTTAATTTAAAAAGATCTGTGTGATCAGATGTATAGTTAGATAAACTACCAGTTGGATATTTGACCATAATTTTTTCTCCTGCTAGCATTATAACAAATATGTAATTAGATAAATGAATTAAGGTAGATAAAAATGAAAAGACTCTGGGTTTCAGGGTATCGCAGCTATGAATTAGGCATATTTGATCAAAAAGATAAAAAAGTTACGGTTATCAAGTATGCTTTAAAGAGATATTTTTTACAAAAATTAGAAGAAGGAGAATTAGATTGGATTATTAGTGGTCCCAATTTAGGCGTGGAGCAGTGGGCCTTAGAAGAAGGGATTGCTTTGAGAGACGAATACTCAGTTCGAGTTTCAATGATGAGTCCCTATCTTGAATTCAGTAAAAGATGGAATGAAAATAACCAAGCTAATTTTAATAACTTAAAGGAAAAAGTTGATTTTTTTGGCTCAACCTCTAATTCGCCTTATCAAAACCCAAGCCAATTGCGTAATTATCAAAACTTTATGATTAATCATACTGATGAAGCTCTTTTAATTTATGATCCCGAACATCCAGGTAAAACTAAGTATGATTATGATTTAATCAAAAAATATCAAGAAGAAAAAGACTATCCATTAACCTTATTAGATTTTTATGATTTACAAGATGCAGCAGAAGAATATGAAGAAAATTATCATTCTAACTTTTAACAAATTTCTTTAATTATCTTTAAGGATGAGTTTCAAAATTGAATGGTTAAGATTTATATTTTATACTTTTAATAGCTAAGACGTTAGCAAATAAAAAATAGATAATTTAAACAACGAAAAAATATAAAAATAAAGGATTTTTGCTATGGATTTAAATGATATTCGGTTATCACCAAATGATATTCTAAAAAAACAATTTAAAGTAAAAATGAAAGGTTACGATCAAGAAGAAGTTGATACTTATCTAGATCAAATAATAAGTGACTATGAAGTTTTTGCAAAAATTATTGCAGGCTTAAATGACAAAGTGAATCAATTAGAGAATCAATTGACTACTAATACAAGTTCAAATTCTGATAATGAAGATGATGTAAAAACTTACCAACCATCTCGACCACAAAGCTACGAAAGTCCTGTTTCAACTGCTTCTGAACCAATTGAAAATGAAACGACTAATGTAGCAATGATACAAAGAATTTCAACATTGGAAAGAAAAGTTTATAACTTGGAACAAAGATTGAATGCACAAGATCGTACATATCAAGCCAATTAGTATGATATAATAATTAAGCAAGTTTTGAGCAATCGCGGTTAGCAAAGGCTAGCTGAGGAAAGTCCACGCTCGCACGAGCTGCGATGCTCGTAGTGTTTGTACTCAGCCCAATAAGCTGGGGGATTTCTTTAGAAATCACGGCGGAAAAAGCACTAAATCATTTTGACATGTGTTAGTATCCTTAAAAGTGCCACAGTGACGAAGCAAGATCGGAAACGATATTGGTGGAACGAGGTAAACCCTGCAAGCGGGCAACCCAAATTTGGTAGGGGCGTCTCATCTATGGAAATGAACTAAAGATGAGATCATTTAATGAAGATAGATGATTGCTGAAGATAGTACTTGATCAATGCTATTGGAACAAAACGTGGCTTATAGAAACTTGCTGGTCGGTTGAGCTTTGTGCTCAACCTTTTTTTATCGAAAAATTTATTACAAGAAAAGTGAATTATTATGGAAAAATATAAATTATATGCCACCATGGGGGCAGGCTTTGAAAGCATTGTTGCTAAAGAATTACAACATTTAGGATATGAAACAAAAACTGAAGATGGACGTGTCTTTTTTGAAGGAGACCAAAAAGATATTGTTCAGACCAATCTATGGCTGAGAGCAGCTGATCGTGTCAAAATCCTTTTGAAGGAATTTAAGGCAACTACTTTTGAACAATTATATGATGAAACATATGCCTATGATTGGGCGATGCTTCTACCAGTTGACGCTAAATTCCCGGTGAAAGGTAGAAGTGTGAGAAGTAAACTACATTCTGAACCAGATGTTCAATCCATTGTAAAAAAGGCCATTGTTAATAAAATGACAGATCAGTATCATCGTCGTGGTTTTTTACCTGAGACTGGGAGTGAGTATCCTTTGGACGTTCATATTTATAAAGATCGCGTCCGTTTAAGTTTAGATACAACTGGACCTAGTTTATTTAAACGTGGTTATCGAGTTGAACATGGTGGTGCACCATTAAAAGAAAATTTTGCGGCTGGTTTAATTGAATTAACCCCATTTGATGGTTCACATCCCTTTATTGATCCCATGACAGGATCCGGAACAATTCCAATTGAAGCAGCATTAATTGCAAAAAATATAGCTCCCGGATTAAATCGTAAATTTGCTTTTGATAATTTTGATTGGTTTAACAAAGAATTGCATCCAGAATTAGTTGCACAAGCCAAGACTAAAGAACGAAAAGAGCATGCGCCAATTATGGCTAGCGACATTGACCAATCGATTTTAGAAATTGCTAAAGTCAATGCTCATAATGCCGGTGTTTTACAAGATATCCGCTTTAAACAAGTTGCAGTAAAGGATTTTTCTACTGATTTAGAAAATGGGGTAATTATTGCTAATCCTCCTTATGGTAAACGATTAAAAGACCGCCAAGCCGCAGAAAAAATTTATGAAGAGATGGGGCAGACCTTACGTCCCTTAACTTCCTTTAGTCAATATTACTTAACTTCTGATCCCAATTTTGAAAAATATTTTGGTGAAAAAGCGACTAAAAAACGTAAATTTTTCAATGGTAATTTAAGGACAGATTACTACCAATTTTGGGCTAACCAACGATAAAATAGTATTTTTTCTTCTTAAAATAACTGCTATAATTAAAAATAAATTTATTTAAGGAGGAAAAAATGAAATTTTCTGAAATAAAAGGAGAAGCTAGGTCTTTATTAAGTGGTCATTGGGGCTGGGGCTTAGCCGTTGCCTTAGTAAATAGTATTTTTGTTGGAATGATTGGCGCTGCTACTAGTTCTAGTACAATTCATGGTCTGAGTGACTTCGTTAAGAATCTTGGTTTAGAAGATTTTGATGCTGACAATCTCGATTTATCAGTTTCTACACAAACTACAGTAATTTTGAGTCTATTGGTTGCGGGCATGATCAGTTATAGTATTTTCTATACTTTTTTAAGATTAGTTGATACTAAGGAAACTGGTAATATTGCAACTGATGCCTTATCAGCCGTAACTAAAAAAAGAATTTTACCAACTTTTTTAACTAGTTTTATGACTGGAATTTTTGTATTTCTTTGGAGCTTACTCTTAATTGTTCCGGGAATTATTAAAGGTTATGCTTATTCAATGGCTCCATATATTGTCAAAGATTTAACTGACAAGGGTAAAGAAGTAGAACCAACTGAAGCTATTAATTTAAGTCGTGAAGTTATGAATGGTCATAAATGGCAACTATTTTGTTTAGATTTAAGTTTCATTGGTTGGTTTTTACTTTCTATCATTACTTTAGGAATTGGCTTTTTATGGTTACGTCCATACTTCGGTGTAACACGTGCCAATTATTATCGTCACTTGGTAGGGGATCGTTTCCTCAAAGACTAATAAAAGTTAAACCGAATAATCAAAAAAATAAGCTTTAAAGAAATTTTTTCTTTAAAGCTTATTTTTATTTTTTTAGTCATTTGTTGTTAAAAGCGGAGAATTAATTTTATCTGCAGCTAAGGGCTTACCATCTTTATCAAAGTAAGAATCGAGATCGCGACACCAAATAATTGCGAGTGTATCTTGACCAACATGGACACCGACTACGGGACCAATAATACTGTGATCGATCTTTAAAGACGGAAAATCGTGTTGATAGAGCTCATGCCATTCTTGTGCTCGCTTTTCACTGTCTGCATCAAAAATTGTTAATTGGATAGGATAAGGTTGATCTTTAATGCTTTCTTTAAAATCAGTTTCAATTCGTTTTACGGCTCTTTTATATTGTCGTTCCTTCCCGTAAGCACTAATTTTCCCTTGATTTTGAACATCCATCGTTAAAATTGGTTTAATATGTAGCAAACCGCCAACAAAACTAGCTGCATTAGATAACCGACCAGTGCGTTTTAAATGCTTTAAATCATCTACCATAAAACGCACACCAATTGTTTTTCTTAAATCAGCTAAGTCATGCAAAATAAGGTCTAAATTTGCACCAGCTTGAATTAACTTTCCAGCAAGCATTGCCAAATCAGCTTGACCAGCACAAGTTACTTTCGCATCAAAAGGGTGAATCTTGATGCGATCTTCATCCTTAGCAATTGCTTGAATATTGTTAAAAGTGCCCGATATACCACTAGAAAGAGTAATGATAATTACATCGGTATATCCTTGTTTAATAAATCGATCAATATGAGTTTGAATTTCACCAATTGAAGGTTGCGAAGTAGTAGGAAGGTTAGACTCAGTGGCTAATTTTTCATAAAATTCATGATAACCAATATCAATCAGATCTTGATATGTTTTATTATTCCAAACGATAGAAATGGGAAGAATATCAATATCATATTGTTGGATTTGTTTCTTAGAAAGATAAGCTGAACTATCTGTAATTAAGCCGATTTTACTCATATAACCTCCTGTATAAAGCCTTTTGCTTAATTGCTATCAAATAATATTAAATTATAGTCATTTTAGCTTAAATTAGAGGCAAAATAAAATAAAATTTTGATTATCTGTTATAATAAGCAGGAGATTTATAAATAGGAGGGGACCTAAATTCTAATGAAGCGGCATTTTATCTTTTTGGGTGCTCAAGGCCTAATTTATTATTCTTGGTTGTTAGCACTTATCTTTGTAGGTGTTAGTTTCGCTTACGAAAGTAATAAATCATTAAGTATTCCAAGTTTGATACTATGTTTACTTTTTGGAATTATCTTGATTTATACTTGGTTTGCTTCTTATTTAAAACAAACTAATACTGACGAATTTGAATTCAAGTTGCCATATCGAAAAAAATCTCTCATTTCCAATCCCACAGTAATTTTTCAATGGCATTTTATTAGAACACTCAAAATTCACAATAAATATCAAAACTACTATGTAGTTGAATTTAATAGAAAAAAGGAGTCTTTCAATGGAATCTGATATTAAAATAGCTCAAAACACTAAAGAATTACCAATCACTGAAATTGCTGAAAAAGTTAACTTATCTCCTGACGATATTGAACTTTATGGCAATGATAAGGCCAAAATTTCTTGGCCAGCAATTAATCGAGTAATGAGTAATGATAAATTAGGTAAATTAATTTTAGTTACTTCTATTTCACCTACACCAGCTGGTGAAGGAAAATCAACTATTACTATTGGTTTAGGCGATGCCTTTAGTAATCAATTACACAAGAACACTATGATTGCTCTAAGAGAACCATCAATGGGTCCTGTTTTCGGTTTAAAAGGTGGTGCTACTGGTGGGGGATATGCTCAAATTATCCCAATGGAAGATATTAACCTTCACTTTACTGGTGACATGCATGCTTTAACTAGTGCAATTGATACTTTGGCTGCCTTAGTTGATAACTATATTTATCAAGATAATAGCCTTAATCTTGACCCTGACCGGATTGTTTTGAAGCGCGGAATCGATGTAAATGATCGAACTTTACGTAAAATTACGATTGGTCAAGGTTCAAAATTTAATGGGGTAGAACATGATGCTAGTTTTGCAATTACAGTTGCTAATGAATTAATGGCTATTCTCTGTCTAGCAACTGATATCAATGATTTGAAAAAACGCATTGGTAACATGTTGGTTGGTTTTACCACTAATGATCAACCTGTTTTTGTTAAAGATCTTGGCTTCCAAGGAGCAATTGCTGCCTTATTATCAACTGCTTTAAAGCCAAACTTAGTTCAAACTTTGGAACATACTCCAGCTTTAGTTCATGGGGGACCATTTGCTAATATTGCTCATGGAGCTAACTCAGTAATGGCTACAAACTTAGCCCTTCACCTTGGGGACTATGTATTAACTGAAGCAGGCTTTGGCGCTGATTTAGGGGGACAAAAGTTTATGGACTTTGTTTCAAAGAATTTAGCCAAAAAACCTGATGCTGTAGCTGTTGTAGCCACTGTTCGTGCTTTGAAATATCAAGCTGAAAAGTCAACTGAAAATCTAGCTAATGAAAATCTGGATGCTCTAGAAAAAGGATTTGCTAACCTTGACCGTCATATGAAGAATATGGCTAAATATGGTTTACCTGTCATGGTGTTAATTAATCAATTTGCCACTGATACTCCAGCTGAACTCGCAAAATTAAAAGAACTTATTGAAAATGAAGGTTTTACTTGTGAAGTTGTTTCATATCATGATGATGGTTCTAAAGGTGGAGTAGAAGCAGCTCAAAAATTAGCAAACTTGGCTGATAAAGGTGGAGATTATCATTCTATTTATAATGATGATGACGACCTTAAAGTAAAAATTGAAAAAATTGCTAAAAATATTTATGGTGCTGCGAACATTGAATATTCAGAAAAAGCTGAAAAACAATTAGAAGAAATTAAAGCGATGGGTAAAGACAAGTTACCAGTTATTATTGCCAAAACTCAAGCATCATTTACTGATGATAAAAATCAACTTGGTGCTCCAACTAACTTTACTTTGCATGTTAAAGACTTGGCTCTGAAAAATGGTGCCAACTTTGTTGTTGTAGCAACTGGTCATATTTTAGATATGCCTGGTCTACCAAAACATCCTGCAGCTTTAGATATTGATGTAGATAATAACGGTAAAATTTCTGGTCTATTTTAATGAAAAAATCGAAACAAGCATTATATTTACTACTTTCATTAATAGTTGTTGGAATTGATCAATTGATTAAATTTAATGTAGTACGACATTTAAGAGTAGGAGAAAGTAAAACAATCATTCCAAATATTTTATCTTTTTACTATTTACGAAATAATGGTGCAGCTTGGAATATTTTTTCTGGACAAATGTATTTCTTTTATCTCATTTCAGTAATTGCGATTATAGCTGTATTATATTTTCTGTTTAATCCTAAATATAAAAGTAAAACTTTTGATATTGGTTTAGCTTTAATTTTAGGTGGAATTATTGGTAATTTCATTGATAGAGTGCGTCTTCATTATGTAGTAGATATGATGCAATTGGATTTTATTAACTTTAATATTTTTAATTTTGCTGATAGCTGTATTACAGTAGGCGTAATTTTGGTTTTTATTTATCTTCTCTTTATTGATGGGAAAGACAAAAAGAAGGCTTAATTAATGACAGATTCATATTCGTTTACTATAAATAATGAAACAGGACGAATAGATAAATTTTTAACTGAAAAAATTTCTAATTTAAGTCGTACTCGGGTACAGGAATTAATTAAAGAAAAAGATATTTTAGTCAATGGCAAGCCGGTAAAAGGCGCCTACAAGATTAATCAAAATGATGAAATATCTGTGACTATTCCACCCAAAGCGCCTTTGTCCTTAGAACCTGAAAATTTACATCTAGATATTATCTATGAAGATAATGATGTGATCGTGGTAAATAAGCCTCAAGGTATGGTAGTTCATCCCTCTGCTGGGCATCCCGATCATACCTTAGTTAATGGTCTGTTGTACCACACGCAAGAATTAGCTAAAAGTCCTGAAGGTTTTCGACCAGGAATTGTTCACCGAATTGATAAAGACACTTCAGGATTACTAATGGTAGCCAAAAATGATCTTGCCCGCCAAAGTTTAGAGAATCAATTAGCTAATAAGACCAATAAAAGAGAGTATTTGGCAATTGTTCATGGTAATTTTGATAATTTATCAGGAGTAATTGATGCTCCAATTGGTCGTAATCCTAATAATCGTAAACAAATGGCAGTTAATCCTAAAGGGAAAACCGCACGAACTCATTTTGAAGTTTTGGAACAGTTTAAAGATTATGCCTTAGTTAAATGTATTCTTGAAACAGGACGGACACACCAGATTCGTGTTCATATGAAATATATTGGACATCCTTTGGCTGGAGACCCACTGTATGGTCCGAAAAAGACTTTAAAAGGTCATGGACAATTTTTGCATGCTGCAACTTTGGGATTTGAACAACCAACAAGTCATAAATGGTTAGAATTTTCAGTTCAAGTACCAAAGATTTTTCAAGAACAATTGGAGAAGTTACGAAAATAAAGAGAGGATGGGCCTCATGAAACGGTACTTAATTTTAGAAGATGGCTCTGCTTTTAGTGGTCATCCATTTGGTGCTTCAACTACTTCAACTGGTGAGCTCGCCATACAAACTTCAAATTTTGGTTATCAAGAAGCTATTTCTGATCCAGCAAATTTTGGTAAAATATTAAGCTTTACGACACCGTTGATCGGTGGTAGCGGTATTAATCCAATTGATTATGAATCAATCGATCCAAGTGTTAGAGGCATTATCGCTAATGATATTGCTCGTCATATATCAGACAGTTCAAGTTTTCAAGATTTAGATCAATTTTTAAAAGAAAAGAAAATTCCCGCTATTTATGGTATAGATACGCGAGCTTTGGTGAAGAAATTAAAAAATACCCAAACAATCAAAGCTTCAATTATGGATACCGATGACGATCATGCTTTTGATCAAATTAAGGCCTTGGTTTTACCAAAAAATCAGACTGCTCAAGTTTCAACTACTAATGCGTATGCAGCACCTAATGTAGGAAAAACAGTAGCGGTAATTGATCTAGGTTTAAAGCACTCTTTACTTCGGGCGCTTTCATTACGAAAAATAAATAGCGTTGTTTTACCTTATAATGCATCTATTTATGATGTTACAAATATTAGACCAGATGCGATTGTTATTTCCAATGGTCCAAATGATCCCAAAGAACTAGAAAATGTCTTAAAACCACTCTTAGATAAATTTTATGGGCAATTACCAATTTTAGGGATTGGCTTAGGATTTTTACTAATTAGTAAATATTTAGACTTAGAATTAGTTGATTTAATCCCGGCTTACGATGGAAGTAATTACCCAATGATCAATCCTCATACTAAAAATATTTATCAAACTGCAATCAATTTAGGTAAATTGGTTAATCCAGAAAGTATCGCTTTACCATTTTCAGAAGTTTTTTATGATATTAAATCCAATCTGGTTTCTGGATATAAAGATGAAAAAAATAAGGTCCTTACAACGGCATTCAATCCGGAAGGATCTCCCGGTAATTTTGATGCCAATGATATTTATGATCAATTTATAAAAATGATGGAGTAAGCTAATGCCATTACATAAAGAAATTAATAAAGTTCTAGTGATTGGAGCAGGACCAAGAGTTGTTGGGGAAGTTATGGATATGGATGTTCTGATCAAACAAGCTTTAACTGCCTTAACTGAAGAAAATATACAAGTTGTATTGGTTAATCCCAATCCTGCAACTATTGAAACCGATCCGCAAAAAAATACTCAAGTTTATCTTGAACCTTTAACTTTAACATTTCTAAAAAGAATCATAAGAATGGAAAAGCCAAATGCCATTCTTCCTGTTTATGGGGGAAAGCCGGCTTTAAAATTAACTGAACAATTAGTGGTTGATGGGATTATTGATGAAATGAATATTGAATTGCTTAATACTAATGAATTAAGCTTACAAATTCAAGAACACCGAATCCTACATAATCTTTTAGAAGCTAATCATGTACCAGTAGCTAATCAATGGCTCCTTGAAAGTAAAGATGACACCTTTGAAAAATTAAAAGATGCTCACTATCCTTTACTATTAACCAAAAAACAAAAATATCGCCCTGATCAACATCATACTTTGAAAAATTTCGAGTCAGTGATTAAATTCTTTAAAAATGAAGAAGAGCTCGAGCATTTCGATTGGAACAATTATTTGGTTCAAGAAGACCTTTCCAGTTGGGAAGAAGTAATCTTTAACGTAGTACGTGACAGTCATGGTAATTTCAACTTCTTTAACAATATGGGAAGCATGGAACCAGTTGGACTAACTGCTAATGATTCATTATTAGTGAGTCCAATTTTAACGCGTAATAATAATCAAATTCAAAAGTTACGAAATGTAGTTAAACAAATTGCTGAAATACTTGATATTCAAGGAACTTTAGTTGTGCATTTTGCGATAAAACAAGATGAAGACAGATTTCTTTATAAGATCCTAAATGTAAAACCACGCTTAACCGAAACAACACTTTTAGGTTATCGTTCTGGCATCTATTCAATTGGATACATTAATGCAAAAATTGCGCTGGGATATAACTTAAATGAAATTACTGATCCACAATCAGGTTTAAATGCTGCAGTTGAGCCTACTAAAGATGCTATTAGTATAAAATTACCATTTTGGTCTTTTATTGAATCAGGATACAACCATTATCAACTCGGAAACCAAGAAACTTCTGGAGGAGCAGCTCTAGGAATTGGTCGAAATTTTGAAGCCGCTTTTTTAAAAGCAATTCATGCTACTACTAATTTTTCTAATAATAGAAGGACATGGCAAAAAGAATATAATAAACCAGAAGATCAGATTATTGCTGATTTAAAACAGCCACAAGAAAATCATTTGATTACGCTCTTAGCTGCGATTGCCAAGGGGATAGATTACCAAACCCTTCATCAGAATTTGCACATCCATCCCATATTTTTGCAAAAGTTCAATCATATTATCATCTTAATGCGTGAACTAAGTAATGAGGAATTGACGCCGCATTTACTACTAAAAGTTAAGAAAAATGGCTTTTCAAATAAATTGATCGCCTTACTTACTAATCATAGTGAAGAAGAAATTGGAGAACTATTAATCAAAAACAAGATTTTCCCTTCTTATTTAGAACTTGATGGTACTGCTGGAATTGAGCGACCAAAGGTTAATCCAGTATATTCGGCTTATGATGTCCAAAACGAAATTGACCCAATATCTCAACCAAAAAAATATCTAATTCTTGGATTAAAGCCATTTCAAGTTTCTCAAAATGAAGAATTTGATTACATGCTTTACCATGTTGCTCAAACTTTGAAGGAAAATGGAATTAGTCCAATTATTCTTTCCAATAATCCTGAATGTATTTCTAATGCTTATGATGTATGCGATCGAGTTTATTTTGATCCCATCACTATGGAAAATATTTTAGCAATTGCCCAAAAAGAGGGCATCAATTGTGTTATTACGCAATTTTCAGGTAAGCAAATTAATCAGTATCGTCACCGATTACTTGAACATGGGATTAAGATTTTGGGACAAGAAAATCTAGTTAATATTCTTCACCAAAAGTTTTCAGATTTATTTGAATTTAAATCATTTAAACCAGTACCATTCTTATTAAGCACAAATGAACAAGATATTTTTAATTTTGTTCAAGAACATCAATTTCCGGTTTTAATTGGTGGAACTAGTAATCACAAGAAAAACAAATCAGCAGTAGTCTTTGATTTACCAGCTTTAAAACGCTATATTTTAGAGAATGATTTAGACCAAATTTCAGTCTCAAAATTTATTGAAGGGGAAAAATACGAAATTACAGCACTTTCTGATGGTAAAAGTGTAACTATCCCAGGAATTATCGAACATTTTGAACAAACTGGATCACATGCCTCAGACTCGATAGCTGTTTTCAAGCCTCAAAACTTAACGCCAATGAGTATTCAGCAACTCAAAAATGCTGCTATCACCATCGTTAAAAAACTTCATTTAAGAGGTCCAATCAATTTACACTTTTTATTTAAAAATAATCAGTTATATTTACTTCAAGCAAAATCATATGCTGGACATAATGTAGCCTTTTTAAGTAAGTCTTTACATAAAAATATTGTAAAGGTAGGGACTGAATTATTATTAGGAAAAAGTTTAAAAGAATTAGACTTACCAGAAGATATTTGGCCAAGTAGTTCTTTGATTCATATTAAAATGCCAGTCTTTTCTTTATTACGTTATCAGAGTGAAAACACTTTTGATTCTAAAATGAAGACATCTGGCAGTGTAATGGGCCGTGCGCAAACTTTGCCAACTGCTCTTTATAAAGGATATGAAGCTAGCGATTTGGTCATTCCTTCTTACGGAACAGTTTTTATCTCAGTCCGCGATAATGATAAAGAAGAAGCAATTAAATTAGCTGCTCGTTTACATAAACTAGGATTCAGTTTGTTAGCTACTGAGGGAACGGCTAATGCTTTAGCTGAAAAGGGAATTACAACCGGAATTATTGAAAAAATTCAAGAAGGTAGTCATAGTCTACTTGAAAAAATTGCTCAACATAAAATTAATATGGTAGTAAATGTTAAAGATTTATCTGATTCAGCAAGTCAAGATGCGATCTTAATTCAAGATACTGCATTAAGCACACACATTCCGGTATTTTCAACTTTACAATCTATTGAAGATATTGTCCTAGTCTTAGAAACAATGGCAATGACAACTCAACCATTGTAATTAACAGTTAAAAAATTATGTAAACTAAATAGCCTATCTCATAAGAGATAGGCTATTTTTATTTGATCCGTTTTTTTAAAACATTTTCTTCTTTAGGAGTAACTTCAATTGAATTTTGACCTGTATAGATAACAAAACCCGGTTTAGCACCATTCGGCTTTTTAATGCGTTTTACTTGAATATAATCTACTGGTACATGAGCAGAATTTTTGGCCTTGGAGTAATAGGCGGCAATTTCTGCGGCTTCTTTAATATCTTGCTCAGTGGGATTGTCAGATTCTAGAATCACATGAGAACCAGGAATATTCTTAACATGGAACCAATAATCTTTTTTATTGGCCTTCTTAAGTGTTAGCCAATCATTTTGATAATTATTTTTTCCTACTAAAACTGTTTTTCCATCGCTTAATTTGAAAGTATTTAAGGTCTTTTCTGAAATTTTCTTTTTCCGTCGTTTATTATTTTGTTGTTTCAAATATCCTTGACTAGTAAGTTCATCAATAATTGCATCGATATCTTGTGGATCAGCATTATCAATTGCAGTTTGAACAGAATCAAAATATGCCAAATTTTCACGAGCTATTTTTAATTGTTCATTAATATGTTTGATTGAATTACGTAATTTTTGATAACGCGTAAAGTATTTTTGGGCATTACGAGCAGGGGAAAGAGAAACATCCAACTTAATTTTAAGATCCGCATTATTCTCATAATAATTAGGTAAAGTGATTTCTTCCATACCAGGTTTAACCTGATTTAAATAAGTATTGAGTAACTCTCCTTTAATACGATAACTTTCAGAATTTTCTGCTCGGTCTAATTCTTGATTTAATTTAACAATTTTCTTTGATAATTTTTTTCTTTCATTTGAGACAATATTTTCAATTCGCTTTGATTTTTGGCGTACCCATTCTCGGTTGGCTTGCTCATGATAAAAATCATCTAATGCCTCGTTAATATCTGGATTGGAAGAAATAAGAGTTAAATCAAGATGGTAGGGTAGATAAACAAAAATACGATCTTTATGTTTAGGCGTTTGTAATACAAAACCCTTGGGATGGTTAAAATGATCAAAAAAAGTTTGAAAAGAAGAATAAGAAAAATCATCTTCTAAATAACCAACAAATTCGCGTCGATCATCGCCATCTAAGCCATTAAACTTTTTAGCAAATGAAACTGGATCAGGCTCTTCTTCTTTCAAATGGCCAAATTCTTCTTCACTTATCTCTAACCCATTTAATCCTTCAGTAAGTGGAGGAAGTGCATATTTAGCATGAGGTAGTAACAAACGAGCTCGATTTTCATCAGGATTCACTCTTTTTAGTAAATCAATTATTTTGTTATCAGTAGCATTATAAAGAATCACATTACTGTGTCGTCCCATTAATTCTACTGAAAGAACAAGTCTTATTTCATCACCTAATTCATTTCGATTAGAAAAATAAAAATTTATAATTCTTTCTACTCCTACTTGTTCAATTTTTTGAAGAATAGAACCTTCTAGATACTTTCTTAAGACCATTACAAAAGTAGGAGCGACATCGGGGTTCACAATTGTTTCGTTAGTTAAATAAAAACGAGGATTTTGTGCATTAGCAGAAATTAAAAGTTTTTTGTTTTTACGATCTTTTCTAAAGTTTAAGATCAAATCTTGATCAAAAGGTTGGTAAATTTTGGTTAACTTCCCATTTACCAGAGTAGGGGAAAGGTTAGTTAACAAACTATGAATAAATAAACCATCGAAAGCCATTTTTTTCACCTCAAAATTAAAATCTATCCTTATAATTATACTATTTCTACGCAAATTCATAAAATATGATTGGCTATACTTTGTTAATCTAATCACAAGATATTGATAAAAATTCACAAACTTAATTAAAAAGATTGTCTTATCAATTTCTTTGAGCTAAAATTATTTTATTAGCGCAAATTTAGTTCTATATTTACCTGATTCATCTCTTATGTATCAGTAAATTCTTATATGTTTCACAAGCGCTTAATAGGGAGAAAAAATGGATATTCTAACTTTTAATTTAGTAGAAGAAAAAATTAAAAAACTGATCTATCAAAAATGTAGTCTGAATCTTTCTCAAACTCGTTTATTACTTTATTTTGATAGTACACAAAATAAAAAAATATCCATGGGCAGCCTAGCGTCTGCTTTAAATATTTCTTTATCTACTTTAAGTCGCCAAATTAATCAAAAGCAGACTTTAGTTTTGGTAGATCTAGAACGAGCAAAATATAGTTCCACTAAAGTTCTTTGCCTAAACCAAAAAGGGCTAGATAAGGTAGAACAATTAAGAGGGCTTCTTAATGAGATCGAATTGATTTTATTAGATGAATGGGGAAAAGAAGAAGTGCTTCATTTTCAAAATCAATTAGATAAGATTCTCAGCACTCTAAATGAGCAAGTATCTTAAATCACTATATTTAAAAAATTAGATAGTCTATGGTAAAATTGTTTTAATTAAAGATAAGCATAGATAATTTAAGGTAGGTTTTTGTAGTGAAAATTGCGGTTGTTACTGATAGTACCAGTGATCTTACTTCAACTGAATTAAAAGAAAATCCAAATATTACTGTAATTCCACTTCCAGTAATTATTGATGAAAAAACTTATTTAGATAAAGTTGAAATTGATGCTGAAAAAGTTTTTGAATTACAAAGAAATGGTTCATCATTTCCTAAAACTTCACAACCAGCATTGGGTGAATTATTAGAATTGTTTGATAAACTTCACGATGAGGGTTATGAAGCAATAATTGCAATTCCTTTAACTTCAGCTATTTCAGGTTTTTATAATTCATTAGTAAGAATTGCTAAAGATTATCCTAAATATAATTTACATCCATTTGATTCTGGGATGACTGTTCGTTCAATGGGAATGATGGTTTTGGCTGCAGCTAAAATGGCTCAAAATGGTCTCGATGTAGACGAAATTTTTAAACGCCTTGAAAAAATGCGGGATTCAATGGGAGTTCTTTTTGTTGTAGATGACTTACAAAACTTGGTTCATGGTGGTCGTTTAAGTAATGCGAGTGCTTTTATTGGTACCATGTTAAATATCAAACCATTATTAACTTTTGATAAGAAGACATATGAAATTAAAAGTTTCGATAAAGTACGTTCATTAAAACGAGCAATCAAGAAAAGTGAAGATTTAGCATTTAAACAAATTGCGGATTCACCATATAAAGATAAATTACGTTTTTCAATTTATAATTCAAATGATGAAAAACAAGCTAATGAAGTAGCTGATAAATTTGAAGAAATGTATCCAAATGCGACTGTAGATCGTCAAACATTTGATACTATTGTTGCTACACACTTAGGTGAAAAATCACTTGGAATTACTTGGATTTTAGATCCTAATAAAATGGACTTAAATTAACACTAAACCAGAGCTAATACAGATTAGTCCTGGTTTTCTTTTTCTAAAAAAGAGAATTAAGGAGGTAAACTATGGCAGAAAAGCGACTTTTATTATTAACTACGGGAGGTACTATTGCATCCGAAGCATCTGATTCTGGCTTAGTCCCACGTGAATCTGGTCAAAGCTTAGTCCAACGCTTAGAAAAATTACCATATGATATTGATGTCAAAGATATTCTGCAACTTGATTCTTCTAATATTCAACCGGAAGAATGGCAATTAATTGCTACTGAAATTTATGACAATATGGATAAATATGATGGCATTGTGTTATCTCATGGGACTGATACCATGTCCTATACTGCTTCCATGCTTTCCTTCATGATTCAAAATGTTAAAGTTCCAGTTGTTTTGACGGGAAGCCAGGTTCCAATTAATGTGGTTTTGAGTGATGCGCCAGATAATTTAAGATTGGCTTTTGTAGCTGCTGCTACTTGTGAACCGGCTATTTATTTAGCATTTGATCGTAAAGTAATGCTTGGTTGCAGAACAGTAAAGGTGAGAACTATTAACTTTGATGCTTTTGAAAGTGTAAATTTGCCACCGATTGCGACGGTTACTTCCGACGGCCTAGTGTTTAATAAAACTATCTCTCTTCCAAAAAGAAATAAAAAGTGTCAGTTAAAAACAAATTTGGAAACTCAGGTTTCATTAGTAAAATTATTTCCCGGCTTTGATCCTAATTTGCTCTTTGCGATGGTTGATGCAGGATGCAAGGGGATAGTTATTGAAGCCTATGGTTTAGGAGGAATGAACTATATTCGTCGTAATCTAGTAGCGGCAATTGGCAAGTTGATTGACCAAGGGATTCCAGTTATAACTAGTAGTCAATGTCTATATGAACGAAGCGACTTAACGAGGTATGAAGTGGGACGATTGGCCCTACTTGAAGGAGCAATCAGTGCACATGATATGACTTCTGAAAGTGCGATTACTAAATTAATGTGGGGCCTCGGTCAAGGCATGGATGTTCACCAAATTGCTCGTTTATTTGAAACTGATTTAGTTGGCGAAGTTACTTTAGAGTAGAACAATTAATCAAGGGTTAAATCAGGATACCACGAAGCAAAGGAATGTTAATTGATGAAAGAAAAAACTTCTTTAGTACTAGAAGGCGGCGCCATTCGAGATATCTTTACCACGGGTGTATTAGATGTCTTTTTAGCTAATAATATTACATTTGATCAAGCTGTTGGGGTTTCAGCTGGAGCTGCATTTGGGGTGAATTACAAGTCGCACCAACCTCAAAGAGCATTACGTTATAACAAACGCTTTGCCAAAAATAATCATTATGCTAGTTTGAAAAGCTGGCGTAAAACCGGAAACCTTTATAACGTTGAAATGTGTTACCACATTATTCCTGATTTATTAGATTATTTTGACTATGATGCTTTTGCCAGGGATCCAATGGATTTTTGGGTTTGTGCAACCGATATTGAGACAGGGAAAGCCGTTTTTCACCGTTTGATTAGTGGCAGGGGCGAAGATATGGACTGGATTAGAGCTTCCGCTTCAATTCCAGTATTCGCCACTCCAGTAGAAATTGATGGGCATTTTTATTGGGATGGCGGTGTTAGTGATTCTATTCCAATTGATTTCTTTCCTAAACTAGGTCCTACTAAACAGGTGATTATTACGACCCAACCACGAAATTATCGTAAGATTCCAGGTAAGCACCGTCTCCTTTATTCTCGAATTTTTAAAGATTATCCTGCTGTGAAAGAAAGAGTCTTGAATCGTGCTCAAGATTATAATCAAACTTTAGAAAAAATGACCCAATTAGAAAATGATGGTGAAATACTCGTAATTGCACCACCTGCACCATTAAAAGTGAAAACCTTTAAAAATTCTCCGCAAGCAATTCAAAATATTTACAATATAGGAGTTAAAACCGCTTATAATAATCTTCAAAAAATTCGTCATTTTTTAAATTAAATAGAAAAGGGAAGGATAAGAATGGATTTTATCTATGAATACACTGCAGATGATCTTCGCTTACCTGCAACTCATTTTGAAGGTAGTGAAAAAGATATCTGTGTTGTGTTTATCCATGGAATGTATACCAACATACTAGAAAATTATTTTGCAGTCGAATGGGGTAATGTCCTTGCTCAAAATAATATTGGCTTTTTGTACGGTCACACAAGAGGGTATTCCAGTACCAATGATATTATTACTAAAAGTGAAAATTCAGTAACTTTGGGGACAACTTTTGAAATATTTGAAGATAGTTTAAAAGATCTTGAAATGTGGATCAAGAAAGCTTATGAATTGGGTTATAAACGCATTGTTTTAGCTGGACATAGCTTCGGTTCTAACAAGGTACTATATTACTATTACAAAAATCATCCTGATATTATTGGAATAATCTTTGCATCCCCACCTGATATGCAAGGTCTTACACGAATGTATGAACAAAATTATGACTCATTATTGAAAGAAACTGAAAAAAACATCAGAGAAGGACAGCCGAGAAAACTAACGAGTAAGTTGGTAGAAAACTACCTTCCTTTTAGTTCAGCAACATTTCAAAATTTCTACAAACCTGGTAGTAATGTTGATAATTTCCCGATTACTAGAAATCCTGAGCATTTTAAACAACTTGAAACAGTTGAGGTTCCAATTTTAGCCTTTTCGGGAGCAAACGAAGAAGAACCATTTTTACAACTTGAATTGTTAAAACAAAAGGCCAAAAAATGTCCAGATTTTACCTACAAAATTATTCCAAATACTAATCATATCTATTGGAAGAAAGAAAAAGAAACGGGTATGCTAATTCTGAACTGGTTAAAAAATAACTTAAAATAAAAGGAGTTGTGGTTATGACAGCAAATGAAAAAATTATTGCTTTAGTTAAACCAGAATATTTAGAAAAAATTCCAAAAATATTTCGAAAACATGCAACAGAAGGCACATGCAATTTGATTGCTCGCGAACATCCAGCTCTTTATGCAGCATTTGAAGGCGATCCAAGTGCTGCTGATAAAGAAGAAATGACTAAATTAGTTAATGGGATTTTTGAACAAAGAATGAAAAAGCATAAATTTTTATAATTTATCTTTTTAAGCTATAAGCATATTTCACTTTGATGAAATATGCTTTTTTTATCCTCGGATAAAAAACACTTTTGGTTACATCTTAAACAATAGCTTATTTAACTTTGTTGGTGTTACAATAACATAGTTAGATTAAGTTTGTATTTAATTAAGAAAGAAGTAGTGAAAATGGAGAAGAAATTACATGGTGCCGATATCATCATTGATAGTCTAAAAAAGCATAAGATTGATATGGTCTTCGGAATTCCTGGAGCAAAAATCGATCGTCTTTTTGAAGCTCTCGATGGTAAAGATAGTGAAGATGCACCGCAACTAATTGTGACTCGTCACGAACAAAATGCGGTCTTTATGGCTCAAGCTTATGGTCGTTTAACCGGTAAAACTGGAGTAGCAATCTCAACTTCAGGTCCTGGCGTTGGTAATTTAACTACTGGCCTGATGACAGCTAATGCTGAAGGAGATCCTGTTTTAGCCATCGGAGGACAAGTTCAACGTAAAGATCTTTATCGGGAAACTCACCAATCAACTCCTTCACGCGCTTTAATGAGTCCAATTACCCAATTTAGTGCCGAAATTCAAGATCCTAATAATATTTCTGAAACCATGGCTAATGCGATTGAAGCAACCCAAAATGAACCAAAAGGGGCTGCCTTTGTCAGTTTGCCTCAAGATGTTGATGATGCTGTAGTTACTGAAAAGCCATTGCCAGTCTACCCATATCCTAAGATGGGTCCGGCTGATCCAAAGGATCTCCATCATGTAGCAGAATTACTTAAAAACAGTAAGTTACCAGTAATTTTGGTAGGTCAAAGAGCAGGGGATGAACGCTCAACTGCAGCATTAAGAATGTTACTTGAAAGATTTCACTTCCCAGTTGTAGAAACTTATCAAGCTGCGGGGGTGATTTCTCGCCAATTAGAAAAGCATTCTTATTTTGGTCGAGTAGGTTTATTCCGTAACCAAGTAGGAGATCGCCTCTTAGCTGAGAGTGACTTGGTTCTTGCAATTGGATATGATGCAATTGAATATGAACCACGTAACTGGAATAAAGAAGGTAAATTACAAATTATCAACTTAGATACAGTTCCGGCACAAATTGATAATAACTACACACCTGTGATGCAACTAGTTGGTAATATCGCTACTAGTTTGATTGAATTAGATCGAATTTTAACCCAGGATGAATATCAATATCCAGAGACAAGTAGTGAAAAATTGGCTCAATTTAAGCAAGATCTTGACCAAGAAACTGAGATGCCAATTCATGATCAAAAAGACAAATCTGATCCTTTAGCAATTGTCCAAGCCCTCCAAAATAATGTTAACGATGATACGATCGTTGCTTTAGATGTGGGTTCACACTATATTTGGATGGCCCGTTACTTTAGAGCGTACCAACCAAGACATTTGTTAATTTCAAATGGGATGCAAACTCTTGGCGTCGGTCTACCTTGGGCTATTGTTGCTGCTTTGCTTTATCCTGAGAAAAAGGCAGTTGCCGTTTGTGGTGATGGGGGCTTTATGTTCTCTGCGGCTGAACTTTCAACTGCTGTTGAACATAATCTAAACTTAGTAACTATCGTCTGGAATGATGGTGGTCACTATGACATGGTTAAATTCCAAGAAGAATTAAAATATCCGCAAGCAGCAGGTGTTACTTTCGGACAAGTTGATATTGTTAAATTTGCGGAAAGTTTTGGTGCAACAGGGATGCGTGTCGAAAAGCCAGCCGACTTAAACGATGTCTTAGCAAAAGCCTTTGCTACTCCAGGACCAGTAGTAGTAGATGTGCCAGTTGATTACTCCCACAATAAGGAATTAGCTGAACACTTAATTGATAGTCAATTAGGATAAGGAAAGGTCGCATTACTCATGAAAACATTATTTGAACATGGAACATTAGCTACCTTAATGGCGGCTAATTTAGACGGTACTATTACCCTAGAGGAATTATTAAAACACGGCTCTCAAGGTTTAGGAACCTTTGTCGGTCTTGACGGCGAAGTAGTCATTCTTGATGGTGAAGTATATCAAGCTGTTTCAAGTGGTAAGGTAAATAAGATTACCGATATGAAGCAAAAACTTCCTTTTGCCTCAGTTCATTTCCCAGAAACTCAATATAGAATTCAATTGGATGAAGGAAATTTTGAAATTGTAAATAAAGAACTACCAAAAAAATATGAATTACAAAATGTTTTTGCTGCGATTAATTTAAAAGGTGAGTTTCCTTTTATCCATACTCGGATTGCTGCTAAGCAAGTTAAGCCTTATCCAAGTTTATTAGAGGTCGCCCAAGATCAAGCTGAATTTACTTATGAAAATATCAAAGGAACTATTGTAGGTTATTATGCCCCTGAAATCTTTAATTCAGTTACTGCAGGAGGCTGGCATTTACACTTTATTAGTGATGACCGCCAAGTTGCTGGACACATACTTGAATTCCGAGGAGAGAATTTAACTGGTAATTTGGAAGTCTTTGATACTTTCGAACAACATTTTCCAGTGGAAGATCAAGAATTTAGAAGAGGTACTGTAAACTTAGAAACTTTAAAAGCTGATATTGCTGCCTCTGAAGGTAACGATGATTAAGCTTTTTACAATAAATTAAGAAATTAGAAAATGGACTAAGTGAAGCTAACCCCTAAAACTGGACGTTAGTTTTAAATATATTTTTCTAAGGCAAGATTCCAATATTCCATTGGAGTCTTGCCTTTTAATGTATGGCGAATTCTCTCAAAGTTGTAATATCTTAGGTATTTCTTTATTGCTTTGATTAACTTTTCTTTAGTTTGATAATGTTGATTAAAGTACATTTCAACTTTCATAGTATGGAAGAAGCTCTCCATAGCCGCA
>NZ_BFBY01000009.1:66649-67525 GCF_003423665.1 Lactobacillus rodentium | reverse complement strand
GAATCCAATTATGGATTAGACCACTATTAGGTAAAGCTAGATCTAGAGAAACATGGTCAGCTAGCTCTTTATTGATAAGTACTCTTTTAATGGCAGCTTCTTTAAAATAAATAGGATAAGTAGTATGTGAACGATTTAAAATGTTAAGTCCATAATGATCTATTAATTTAAGCAGATAACGGATATTAGTTGAATTAACTCCATATTTTTTACTTAACCATGTAGAAGATTTTCCATAATTTTTCCAATAATTATAAATATTAATTTTATCTCGCTTTGTTAATTTAGACATAATAAAACCCCGAAATTCTTGTCCGAATTTCGGGGTTCATATCAAACAGAAGTCTTTTTTATTTATCAAAATTATTAGAGATTAGTTTCTTTTCTTTTTGTTGACGAAACCTAATGCAAGACTAGCAGCTAATAATACTGAACCAAGTAAAACACCTGCAAGTGACTTGCTACCTGTTTGTGGTAAAGTGTTTTGACTCTTTTCATTATTAGTTGAACCAACTTTAGCTGTACCTTCATCTACACCCGATGCCTTAACTGGAGCAGATTCAATTAATGCGGTTGAGCTGTTACCAGCATGAGTTCCATTGGTTTCAGTATCTGGTACTACTGGATCAGGAACTGAAGGGGTAGTTGGTGTATCTGGTTTTTGATCTGGCTCAGGATCGCTTGGAGTTGATTTAGTAGGTTGTGGGCCAGCAGGTGGAGTATCTGGTGTTTCCTTAAATACAATAATTGTAATTGGCTTCATGTCACTAGTTACTGTAATATCTGGTAACTTATCGGCTGGAACATAACCATCTGGGACATTGAATTCTACCTTATCACCTGGCTTTTGTTCCTTAACATCAGTTTTAACTACTT
>NZ_BFBY01000009.1:0-66451 GCF_003423665.1 Lactobacillus rodentium | reverse complement strand
GAGTTAACCGCTTTACCATCAATAGTTGGGGTATAAACTACTCCATTTGCAGTAATAGTCTTTAACGTAATAGCCTTCCACGTGTTATCATCAGTTTTCCATTCAATTGGTTCATCAACATAAGTTTGTTGACCATTTTGTTTAAAGGTTACTGTTTGAGGATCAACTTTTGGAATTAGGTCTTGTGGTAATCCCTCAAAAGTAATGGTTCTAGTAATAGTCTTAGAATTATCTACCTTAGTTGGATTTACCTTAAATAGAACTAAAGCAAGTTCACCACTATTATCATTATAATTAAATATACCAAAAGTATAACCAGCTTGTTGAGTATTTGGGGTAATTGTCCACTTAAATGAATCTTTAAAGTCTTGAATATTATCAGCGTTTGCTTCTTCCCCATTATCTGCAAGATACTTCTTAATAAATGAATCTAAATTAGTTACATACTCAGTTGGCGCCTTAGCGTTACTATCAAGATCTAAAGTGTTATTTGGATTTATTAATAAAGTACCGTCACCATAATAATCCGGTAAAGTAGCCCATTCTTTTAAGGTATCACCATCTAAAATAATTGGATCTTTACCAGGAATAGTTACTTTAATCTGTGGATTATTTGTTGGTTCAGGATTTTTATAGTCACCATCTTCATCCTTAGTGTAATCATAAGTTGGTGCATAGCTCACACCGTTCACAACGTTCCATTCGATCTTGGTACCTTCTGGTAAAGTACCTAAGTTTCCAATATAGTTTGCTGCATCCGGAGTTTTATTGACATTATCAATAGTACTATAACCATTATTATCAAAATATGGATCATCAGCAATTACTGGTTTATTTGAAATAGGATGAACAAACAATGTCGCACTCTTATTTGTAGTACCAAAAGTCATTAAATCTTCTGGAAATTCTGAGTAATCATCCAATTCAAAGCCTAACTTTTCAATAATAGTCATAAAGTTACTTTCAAAGGCGTCACGACCTGGAATAGAAATTCCCTCATCTTCGTCGTTTGCAGCCTTATCACCAACCCATTCATAGTGAGCAACTAATGAATTATTACTACTGTTGATAACATCTAAACTGTTTTTAACTTGATTTTCTTTAACTTCTTGTTCTGCTTTTCTAACCAAAACTGGTACATTTACCGTTGCTGTTTTAGTTGGAATAGTACCGTCTTCTGCAGGATCAGCATTCATATCTTCATAAGTTAACTTAGCAGTACCAGTTACATTGCCAATGTTAGTAACATCCGGTTTGGTTACCCAATCTATCTGTGGATTATCTCCATATTGATCTAATTGTTCTTGAGTAAACATGCTGTTCATATCTAATGCTGGCAATTGACCCTGTGTGGTATATAAAGGTGCACTAGTTACAGGTGTATTTACTTCTGATGTTGAGTGTCCTGCTAGATCATCATTATTTTGAGCAGGAGCTTCCACTGGAGTTTCAGTTACCGCAGAGTCCTTTTTATTATTTTGCGAAGAAACAGTTTCTGAATTTGAAGATGATTCTTCACTTGAATTACTATCGTTGTTTTTTGCTGTTATTGAAGTATTAGTACCATCATTTGTCTCAGCTAAAACATTGCTGCTTCTCATTCCTAAGTACATACTTGTTGAAACTAATACAGCAGCTGCACCAATACTCAACTTCTTAATTGCAAAACGAGTATTTTTTTCTAACATCCCTTTTTCGTTTTTCATTGTTTTTTCTCCTTTTCTTAATTACAACTGTTATTATACACCTTATTGTTATTATTTATAGTGCTTTACTGGTAATAAATGCCATTAATAAAGCATTACTAGTAATTGAGTTAAATGTATATATGTTATTTAATTAATACAAAAATAAAAAAGACATTGCGTTAACAATGTCTTAAACGATTATATAATGCTAAACATATTATAAGAAGCCAGCTCAAACTTACTATCCATAATAATGGTTGCCACCAATTTGGAGCTTGAAAACTTAAAATGGCCTTATTTTTACCTTTTACCTGATTTACGGTTGGTACTCCAATTTCATTTCTGTTTGGGTGTTTAACCACATGATTGTTTACTATCAAATGTGAATCTCGGTACATTACAATTGGTAATTTAACTTTCGAAATCTTAGGACTGAACCACTTCAATTCTAATCGTCCACCTGGTAAAACAAGATGTTCAAATTGGTACTGACGCTTAATTACATCCTGTTCATAAAGAGCTGCTTTCTTAGTTCCAGAAATATTTTTAACTTGTGGTAAATAATCGGGAGCTGGAACATTGCGATAATAAAAGATCTTACCATTATTATTAGCACGTGCTTCATATTGCATCGGCATTGTCGATTGAATAGAAGTATTAGTATAAAAATTATTTACTGTAAGTTTACTATTAAATCCTACTAAAAGCATTACAATTAAAAATGCACACCAAGTTCCAACATCATTATGATCTCTTTGTACCATAAATTTGATAGTAATTCCTGCTCCTAATAAAAGAAGAGGAATGGCTTCAATCATCAATCTTCTTGGCACTTGAAAGGTACTTCTCAAAACAGGATAAGCTGTTTGAATCGCATTCCATGGCATTAAATTAGTACTTATCACTAAAAATATTGTTCCTGTTAAAGTGACAATATTATTTAAAAGAGATTCTCTGAGATGGAATAATACATAAATTATCTGAAAAATTGCTAATCCCCAGAATAATTCACTCATATTAGCCCAACCAACTGCCGAAATAGCCATATTGGTCTCGATTGGATTAGCCATGACATCATGAAGATGGAAATAAATTAAGGCACCCCATACATTAGCAGTTAATACTAAAGTTATCCCCACGGCACCAAGAAAGTTATAAATCATGGCCTTTTTATTATCAGTATGACAAAAACCAGCAATCGCAAACGGAATTAGCATAATTGTAAAAAGCAACGTACTCATCAAATGAATTTGAGCTACGATACTCATTGTTAGCCCTAATTGCAACCAACTAATTGGTTTTTGCCAGTTTTGGATCATTCTTACGGCTACTAATAATACATAGGGCAGCATCATCGCACTAATCGAACCAAAGGTCGCACCTTGATTCCACCAGGAAATTTGGCATAAGTAAACCAAACTAACTAATGTATCAACAAATAGATTATTATTAACCTTCTTCATTAGTTGATACATCCCAGCAGCAGCCGCAAAACTAATTAAGAAACCAGTCAAAATTTGGAATTTAAACCAACTGCCACTTAATAAGAGTAAAAAGCCCATAAGATAAGCAAACATCGGGCCATAAACAGCATTTACCATTCTTCCTGACTGGTCAAAACCCCAGTTCATCTGGAAATAGCTAAAATTATGAGTTCGTATTTGCTGGGCAGCATCATAAATTCGCGTGAAGTGAAAATAGCCATCTCCTACGATAATTGTAATATGATGGCGCAATTGCGAGTTCATGACTAAAATAATTACGAGAGCAAAAACTAAATATGGTACCCAATATGCTAACTTTTGATAATTCCTTTTATTTTCCATTCATTACATCCCTAGTTAAAATATTCTTTTATATTTTAACAAAAAAAGCTGAGTTTTATTCAGCTTCTTCAAAAGTTATTTTTTCTGCCATAATTAATTTTTGTAATTCGGGAACTTGCTTAAAATCAGTTAGTTCCTCATGACGAGCAGTATCACTTGCCGCCGCAATACTATCGGCCAAATTACGTACCGGCATATGATTTTGTAACATTCCGGCTAAAAATGTAGCTAATAAAGTTGCCCCTGTTCCTTGATCATTCTTAAATTCAATTGCTGGTGCAGCAGCTAAATAAGCATGCATTAAGTTCACAATTGCCGCACCATCTGCTCCTAAAGATAGTAAAACATGGTCTGCTCCTTGAACTACCATATCATGAGCTAAATTAATTTCATCTTTAATGCTTAAAGTTTCATTTTGTTTATCATACCAAGTTTTAAGTTCTGTTTGATTTGGTTTAACTAGCAAGGGATGTAAAGGTAAAATATCTAATACTGTTGCATAAGGGACATCTACAACTGTGTGAACCATATTTTTAGCTGCAATGGTTGCTAAATCAATTAGATAAACTGGATCTATTCCCATAAATTTTCCAGCTACCACCAGAATATCACTCATTTTTAAATTATCTTTTAAATAATCTAATAATTCTTGTTGTGTCTTAGCTGAAACTTCTTTTTCAATAAAATGAGTTGCAATATTAGTTTCTTTTAATATTGTCTTAGCTTTTTGGGTATTACTTGAAATACCCGTTACAACTGAAGCAATATTTAACTGTTTCAATATAAGAGCAATTTCTGTTCCCTCACCTATTTGTTCTTGATTTGCTTCCAAATTAACTATATAGATCATTTTAGTGGCTCCTGATTTTCTAGTAAAAAAGCACTCCTTCTTTTATGAAGTAGTGCTTTTAATTATTTTTCTTTAATCAACTACAAAATAAGCTCCATCAATCCATTGGTTACCACCTAAGTTGTACCAAGTCTTACCATTGACAGTTACTTTTTTATAGAATTTCCAACGAGTACCATGAGGTAAACGACGACCTGACCAATGTGCATCACTACCGTAACCGATCCATAAGTTAATACCATAGCCAGGAACATAATTAATATGTCCTACACCTGAAGTAGCATTACTATTTGAGTTAGTATTGTTTGAGCTTGAGTTATTTGAAGTAGCGTTAACTACTGGAATTGAACTTACTCCTGTTACGTATAAGCTTCTGCCATCAATCCATTGGTTAGTACCAACACGATACCACCATGAGCCGTTTACTTGTTGTTTACCAGTCACTTTCCAACTGGAATTAGTACCCAAAGTTTGTCCTGTTGTTGCACCATTTGGTGTTCTATGAACGGCAACACTGCCTGAAACGACCTTAGCTACTGGACTACCTGAATTGCTAGTAGTACCGGCTTGTGCAGTATTGTTTGAACTTGAGTTATTTGAAGTAGCATTAACTACTGGAATTGAACTTACTCCTGTTACGTATAAGCTTCTGCCATCAATCCATTGGTTAGAACCAACACGATACCACCATGAACCGTTTACTTGTTGTCTACCAGTTACTTGCCATCTTGAGTTAGCACCTAAAGTTTGTCCTGTTGTTGCACCATTTGGTGTTCTATGAACAGCAACACTACCTGAAACAACTTGAGCTACTGGACTACCTGAATTACTAGTTCCTACCTTAACAGTATTAGTAGGTGTGGTTGCAGGAGCTTGTGATGAGGAACTATTGTATGAAAGTGGTAATAAAGAAATATTACCATCTACATATAATCCTCTCCAGTTATCAGTAAATTGCCAAATAGCAATACCATCCATTGATGGGAAGTAATTAAAATCTGGGGTATCAATTCTACCCATTGTTGCATAAGAAGCAACCCATAATGAGTTAGGGTACTTAGCTAAAATAGAACTAGTATTAATATTATTTCTTAATAAGTAAGCACCAGAATAAAGCATTGGTTGATAACCAGAAGCCTTAACAGTATTCATGAATGAAAGAATAGCATTAGTACTTGCTGCGGCTCCACCGTTAACATTGTTACCATCACCAGTTTCCCAGTCACAGACAATGTAAGAACCCTTAGGTAAACCATAAGCTTGTGCTGAACTTACAGCATAGCGAGCTTCAGCTTGAGCTGCAGAAGCGTTATTTCCAAAAATAGCAAAGTGGTATGCCATAGGTAACATATTATTTGCTTTGGCACTTGAGATTTGGCCAGCAGCGTTAGGGTTACGGTAACTAGTACCTTCTGATACCTTAACAATAGCAAATTGAGCACCTGCTTGAGCATGAGCAGATAAATTAGTACTTTGAAAACTTGAAACATCCACCCCATATGAACGTGAAGGGGCATAGTTAGTAGCTGCTTGTACAACAGCTTTAGATGAGTGACTATCTACATTAGCTGCTACACTAACACCAGCTAAGGCAGAAGTACAAGCTAACACTCCAATTAATTTCTTTGAAAAACGCATGAATTCCTCCGTGATTAATAAATTGTTTTTAATGCATTTTATTATCTTACATAAACATATTGAGCAGGTACCCATTGGTTACCACCCAAATTATACCAAGTTGCACCATAATCTTCTTTAACAGCAAAGAATCTCCAACTTGTTTTATTAGTTAAATATTTACCAGTTGGTTGGCCACCCGGTTGATTCCAAACAGTTACAGCTTGATCATCTCGATAGTTGATAGTTAAAACTCCACTAGTCTTACTTGCACTAGAAGTTATAGGAGTAGACTTAGGTTTATCAACTGTATTAGCCACAGACTTTTGACTATCTAAAGTTACGTGGTTAGAATCAATCCATTGATTGGTCCCAACTCGTAACCAGCGGTGACTATTAATCGTTGCAATACCTGTGACTTTCCAGCGACTCGCTGTTTTTAAAATTTGACCAGTAGTTGTGCCTTTAGCCTCAGTAGGAGCATTCCAAACCGGTACACTAGTTGTCGTTACTGTTGCAACATCATTAACATTAGTAACAGTATATTTTGTAGTTGCCGCAGGTGCTTCATTAAGATGAGAACAATAGGCGTCATTAATCCATTGATTAGTTCCTACACGATTATAACGGAAACCGTCATCAGCAATTACATAGCCACTAACCTTCCAGCGAGTTCCTTCTTTTAAGACTTGGCCCGTAGCATTACCATTTGGCGTACTACGAACTTTAAGGCCGGCATTACCAGTACCAGCAACAGTCACAACTTCAGTTACCGGATGAATAGTGTACTTATTAGTATCAACTGTATTTTGAGGTGAAGTTGGTTTAGCGGGATTAGTAGGCGCTTGTGAAGAAGGCTTACCTAATCCAAAGGCAGTTGCGTTAACCCAACCTAGATTAGTCAAAGCGTGACTAACACCATTGCCATAGGTAATGTATTCAGTAACTAGAAGCTGTTGACCCTTTTTTGCAGTCCCAACACTAGTACCAACATTTGCATCAACAGGCGCAGATGTAATTGCAGTATCTTGAATTACAGTTCTCGTTTCATTAACTTTTTTGATAACAGGATCATATTGAGTTAAGTTATTAGCCTGAATAACTTGATTAAGTTTAGCTGCATATTGTGGATCAGTAGCATATTTACCTTGTAATCCTTGAGTAGCTTGACTACCAGAATTAGCATTTTCAACCCAAGTACCTGAGTAGAAGTTATTGGAGCCACTAATTCCATTTCTTAATAAAGCTCCATTATCATTAAACGATTCAGTATACGAAGGATACTTTCTAAATTGACTATTAGTATTGTAATAACCATTTGAGCCATATTCAGTTGTACCCATATTAACTGATTGGCCATTATAAGATCCTTTAATACCAAATAGGTTGTTATTAGGTTCTTGAGCTAAGGATGATTGTCCCCAACCTGATTCAAGGGCAGCTTGGGCAATCATCACAGAAGTATAAGTTCCATAGTTCGATGATGCAGTAGTTGCAGCAGGGATAGCCTTATTCAAGAATTGTTGTTGTGGGGTCTGTGCAGTTTGTTGGGTTTGAGTCTGCGCAGTAGTAGTTTGTTGCGCAGTGGTTGCGGCTTGAACAACGCCTTGAGAAGGATTAGCCTTCTTTTCAAGACTGTTGGTAACCGATATACCAGCAGCGGTCAATGCTGCGGCGGTAGCCATACCGGTGAATGTTCTTTTCTTCATTTTATATTTTCCTCCTAGGACACATACATTCTTATTTTAGAGACCTAGCTTCGCATATACAACCGAACACATGTTTTGCAACAAAAAAGTAATATAACAATAATTTTGTAATTTTAAAACGCTATCAAAAAACACTCAGTTTAAACTGAGTGTTGTCGACTATTTGCCATTTAATGCTACTGCCTTATTACTTTTACATCTTTACCGTCAATCCAATTATTATTTCCTAAATTATAATAGACATGTTTCTTATGCATAATTTCTGAAAAATATCCCCACTTAGATTTAACAGCGGCTATTTTATTTGTAGGCTGACCTGAAGAAGAAAATATCTTAGTTGTCTTAGTAACTTGTAAGATTCCTACTTTTAACTTAGGTGCTCGCTTAGCTTGTGGAGAAAAAGGATAAAATTCAATATTCTTTTCCTGAACCCATTTATTTTCTCCTAAACAATACCAGTACCGATTATGACTAAATTTCACTTTTGATATTTTATAAACTGATTCTTGTTTTAGCTTTTTATTAGTCTTTTTAAAAGTCGCCTGGTCCTCTTTATACACTCGAGTCTTTTTAGCAACAATATATGCCCTACCATTAATTTCTTTAGCAGGATACTTTTTTTCTTTTTTAACTTTAGCTAATTTGGCTGGATAGTTAGTTAAAACTCCTGAAACCAACTTGTTCTTTAGTAGTTTTTTCATTTGAGTTTTTGTATCAACATCCCAAATTAAATATTTTTTATGATGATCTTTAAGATATTTAGCAATTTTTTCTGAATATTCACCATTTGCATAATAATCATTGTTACCCACTTGGGTATATTTATTACCCAAAAGACAAGTTACAATTTGAGGATCAATTTCTTTAACTTTGGTTAATGAAGGAGCAGAATATGATTCAATTAGAACTCGCTTAGATAAATGGTACTTTTTGATTAGATCAATTAATTCTGGTTCCATGCCAGTTTTACTAGTTTCATTTTTTGTTTCAATCATGAACTTTAAACCAGGCACACTACGATAACGATTAAAAACATCAGCTAAAGTATGAACTGGTTCATTAGCACGGTTACGATATTTTTTTAAAGTACCATAAGGTGTTGAAGTAATTAACCTATCAACGCCAAAAACACGACTCATATTATTATCATGGCTTACTACTAAAACACCATCTTTAGTGCGGTGGATATCTAATTCTAAATAATTGGCATCACTAGCCACAGCCCGGTCATAAGCCTCATAAGTATGTTCAACATACTTTCCCGCTTCATTATCACCTCGATGCGCAATATTAGAGAAGCCAAATAAGATTGGCAAAATTATTAATCCCAATAAAAACTTCACTAACTTCATTTTTATCTTCCTACTCTTTAAGTCTATGCTAAATAATTATAGCTCACTTTGTTAGACTACTTGTATTTAATTAAGAAAGGAAGTAAGTCTAATAATGGGTATTTATAAAGCAAAAAATGGAACCTGGTTCGTCAACAAATCATGGACTAACGAACAAGGAATTAGAAAGTACAAAACTAAGCGAGGTTTCAAGACTAAACGAGAGGCTCAAGAATACGAACTGAAGTTACTTAATCAAATAGCCAGTGGCATTGATGTATTCACTAATCCAATTTTTGCCGACTATTTTGATCAATGGGTAGCAACGTATAAAGGAAGCCTTGAACATCCCCATGGATCAATCAGGCCCAATACTTTAAGAGAATATCTCTTAGATAGCAAACGAATTCATCAAGGGTTTGGACAAACCAAAGTAAAGCAAATTAATCGTTTATCCTATCAAAATTTTATTAATGAGTTTGGCAGTAATCATTCAAAAATCACAGTCACCAAGCTCCATAATCACATTAAAGCTAGTGTTAATACAGCAATTGAAGAAGGACTAATTACTCAAAATTTCACAAAAGGCATTGCGCTCCATTACAATCCCAATAAAAAAAGAAAGGTTACCTATCTAGAAGATCATGAAATAAAGCGCTTATTACATTATCTAATTGCACACCGTCACCCAAATAGTTCTGGTAGTTATATGATCATTACTATCCTTTATACCGGCTTAAGAGAGAGTGAAGCTGCAGGACTCACCTGGGATTGTGTCGATTTTGATAATCTCACATTAACAATCAACAAGGCATGGGATTATAAGGCTAAAGACTATGGTCCAACCAAAAATTATTCTTCTAATCGAATTATCGGTATTTCTAAACGACTAGCCGAAATATTAAAAGAGCTCCAAGCAAACCACCCTACTAAAGTCTTCTGGTCGCAGAGCTATCAAACCATTCCGCAATCTCATAGCTTAATTAATACTTTACGTCGTGCATTAAAAAAGCTAAATATTGAAGCACCCGGAGTTCAAATTCATTCTTTACGTCATTCACAAGTGGCTCTCTTACTCAATGCGAATATTAGTCTTTATGATATTGCACAAAGATTGGGTCATAGTGAAATCACCACTACACAAAAAATTTATGCCTATGAATTCAAGAAACATAAAGCCTTAGTAAATCGACAAATTAGCACTGCATTAGATCAATTATAAAAATGTGGTCAATTTGAGGTCAATTAGGTATTTTACCTTGATATTTTATATTTTCTTTCAACTATTTAGCGGTTTTATAGACCTCTGATCTTTAATCAAGGGATTTTGTACAATTATGGGCTATGTCACGAAGAGCTCTTTGCCTATTACATATTTATGATTTATATCAAGGAGGAAAAGACCACATGAAGAAAAATGTTAAATATTTAGGTATGGCTGCTGCTGCATTATTAGCAGTTGCACCTGTTGCAACTACTGGTGTTGCTAACGCTGCTACTGTTATTACTGATGGTAACCAAGCTAGTGGTAATAACAATACAACTACTGCTCCAAGAATTACTCTTAACGGTAGTGTAAATGCAACTGTTTCAACTAAACCATCAGAATTAACTACTTTAAGCGCAGTTCAACGTGATCTTAAAGTATCTGGTATTTCAGGTGCTTCAGTTGTTGGTATTGGTAACACTGTTGTTTCAAATCAACAAACTGGTGGTGTTGCTGTAACTAGTTTCCAAGCTGGCCAAACTTACTGGGTTCAAACTAGTGTTGCAATTGCTGGCTTAAAAGCAAATACTAAATACAGTGTAAACGGACATGACTACACTTCTACTGCTCGTGGTGTAATTGAAAACGTTCCTGTATCATACAGCTTTGTTGCTACTGATGCAGCTATTCAAGGTCAACCATACTTTGTTGACTACACTACTGCTAACCACGTAAACCTTGCTAATGGTGCATTTGCATACAAGGCACAAGCATTCACACCAGGTGAAAGCATTGCTGATATTCAAGATACTATTGCAGCTACTGTTGCTCCAATGGTTAACGAAAATGGTAACACTAGACCATTAACTATTAACTACGGTGACATTACTAGTCAATTAGCAAACCAAGGTATTACTGTTACCGATGGTCACCTTCCACTTAGCGCATCAAGCTTCTACTTAACTGTTTCAACTACTAACCCAGTTAACGGTAAGACTGCTACTGCTAAGGTTCAATTTAACAAGGCTGATAACTACAAGAACTTCCCAGCAATTTACCAAGATGGTAACAAGGATAACCCTATAAAGCAAGGTAACATGGGTAAAGGTTTAGGTACTATTTACTTAGGCGTTGGTTCTACTGGTGCTAAGGCATTCTTCAGTGACCCAATTGGTTACCTTAAGTTAAAGGCATACACTGTTAACAACACTCAATCTGGTCAAATTGACTTGAAGGTTCTTTCAAACAACATTAATCCAAACAAAGTTGGTGTTTACCCAATTACTCTTAGAGCAACTAACCCTAATGGTTACACTACTGAATTAACTTTCAACGTAATCGTTAACCCAGTTGCTACTGATGGCTCACGTGTTGCTACTGTTCAATACAAAGCTGGTTACGGTGTAAACGTATGGAACGTTGTTAACTCATCAAACGTATCATTCTCAGGTAAGCGTGTAATGGCTGGTCAAAGCGTAACTATTTACGGTGAAAAGACTGTTAATGGTGTTAAGTACTACCAAATCACTAAGAACAAGAATGAATACATCCAAGCTCAATATGTTGACGGTGCTTCAGCAGATACTACTACTAAGCCATCAACTGATAACAAGGGTGAAGAATCAGTTAGCGGTGTATTAACTGTTCGTTACGATGGTAAGGGTAAGGTTGGTCTTACTAACGCAAACGGTAAGTACACTGGTCAATACGTATCAAAGAACTCACGTTGGAAGGTATTCGCTAAGAAGACTATCAACGGCCGTGAATTCTACCGTATTGGTAACCAAAACCAATGGATTCCTGCAGACTTCTCAGAATTAGACTAATCTTAGAAGATTTTGCTAAATAAAAAGAGTTACCTCATTGAGGTAACTCTTTTTTTATACCTTGGAGGAATATTATGAAAACCAAACGTATACACTACTTAGACTTATTAAGAGTATTAGCAATTATATGTGTGATTATTATTCATATGTCTAGTCAAAGTCCATTTTATGCTAAAAATTTGCATACTACTTCATGGATAGGAGTAAATTTCTGGGATTCCATGGTTCGTTTTAGTGTTCCCATTTTTGTAATGATTTCAGGAGTATTATTCTTGGATCCTCAGCGTAAAATTAATATGCATCGAGTTTATAAAAAGAATATAGTAAGAATTATTACAGCCTTTATTTTTTGGGATTTATTTTATGCATTCTATACGTACTTCTTTGAAACACATACCATTAGGATGCTTTTAACTTTGATTTTTAGAGGCTATTCTCATTTATGGTTTTTACCGATGATTGTTGGGCTTTATTTGATTGTGCCATTTTTAAGAAAATTCACTACTGATCAAAAATTAATGCAATATTACTTAGGATTAGCATTATTCTTTTCAATTTTATTACCAACATTCTATACCACTTATTATGCCTTAGCTGCACATCATTCAATGCCATACATGGTACAACTTTTTATCTATAATTTTCAAAAAGTCACTGACAGTGTATATTTTAGATTCACAATGTTCTTTTCCACATATTTTGTTGCTGGATATTACTTTCATCAAGCAAAGTTTACCAAGAAAACGCGCTATTTAATTTATCTATTAGGGTTGGTTGGCTTAATTGGTGGTTGGGCATTTTCTAATTTCTTTTCGTTAAGATACAATACGCCTATTACTCCTTGGTATGATTACATGAGCCTTCCTGTGGCTTTAACAAGTATTGCAGTTTTTCTATTGATTAAGGAACTTGGGGAAAAGATTGACTGGACTCAGCATTCTCAAGCTGATAAGCTTTTAATTCTCTTATCGAAGTTAACATTTGGAATTTATCTTGTACACTTTGTATTTGTTAGAATTCTTGTTGTTCATTTACACTTGTTTGATCATATACCAAATACTTTTATTTCTGTTCCACTAGGCACAATAGCTGTATTCATCTTCTCAACTATTGTTATGTACTTTATCTCATATATACCATGGTTTAACCGCCATATTATGTAACAGCTTAATGTACACAAAAAAAGACTCACCATTCGGTGAGTCTTTTTGAATTTATTTGAATTTAAATCACAATTAAGAAAAGAATTAGTCAGCTAATTCTGAGTATTGTGCAGGAATCCATTGGTTTTGGTTACCAATACGGTAGAATTCACGACCGTTGATAGTCTTCTTAGCGAATACCTTCCAACGTGAGTTCTTTGATACGTATTGACCAGTGTATTTACCGTTTGCGTTAGTAAGACCTACTTTACCCTTACCATCGTATTTAACAGTTAATACACCGCTAACTGATTCTTCACCCTTGTTAGCTGATGGCTTGTATGAACCGTCTAAGTATTGAGTTTGGATCCAAGTGTTTGAATCTGCTGAACCAACTCTAGTGTATGAAACGCCATCTACTCTAGTAGTGTCAAATACAGCAACTTTGTTACCGTCATCAACACGGTTACCAGTGAAGGTTACTTTGTTACCGTTAATACTCCAAGTGTTAACGCCGTAACCAGGAACGTACTTAACAGTAGCAGTCTTAGCAGGATTACCAACAGTTACAGTTAAAGTAGCAGTTGAAGTCTTGCCTGATGGGTTAGTTGCAGTAACTTTAACAGTGTAAACACCATCAACGGCAGTGTTAACATCACCAGAAGTTGAAACTGGTAAAGTGTATTCTTTGCTTGAGTTGTTGTAAGCAGTTAAGTAGTTACTAATGCTAAAGCTAGCACCGTTCTTAGGAAGGGTTAAGCTGAAGTTATTGTTCTTTTCATCCTTAACACCGTTGCTTGCAGTAAATACAGGAACAGTAGTATCAGCAGTATTAGAGTTAACAACTTTAACAGTTACAGGGATAGTTGCAGTAGTACCGTTAGTGAAGTGTGCTTCGTAGTTTACAACAAAGTTAGTTGCTGGAGTAGCAATCTTAGCATTGTTGTCAGCTGGAACAGTTACGTTAGCATTTTGTAATGCAGCTTTAACATTATTTACTAAAGAAGCTTCAGTAGCACTTACATTAACGTTAGTGTTCTTAGGAGTTACAGCACCTTCGATTGCTTTAACTAAACCGTTAACTGAGTTGTTACCAGCAAAGTCAATTGAAGCGCTATTTACGATTTGGTTAGTACCAGCTTTAACAAAGAAACCGTTACCTTGACCAACAGTAAATACAGGACTTTCAGCAGCAATCTTACGGTCACCACCGATGTTACCAAAGGCTGATGAAGTTACTGTAGTGTTAGTAGCGTTACCAGTAATTTGGTATTGCTTGTTAGAAACTAAACCAGTCATACCAATTCCAGTTGCGTATACTTGGTAAGATTTATCTGCTTCAAGAGTCTTTACAGCGTTAGTAACTTCTCCCTTGTCATTGAAAGTTGGAGCAGTTCCTGCTGGAAGAACGTAAGCCTTATAACCGTTTAATAAGTTAACGTTTACGTTTTGACCAGCTAAAGTTGCAGTCAAATTAGCAGCAACTTTATCAGCTGAATCTCCAGCCTTTAAGCTAGAAATGTTAGTAACCGCTAAGCTAACATTAATCTTGTTATCAGTAGTGTTGTCAACTTGGCCAGCGCCAGGAGTAACAGTAATAGTTGCAGCGTTAGCAACACCAGTTACAGCAACTGGAGCAACTGCTAATAATGCAGCAGCAGCCATACCTAAATATTTAACATTTTTCTTCATGTGGTCTTTTCCTCCTTGAAATTATCAATCATCGTAATAGGCAAGAGCTCTACGTGACATAGCCCATAATTGTACAAAATCTCTTGATTAAAGATCAGAGGTCTATAAATCCTCTGAGGTAGTCAGTCTTTAATAAGAAATCCGCATGCTGTACAGGCATCACGCCTGAAGCATTTGTCCTATTACCACCACGAGACATATTATATCTTGTTTTCTGATATTTGCAAAGGTATCTCGACTTTTTTCGTGACATTTAACATCCCTGTAATAAACAAATTTAGCTAAATTTTTAAAAAATATTAACATTTGTATACAGAAAAAGCGCGTTATTACGCGCTTTTTCCTACTATAGTTAAATAAATAACACTTTTAAAATTCGACTTATTTATATTTCAAAATAATTTCAAAGTAATAGATCATTTTAAGAATTTCGTCCCAAATCTGCCGAATTTCATGAATAATGATCTTATTCTGCTGCAGAATCATCAAACACAGAAGTAACAGTTCGTTCAATATATTCAGCAGAGTGAGTTTGGGTATAAAGATCAACTCCCTTTCGATTAAATACATTAGCTTGGACAATTGTATCCATCGCTTGTCGCACTTCTTCTGGTTTTAAATCACCTGCAGCATCCGGCATAGTTAATGAAGCCTTCTTGTTTTGGCCGTTAATAAAGGTAAGTTTTAAAGTTTTTGTGGTAGTCATTTTATTTTCTCCTTGATTAAATCTTTTTTCTTCTATAAATATATGTGGTCAGGTGACAAAAGTTTATTCAGTACTGTCTACTTCTAATTCATGATGTTGAATTAAGATAGCTTCGGTTAGGCCATCGTCTTTTTGTAAACTTGAAAGAGCCTTTCCAACTTTGATTAAATTATCGCTATTAGCGTTAGTATTCACATTTTGTAAAATTCGCTTCTTTTTATTGTCCTTGTACTTAGCTGCTGCAAAAGTATATTGAATTGATTGTTCTACTAATTTCATCTTTTTACCTCTTTTTATTTCTATTTATTATCTTGTAAGTTATTCACCGGTGATTGCCTTACACTATTACTAACGAACTAATTCTTAAATTTGTATCAATATAAATGTAAAAAGTTTAATTTACTCTAGTTTTGGTATAATGAGGATGCAAGATTATTAAAGGAGGATTTACTTAATAATGAAGAAATCTAGATTATGGGCTGGCCTAGTTGCCTTACTACTTGTATTTGTTACAGCTGGTTGTACTAATAATGCTGGTAAAACCTCATCAGCTGATTACAACACCTTAATGAGCCAAGGTAAAGATTATGTTGATGACCAAAACTATTCCAAGGCTCAAGATAAGTTTGAACAAGCTCATCAAATTAAAGCAACTAAAGAATCAAAAGCTTATGCCAGCCAAGCTGGAGATATGGATGATGCTAAAGATTCAATTGGTGATTACGAATATAGTACTGCCTTAAAAGACCTTAACAAGGCTCAAACTAAGAGCAATGGCTATGCAGTTATGACTAAGCAAGCTAAGAAGCTCTACAACACTATTAATGAAGTAAATAACAACATCAAGAACGAAATTAATCCTTTATATCGCAAGGCTAAGACTGCTTACAAGAATAATGAATACTCAGAAGCAGAAGATTTATGTACTCAAATCTTAGATTTACCTTACCTTAATGGTAAATACGCTAAGTACTACAAACAAATCAAGAGCGATGTTAAAGACCTACTTAACGATGCTCAAGATGCCGCTGGTGATTCTAAGTCTTCATCAAATAAGAGTGATTCTAATAATTCTAACGAGTCTAACTCAAATGAAACTACTAACAGTTCTTCTAATAACAGTAGTTCAAACCAAACCGCAGCTAGTTCAAATAGTATGACTGTCGGTGGTCAAGCTGTTCCTGCTCGCGTCGTAGCACAAGTTCGTGAAAAATTAGGTTCACTTGGTGTCAGTACTTCATCATGGTCTGATCAAGATGTTGTTAACTTCATGAATTCAGCAGCTCAAAATGGTCACACCACGATTGATTCTTACACTCAAAGCGACGTTAACAATTTTAATAAATAGTAAGAAAAGTTGATTTTAAGCCCATTTCAGGGTAAAATCATATTGATTTTTGTACTAGTACTACATATTAAAGGAGCTCTTAACTTTGACTGAAGAAAGCAAAAAGAACACCGAAGAAGAAAACGTAGAAGAAGATGAAAGATTCAAGGTGGTTATTCCTGAACCTAATCGTGTAGAAATGCCACAAGCTGAATTTTCAGAACAACCTGATTATTTAAAGGTATTCGCTGACTTTTACATTTCTCGCTTCGAAGCAGCCGATCTTGAAATTATGGAATCCTTCGATGGTAACCATAACATGATCGAAATTAATACTTATATTACTAACAACGATTCATTTAACCGTTCTAACTTAGTCAAACATGTTTTAAATGTCCACGCTAAACGTTTTGAAGACATTTTAGCTAAGATTAAAGATCAAACTGGAATTGATCCCCAAAGCATGAAGACTTACGAAGATTGGAATCAATGGTATCTTGATCGTCGTAATGACATTCCACAATCAATGTCTTAATAAAAAAGAGAACCTTTCAAGGTTCTCTTTTTTAGTTTTGCGTTTTTAATTTCAATTATTTACTTAGATAGGGTTGCAACATTGTAAAATCTATTAGAAAATATACTCGTTTAACAACTAGGATGTCGCAGAGGCATTCTTTTTTAGTTGGAATATAATTACTATATTTCTTAAGGAAGTACACAAAAATGCATAAAGAAAAAAGCAAACGCATCTCGGCGGCTGGTTTATTAATCGCCATTGGGATCGTTTATGGTGATATCGGAACGAGTCCCTTATATGTAATGAAGGCTATCGTTGCTGGTAATGGTGGAATTGGTAATGTAAATCGTGATTTTATCGTTGGTTCAATTTCACTAGTATTGTGGACAGTAACTTTACTAACTACCCTGCAAACTGTTTTCATTGCTTTAAAAGCTACTAACCATGGTGAAGGTGGTATTTTTGCCCTTTATACTTTAGTGCGTAAACATGCAAAATGGTTAGTCCTCCCCGCTTTATTAGGTGGAGCTGCAATTTTAGCTGATGGGACTTTGACACCTGCAGTTACTGTTACTACTGCTATTGAAGGTTTAAAGGGAATTCAATTTGGTAATAGCATCCCTGTCGATACCCAAAATATGGTAATAGCAATTACTGTAGTAATCTTGCTAATTCTTTTTTCTATTCAAAGAATGGGAACTAGTTTTATCGGAAAAGCCTTTGGTCCAATTATGTTCATCTGGTTTACTTTCCTAGGTGGAATTGGCTTAATGAACATGGCTCATGATTGGTCTATCTTACAAGCTATTAACCCTTATTATGCAATTAAATTACTAGCTAGTCCCTACAATAAAGAAGGAGTTTTCATTTTAGGATCAGTCTTCTTGGCTACTACTGGTGCCGAAGCTCTTTATTCAGACGTTGGCCACGTTGGTAAAAATAATATCATTGGTTCATGGCCTTATGTATTCGTTTGCTTGGCTCTTAACTACTTTGGTCAAGGTGTGTGGATTTTACAACACCCAACTTACCACACTACAGGTGACTTCAACCCCTTCTACGAAACTGTACCTAATGATATTCGTTTAGTTGCGATTGTCTTAGCTACTATTGCTGCTATTATTGCTTCACAAGCATTAATTACTGGATCATTTACTCTAGTAGCAGAAGCAATCGGAATGAAGTTCTTACCAAGAATGAATATTATTTATCCTTCAAATGAAAAGGGGCAAATTTATATTCCATCTGTTAACAAGATGATTTGTGCAGCAACTATTGCCATTGTGTTGCTCTTCCGTACTTCAGCTCACATGGAAGCTGCTTATGGGCTATCGATTACAATTTCAATGTTAATGACAACGATCTTGCTCTTTGAATGGCTCATTCTTAAAGGTGTTCATCTCATCTGGGGTTGGATTTTCTTACTCTTCTTTGGTTTATTAGATATCATCTTTATGGTTGCCAGCTTAAGTAAGTTCTTCCATGGCGGATATGTCTCACTAGTAATCGCCGGCTTTATCTGCTTGATTATGTACATCTGGTACTACGGTAATAAAATTCGTGATAAACGTGAATCACGAAATGCCTATGTTCGCTTGGATGACTATATCGACATGTTAACGCAATTAAGTCATGATGAAGATTATCCAACATATGCCGATAACTTAGTTTACATGGCTAAAGTTAAATACAATAAATTTATTAAACGTGAAATTTTATATTCTATTCTAGACAAACGACCAAAACGTGCTAAAGCATATTGGTTTGTAACTGTTAACGTTACTAATGAGCCATTTACTGCTGAATATGCCGTAAATACCTTTGGTACAAAAAACGTTATTAACGTGCAGCTTTTCCTAGGTTTTAAACAGCAACAACGTGTTAACGTTTATCTACGTCAAATCGTCCATGATTTGATCGCTGACGGTACAATTGAGTCCCAGCCACAAGAGTACACCACTACACCAGGACGTGATGTTGGGGACTTCTCCTTCGTTATCGTTAACGACGTAATTAGTCCACAAACTCAATTACGTGGTTATGAAAAAGCATTAGTTGAAGCTCGTGTTTGGCTTCAAAATCTTTCTTCAAATCCAGCTTCTTGGTTCGGCCTAGATTATGCCGACACTGTTGTTGAACGTGTTCCATTAATCTTGGGTGATCAACGTCGAATTCATATTACTCATATTCCTAGTGATAAATACGAAGTAGAAAAACGTAAGTTAAAGACAAATGGTGAATTAAGCCACTAAATAAAAAAGGAAACTAAATCGACTCAGCTTCACTGAGTAATTTAGCTTCCTTTTTATTTTATATTTATTTATTAAGCAAATTTATTTATCATTTTTCACCTTTCAAAAAAAGAATTTCCAAATAGGAAATTCTTTTTTAATATTAATTTTGTTTTTACCAAATTACTACCCGTTTTTCTGGGTCAAGCCACATGCCATCTTCAGGCTTCACATCAAATGCCTTATAGAATTCTTCTTGGCATTGTGATTGGACATTAGCTCTTTCAGGACCTGGTGCGTGAACATCAACAGAAACTTGCGTCTTAATTGATTCAGGCAATTGCTTGGTAGCCCAAACACGAGCAAAGTTTTCAAATACTTCTTTCATGTTGCCGCCTTCACCCTTATTAGCTTCAACAGCGGCAGTTAACCCACCTTGGTCAGCAATATTTTCTGAAACAATTTGTTTACCATTCAAGGTAACTGGACCATATTCAATTCCATTGAAGAGATCAATTTCTTCTTGCGTACGTTTTTCAAATTCGGCAAAATCTTCCTTTGTCCACCAATTCTTTAAGTTACCAAATTCATCAAATTTAGCACCATTATTATCAAAGGCATGAGAAATTTCGTGAGCAATAACAACCCCGATACCACCATAATTCAAAGCACGTGATTGCTTTAAGTCATAGAATGGCTTTTGCAAAATTGCTGCTGGGAAGGTAATGTCATTTCTTTGTGGATCGTAACATGCATTAACCAAATTACCAGGCATGAGCCAAACGCCCCGGTCAACATTTTGGGTTAATTTCTCCAAATTATATTTAATTTGTTCTCTACCTGCAGCAGCTTCATTAGCATAGAGACTGCCTCCATCTGCTTCAGGAATAATTTGGAAACGATCGTAAATTTTTTCTATCTTATCTGGATAACCAATCTTCAAAATCAAAGCGCGTAATTTTACAATCGCCTTTTTCTTGGTATCTTCGGAAAGCCAATCGTTAGCAGTAATTCTTTGTTCGTAGACATCAATCATTTTATGAATCATGTCTTCGACATCTGCTTTGGCTTCAGCTCCAAAGTAAGTTTGACCATAGTAAACACCGACCACTTCAGAGAACATCCCATTAGCAATCCGGTAAGCTTGTTTAACACCAGAACTTAATTCAGGTTGACCAGACAAAGCTTGTGAAAATGGAAAGGCTGCCTCACGAAAATCTTGTGATAAGTAAGCAGCAACTGAATTAATAAAGTTAGAAATCATCCAGCTCTTAATTTCTTCAAAATTATCAGGATTGATTAATTCTTCAAAATGATCTAAGTAACGCGGCTCAGTAACAATGATCCGTTCAGGCTTTTGTTTAAATAATTCTGCTAAGAAGTGATCAAACTTGAATGACTTAATCTTACTTTCAAAATCAGTAATTGATTCTGGATTATACATGGCTGGATAGTCAGCCCATTCTTCAGAGGACTTAACTACCTTGGATAATTTCTTATCAAAAGCAAGTGCTTGATCCACATACTTTTGAGCATCAGCTTCACTAATTCCTGCCATTGTCAAAAGCTTTTCAGTTTGCTTTTGCCAAACCTTTAAAAGATCCCTAGCTGCTGGATTTTCATAAGTTGTAGTGTCAGGCAAGATTAAACTGGCTCCACCAAAGTGTAAAGCATGAACCTTGGTATTCTTCATATCTGCTTCAACATAAAGACTAAATGGTAAACCAAAACCATTCTTGTATAAATCAGCAGCCTTCAAGTTTAAATCAGCAAAATCGCGTAAACTAGTTAATACTTCTAGATCTGCCTTAATTGGCTTTGCCCCATCGGCATTACGCTTCTCAAAGTTATTAGCAATTTTATATAATTCTACTGCCTTATCAAAGTTAGGAATATCAGGTAATTCTTTTTTGCCTGCTGCAAAATCGGCAAAATCACTCATCAATTCTTTTTCAATATTGAGGTCAATACCATCAAAACTTGAAATACGGGAACGATCAGATGGAATTTTAGCTTTTTCTAACCATTCTGAATTAACTGCTAAGTATAAATTATCTTGAGGACGAGCGTTGACATCAGGCTTTATAATATCGCCCGCACCGCCACGAACGTTAAAATGACTCATATTTTATCCTCCCTTTTAACTAATATTTCAGCTTAAATGATATCATTATTAAAATATTTAGTCTATTTTTCATAATTCAAAAAGGGAATAAACTTATTGTTTACTCCCTCTTCTTAATGGCTATAAATTGTTAATTTATCTTTCAATTTTGCATGAAGTGGAATTAGATAGCCCACTAAAATGAAGATACCAATCGCAGCTACAATAAAGAATTGAATGTAGCCAAATCGATCAATAATTAAACCACCAAATAACGGCCCTACGGCACGGCCAATTGATTGAGAGGATAAAGTTAATCCCTGATACCTTCCTTTAGATGAGATTGGTGAAAGCTCATTCACATACGCTGGCATTGCCGGCATCGCTGTTGCTTCTCCCAAAGTTAAAGTGATCATTGAAAAGACAAAATGTGGATAATCTTTAGCAAAAATCAAAGTAATAAATGAGATCGCAAACATTACAATTCCAAAAATAACTTGATGGAAAAGCGTCTTAAATATATTAGGATACTTAGCCAAAATTGCTTGCACAATCACGATAGTTGTCGCATTAATTGTCCACAACAGACTGTAAAGATGAAATGGAATCCCTAATGAAACCATATAGACTGAAAGATTGGATTCCCAGTTCATGTACATCAGCCAAATTACTCCTAAAGCAACATAAAAACCTAGAGTCAATTGCCAATTTGGGCGTGGCATGGATTCTGCTTTCTGTTTAACCTTTTCATCTTTATTGGCCATTCTTTCTTTATGGAATTGAATAATTGGTCGATAATTAAAGATCGTGTTCAAACATACTACGACAAATAAACTAGCCGCAATAATGAATAACAATGTTACTGAATAATCATAGACATATCCTACAATTAAAGTACCAATAACCACTCCAAGATTTTGGAAAAAGTAAAGCATATTAAAAACAAAACGTGGTTGCTTAGACTTCAAAGATGTAGCAGTGGAATTAATTAACGCACCGTTCCAGCCACCTAAAAATCCGGTTAAAGTCATCCAAAGCCAATATATTGGCCAAGTATGATCAGCTGCCATTAAGAATAAAACTACTGCATCTAAACCAGATCCAGCAATTAATAAATAATAAGGATTAAAGCGATCATAGGCCCATCCTGCAATAAAGGAGCCGATCATGTTGGCAAGACAATTGAAAAGCAATACCACACCAATCATTGCCAGTGAAACGTGCAGTTGCTTATTTAAGAATACGGATGTCAAAGGCCAAATGAAACTAGCTCCAATCCAGGTGAATAATTCACCTAATAAAAGCCAAGGTAATTTTATTTCATCACTTGGTTTAGCACCTACTTGTGTCTTCATGAAGTATCCTCCTTTAACTTAAAATCTGCTATCTAGTCTATCAGGAATAAATTTTTATTGCATCCTTTTTTCTCTAAAGAAACTAAAAAAACTAAGCCTAGCTAGACTTAGTTTTTTGTATAAGTTTAATTCCTACACTTTACTTAATGAAATAAATCATCACTAAGCTCTGCTTGTGAATAAATAAATTCTTTTTCTCCTGGATAAAGTTTTAAATATCTTTCAATATAAAATTTACTTCCATTCCTTAATTCATTATAAGCTGTCAAATCTTGTGAAAATTGTAGAGTATTTATTAATGTACCTAAATGACTTTGTCCCTTACCAACTCTATAATCTGCTGGAGAAATTTTGAGTAAATCATGAATGATAGGATTATAAGGTAGCGCATGTCTCTTGGAAAAATGGTTATAAATTCGTCCACCATGTGCAGATGTATTTCTAAAATCTAGATATAAAGATAAAAGAGAGCTATAGCCACTTTCAAATTCATTAAGCTGTTGAAGTAATGCTTTATCTAATCCAGTCATACGAGATGTTACACTTCTTTTTTGTGGTGCTTTAAGTAATCGATACCACCAAATTAAATTACCAAAATTCAGTTTTTTAACAATTATCCACGGCGGAATATTATTATGTTCCTCTCTATAATGCCTGTATGGTTCTGAGTTTGCGTGAGTAATACCAGTTAATATCGCTAATAAAGCATCAATAGGATAAGCTTTTTTATGAAGAGATCTATTATATTGCTTTTTCCCTGTCACATAGTTTCTTCTATCCAAATATTTTTCTTGATTCTCCGATATTTGTTCTGCTACTGTATAGGCTACAGCTTGTCTTAAATTTGCCTCAAAGACTTCAATTGCAGAAATAACTTCAGATCTTAAATTTCTATCTAGGGTAAATAGCTGAAAAATATGTTCAAATGTAATCCCAGATTTAAATTTATCCACTGATTCTGATGACTTATCCAAAAAACAATCTTTATATCCATTAATGATTTCATAGTACCCATAACTCAATAAATTTTTCTTTGCTAATTCTTTATCTTGAAACAATAGACCTCGTTCTTCTAACAACTCTATTTGTTTATTAATAGTTATAAAGGGTTTATCATTCACTTTTATTCTCCTTACACAAAAAGGGCATGTATAATACATGCCCTCTCTGGTACGATCGCACAGCGATCACTTAACTTGATTAACTATAGTTTAACAGTCCCAGCAAATATCTGTCAATAAAATGCTAAAATTTACTTCTTAAAATATTGACCTTTATTTACTTCATAGTATTTCTTATAACGATCAATATAATTGTGGAACATGTAATGCATTAAAAGCCAACGCTTAAAGTTGCGATCCTTCTTGTAAAAGACTGTTGTACCGTAACGCCCTTCACTGATCAATTTTTCAGCTTCTTGTTTAGCTGGATTATCAAAGGCATACTTCTTGAAGATTTTAACTGGTACACCTAGCCAAAGCATATACTTGCTCTTATCCTTATTACCATAAACAGTTGGCTTATCCTTTAAGTCATCTTGGACATAGTCTTCCACATACCATTTTGCCAAGTTATACCCATTTAAAGTTACGTAAAAACTTGAACGACCCTGACGTAAATTGATTTCAAAGAATTTGTATTCGCCATCACGTTCATCGTACTTAATATCAAAGTTAGCCATTCCAGTATAGTTTAATTTTTCAAGGAAAGCTTGTACCGTATCATAAAGTTTTTGGTTATATTCTGGCAAAATAGCCATATAGTTCCCAATTGATTGAGGTGTTGGATCTTCAAGTAGTGGATGGCCCATGCACATCATTTTTACTTTATGATTTTTATCAACATAAGCATTAAGCACACGCATGTTAGAATCATCACCAGGAATAAAATCTTGTAAAATTAGATCTTCTACATAACCATGAGTATAAATCTTAGTAATGATATCTTTTAATTCAGCTTCATCATGAATAGTAAAGGCCTTCTTACGGCCTTCAAACTGACAATCAAGCCAAGAAACAGGATCTTCAGGTTTTAATTCAACTGGATAATCAAATGGAATATCTAAGAATTTATTATCCTTATAGTCATCCATCGTAATAATCTTAGTACCAGGATAAGGTAACCCGTATTCTTCCGCAATTTGATAGAAACCTTCTTTAGAAATTAACTTTTCAAGAAGATCGTAATCAATATAAGGAACGATAAAAGTTCCCTCTAATTCTTTTTTGTGCTTAGCTAGTAATTCTGCATATCCATCACCACAAGCAATTAAAATAACTGGTTCCTTGTGATTCTTATACTCTTCAATCTTTTTATTCATCACTTTCATAAAGCCAGGATCTTCAGCAAATCCAGGATGAACTTCAACATTAACAATACTTGAATAGCGTGTAGCTGCTAATTGCGTAGCTGCCCAAGCTTGAACAGTAATTCCATATGCTTCGTTAAATGAACGAGCCATACCATAAACATTAATATCACTACCTAAAAGAATAGGGGTAAACTTTGGTTCCACAATAAATTCCTCGATTTTATTTAAATTTTTATTTTTATACTAACTTACCAGATTCAATTAATTTCGCTACTTCTGGCTGAACATGTTGATACTTCTTAACAGTATTTTCATAGTCCACAAAGTATAGTTTATACCAAACTAAGAAAGTATAAATAGCCCAAATTTGACGCCGAGCTGAGCCATCGCCCTTATAGTTATCATCAAGCAATTTTACAATCTTTTCTTGATCAAAGATATCATTTACAAAATCTTCAGTAAATAGCTCTCTAACTTGCTTATAAAAACGTGGTTCCTTTAACCATTGTTTAATTGGAGTTGGGAAGCCAAGTTTTGGACGTTTTGCCCATTCATCAGGTAACACTCTTTCAGCTGCCTTGCGCAAAGCATATTTGGTATCATGACTGTTAACTAAATACTTAGTTGGAATTGAGTTAGCTAATTCGGCAATCTTTTTATCAAGATAAGGAACACGTAATTCTAAAGAATGAGCCATTGAAATTTTATCGGCCTTTTGTTCAATATCGTTAAGCATGAAGTGGTGCAAATCAATATATTGCATTTGTTTTACTTCATCAATATCTTTAACTTTCTTGAAGTCTTCTTGATAATTGCCATTAACAGTTAAATCATTTTGATACTTCTCACGTAAAATGCCATTTGCATCATCAGATGAGAAAATTGTAGGGTAATTCATATCATAAATTACTGATTGACCTACATAGTATTCACTTGGCTCAGCCAAATTGGTATACATATGAACTTTACCTGGGAAATTAGGCATCTTCTTAATGCCATGAGCCAACTTCACACGAGCACCCTTTGGTAACTTCTTCAAGCCAGAAGTAAAGACTTTAATGACATTATTGTGGGTATGCATGCCATAGTTAACATAGCCAGCAAATAATTCGTCGGCCCCTTCTCCAGAAAGCGCTACAGTAACATGCTTACGAGCTAATTTACATAAGTACCATAATGGAATGATTGATGGGTTGGCATCTGGTTCATCCATGTGGTATTGCATTTCTGGAAAGTCTTTCATCGCTTCGTCAGCATCGACCTTATCTGAGAAAAATTCCCAACCTTTGATATCAGCAAGGGCTTTGGCTTTAGAAGCTTCATCATAAGTTGAATCATCAAAAGAAATTGAGAAAACATCTTCTGGGTCAAGCAAGCTTGTAATATAACTTGAGTCAACCCCTTCAGATAAGAATGCACCCACAGGAACATCCGCATTGTGATAAAGTTCAACAGTTTCCTTTAAATCTTCATTGATTTTATCAAGCGTTTCTTCAAAGGTAAGATTGTTTTCTACATACTTAGCATCCCAGTACTTATGAGTCTTCATCTTACCATCTTTATACTCAAACCAGTGTCCTGCTGGGAAGCGGTACACACCCTTAAAGAACGTTTCTTTTAAATCATTATATTGGTTCATTAAATAAGGCTTAACTGCTTCAGTGTTAAGCTCTTTTTTAAAGTTTGGATAAGCTAAAAAGCTCTTTAGCTCTGAGCCAACTAAAAGCTTACCGTTTTGATCTGAATAATATAATGGCTTAATACCAAAGAAATCACGTGCACCATATAAAGTTTGCTTGTCATCATCCCAGATTACAAAACCAAACATTCCACGGACACGCTTCAAAATTCCGTCCATTCCCCATTCTTCATAACCATGGAGTAGGACTTCAGTATCAGCCTTAGTCGTAAAAGTATGCCCTTTTTTAATTAACTCTTCTCTTAATGGTTTAAAGTTATAAATTTCACCATTAAAGATAATGGCCTTACTCTTATCCTCATTGAAAATTGGTTGACTTCCACCACGTAAATCAATAATTGAAAGACGTCTAAAACCCAAGGCAACTTTATCATTAGTGTACTTCCCATCAGATGATGGACCACGGTGTTTAATTGTGTCCATCATACCTTGAATGGCATGATCTTTATCCTTTAATTCTGGGTCAAAGAAAGCACAGATTCCACACATAAACTTATTTTCTCCTCAAAATTATTTATATTTCACCTTGTTTAACTAAATTCGATAAATTCTTCGTCTTGAACTTGCACCATAGCCAAAAGCCTGCATAACATGACGCTTAGGATCGATATTAACCACATAGCCTGCAGCTTCATTAGGATGATCAATTTTACGCTTCCACCGCTTATTATATTGCGTTGTTAAAGCATGATTAGGTCCCATCAAGGCTGAGCAATTAAACAAGACATATTGAATCCCATTAATTCGATATTGGTCTTCATTATGACGATGGCCGCAGAAATAAGCAATGACTTTTGCATTTTTTATATTAGTAAAGTCAAAACTATTAGATAATGAAAATTCTGCCGGTACATCATGTGAATCCAAATAGCCCTTTTCTCGTTGATTGAAGGCTACTAAAAGTTCATGCAATGAACGACCATTATATTTCAAAGCATTGCTACCATGACGATTGATTGGATTAGCATGACTCATAAAGACGATTTGTTTTCCACTAGATTTTTCTAAAATCTCAATAATTTCTTGCATCTGATCTTCACGAATCGCTAGGCTAATTTTTGTATCATACTTCTTCTTGCCATTTTCATCAAGTTCATACGGTACATCAGAAGTATTGACTGTGATAAAGCGTACATTATCTTTATCAAAATAAGCTACTCCATGTTGCCTTGAGATGTAATGAATTCCTTTTTGGAAATACATCGTAGGCCACATTATTCCTTCAAATTCACGTTCAGGAAATGAAGCTTTTAAATCATGATGCTCATCAAACTTATCGTTTTCATCATGATTCCCCTTAATAATAGCGAAATTGGTCTTATTTGAGCGAAAAGCCTTACGTAAGGAGATTAATTCTTGCTCTCCCAGCATCCCTGGATCAGATCCATCCATCCAATCCCCTAAGTGTGCCTTGAGGTCTAAAATATCAAGATCTTCTAAGTAATCAAACTCTTTAACGTGAGTTAGTCCATTATAGCCATAAAAATCAATACTATCACTATCTTTATAGTGAGTATCCGTTAAAATACCGATATTCACTGAGTCTTCACCCTGGCGAATATGTTTTTTAGCAAAAGCAACAAAATCTTCTAATTGCTTTTCGACGATATAACGACGGCCAGTTTTTTTGTTAGTAAAAGCGCGAAAACGTCCTAAACGATCATCATAAGCACGGACATATTCCGGAGCTAAATCCTTTGCATCTACTGAACGCAAGGCTTGATGTAAAATGCCTTCATCATCTTTATAAACAATTAAATCAAACTCAGCATCATTAGGCGTGCCTTGGGCCTTACCTACGCGATACTCGCCCACTGTCATATATTGCTGCATTTCATCGAAGGGACGGTTTCTCTTAGGTTGTTGTGCTTTGCGCATTGTACCTGAAAACCTATCTATCAATCCCTTAGTTTTTGTAAAAATCCCCATAAAAGCTCTTCTTCTTCGTAAAAAAAGAGGTCAGCAATTTGACCTCTTAAATTAATTATTTGCCAAAGTATTTGCTGCTAAACCTAAAGATAAAACAGCATCTTTTGATAAAACCTTGCGTAAGTCAGTTTCATCAATTGCACGTACTGCACCGATTACCTTTAAGCTATAAAGTAAAACATGTAAATCAGTTGCACGATCATAATTTCCGTCTTCAAATGGCGCTTCATGGTTATAAGTTAAATTGATTTCATTTTTATCGACATAGCCATCAACGTGATTAGTCAAAATACGATCTTGTACATCACTTAAAGCCTGGTTCATATCGAGTAAGGTCAACTTACCATCACTTTCACCATCATCATAATCTTCAACTTTCATTGAAAGATAATCTTTAATTGGTTTGTCTAAAACCTTTAAACTATCAATCTCGGAAAAGATTCGCTCTAAGTCTAGTTTTTCTTCTCCGCTAATAATTTTGTCTTGGGATGCGGCTAATTCATCAGCCAAATTCATGGTAGTTAAATTTTCCATTTTATCCTCCTTGAAATACATGTTTCATTATAGCAAAAAACCTTACAAAAGTCGGTTAATCTCGCAATATTATCTAATTATTAATAATTATCCTTGTAAAGTACAACTGTAAAATAAAAAGAACTATTTTTTGAACAAAATAGTCCTTTTAAATTTCTTAATTAAACTAGGCGCTTTCTAATTACTCCTGAAATCCAATCAATCACAATTACCATTACAATAATTCCTAAAAGAATGATTCCAACTCGATTCCACTCACGATATTGCAAGGCAATAATTAAAGGATAACCAATACCACCAGCACCTACTAAACCAAGAATTGATGCGGAACGAACCGAGACATCAAAGCGATAAAGCGTATTTGAAATCAGAGCCGGCATTAAATTAGGTAAAGTTGCAAAGGTAACTGTATTCCACTTAGAACCACCGACTGAAGCAATTGCTTCATTGGCATCGGTATCTAAACTTTCAATAGCTTCTGAGAAAAGCATAGCTAGCATTCCCACTGAGTGAAAACCTAAAGCAAATACACCAGCAGCCGAGCCAGGGCCTACCGCTTTAATAAACATTAAAGCAAGGACAATTTCTGGAAAAGAACGAATTATTGCTAAGACAATCTTCCCACTTCTAGATAAGTACCATTTCTTATGCTTGGTATTTGCTGCCCAAAAGGCAAAAGGTAAAGAAATAATTGCGGAAATAAAAGTTCCCAAAAAGGCGATACAAATTGTTTCCCAAAGCTGTGAAATTAAATCTTCTCCACTTCCATTCCAAACATAGGACCAATCCGGATGGAAGATTCCTGAAATAATCGCTCCAGTAATTTGTGCTGCACTTGATTTAATTCCACCAAAATCAATTCCAACTGCCGACCAAATGATTAAGCATACAGTGACAATTCCAATTAACCAATGAATTGTGCGAGTACGATTATTAATTGGCTTTGGAGGTAATTTTTTCATTTTTGTTGTATCCATTATTTTGTCAATGCCTCCCGAGATGCTGAAGAAATGTAATCAATAATTACTACAACTACGATAATTACAATCAAAATTGTTCCCGTACGATTGTATTGGAATAACTGTAGTGTTTGTTGCAGGTATAATCCGATACCACCCGCACCAATATAACCAAGAATTGTTGATGCTCTGACGTTAATTTCAAAAGCATATAAAACATATGACACAAAGTAAGTCATTACTTGAGGCAAAACAGCAAAGTGAATAATTTGTAATTTTGAAGCACCCGATGCCGTCAAAGCCTCTATTGGTCCGTAGTCAATCGTCTCAATTGCCTCATAAAACAATTTAACAACAACACCAAAAGTAAACACTGATAACGCAAGTACACCTGCGACAGGTCCGATACCGACAACTGCCACAAAAAGTGCACCTAACAGTAAATCTGGAATTGTTCTAATAATATTCATAATGAATCTTAAAACTCCAGTTACTGCCTTGTTTTTTACGATATTTCTCGCAATTAAGAAAGAATAAATAAAGGCGATGATTGATCCAATTACTGTTCCCAAAATGGCCATTTTTATTGTTTCGATTAAATATGGCCAAATCACATGTGCATAACTCCAGTCTGGTTTACACATTTGAATTAAAACATCCATAAATTGACCGAAGTTATCGGGTGCTAGGAGGACACTAATATGAGCATTAGTAACATTAATTGAAATAAATAGGCCTGCGATTAAAACTATGAGCCAAATTAGAGTTGACCACTTTAATTCTTTTTTTGGCAACTGCTTCAGCTGATGTTGGTTATTATTCATTTTCAGCCTCCTCGAGTTGTCCATTGTAAATCTTTTCAAAGACAGCGGCTGGTGTTTCACTCATCTTACCATCATAGATAATTTCACCGCTTTTAACACCAAGGACACGATCACCAAATTCACGCGCCAATTCAACACTGTGAAGATTGGCTACTACGGTCATTCCATATTCTTGATTCAACATTTTTAAGTACTGCATTACACTCTTGGCCGTCTTAGGATCAAGAGAAGCAGTTGGCTCATCAGCTAAAATGATTTTAGGATTTTGCGTCAAAACCCGAGCAATTGAGACACGTTGTTGCTGCCCACCTGATAATTGATCGGCCCGCACATAAACTTTATCTGCTAAATCGACTTGTTGTAATGCTTCATAAGCTTTTTGCTTATCTTCAGCACTAAACAAGTTAAAGGTAGATTTCCAAGCTGAATAATAACCCACTTTTCCAGTTAAAACATTTCTTAAAACACTGGAGCGTTTTACCAAATTGAAATTTTGAAAAATCATTCCAATATCACGACGTATATTACGTAAAGCTTTACCTTTTGCATGCGTAATTGATTGGCCATCAATCAAGATATCGCCATCTGAAATATCTTGTAATCGATTAATTGATCTGAGTAAAGTCGATTTTCCGGCCCCTGAAAGTCCGACTACAACCACAAATTCACCTTTATTAATTTCAAGGTTAATATTATTTAACCCTCTGGTGCCATTAGGATAAACTTTAGTAACATTTTTTAATTGAATCATTGGTTGATTGACCATGAGTCCCTAGCTCCTTTTCCTACAAATTAATTTTTATTGTTGAGTTTTATCGACAAGTTTGTCATATTTACGTACAATACCGAAGTCACTATCCTTAACGGTTACATAGCCTTCATGCCCATAAATTGACTCAAGTAAGGCTTTACCCTTTTTAGATTTACCAATTTCAATAAAGGCGTTAGCCAATTTTTTACGAAACTTCTTTGACATATCAGGACGAACAGAAATTGTATCGTTAGGAATTGGCTTAGTGAAGTAAATTGGGACTACCTTTTTCATAATGCTTGGCTCATCGGCTTTAACATTATTTCTTGCATCTTCAAAAACAAAAGCCGCATCAGTGTCACCATTCAAAACATTTAACACAGCTTGATCATGACCGGTTACAGTTACTAGCTTACATTCTTTAGGTACATTGAGGCCTTTTTCATAAAGTTCGGCAACCGGGAATACATACCCAGCACTTGAAGTTGGGTTTTGAACCGAAATGCTTTTACCCTTGAGATCCTTCCAAGATTTAATTTTAGAACCCTTTTTTACTAAAATTTCTGCTCGATAAGATTTAACCAACTGGTTTGTAGGCATCCCATTCGGTTGCTTAACTCCATATCTTACTGCTTGCAATAAGACATCGGCAGCTCCTTGTTGGTGTCCTAAGACATAACCATCAGGTGGTAAGAATCCTGCATCAATCTTTTTAGATTTCATCGCTTCTACCACTGTTGTATAGTCAGTGGACATCGTTACATGGACTGGCATGCCCAATTTTTTAGAAAGCATGTCCTCTAGTGGTTTTGCTCGACCCTCTAATTTATCTGCAGCCTGACTAGGTACAAACTGAATATTTAAAGATTTGGGAGTATAGGGCTTTTTACTCTCTGTTTTTTTGGAGCAAGCACTTGCTATGACAGTTAGCATGATGGCTAGTCCAATGACTAAAAATCTTTTAAAATTTTTCATCATGTCCTCCTAATGACATAATCAAAATCCGACAAAATACTTACTTAATACCTCACAAACCTACAAAAAAAGACCTAACATGAGGTCGATAAATACGACCTCACATTAAGTCTCTGTATTTAAAGCAGAAATTAATGAAGAGACTAGCCACGGTTATGCATCTTTCCTTGCTAAATTCAGATCCAAGCATGTGGCTGCGACTCCTTTCCACTAACCCTCTACCGTTTGTTCTCTTGTATAATACCAAAAATATTCTTAATTGAATATGCTATTTTTTTAAAAAAGCGCTTTTAGAATAAGATTTTCTGATTGGTTCGTTCCAATTAAATCAAAAAGAGTAGACCACCTAGTTTAATGATCTACTCTTTATTATCAAAAAATTGTTATCAATTATCTAAAGAACTTCTTTTTCTTCTTATCAATTTTTTCGTTTTCCACACCCGTTTTAACAATCAAGACATCTGCTAGGGCATGTTGATTTACGTATTCAGTTACACTACCCATTAATAATCTTTCAACTGCATTTAATCCGGTTGCTCCCATAATAATTAAGTCATTACCATGGTCTTCCACAAATTCAGTCGCAATAATATGTTTTGGTGAGCCATAACGAATGTGGTAACTCAAATTGGTAAAATCTTTATTTTCTTTAGCCCATTCTTTTAGACTCTTCAAATAATCTTCTGAATCTTGCGTCATCTTATAAATGGTATCGCCAGAAATTAAAGTATCCTGCATTTCTCCCATAAATTGACGTGTATCGATTACGTTTAATACATCCAAATGTGCGTGATTATCAATTGCAATTTGAACAGCCTTATCAAAAGCTCGTTCCGCATTCTCTGAACCATCGACTGGGACTAAAATATTATTATAATCTTCAACCATAGTTATCCACTCCCGCTTAATAAATTTATCTCTTCAAGTTAATTTTACCATAATTTTTTCTCATCATTGTTGTTCAAACTATCAATCTCAGAGTTTAATTACCCACAATTGGATAGACGTGATAAAATCAAAGTTGATAACAATATATTAAATATATTCTTAAGGCATATCTTTAATATATTGGCATTGTTTTGTTGAATTTTTTAAAAGGAATGTACTGAAATGAGCGAAAAATATGAGACTAAATTAATTGGCATTACATCTGGTCGCAATTTCCGCGAACTAGGTGGATACAAAACAATCACAGGTCAAACAATTAAAAAGCATAAGTTGATTAGAAGCGGTAATTTAGCTGATCTTTCTGACGAAGATGTCCGTTTTTTAGAAAATTATGGAATCAAATATGATGTTGACTTTCGATCAACTAAAGAAGTCACCGAGCATCCCGATCGTGTACCAGCTGGTGCACATTATGAGTTTGATCCTGTTTTTAGTGAAGATCTAACTAACGCCTCAAAAGGTATTTTTGCCTTGGAAGAGAATGCTGAAAAGGATCCGCAATTTGGCTATAAACACATGTTTTATGCTTATGAAGATATGATCAAAAGTAAAAGTGCACAACAAGCTTATCGCAAGTTTTTTGATTTACTTTTGGCAAATAGTAATGAACACGAAGCCCTTTTATTCCACTGCACTGCTGGAAAGGATCGGACTGGATTCGGTGCTTTATTAATTTTATCGGCTTTGGGTGTCACATTTTCAACAATTAAATATGATTATGGCTTAACTAACGTTACTACCGCTGATTTTATTAATAATATGTTAGCGCAGGCATCTGCTAAGGGTGCAAGCAAACGCGTGTTGCAATCAATTAAAGATATTCAATCTGTTTACCCAGAATATATGGACCACGCAGTTTATATGCTGAATAAAGAATATGGTGGAATTAATGAATATCTGAGAAAAGTAATGAAATTAAATAGTAATGAGATTTTAGATTTGAGAAAGATATATCTTGAGGGCTAAAAAATGAGCGAACCAAAATATTTACAAATAGAAAACACATTAAAAGACGAAATTCGTAACGGTAAATTTAAATATGGAGATATTTTTTACAGTGAAAAAGAATTAGCTGAGAGATTTAAAGTATCTTCAATTACCGTTATTCGATCAGTGAAAGATTTAGTTGCCGATGGCTATCTTATTCGTTACCAGGGAAAAGGCACCTTTGTTTCTTATTCTCCTACTAATCGTCTAGTTCAATACCGTGATGTAACAACTTATCCCGAATTAATTAAAGATGAAGATAAAAATGAAGAAACAATGGAAGTAGTAAGTCTTGAAAAAGAAAGCGATCCTATTATTAATTCAATTTTTAAAATGCCAAAAACTAATTCATATTACCATTTAAAACAAATTAGAAAAGTTGATGGCAAACCATTCATGTTCTATAACATCTATATTCCAACCGCTTTACTTAATCCATCACGCGTTAAAGATAAAGATAATTACAAAAATATCTATTTAAATATTCAAGAAGATTCCAATTTTTATCTTTTAGATGAACCTTTTAAGGATGCCTACTCAATAGCTTCGGCTTCACAAGAAGTTGCTCACGCTCTTGACATCAAAGAAGGCGACAGCGTTATTCGGCAAGAAAGAACTATTGCAGCTGAAGAAACTGGCGAAATCCTACTTTATATGAATAACTATAAATTAAGTGACTATGAGATTGTTACTTTAACTTCTACTAACTATCCAGAAGCATAACTAACATAATAATTTCAATCAAAAACTCACCTTGTTAAAACATAAAACAAGGTGAGTTTTTTAATTTTCAAAATTATTATCTAAAAAGTCATAAATATAATTTGGATCTGTACTTGCAAATAACTCATTCAAATCAGCTACTGGAGTTTGGGCTAAAAAGTCCATAATCTTCGCCAACATATTTGAGTGCATTTTAGGATCCTTATTGAGTAAAATAAATAAAAACTTCACTTCTAATTTTTCGGCTGGATTAACCATATTATTAAAAGTAATGGGATTTTTTAATCCAACTGGAACAATTAACCGCTTGTTGACATATTTTCCTTCTGTATGAGGAATAGCAACATTGGGTAAGTCCCTTGAAAGCGGACGTGTTGACACACCAGTCGGATATTTTTCTTCTCTTTCAATAATATTGTCAATAAATTCCTGTTTAACGTACCCTAATTGATAGAGTTTATTATAAACTGCTTTAAAAATCTTATTACGATCGGTTTCATCGGTCACAAAGACCGTTTTGGGTTCAAAAAGATTATTAGTATCCGTAATAAGCTCCTACCTTTCTCACACTTCTTTTATCTCTATTTCATTATATCCTAAAGTTAGTTATTAAAACATCTTTAACTTAATTTAAAAACATTTCAAGTCTGTTTCCAAAATTATTTTTTTGTTAAAGTTAATTCGTAGATTGATTATTTGTTTATTTAAAGAATGAGAGGACCCAATAATGACAAAAACCAAGACTGTTTACTTTGGTGCTGGCTGGTTCAGCGACACACAAAATAAAGCGTACAAAGATGCAATGTCTGCTCTTGAGGCAAATCCAACTATTGATCTAGAAAATAGTTATGTACCTCTTCAAAACCAATACAAAGATATTCGAGTTGATGAACATCCTGAATACTTACACGATAAAGAATGGGCCCAAGCAACCTTCAATGGAGACTTAATTGGGATTAAAACTAGTGATATTATGCTTGGGGTTTATGTTCCTAAAGAAGAAGATGTGGGCCTCGGAATGGAATTAGGCTACGCTATGAGTCATGGTAAATATGTTCTCTTGGTTATTCCAGATGAATTATTCGGTGAATCAATAAACTTAATGAGTTGGGGTGTTGCTGATAATGTAATCAAAATGAGTGAATTAGCTGATTTTGATTTCAATAAACCACGTTTCAACTTTTATGATGGCGCTGTTTACTAAATTAATTTTTTGATCAAGCTTAGGCTTGATCTTTTTTATTTGCTTTCAAGCAGAACTTTTAGCTAGATTCGGTATAATAGAGGTAATGAGGTAAAATTAATTACAGAAAATTTTATTAAATAGAGAATTGTGATGACAGAAAATATGACACAAAATTTACACTCCCTTGAACGCATTGTTAGAGTCGCTAAGGGAACACGTTTTTATGAATTAGAATTTGCTAGTGGTGAAAAAGCCAGATTTTATATTATAGCTCCTGGTATTTTTCGCTTTATTGTTGATCCTAGTGGCAACTTTGCTCCCCTTAATCCAGAATTGACAATTCCTGCTAATAATTTCAGTTTAGAAAGCTTTGAAGCTTCACAAGTACTAGTTACTGATGAAACTTTCACCATTAAAAGCGGTCAATATTCAATTCGTTTCCACCGTAATCCGGCTATTTTTAGTATTTTTGATGATCAGCTCCATCGTTATCGTATGATGCAAGCTAGCCCTTTAGAGTTAGGGCCTAATGAAAGCCGTGAAATTTTACGTCAAAATAAAAATGAATTCTATTATGGCGGTGGTATGCAAAATGGGCGTTTTAGTCATAAAGGCAAAATTATTGAAATCAAAAATACTAACTTAAGTGGCGATGGTGCTGTTGCTGTACCAATTAGTTTTTTCTGGTCCAATGCTGGTTTTGGTGAATTACGTAACACTTGGCAAAATGGCCTTTATGACTTCGGTAGTGATAACAATGAAAAAACTATCATTAGTCACCAGACGCCAATTTTCGATAATTTTTATTTACTAGGAGATTCACCGGCTGCAATCATTAATCAATACTATAGAATTACCGGTCATCCCCTCTTTTTACCAAAATATGCCCTTGGCTTAGGTTACATGAGTGACTTTGTTGATACCAAATGGGCTGAAGCGGATCCTAAAGAAACGAATGCAATTAAATTTGAAGACGGGAATACTTATCGTCCTACAAAAGATGACAATGAGGTTTATGCTCTTTCTTCATTAAATGGTGAAGAAAAATATCAATTTTCTGCACGTGCTATGGCGGAACGCTTTACCAAACATCATGTTGACCTTTCTTGGTTTGTTCCAAATTACAATAATCAACAAGAATTACCAGAAAGCTCAGTTGAACATTTGACTGAATTTGCCAATGATCATGATTTAATTATTGGTTTTTATAAAAGCTTACCAGCAGGTAGTGCACCAAACTTTTTAGTTGCTGCTAAAGATAAACCAAATATTGGTAATGAAAAGATTATTCAAAATATTGCTCAAGCTACTGACCCATTAATAAAGGCCAGTCAAAATGAGCGTCCCTGGACAATGGCTGAAAATGGCTGGACTGCTATTCAAACACTTAGTGCTTCAATCAGTGGCAATGTTGGTGGTGAGTGGGAGGAATTAGCTACTCAAGTAGCAAGTTTTCTTGGTTTATCTCTTTCTGGTCAACCTAATATGGGTAGCGCCATTGATGGTATATACGGCGGAAATAATGCTCAAGTCAATGTTCGTGATTTTGAATGGAAAATTTTCACCCCACTTTTATTCAATATTGATGGTTGGGGTAATATTCAAAAAACTCCGTTTGCCTTTAATTCAAAAATTACTCGTATTAATCGTGCTTATTTAGAGTTAAGACAATACCTAACCCCATATCTTTATGCTCTGACTTATGCAGCACAAAGTGGTAATCCAATAATTCGACCATTTTTCTTGGAATTTCCTCATGAAAAAATTAATTATACTGAACAAGTTAAGCATGAATTTATGTTTGGGAATAATATTTTAGTAGCGCCTATTATTAATGGGCGAGAAGATTATCAAGGCAATTCAATTAAAGATAATCTTTACTTACCAGATCATCGTACCTTTTGGATTGATCCCTTTACTGGTGAAAAGCTAATTGGTGGCCGTGTTTATGATAAAATGCATTACCCACTGTGGCATTTACCACTCTTTGTTCGGAGTGGTAGTATTCTTCAAGAAGGCCTCCGTGAGGCTACTATTTTCCCACAAGGAACAAGTAAACAAGTTCTTTACGCTGATGATGGTCATACTAATGCTTATGAGCAAAATGAGTTCGCTACTACTAGTATTACCAGTCAACTTGATGACAATACATTAAAAGTTACCGTTTCTCCAACCACAGGTAATTATGAAGGGCTTGAACAAGAACAACTGACTAAACTTAACTTATTAGTGGATAAATATCCCGGCGAACTGGTTTTCAGAGTTAATGATCAAGTGACTCAACTTAACGAATTTGGAAACTATCAAGAATTTGAAGAAGCAGAATCTGGCTACTTCTATAATCCAGATTACTTAGTCTTTCCTCAATTCCAGCATTTCAGTCAAACTCCACAACCGGCTATTCAAATCAAATTACCTAAAGCTGATATTTCAAAAAATAAATATGAGATTAGCATTGATAATTACCATTACGGCGATAATGTTGAACGTCACGCAATTACAGATTCAGCCTTAAGTTCACCTCATAGTGCTTCAATTAGTAGCGATCGTTTAACTTCAAGAAGTATTTCTGTTTCTTGGGTTAATCCAAGTGATTTTGCTGGAAGAAACATTAAGGCCGATATTGAAGTTAATGGTATTATTCACACCAACATTGACGGTAATAGTTTTACTTTCCATTCTTTGGAACCAAATACTCGCTATCGCTTTAGAATTAGAAATAAATTTGGTAATAAAGTTTCAGATTGGACTGAATATTTTGGCGCTAAAACCAAGCGTGACCAAATGGACTATGCAATTCCAGATATTCAAGTAACAAGTAATTTAACTACTTCTGATAATGAAATGCCTTTAACTAACTTAGTTGATCATAGCTTGGCCTCAGAGTGGCTAGTTAACGATAAAGTTAGTGAAGATCAACCTTTAGAATTGACATTCACTTTTGATCAAGCTTATAAATTAAGTCGTATGGTTTATGTACCACGTTCTCGTGATCGTAAAGGTCATATTTTAAGAGCTCAAATTGCTATTTCAACTGATGGTGAAAACTACAGCAACTGGAGTGACGATTATAATTGGCCTAATGATGCCAAAAATAAGGTAATTGGTTTAAGGGATGTCGTTGCCAAATCAATTAAACTACGAATTCTAAAAACTAGTGATGATAATGTTTCAGCCAAAGAAATTTTGTTTTTTGTAGCTAAACACCAATAACTAATTATTGATAATTAACATTAAATCAAAATAAAAAGGAAGCTTCTAAGCTTCCTTTTTATTTTCTTTAGCTTTCTTTGCCCATTCATAATGATCTGCAAGACTACAACCATCTGGTCCACAAACCATTCCTTCTTGAATATTTAAGTTGGCAAATACATCATTATTTAAATTTTGCTTTTCTTCACTCATTATTTTAACCCTCCTTTTAAACTCTAATACCATAATCCTCGGCTAAAATGGCCTTTACCCCTTCAACAGTCATTGGTGCGGTATGACCGGTTAGTAATTCGGTTTTATCAGGTAAGGTAGCAATTTTATTAGCAATTGAATCTAAAATTTGCTTTTTATCACCACCTGGAAATTCGGTCAAACCAATATCACCGTTATAAAGCATATCGCCTACTAAAGCAAAGCCATATTTTTTAGAATAAAAAATTTGTGAATCTGGTGTATGACCCGGTGTAGCAATTGCTTCTAATTCAAAAGATCCGTCATCACTTTTAATCATCGTATGATCTTTAACTAATTCAACTCGCTTAGGCCATTGCACATGTTGTTGGTAGCGAGCTGATAAATTTAATTGATCATTTTTCATAAAATCTACTGCATTTTCATTAACTACACATGCTACTCCAAGCGTATCAGCTACTTTAGCAGCCTGATAAGAATGATCAAAGTGACCATGAGTTAAGAGTACTTTATCAATTTTCCAACCCTTTTCGGCAATTTTTTTGAGTAGCTTTTCACCTTCTGCACCAGGATCAATTAAAAAACCATGCTTAGTCTTTTCATCAATGAAGAAGTAAGCTGCCGTTTGAAAAACATTTACAACTGGTTGAATAAATAATTGCATTTATTCCTCCTTGCTTCCTTCATTTTCTTCTTTTGCTAAACCTTCTTTAATTGCTTTTTCAAAAACTTCACGTGGTTGTGCTCCCATGTAGCCTTTACCATCAATAACAAAGAAAGGAACTGCATGAACACCATTTTGCTGAATAAATGCTTCATCAGCAATTACCTTATCACGATAGTCATCAGAATCGAGCAATTTTTTAGCATCAGCTACATTGACGCCGGCTTCTTTAGCAGCTTCTAACAAAACATTATGATCTGCTAACTTCTTGTTATCACCAAAGTATGCTTTGAAAAGTAAATCTGAAAGCTTATCAAGTACTTCTTGATCATAATTATCCTTGACCCATTGAGTTAAACGATGAGCATCCATCGTATTAGTATTTAAAGTTGAAGCATAGTTGAATTCTAAGCCTTCACCTCTACCCATTTGCGAAATTTGTTCAATTCTTTGAGCCGCTTCTTTTTCTGTCAAACCATATTTTTTGGCAAAACGTTCAAGGGTAGTTTCAGTAACATCATTTGCAGCATCAGGATAAAGTTGGAAGGCATGACGATCAAAATGAACCTTATCTTCTGCATTTAAGTCTTTCAAGATATTATTAATTCTTCCTTCTGCAATATAACAAAAAGGACATGCATAATCTGACCATACAATTATTTCCATTTTAAGTTCTCCTTTTTACTTACATTTAGTTAGTTATCTTTTGATATTTATAATTATAATTGCTAAACTTAGCGTGACAAGTACGCACTTTATTAATATTTAGTATCTAAAAGGATAGTAGACAAATGGATGAGAAATTTAAGACTTTTAAAAAAAGTGAAATGATCCCCTTTAACGAAGCTTTGGACCTTATTTCGGGTAAATGGAAAATGAATATTCTCTATGCATTATCACGCCTAGGCAAACTTCGTTATGGTCAAATTAAAAACTTACTAGAAAATATTACTCCTCATGTTCTAGCTACGAAGTTAAAAGAACTGGAAGCAGAAGGATTAATTAAAAGAGTAGTATATCCGGAAGTTCCACCAAAAGTCGAATATTCAATTACCACAAAAGGTGAAAGTTTATTACCTATTCTTAAGCAACTCTGTGATTGGGGCAAAATCAATTGTATAGAAAAAAGTAATCAAAACTGATTACTCTTTTTCGTTTTCATAATAACTTGGAATAAACTTTAAATGTTCGAGCCACTCCAGACTAAGTTTGAACCAATGTGCAGTATGAGGATTAACAATCCATGGTCGTTCCTTTATAGCTAATTCTGGGCGTGCCAAAGAAAAACCATGGCCTCCCTTATCAAAAATATGTGCCTCAAATTGAACATTATGTTTGCGTAACGCCATCATATATTCTAATGAATTATCAATTAGAACGGTTGGATCATCATAGGCCTGAAAAATAAAGGTTGGCGGTGTTTGACTAGTTACGCCATTAGCAGTATTTAAGAATTCTTTCTCTTCTTCATGATCAACTTCTTTTTCTTCACTACTATTCAGTTTAAAACCAATTTTAGTGAAATCAATCAAGGGATAGCCTAAAATCGTTGCATTTGGTGCTACTTCATCATGTTTAAACTTAAAAGCCTTTTGCCATTTTTCGCTTTCAGCCATCATATTGATAACACTAACCACGTGACCACCAGCGGAAAAGCCAATAGTAATAATTTTTTCAGGATCAATTCCTAAACGCTCTGCATTTTGACGAAAATATTGAATTGCTCTCAAACCAGATAATCCAGCATCCGGATAAATGTCACCAGGATCAGTAGTTAAGTTATATGAGACTACCGCTGCATTAAAACCATGATCAACATAAGCTAGAGCAACTGGTTCACCTTCACGTTGAGCCAAGTGATTAAAAGATCCACCTGGAAAGACCAAAATCAAAGGTCGTTTTTTCATATCTAAATTAGGATTTTGATCCAGTCCATAATAAGTGACTTTAAAATCACGCTCGTTAAAATTTGTTAAGACTAAATGCCGTACATCCATTTAAACAACCTTCCTATTTCTTATTTTCTTTACTTAGGCTATTTGTTAATAATACCGTTGTGAATGGTATGGTTAATAATATCCCAATAAAAGAATAAACAATAATAAGACACTCACCTACGAATAGTTTATCATTTAAAACTTCAAAAAGTGAATAATGTAACCTCATATACCAAATAAATAATGGTAAAAAACTACCAAAGAAACCAAATAAAATGGTATTCATTGCCGTACCTAGAATGTCACTCCCAATCAAATTACCATGCTTTAAAAGTTGATCACGGCTAATCTGGGGATCATGATGTTTTAATTCTAATAAACCAGCACTCATGGCTACACTAGCTTCCGCAATTGCCCCTAAAGTGGAAAAAATTGCTACTACAATTGATATCTGAGGAAAACTTATTCCTGCTTGTAGTGAAAGACCAACTAATTCTTCACCAGCTTGATCACCAAATCCTGCAGTTTGCGCAAAAAATTGAATTGCGATAATTAAAAGAATTACTATTAAGCTTACAACCAAAGCACTTAAAAACGAATTTTTAGCTACTACATAATCATGAGTTCCAAGAAAGATGATAGTTAATAATTTCAAAGGAATAAAGATAAGTGCGACCCCAATAATATTAGCACCCCAAGAAATTAAAAGCGCCACCAAAATAATTAAACTGGCATTAATAATGACACTCAAGTAAGATTTAAAGCCGGTTTTGCCCCCAACTAGAAGCATGAGCACAAATAATAAAAGTAATAATGCAGATAAAGTAGACATTATTTGGCCTCCTTAACTGAGATCGGATGCTTTAAAAAGATGCTTGAAGCCAGAGTAGCAAAAATCACTGTCAATACAATACCAATTGCTGAGATTAAACTTTGAATGACACCGAGAGAAAGTGCAAATTGGAAAGTATAAACTAAAGTATTATTATCACGTAAGTATAAAATTGTCATCGGTAAAGCTTCGGCCATAAAGATTAGTACCAATACATTAATCAAAGGTCCCATTATTTCTTGTCCTAAGGTGCGGCCACTATTAAATAGCGATTTAAAAGTTAAATTCTTTTTATGCTGACATAAAACATATAGACTTGAAACAATATCAGTAGCTTCATCCATTACTGCTCCTAAAACACCCAAAAGAGTTTGAGCTAAAAATAATGCCCGTGGATCTTGGGTAGCATAATCGACTGCCTCATATTTAATACCACTCTCTCCAGTTAAACGCATGATCGCATAACAAATGCCAAAGGATACAAATACTCCTAGTAGCGTTGCAATTAAAGTGACCCACATTTTTTGATGAAAACCTTGCACTATTACTAATGAAAGTAAAGTAAAAATAATTACCGCACTACCATAAATAAGGAAGATCTTGGTACCATTTTCTGCAATATCTAATTTAATTACAAAATAAAAAATTATCGCATTTAAAACCATTGAAAGTGTCAACATTATGGCATGGCGACCAGTAATAGCGACTAATAAGCACAAAACTAAAGTAATTCCCAAAACTACTACCCAGTCGCGTTTTGGGCTCATTAATTTGGCACGTTGACCTACAAATGACAAAATTACCCGTTCATGAGGATAATATTTTTGTGTCATTGCTTGTGAAGGAGAGTAATTATTATCAATACGGTAAGTACGATTACGATGTTTTCCTGATAATACCTTTACATGTAAAACCTGATTACGAATTTGATCTTTATTTTGATAATTATCTTCAGTTTTATTGATTAGTTCGTCTTTGATCTGAGAATCTGTAATAACTCCAATTGGTTTGCTAGTAAAGCTAGTAGAAAAATATGTCCAAAAAGATAAAACTATTCCGATTACTAAAATCCCAAAACTAATCCAAAATTTATTTTTTATCTGCAAAATTATTTTGGCCTCATTCAAATTTAGTTTATGCTAATATAGTAGCATTACTTTATTAAGTAAGTTTTTAAAATTTTACAAATCTACTTAATAGAAGCTAAATCATTTTTAGATTAGGTTGGTATGATATGGAATTACTGGTTTCATCATTTACGCTTGCATTAGCTGCCGCCATAAGTATTATTATTGCGCAGGCATTATCAAGAATTTCTGTCAACTATATTAGTATGCTGGTTGGAATTACCATAGCTCTAATTCCTTTTCTTAATCAACAAGTTGCTCCGTTTAATTCCCATATTTTTATGGAAATGATTGTGGCTCCCTTGCTTTTCTTTGAGGGGCAAAAAACCAAGATTATCAATATTAGAAAAAATTTTCGAAGTATTGTTGGAATTACGGTCCTGATGGTTATTATTGCTTTAATCATCGCTGGCTTTGGAGCTGCTTGGATTGGAGGTCTAGCCTTACCAGTCGCCTTCATTATTAGTAGTATCAGTACTCCTACTGATGCTACTGCTACCCAATCAGTTACTGTAGGGTTAAAAGTACCACGTAAGGTTGATGCATCATTAAAGGCGGAATCACTTTTTAATGATGCGTCTGGAATCATTTTGCTTAATATGGCCGTATTATGGTTTAGCAACGGTTATATTAATTACGGCCAAACCATTGTTCAATTCCTTTATTCCTCAATTGGTGGTGCTATTGTAGGTTTAATTCTAGCCTGGATTATCGTAATTATACGTCAAACTATCGTCCGTTCTCGTTTTAATTCCTTAAATGCTCAAAATTTAATCTATATTTTTACTCCTTTTGTCATTTATGCCATTGCTGAACATTTTGAGTTTTCTGGCATTATTGCCGTAGTTGTTGCAGGATTATTGCATAATGCCGAAACTCAAGAAAGTCTCCTTATTAATTCACGTCAAATTCATATGGGAATTGATTTACGTGAACTTATTTCTGAAATTTTTAATAGTATGGTCTTTGTCATTTTAGGTTTAATGATGGTTCGAATTAGCCGCAATCGCCTTTTTAATCACGATGCTGGAAAATGGCTTCTTGTTGGGTTAGTAATTTATTTAGCAAATGTTTTTGTTCGCTATCTATATAGCTTAGTTGCCCTAAAATATAATAATCATGAAGCAACCGTCTTTGCTTTTGGTGGTGTTCATGGAGCAGTTACACTTTCCCTTGCCTTAACCTTATCGGCCGCATCTTTAGGGAACTCTAACTACAACATGATTATCATGTCTGAAGGGGTTTTGATCTTACTTAGTATGATTATAGCTACCATTCTTTTTCAATTTATTTTGCCCCACTTACCTTCAGAAAAAGCAGCACTTAAAGAGGTTAATAAAATACGAAATGACATGGTAAAACGTGCTTTAACAGAAGTACATCACATGTATTTACCTTCAAGAGTAAGGCGCTATGTTACTTACATGCTTTTAACCCAAAAGCGAGCAATTTCAACACGTGAATCACTTAAAATTTTAATCAAATCTATTGATCAGCCTACCTTTACTGAAGAAGAAGATTACTTAATGCGGTTAGCCTTCTTTAGAGCATTTGCGATTGAACGAAACTATTTAGAAATGATTAGTCAAAAAAATAAAGAATATGAAAGTTATCTTTTAAATTTATATGATGATGTTTTATTAGCCCAATCACTTATTATTGAACCTTATGATGAAGACTAATAAAACTAACAAAATAAGCTCTTAAGATTTAATTTCTTAAGAGCTTATTTTTATGCTATTTAAAAAATCTTTCCCACCAATGTGTTTTTTGGGGAATTTGCATATCTGCTAAAGTTCGATGAACATTTTGTTGGGCACGTTTTTCTTGATTTTCGCGTGCTTTACGCAAAATTTCTTCATGAATATCAGCTGCAGTTTTTTCTACACTATCATCTTTTTCATTTTTGAAACTGTTTTGTTTCTCTTTTTCATCAGATGTTACAATCCCAGAAATATCAGGCATAGCAGCAATTTCAGGGTCAATCTTTTGATCCTTTTTAGTTTCAGGAGACGGTTGATTTAAACGATGATTTTGATCAATTAATTGTTGATTTTGTTTTTCTACACGAGCAACTTGTGCTTGTAAATTTTGAATTGCTTTATTTTGACTTGCAATTGTTTGTTGCAACATTTGTAGTAAATTTACTACTTGTTTTGCATCAATACTAGCATTTAATGGTGTGTTTGCTTCACTTGACTGCTGTGATAGCTTTTTAGCATCATCTTCGGCCTTGTTGCTAATTGCAAAAATCTGTCTCGCTGCTTCTTGCAAAGTAAGATCTTTTGTTTTAGCTAATTGTCTAAAACTCTTTAGTTCTTCAATATTACTCTTAGTATAAAGACGAGATTTTTGCTTAGTTCTGGCATAGTAATCTTTGTTACTAGTCACTTTTTCGACTATCAAAGAATACTTTCTTAAGGTAGCGACACTTATTTTTAGTTCTTTGGCTACTTCGGCCGGTGCTACTAACTCTTCAAAATCATGATTACTCACTGTTAATCCAACTCTCCTGATCCCAATTATTCGTGTTTATGTAATAATGTTTGTTTATGGTCGAATCTTTCTTTACCTAAAGTGATTAAACGAGTGATCAATTCACTATAAGGAATTCCAACTTCTTCAAACAATTTTGGATACATACTAATATTAGTAAAACCAGGTAAGGCATTAACTTCAGTTAAAATAATCTTTTGATCCTTATTACGAAGCATAAAATCAATTCTAGCTAAACCAGAACATTCAGTAGCTTGATATACTTTTAAGGCATTTTTACGTACTGTTTCTACAATTCCCTCTGGTAAATCAGCTGGAATTTGTAAGGTTGAAGTAGAATTATCATTATATTTATTTTCATAAGTATAGAAGGAATCAGAAGCATTAATAATTTGCCCTACACCTGCTACAATTGGCTTATCATTCCCTAAAACAGCTGTTTCTACTTCACTGCCATGAACAGTTTCTTCAACCAAAACTTTATCATCGTATTTAAAGGCTTCAGCCAAAGCATTTTTATATTCTTGAGCATTAGTTACATGACTAACTCCGACAGATGATCCTTGGTTAGAGGGCTTAACAAAAAGATCCTTACCTAATTTAGTAGCCATATAATCATAATTCTTTTTATCATTATCTTTTTCATCATATTCAAAGCGCTTAATAGCAATCCAATCTGCTACTGGTACGCCAGCACGTTGTGCCAAAATTTTGGTCATTTCTTTATCCATGGTAACAGCAGCTGCTAGCACATCATCACCAACAAATGGTTTATTCAAAACACGGAATAATCCTTGCAAAGAACCATCTTCTCCCAAGTTACCATGTACAATAGGGAAAAAGACATCAATTTCTGGACGATCTTTTAATTCAGTGATATTTGAAATATTGGCAACCTTGTGCGGATTTTCAACAGTCATTTTAGGATTGTTTAATACTTTTCTAGAATCAGCATCATCAGCTAAATAACCATCATTGGTCATCCACATTGGATAAACATCAAATTTATTAGTATCAATTGCTTTAAAAATATTATGAGCAGATTGAATTGAAACTTCATATTCTGATGAATTACCACCAAAAATTAAACCTACTTTGATTTTACTTGTCATTTTTTATCTCCTTAATTGTCCTCAAACTCTTATTATAAACAATGCAGAGTCACCTGTATCCCTTTTTTTATAAAAATTCTAAAAATAAAAATTTTCTCTTAAAAGTTAAGAGCTGATTTGTCATAATAGAGGCAAGCGAAAGGAGTAAGCCAATGAAGTTACAACATAAATTAACGCTTTTAATAACTAGTATTACCTTGGTAATGCCATTAAGTAATGCTGGTCAATCCGATGCAGCTACTTTTACTAAGAGTGAAATTAATACTATTAAACAAGTACAAAATGAATATGCTGCTCTTCCTAAATTACCTTATAGTAGTACAAACCTTTATGCTACACCTCCTCATTTAACTGCACCATTTTCAGTAGGCCAAGTTTCCGATAACTATATTTCAAGTACTTTAGCTTATATTAATTTTTATCGTCAGCTTTTTGCTCTCCCATCGATTTCTACAAACGGTGCTGATAATAATAATGCCCAAATAGCTGCTAGTGTCATGGCAGCTATTAATGCCGATCCTTTTAAAAACCAACATGGCTTACCTAATGTCAAACAGCCTGCTTTTATTAATGATATGTATTGGAATTTGGCCAAAACGACAACGGCAAGTTCCAATTTAAACTTCAACGCAAGCAATGAATCTGCTGGTGACGTCGTAACGGATCTAATAACAGATCGTTACAATTTAGATGGCTCAGACACTGGTCACCGAGCTTGGCTTTTATCAACAAGAGCCACTACTACTGGTATTGGAGCAGCTTACGGTAGCAATGGGTATCGTTATACTGTGCAACAAGTTGTCTATCCCGGCGATACTTTTAATGCTCCTACTAAATCAAGTGTTACTTATCCAAGTAGCGGTATTTTTCCAATTGAACTGCTCCAAGGTAATAATATTGCTTGGTCAGTCTATCTTTCTGACCAAACAGTAAACGGAACTCCAAGTATCAAAATTACTGACCTTGATACTGGACAAACTAGTTATGGAAGTAATGTAAAAAATTATTCTAATCAAGGATTTGGTAATTTTGCCACTGTTATTACCTATTATCCAGGTAATATTAATTTAGTTTCGGGCCATGCTTACAATGTCCAAATTAATGGCGTTACTTCTTATACTTTTAAGCTATTTAATGAAATTGCTAGCAGCCAACCTCCACTTGAACAAACTCAAGCTAACGATAATAAGGTTAACAATGACTCACCAATTACTTCTTCTGATATCTCTACCAGTCAAACAGATACTCCTGAACAAGCTGATATTAAGATGAAATCTGCACTCCTTTTAAGAGCTCAAAAGTTAGCTGATTCACTAAATAAAGAACGTATCTTCAATCCAGTTAACTTTGGTCGTTCTTATCAAGATGGCAAGCGCTACTTTAATCTTGGCCCAAATCAATGGTTCCATAATTTCTATATCGTTAATAATCCAGATATAGAAGCAGGTATTATTACTATCTCTGATACCGCCATCGATACGCAAATTTACTCCAGCCCTTATCTTGATCGCCAAAAAGTCTCTACTACTCATGTAATTCGTGGTCAAAGTTACGCCTATGGTCAAACTATAAAAATTGGTAAGGCAAGATGGTTCTACTTGGGTCCAAATCAGTGGATTCAACAACAAACTTCCAAGAAACTAAATCTCAAATCATAAGCAAGGTTAATAACAAGTGTTCTTTTATTTTTCATTGTAGTTAGCCCCTATACAATTATGGAATATATGCCAAAAATACTTGATTTTGTTTTTTATGGCTGTAAAATATAGATAAAGAAATGGTTAAGGAACCTGCATAAATACTTACATTTATGCATTTTCACAATTATTTTATACCCTAACTACTTTATACTTACTTAAATACAATTAAGATCATCCTTCCGATACCATTTCCTATTAAATAAAAAAAGCAATGTTTAGTTTTTTCTAGACATTGCTTTTTTTGTTATTATTTATCACTTGTTATTTATAACTTATTTTGGATCTGATAATTCCCAAACAATTGTTGAAATGATGAAGAGTATTACACCAACAATTACTAATTCTAAAAAGATGCCACTTGCAATTTCCAAGAAGTAGCCAATATTTAAAATTAGCCCTTCTACATTAAATATTAAAGGAATTAACGCTAATAAAGTATAAATTATCATCAATAAAGTTCCTGTCCACATCCCAGCAGCCGTAACAATATGGACTAATTGACGATTGGCTACTTGTTGCTTTAAATTTTTAATCAGCGACCAAGCAGCAAGTAAACACATAAAAATTACTACTAAATTAATTACTACAAATAAGGTTTCAATATTTGCACATAATGTAATTGCTGCCAGATCAAACCCAGTAATTACAGTATAAATACCACTACGATTAAATTTCTTTAATTGCTTTTGAACCGACTTGGCTTCAGTTGACGAATTATCATCAATCTTGTGCAAAATTACATATCTAATCTTACTTGCTAGACTAGCATTTTCTGCTTTAAACCAATGAACACCCAAAGTATAGTCAAGTAAAGCATTAGCTATCGGTTGCGTTTGATTAGTTGTCAAAAGATTATTTGCATCCCCATTACGATCAGCACCAATTAGTTCAGCAAAATTATCAAACTTTTCATTTACATATCTTTCTGCAACTACGCTATTACTTTCCTTAGCAATTTGCTGTTTCATAAATATTGGATTCATAAAAGTAAAAAGACTGAAAACTAAAGTAATAACTGTAAACATAATAAAAATTAATGCTTTCTTATCATGTCTACTTTCTTCTTGATCGATTCGACGCAATTCTGCGCGTGAACCTTCCATAATTACTTATCCTTTCCATCTTCTTTTTCGTCAAACATATGATTAAGAAGATTAAAAATTTTACTAATATCGAAGTCTTTAATTATTTCATGACCTTCATCTAAAACTTGCTTAATTTCGTTTTGTGAAGCACCAACGAAAGTTGCCATATAACTTTTAACCATAATATCAGTAATTTGTTCTGCATTTAAATTCATTTCATTACGTTTTAAAAAGAGAGTTCCTGTTCCAGGAACCACAAAGGTTAAGCCTAATCTTACGGCTTCATCTCCTCCAAGCTTGTCAGCTACATTTTGTTGGTCAATCCACTTTTGTAAACGTTCTAACCACTTAGTCACTGAAGCTTGATCTTTGATCCCACTTTCTAAAACTCTTGCAGTAGCTTCATCTTCTACACCCAATTGCAAAATTATATAAGTAAAGACCTTGGTTCTCACAAATTCATTTTTAAAATTAATTGTGTCATAAGATAAAGCATTTAATACAGTACTCATATAAGTAGAAACTATTTCGATGATTAATTTACTTTTGTGGGGATAGTAAGACTGTAGTAAAGATTTCGAAATACCAGATTTATCTGCAATTCTTTGCAAGGATACTCGCTGCATCCCATCTTCGCGCAATAAGCCAAAGGTATTTCTTAAAATCGTTCTACGTCTTTTCATATTTCTTTGTCTTGCCATATTACTACCTCTAATCTTAAGTCTAATATCGCAATTATACCAATCAAAAATATTTTTGTATAGAAAAAACCGCCAAAAAGGCGGTTTTATTTAAAATAATTTACTTAACCTTGAATACGGTTCTGTTCATCAAAAATTTGGTGAATTGATTTATCGTTATAAATGTAATCAATCCCCTTAGCAAGTAAACGGTCAACTGAGAGACGTACCATGCGATCAGGATATTTGTCATGCTTAATCGTATCAGTTACAACAATTTGTTCTACTGGCAATTCATTTAAAACAGCAGTAGCATTTTGCGAAAGTAATGCATGAGTTGCAGCCACATAAACTTTTTTAGCTCCTGCTGCTAAGACAGATTTAGTAGATGAAGCAATACGGGAACCAGTATCAATTAGATCATCAACAATAATAACTGTCTTATCTTTAACATCACCGATCATATCATGAACTTCGGTATCATATCTTTCCCCACGCTGATCAACAATAGCAATTGGTGCATCAAAATGAGATCCAAATTCACGGGCTAATTTAGCTCCTGAATGATCTGGTGAGACTACAACTACATCATCATTGTCCTTAGTAGCAATACCGTTATCAATAAAGTATTGGGCCAAAATCGGCATAGCATGCAAATGGTCAACAGGAATATGATAAAATCCTTGAATTTGAGATGCATGTAAATCTACCGCAATTAAGTCATCAATTCGATTTAATTGTAATAAATTAGCTAATAATTTTGCGGTAATCGGTTCACGTGATCGATTCTTAGTATCTTGACGTGAGTAAGCCATATAAGGAATTACAACATTAATTGAATGAGCTGATGCTCGATGCAAGGCATCCAAAGTAATCATCAATTCCATAAAGTTTTCATTAACTGGATCCTGAATCGATTGGATTACATAGACATCACAACCTCTGACACTTTCAGGAATATTTACTTGAATTTCTCCGTCACTAAAATGTTGCACCGCGGTTTCTAATAAAGGCTTATCTAGAGCTGATGCAATTCGTTCAGCCAGAACTTGGTTCCCTGCAAGACCAATAATTTTCATTGGATGCAACATTTCGTGTAATTCTTCTTTATTCATCTTTTCCTATCCTTCTTTTGAATTACCTGTTATTACCACCATTATAACGGAAAATCACCATAAAGAAAAAAGAACCTGATAAAAAATCGGTTCTTTTATAAATTAATTTTCTTTATAAAAATCTTTAATCAAATCAAGCATTTTCAAGCTATGCACCACATAGCTTTCATGTTTTTGTCTCGGCATGATGACTAATCGAGAATTTGGTAAAAATTGACTATACCACCGCACATGTTCAACTTTAACCCAATCTTTTTCTCCCACTACACATAGCGTCGGAATCTTAATTTGTTGAAGTCTGCGAGGATCAATAAAAGTTTCTTTAAGTGCAACGCGGCTATCACGATCACCAATAAAAATACCACGCACACTATTCCAGGTAATATGACTGGCTGTTACCCCATTACCATTAACATAGGTGCCCGCAACAATTAATTTTGCAATCAAATTAGGATCTTGACTGGCTAATAGTAAAGCTATTACTCCACCCGCACCATAACCTAAAACATAAGCTTCTTTTAAGTTTAATTTGCGAATAAATTCAGCCAAATCTTCTACATCAGTTTGATAATGTTCACTTGCTTCACCACTACTTAATCCATGTCCTCTCATATCAGGTACATAAACCGTGTAATATAGCGAAAGAGGCGCAATTAACTTATCAAAAATTGCTCCATCTTGATGATGTCCATGAATTAAAATCAAGGGATGGCCCTGCCCTAACTTTTGATAGTAAAGCTCAATATTATTTACTTTAACTTTCATGTATTTCCTCCAGCATAAAACTAGTCTTTGCCTGTGTTTTCCTGGTAAAATATAAGTATAAAAATCAATTTATATTTCAATTAAGGAGTTGTTAATTATGACTAACCAATCAATCTTTTTTAATCCTGGCGACGCCATTGCTTCAACTCATGATTTTAAAGAAGCTCGACGCAGTGCTGAAATTTTCAAGGCAAAAACTAAAGCTAATGAAAAGTTAGTAATTGCACAAAATGATAAAAATGGTGAATTCGCAATTTATTATGCTGATAAGGTAGCCGATAAAACTAAGGGGATTCCTCACCATCTTAAAGACAAACTTTAATCTTTGTAATTTGAATCACTAATAGCTGCTTTCTTAGCAGCTTTTTTATTAGTCTTATTTTTATCTCTTTCTGCTAAAAGACTTTTAACAATTTGACTCCATACCCGATAATTAGCTTTAAAATTATCAGGTACTTTCTTTAAATCGATTGTATGGACCATACTATCTGCTCGTTGCCAATAATGATACAGAGGTTCAGAAGTAAAATAGTAGCCATCTGTTAAAGAAATATATTTAACATTAAAAATTTGATCTTCCATAAATGCAAGATTTTTGACAAAAGTTAAATTATATTTACGTACTACTTCAGTACGATAGCCCTTATTCCAAGTGTAGCCTTTTACCGGAGAGCTGAAAATATTGGTCATTTTAAGGTAAGTTTCGCGCTTATTCAAAAGACCATTTTCTTTTTTCTTATCGACTGCGCGACTGGAATTACGTCTTTGTGAATCAATCCAAAAGCCACATGAGACCATAGCAACATTAGGATATTGGTTAAATGCACGCACAAAAAAAGCAGTATAGCCAGGATCAACCCAATCATCCCCATCATGGAAGGTAAAGTATGGCGTATCAACTAAACTCATTCCCAAGTTACGGGCATCCGATAAGCCTCCATTAGGTTTATCTATTATTTTAAAAAATAAAAATTTATCACGGTATGATTCGGCTATTTCATGAGTTCTATCACTAGAACCATCATTGATAATTAATAATTTGAAGTTTTTATCTTCTTGAACTGCTAAATGATCAAGTGCACGACCTAAATATTTTTCCATATTGTAGACTGGCATGATCACCGTTAATAATGGTTGACGTAACACGAGCTCAGGCCCTCCTTTGCATTATTAGATTATATCATCTTAAGAGAATATTACATAATTAGAGTATTGTTTTAGGGTATAATAGGCGTAGATTTATCTATACTTATATTTACAAATACTTATAAGGAGACAAAATTTAATATGAAGAAAGTAATTACCATTTTTAGTGCATTTTTAGTCAGTGGTTTACTTAGTATTTTTGCTTTACCTGTTTCTCACCAAGTTAAAGCAGATGATGACACTCCCGTAGTTACCTTAGGAACTTCTTTAACTAGTTCTCAAAGACAAGGTACGATTGATACTTTGACCCAATCATTAAATGGAGCTAGTTATAAAACTATCACAATTACTGGTGCCGACTTGGTGAAATACCTTAATCCTTCAGGTGCAGACTTTACTAACAATTCTGGAGTTTGGTCAAGTGCATTAATCCAAAAAACAGCTGCTGGCAGTGGAATTAATGTTCATATCTTACCTTATAATGGTCATAATAATATTACGACTATCACTGCTAACCAGTATAAAAATGCTGCATTAACTGCCGGTATTAGTGATGCTAATATTTATGTTACGAGCGCTAATCCGATTGATGGTTCAGGTGCATTAGCTGGGGTATATGCAGCTTATGCCAAAACAGGTGATTCTTTGAACCAAAGTCAAATTAACGCAGCTCAAGATGAAATGAACACTTTAAGTGGAATTACTGAAGAAAATAAGGGCAAAGATGGTTATTCTGATGCCCAATTAAATAATGCAATTGCGGGTGCCAAGGCTGAAATGGCCAAAAAGGGTAACAATATTTCTAACAACGAAATTAGAAGTATTGTTAATAACCAAATTAATATTAATCATTTAGGTGACACCATTACTAATAATCAAAAGGAACAAATCGTTAACTTATTAATTACTATTAAAAATTCTGGTGCTTTAAAAAATAAGAATTTTGCTCAACAGGCAAATAAATTAGCTGATCAAATTCAATCTGGCGCTAAGAATATTTTTAGTAAATTTAATACTCCCGAAACTCGCAACTGGTTCCAACAAATTATTGATAGTATTGTGAACTGGTTTAAGGGACTCTTCGGTGGCATAATTGTTCTAAATTAGCTATATTTTTTGGTAAAAGGACTTATTTCTTTCTGAAATAAGTCTTTTTTTTGATATGATAGAATGCAAGTAATAAATTTTTGGAGGAAGTAATTTGAGTTTAAAATACGCCCCTAAATATCGAGTTTTCTTATTTTTAATTTTCTGTATCATTAAAGCATGTGACGTTTTATTCATTGCTTATATGATTAAATTAATGCTTAACCTAGCTTCTAGTGGAAGTAAAGATGTTACTGAATTAATTAAATTGGCTACTATTGCTGGTATCGGTCAACTCTTTTTTACCTGTTCTAATTTCTTCTATGAACACTTAAAAATGACTATTATCAAAAATGTTAATTTAGTTCTTAAAAATGCCAACTTAAATTATTTAGTTGCCCAAGCAAAAAATGATACTAAATCTGGTTTAAGCTTAATGACAAATGACCTAAAACAAATCGAAACTGGTCGTGTAACAGCACAACTAGATATGTGTTACCAATCTATCTTATTTATTGGCGCCATTTCATTTGCTTTTATTAATTCATGGCAAATGACCGTTATCTTTATTGTAGCTTCTATCGCCCCAGCATTGGTTCAAATCCTAACTAGTCGCTTAATCACTCGTAAAGCAAAAGTCTGGGCTAATGCCAACGCTGATTATACCCAACACGTCTCAGATAGTTTGAATGGAGCTGAGGCTGCTAAATTATACAATGTGCAACCTACCATTATTTCACGTGCTGTCAATAGTGCCCAAAGGATGGAAGAAGCCTTAAGAAGCATGAATTTTACCCAAGCATGGGCCTTAGAAGTAATTTATACAGTAGCTGAACTTTTTTGTTTTATTATTCCATGTACAATTGGTGGCGTATTAATGATGCATGGGCAACTAAAGGTTGGGACTCTAGTTTTAATGGTTGACTTGGCAATGAACTTTATTACTCCTGTAGTAACAATTTTCCAAGAATTTAATCAAGTTAAATCAACTGATCCAATGTGGAAAAAGACCTTACGCGCTCTTAATTACAGCAAAAATCCTCATGAAAAAGCTATTGATCAAAGAGATGATTTTATTGACTTAAAAATTGATAATTTGGCCTATAAAACTAACAAGACCAATACTGAAATTTTTAAGGATGTCAATTTTTCTGTCACTCCTGGTAAAAAGACACTCTTAATGGCTCCTTCTGGGTGGGGAAAAACTACCTTGCTAAAATTAATGATGGGTAGTAAATCCCCAAGTAAGGGACAAATTCTGATCAATGATCAAAATCTTACCAATGACTGGTCAAAACTTCATAATTACTTTTCCTATGTTAACCAAAAGCCCTTCATGTTTGATGATACGTTGCGTTTCAATATTACTTTAGGAAGAAAAGTCAGTGATCAAAAATTAAGACAAGTAATTCATGAAGCAGGTTTAGATGAACTAGTAAAAGAAAAGGGGCTTGATAGCCCAATTGGTGAAAATGGTAACCAATTATCAGGAGGTCAAATCCAACGTGTAGAAATCGCCCGTGCCCTCCTTTCCCACCGTCCAATTTTGTTAGCCGATGAAGCTACAAGCGCTCTTGATCCTCATCTTTCCCTAGAGATCCATGAAACGCTCCTTAAGAATCCAAACATTGCTGTAATTGAAGTTGCCCATAAGATTTCTCCAGCTGAAAAAGCAATGTTTGATCAAATAATTCACCTTAATCAAACTCCTACTGATTAAAGCAGTTGCCTCGCAACTGCTTTTTAACTTGTGACACAATAATTGATAAAATGTTAAAATAATCTATTATTTACGCTTTATTTAATTCACCTAGTAGAAAGGAGGCCACGATGTTTTTTAGACAAAAGAAATATGCAGCAGAAGCAGTTAAAAATCGCAAAACTGATCAAAAGGAAACTAAGCCCAATCTCTTATTAATGACGACTCTTGGCCTTCTTGGTACTTTTACACCTACTCGGTGGATTTTACGATTACATCCCCAAAAAGTTCAGGATACTTCTACCACTGAGTCAATTGATAATTCAAAAAAGCAAATTCCAATTATCTATATGCATGGTTTTCGTGGCGGGGACTATACGACTCAAATGATGGTTCAAGAAACTACCAAGCTGAAATCCGACCATGGTTATCTCAAAGTTAAAGTAGACGTTTATAATAACTTTGAAATTTCTGGTACTTGGACAAATGATGCCCACCCCATTGTTCAATTAGTTTTTAACCAAAATATTGCTGGGGTTTACGCTATCTCTTATATGCAAAGATTGGCTTTAGCTTTTTTAAAGAAGCGTTATCATTTTGAAACTTATGATGCAATCGCTCATTCTTTAGGTGCACCAGCATTGGTTAAAACAGAAATGCAAGTACATAATCATAAGCGTTATCCTCATTTACATAAATTTATTTCCATTGCAGGCCCTTTTGATGGAGTAATGTACCTAGGTGATATCCCAAATATTAACCATTTAACTCCTAATGGCCGACCACTTTTTATGACTTGGTCTTATGCTGGCATGTTACTACGACGTCGCCGATTTAATCCACAAATCAAAGTCTTAAATGTCTATGGTAACGTATTAGATGAAACCAATAGTGACAAATTTATTTCTGTTACTTCCGCCAAATCTATTCGTTACATTCTCGCTCCTGTTGTATCTTTTTTTGAAGAAATTGAAATGCGAGGCGAAATGGCCGAACATAGTAATATGCATGATAATCCTCTAGTCATCGAGATTATTAATAAATTTTTAGGATTAATTCCAGAAAATAGATAATAAAAGAAAGAAGGTAAGAGATGTTTTGGGACAATAATTGGATTCAATTAATCTTAGCAGTTAATACGATCTTGGCTTTCTATGTTGTCTTTCATCGTAAACGTTCCGTGGCTGCTTCATGGGCTTGGCTAATTATTTTAATTATTTTCCCAGTAGCAGGTTTTATCTTATATGGTTTTACTAGTCGGGGCCTTTCACAAGAAAACCTCTTTGCAATTAATCGTCAAAAGCATATTGGACTTTTTAAAGTAAATCAGATGATTCCAAAAGCTCCTACTAAGGCTGGTCCGTCTGATACTTCAAATGTTGCCCCGATTTTAATCGACTATTTTAATGATCAACATGAAGCTCCTTTGTCTAAAAATAATATGGTAAAAATCTTTACCAATGGTGAAGATAAGTTTCATTATCTCTTTAACGATATTCAACAGGCTCAGGAAACTATTAATGTTGAATATTATTCATTTATGAACGATGACCTGGGAAATACGTTCTTAGATTTACTTATAAAAAAAGCAAAACAAGGAGTCAAAGTACGTGTTATTTATGATCCGTGGGGATCTCCTGGTGCGCATTTAGCATGGTTTCAGCCGCTTATTGATCAAGGTGGCGAGGTAATTGCTTTTATCACTGCCCAAAACATGATCACCAAATATCGTATGAACTACCATTTACACCGTAAAATAGTAGTTATCGACGGAAAAATTTCTTGGACTGGTGGTTATAATGTAGGTGACCAATATGTCAATAAGAGTAAACGCTTTGGTTTTTGGCGCGATACTCATGTAAGAATCGTTGGCTCTGCTTCTCTTCTTTTACAAGAAAGATTTGCCATGGATTGGAATGCTTCAATTAAAAATAAGGAACAGGCAATTATTTTTTCATCACGTCTTTTTCCAAAAATTGAAGAAAATCATTTAAGTGATGAAAATGTAGCAACTCAAATTGTTAGTGATGGTCCTGATCAAGAAACACCTTATTTACGTAATGGGATGATGCGCTTGATGATGGCCGCTAAGAAAAGTATTTGGATTCAAACTCCCTACTTAATTCCGGATGATCCAATGCTAGCTACCTGGGTAACAGCAGCTCATTCTGGTGTCGAAGTTAGAATCATGATCCCAGCTATGCCTGATCATCCCTTTATTTATCGTGCTACACAATGGTATGCTCGATATTTACTACATGAAGGTGTCAGAATTTTCATTTATAATAATGGCTTTCTGCATGCTAAAACAGTCACTATTGATCAAAATTTTGCAGCAGTAGGCTCAATGAATCAAGATTATCGATCTTATGAATTAAACTTTGAAACTGATGCAATCTTTTATGATTGCAACATTACTAACCAACTACGTGATATTTTCTTAAAGGATTCAGAATATTGTCATGAATTAACAATTGCCGATACTGAAAACTGGTCACGTTGGCTTCGTTTTAAGCAGGCCTTTTCTCGTTTACTTTCGCCAATTTTATAAATAAAAATGAGTAGAATCATTCTACTCATTTTTTAGATTATTTTTCTAATTTCAATTGGTGTCTCTTTTCCAATGTAAGTTTGAATTGCCAAAATAATTACTTCCAGTTTCTTGGAGAAACGCAAGGTAAAGGCAGTATTTTTTTGTGTTTGAAAAATCACCATTGTTGTTGGTTTGCGAGAAGTTGGGACAGGAATAATAGTAACACGTTCAATATCTGAATACTTAACAGTTCTTCTAAAGTAGCCACTTACTACTAAGCGTTTTTTGGCAAAACCTGAAAAACCATCAACAATACTCATTAAAATAAAGACCGCAACTAATGCATTTAATCCTAAACTAGGATTAGAGAAATAGTCCATACTAAAGACGATCACCAAAAATAATAAGGCCCAAATTACCGAAGCAATTCGATAATGAGCACGTAATTCAATTACCGCTTGCCAGTACCAACTATAGAGCGAGTACCCAACAAAATAAAGACCAATTAGAATATATAGTAATAACATTTATTTTCCCCTATTTACTTTTTTCTATTATATCAAAGAGCTAACAATCACCAAAAACTTATCTTTTTTTCTTTAAAAAATCTATTTGTTATTTTTTAACTTTTAAGGCATAATATTGAAAATATTATTCTTATAACTACTAGTTTATAACCAGATATTTAAAGATTTTAAATAAAAAGTGGCACTTTGTCACTTTTTCGATCGATTATGTTATTGTTATAATAGGTAAATTTTAAGATGTTAATGTTATAAAGAAAGTTGATCAGCAATGGCATTAAATAATAATATATACTATTATGATACTGTCCGAATTGATCCCTGGACTTACCAAATTGTAGTAAGCACGGAAGGGTTAGTTTTTGTTGGCTTGAAGGAAGATAAGACCTACTCATCATTTCATAATTATTATCCTAACCAAATGTTGGTTCAGGATCCTAAACGAGTAGCTCCTTATATCGTCGAATTAAAAGAATATTTTGCCGGTAAAAGACGAAAATTCGATTTACCAATTGATTTTAGTTCTTTTGGTACTTCCTATCAGAATAAAGTCATTCAAATGGTTTGCAACATTCCTTATGGAACTACAGTTACTTATGCTGATCTCGCTTCCGCAATTAATGGGTCCACTTCTGTTAGAGCTGTTGCACACGCAGTAGCTCTAAATCCTAACTTAATTTTTATTCCCAGTCATCGAGTAATTCTGAGTAAAAATAATGTTGGTGCTTATCGCATGGGGTCAAAAGAGAAATTACGTTTGATAAACCTAGAAAAAGGATATTTGCATGCAGATTCTTAGACTTTATGCCCCTTTCTTTGATCTTAACAATTGGAGCCATGTTCTTACTAGTGGCAAAGATTGGATGATGATCCTAACTCTAATTTTGATGGAGTGCTTACTTTCAGTTGATAATGCTGTAGTCTTAGCGGCTCAAACACAAGTCTTACCGACTGAAAAAGAGAAAAAGGAATCTCTTATTTACGGACTGTGGGGTGCTTACCTCTTTCGGTTTATTGTTATTGGAATCGGTACCTACTTAATTAATTTTTGGGAAATCAAACTTTTAGGTGGAATTTATCTATTATATTTAGTTTATCGCTATTTTTATGACCTCCACCATCCTGAAAAAAATAAACAGGCAACTTCACAACCAAAAAAACATAAAAAATCTACAAAAAAACACCATTTATCACTCTTTTGGCGTACTGTTATATCAATTGAATCAATGGATATTGTTTTTTCAATTGATTCTGTGCTAGCAGCCTTAGCCATGTCCAATAATCCGGTTGTAGTTTTAATCGGAGGAATGATTGGTATTTTGTGTATGCGTGGTGTAGCCCAAATTATTATTAAATTAATGGAAATAATTCCTGAACTGCAAACAATGGCTTATATCTTAATTGCAATTATTGCTGGGAAGCTTTTAATTTCACTTCCACCTTTTAATTACAAGGTGCCTGATATTATTTTTGCAATTATTGTTTTTGGAACTGTTGGTTTTACTATTTTATTTCATTATCTTCGTCCCAAGAACCGCCACAACAAGATTTCTAATTGATTTTCTTACTTAAATAATCTTTGAGTACAACTGCTTGGTTGTGCTCTTTATTTTTAGCCCCATAAAGAAAAAGGACATCTTGCTTAATTAGTTGATTTTTGACTGTTGTGATAAAGTCAGCCAAGCTTGGATTATTATCTAACTCGACTTCATATTTTTGTTTAAATTCTTCATACTTATTATCATCATGATTAAACCATTTACGTAATTCATTGCTAGGTCCAATTTGCTTATCCCATTCATCTAAAGCGGCCTTGGCTTTGCTCATCCCACGTGGCCATAATCGATCTACTAAAATACGATAACCATCTGGTTGTTCATGATCATAAATTCTTACTAATTTAATTTTATTTTTAGGTGTAGTCAATTTATTTACCTTCTCTTTCTAATTTTATTATACTTTTACTGAAAGGAGTCCGGTATGAATTACGATTCATTTTTTAAAAATCGCCCCACCGAAACTATTGCTGAAGATTTACTAGGTAGAACGCTTTCTTTTAATAATGGTAATGAAGTTTTAAGTGGCACAATTGTTGAAACAGAAGCCTACTTAGGTCAAAAAGACCGGGCAGCTCATTCCTATAATGGCCGTCGATCGCAAGCTAATGAAGGTCTCTATCGTAGTGGCGGGACCCTTTATATTTACGCTCAAAGACAATACTTCTTTTTTGATGTTGCTACTCAAGAAGCTGGAATTCCAGAAGGAGTCCTAATTAGGGCAATTGATCCAATTCAAGGAATTACAACAATGGAAAAAAACCGTCATCATAAAACTGGAGTTCTTTTAACTAATGGTCCAGCAAAAATGATGCAAGCTTTTGGGATTGATAGTCGCAAATGGGACCTGCATTCCTTGACCGACTCTCCTTTTGATATTGATTTAACTTCTAAGAAAAATATTCAAGAAATTAAGGCGATGCCAAGAATTGGAATTAATCAATCTGATCCCTACTGGGCCCAAAAAGAATTACGCTATATTGTAGCTGGTAATCCTTATGTTTCTGATATGAAGAAAAAAGATTTTAAGAAAAACCACGGATTTTATTGACAAAAGATTAAAAATCGTTTAATCTTTTCATCAGTTAAATATTTCCAATGCAATAGAGGTTGCGATAGGTACAAATTTAAATGGAGCCCACGAAGGCTAAGAAGTTTAAATTTAGACCTATCGCCGAAATGAGAGATTTGTTCGTGAAAATGTCTTGTTGGGCTACAAGAGAAGATCTTGTAGACTGTCCTGGTAGTCCCCGGGGAGCGCTATATGATTTGGTTTCATTACTAATGAATTTTCCACCTCGTTGTTTTTTGGTAACAACGAGGTTTTTTATTTGCGTTTATTGTATTGGCTTTATTTGAAATTATTTTTGGAGGTATTTCAAAGTGAAGTCAAAAACAAAGTGGCTAACCGCTCTCTTGATGTTAGTATTCGGTTTTATTATTAATGCTCATCTTGCTAACCCTGTTCATGCTGCTAGCAAGGAACCAGTTTTAAAAATAGGAATGGAAGCTAACTATCCACCTTATAACTGGACTCAAACTAATGATGCTAATGGTGCCGTTCCAATTGATGGTTCAAAACAATATGCTAATGGGTACGATGTCCAAATTGCCAAGATCATTGGTAAAAAATTACACCGTAAGGTAGTTGTAGAAAAAACTGAATGGGATGGTCTTTTACCTGCCTTAACTTCAGGTAAAATCGATTTAATTATTGCAGGAATGTCCCCAACTGCTGAACGTCGTAAGGCTATTAATTTTACTGAACCTTATCGTAAGGGTACTTTTGTAGTTATTGTTAATAAAAATAGCAAATATGCTAAAGCAAAAACACTTAACGATTTTGATGGTGCCAAATTAACTGCCCAACAGGGAACCCTACATTATGACCTAATCAAGCAATTGAAGGGTGCTAAGCGCCAACCTGCAATGCGTGATTTCTCAGCTATGCGTCAAAGTTTAAATTCTGGTACAATCGATGGTTATGTTTCTGAAGACATTGAATATACTAGTTACAAGGCTGTTAATCCAAATGTTGTAGCTATCAATTTAAATAAAATGTCTGGTTTCCACGTAGATGCCGATGATTCGGAAACTTCTATCGGAGTTAAGAAGGGAAATACTCAACTTCTTAACCAGGTAAACGCTATTTTAGCTACAATTTCCAACAAGAAGCGTGCTCAATTAATGAATACTGCTATTCGTGAACAACCTCAAGCTACCTCTAAGCACGAAAATTGGTTTGTTTCTATGATGCGTCGCTACGGTAGTATGATTCTCGGTGGTGTAGGTATGACCTTACTTCTTGCCTTGATTGGTACTATCGTTGGTTTCTTTATTGGATTATTAGTTGGTATTATTCGTACTATCCCTACACCTAAGTCAACTGGTAAGAGATGGTTTATGAAAGTTATCGATTGGATCTTAGCAGTTTATATTGAAGTTTTCCGTGGTACTCCTATGATGGTTCAAGCAGCTGTCTTCTATTACGGGATTGCACAATTATGGCACATTAACCTTAATAGAACGGTTGCTGCCTTAATTATTGTTTCAATTAATACTGGTGCTTACTTATCCGAAATTATCCGTGGTGGTATTAACGCTACTCCTAAGGGACAATTTGAAGCTGCTCAAGCTTTAGGTATGAAGCACTCACAACAGATGTGGCAAATTATCTTACCACAAGCCATCCGTAACTGTTTACCATCAATTACCAACGAATTTATTGTAAACATTAAGGATACTTCAGTATTAAGTATTATTTCAGTTTCAGAATTGTTCTTTGTTGGTACTACTGTTGCCAGTCAAACCTTCCAATTCTTCCAAACTTACTTAATTATTTCTGCAATTTACTTGATTCTTACTTTCTCAATTACTCGTATCTTTAACTTAATTGAGAAGAAACTTGAGGGCCCAAGAAACTACAATTTGATGGCAAATCAAATTCAATTAGCTGATCCAAAGGAGGCTGGCTTAGAACATGAACAATAATGAAGAAAATATTTTAAAAGTTGAACATTTACAAAAAAGCTATGGCAATCACCAAGTTTTACGTGATATCTCATTTGATATCAATAAGGGTGAAATCATGACCATTATCGGGCCTTCTGGTGGTGGTAAATCAACTATGCTCAGATGTATTAACCTTTTAGAAGATCCAACAGAAGGCAAGATATTATTCTATGGTGATAATATTTTAGCGCCAAAATATGATTTAAATCATTATCGTTCAAAAGTTGGTATGGTTTTCCAACAGTTCAATTTATTCAACAACAAAAATGTTCTGCAAAATTGTATGATCGGACAAGAATCAGTTTTGGGCCGTTCAAAGACTGAGGCTGAAAAAATTGCCCGTGAAAACCTTCAAAAAGTTGGTATGGAAGCATATGCTGAAGCAAAGCCAGCTCAATTATCTGGTGGTCAACAACAACGTGTTGCGATTGCTCGTGCTATTTCAATGAATCCAGAAGTTTTGCTTTTTGATGAACCTACTAGTGCTTTGGATCCAGAAATGGTTGGTGAAGTTCTAAAAACCATGAGTAACTTGGCCAAAACCGGTTTAACAATGGTGATTGTTACTCACGAAATGGGGTTTGCTCGCGATATCTCTAACCATGTCGTATTTATGAGTGATGGTGTTATTACTGAACAGGGAACTCCTGATCAAATTTTCAACCATCCACAAGAAGAAAAGACTCAAAAATTCTTACGTAACTTTAGAAATGAACAGTTCTAAACAAAAAAGGGCCTCTTAATGATATGAACCCTAAAATTAGGACATATTATTGAGCCAGTTGATTTAAAACCATATTTCGATATTGAATCGGAGTATGGTTTTTTATTGTGCTCTTGATTCTTTTGTTATTGTAGTAATAAATATATTCTTTGATTGCTTTTTCAAGCTCATCTAAATTCTTAAATGTTTTCTCAAACCCATAGAACATTTCTCGCTTTAAGATACCAAAGAAACCTTCCATTAATCCATCATCTAATGAATTTCCATTTCTAGACATTGATTGCTCAATACCATGATCT
>NZ_BFBY01000008.1:24909-75597 GCF_003423665.1 Lactobacillus rodentium | reverse complement strand
CTTTCCCGGATATCTTAGAATATTCATTATACTTACTATTGTCAATATAAAGAAAATCCGTAGGTTCTTCATTTTTTGATAACGCAACAATATCACGTGCCCTTAAAAATCTAACACCTTCATTCCTCCAATCAGCTTGATGTATTCTTTTTACAGAACCTACATCCATTATTTCTCCTAATTTACTTTGCTGCCATTCATCATTAAATTCTTTAAATCTCAAAATTGGAATAATCTGATCATTTCCAGGAAATATATTTTGCAATAATGCTTTCTTAAGATCATTATATTTTTTCTCTTTTCGTTGCAAAAGGGTTATAGTTTCATCAAGTTTTGTAAACAAGTTTCCAATGCTTTTTTCTTCTTCTTGAGACGAGAAAGGAAATACCATTTTTTTAAAATTGCCAGTAATAATTTGATTAATAGTAGCCCCTAAGTTTTTTTGTATCTCTTTTTTAAAAATATCGGAATCTAAAAGTGCCTTAATATAGAAATTATCTTTTGACCGAATACCAGTCATAAAGGCTCCTATAACTGTGTTGTCCATTTTTTCTTTAATTGAAGCATGTTTACCTATCAAATTTTTAGATCCATTCCGAACCACAACTACTAAGTCGCCTTTTTTAACGAATGTAGTATTAACAACTTCTGGAGAGACATAAATATTATCATTTAGATTGATGTGATGATTTTGAATATTTGAAGAACGTAAAACAAGAACACCATTGGTTTGAATATTCTCTGGTTTATATGTTAATCCTGAATAAAAATTGACCTTATCACCTAACTTACCTTGCTGCCAATCATAAATATGTAGTAATAAATATGAATAAAAGTTACACTATTAATGCATAAAATAATTTTAAAAGGTATTAAAATGAAAGATTTTTATAATTTATCTCGACGTGAACAAGAATCATCTTTGCTTTTTCCTTTAGTAAAAGAACTAAAACGCTTAGGTGGAGAAGCGACCACAAAGGAATTAAAACGCTCTTTAGTTGAAAATGTAGATTTCATCCCTGAAGATGCCTTAACATATATTAAAATTTCAAAAAAAGGTAATTCTTATCATCCTTTTGATTATCCCTTTAATTTTGCAGTTGCAAATTTAAATATGGCAAAATTATTTGATCGACCTAGAGCAGGTACAGTAGTTTTAACTGAAAAGGGAAGAGAAGCAATCGATAAGTTTGAAAATAAAGAAAGTGATTTCGTAGCTTCTATTTATCAAATAGTTGAACCTCTCTGGAAAGAAAGATCAAAGAAAAAATCCGAAGTAACTTCTTTAAAGGATAAAGAGCAAGAAGTTAAAAAAGTGATCAATGATAATGATGATTGGCGCGAAAATCTTCAAACAGCACTTAATAATCTTTCACCAGTAAAATTTGAAGAGTTTTGTCGACAATTAATCAAAAAAATGGGTGTCAATATTGATGAAAGAATTGGTGTAAAAGTTTCAGGTGATGGTGGAATAGATGGTTATGGGTATTTAGTTAACGATGATTTCCGTACAACACGCGTAGCCATTCAAGCAAAAAGATGGAATTTAAATAATTCAGTGTCTTCTCCTGAGATTGATAAATTTAGAGGTGCAATGGATAAATTTAGGGCAGAATATGGAATTTTTATTACTACTTCTTCTTTTACCAGAGATGCAATTAGGGCTGCTCGTTCAGGCACAAGAGTAATTACTTTAATTGATGGCGAAAAGTTATTAGATTTAACTGCGAAGTATCAAGTATTTGTAACTCCTAAAAAAATATATGAATTAGATAAAAATTTCTTTGATTAACTGGGATTGAGTATAAAAATGATTATTAAAAGAGATTAAGTTATGATAGATTATAAAACTTTAAAACATAGTGATAATGGTATGCCCACTTGGGATGGTTTTTTAGGTCCAATTCTAAAAGTGGCAGAGACTGATAAAATTTGGAAACGACAAGATTTAATTAATAATGTTCTTGAAGAAGTAAATTTACCTGATAATTTAGCTAAAATGACTTATTCATCAAAATGGCATGATTTGGTTGCTAATAATAGAATAAATTGGGCATTAAGTGATTTGAAAATATCGGGTTTATTAAATACACCTAAACGTGGAGTATATCAAATTTCAGACTTAGGAAGGGCGATTTTAAAAGAATATGGATTAAATATTACTCGCGAATTAGTTCATTCACAGCCTGCATATCTTGATCATCAGAAAAAACTAAAAGAACAAAATAATGATTCAGATACTAATGAAATAAGTGAAGAGCAAACATTTGAGCTTACTGAAAAACAAGTTTCAAATTGGTTTGACAAGCAAAAAAGTGATTTAACTGAAAAACTTTTATTAAAGTTAAGAAGTATTGATCCTTATGAATTTGAACATATGATGATCAAACTTTTGAGTGAAATGGGTTATAAAGGGACAGATGGACAATCACTAGTTACTCAAAAGTCTAATGATGGTGGGATTGATGGAATAATTAATAAAGATCCTCTTGGCATGGAAACAATTTATGTTCAAGTTAAACGCTATGCAGAAGGAAATGTGGTTGGGAGTCCTGAAATTGATGGCTTTTCCGGTGCATTAAGACGTCAACGCGCAGATCGTGGCGTATTCATTACAACTTCATCTTTCACCAGCGGAGCAAAAGCAGCTGCAAAGCAACTTAATATTGCTTTGGTGGATGGTGATATGTTGACTAATTTAATGGTCCAATATAAAGTTGGTGTTCAGGTTCGTCAAACTTATGAACTTTATGATATTGACGATGAATTTTTTGAAGAATAATGTTTTTTAAATAGCAAAACAAGCATCCCTAAGTTCAAAGGGATGTTTGTTTTAATAACTTGAAGTTTTATACGACTACTTTTTGCTAAAATATTACTTAGGCTTTTGGGTAGCTCCCAAAAGTTTAGTAACTAGGATGGCTAAACACCCCTCAACATTTATGCAGTTACGGAGGTGAGAGCCATGCCACATGGAATAGACTGGAGAAGTAGGTGCCCTTGTCGGTAGCTCTAGCTATTGCAGTAAGTATTATCCTTAATGCATTAGGTAAGTTTGTTATTAGATGTGCGACGGCATATGTAATAACAAAAAAAGCTAATCACAAGGATTAGCTAATCTCTTCAGTCATTCGAGTTACGATCGGAGTTAACGACTCGCACTCGTTAGCTCCTTTTCTTACACAATTTTACTAGGAAATTGTATTTATTTCAATGAGTTGCAATAAGTAATTTACATAATTATAATATAAATATAAATGAAAAGAGAGTAATGAGCTGCCACTCATTACTCTCAATCGTAGATTTGAATAACTGTTGGGAAAAGCTAATCTTTATGATTAGCTTTTTTGATTATCCGATATGCTTTTGCAAAGTTAATTGCAGCAATCGAAAGAATCAAAATTCCAGTTGCAAAATCAACCGTGAAACTCCCTCCAGTTTATCCAAAATTTAGCCATAACTCCTCACCTCCGTAGACATTAATTAAATGAGGGGTAAGAGTTATTCTTATCTACTAAGTTAAAGTTAATGGTAGCTAAGCATTTACTTTAACCTGATATTTATTATAACAAAGAGCTAATGATATTAGATTATAAAAATTAATGAATAAGATAGAGAAGATACACCGATTATGGTTAAATTAGAGGGGACAAAAATTAATCAAAGAGGAGTATTTTTATGAAAAAATTTGTTGGAATTGCAGCAATAGTTTTAGCAATGACTAGTTTAGCAGCATGTAGTAATAAAACCGCTCAGCCTAAGAGTTCAACGGCAAAGTCAAGTCAAACTGTTAAGAAAACTGCTAACATAGTTGGTACTTATCAAGATGGTAAAAAAGCCGCCATTTTATTTGAGAAAGATGGAACTGGTCGCTACGTTTCTAATGAAGATAAAGTAGATGCGGAGTTTAATTGGAAGAAAAAGAATAAATCCACATTTACTGTAACCATCAATGATCGCAAAGAAAATCATACTTTCACGGCTAAACTTACAAATAATAAATTAAAGTTAAAAGATGATGATAAGAGTGAAACTTTTAAACGTGTAAAGGGACGTAAGCTCAACTTAGATGATTTTTTAGTAAAAGAAAAAACTACTAATAATCAGGTAAGTGCCAACACTACTCAAAAATCTAATGTTGCAGGAGATGAAGGTTTATTCGATATCCCAGCAGACATGCAAGGTACTTGGTATACTGCTGATGGTGCTAGTGATAGTTCAATCAGTACTATTACACTTGATAAACATCGAATTTCTTATCAATCACAAGGGGAGAGTGGTACTGTAATCTTGCATAAAATGAAACAGGATTTTAACTTTTCAAACTATATACAAGATCAATCATATCAAGATGCAACAAAAAATTGGTGTCGTACTAATATGATAAATTATCGTGGTCGACGCGTGCTTCATACTTATGGTTGGTTACAAGGTGCTGGAGCAGGAAATTACTACTATCTTGCTCAAGAAGATGGACAAACTGTTTTGGTTAGTGCTTCAGGTGCTGGAATGTGGGCTGATGCGATTTATTGGAAAGATCAAGCTAGTGCTAAAAAGAATGCTAATAAATCATTTAGTGATATTCCATCCCAGAATAACGATGCAAATCTGAATAGTGATAATTCAGATGATGAATAATTAATACAAAAAAGGGAGTTAATTTTTAAAAGATTAACTTCCTTTTTTGCTTGATTCAGAACTTAAATTTTATTTTATAACTTCAAAAATACCGTGAAAAAGCAAAAATATAAAAAATTTTTAAATTTTATAACGTACCATCTTCCTTGATATATCAACATTTTGAACTGTCTATAATAAATATTTTATAAAAATATAAATAACAGGTGTTGTTTTATTCGAACAAAAGGGTTACTATATTTATAGATTAAGTCACCAAGAAAAAGTTATTAGAAAGAAAGATGTTAATTATGAAATTACAAAAGAATTTAACCAGTTTTGTTACTATTGCTACTTTAAGTTTAATGATGGGTGCAACTACCACTAATGTTCACGCAGCAACTAATAATGAAGATGCAATTACTGCTCCTTTAGCAGGTGGTGGTGAAGAATCACCTGACAATAGTGTTGAAGATACTAATGTTGAATATCCAAAATTAGCACCAGCACAAGATGCACCAACTGAAGAATCAAACGTAACTTCAACTCAAACCAATTCAATCTCTAATTCAAATAAAAATGTTACAACTTCTAATGTAGAAAAAGTTTCAGCAGTTAAAGCTACTGAATCAACCACTACTAACCAAAATTCAACTAGTTCTCAAGCAGCTTCAGTAAAGGCTCCAGCTGTTCATGAACAAAAAGTTAATAAAAATTCTTCTAAGAAAGAAGTAAAAACTCCAGTTAAAAAGCATGTTGCTAAAAAGGCTACAGTAAAGAAGAGTAGTAAAAAGTCTACAACTTTTTTAAAGAGTACTGCTTTTGGCTCATTAGCACTTGTTTTGGCTAGTGTAGTTACTTATTTCTTTAAGAAGAGAGCTTAATAGAAAGATAGATTTAATGCTAATAGTGGGATAAAGCTAAAATACTTTCTTTTTATAACTATTTAAAATACGCTTAACGTAATTTTGTTAAGCGTATTTTTTATTTGCAATTAAAAGATCTCTTTGAAAAATTAGTTCTGTGATTAATATTTAAGGAGGTTTTTAATTTGTCACGAAAAAAATATAGTACGAAATTATTTTATAAATATTATCTAGAATGGATTCACCTGTATAAGGATCAAGCTATTAGACCAGTAACCTTGAAAAAATATTATTTGATCCAGAGACAATTAAAGGAATTAGCTCCTAGACTTCATCTTAATGAACTTACACGACAAAATTATCAAAAAATTCTTAACCAGTATGCTCAAACTCACCAAAAGACAACTACTTTAGATTTTCATCATCATTTGCGAGCTAGTTTACTAGATGCTTATGATGATGGTCTGATTTCAATCGATCCAAGTAGGCGAGCAATAATTAAGGGGATGCGTCCAGATCAGAACATAACCAAATTTTTGAATTTTCAGCAAGTACAATCTTTATTAAAAGTTCTTTATCTTGCTAATGAAATTAATTGGGATTGGTTCATTTATTTAATTATAAAAACAGGTCTACGATTTGCTGAAGCCTTGGCCTTAACTCCAGCTGATTTTAATTTTGAAAAAAATTTAATTAGAATTAATAAATCTTGGAACTATAAAGAAAAGATCGGTTATTTTCAACCAACTAAAAACCCCACCTCAAATCGCACTATTATTATTGATGAGCAATTAATGAATCAGTTTTCAAAGTTAATTAGCACTAAACCTATTGATCAGCCAATCTTTTTTAAAAAAGATTGTCGTGTTTTTAATAATAGCTTAAATCGACATTTAGCAAATTATTGTCAGAAGGCAAATATTCCTAAAATTACTATTCATGGATTGCGTCATACTCATGCTTCTTTATTACTTTATGCAGGTGTTTCTGTTGCTAGTGTAGCTAAGAGGTTAGGTCATGCCAATACGACAACCACTCAAACTATTTATCTTCATATTATTCAAGAATTAGAAGAAGTGGATAATGCCAAAATTTTAAATCATTTAAGACAACTACACTCATAAGAAAAACACCACAAGTCTAACTTGTGGTGTTTCTTAATAAGATATTTATAGAAAAATTTTAGCTAGTATGAATATAATTATTTTTTATTTTGTTGAACCATTAATTGTTTAACTTCTTGAGTCCAAGAATCTTTGTGAAGATGAATGAACCAGAATGGAAGTAAAGTAAGAATAATACTAATTACTGCTACAATCACAAAGTTCATTAAAGTACCAACAGCAAATGTTGCTACTAAAGCTACAATTATTGTAGCAATCAAAAGTAAACCGATGAACCAAGTCATTCCTAAGTTACCAACTTTGAAAGGACGTTTTAAGTTTGGTTCTTTAATTCTTAATCTGATAAAACCGATTGCCATGAAGACATAAACTACACAGTAAAGAACGGTAGTTGCATTTACTAAGTCTAAGAAGGCAGTATTAATAGCGGGGATTAATAAGTAAACCAAGGCAAACAAAGAAATAATTGTTGCTTGGGTAAATAGAATTGCATGAGAATCTCCGAATTTATCGGTCTTCCAGAATTTAAACTTTGGAGGATAAAGTCCTTGTTGAGCACTTGAAACAATAGTTTTTCCTGGTCCAGAAGCCCAAGCTGATAACTGAACACTAACACCAATGAATACCATGATACTAAAGATGTTAGCAATCCATGAAGGTAAGCCTAAAAGCTTATCATAAATAATAAGAGGTTGGACAATATTATTTAAATCAATCGTACTTGGTGAAACAACAGATGCTTCTAAGAAACCATTAATCGTATTTAAGAGGAACATGAAAACTAAAGTTATTAAGACACCAACGGGATAAAATGAAACTTTTTTCAATCTAGTAATGTAGACAGAAGACATTTCAATACCTGTAAAGATAAAAATTATTGGAGAGAAGAATTGAAGTGACTTCATGTCTGTAGCATCAGGCCATAACTTATTAATAGAAAAATGACCAAGAATAGCAGAAGGGTGAATACCTGTTTTGATAACTGCAATAATTCCAAGTACCGTCATAATTACTAACGGAATGTAAATTCCCAACCAAGCACCAACTTGCCCTGTAATTTTTGCCATATCGAATTTCATATTCAAAAATGTAATAACCCAATATACAACCAAAATTACAATTAGAGTAAAAATATTATTTCGATCTAAATCTTCACGATTAATAGCAGTGGCTAATAATGGTGGTAAAGCTGAAGCAACCATTACCATTCCGGGGAACATTTGTACCCAGAGTAACCAAGAAGTAGCAAATCCGAATTTTTGACCTAAAGATTTATTAACCCACAATTCAGGTCCACCTTTTTCAGGGAAGGCACTTCCGAATTCACCAGCAATTAAACAAATTGGTAAGGCAAAAAGAAGAGTAGCGACAGCCATGTAGAAGAACATTGTCCAACCACTACCAGCTACATCAGGAATATTACGAATACTTGCTGCTAAAGCAACTGTCATTCCGATAAAAGTGAGTAACCCAACTTTTGATGTTTTACTTTTCATTAGTTACGCCACTTTCTAGAGAATCTCGTTTAATTTTTCTTCCATTGATTTAGCAATACCTTTGGAGTAGAAATCAAAGAGTTTATCATCATTTAAGTATGGGGTCATGATAGCCGCTCTTAAAAGTGTAACTTCACCAACTTTGTCCCAATCTTCTTTACTGAAGCCCATCTTTTCAATGAATGGAAGTGGTGAATCACCATAAGTATCTTTTCTAAAGATAGTATGAGAAGTTAAGAAACGATTTTCGTATACATGACTGTCATAGAATGATGAAAAGTCAAAGACTTTTTCATTCAATTCATTAGTTTTGGCTAAATCTGTTTCGCCATCAACTTTTAAGACCCAGTCAACCATGTTAAAGTCAGGATTATCAAGTGCATAAACATTGACAGTTTTACCTTTAATATTAAATTTTAAGGTATTAAGGAAATCTCTAAATCTTTGTGCTGCTTCCATTGATGAACCAACTAAGCGACCATAACCAGTAACATTAAGTGGTAAAGTTTGGTGAGCAGCCCAAACAGCGGCAGCATTAGCACCAGCTTTTGAACCACCAATAATGTAAGAACCTAACATATCTGGAAGGGAAGCTGTCTTCTTTTCAAAGACATAAGGAGCAAAGTAGGAAATAGCGTTACGCATAGCCATATGTTTAATCGCAATTCCACCTGCAGCATAAGGAACATAACCCATCTTGTGTGGATCAACTGTAACTGATTCTGCTTCTTTAATTGCTTTGAAGGCATTATAGACATGTTTTGAAATTTTAACTGGATAGTTAAAGACGTGGTGTTCTTTTAAGAGGTCAGCTAATTGATCATATTCAACATAGTTGCCATTTTCATCTTTGAAGAGAGCACGTCCATAACCACCATAAGCGGCATCAACGTGAAGGTAGAAGTAAACTCCTTGTTTCTCCATTTCTTTACGGAATTTTACAATTCGATCAACTTCGTCGATTTGACCTTCTTCAGTGGTACCGACAACAGCTACAACACCCAAAATAGGAATTTTCTTTGCGGCTAAATCCTTGATAGTTTGTTCTAGAATATCAACATTCATTCTAAAGTCACTTTTAACTGGAATTTGTACCATTTGATCAAGTCCAACTCCTGAAATATCAAGTGCCTTTAACCATGAATAATGCTTAGTATAAGGAACGATGAATTTACCAAGTTTTTGGATATTTTTACCACTTCTTGAAGAATGTGCTTTGACATCGTTAATTTGATCAGGTGTTAAGGTTGCCATAATCTTCAAGACATCTTCAACTGACATATTAAGTAATTCCCATTCGCTCATTCCCTCAACTTTTTCAGGAACTACTTCTTTAAAGGCAAGAGGTAAGGACTTAAATTGACGTGCATACCACATACCTTCTAAGTTGGCCATTGAACCATCATGAGTTATATGACCCCAGCCATCAGTGTAATCAAATAATTTAGCAAAATCATCACCAACTTCTGATTCCATTTTTGAAGTGGCCATTGATGATTCTAATGCCACATTGTTTGAGTTAGAAAGCATAGCGTAACTATAAGCAATCATAGCTGGGGTGAGAGTATCAGAGTTCATTTGGCCCCAATATCTACCAGCAGACATCCAAGGAATAGCACCGGGACGTAAGCGACGATCTAATTCTTGCAAAACTTGATGTTGTCGTTCTTGCGAAACGAAAATATTTAATTTTGATTATTTTCCTTCTATAAATATCCCCAATAAACGCAACTTAAAAAAATTGTCTCTAAGGCTTATTATTTGCTTTTTCTCATAAGCACCCTTTACTCTTAGGGTGTCGATGAAAATGAAAGGAGTCAAAAATGACTGATAAAAAAGATGTAAATTATAAGTCACTTTTCATCGGAGATAAATCCGAAAATGGTGATACATATTTAAACGAATTAACTCACTTAATCCATGAACACTTTGGCTGGCGTAAGAACTACCTACCAGGTGACTTACCTGCGATTACTGATGATGACAAACTTAAAGAAGATTATGTCGCTTCGCAAGAAAATAAATGATAAATAAAGTATCTCTATTGATATAATTGATTTTTACTTATATAAATAGATGAATGTAGAAAAATATATACAAATATATATTTATATGAATAAAAACACATAACAATAAAAAACGCATCATAGTTGATGCGTTTTTTCGTTGGTTTATTTGCTTTTAAAATCTTATAAAATCAACGCTTTATTTTATAACACTTGATATTCCATTCCAAAATTATATATTTTCAACTTTTTAAAAAATTTTTTCAAATTATTTTAAACTCTCTTTTTAAAATAACAACTATTACTAAATGAGTACTTCTCACCATTGCAAAAATAACGGTTGTAATTGTTATTTATAACAAACCGTTATTTAAACCTATACACACCTAGACATGCTCTCAAAGTCTGCTATTATAACGTTGTTGAGAGAAATTGAGAAAAACATGTTACTAATTATTTAGAAAGTTGAGAAGAATATCTATGAAGAACGTTAAATTGTTATCTAAAATTTCTATTGCTGCTTTATTAACTGTTGGTGGAGTTGCTACTGTTAACCAAGTAAATAATTCTGTTAAAACTGAAACTGTTCACGCTGCAACTACTGAACAAACCAGAATTACTCTTCCAGCTGGTTACACTGCAAGAAGAATTTTAAACGTAAACAACAACCGTATTTCTAACGCTGACAAGAGAGCTTTAGTTCAAGCTTCACAACAAGGTATGAAACAAAATACCTTCTACGACAACAATGCTAAAGATAAAACTACTATGGTTAACACAACTAACATGACTTGGAGTCAAAAAGTTGAAATTAACCGTTACGCTTTAAGTTTAATTAACTCAGCTCGTAGCCAAATGGGTAAAAAGGCTTGGGTTCTTAATACTTCAGCTATGGCATTTGCTGATCGTGTTGCTAAAGAATACACCAACAATAACAAGAGTGACTGGGACGCAGATCACTATGTTCCTGGTATTACTCGTGCAGCTGTTGCATCTGGTTTAAAGAATGCTGGTCAAGTTTACGAAGATGAATCAGGTCTTCCAATTACTTCACAATTTAACGGTTCTGTACGTAGTATGTATGCCTTAAAAGAACAAATTTACTTTAATGTTAAGCAAATGTTATTCGGTGGCTTCTATGGCTCAATGACTAACTTTAATGACGCTTCACATTATACTGAATGGCAACATGCCGGTGACTTATTAGGTCTTAGAAGTTTAAGAGGTGCTGATGCTCCAACTAAGTACTTTGGTCTTAGTTTCTCAGGTTTAAAGACTAACAAGTCAAGAATTTCAGTTCACTTTATGGGTGTTGCAGACAGATACATTGCTAACCGTCGTGTCTTCAACACTAAGGCAAACATCTAATTGTCTTCCCAAACCATTTACATGTCTTTATCGATTAAATAATAAGCATTAAAAAAACGAGATAGTTAATATCTCGTTTTTTTGTGCTATTAATTATTAAAATCATTATCTTTGATAAGTTTCTTTCTCATTTCTGTTGGCGTCATTCCAAAATAGCTATTGAATTTCTTATAAAAGAAGGACTTACTTGAGTATCCAAGTTGCTTAATGATTTCTTTGAGCGAGATATCTGGATCTCTCAAAAGCGTTATTGCTTCTTGCATTCGTCGCTCATCTACCTGTTCCATAAAACTTTGTCCAGTCTTTTCCTTTACAAGACTAGAAAAGTAATTCTTATTAAATCCAAAGTAGCTAGCAGCTTTTTCTAGGCTTATATCAGCAAAATTAGTATCAATATACTGAGTAAGCGTTTCTGGGCTAAAACCACCTGTTTTTGCGGTCGGTAAGGTAACAAATAATTGTTCACGAAAGGAAAAGAAAACTGCAAGACGTAGATAAGCTAAATCTATTGGAGTAACATACATTCTTCCTTGAATATATTCTTCAATAGCACGATTAAGGATTTGATTGCTCAACATAATATTATTATTTTCTAATTTGATAAAACCTTTATTTTTGTACTTCTCTACAAAGGAGTTTTTTACTACCTGTTCTTTAATACTAGGTTTACCCATTTCTGCAAAGATATTCTTCCATGAAAAACAGGTAGAAGTTTTAAGTTTTACCAAAATAGTTTCTTTAGTTAATACCCTTACTCGATATGTCATTTGTGGTTTAAATAAGATTAAATTTCCACTATAAAGTTTAAATTGTTGTTTTGTCGTTTGAATTTCAACTTCTCCAGTTAAACAAATTAGCAAGGTTGGATTAGTAGTTGAATATTCTTTCCAATTTAAATGACGTTTTTCTACATAAAGTTTATACCAGGGAAAATTAGTATTCTTTGAAATAATTTCTATTTCTGCCTTTTTACTATTATCCTTCTTTAAAATGTTATCTAGATAATGACCAATAGAGAATGTGGTCATTAGATTACCGGCCTCCCTTCCCTTTTAATTTACTCTGACTATTAATTAAGGTATTATAATAACAGTGCATGCGTACCTATTGTACTTTAAAAAATTACAAACTCAGGATAAGTCAGACTTTTCCTGAAATTAAACTACTAACATCTGAATAAAAAACATTTTGGGGTGCTATACAGCTGAGATTATACCCATTGAACCTGTTTGATTAATATCAACGTAGGAAAAATGCCTAATTTTTGACTATAAAAGTCCACCTCTTTTGGGGTGGACTTTTTTTACCCTTAGATCGGAGAATAATGAAAACTATTCATCTACAAGAAATTATTTTAATTACTTTAATTGGAATTATTTTTGGATTCATTTATATTGCCAGTGATACGATTTACAATATTTTAACGCTAGTTTTAACCCCAATTGGCTATGGTCCCTTAGCTAACGACCTCACGATGGGGATCTGGTGTATGGCTGGACCACTGGCTGGATTTTTAATAAAAAAACCTGGTGCTGCCTTTTTGGGAGAATTTCTAAGTTCATGTATTGAAACCTTTATTATGGCAGAATGGGGAATTGCTAATTTGATTTCTGGATTTATGCAAGGAATTGGTAACGAATTAGGTTTTGCTCTTACTGGCTATCGTTATTACAATACTTTCACACTTTTTTTATCAGCCACTACCACAGCAATTGTCACTTATTTATATGACTTTTTTAAAAATGGCTATAATTACTTTTCAACTTTTAATATATGGTTTTACTTTTTAACTCGTTGGAGTTCAATGGTCCTGTTTTCTTGCCTCTTTGTTAAATTAATTATTAACCTTTTGGAGAAAGCTCATGTCATCAATCAAGATTAATCACTTAAGTTTTGGATTTACTCCAAACAATTTACTATTTAAAGATCTTTCCCTTTCGATCCCTACTTCTTCATTTTCTTTACTTACAGGACCTAGTGGAAGCGGAAAATCAACTTTTTTAAAATTATTGGCTCAACTTTATCCTACCTATGGCGGCAAAATTGACCAGGGAAGTATTCAGAATCTTCCTACCAAGTGGAGTATGATCTTTCAAAATCCGGATGAGCAGTTTACGATGGCTACCCCTGCACAAGAATTTATCTTTACGCTTGAAAACTTAAATCTTAATTCTCAGCAAGCAGAAAAAAGGATGTTAGCAGCTGTCCAGCAAACCAACATTAAGCAGTTACTGCACCGTAATTTTTCTACTCTCTCAGGTGGTGAGAAACAACGGGTAGCTTTTGCCATAATTTTAGCTATGCGACCAAAATTATTACTTTTAGACGAGCCTTTTGCTAGTTGTGACCCATCCAATCGTGCCTTTTTGATTAAACAACTGGCACTTTTAAAGCAAAAAGATATCACCATTATTATTAGTGACCATGATTTTTCATATTATCAGCACTTAATTGATCAAGTTTTTTGGTGTAGTAACCATACAATTAAGCTCTCATCTTTAAATCAATTATCTACTCCCAAAGATACAAGGCTTAACTTTATTCCTTTGCCACACCCTACTCCAATCTTAAAACTAGAAAACTTTTCTTTGCATACTCAAGAGCAAACTTTAATTCAGGAGCAAAACTTAAGCTTGTTTACTGGCGCTACTCTCTTGACTGGTCCAAATGGTAGTGGAAAAAGCTCATTTTTTAGAGTTCTAACAAAAATGCAGCCTTATAATGGACAAATTCTATTACATAATAAAAATATTCAAAAAATTAAAAATAAAAAGTACTTTAAGCAAATCGGACAAGTATTTCAAGACCCTAATAACCAATTTTTAATGGTAACTGTTGCTGAAGAATTAAAATTTGGATTATCGCACTGTAATAATCCCTTACTAAAAAAAGCCACTGTTAATGAATTATTAACTTTAATTAATTTAAACCATCACCAAGATCAGGTTGTCTACTCTCTATCTGGTGGTCAAAAAAAGAAGTTGCAGGTCTTGCTCATGCTTTTAGCTAATCCTACCTTTTTATTATTAGACGAACCTTTTGCTGGCCTTGATCAACACGGCCAGCAACAGCTAATTACTTTACTGCAAAAATATTTTTTGAAATTAGATTCGCAAAAAGGGTTAATTTTAATTAGTCATCAATTTAATAACTTGGATAACTTTTTTAATTACCATTTAGTCCTTCAGGATAAAGAACTTCAATATGTAAAGGAGAAAAGATAATGAATCCTAGTTTAAAATTAATTCTCATTCTCATTATTTCTCTTGAGATATCCTTTAAGCCAAATCTCTGGGCCAATTTAATTTTGATTGGTGGAGCTTTAATCTACCTAATTTTTCACCATCTATCTTGGCGGGAATTTTTACTTATTTTATTCTTTCCTCTCTTAGGGGCAATTGCAATCTTTTCAGCACTTTACTTCTTTGCTCCCGATCACAATCTTATTTATGCCTGGACTCTCTTTACGCGACTCTATGTCTTTGTCTTTTTGGGAGCATGTTTAACTTTAACGACAACTGCAGGAAAATTGGCTCGTTCCCTAGAACAGAACCTTCATCTTCCTAGTAAGTTTACATATGGTTGTTTAGCAGCTCTTAACCTACTTCCTAAAATGAAAGCAGAAGTAATTAGAATTCACTATGCTGCTCAGATGAGAGGTACCAGTTTATCTTTTTGGTCTCCACGCCTATATTTTAAAGCTACTTTAGTCGCATTAGCCTGGGCTGAAAATATTAATCAAGGAATGTTAGCACATGGTTATCGTGAAAATGCTAGCCGTAGTATTATTAAACCAATTTTACTGACAAAAAAAGATTGGCTGCTCTTTTTGGGAGTATTAATTCTAGTGCAACCAATCCTCTTTATTCTTTAATCAAAGTTATTTTCTATTTATGGTAAGGACTACCATTGTTAATCATAAAGGCCCGATAAATCTGTTCAGTTAATACTAAGCGCATTAATTGGTGTGGCATCGTAAATTTACCAAAACTAATTAGTTTATCAGCACGTTTATTCACGGCCTCGCTCGTTCCCAAGCTTCCTCCAATTACAAAAGTAATGTCAGAATGGCCATATGTGCCTAAGTCTTGAATTTCCTTAGCAAATTCTTCACTAGTTCGTTCTTTTCCTTTAATTGCTGTCACAAATACATACTCTTTATCTTTTATTTTATTTAAAATCCGTTCACCCTCGACTTGCTTAACTTGCTCCATTTCAGCTGGACTAAGCTTTTCGGGGGCTTTTTCATCTGGTACTTCAACAATTTTCATTTTTGCATAGCGATCCATTCGTTTAAGATATTCTGCAATCCCATCTTTAAAATACTTTTCTTTTAATTTTCCGACACAAACAATCTTAATATTCATAATTGCTCCTTTTCTTTGGCCTATCTATTTTATCCTCAAATTGACATCCCGTCCACACCTTTTATCCCCAGGTTGTGGATTAATTAAATCTACATTTTGTACTTCTTTTACTATTCCTACTATAAATTGTAGGTCTATAAGTTTAAAAATAATTTTTGTAAAAATTTATAACTTTTAGTCCACATTATTTATTTTCTTCAATACTTTTACAAACAATATCTCACAAAGCCTATTAGAATAGGGTGAACACTTGTTTATTAATTATTTTTTAGTTAAGTAATTTACACACAATTCACAGGTTATCCACAGCTACAAAGAGTCATTTTCCCTTTTTATGCACAATCCACAGAGTTTTCCACATTTACCCACAGGTTGACATTTTTATTTTTCTCTTTCTTTGGTGCAAATGTCGAACATTTATCAAAAATTCTATCTTAATATAAAGAAAAAGCCATAATTTTGCATTTGTATTAGACAAAACTATGGCTTTTACATTCAATTTAAAAACATTTATTATTTATTCACTTTAACTAAGTTTTACACTTATTTCTTTAGTACTTCCATTACGTACGACTTCTAATTTCACTGTATCACCAACTTTATGGCTATATAGAATAGTATGCAATCCAGCTACATCAGTTACACTCTTGCCATCAACCTTAGTAATAACATCTCTTGCCTTTAGACCTGCTCTTGCTGCATTACTATTTTTAGTTACAGAATCAACATAGATACCTGATTTAATACTATCTGGTAATTTTAATTGACGCCGGCCATAATCAGTTAATTCGCTAACGGCTGCTACTTTAATTCCTAAAGTTGGACGTTCAACTTTACCATTTTTAACTAATTCATTAATGATCGAAACTACTTCATCACTTGGAATTGCAAAGCCCATTCCTTCAACTGCAGTTCCATCTGTTGATTGGGCTAACTTCATCGAATTAATACCAATAACTTGCCCTGCCATATTTACTAAAGGACCACCAGAGTTACCAGGATTAATAGCCGCATCAGTTTGAATTACAGTCGCTTGACTTGTAGCATTGCCATTAGAATCTGTCATATCAACAGTACGATTATTAGCTGAAATAATTCCTTGAGTTACACTTGTCGCATATTCGCTACCTAATGGAGAACCTACGGCAATAACTTCTTCTCCTGGTTGTAGATTCTTAGAAGAACCAAATTGAGCTGTTTGAGTTACATATTTTCCATCAATTGTTAAAACCGCTAAGTCAGTGGCTGCATCTGCCCCAACTTTTTTAGCAGAAACTCTTTTTCCATTACTCAAAATAACTTGAAGAGCATCACTGCCTTCTACAACGTGATTATTAGTTACAATGTAGCCCTTACCATCAGACTTCATGTAAATAACTCCTGAACCTTCACTGTAAGTTTCTAAACTAGTTGATTTTGAAGATTTAGAATTATTACCACGATCAAAAAGTCCAAATACATCATCACTATCACTTGAAGAACCTTGTTTTTGTAAGTTTTCAACTGATACCACTGCATTTTTCACATTATCAAAAGCAGCTGTCGCTTGACTAGTATTCTTACTACTTTTTGTTGTTTTTGCTGGCTGAACTACTGCGGTTTGTGGACTACTTGAGTTATTAGAATTAACTTGTGATAAGCCAGCATACGCTACTCCACCACCCAGTAAACCAGCAACTACACCAATAATTCCAATTTTAAGAAATGTATTTTTGTTTGAATTTGTTGGTTTATCTGAATTTCTTTGCATGTCTTCGTTCATAATTTTTCCTCTCTTCTTCCCCTATAGTTTAGAGTAATTTTATTTATTGAACAAAATATGAACACTTTTTAGGGAATATTTTAAATTTCGAGTAGTTGACTTGGTTCATCAGGTTCAGTATCAATTATTTTCACATCTTGGGGAAGATTAGCATCTCCTGCTTCTAAATACTGCTGAGCCGTTTTATGAGCCAAATTTTCAGTATTATTGTGTTGACTGCGATGAGCTAAAAATATTTTCTTCGTGTTACGATCTACTACATCTAACAAGGTATCAGCAGCTTGTTCATTCGATAAGTGTCCTACATCAGACATAATTCTTTGTTTTAAAGCCCATGAATAAGGACCATTTCGCAGCATCATATCATCATAGTTAAACTCCATTAAATAGGCATCAGCTGCTGCAATTTCACCTTTAACATCACTAGACACATATCCGGTATCGGTTAAACAAGCAAATCTTTTTCCCTCACTTTTAAAGACATAATACTGAGGTTCAGCGGCATCGTGACTAGTCGCAAAACTAGTCACTTCTAAATCACCAAAGGTTTTCGTAATTCCAGGTTCAAAAGTATTAATTTGTTCGACCGGTAATTTACCAATCTTATTACTATCAATCAAATATTGCCAAGTTCCAGAATTAGCAAAAGCATTGATTTGAGGATAGCGTCGCATTAAAACCCCAAGACCACCGGAATGATCCGTATGATCATGACTTAAAAAAGCCATATCAATTTCATTAATATCTACGCCGACTCTAGCTAAGGCCTCTTTAGTTTTTTTACCTGAAATACCAGCATCCATCAAAATCTTATGTTGGTTAGTTTCTATTAAAGTAGTATTTCCAGTCGAACCACTTGCAAGCACACTTACTCGCATCTTATTTCCTTCCTAAGCTACATCTTTATTTTCAGTTTCATTCGTATTATCTTGAATTATCTTACCAGTAAAGGCATTAACTTGCTTAATTGAAATATTCTTAGTGTTATTATTTTCTATTGCAATCGTCCAAGAAGGAATATAAATTATACTACCACGCACTTTGATCAATTTACTATAGCCAAATTTAGTCCATAATACTTTAGAATTATTTGGAAGTTCACTATAGGTGTAAAGGGCGTCAATCGCTCCTTTGGCACTAAGGGTTGTTTGTCTTTCTCTTACTGGAGCTAAATTCTGAATATAAGTTTGGGTATAAGAAACTATTTGATCATTTTTCACCTGAATATGTAATCGCGCATTTTCGGAATAAGTTAAGCCATAATCACTTTCTTGGTCAAAAACATAATCTGCTGTATTACTTAACTGTGTTACATAGTGATATTTTTTGCCTTGGAAGACATTCTTAGGATTTGCAACAAAGCTTTTTATTTCAGCTAAACGTTTCTTTGAATCATGACTTACCTTAACCGGATTAGTCAATGAGACATTCAAAGTATTATCTTCAAAAGAAGTCGCAAAATTTGAAGCTAGTTGTGTTCTTGCAGTTTTATTCCAATCATCATCAATCTTTGAAGCAAGATAATAACCATCTCTTTGTTCACTACTCAACTTGGGTAATGTAATATTATCTGCTTTCATTTCAGTATTTAAATCGGCTGCCGTTCCACTTGAGGCTGGAGGGGAAAGTAAGGTCGGAGTTTGAAAAATTTCAATCCCCAGAAAAATATTAATCCCGATAAAAACAATTAGGAAGATCCATTCAATTCGTTTAAAGTCCATTTGTATCCTCCTTCATGTATTTACTCTTTTTATTTGCACTTAAATTTAACCATTCTTTCAAAGAACGCCATTTGCCATTAATTTTGGCATAATAGGCTGGTCTTAATTCCACCAGATCACGTGATTCTGTTTGCTCAGTCTCTTTTGCAATTTCATAACCGATAATTATGCGGTTAATTGTTTTCTTATGATAACCAGCTGCATATAATTCATTCAATGCCTCAGTAGTGGACTCAACCGTAACTTTTGAATCATCTGTTGGGACAGGAATTTGAAAATCAAGACTATTAAAGTTAATTGACATGCCATTTTTTGCAAAATCAACTTGTGCTCGTGCAGTATTATTACCTGGTAAAAAGATAGGATATTCTTCAACAAAGTTCTGATAAATAAAAGTTCTATCATCAGCATCAAAGAAGCGTAAGTCTGGTTCAGAAAGTCCCGTTTTTCTCACATAATAAAGACTATCGGTTAACCGTGTCGTCATTAACTTAGGAATTTTATTTTCTTGATAATCTACAAATTCATAGTGATGCGTTTTATTAGTTACAATTAAGCGCTGATAAGCCCCATTTGAATATACTGTACTATCACCCGTTGTTTTTTGTGAAGCAGCTCCCGAACCTAACAAATTATTAACGTAATATGAACTTGATTCTTCATTAGTTAAATAGTTATAAACTTGCATCTTTGTTGGCTTTTCATAAACTACTGAGTACCCATCAGCCAAATGAATTAAAGATACAGGAATTTTACTGGATGCATGTTTTACTTGATGGACGAATTTATTTAAATTAATATCATCTATTTTTATCCGATAAAGTTTTTGATTTGCATCATTTCCTAAATACAAATTTGTCTTGTTTTTAGTTGATACAAAGATACGATTGAATTCACGACTATCGCTCTTTTTTAACCCTGTAATAAATAGAGGCATTGTTATTTGATCAGGGTAAGTTAATTGTAAGTAGTTTTGATTATGTAACATTTTCTTATAATTTTTACTATCCTGACTTACAGTTTTGATATTTCGTTTATCGAGTTTTTCAGTTAAACGATTAAACTCTAAGGGTAAATTTTTATTACCATCATAGACCTGATAAAGTTGATCATTACGATAGTAAAATAATTGTGTCGGTACAAAAATATCTCGTAAAGACTTCTCACCAATCTGCTTATCAGTTGTTTTACTTGCAGTTTGTTCTACGCCAGAAAAATGGGCATCAGTTCCAAAAATAATTCCTGTAAGGACGACTGAGAGAAGTACCATAAAGATTAAACTAACCCTTAAGATAATGCGTTTAGTATGTTCATTAAACTTCATCCCAGTTGTCTCCTTCCTCACTCATTGGTTCATACGGCAAAGAAATATAGAAAGTTGAACCCTTTCCTTCTGCACTATCGGCCCAAATTTTACCCTTATGTGCTTCAACAATTTCTTTAGAAATAGCTAAACCTAAACCTGTTCCACCTTGTTTACGTGAACGAGCCTTGTCAACACGGTAAAAACGATCAAAAATTTTGTTTAAGTCTTTACGTGGAATTCCCAAACCTTGATCAGAAATACTTAAAATAATGTGATTATTTGATTGTAATAAGCGCACCGTAATTACACCACCATCAGGAGAATATTTGATCGCATTATTCATAATATTATCGATCACTTGCATCATCTTATCAGTATCAATTTCTACCCAAAGTGCTTGATTAGTAAATTCACGCTTAATGGTGTACTTCTTAGTTTTGCTATCTGCTTTTTCAGCATCAGTTTTAACGATCATATCAAATCGATTTAGAATATGATTTACAAAATCATTAAAGTTAACCCACTCTAAATCCATTTTTGCTACACCACGGTCCATTCGCGATAAGCTCAAAAGATCATTAATCATTCTAATCATACGTTCAGTTTCATCCTGAATTACATTTAAGAATTGGGGAGCAATATTTTCGTCTTTCCAAGCTCCATCATTCAGTGCTTCAACATAAGCACGTAAAGATGTTAAAGGAGTTCGTAATTCATGAGAAACATTAGAAACAAATTGTTGTTGTTCACGTTCATTTTTTTGTTGTTCAGTAATATCATGAAGCACACAAACTAAACCAGATACAAATCCTGTAACTCGTTGAATTAATGAAAAATTAGCATGTAAAATCATTTCATTAGGTGTGTTTTCATTTACGGTAATTACTAACTCTTGTTGAGTACTCATTAAATCTTGAATCGAAATATCTTTTAAGCCCAACACCTTAATAATTGGTTCACCGGTAACTTCTTTTTCAGTTTTATCCAAAAAATCTAATGCAGTTTCGTTGATAATCGTAATATTGCCGTGACGATCAGTCGCAATAACTCCATCCGTCATCTGTGTTAACACATTATCAAGTCGCCTACGTTCACTTTCAGATGCTTCTTGTGTCCGCTCAATGCGCACCGATAAAGTATTAAACGCCTTAGCTAATTGACCTAATTCATCATCAGCATAAACCTTTACTTGTCCTGAGTAATCTCCATCTGCTATTCGATTTGCTTGTACGCGCATTTCTTCAATTGGACGAGTAATTGCCCGGGAAATGATTAAGGCCACTATTGCTCCTAAAAAGGCTGCTACAAGGGATGCAGTCAGGAATACTAATGATACATTGCGAATAGTATCGTACATATTATGCATGCTTGCTCTTACCATCACTGCCCCAATAATTGTATTGGTACCATTACTTGCAGTGATTGGTGTTATTTGCTGCAGCGAACTACTATTATTATTTTCTACTCTTGAGACTTGTTTACCAGTTGTTACGACATCTTTAATCGCACTATTAGTCGCACGTTGTCCCACGCGAGTTTGCTCATTAATTCCAGAATCTGCACGAATTATTCCCTTACTATCAACAACCATTATTTCGCTGATAGCTTCATTACTATTATAATTAGCGATTATTTTGCTTAATTGTTGATTAGCCTTTTGTGTGTTAGAACGCCCTAATTGCACTGCAATTTGATTGGTAATAGTACTTGGAATTTGCAGCGAAGTTTCAAATGATGCAATGGAAGTCTGTTCTAATTGCCGCGTAAAATAAGCTCCAACAATTTCTAGCGTAGCTAGCAAGAGGAGCATAAAAATCATTCCGACTTTAAAATTGATTGAGGTAATAACTTTTTTTATCTTCTTCATTTTTTCACACAAAAAGCCACTACTCAGAGTGGCTTATAAATCTATTCATCACTTGGATCTTTGACATAATAACCTACGCCACGACGTGTAACTAAAATGTTCGGTGAAGATGGCGTATCTTCAATTTTTTCTCTTAAACGACGTACTGTTACATCCACAGTTCTTACATCGCCGAAGTAATCGTAACCCCATACAGTTTGTAATAAGTGTTCACGTGTCATTACTTGTCCCATATGCTGAGCTAGATAATGAAGTAATTCAAATTCGCGGTGAGTTAATTCGATTTTTTCACCATTTTTTTCAACCATATAAGCATCTGGCATGATTACTAAATTACCAATAGTAATATTTTTATTTTCTTCATCTTCACTAGCTTTTTGACTTAAATCACGTCTACGTAAGTTAGCCTTAACTCGAGCTACAAGTTCACGATTTGAAAATGGCTTAGTTACATAATCATCAGCTCCCATTTCCAAACCAAGAACTTTATCAATTTCACTATCCTTAGCTGTAACCATAATAATTGGCATGTCATGGGTTTGGCGCACTTCACGTGCTACTTCAAGTCCATCTTTTTTTGGAAGCATTAAATCCAAAATCATTAAGTCAGGGTCATATTCATCTACTTTTTTAACAGCTTCTTCACCATCATAAGCAGTATCGACGTCAAAGCCTTCTTTGGTCAAATTAAATTTGATAATGTCAGAAATTGGTTTCTCATCATCAACTACTAAAACTTTCTTTGGCATTTATGAAGCCTCCTATCTTATTATCTATATTATACTGTTTTTTTACTATTTTTAGAAATCTAAAATTTTTTTGCATTTTTTCATAAAAATTCTTGCATTATGATTTTTTTACTGGCATAATAATATCTGTCAGTTATGACATGGGTGGTTAGCTCAGCTGGCAGAGCAACGGACTCTTAATCCGTGGGTCTGGGGTTCGATCCCCCAACCACCCATTCAGTAGCACTACAACGAGGTTGTAGTGCTTTTTTTGTATCAAAATTTGCTTTATAATTAACCTATTATGAAATTTAACCATTCCTCTAAAAAAACGATCTATTATCAAAATTACACTGATGACATCGTTAAAAGTAAAAATCAAAATTATCAACTTCCTGATAACTATCAAATCTTAAATAATCGTCTAATCAATAAAGTAGTTCGTTCATTAGGATGGGGAATTGCTAAAATTGCAACTTTTGTCTTACCAATTAAATACGTTGGCAAAGAAAAATTAGTTTCCTTTAAAAATAAGGGGTACTTTGTATATGCTAATCATACCCAAGCTGTCTTAGATCCCATTTTACCAATTGGAATTTTGGGACGAAAGCAATACTATGGGATCGCTAGTCAAGCAAACTGGGCAGTACCGATTATTGGTAATTTAGCTTTACCTACTGCTGGCCTACCTGTCGGTAAAAATCTTACTCAAACTGCCAAGTTAGTTCGGATCATCAAAAAACTAATCAAGGAAAATAATCATATTTTAATTTTCCCTGAGGCTCACCTTTGGCCTTATTACACTAAAATCCGTCCTTTTCCCAATACTAGTATGGATTTTCCTGTTACTACTGGAGCTCCTAGTTTTGTAATGACGACTACTTATCAACAAAGAAAGCACGGTCGCTATCCTAAAATCACTATTTATATCGATGGTCCTTTTTTTCCTGCCCAAACCTTGTCTAAAAAAGAGCAACGACAAAAGCTCCATGAGCAGATAACGCAAACTATGCAAAATCGTTCAAAAAATAGCACCTATAATTACTATCTATATGAAAGAAAAAAATAAGAGAATGAATATATTATTTTGTGGCGATGCTAATGCTGAAGATGGCGTCTTAATTACCACTCTATCGCTTTTAAAGTACAAACATGAATTACACTTATATATTTTAACTATGACTACTAGCTCACAGACTAAGCAGTATCATCCCTTTAGTGAGCATGCAGTTGCTTTAATCGAACATTTACTTAAAGAGAAAAATCCGCATAATTCAGTTCAATTAATTGATATTACGGATCTTTATCAAAAACAAGCTCCGTCTCCAAATCAGGAGACGCGCTTTACCCCATATGCAATGATCAGATTATTCGCTGATGAAATTCCAGCTTTGCCTGATCGTATTCTCTATTTAGATAATGATGTAATTATCCGCAAAGATATTACTGATTTTTATAATCAAAATTTAGAGAAGATAGAATTTGTTGGTGTTTTGGACTTTTTTGGTCGCTGGTTCTTCCATAATCAATGGCGGATATTCGATTATATTAATTCGGGTGTTTTATTACTTAATCTTAAATACATTAAGCAAACTAGACTTTTTGCTAGAGTACGCCATTTAATGAGTACTAAGAAAATGTTCTTCCCCGATCAAACTGCCTTAAATAAATTAGCTAAGCACAAAAAAATTGCGCCCCAAAGATATAACGAGCAAAGAAAATTGCACAAAAATACAGTAATTCAGCATTTTACTACTACTTTTAGGTTTATTCCCTATTTTCATATACTAACCGTCAAACCTTGGGACGTTGATCGGGTGCACAGTGTGCTTCATCTTCATGAATATGATGAGTTATTAAATGAATATTTAAAACTAAAACCACAACTTCATCCTGAAAAAAATAAGTAATTCTAACACTTTCTTCAAAAGAAAGTGTTTTTTATTATCCTCTTCCTTTAATAACTTTCTTTTCTTTCTATGAATACGATATAATTAAGCGGTATATATTAATTATTCTGTAGATGGAGGAGATAAAGTGACTACTCAAAACACGATTCCTGTTTTTTATACTATTACTGACAACTACACCCCTTATGTCGGTGTATCAATTCAATCTTTAATTAATCATAGTGATCCTAAAAAAGATTACACGATTACAGTTATGGTACAAGATATTAGTGATGAACATAAAAAGCAATTAGAAGATTTAGCAACTGATAATGTTCATATTAATATTTTCCATATTGATGATAAGTTACTGGAGCCAATCACCAATATCAAAGAAAACTACCTTCGTGGTCAGTTCTTCACTCTTTCCATCTTCTATCGTCTTTTTATCCCTGAACTCTTTCCAGAATATGATAAGGCGGTTTATTTAGACGCAGATACTATTGTAAACACTGATATTGTTGACCTATACAATATTGAAATTGGCGATAATATGTTTGCTAGTGCACCCGACTTATCTATTCGTTTTATGCCTCCTCTACAAAAATACATTGCTGAATGTCAGGCAATTTTTCCAACTGATAAATACATTAACAATGGTGTTATTCTCTTTGATACCAAAAAATTCAGAGATAAAAAATTTATCGATCGTTTTATCCACTTGTTGACAACTTATCAAGTTTTCGCCCTTGATCCTGACCAATCTTATATGAACGAAATTTGTGAAGATCAAATTTATCATTTAGATAAAGAATGGGATGCGATGCCTAATGAAAATATGGCTGAATTTGAAAATCCTAAGATCGTTCACTACAATCTTTTTTACAAACCATGGCATTATGAAGACGTCCAATACGCTAAATATTTCTGGGATGTAGCTAAAAATACACCATTTTATGCTGAACTTAAAAAGCAGTTAGATAGTTATACAGATGAAGATCGTAAGCAAGATCGCGCTGACTTAGACAAAATGGTAGAAATGTTTGGTGAAGTTAAAAAAGCTGATAACAATTGGGCAAATATTAAAGCAAAAGGCGAACAAGTTAAATTATGATATTTGGTAATAATCGTCCTCAAGTATTTAAAAACATCAAAAAGGCTGTTAAGGCGAAAGAGTTTAATATTCCTGTTGAACTTGATGATCCAGTTTTAACACTTCAAGAAAGTAAAGCAGCCGTCGAAAAATATTGGCACCACACTAAAACACTTTCTTACAAGTTCACTAATATCTTAATGAATGCCTTTTATGGTACTTTGGCTAATTTAACAATTTCAAAATCACAAATTGTTGGTCAAGAAAATCTTAAAAATATTGGCGCAGCTATTGTGACAACTAATCACTTTAAGCATACTGATAGCTTACCAATTAGAAAATTAGCTTCTTTGAATCACAAGAAACTCTATATTGTGATTGAAGACATTAACTTACTGCTCCCAGGCTTTTTTGGTGTCATCATGAATAATGCTAATATGGTGCCCTTGAGTAAAAGTACTAATTATTTAGGACGTGAATTTCCTAAGCACTTGAAAGATATCTTCAAAAAGAATGCTTGGTTATTAGTTTATCCCGAACAAGAAATGTGGTATCAATATCGTAAGCCACGGCCGTTAATGAATGGAGCATACTATTATGCTGCTAAAAATAAGGTCCCTATTATTTCTTGTTTTGTGGAAATTCAAGACCTCCCTAAACCAGAGCATAACGCTCCTAACTTCAATAAAACCAAGAAAATCCTCCATATCTTACCTACTATTTACCCTGACCCTAATTTATCAATTAAGGCTAATGAAAAAAGAATGTGTAAGATTGATTACGAGCAAAAAAAGGCCGCCTATGAAAAGGCTTATGGTAAAAAATTGAACTATGATTTTGAAAATAGTGATATTGCTGGTTATCATGGTCCAATTGCATAATTTTAGAAAGAGTAATAAATGAAAGCCACTGATATAATGATGCTTCATGAATTTATTAAACATTTTATTTACGTTTTCATCTTTTTTGCAATTGTTTCATGTGGAACATTTTATTTAAATGATGTTTTAGAGAAAAATAATAAAATTGCGGCTCTTAAAATCGTAAATGTTGTAATTGCCGCCTTAGATTTTATTTGTATTATTGCCTTAAGTGTTGAATTGTGGAGTAGTTTCCCTCTTTTATTAAAATATTGGCATTATAATTATTTTAGTGTCCTACCTTACCCACTTATGTTAATAGTCTTATTAATATTGGCACTTAGATTGATTCATAAAAATAAGAAATACTAAAAAGAGAGCCCTTGAAGAGCTCTCTTTTTTAATCATCTTTTTCAACAGAGATTACTTTTTTAGTTTTGGCATTAATTGTCACGTCTTGTTTTCTATTACCTTTCAATTTTTTGACAATTATTTTTTAAAATATGTTTTTTTGTGATTTTTTGAAGAATAAAGGCTGCCTTTAACCATACATTAGGATAAAGTTCATGTCCAAACAAAAACATTTTAGGTTGTTCGCTAACTATACTTAATCTCTGTGGATATTATATAGCATCTTGTATTTCATCTGTATATTCTAGGACGGCCTTGTTATTATAAATAAGATCACTCGCCGTTAAGTATTTATATTTCATTTTATAAATCCTTTAACGCCCAAATTAAATCTTTATCTTCTTTTAATACTTCTGCAACCATATCCTTAGTCTCTTGAGATACCTTGGGAATTTTTTTAAAAGTAATAGACATTCCATCAGGTGATATTTCTTTAACTACTTGATCACCAGGTTTAACTTTAAAAATTGCAGTATCTTTTTTGGTTAATCTTATTGCCTCAGAATTACCCGCTTTAAATATCTTCGATAATCCTTCAGTTTCTTTACCTTTAATATAATCCATTCAATTATCTCTTTCTAATATAATAACATTGTATCATTTTGTAATTACTATTAGTTAAACAAAACATCTGTATACTAAAAAGAGAGCCCTTGAAGAGCTCTCTTTTTTAATCATCTTTTTCAACAGAGATTACTTTTTTAGTTTTGGCATTAATTGTCACGTCTTGTTTTCTATTACCCTTTGTTACTTCCACTTCCCATACAGTCTTTTTATCATCATGTGTAAGTTTCCATGCGGTAGCCGTACCATCTACTTCTTTTTCAGCAATTTTAGTTGCTTGGTTTCGACTAATAAGCTTATCGATATCTAGGGCTTGTTCATTTAATTCATCCAAGTTAGATTTTTCAGATTTATGGGATAAAATCTTTCCACTATTAGCATCAATCTTCACTTCATATTCATGAGTTCGATCAAAACCCTCTACTTCATAAATATATTTATTTTTCTCGGTTTCAAGATTAATTTCTTTTACATCTTTACCACTATATTGTTTATGAAATTTACTAATTGCATCGGCCTGACTTAATTTAATAGTTGAAGTTTTAGCCTTTTTTGTTACTTCACTAGTTTTTGGTTCAGACTTCTTATCATCAGAACAGGCAGTGGCCGTTAATAAAAGTGCACCAGCCATTGTTACGCCTGCAGCAAGTTTGGTCCATTTTTTAGTCATTGGTGTTCTCCTTATTTATATTTAGATAACGTTTAATTTATATAATTATTATATTTTATCGATGTATGCGCTGACAAATTTGATGCCTATCTTTTTCAAAAAATATCTAACTATAATAAAATGAAACTGAAAAGAAAATTTTAGGAGGATAATTTATATGTCTTATCAACAAAGAAATTGGGTTTGGATCTCTTTAACCGTTTTAATTATTTTAAGTATTTTTATTCCAAATAATTCATCCTGGTATTTCCCGGTAAACTTAGTTATTTTGCTTGCGATCTACTTTACTTATTTCCTTTTAATGCGTACAAGACAATATGGATTTGCAATTCTAGAAGCAGGTTTATCGGCTATTTGGTTTGATAGCTATTTCAAAACGCCAATTGCCACTCCACGTGCAATTTCAATTTTCTTCGGCATCATTGGTGTCATTCTAATGATTATTGCGATTGTTTATGATGTGAGAAAACATCGGGAAGAATAAAAAGATATTTTAACTATGATGCAAAAGATTATCGGCTTTTGCATTTTTTTGTTAGCGCTAGTTAAATACCTTCTAATTTTTAAATTTAAAAGTTACTAATAACTTTTTCTTTATTTTCCTATTAGATTATTGTAGTTAATAATAACAGATGTTATTATTAACTTGTAATGAATCAGAAGTTTAGGGGAGAGATTGTAATGCTATCAAAAAATAATATGTCTTCAAAATTAAAGAACGCAACTAATCAAAAACAAAGATTTTCAATTAGAAAATTATCAGTTGGTGCGGCCTCTGTTTTAATTGGTTTGACTTTCATGGGTGTTTCAAATAATAAAGTTGAAGCAGCTACTTCTGAGAAAGCTGCTGTAACAAGTACTAATACTACTCAACAAGACGAAGAAAAATCACCAACACCTGCAATACAAACCCATAAACCACAAGTTGCTTCTAACGCTTCTACAACACAATCTAATTCCGATTTGAATGCGGCACAAGTACCTAATACCCCATCAAACAAGGCGGTAGAAAATGCACCTGCAGTTAAAGGAGTTGGTGCCAATAGCCAAGGCGAACAAATCAGCAACATTCACAGCACCATCAGTATCACTGCTACTAACAAATACACTGATCAAACTTCATCTTCAAGTGCTAATACAGTACAAGTAAATGAACCTACTGCTGAAGATTTGGACATGGTGCTTACTCTAAATAATGATACTGACCAAGAACAACAGATTAATACTGCTTATCCAAATAATTCTTATGCTCTTCCTGCATGGAATGGAACAGGTGCCCAAATTGTAGTCGATCCTTCTAGAGTTAAAGTAGTTAATGGCGAAGTTACTTTTGGTGGTAATTACACTGATAGTAATGTTTCAATTGGTTCTTGGGACTATGCTACAAGTAACAGTACTTCAAGTGGTTTTAATGGTAGTCCTGAAACTAAAGCTATCATTGCTAAAAATCCCGAATTAATTGGTGGATTCTCAACTACAGGAACTCTTAAAGCAAAAGAAACTGTTACAATCATTGTGCCACTAAAAGTAGTTGATACTCAAAAACAAGTTATAGGACGCGTAGAAAGACAATTTGGGCAAGCTATTACTATTCAAGCAAGTCCTGAAAACTTCCGTGATGCAAATGATTACACTGATACTAATTTGACAGTTGATGGCTTAACTGATGGTAATATTTCCAACTTGGCTGAAAATAATGGTGAATTAACTGTTTCTGGTCAAATTACTAATAACGGTTTTATCTCTCATGATGAAAGTTTAGTTTTCAACCTATCAAGTGTTGGCAGCACTGATAACCATAAGGTACAAACTGTTTTAGACCATGATAAAGCAATCAACTTAGATTGGAATAATGCCTCAAACGATAATATTTCTTATTACGTTAACGGTACTTATAAGACTGCCGCTCAAATGACAGATTCTGATTGGAATCATGTAACCCAAATCAAGGTTAATGCATCCCTTCAATCAGGACAAACTGGTAAAGTAACTATTCCAGTAAAACTTAGCAACTTAGACCAAATTGAAACCGACTTGCAAAACGTAAGCGATATGGGGCCATCTAACAATCGTTTAAATACTATTTCTTTATCTGCAACATCAGACAATAGTGGTCTTAAAGTTACTAACGGTGCAGTTAGTTATTATTCTGAATTACCAGCTTATGCTGCAATGAAAGCCATTGAAGATGAAATTAATGGTAAAGGTTCAATTACTCCAAAGTACTTAGTAATTGATAAGGATGGTAATTTTAATTACGTACCAATTTCTGATATTTCAATTCCACAATTGGGCAAAGACGACTTCACTTATGTAAATATTGGTCACAAAGATCCAAGTAGTACTTTATTTACTGATGGTTATTACACTATTAAACTAGATAAAATTTTTAACGCTGCTAAAGATAAGGGCTTTTCTGTAAATATTACTAACAACGACGGTCAAGAAGCTACTTGGCCAACATATTATTACCAAGCATTTAGTGCTAATAAGGCTGATAAAATCGATCTTTATACACAACTCCAACAAATTTTTAATACTAAAGACTTAACTTTAATGGCTGGAGATAGCTGGAATTCTAATGATAGTCTCATTTCAGCTAATGTTAATTTCTATACTTTAAACTTCTCAGATTACTTTGGCACTGCATACGATGGTAATAAAGATCTTAAGGCTACTGGTGATTATACTTATGACTTATATGATGCAAAGGGCAATCAAATTGATAAAGATGTTCCCGTAGGTCAAAATGTACCAACTTTAGCAATGGGAACTTATAAAGTCGTTTACCATTATCAAATTAATAAAGATGAGGTCGTTTCAAAAACTGCCACAATTATTGTAAATGGTAATACTTCAGGTGATCCTTTAATTCAACCTGATAAACCTGAATTCCAAGGTGGCGTTGCCGGTACTCCTTTGGCCCAACCTGATAAGCCTGAATTCAAAGGTGGAGTTGCTGGCATTCCTTTGACTCAACCTGATCTTCCAAAATATACTGGTCCTATCTCTAATCCTGGTGATTCTGAAACTCAACCAGAAAGTCCAGTCGCTCCTCTTCCACAAGAACCGGAAGCTCCAACTGATAACAATAATGTTCCAAGTGAACCAGCTACTAATGAAGATACAGTTGCGCCTCACCCAACTAAGAATACAGATACCCAAGAAAGTGCAGTGAAGACTAGCCCTGAAGTAACTGCTCCAGTACATGCAACTAAGCTTGCTATAACAAGTCATCATGCACAAGTAACAAACAATAACCAAAAGAAAGAAAATACTTTACCACAAACCGGTGAACACAAGAATAATTTAGCAATTGCTGGCCTCTTAGCAATTGGCTTAGGTATCTTAGGTTTGGCTGTTAGAAGACGTAAGAATTAATCAATTTTATCTTCTAATAACAATAATTTAAGTTAAGACATCTACACTAATGTGTAGATGTCTTTTTTTGTACAAAAAAAGACGTAGGCTTAAAGCCTACTTCTTAAATAATATCTTTACTTATTCACCTTTAAAGCTACCGTCTTCCACGCTACGGATGAAGTCAGCCAAGTGCTTGTAATAAACATCTGGATTATCAACCATGTGGTGGTGACCACCATCAGGCGTAGTCACTAAGCGAGAATTAGGGATTTCTTTTTGCATAGTTTTTGCAGTTTCAATTGGCATTGTTTCATTTTCACCAAAAGTAAGCAAGGTTGGTACCTTGATATTCTTCAATTGGTCACGGAAATGCCAGTCTTTTAACTTACCAGTAATGACAAATTCATTGTCACCTTGGAAGGCATTATATACTGCACTACCACCAAGATCCTTTAAGTGATAAAGCTTAGAAGGTTGCTTACGATCAACAAAGTTAATATTTAAAATTTGTACATCATCTTGGTAGCGTTGGTTGTCGTAATCGCCTTTTGCTTCACATTCATGCATAAAGTCGATTTCGGTTTGAGGAAGTACTTCTTGTCTTCTTCTATTTACAGCATCAACGTATTCATCAATTTCATCAACCATTGAAGAAATAATTGCTCCCTTCAAGTGTTGACCATATTTGACAGCATATTCTTGTACTAGGAGTCCACCCCAACTTTGACCAATTAGATAAAAGTTGTCGATACCTAACTTTTCACGGACTTCATCAACTTCATCTAAAAAGTATTCATAAGTTAAATACTTCTTAGCAATTTCTGGATCAGAATAGTCTGGTTGATCAGAATATAGCGAACCAAGTTGATCATACATGGTTACTTGGACATTCAAGCCCTGCTTCTTTAATTGTTCTGCTGTGTCTTCCCAATATTCGTGGTTACCACCAGGACCACCATGAAGCGCTAGCAGATGAATATCACCTTCACCTTGAGTATTAGTCCATAAATGATAACCGTTGTCTAAGGTAATAATTTTTGTGCCTGTTTGCATAAAAAGCCTCTCTTTCACAATTATTATCTATTATAACTTAGTTCCGATATGAATCGCACCAGCACCAAGATTTAGCTTAGTAACTTGAACGTCCTTAAAACCAGCAGCTTCAAACATTTCTTTTAATTTCTGAGCTGAAACAAATTTTTTACTACTATTGGCTAAGTAATCATATTCTTTTGATGTTGCATAAAAAATACGCGCAAATTGAGGAAAAATCTTAAAGTAAGTTTCCCAGCCCACCTTAACAACTGGATTGGTAGGTTGTGACATATCAACTGATCCAAACTTACCACCAGGCTTTAAAACTCGATAGGCTTCTCTAATAACCTTATTAGCATCAGGGACATTTCTTAAACCAAAACCAATCGTAACTTGATCAAAACTATTATCTGGGAAAGGCAAATCCATCGCATCCCCTTGATGAAGCTGAATTTCTTTTTCTACATCATTAGCGCGGATTTTCTTTTCGGCCAAAGACATCATTTTTTCATTAAAATCGAGTCCCTTAACATTACCACTAGGACCGACCGTCTTCGCATCCGCAATTGCCATATCCCCAGTTCCCGTACATAAATCTAATACAAAATCTCCTGGGTTGATATCAAATTCTTTATAAAATTTTTTACGCCATAATCTTTGTGTTCCCAAACTCACAATATCATTCATTTGATCATAATGATCAGCAATTCGATCAAACATATCATGTACTTCTTGTTCAGGCACCTTATTAGTTAAAGTCATTTCTCATCACATTTTCTATAAACAAAAAAGACACGATTCAAAATGAACCATGCCCTTATCGATTAAGCACCTAGAAAGTTAACTATTCAAGAAAGATAGTTAAACAATCTCCCCTTGCGACTCCGTAATAATAAGCAAATAAGAACGGGGCCGCAAGGTGTGCTCTATTTATGACTAATTATTATACATCTATTATAACTTAATTATCATTATTAGTAAAATGTTTTTATTAATTAGATAATTTCTTTTTTACGTCGATATAGATGGACAATGATTCCTAGCAAAATTCCCACTAGGGCTGGTACTAACCATGCTAATCCAATATTAGCTAAAGGTAAAATATGACGTCTTAAGGTAATTACCTCTTTAACAAAGCTAGTACTTGCTAAAGGTTCAGGCAAATTACTAATTAAATCAAAAATTGCTGGAATCAAGGTTAGGATCATCGAAATTTTAAAGACTACATGATCACGTTTAAACAAAGGAGAACAAACCGAAAGGACAATTAGCACAATGGTTAGTGGATATAAAAACATTAAGACGGGTAATGACCAAACAATAATTTTTTCTAAACCGAGGTTAGCCAATATTGCTGACACAATGCAGGCTATGGCTAACCAGCCATGGTATGACAATTTTGGAAAATGATTATGGAAATCTTCCGCAAAGGCTGCTGCTAAACCAACAGAGGTTGTTAAACAGGTTAGGATAATCAGGACAGCCAATACAGTTTGACCGAAAATGCCACCATAGTAATTAACAATTTGAGTAAATGCTACACCACCATCAGCCGACACTTTTAAATGTCCTAATGACATAGCACCCAAAACAATTAAGCACACATAGATAATACCAATCCCAATCATTGCCAAAAGGCCTGACTTAGCCAAAATTGAAGAAACTTGGTCAGTATTCTTGGTCATAGTTTTAATAGCTGTGACAATCGCAATTCCAAAAACTAGTCCAGCGATAGCATCTAAGGTATTGTAACCTTCTAAAAAGCCATTAATAAAACCAGCATGAAGATAAGCTGTTGTAGGCTTGATAGTTGCCGGATTACCCATGGGATGCAAAAAGCCAACTAAAAAGATTAAAAATAATAGGACTAAAAAAATTGGATTCAAAACTTTCCCTAGTTTAGATAAAATATCGCTCTGATTGTAACTAACCCAAAAAACTAAGGCAAAGAAAATTAAAGAAAAGAGTAGTAACCCTAATTGCTGAAATTTAGCCGGTAATAAAGGTGCAATCCCAATTGTATAAGGGACTGTAGCAGTACGTGGAGTGGCAAATAAAGGTCCAATGGTTAACTGGACTACCACCATAAAAATCAGCGCCCAGGTACGTCCTAAAGGCCTTCCTAAGCCATATACTCCTGAACTATGCGTAATTGAAACAGCAAGTAATGATAATAAAGGTAGTAATACTCCGGTTACCAAAAATCCAGCTGCCGCAACCATCCAGTTTCTCCCTGCTAATTGACCCAGATGAAGTGGAAAAATCAAGTTACCTGCTCCAAAAAACAGAGCAAAGATCATCGAAGCAACTACAAGATATTGTTTCCAAGTAAAGTTCTTTGCAGATGTTTTTTTCATTTTTCTCTCCTTTAAACTTAATAATCGTTAATATTTTATCAAAAATACTTTCTTAGGGATAGAGGGAAAAGGATTTACGAGACATGAAATCATGAAGACAATAAAAAAGAGATAGTAAACTATCTCTTTTTTACTAATTAATTTTTAGTTCTTACGTTTTCTATCAATTGCTAAACCTACAACAGCTGCAACACCGACCATCATTAAACCAAGGACACCAGCAGCAGTTGTCTTAGCGCCAGTTTGTGGTAAAGTTGCTTCATGTTTAGCTTCACGCTTGTTACTATCTACATTAACTTCATTCTTAGCAGCTACAGTAGTATCTGCTTGTGCAACATAGTTACTTAGATCTTCTGAAACTTCATTATTATGAACTGGTGCAGTAGTATCATCTTCAACAACATTATTATCAACAACTTCGGTTTCTACGGCATCAGTAGCATGTGGAGCTACAGTAGCTGGTGCTTCAGCAGGTGTTTCTGGAGTAACAACTGGTTCACTATCTGTATCAGAAGTTTGGTTATCTAGGTTATATTCAGGGAGTGCTGGAACAGTGATAGCATCACCGTTAGTTGAAAGCTTACCAGTGTATGCTGGTAAAGCAGCTTCGGTTAATGGTTCACCGGCAATTCCTACTCGTGCTTCTGGCAAAGCTTTTTGAGTTAATGATTCACCTGGAACACCTACCTTTGCTTCTGGTAAGGCTTCTTGAGTCAATGGTTCACCAGCAATTCCTACTTGTGCTTCTGGCAAAGCTTTTTGAGTTAATGGTTCACCTGGTACGCTCACTTTTGCTACTGGTAAGGCATCTTCAGTTAAAGCATCACCTGGAACACCTACTTGTGCTTCTGGTAAGGCTTCTTGGGTTAATGGCATACCAGCAACTCCACCTTCAAATGGTTTGTCAGCTGGACGAGTTTCTGGAATTCCTGCTACTGCGCCAGTGTATGCTGGTAAGGCTGGTGTATCAACAACTTCACCATTTTCTGAAACTTTTTCATATTCAACATAGAAGTAAACATTAATTGGCGTAGTAGTATTGTATGCTGGAATTTCATATGGATTTTCTGTTATCTTATCGTACAAATCATCGTATAAAGCATCTGCTTCTGCTTCATTATCCTCATCTTCTGGACTTGCTGAATTTGTAGTTACATCAGAAATATATGCACGGTAACCTGGAATACTTGGTAAAGTATTGTGCCATGAACCATTTTCTGCATAAACAAAATCTGGTTTTGATAATGCATCGTTTAAATCTAATGCAGCATGGTCTACTGGTTTCCATGTGTAAGTACCATCTGCTGATTTCTCACCTGACATGTCATTAGCATCAGTATTAATTGCACCATAGTAATAATCTTCGTCTGAATCTGTTGAAGTTGGTAAAGTTACATTTAATCTTTCTCTGGTTTCTGCCTTTACTGGAGTAGCTGGAATCTTTTCATATTCAACATCATATCTAACATCATAAGGTACTGTGGTTGTATATTCTGGTAGTTCATATGGATTTGCTTCCATCTTGTCGTGTAATTCATCTTGCAAGGCATTTTCCTGATCCCAGTTACTTTCTTCAACTTTTCCTTTAAGAGAATCAGGAATTGTAGTATCTCCAACTTGTACGTCTACTAATTTTGCTCGGTAGCCTGGTACATTAGGAATCTTATCATGAGCATTTCCTGTCGCATTATTTGTAAACTCTGTATTTGCTAAAACATCATCTAAACTGACTGCTCTATGAGTAGTTGTTTTCCATGTATAGTTACCATTTGCTGATTCTACAGCAGTTGATTCTCTATCTGGTACATCAACATTTTGATTCCAGTAGTAATCATCATCTGGATCTTCTACGTTTGGTAAAGTTACATTAATTGTTACTTTTGATTCTACTTTCTTACCTATTACTTTATCTGCATCAGATTGTAATTGACTTAAATCATCATTAATGTTAGTTTGTTGTGCTTGAGCTGGCTTGTTGTCTGATGAAGTTGCAGGTTGTTGAGCATCCTTATTTGCAGGAGTTTGGTTCTTATCACCAAATTGTTTATTAGCGTCACCTAAAAGCTTGCTAAGGTCTAGGCCTATATCATCGCTTAAACTAAGTGAACTATTTAGACTTTCGCTAGGTGCTTGTACTTGTTTTAATGAATTAACGTCTACTGTAGTAGTATCTGCTGCGTGAACAGTTTGAGTTCCACTAACACCCATAAAGAATGCTCCAATAAGTACGGAAGCAGTTCCTACAGTAAATTTTCTAATTGAAAAACGATTATTCTTTTCTTCTAATCTTCTGTTTTGTTCTTGCTTATTATTTTTTGATAACATAATTTATTCTCTTTTCTGTACTCGGCTTAATCAATTTACATATTATATAATAGCTGTTATTTTAATTAAGACAATTCTTATTTTTAGATAATTAATATTTTATGAATTATAAAACCATTTCATTGTTAATATATTAGGAGCTAAGACAATTCAAAAAAATTTTAAAAAATTTATCTTTTTATCTCCAAAATCGTTGTTTTTTATTTTATTTGTTGTTTCTTATTTTGTTTTTATTTAAGCGATTTTCATTCATGTTATTTTTACCAACAAAAAACACATTCTGACTTATTCGGAATGTGTTTTCATCTATTAAGACTAATATTTAAATTATTAATTCTTACGCTTCTTAGTTACAGCTAAGCCTAAGATTGCGCCTACTGTCACAAGCATTACACCGAGCATACCAGCAATACCAGCTTTAGCACCAGTTTGTGGTAAAGTGTTTGCTTTCTTTTCATCATTGTGAGCAACTGCTGCTGCATGAACCGGTGCAGTTACTCCGTTATCAGTATTATCAGCTTTCACAGTTTCAGTGGCATGTACAACTGGAGTTTCAACACTGTTATCACCATTATCTGGGTTGTCAGTTGGGTGAGGTGCTACTGTACCTTCATTAGTATCAACTGGTTGACCTGGAACATTATTATTATCACTTGGAGTAGTTGGAGTTTCAGGTTCTTCTGGAAGTGGAGCTACTGGTAAGTCTGGTTGAGTTTCTGGAATACCAGGAACGCCACCTTCAAATGGTGGTAAATCTGGTTGAATTAATGGATCACCAGTTGTACTACTCTTAGTTGGAACATAGGTTACTTGGAAGCCAACTGAGAATGGGTAATTAGTACTGTAGGCCGGAATTTCATATGGATTTGCGGCAACCTTTTTATCTAATTCTGCTAATAATGCGGCTGCCTTTGGATCATTTGTAGTTCCACCTAATACTTGAACCCCCGTAATTGTAGCAGTATAACCATCTACTGTTGGAAGTGTTTGCTTATAACCAGTCTTGTTGTAAGTAAAGCCTTGATCAGCAAGTACAGAGTCTAATGATTGAGCATTGTAAGAAACTGAATTCCAAGTTTCTGTACCATCAGATGATTTTTCACCAGTCATGTTTTGGTAATTAATATCCTTCCAGTAGTATGATGAATCATCTGGCATGTGAACAGTGATTTCTTGGTAAACCTTATCAGAAACAGGAGTTGTAGTTGGTACTGCTTCATAAGTTACATGGAAAATAACACTAACTGGGTAGTTAGTAGTGTAGGCTGGGATTTCGTATGGATTGGCAGCAATCTTTTTATCTAATTCTGCAAGTAAATCTACGCCTGGTTTACTCCCTGCTTCTAAGCCCTTACCATCTGCAGTGATAACTGTAGTAATCTTAGGAACGTAACCATCTACCTTTGGAAGACTGTAGTTACGCAAACCAGTATCAGCAAAAGTAAAGTCCTTACCAGCCAAGACTGAGTCTAATGATTGAGCATCAAAACTAATTGGATTCCAAGTATAATCACCAGCAGTTTCTTTACCGTTCATTTCTTGTTGAGTAATAGTCTTGTAGTAGTAATCATTAGATCCTTCTTTTGAATCTGGCATATGAACGTCAATTTCTTCACGAACCGTATCACTAACATCTTGAGTTGGAGCTGGAGTTACACGTACAGGAATAACAACTGGTTGCTTATTACCTGTTGGATAAACAATTTCAGCTTGACCCATAGTTACACCAGCTACAGTAGTATCAGGTAAGATAGTCCAGTGAGCTGATTGTGGATCCCATTGATTAGCAACTGGAGAAATGTTAGTTACTGCATCATTAATACTAATTGAACTTGCATCACTATCTTGAGCAACTGTGACAGTTTGAACAGTAGAACCAGTAACATTTAAGAAATTACCACTTACAGTAGTGGTTGATCCATCTGGGAAAGTAACTAAAATAGAAACCTTATGTTGACCTGGTTCCATAAGCATCTTAGATAAGTCACTTTGACTTGTAATCCAAGTGTACTTAGTGCCCTTTGGCATTTTATCTGCATTTCCAATGTATGCCTTTGGGTCGCTATAAGCTTGAGCGGTTGGAACATAAGGATTTCCATCTTTTCCTGATTGGCTTTGAGCAGGGTTTGGCTTTGAATTTTGTGCAACTCCGGCATTATAGAGATTAGCCATCTCATTTAATTCAGCATCACTAGCATTGTTTAAAGCAGTGTTATCTGCATTTGCTGGTTTACCAGGATTCTTGGCTGCTTGGTCAAATTCACTTTGAACTGTTTGAGTATCAGCTTTAACTTGTTTAGTAGCAGCTGCTGGAGTCTTTTCAGTTGCTAATACAGCAGCTTTATTATCTGAAGCGACTGATTGATCTGCTTTCTTAGCAGCATCACTGGCCTCAGTTGAAGCTTTAGCAGTTTGTTCAGTAGCTGAAGTTACTTCAGCAGCATGTGCAGTTTGAGTTCCACTTACACCTACGAAGAAAGCACCAATAAGTACAGAAGCTGCACCTACAGTGAACTTTCTAATAGAAAAGCGATTATTCTTTTCTTCTAATTTTCTTTCTCGTTCTTGTCTATTATTTTTTGAAAACATAATCATAACTCTTTTCTTTACTCATCCATCCGTTTTTACACGAAAAATGATAACTGTTGTTTTTTTATTTTTCAAATAATAGATCAAATAATTTACTAGTAAATTAGCGCGCGTAGCTTTTTTTCTTACTCGCTGTTGCATTAGCGCGATTAAATTTCTTTAATAAAAATTTGTCAATTTCTGCAAAAAAACGCTATTTTTGCTTTAAATAACAACGTTTGCAAGCTTAATTTATAATCATACTATTTTTTGTTATTTATTATTTTTTACCTATTAATATATCTTTAAGGTCACCAAAAAACACACTCCTATTATCTCGGAGTGTGTTTTAGGTAAAATCTTTTAATTTTAAGACTAATTATTAGTTCTTACGCTTCTTGGTTGCAGCTAAGCCGAAGATTGCGCCTACACTAGCAAGCATTAAACCAAGTACACCAGCTGGAGTAGCTTTTGCACCAGTTTGTGGTAAAGTGTTTGCCTTCTTTTCATCATTGTGAGCAACTGCTGCTGCGTGAACTGGAGCAGTTACGCCGTTATCAGTATTATCAGCCTTTACAGCTTCAGTTGCATGTACAACTGGAGTTTCAACACTGTTATCACCATTATCTGGATTGTCAGTTGGGTGAGGTGCTACTGTACCTTCATTTGTATCAACTGGTTGGCCTGGAACATTGTTGTTGTCAGTTGGAGTAGTTGGAGTTTCAGGTTCTTCTGGAAGTGGTGCTACTGGTAAGTCTGGTTGAGTTTCTGGAATACCTGAAACACCACCATTAAATGCTGGTTTGTCGTCTTGAGTTAATGGAGTTCCTGAGACGCCACCGTTAAATGCTGGTTTGTCGTCTTGAGTTAATGGAATTCCTGCGACACCACCGTTAAACGCTGGTTTGTCGTCTTGAGTTAATGGAATTCCTGCGACACCACCGTTAAACGCTGGTTTGTCGTCTTGAGTTAATGGAATTCCTGCAACACCACCGTTAAATGCTGGTTTGTCATCTTGAGTTAATGGAGTGCCTGAAACACCACCTTCATATGCTGGTTTGTCGTCTTGAGTTAATGGAGTTCCACTTGTGCTATTTGCTTCATAAACCACATCAAATCCAACTCGTAATGGTGTAGATAAACCAGCTGGAATAGTATAAGCTGGGACTTCGTATGGATTTTCTGCAATTTTTGCATCTAATTCATCTAATAATCCGGATACAGTAGGGTTGTCACTTGGAGCATTAACCAAATATGCTTTAACTATTTTAGGTGTATAGCCCTTCATAGTTGGAAGTGCATTATTATCTGATGCAGTATTAGCGGAAATAAAATCATTACCTGCTAAAAGTGAACTTAAAGAATGTGCTTGGTAAGAACTTGAATTCCAGCTCTCTTTACCATTTGCGTCTTTCTCACCTGTCAATGTTACAGTATCAAAATGCTTATAGTATTGAACATCTCTTTCATTTGGTAAATAAACATCTAATTCTTGGAAGGTATCTTGTTTTAATGGAGTATTTGTACGTTCGTAAATAATATGGAAGCTTACATTTAATGGATAGTCAACAGTATATGCTGGAATTTGATATGGATTTGCTTCAATCTCATTTTGTAACTCCAACAATAATTTAGAAGATGCCGCTTTATCTGCATCCCTGTCATCTGGACTTACAACAACACTATCAATTTTTGCCTTATATCCATCTAATGTAGGAAGAGAGTTTACTGATTTTCCTGTTCCACTATTTATAAAGTTGTTACCAGCTAAGACTGAGCTTAATGATTGTTCATCAAAAGAAATTGGATCCCAAGTATAATTTCCCTCACTATCCTTTTTACCACTCATTTCGTTTTTATTAGTAAATTTGTAAAAACGATCTTGTGAATTAGGCATGTTAACGCTAAATTCTTGATAAACAAGTTCTGAAACATTACTTGTTTCCTTATCAACTGGCTTTTCAGATGGAGCCTTTGTATAAGTAACGTTTTCAGGGGTCTGCTCTGTATTGTCATCGTTATAAGTTGTTGTTACTGTTGGTGCAGCCGGTTTCGTAGTTTCAGTAGTATCATTATCACTGGTCCCCCAATTTACACGACCTGGTTGTGGAGGATTTGGATTAGTAATACCTTGTACTGGGTTAGGAGCCACTTTTTCATGTTCTGGTTCTGGCTTTGATTCTGGTTGGTATTTAGTATAGGTTACTCCACTTGCATCTTTTGTTTCATCTGAAGCTGGAGTTGATTGATTTGCTGGAGTTGTATTTTCATCACCACCATAATAGACCGTGTTTACCCCAGATGGAAGATCTGGAAAACTAATACCTGTTGGTTGTTTACTAGGATCTACTGGTTGATGATGTGGTTCTGGCTTTTGTTCTGGTTGGTATTTAGTATACGTTACTCCACTTGCATCTGTTGTATCAGCATGAACAGTATGACCACTAAATCCTAAAAATGTTAAACCAATTAATACTGAAGCAGCACCAACGGTTAACTTACGAATTGAAAAGTGTTCATTCTTTTGTTCCATTTTACGTAAACGTTCTTGAAAATTATTTTTTGATAACATCCTTAAATCCCTCTTTTTAAATATAAGTTTTATCTACATCTAATTTACATAAATTATAATAACTGTTGTTTTTTTATTTTTCAAATATTATTTTATGATTAGTTATTATTTATAATAATATTTCTTTTTCCTTCCTACTCTCTCTTGCTATTAGAGAAAATAAAAAAAATTCAAAAAAATTTTTATTTTTTATTATTTTTACCTATTTTCCCCTCAAATCGCGATATTTATAAACGTTATTTTTTAACGCGTTGTTTTTTGTTATTTTAATTAAAATATCTTAGAGACACAAAAAAGCACCTCGATTTTTCATCGAAGTGCTTTTTCTCTAAGCTAAAAACTAATTACTTATTAGAGGATTAAAGAATAGATTTATTAGATGTTATCAAAATTAGTTTTTACGCTTCTTGTCAGCTGCTAAGCCTAAGATTGCACCTACACTAGCAATCATTAAGCCAAGTAAGCCAGCCATGTTAGCTTCTGCACCAGTTTGTGGTAAAGTCTTAGCGGTCTTGTCGCCGTTACCATTGTTGTTGTAGAAGCTTGCGTGGTTACCATTACCACCGTTGTTAGTTACTGCTGCATGAACTGGTGCAGTTTCACCATTACCATTGCCACCATTGTTAGTGTCAACATCATCGTTGTCACCTGCGTGGACTGGAGCTGGTTCATGAACAGTGATAGTAGTAGTTACGATATCTGTTGAACCATCTGGGTAAACAACAGTGATAGATACTTCTCTAGTACCTGGAGTGTTTACATCTGGTTCACCATTAGTCCATTCGTAGTGCGTACCTGATGGTAAGTCACCTGGGTTCTTAATACCATCTTCTGGATCTGGCATTACACCCTTATCAGTATCAATTGGTTTTGGTTCTGGAGTGTACTTATCTGCATCAGTTGGTTGAGTTGGAGTTACAGGAGTACCTGCAGTGTTATCAGTTACGATTACAGTTACTGGTACTTCTGTCTTATGACCATCTGGGTAAGTTACTACAACTACTGCTGGATGACTACCAATAGTGTTTACTTCTGGAGTATCCTTCCAAGTGTACTTAGTGCCAGCTGGCATGTCTTGTGGGTTCTTAATACCCTTTTCAGGATCTGGTACAACACCTTGTGGAGTGTTTACATCTTGTCCTTCTGGAGTTGGAACAATTACATTAACAGGAACTTCATCTTGTGAACCATCTGGGTAAGTTACGATAACTACTGCTGGGTTGCTACCTGGAGTAGTTACATCTGGAGTACCCTTCCAGCTGTACTTAGTACCATCTGGTAAATCACCCTTGTTCTTAATACCATCTTCTGCAGGAGGTACGATACCTTCCTTAGTAGGAACATCTTGTCCTTCTGGAGTGTATTTATCAGCATCAGTTGGGTTGTTAGTGTAAGTTACAGTTACATCTGCAGGTTTGCTTGATGCATTTACCTTAAGTGCTGGAACTTCAGTAGCTGCTTTACCATCAACTAATGAAGTGTAACCATCGATTTGTTTTACAGGAACTGCTGGTAAAGTAGTTTCAGTAGCGTTAGTTAACTTGTTAGTATCAGTGTTGTAAACAGTGTATGCGCTGTAAGTAGTTACAGCCTTACCATTTTCAGCCTTAACAGTCTTAGTACGTGCAAAGGTTACAGTTTGAACAGTAGTCTTAGGTTCAGCACCTGGGGCAGTTACTGTAATATTTCTAGTTACTGTAGTGAATAAGTCTTTTTGATCTTTATCAGTTGGGTCAGTTGGGTATTCAGTACCAGTAACGATTAATGGAGTATCAACAATTTGAGTCTTACCATCTGGGTAAGTTACAGTGATACTTACTTGTTTTTCACCAATGGTATTTACATCAGGTTCACCGTTAGTCCAAGTGTACTTAGTATTAGGATCTAATTCATCCTTGTTACCAATACCATCTGCTGGGTTTGGCATCTTACCTTGTTCAGTAACGATTGGAGTACCTGTTGCGTTTTCACTGTAAGTTGGAGTTTGCTTAGTGTAAGTTACAGTTACAGTTGTTGACTTAGTTTCTGGAGTTACATCGTTTACAGCTGGTACTTCTGTTGCTGCTTTACCATCAACATATGAAGTGTAGCCATCTACTTGTGGTACATCTACTTCTGCAAAGCTACCAGTAGTCTTGCCAGTTTGCTTACCATTTTCAAAGACTTGGTATTCACCGTAAGTAGTATCACCATTCTTATCAACAGTCTTAGTACGTGCAAAGATTACTTCTTCTGGTTGATCTGAAACCTTCTTACCATCTGGAGTAGTTCCGTCGATAGTTCTAGTTACGGTCTTGAATAAATCAGATTGACTTGGATCATTAGGGTTAGTTGGAATTTCAGTTCCAGTAACGATTAATGGGGTATCAACGTTTTGAGTTTTACCATCTGGGTAGTGAACTGTAATAGTTACAGTTGATACACCGATCTTGCTTACATCTGGTTCACCATTAGTCCAAGTGTACTTAGTATTAGGATCTAATTCATCCTTGTTACCAATACCATCTGCTGGGTTTGGTTCTACACCTTGTTCAGTAACAATTGGAGTACCAGTAGCATTTTCACTGTAAGTTGGAGTGTCGTTAGGATCAATTACATTAATTGCACCTGCTGGTAATTCAACGTTCAAGTAAGTTGCTTGACCATTTGCAGCCTTATCACTAAATGTGATTTTAACAGTACCTTGAGTATCACCCTTCTTAAGTGGAGTTGCCCAAGTGTATGATACAGGCTTGTTAGCAGTTAACTTATCTAAGTTAGTAGTGTTAATTAAAGCAGCTACTTGATCAGGAGTTAATTCATTTACACCTTCAGTTACGTCAACTGGCTTAGCTGGGTTCTTAGCATCTGCACCTTGTACAGTTACACCATCACCATACCATTTAGCAGTTTGACTACCACCATTTACAGCTGAGAAGATACCGTTACCAGTATCCTTAATTAATTGACTGTTTGCACCGTAAGTAATCTTGATTGCTGGGTTTATATCAGAAACAGTTGAAGTATTAGAACCTGGAAGAATTTCATCCATAGTAGCCTTATCTACGTTAGTGTTGATTGGGTTAATCCATTCAACAGTTACGTCATTAAGGTTACCAGTACCATTAGCCTTGTCGTAAATTACAGTACCATCTAAGTTCTTACCGGCACGAACATCATTGTTGTTCCACCAAGTAATCTTAGTAATTGCATCTTTGGCATCTGGATTCATACTGTTAGCAGTAGTTTCGTGAAGGTTATCTAAATTAGTGTCAACACTTACACTGTAATCAGTACCGATGAATGTGTTTGAACCAACAGCGATTGGTGCATCAATATTATCTTGTGAACCATCTGGGTAAGTTACTGTTACTGGTACAAATACAGGACCTTCTGGAGTGTTTGAACTAGTAGTTATAGTTACGTTACCAGTAGATGGATCAATAGTTGCAGTCATACCTTCTGGGTAAGTAGGATTACCTGAGATTTCGTACTTAGTACCTTCTGGAGCAGTTACGCCTTCACCATATGTTGGTTCACCAGTTTGAGCAGTACCACCTTGGTTTACGTTTACTGGGTTGTATTGTGGGTTGTACTTATCTGCATCAGTTGATGGAGTAGTTACGTAGCTAGCTGGAACCTTAACATCTAAGTAAGTGTTTTGGCCCTTGGCATCTTTATCGTTGAAAGTAATACGTACTACAGCGTTATCCTTATCAACACTTTGTAAAGTTGCGTGATTAATTTCGCTTGCTGGAACAAAGCTGTTTACTAATGCCTTAAATTGATCATCAGTTAATTGAGTACCAGCAGTAGCTTTAACTGGAGTAGCTGGAGCAGTTTCTTGGGCTACAGCACCTGGTGCATCAATGTTCAAGTCTGAAGTAGTCTTGTAATTGTCACCTTCTACTACAACTTGGTCGGCAAATGGTTGTGAATCCTTATCAAAGGTTACGTTTACGCTGCCTTTAATAGTTTCACCCTTAGTAGCTTCTGATACAACAGTTGAGGGTTCCTTATCCCATGAAATGGTGATACCCTTACTATCTTTAGCGATAGAAGTTGGAGTAGTGCTAATAGTGTTAACAGTATCCATTTGGTATTCATCAATTGACTTAACTGCTGCGTCTGCCTTTAAGTCCATGTTGTTGTCTGAAGTTTCGTGTGCCTTAAGTGCGCTTGGATCAGTAGTAATTACGATTGCACCGTTAAGGTTACCTTCTGGGTCCTTTGGCCATACAACAGTTTCATTACCATCAGTTACAAATACTGGGGCTAAAACAGTTTGAGTAGAAGTTTCACCACTGTTAGTTTGATCAGTGTAAGTTACTTGTACAGGAACGTTGTACATACCAACCTTACTGTTATCTGCAGTTGGTGTAAGAGTTAATTCACCAGTGTTTTCATCAACGCTTACCCATGCTGGAGTATCATCAGTCTTGGCATAAGTAGTCTTGATTTGATCTTGTTGTGGAGAATCACTTGGTGTATTAAAGACAGTTGGTTTTACAGTCTTAGTAGTACCTTGTTGTACATCAGTAGGTGCGTAGATTGATTGTGAAATTGCAGCCTTGTTACCAAATGAAATTCTTTGTGGAGTCCAGAAGTTAAAGTTGTTTAAGAAGTTGTTTAATTGTACTTCTTGAGCAACAGTACCTTGTGGATCGTTAACTACTTGACCATCGCTGTTACGAGTGTAAACAACTTGACCGGTCTTATCCATAGTAAGAGTTACAGCACCATTTGAATCAAGGAACTTAAGTGTATGATCATCTTTTGAACCCTTAAGAGTGTCGTAACCTAAGATAGCACTCATACCCTTGGCATCATGAGCAGTTAAGTTTTGAATGCGCCAAGTGTTTGATGGGTTATCAGTGTAGTTACCAGTATCCCATTGTGATAATGGAGTACCACCTGGAGTTACACCGTTTAATTGGATCATATTACCAGCATTCTTGGAGTCATTGTTACCTTCAAGACGAATTAAAGTACCAGTTTGTTGACCAGTTCTTTGTAAGTTTACGTATGCTGGCTTAGTGAAGCTTAAAACGTCATTTGAGCTAACACCGTACATGTTGATTAAACCGGCAAATGGAGTGTTGGTCATAATCTTACCAGTGTATAAAGCTGGGCTTACGAAAGAAGCTTGATCTTGAAGATCTAAAGTAGCACCTTCACCAACATTCATGGTGTATTTAACTGGGTTATTACCATAAGTACCAAAGACAATTAATGGAGCCCATACCTTACCATCAGCCTTGTTAGTTGCTGGAACATCCTTACGAACAATCTTCAAAGTACCATTGTCAATTAAGCTACTGTCATGAGCTTGAATGTCAGAACTTTGAATACCACCAACGTTTAAGGCAATAACACCAGCGTGGAAGCCGTTGAAGACTGAAGCAGCACCAACAATACTGTTTTCAAAACCATCATGTTCGTTATCTTGTTGAGTAAGAATGTTAACATTACCAGTCTTATTAATAGTTAAGTTACGAGCCATGATAGCTGATGAGTGACCACTACCTAAAGTTTCATTTAAGTTACCATCGATAGTTAAAGTACCATCAGTCCAATCAGAAGCGTTGGCAACACCCATACCACGAGTTACGATACCACGAAGGTCGTATTGGTTTGGAATAGCTGAGTTAATAAGTTTTCCGTCTTGATCCTTAGTGTTAGCGTTAATAGTTAAAGTTGAACCTTCAGCTACATGTAATGAATCATAAGCAGTCTTAGGATCTGAGAAGTCAGCTGCGTTATGTGGAGTAACCAAAATAACGTTCATACCTTCACCATCAATTACACCACCACCAGTTTTATCTGGAGATGCAGCATTAATGATAGTAGTACCATTTAATACTTGAACTGAGTTTGCATCAATTCCGGCATGCTTGTTAATGATACTTTGTAAAGTAACCTTGTTATCACCGCTAAATTGAACATTAACATTAGCAGAATCAATTAATGAACCATTCTTAATGTTTGCAGTAACGTTGTTAAATTTAACAAGGTCATACTTTTGGTTGTCATATGCATCACCCTTAGGTGCATTGTTAGTGTTACCACTAAAACCAAATGGGTTAGTATTGTTGGCGTTAACAGTCAAATCATTGTAAGTAACGTTCCAAGGAGTAGCCATAGCACGGTTACCGTTGGTATGGATAAGACCTACCTTATTTTCCCAACTATTATCAAAGTACCAATCACCAAAGTTAATAGCGTGACCGTTACCGTTAACAGTTACTTTACGTGAAATACTGTTACCAGTGAATTCCAACTTGTGTTTTGCGACTACTGGATTAGGTTTCTTAGTAACGTTTGAAGAATCATCAACATTGATATCGCCTTGTAAGTCAATTTGGGTAACAGTTGAGTTATTCCAAGCATTAGCAAATTGATCCCAGTCAGTTACGGCTACTTTAACGCCTTGAGTTTCATCTAAAGCTGCCCAAGTACCCTTTGAGTTCTTACCAGTGATAACGCCGTTAGCGTTTGAAGTAATAACGTTGTCATCTTTAGCTGCTGATGAAGCAGTTGCTTTTGCATCTTCACTCTTTGCGGCTGAGCTTGCCTTTTCACTAGTTGCGGAACTTGCGGCACTTGAGGAAGCACTTGAAGCTACCTTTTCGCTAGCTGATGAAGCAGCTGAACTTGCAGCGCTTGATACAGCAGCACTTGCTTTTTCAGTTGCAGGTTGTGCAGCTGAGCTTGCTGATGATGATGCAACATCTGAAGCATTCTTAATGTCCAAGTTAGATTGGCTATCTACTGAAGCAACCTTTGCATCAGTAGTTTCTTTAACATCATTGTTAGCCTTAACGTCGTCAGTTGCAGCGTGTGCAGTGTGTGCGTTAAATCCTAAAAATGATAATCCGATTAATACTGAAGCAGCACCAACGGATAACTTACGAATTGAGAAACGTTCAGTTTTTTGTTCCATCTTGCGTAAGCGTTCTTTATAGTTACGTTTTGATAACATCCTATCTTTTCTCCTTTTTTACTTAAATCAATTTACAGTTGAATATAATAACTGTTGTTTTTTTATATTTCAAACATTTTTAGTCCATATATTAAATATTATTGAATTATAAGTCTTATTTTTACCGTAAGGACGGTATTCGTAATCCATAAAAAATTTTTTATTTTTTTATAAATATTGGCAAATTTAGGGTGATTTTTGTTCTTTTTGAGTGTTGTTTATTGTTATTTTATTTTTAGTAGTTAATTATGTTATTTTAAACAAAAACTTATTTTGTCACTTATAAAAGCTGATAAAATCACATTTTCTTTGAGTTATTTCAAATTTATTATTTATTTTTTAAATATAGGATGAAAGAATATATTTAACTTATTAGATTACACAAAAAAGCACCCCAATTTTCATTGGAGTGCTTTTTAAGTAAGCGCAAAACTAATTATTTATCAAAGGATTAAAGAATGTAAATTATTAGATGCTATCAAATTAGTTTTTACGCTTCTTGTCAGCTGCAAGGCCGAAGATTGCGCCAACACTAGCAATCATTAAGCCAAGCAAGCCCACCATGTTAGCATGGGCACCAGTTTGTGGTAAAGTCTTTCGACCATCATTGCCATTACTGTTGCCATAGAAGCTTGCATGGTTAACATTGTCACCATTATTATTTACTCCTGCATGAACTGGAGCAGTTTCACCGTTATCTTCAGCAGTACGAGCTGGTGTAGTTTCATCATCAGTAGGCGTTACAGTTGGATGTGGTGCTACAGTTTCATCATCAGTATCAGTTGGCGTACC
>NZ_BFBY01000008.1:19798-24688 GCF_003423665.1 Lactobacillus rodentium | reverse complement strand
GGGAAAGTTACAACAACTACAGCTGGCTTCTTACCTGGAGTCTTTACTTCTGGAGTGGTCTGCCATTCGTACTTAGTTCCTTCAGGCATTTCTGGCACATTACCAATTGCTGTTTCTGCTTCTGGTACCTTGCCGTTTGGAGTGGTGATATCTTTACCCTCTGGAATTGGATCTTCAACTGTTACCATAACTGGTACATCATCGGTGTTTCCATCTGGATAAGTTACAGTCACGATAGCTACTTGTGTACCTGGAGTATAAACATCAGGACCATTATCTTTCCAAGTATACTTGGTACCTGCTGGTAATTCTGGAATATTAGCAATTCCTTCTTCAGGCTTTGGCATCTTACCGTAAGGAGTAATTATATCCTTACCTTGTGGAATATAAGTTGATGGACTTGAATCTTTTTTATATGTTACTGCAATCTGAGAATTTGGTGAATCTACATTAACATTTAAACTAGGAATTACAGTTGCTTGTTCATCATTAACTAATGAAGTATAACCATCAAATTGCTTTACTGAAACAGCTGGTAAAGTTTTTTCAGTTTGTGAATTTAAAGTTTGAGTTTCTGGATCATAAACACCATAGTTACCATAAGTTACAACGGCTTTACCATTAACAGCTGCAACTGTCTTAGATCTACCAAAGATAGCTTTTTGAGTTTGTGTATAATAATTAACCGGTTCATCAAAAATAATGTAACGTTCAACAGTCTTAAATAAATCACTATACTTAGAATCATCAGGATTGGTAATACCAGGATCGCCTGGCTTCTCAGTACCAGTAACAATAATAGTTGTTGTTACAACCTGAGGATTTAATCCAGGTTGGTTAACCGTAATTTCAACGGTGCTGCTACCAATAGTGTTAACATCAGGCACGCCATTGGTCCATGAATAAGTAGTACCTGGCTTTAATTCTGGTACATTACCAATTCCATCAATTGGATTAACTGGGGTACCTTTAGGAGTAACAATCACTTTGTTATCTGCTAGAGTAGCATATTGGATACCGCCACTATTCTTGTAATAAATTATCCAACTAGTAAGATTCAAATCTGTACTTGGAGTAACAACTACTTCAGCTACATCACTAGGTGAAAAACTTGCGTGATACCCTTCAAATTCTGGTACTTTTACTGCTGAAAATACTGCACTGGCTGGTTCCCATGCACCATAGACCGTTTTCCCTGAATCAGGATATTTGGTAACTGTACGTTTAAATTCCGCCTTTTGATCAGATAAAGTATGTTCTACATTAGTAATAGGATCTACATACTTAAGTGTTCGAGATACTGTTGAAATTTCAGTACTTATTTTAGGTGGATTAGCTGGAATAGTTGTGTTAGTATCATGAGTTTCCGAAATTTTATTATAAAGAATCCAACTAGTAATTTGGCGATTTGCACCTGGGGTAACAACTTCTTCAGCTACCTCATTAGATGAAAAACTTGCCTGATAGCCTTCAAACTCTGGTACTTTTACTGCTGAAAATACTGCACTTGCTGGTTCCCATGCACCATAGACCGTTTTCCCTGAATCAGGATATTTAGTAACTGTACGTTTAAATTCTGCCTTTTGATCAGCCAAAGTAACTTCTTTATTAGTAAGTGGGTTGATATACTTGATAGTTCTACTTACTGTTGAAGTTTCAGTGCTTACTGTAGATTTTGCCTCTGGTTGAGTTTCTGTGGTACGTTTTTCCTTTGAAGCTGCAGTATTAATACTATCAGTTTTAGCTGATTGTGCAGTATCTAATGTTGAAGATACTTCTCCTACTTGTTTAGAATCTGTGCTCTTATCTAATTCAGAAGCATTTACAGTATTAATTGTTCCTTTATCATTAACTTGATCTTGGACTGATGCAACATCTGAATCAGTAGTACTTACATTTTTATCTGCATTTTCATCACTTGCAGCATGTGCAGTATGTGAATTAAATCCCAAAAATGACAATCCAATTAATACTGAAGCAGCACCAATTGATAACTTACGTATTGAGAACCGTTCTGTTTTTTGTTCCATTTTACGTAATCGTTCTTTGTAATTATTTTTAGCAAACATCCCTATATCTCCTTTATATTTACTTTATCTAAAAATTATCTGTTATGTTTGAGCCTGTCAAAGAACCTTATTACCCTTAAATGTTGTTTCATATTTTTCTTTATTGATACCGCCTAATTTTATTTCAATTTACAAAATTTTTATTTTTATTTTGAGTTTTTTGTTTTTTTATTTTACATATACAAGTCGTTTTATAATGCTTAAACTTCCTGTTATCTTTTTTGCAGAACACAAAAAAGCACTCCAATTTTCATTGGAGTGCTTTTAAGTAAGCGAAAACTAATCTTGAGGATTTGATCGATTAGATGTTATATCTTAGTTTTTACGCTTCTTGTCGGCTGCAAGGCCTAAGATTGCACCTACACTAGCAATCATTAAGCCAAGCACACCGGCCATGTTAGCTTGGGCACCAGTTTGTGGTAAAGTCTTTTGACCATCATTGCCATCACTGTTGCCATTGCCATAGAAACTTGAGTGAACACCATTACCGTATTCATCGTAAAGACCTGATGCGTGGACATGACCGTTTTCATCATACCAGTCACCACTGTGTACACCAGCACCTTCATTAATGTTACGAGTTTTACCGTGGTTATTATTGTTAGTAGCATGAGGTGCAACAGTAATAGTAGTTGTAATTGTATCAGTAGTACCATCTGGGTAAATTACAGTAATTGTTACTTCATGAGTACCTGGTGTTGATACATCTGGGGTACCGTTAGTCCATTGATACTTAGTGCCATCTGGCATATCGTCTGGGTTCTTAATACCTTTTGATGGGTCTGGTACAACACCTTGTGGAGTATCAATTGGTTTTGGTTCTGGAGTTGGTACATTTACGTTCACAGTTACAGTATCAGTTGAGCCATCTGGGTAGTGGACAACAATGATTTCTGGGTGTGAACCTGGGTGTTTAACATCGCCAGCAACCTTACCTGGATCTTGCCAAGTGTAAGTAGTATCACCTGGTAATTGATCTTTGTTTGAAATACCTTGTGATGGATCTGGTACTTGACCTTCCTTAGTTGGGATATCTTGACCTTCTGGGGTGTAGATATCTGCATCAGTTGGGTTAGTAACAGTTGGTTCACCTGTATTGGTGTTGCCACCATTGTTATTGTCAGTTACATGAATAATAGTAGGAACTTCGTCTTGTGAACCATCTGGGTAAGTTACGATAACTACTGCTGGGTGATCACCAATAGTATTTACATCTGGATTACCCTTCCAGCTGTACTTAGTGCCTTTTGGTAAGTCGCCCTTGTTAGCAATACCTTTTGAAGGATCTGGTACTTGTCCCTTGTTAGTATCAACAACTTCTGGAACTGGAGTGTACTTGTCAGCATCACTTACAACATTTACGTAAGCTGGAACAATATCCTTTGAACCATCTTGGTAAGTTACAGTGATGTCATGTAAAGTCAAACCAGGTTTAGCAGTTGATGGAGTACCGTCAGTCCAAGAGTACTTAGTGACATTGTGTAATTCATCCTTGTTTACGATGCCTTCTACAGCATCATTACTCAAGTCATCACCAATCTTAGCGATAATAGTGCCACCTTCTGGGTTGTACTTATCAGCATCGGTTGGGTTTGCTGGCTTGTTGTTAGGATCCTTAACAGTAATGATTACAGGAACTTCGTCTACTGAACCATCTGGGTAAGTTACTACTACGATAGCTGGGTGATCACCAATAGTATTGGTATCTGGAGTATCCTTCCAAGTGTACTTAGTGCCTTCTGGTAAGTCCTTGGTGTTAGTAATTGCAGTTTCTGCATCTGGAACCTTAGAACCCTTATCAACAGTGATGTTGTGTCCTTCTGGAGTGTACTTGTCTGCATCAGTTGGGTTTACGTGAACAATAGTTGGTACATCTTCGCTTGAGCCATCTGGGTAAGTTACTACTACGATAGCTGGCTTGTCACCTGAAGTAGTAGTATCAACAGGAGTCTTCCAACTGTACTTAGTGCCTTCTGGTAAATCACTAGTATTAGCAATACCGTTGGAAGCATCTGGAAGTTTGTCACCCTTGTTTACAGTAACAACTTGACCTTGTGGGTCATACTTGTCTGCATCAGATGGAGTAGTTGGGTTACCGTTGTTATCATCAGTTACGATAACAGTTGCTGGAACCTTGTCTATTGAACCATCTGGGTAAGTTACAGTTACAATAACTGGTTGGTTACCTACCTTTTCAGGATCTGGAGCAACGTCCCAAGTGTACTTAGTACCAGTTGGTAATTCTGAAGGATTTTCAATACCCTTTTCAGCATTAGGAACTGGAGCACCCTTCTTGATAGTGATAGTAGAACCTTGTGGGTCATACTTATCAGCATCATCAGTTACGTGAACCATTACAGGAACTTCTTCTTTAGAACCATTTGGATAAGTTACAGTTACGATACCATTCTTATCACCAACAGTATCAGTGTCTGGAGCATCTTCCCAAGTGTACTTAGTACCTTCCGGTAACTTAGTATGGTTGGTAATAGCATCTTCAGCATCACCATCATTTAACTTGTGACCCTTATCAACAGTGATGTTACCGCCATTTGCTTTTGTGGTATCTGTATCCGGAGTCTTACCCTTTGCAGTGTAACTTACCTTAACAGTTGATGGCTTAGTTTCTGGAGTTACATTGTTGTTTGCTGCTACTTCTGTTGCTGCTTTATCATCAACTAATGAAGTGTAATCCTTAATTTGTGGAATGTCATATTCTGCAAAGCTACCAGTTGTCTTATCAGTTTGCTTAGTACCGTTCCATACTTTGTATTCACCGTAGCCCATTACTTCGCCAGTCTTCTTGTTAACTGTCTTAGTA
>NZ_BFBY01000008.1:0-19546 GCF_003423665.1 Lactobacillus rodentium | reverse complement strand
AACATTCTTTACGATACCGTCAACTGGAACAGTAGTAGTTGTCCAGTTACCGTTTTCATCCATGCTTGCCTTTTGTAAGTCCTTAATACCCTTGTTTGCATCTAAGTCATTTAAGGTTTGCTTAGTAGTACCATTAATAGTTTGAACTTCTGGTTCATATAAGTCATTATCATGTGACTTAACTGGTGAATCAGGAGTTAGCAAGCTTGAACCTATTGCTAAACGTTGTGGATTCCAGTAACTATAGTTGTTCAAGAATTGGTTCAAGTATGGAGTGTAGTAATTTACGCTACCAGAACCTTGAGTAATAATACCTTGGTTACTGTTCTTGTTTACCTTTTGACTACCGTTATATTCAAATGAGTTAGTACCTGATTGGCTTGGTGCCATGATTACATTACCATTTGAGTATAAGAATTTTTCTTGACCATCTTTATTTTGAGGACTAGTTTGACCAGCTACAGTAAAGCCTGAACCTGCATTAGTTCCCCAGTTGTTCATTGAGTTAACACTTTGAACCATCCAAGTGAAGTTTGGTGCAGTTGAAGTATTAGCTGCTTGCCATTCTGCGATTGGAGCGTTAGAAATGTGAACACCATTAGTTCTACCGCCTTGGCCACCACCTTCAAGGTAGATCAAATCTGAACCATTCTTTGGAAGTGGAGTGTTTAATCTTTGTAAGTTGACATACTTAGGGTTAACGATATTAATGTTTGAGTTAGCTGATGAACCTGAAACAAAGATCATACCAAGATTAGTTTGTTGTCTTGAATCTTGTAAATCTAAAGTTGCACCTTGGTTAACATTAATAGTAAATGTACCCTTTAAAACAGCTGATGAACCTGATCCCATTGAGATAATTGGGTTCATTCCTTCATTAGTTGAAGTACGTTTTACTCTAATAATACCATTATCGTTAATTGTGTTTGAGTCTACGTTAGTTAAGTTAGTTGGGTTACCAACACCAATTGAAAGCACACCATATTGACCACCATTAAAGTTAGAAATTGATCTGGCAATTTGACCAAAGTCAGGTGTTGCATCGTAGGCAGTAGTTACATCAAGAACACCATCTTTACCAACATTTAAGTTACCAGCAAAGACTGCCATTGAGTGACCAGTACCTAAGTCCATCTTCACAGTACCATCAATATTTGCAGTACCATGAACGCCATCAACAGCGAAGATACCTCTAGCGTTTGCGCCACCCTTAATGTTTAAAGTAGCACCCTTCTTAATGTCAAAGCTATAAACAGTTGAACCATCATTATTGTGGATGTCAGTTTGTGCAGTACGGATAGCATTACCACCGTAGTTGTTAGAACCATCATAGGCAGACGTTACATTGATACTAGTAGTACCATTATCAACTCTTACATAACCAGCATCAAGTGCTGAGCCACTTGTTCCTTGGAATTTTAAATCTTCACTAGCAGTAACATCATTATCACCAGTTAAAACCAAAGTATAATATTCACCACTATGGTTAAGTCCTGCACCAGTAATTACTGAGCGGCCTTCTGCATTGGCAGTAACATTATTGAAGGTAACTGTATCTTTCTTTTGATTATCACTATTTACATCAGCAAATGAAATAAGTCCAAATTGTCCTGGTTCAGTAGCACTAGTTTGACCACTACCATCTTTTGATACACCCTTAAGTTTAGTGTCATCAATAGTAATATCCCAGCCATTACCATTCTTTTGGTTAGCATCTTGGAACATTAAACTGTAGTGACCAAAATCAACAGTATTACCATTACCGGTAATCGTTACTTTACGAGCTACATTTTCTTTCTTAAAAGTTAAGCAACCATTGTATCCTAATGATTGACCACCTAAGCTACCAGTCTTACCAGTTACAGTAATATCATGAGTAAGGTTAATATTACCAACATTTGCATCTTCTAATGCATTAATAAAACTAGACCAGTCAGTAACATCTTGGCTGTTAGTTTCCGCTGCTGCTGGAGTAGTAGCATCCTTAGCTGCCCAAGTACCTTGTGCGTTCTTACCAGTTACAACACCGTTACCATTTGAAGTAATAACGTTGTCATCTTTAGCTGCTGAACTTGCGACACTTGAAGTAGCTAATGAAACTGGTTTTACAGTTTCGCTCTTAGCTGCTGAGCTTGCTACTGCTGATGAAGCAACTTTTGCACTAGATGATGCTGGAGTTGCTGCGCTTGAAGCTGCTGAGCTAGCCTTTTCAGTTGCAGGTTGTGCAGCTGAACTGTTAGCTGCTAAACTTGTACCATTTGCACCTTCAGTAGTTTCAACTTTTTCAGTTTTTGCACCTTCGCTAGTAGCTGCGTGAGCAGTATGTGCATTAAATCCTAAAAATGATAATCCAATTAATACTGAAGCAGCACCAATTGTTAACTTACGAATTGAGAAACGTTCAGTCTTTTGTTCCATTTGACGTAAGCGTTCTTGATAATTACGTTTTGATAACATCCTTTTTATTATCTCCTTTTTATATAACATCTAATTTGATTTACATTTATTATATTAGTTGTTCTTTTTTATTATTTCAATTATTTATTATATTATTATTTTGTTTTTCTTATACTTTGATATCACAATCCCTACTTACACACGGGTTTTAATAAAAATAAAAAAATAAAAATTTTTAAAAAATATATAACGAATTTAGTATCTATAACAGATTATATTTTGTTTTTTCTTCAAACTGTAAAGTACTCGTTGATTATGTTATTTTATTTTGATTAGTTCTTTTTAATAACATCCCTTCACCAAACTCTTTGCTATCAAGCAATCTTGCATATAACAAAAGACAAAAATTAATATAAAAAAACCAGTTTACCTAATTAAAGTAAGATAAACTGGTTAAATTAAGAATTTTTGTATTTTTATCTATCCTCTTTTTCATTATGCTACAACTGTCTCAGATAAATGCTTTTCTTTTATATTCTATCTTGAATAAGATATTTTGCCTTCCACTATATGATTCACTACTAGTCAAACGTTTCAATCTAAAAAGCCTTACCGCTGCCATGGTAAGGCTTTTTACTATTCTATTATTAATTTTTCTTCTTAAAACCATGATGATAGTGATAGATCACTAATGGCAAAATCACAGTACATAAACACATTCCAATCATTGTGCCAACATATAAACCACGTAAATTATGTGGTGTGCCTTGTGCTGGCATGAAGCTGATAAAGAAGGCAACGATCGTAATAATTAGAGCAATCACTGCCACAATCATACTCCAGATTTTGCTCTTCGACATATAATAGGTACGTTTAAGATTTTCATGTTTAGCTTTAAGTACTAAATAAGCTACTAACATTACTATATAAACAATTAAATATTGTGCTGTAGTTGCAGCTAAAGAAACATTAAAAGCAAAGTCAGCATTTTGACCACTAGAAAAAGTAACAATTACAGCGGAAATAGTAACAATCAAAGCTTGCAAAACAATCAAGCGCATTGGAACATCCCTCTTAGTTGCATGAGCAAAATACTTAGGCATGTACCCTTCTCTAGCTGCTTCAAACATCCCTTGACTAGGACCTGCTAACCAGTTACCCAGTTCACCTACTACACCACAAGCAAGTAGCACACCAATAATCTTGGCTAAGATATTACCTGGTAAACCAATTGAATTAAGTAGTGACTCAAAGGCATAGACAAAACCAGTTGAGTTTTGAATACTGCCTTTAGGCACTGTCATCCCAATAGCCAAGCTTCCTAATAAATCAAAGCAAATTGCTGTTGCTGCTAAAGCAAGCATTACTTTAGAATATTGACTTGGCTTTTTAAGATACTTAACGTTTGGTGCTGAAGCTTCACCACCACAAAAGGCCAGCATAAATGGCACAAAGGCAACTAAGGTTGCTCCAGTTAATTCATGTGGAATCATATTACCCCAATTAAGAGTGAATTGAACTGGACGGCCTTGAATTAAGTAGACAAAGAAACAAATGATCAACAAGATCACTGGCAAGGCAATTCCCATAGCAAAAAGCCACTCTGCTACTCGACCAACCTTTTTGATTCCGACCATTTCAAAAAGGACAATGCCCCAAAGAATAATCATCATTAGACCAAACCTAATAGCAGGCGTCGTATTGAACCAAGGGGTATTAAAAGTAATCGATAAGGCACCGATAATTACATACATCATCGTATTCATACCAACTGTGATATGAATCCACTGCATGAACATCGCGGTCCAGCCAGTTCTATCACCTAAAGTTCCCTTGACCCAAGTAAAAATACCACCTTTTTCCCAGCCATTAACTGAGGCCATTTCTCCAGAAATTCTAGTTATTGGAATAAACCAGATGATTCCTGCTAATAATAGATAAAATAAGGCAGTTGGACCAGTTTTACCAAATGGTGCCAATTCATTAACTGAAATCACCATTGAACTAGTCATGGCAAAGAGCTTAACCGCTGTTAGAGAATTATACTTATGGTCTTCTTCTAACTGCGCGGGGGTTTCATTTATTTCTTCCACGTGTAATTCACTCCTAAGTTAAAATCTTTCTTAATTATACCAGTTTTATTTTTTAATGCTATAAGCCTTATTAAATTTGCTATAAAACACTTTAATCAATCTAGACCAATTTTTAGAATTATTAAATATCCATGAAATTGTGTTTTATTTAACAAAGTAAAGAGTATAATTAGCTATGGTAAAAATATTATTTTACGGAGGTTGAATTTTTATGACTAAGATTTTTGCTTACGCAATCCGTGACGACGAAAAACCTTTCTTAGAAGAATGGAAGAACGCTCACAAGGATATTGACGTTGACTACACTGAAGAACTTTTAACTCCAGAAACTGCTAAGTTAGCTAAGGGTGCTGATGGTGTTGTTGTTTACCAACAATTAGACTACACTCCAGAAACTCTTCAAGCTTTAGCTGATGCTGGTGTTACTAAGATGTCATTACGTAACGTTGGTGTTGATAACATTGATATGGACAAGGCTAAGGAATTAGGCTTCGAAATTACTAACGTTCCTGTTTACTCACCAGACGCAATTGCTGAACACGCAGCAATCCAAGCAGCACGTATCTTACGTCAAGACAAGCGTATGGACGAAAAGATGGCTAAACGTGACTTACGTTGGGCTCCAACTATCGGTCGTGAAGTTCGTGACCAAGTTGTTGGTGTTATCGGTACTGGTCACATTGGTCAAGTATTTATGCAAATTATGGAAGGTTTCGGCGCAAAGGTTATTGCTTACGATATCTTCAAGAACCCAGAACTTGAAAAGAAGGGTTACTACGTAGACAGCCTTGATGATTTATACAAGCAAGCTGATGTAATTTCACTTCACGTTCCTGATGTTCCAGCTAACGTTCACATGATTAACGATGACTCAATCAGCAAGATGAAGGATGACGTAGTTATTATCAACGTATCACGTGGTCCACTTGTTGACATCGATGCAGTTATCCGTGGCTTAGACTCAGGTAAGATCTTTGGTTACGTTATGGATACTTACGAAGGTGAAGTTGGTGTATTTAACGAAGATTGGGAAGGTAAAGAATTCCCAGACAAGAAGTTAGCTGACTTAATCGATCGTCCAAACGTTTTAGTAACTCCACACACTGCTTTCTACACTACTCACGCAGTTAGAAACATGGTTACTAAGGCCTTTGATAACAACTTAGCTTTAGTTGAAGGTAAAGAACCTGAATCACCAGTTAAGTTAGATCAAGACTAATTCAACCTATTAATTAATAAAAGCGTTACTCATTAGAGTAACGCTTTTTTTGTGTGGTGAAGTTTGTTAAAAAAAAGACGGTCTAATTGACCGCCCCATGCAAAGCCCTGCACATCCTAAGCACAACCAAAGGATTATCTTGCACGCCTTACTTAATTCTAATTCTATAGTTATTATAACACGGGTTTGAAGTAATTAAGATTTAAACGAATAGGCTCTGGTATAATATTTCCTAGGTATAGATGGTTGCAAACATCTATATTTAGTAGTTTTAGCATGGCTACCACCCCTCAACATTTTAAACTACGGAGGTGAAAGCTATGTATAATTGGATAAACTGGAGGTTGAGCTTGCCATGATTGCTTGGGCTATTGCACTAAGCATCATTTTGGGTGCTTTAGGTGATTTTGCTATTAACTTAGCTATCGCCTATGCAATAACAAAAAAAGCTAATCACAAGGATTAGCTCAACCAAAAGTTATCTAAAACTACGATTGAAGTCAACGACCGACACTCGTTGGCTTCTTTTCATATACAAATTTTAACATGAGATTTAATAATTTAAAAGCATTGCTTTCCAAAATAAGATAGTCTAAGTCAGTTACTTACCTAAGACCTACTTTTGAGAACAATGCTTTTTTATTGCATTTTTTTATTTTTAAGATAAAATTTAGTAAATATATAAATGTTTACTAAACAATTATATTTGAGAGGAAGTGAGAATATTTAGAGGAGTTTCATTAATATCACTAACCTTAAGCAGCATAAGTTTAGTAAAGATATTACTGATTCTCCCCTCTTTTACTAAATAATGCTAAAATAGCTTTAGCACATGTAAAATGAAATTTAAAAGTAAGAGGATGTAATGGCTACAATCAAAGATATTGCAGAAAAGGCAAAGGTTTCTCCTGCAACTGTATCAAGAGTTTTGAATTACGATAAAAATTTATCAGTCAATGAAGCCACAAGGCAAAAAATTTTTCAAATCGCGGAAGAACTCCATTATCAAAAAGTAAAAAAGAACTTAAATCATAAAGCCAAAAGTATTGCAGTAATTTTTTGGTCCGATAACAGCCAAGAAATTAAAGACCTGTATTACTATTCAATTCGTAAGGGAATTGAAGTTGAGGCAGCTACACTCAATTATCAAGTTAAGGTCTACTATGCCAATGATTCCTTAGATGATCTTAATGAAAGTGTCGGAATTATCATCATTGGTCATAATCAGTATTCGAAACCATATCTAAACCATGTCTATTCATTTAAGCGACCAATTGTCTTCCTTGATGCCGATACTTTAGCTGAAAACTACCCTTGTGTTGTCTCCGATTTTCACACTTCAGTTAAGGAAGTAATCAAACATTTCCTTAAACAAGGGCAAAAAAACATTGGAATGTTAGCAGGTGATCTTAACGATAACTTTGATAAAAACAATCTAATTGATTTTCGTTTCCAAGATTATAAAGAATATATGTCAAAATTAGGCTTATATGATCCAGATAAAATTATCGTTGGCAAATTTACTCCTGAATCTGGCTATGCTGCTATGCAAAAATACTTAGCCACAGGAAGGCCATTACCACAAGCATTAGTTATTGCAAATGATGCCATGGCAATTGGGGCCTTGAAGGCTTTGCGCGAAGCAAAAATTAACGTCCCTAATGATATCAGTCTTATATCTTTCAATGATACAACCACGGCAGAATTTGCGAACCCTTCCCTAAGTAGTGTGCATGTCGATACCCATGAAATGGGTCGTTTAGGTATGAATATGTTGAATAATTTAATTAATGCTTCATTCAAAGATATTTATAAGATCACCCTCAAAACTAAACTCATTTTGCGTGAAAGTAGTCAAAATTAAAACCTGAGCTGAAAGGCTCAGGTTTTTCCCTATTTAAATATTTTTTCTGTTTTCTTAAGATGAAGCTGATGTTTGGTCTTCACTGGTTTAATTCCTAAAATATCCAGCAAGAAGGTAAAAATTGGAACGGCAACAATTAAGCCCCAAATGCCGAAGAAGTGCTCTCCCACTAACAAACAGACAAAGGTATAGAAGATTGGCAACTCAGTTTTACTAGCCATTAATTTAGGATTGAGCACATAAGATTCAATCGCATGAATAACCATAATCATTACAAAGATATAAATTACATCTTGAATACCACCAACCGTGTAACCAACAATGCCCAAAGGAATTAAAGATATAATTACTCCTGCTACTGGCACCAGGCTTAAGACAAAGACAATAATTCCCAAGGCAAAAATTTGCGGTATTTTTAAAATAATTAACCCAATTAAAGTTAAAACTGTATTGCAGATAGCAATTAAGAATTGAGCCTCTAGTACAACCCCAAAAGTATTGACGAATTTTTTGCCAAAATAAGTTATATCTTCAAAAAGCCACTTTAAAAATCCGGTCTGTACAAAAGCCTGCGAAAACTTATTCAAATTTACTAAATCAATGGTATAAAAGAAGCTTAGCAGTAGTGACATTACAATCGAGACGGTTAAAGTTCCAAAGCCAGTCACAGCATGAAAAATAATTCCCATCCCTTTTTTAGCCTGGTTAGCCAGTTCCGCATTACTAATATAATGATGAACTGATTTCATCACCCAATCCCAGTCATTATCTTGATAAAACTTCACCACTGAATGCACCATCTTGATAGTTTGATGACTAATCACCGGAATATAAACAGTAACTGCTAAATAGATTAAAGCAATCACCAAAAGATAAGCCAGTACGACAACTACTCTAGATGGTAACTTAGGAATATGTTTTTTAAAGAATTTAATTAAATGCACGATCAAGTAAGTAAAAATAAAAGTAAGCAAGATCGTATTCATCATCGAACGTGCCAAGTACAAAATATAAACAATCAGTGCTAGGACTACCGTTCGCCGCAGCGGAATATTGGCTTTAAAATTTTGCCAAACTTTTTGCATTTGTACTCTCCATTTCTTAAGCGCTATTTAGTCTTCATTATAGTATAAAGATTTGCTTAAGAGTACTAAAAAAAGGTTCTGCAATTGCAGGACCTTAATTATATACATACCAAATTTATCTTCTATAAAAATTATAGCACCATAAGAAAGAATCATTACTTTTAACGCTTATAAATTATAAAAGGTGGAACAAATCTCGTAACTTGTCCCAAATACTTGCTACAACTACTAAAAGTTACAATCGATGATTTAAAATATTTAAGTTAAAATAGTAATAGGCTCTTGGGTCGCTCCCAACAGCTTAGTAACTTTGAATGGCTCCTTCACCCCTCACCTATTTAAAAGTTACGGAGGTGAAAGCCATGAATAATCGAATGGACTGGAGTAGAAGCTTGCTTTGCCGATAGCTTTGGCTATTGCACTAGGTCTTGTGCTTAATGCTTTAGGCAATTTTGCGATCAAGTGTGCCAAGGCCTACGCAATAATAAAAAAAGCTAATCACAAAGATTAGCTTCTCCCCAGTCATTCAAGTTACGATTGGGATTAACGAGTAGCAGTCGTTGATCCCTTTTCTTTTATAATTATACAAACAGATTGGGGTATTTTCAAGATAGTGAGTCCTTTTTAAACTTAACAAACTCAAAAATGATAAAATACTTTTTGTGCTTATGTCCCTCCCATGAAAGGAGGTGAAATTGTGAATATGAATATCCTTAATCATATAGTTTATCCAGTCATAGTGGCTATAATTAGTTCTTTGTTCAGTCAACTAATTGGTACTTGGTTAGTCAACCACCACCAAGATAAACAACGTAAACATAAGCACAAAGACTAACTCGCAACAAAAAAGGCTTACTCTGAGTGGTGTCTGAGTAAGCCTTTTTGCGTTCAGTCTATTGAAATTGTGAACATATCCTTAATTTATAAGTTAATTATACATATTATCTTAATTACAATCAATTCCTAAAATATAAGGGTTCAACCATGTCGGTTTACGATTGCATTTCTTTAATGCTTTTGTTTGCGATGTTTGTGCTAGCTTACATCGATCATCACGACAAATAAAAAACGCCGCTCAATTTATATCATTTTTTGTTGCAGTAATAACTTGAATGATAGGGATTAATGCTTCTACCTCGTTAATCTCTTTTTTATCTTACACAAATAATAAGTGAATTTTTTAATATTTCAATTAGTCTCTCTTCTACTTATTGACTTTTATAAAGTGGCTGCTAATATATTTTAAAATCAATTTTTTATCAGGAGGCAAAAAATATGCTTTCATCTAATAATTGCGTATTTTGTGACAAGGCAAAATCAGAAATCATTTTAGAAAACCAGCAGGCAAAAGCATTTTTGATATTCATCCAATGGCCAAAGGTCATATGTTGATTATTCCTAAAGAACATTACCAAACCTGGTTTGATATTCCTGAAGAAACACAGGTTCAATTAATCCAACTAATGAACAAAGCAAAACAATTTTTAGACCAACAATATTCTCCCCGTGGTTATCAAGTTTTTAGTCATGTAGGAAAGATTGCCGGACAAAAAATAAGTCATACTCATTTTCACCTTGTCCCAGTTTATTAAGGAGAAAGATTATGCTTTTTAAACATTCAAATTTTACTAAAACCGAAATTCAGAAATTCGCAGACTTAATCCAAAATTCAAATTATGTTTATGCCATTACTGGTGCTGGAATTTCAACTAATGCTGGGATCCCCGATTTACAACATTTATCTGGACACACTTCAAGTTCTTTATCTTCAGAAAGTAGTTTAGAAAGTGATCCAGCTAAATTCTATCAAGGTTTTCATCAAATTTTTATTGATCCTATCTTTGAGAATGGGCCTACTTTTAGCCATCGAGCCCTTGCTCAACTCGAAACACAAGGAAAATTGAGCGGAGTTATCACCACCAATGTCGATTATCTTCATGAACTAGCTGGCAGTAAAAATGTCGCCGATATTTGGTATTCTTTAAATACTAATTATTGCATCAATTGTGGTCGCAATTATGATATTAAAATTTTGGAGCAGACTCTCCCCACTTGTCCTAGTTGTGGTGGATTAATTTCTCCTGGCCCAGTTTATCATCATATTGGTATTGATAATCAAGCCTATCAAAAAGCTAATCGTTGGATGGATGAAGCCGATCTAGTAATTACTTTAGGTTCAAATGGTTACTACAGTAACATTAACTCTCAAGCAACCGTAGTAAATATTAATAATAAGCGTAATGACTTTGATCAACGCGCTAATTTAAATTTACGTGGCGATACAGATGAAATAATGAAAGAGTTGATGGAAGAGTTGATGGAAGAGCTTGAGAATTAACTATTTACTATAACCTTAACCTTACTTAAAAAGCCCGCAAGATTGCGGGCCTCTCTTCTTGTTCGTCTTCTATTTCGAACATATTTTCGCTATAATTATTTCTGCAGCAAGTTTTATGAGCGGTGGTTGTTTTTCCTCCCGGAGGTGAGGCCTATGGGCAGTACACTAGTGAAAGGGTTCAACCATGTCGGTTTACGATTGCATTTCGTTAATGCTTTTGTTTGCGATGTTCGTGTTAGCTTTGCTAACTTACATCGATCACCACGACAAATAAAAAACGCCGCTCAATTGTTAAAACTTTGGAAGAGTTATTGAGTAGACGTTTGTCAAACTTATAATTTTCGCCACCGCTCTTAAAGCGGGTTGCAAGGAGACCTTCGGGTCTCCTTTTTTCATTTAAATTATATCATATTTTTAATAAGAATTTCTTCTAATTACTATTACTAATATACCCATTTACTAAACTAATTGACTATCTAAAATAAGGAATTTAGTGTAGTTACTGATGAAATGCCGATTAGACCGTTAGCTAATATAAGACACTAGCTAAGATTGACTATAGAAAAAGCTCCAACATCCGTTGGAGCTTTTTTACTATATTTTTTATATTTGTGTTAGCTTTGCTAACCTACATCGATCATCACGACAAATAAAAAATATCGCACAATTCATAACTTTGGCATATAAATTATACCATATTGTTAACGTTTTTCTATCACCTAATTCACTCTTATTGCCAAAGAAAATTAATAATATCTCTTTCTACCTGTGAATTAAAAGTTAGACGTCCATGTTCAGCATTATGACCAGTATAAGTTAATACTTGATAAGATTTTGCCCGATCTTGTACTAAATATCCTAGCGAAAGACTCGAAACATTTTTAACTACTCCATCACTCTGCTTGCCATTATTACCAATAATATTTAATACATCTACCTGATTTCTAGGATAAGTTTGCCGCAATTTAAGCATTTGCCTATAAGCCTTATTCATTTTATTGGGTTTACCGTTAATCACCTTGAGTCCCTTTGGTTGAGTTAATTCTGGTATTAATCCCGGATAGTCAACCCCATCAAAATGACCAGCTATGTCCACCTGTTTTTGTAATCGTGGCAGCTTAGAATTGGTATCATTTTCTAACATATAGTACATAATCGACATATTGCCTAAAGAATGACCAATCATATTTATCTTGGTGATACCATATTTTTCTTGTAGTGCACGTACAACATTAGTCGCATAGCGGCCAGCCTTATAAAAATCAATCTGTAAATTATTCTTATAATTTACCATCACAATCGGATTTACTGCATCTTGTGGAATTGTACCAACTAATTTCACTTTACCATCAGCATTCACATCAGCTCGAATCACACTATTAGTTACACCAGCACTTTGAGCCGCTTTTACTAGTGATTCTTCACTATGATAATTACTTAATGCGCCATGAAAATATAGTGTTGGTGTTGCATGTACTACATAAGCCCGAGCAAAATGTTGTTTATTAGATCCTTTAGTCGAATGTGTTGTCTTACTACATCCCACTAGTCCCAAGCCCAAGATCAGCAAAAATAAAAGTCTTATTAACTTTATTTTTTTCATTTTTATCACTCATCTAATAATAAAGAATACATTTGACTAGCAAGCGGGTTAGTTAAAACTAAATTCATTCCCACTGTTGCTTTTTGCTTAGGTCCAATTTTTTCTTCTTTGACTGAATTATTTTGAATAGTTGCTGGACCAAGATAGAAGAAATCTTTGCCAGCTGCATCACTTCTTTTAACAAATATTTCTAATTTCATTTTTGGATCTAGTAATCTTGTTACTTCATCAGAATCAAGATGGCGCGGCGTACGCGTATACCAGCGCAAGCTCCTTCCATCTTCAAAAGTGTTTTGATAGATTGCATTACGTTTTTCAGTTGAATCTTTTTTATAGGTAATAAAAATTGGTGTCACTTTTTCATCAACTCGATAACCATACATTGGTGCACTAACATCTAGCGGCCAATTAAGCAGACGACAAACATCTTTTCGATCATACTGTTGATAGAGAGTGAATTGAGCTTGATTATCATAAGTCTGATTTAACTTGAGACCAATATTTATTGCATCAGTTAATAATTTACAAAAATCACCATCGTTTAAATTCTGCTTAAATTGATCATTAAACTCATAACTATCGTGATTAAATTTTACTATTGGTTCACCACCATATTGTTGCTTTTTAGTAGTCTTACCAGACTTAACATCAAAAAAGGCTAAGCTTAAAATCTTTTCAATTGAATCAAGCACTTCACTATCAATATAAGCACCAAATTGCGTTAATTCTTTTATATAAGTTTCACGTGAAACTTGATTATTCTTTAAAAGTAATTGCAATAAAATTAATTCATGAGGTCGCTTACCTAGAGCCAATTCTTTAGTAACAAAACTTAAACTTTGTCTTGCATATTCGGTAAGTTCAATCTTTTCTCCCATTTTGTTCAAAAAATCAGCATAAGAAGTTAAAGCATGATTTTTAATAAAAACAGTTGGACTAGTTGAGCCATATTTAGCAAAATCAGTTAAATATGGTATACGCCCTATCTTGTCTTTCAATTCCTTATAAGAAGACCGCAATTCCTTCATACTATCCAGCTTTATTTTTTCAAGTGAGTCTAAGATTTTTTGGCTAGCAATTTGTGAAAAATTAATGGTTGAAACACCCATTACTTCAGGTAATTTGATTTCTGCCCTCGCCTTATCTTTATCTCTACTCGTATCATTATTTAAAGCGAGTGGGATTAAATAATTGTTCTTATAATTACCAATAAAATCTATTACCGTTACATAATCTTTACCAGGGAATTTTCGCAATCCACGACCCAATTGTTGGATAAAAACAATGCTTGATTGGGTATTTCGTAACATTACAATTTGATTTAAAGCTGGAATATCGATCCCTTCATTAAAAAGATCAACAGTAAAAATATATTCTAACTTTCCTTCTTCTAATTGTTTTACAACTGCTTGCCGTTTTGTCTCACTATCTTGATTCGTCAAAGCATGCGCTGGATGGCCCTTTTTACTAAATAATTCTGCTAATTGTTTGGCTTCTTCTTGGCGACTACAAAATACCAGTCCTTTGGCCTGATCACCACAATAGCCATAATAATCTAGTTCTTTTAAAACATAATTAACTCTAGCTTGATCAGTTAAGTGACTTAAATTACTCGTTTCATCAATTATTTGACCATCCTGTTCATAATCTTGTACTCCAACATAATGAAATGGCGCAAGCATTTTTTCTTCTAATGCATCTTGCAGACGTACTTCATAAGCCAAATTATAATCAAAAATTTGGTAAACATTCTGGTCATCCATTCGTTCAGGCGTGGCAGTCATTCCTAACCAAAATTGAGGCTTAAAATAATTAAGCACTTTTTGATATGAAGGGGCAGCGGAACGATGGGCTTCATCAATTAAAATATAATCAAAGCTATCAGCTTTTAATTCAGCAAGTATCTTATCCTGACTTAAAGTTTGAACAGTGGCAAAGAGATATTTTTTATCTAAATTATGATCATGACCAGATAAAATTCCATAATCTTTTTTATCACCACCAATTACTTGGTAAAAACTTTCTAAAGCTTTTTTGGCAATCTGTTCGCGGTGAACCACATAAATAAATTTTTTAGGTTTAAAGTCTTTTACAGCAAAAGCACCCAAATAAGTCTTTCCTGTTCCAGTAGCTGAAACAACTAATCCTCGCTTTTGTTTAGCCGCAACTAAGGCATTTATTTCTTTTAAGGCTGCTTCCTGCATTTGATTTGGTTTAATTACATTTTTGACTTGATATGAAGTAACAGGTGCAGTCGGCTTTATCCAGCTTTCTCGATAAGTTTTAAGCCAAGCTTGTGTTAGCGGCAAACTGTTTTCTTCTAAAAGCTTAATTTGTTCACTAACTCCTTTAAGTAACCCCGCATTCGACTTAGTAGTCACTTTTAAAGACCATTCATAATTACTTAATAAGGCAGCGCGAGTGAAATTAGCACTTCCAATAACTAAAGATTCATAATTATCATGCTCAAATAGATAACCCTTAGCATGAAAACCCGCTTTTTGACTAATTTTTACATCTAAGTTTGGTATCTTTAATAATTCTTCAAAGACTACCGGTTCATTAAAATTTAAATAATTACTTGTAATTAAAGTACCTCTTACTCCCTTTTTAGCTAAATCTGCTAAAACCACTTTTAATGGTACTAACATATCTTTAGTTACAAAGGCCACGGCCCAAGTAAAACTCTTAGCTGTTACTAATTCTCGGCGTAAAGTAAACCAGATTTTTTCTTGTTCATTATTAACTAAAAGTTGTGGCCCGTATAATTCATGCCCTTGATATGCTTGATCGTAAAAACCATTCAAGATTGCATCCCTGATTGATTTATTCATCTATTCTTTCGCCTCCTTACACTAAAAAACCTCGAAATTCATTTGAATTTCGAGGCCCACATGAAGTTGAATACCAACTTTTACTCAGTATTATAGCACCTATTTTGAAAACAACAGCAGTAAATATTCATTTATTTAATAATTTTTATCTTTTTGAAATGGAAGTGTAAATAATAAAATTAAACCAATTAAGAATAAACTACTCAAAGAAGCAGCCCCGACTGTTGATTTTCCCGTCCATTGGGTTACTATTCCAACAATAACTGGTCCTAAAATAGCAGAAAATTTACCTAAGATATTGTAAAAGCCATAAAATTCACTACTTTCATCCTTTGGTACTAAACGACCAAAATATGAGCGACTTAAAGCCTGTACACCACCTTGACTAGTTCCTACTAAAATAGCCAAAATCCAAAAATCCCGTAAAGTGTGTAAAGTTAAGGCATCTAGGCAAATGCCCAAATAAATTACTAAACCTAACATGATCGTATAACGGGTAGAAATTTTATTAGCAAGCCAGCCATATAAAATAGAAAATGGAAAAGCAATTAATTGTACGACTAATAAAACTAACATTAAAGTAGTAGTTTTTATCCCGATATCAGTCCCAATCATTGTTGCCATCGTAAATATTGTATCTACGCCATCAATATAAAAGAAATAAGCCACTAAAAACCAACATAATTTTCGATAATGATTTAGATGTTGCACCGTAAGCTTTAAGCGATGCAAGCTATCCTTAAATGGATGAGCTACTGGCGCAACACTATAAATTTGTTGGCCATGACGCATCAGTGGCCAAGCAAAAATAATCCACCAAACTGCAGCTAAAATTAAACTAAATTTAGCGATGCCATAACCATCAAGCAAGCCATTAAAGCCATGACTTAACTGGGCAGCCAAAAAGATGATGAAGGCCAGGACTCCGCCAAGATATCCCATTCCATACCCATAAGATGACACTCGATCCATTTGGCGATCACTAGCTACATCAGTTAAAAAGCTATCATAAAATAAATTTCCACCTGAATAACCAATTAAGGATCCAATATAAATAATTAAAAGCCAGAGCCATTGATCTGTAGGCACTAAAGCTAAGCCAAAGGTTAAAACTATACCAATCCAGGTAAAAATATTTAACCATTTTCTTTTCGCATGGGGATAATCTGCCAAAGCACCTAATAAAGGCGCCAAAATAGAAATCACTAAAGTGCCAAAACTATTAGCATAACCCCAAAAGGCCGTTGAATTAGCTGCACTCACTCCGGCCTGAGTTGCAACAGTTTTAAAATAAACTGGCAAAACTGCTGTCACGACCACAATGCCATAACCGGAGTTAGCCCAATCATAAAAAATCCATTCCCACTGTTGTTTCGTAAGTTTCTTCATTCTTATTATCCACTCTCTTATTGCTTAATTACTTCGTTAATTTCTTTTCCTCCAATTGGTTCAGGAAACCTTACACCTAATAAATGAGCTAAAGTTGGTGCTTCATTAACCATTTTTGAATTTTCTACAGTTACTCCTGAATTTATATCAGGGCCGAAGAAAATTGCCGAAGTATAGTAGTCTGGTTCATTTGGATCAAAACCATGCATCCCCCGATAACGATTTGGTTCATCTAAAGTTGCTGGATCAACCTTTTCTACTACAGCCGGACGATTGACTTCATCAGTAAAATAATAGCCTGCTTTAGCAGCAACTAAGAAAGAACAATTTGGGTCGGCACCTTTTTCCACAGCCTGATCATGATCATAAATTGCTCCAATTCCTTCCACATGTGCAAAACTTGCTTTAACTTTTGCTAAATCAATTTTTCCACGTGTATAAATATATGTTTCACCATCACAATTTTTAGCTGTTACCTGCCAATTATTTTTATAAGTTGTTTTTCCTGGGATTCCTTCAAGCCACCCCTGTTGTTCAAAGATCATATTCAAGTGAATCATTTTTTGAACGTCAATTTGATAGTGGTCACCCACGATAACAAAATTAGTATTCTCATAAGTTCCAGCTCTTTTAGTAGCAGCAATAATCTCACTAATTCGTTTATCCTGTCTTTGCCATGCAGCACGAGCTTGTTGGGAATTAACCCCATAACGGTGGCGCATACTATCCATATCGACCAAGTGAAGTAGCATTAAATCAGGTTGTTTATTTTCTAACGTATCAACTGCACACGCAGTAATAAAATCATCACGCCAAGGTTGCTTTATCCCCTTTAATATATGCCCATATTTTTTATTCATTTCATAAATGAATTTTGGCGAGCTCGATTTTAAGGAGACCAAAACCTGGTTACTCCACGGACGGTTAGAAAAAATTTCTGCTAAATTATAATTAATTTTACTTGAACCAGTAACTGGCCAAAGTAATGCAGCAGTAGTTAAGCCTTTTTGATGAGCCAAATCATAAAGAGTTGGTACTTTAATATAGCGACGATACCATAACCAATCCGGGCTTTTACGCTTAGGCTGTAGTTTAGTATTATTAATCACGCCATGAATAGCGGGATATTGCCCAGTGACAATAGTGGTATGAGAAGGATAAGTTAAGGTTGGTGAAACTCCTTCAATTCGTTTAACCCAACTACCATGGTCACGTAACTTAGTTAAATTAGGGGCAAGATGCGATAGGTCGGCTAGATCTTTATAACCCATGGAATCAATCGAAATTACTACTAATTTTCTTTGTGACATTAATCAATCTACTTTCTACTTAGTTAACGTAAACCATTTTAAACTAAAAACTGCAAAATAAAAAAGGCGATTTTATGATATGAACCCCGAAATTCGGACAAGAATTTCGGGGTTTTATTATGTCTAAATTAACAAAGCGAGATAAAATTAATATTTATAATTATTGGAAAAATTATGGAAAATCTTCTACATGGTTAAGTAAAAAATATGGAGTTAATTCAACTAATATCCGTTATCTGCTTAAATTAATAGATCATTATGGACTTAACATTTTAAATCGTTCACATACTACTTATCCTATTTATTTTAAAGAAGCTGCCATTAAAAGAGTACTTATCAATAAAGAGCTAGCTGACCATGTTTCTCTAGATCTAGCTTTACCTAATAGTGGTCTAATCCATAATTGGATTCGCAAATACAAAGAAGATGGGTATAATGTCATTAATCACAAGAAAGGCAGACCATCTCATGAAAAGCAAAGACCAACAAATCAAAGAACTTCAAAAACAACTAAAGGACCTGAAGCAAGAGAACTTAAAGCTTACTGTCGAAAACGAATTTGTAAAAAAATTGAGTGCCTTAGTTTCTCAAAGAAAAAACCAAAAGCCAAAGAAATAGCCCAGGTGGTTACTGAACTAAGGCATGAACTTCATGTAACCATAACTTTTATTTTAAATACAATTAATTCTAATCCTGATTTACCTCATTTATCTAAAAGCAATTACTACTATGTTTTAAAACATGATGATAAAGATTTAAAAAATCAAGAGATCATGAAACGTATCAAAGAAATATTTGAAGAACACAAGCATAGATACGGCTACAGGAGAATTACAGCCCAATTACACATTGAGGCAATTAAAGTTAATCATAAGAAAGTTAAACGTTTAATGAATAAGATGGGATTATTTGGTATCGCCATTAGACGTAAGCGAAAATATTCAAGTTACCAAGGAACTGTAGGTAAAATCAAACCTAATTTGATTTGTCGCAATTTTCTAGCTATTTTGCCAGATAGAAAGTGGTACTCTGATATAACCGAATTTCATTTAAATGGAGAAAAGCTATATTTATCACCAATTATGGACGGTTGTACTCATGAGATAATTTCTTATACCATCAGTCGTCATCCAGTTTTAAAACAAGTAATGGATATGCTTGAACTAGCTTATAAAGATCATCCTGCATTGAATGGACTTATCTTTCATACTGATCAAGGTTGGCAATACCAACATCCTGCTTTTCAAAGTTGGCTTAAAGATCATGGTATTGAGCAATCAATGTCTAGAAAAGGAAATTCATTAGATGATGGATTAATGGAAGGTTTCTTTGGTACCTTAAAGCGAGAAATGTTCTATGGGTTTGAGAAAACATTTAAGAATTTAGATGAGCTTGAAAAAGCAATCAAAGAATA
>NZ_BFBY01000007.1 GCF_003423665.1 Lactobacillus rodentium | reverse complement strand
TATGTTGTGCTTAATCCTCTTAAAGCGAAAAAAGAAATGGATCTAGGACTACGTCATAATAAAACTGATAAAACTGATGCTTATCATTTAGCCTTAATTCAAAGACTTTATCATCATCCAGTTAGTCAAAACCAGTCTCAGGCTTATAAGCAACTCAATGCTTTAAGTCGTTTCTATGACCAGTTAACAGATGATTTAGTTATAGCTAAAAATAGACTTCACCAAGCTCTACAATCAACCTTTCCCGAAATTGAAAATCTATTTTCTACTGCTAAAGGTAATAACTACTGGCACATAGTTGCTCATTTTCCTCATTGCGATTCAGTAAGAAAAGAGAATAAAAAGCAAATTATTAATTGGCTAATGAATTTAAAAGGTATTTCATTTAAACATGCACAAAAAACTGCTGATAATCTTATTGAATTAGCTCATCAAGCTTATCCAGTTGTCCCTGAGACTAGTATAGAAATCCAACAAGTACAATATTATGCCCAAAGACTACTTAATCTAAATAAGCAAAGAGAACAATTAATTACAAGAATGGTTAAACTCGCTAAGACTTTGCCTAATCATGATCTAGAAAACCTAGAAAGTATTCCAGGCTTTGCCCAAACTACTGCAGTCAGAGTCTTAGCAGAATTGGGAGATGTACGTAGATTTAGTAATCCTAATAAAATCAATGCTTTTATTGGCATAGATCCAGGTAGATATCAGTCAGGCGAAACAGACTCTAATTTAAGCATTACTAAGCATGGCAATGCAGTGGCACGCAAATTGCTTTATCGGGCTATTGGTCAAATTGATAATGCGGCTAAGACTAATCCGTGTCATATAGCAGATTATTATGAAAGCAAAAAGCTATCCCCTCAAACCAAAGGATTTAAGAAGATAGCTATTGCTTCAATACATAAATTAATCAGAACCATTTATGCTCTGATTATTAATGATCAACCATATGATTACAACATAGCCACACATAATCAAAAAGACTTTAGTCGTAATTAATTGATCAAGTACATTATAACGCTAAGCCCAAAAACCAGATATAAACTTGGGCTTATGTGTCATGCTTAATACTAAAAATAAATCGCCACTACAAAATACTTAAACTGAAATTCAAGTTAAAAATAAAGCCAAACTTCTTACTATGCTTGACTTTACGTAGAAAAAAGAGCAATATTGCTCTTTTTTTAGTCAATATTATTACGGTAAAGTCCTACAACTTTACCTAAAATTTGTACACTATTTAAAATAATTGGTGCCATAGTATCATTTTCCGGTTGAAGACGATAATAATTATCCTCTTTATAAAATCTCTTGACTGTCGCCTCATCTTCATCAGTCATGGCCACTACAATTTCGCCATTATGGGCTGAAGATTGTTTTCTTACGATTACGTTATCACCATCAAGAATTCCTACATTAATCATTGAAGTACCATGAACCCTTAACATGAATAAATCACCGGCATCATTGGCTAAATCAGGTGGAATTGGAAAGTAATCTTCAATATCTTCTACGGCTAATATTGGTTGGCCGGCAGTTACAACACCAATAACAGGAATATCCTTTGGTTTGATTCCCAAAGCATTAAGGCCATCTTGTGTTACTTCAATAGCCCGAGGTTTAGTCGCATCTTTGATAATGTAACCTTTGTTTTCAAGACGTGACAAATGACCGTGAACAGTAGAAGTAGATGATAAGTTAACAGCCGAACAAATTTCTCTAACAGTAGGTGGAAATCCACGATCTTCGACTGTTTCATAAATATATTTTAAAATTTCGAGTCGTTTTGATTCATGTGCTTCAGTCATATTAAACTCCCTCTTATTAATACTATAATTCTATCAAAAAAATTTGTAGATAACAAACAGATGTTCTAGGCACTTATAACTTTTTTTATAGAAATAGATAGGGTAAACTTATTAAAGTAAGAGAGGTGTTTTTGATGGATAAAAAAGAAGAAGAAAAAGTAATTAAAAGAATCAACGAGCTTTATCATACGAGTAAAGAAAGGGAACTTACACCTGAAGAACTTGAAGAAAGAAAGAAGTTACGTGGGGCCTTTCTTGAAAACTTCCGTGCAGGATTTAGACAACAACTTGAAGATACAGTTGTAATTGATAAAGATGGTAAAGAAGTTACTTCTGAAAAAGCCAAAGAAGCACAAAGAAGAAAAGGTTTAAGAAAAGATTAGATTAGTCCTTTAAAAAGGATAGCTTTTTTAGTAAAATTTACTTGTTAGAAAATTGGAGGTTTTATCATTATGAATATGGGTTTAGCTATTTTATTAATTATTATTGCCTTGCTTATTGGTCTTATTGCAGGCTTTTATGGTGCAAGAGCATATATGAAGAAGTATTTTCAGGACAACCCTCCAATTAGTGAAGATATGATTGTTGCAATGATGTCGCAAATGGGTCAAAAACCATCAGCAAAAAAAGTAAATCAAGTTATGAATATGATGAAACATCAACAACGCAAGTAAATTTAATCTAATTAATTCACTAATTAAAAAACGAGGGATTTTTTCTCTCGTTTTTTTGTATATATTTATTTGGAGTGATTTATGAGTATATTTAGTAAATTAGGCTGGTTCTTTAAGTCAGAAAAGAAAAGGTACATCATTGGTGTATTATTTTTAGCATTAACCTCCGTTGCCAATTTGGTTCCACCATTGATTTTGGGAAAGATGGCTGATCAATTAGATAAAGGTCATATTAGTGTTGCCTATTATATTTGGTTAATTTTAGCAATAATTGCAGCCGCCTTTTCTTTATATTTATTAAGATACTTTTGGCGTAAACAAATCTGGGGTGGAGCGGCAGTATTAGAAAGAAAATTACGTACCCAATTATTCGAACATTTCATGAATATGGATCGAACTTTCTTTCAACGTCACCGAACCGGAGATTTAATGGCGCATGCTACAAATGATATTACTGCTATTCAAAATGTAGCTGGGGATGGAGTTTTAACTTTAGTTGACTCATTAGTTACTGGCGGCTCCACCATGATCGCAATGATGATTGTAGTTGATTGGCGTTTAACTATTATTGCCTTGCTTCCCTTACCAGTTTTGGCAATTGGCTCGTGGAAGTTAGGAGATCGTTTACATGGAGCTTTTGATAAATCGCAGGCGGCTTTTTCACGGCTTAACAATAAAACGCAAGAATCTATTTCTGGCATCAAAGTATTAAAAACTTTTGGTCAAGGAAAAGAGGATACTGTTGCTTTTAACAAAATGGTTGATGAAACAATCGAAATTAATAAAAAAGTTTTCAAATGGGATGCCTTATTTGATCCATTAGCTACAGTGGTCATTGGGGCCACTTATGTAATTACTATTATTTATGGAGGACTTTTAGTATCCAACAATCATCTATCAGTCGGTCAATTAGTTTCCTTTATTGCTTATATTGGGAATATGGTTTGGCCAATGTTTGCGATTGGTTATTTATTTAATATTTTAGAAAGAGGCTCGGCCTCTTATGATCGTGTTGAAAAATTATTAAAAGAAAAGTCTCTAATTACTGATGAAAAGGCTGATCAAAAACTTGATCACCAGGCAATTAAGGGAGATTTAGTTTATGATATTGAATCTTTTGCTTATCCAGATGAGAAGGAAATTCCTGTCCTGCAAAATATCAAATTTAAATTAAAACCTGGACAAACCCTTGGTTTAGTAGGAAAAGTTGGTTCAGGAAAAACGACAATCATTCAATTACTATTACGAGAATTTGATGATTATCGTGGAAAAATTTCTTTAGGTGGTCACAATATTAAAAATATTCCCCTTAAAACTTATCTTAATGAAATTGCCTATGTACCACAAAATAATTTCTTATTTTCTACTTCTATTAAAGATAATATTGCTTTTTCTAAACCAAAAACTGATCAGGCAAAAATTGAAACAGCGGCAAGAAAGAGCGATTTGCATGATGATATTTTACAAATGCCAGCTGGTTATAACTCTTTAGTAGGAGAAAATGGAATTTCACTATCAGGTGGTCAAAAGCAAAGAATGTCTATTGCTAGAGCACTTTTAAAAGATAGTCAAATTTTAATTTTAGATGATGCCTTGTCAGCAGTAGATGCAAAGACTGAAAAGGCAATTTTGTCATCATTAAAGCAAGAACGCCAAGATAAAACCACTTTGATTGCTGCTCATCGTTTAACTTCAGTGATGGATGCGAATTTAATTTTAGTACTTAAGGATGGAAAGATAATTGAAGAGGGCACTCATCAAGAATTACTAGATAAACATGGTTGGTATGAAGAAATGTGGCAAAAACAAGAATTAAGTAGTGAGGCAGGTGAAAAATTGGATGAATAATAAAAAGAATGAATCAATTTGGGCCAAAGAAATTCCTTTTAAAGAACAAATGGGCATTTTTAAACGCTTAATGACTTATGTAAAACCTTTTAAATTTGAGATTGGTTTGGCTTTAATTGGTGCTTTTCTCGTTAGCGTTATAAATATGTTGTTACCGCGTGGATTGCAATATTTTCTAGATCATTTTTTGCTAAAACAAAGTGCAACTTTACAAATAATTCTTTGGGCTGGTTTTCTTTATGGTCTAGGTTCGATTTTAAAGGCAGTTATTCAATTTACTTATGAATATTTCTATGCTTTGGGTTCAGAAAAAACATTAGAAAGTGTGCGTAAAGCACTTTATAAGAAATTACATACTTTAGGAATGCGATATTTTGATCAAACACCTGCTGGATCAATTGTTTCAAGAGTTACCAATGATACGATGACACTAAGCAATTTCTTGTCTGTTTTATCTGGAGTAGTTATTGGGATTTTTTCTATTGTAACTGCCTTTGTAGCGATGTTTTTAACTAATCATGTCGCTGCGTGGATTGTATTAGCCTTTTTACCTATTTTGGGTATTGTTTTTTGGCTTTATGCACGCCATAGTTCCAAACTTTATCGTAATTATCGCGAAAGACTCAGTCGTATCAATACTAACTTAAATGAATCAATTGAAGGTGTTTCCTTAATTCAACAGTTTAATCAAGAAGAACGCAAAGAAGGAGAATTTGAAGACGAGAACGGTTCGCTTATGCGCACGCGTTTCAATATGATCAGAATCAATTCTTTACTTTTGTCCCCATTAACCAGTCTTTTATATTCTTTGGCTTTAGCCGCAACCTTAATGTATTTTGGTTTTCCACTTAGAAAAACCTTTGTACCAGCTGGTGTAGTTTATGCGTTTTCTCAATATGTGTCAGCTTTCTTCAATCCAATTTCACAAATGATGGATACAATGACCATGTTTCAAGATGGTATTGTTGCTGGAAAAAGAATCTTTGGAATTTTGGATGAAACTGAATATGAGCCACAACAACATGCAGACCCAGACTTGACAATTAGCCAAGGTAAAATTGAATTCAAACATGTTAGTTTTTCTTATGATGGAAAAAATGAAATTTTGCATGATATTTCCTTTACGGTAAATCCAGGAGAGACTTTGGGTATTGTAGGACATACTGGATCAGGGAAAAGTTCCATTATTAATGTGATGTTACGTTTTTATGAATTTGGTAAGGGCGAAATTTTAATTGATGGCGTTGATATTCGCAAATATTCTAAGGCTGAGTTAAGAAAAAAATTAGGGTTAGTTTTGCAAGAGCCATTTATGTTTTATGGTGATATTAATTCTAATATCCGTTTATATAATAATGGGATTTCTGATGCGCAAATTAAAAATGCCGCTAAGACTGTTCAGGCTGATCAATTTATTGAAAAAATGCCTGGTAAATATCATGCCAAAGTAAATGAAGGTGGTGACGAACTAAGCCAAGGTGAAAAGCAATTAATTTCTTTTGCTAGAACTTTAGTTACTGATCCTAAGATTTTAGTTTTAGATGAAGCGACCGCAAATGTTGATACTGAAACGGAATCAATGATTCAAGCGGGACTTAAAAAATTACGTCAAGGTAGAACGACGCTAGCTATTGCTCATCGTCTTTCTACTATTGCAGATGCTGATCAAATTATTGTTCTTGATAAAGGAAGGATTGTAGAAAAGGGGACTCATCAAGAACTACTAAACAAAAAAGGGTATTATTACAATTTATATACGTTGCAACAAAATAGTGAAGATAATCAAGAATAAACAAAAAGGCATAGATGATTGTTTCATCTATGCCTTTTGTATTAGTTAGATAATTTAAAATTACTTGTCATTTAACATGTAATCACGAGTCATTGGTAGTAATTTACCTGAAGGACCTTTAGTTAAAAGATATTGCATAACATCAATATTTCCTGATTGGAATGAAGCGGCACAAGCTTGAAGGTACATATCCCACATGCGAGTGAAACGTTCGCCCATCTTTTCTTGAACTTGATCACGAACCTTGTTAAAGTTAGCATCCCAAATTTCAAGAGTACGTTGATAGTGACGACGGAGTGATTCCATATCAGCAATTTGCAAGTGAGCTTCTTCGATGCGACTAATAATTTCTACTAATCCAGGAATGTAACCACCTGGGAAAATATATTTATCAATCCAGGCATTAGTGGCACCACCTTGTTGGCGAGTAATACCGTGAATTAAAGCAACACCGTTAGGAACTAAATATTTAGCTACGTCATCGAAATATTCACCTAAGTTTTCGGAACCTACGTGTTCGAACATACCAACAGAAGTAACATAATCAAATTGACGGTCACCAAGTTCACGATAATCTTCAAGTAAGACTTCTGCTTGATCTTCAAGTCCCATATCCTTAATTCTCTTAGATACTAAATCGTATTGTTCTTGACTCAAGGTTACACCAGTAACTTTTAAGTCATATTCTTTAGCAGCGGTTAACATCAAGGTTCCCCAACCACAACCAATATCTAATAAAGTTTTACCTTTTTCTGGGTTTAATTTTTGTAAAATATGATGAATTTTAGCCATTTGCGCAGCTTCTAAATCATCTTTATTACCATTAGTAAAGTAGGCACATGAATAAGTTAAGGTAGGATCCAACCATAATTCATAAAAATCATTCCCAATATCATAGTGACTTTGGACATCTGCTTGACTTTGCTTTTCGGTGTGCTTTTGTTTTGGTAAGAATTTCTTAAATTTTGAGTTATAAAAGAAACTATCGGCACTTTCATAAGCAGCTTCAATCAAGTCTTGAATTGAACCCTGGATTTCAATGTCCTTATCCATGAATGCTTCTCCTAAAGCTAAGGAAGCATTAGAAGTAATATTTTTAATTGGAATTTTTTTGTTAAAAATAATCTCTATTTCCGGATTGCCATCACCATAAACTTCTGATTTGCCATCCCAATAAGTAACCTTAATAGGAATGTTAAAGGAGTGTTTTAACATGGTTTTGTAAAAGGTTTTTTCTAGCATTAATTTATCTCCTTAAATTTAATTAACTAGCTTATTCTAACACAAAACCCGTTATCTAGGATAACGGGTTAAGATATTAATTATTTGGGAATATATTTAAAATCAGGGTTCTCTTCCTTATCAAGTCTATTCCAAGCTTTTTCAAGTTCTTGATAAAGAGCAGGTACAGTTTCTTTATTAACTTTTTCTTTTTTAGGAATATAGATAGGATCGCCAAAACAAATATGCATTGGTTCACGTTTTAAAACTCCCTTAAAAGTAAGCGGCCCTTGATAAACCACTGGTACTAGTGGCTTTTGTGACATTTTGGCAATGACGAAGGCACCACTTTTTAATTCGGCCGAATGTCTTGTACCAGAAGGAAACATGATTAAAGATAAGTCTGAATTTTTTAGTCCTTTAACTGGAATTTTTATTGCTGAAGTACCGGGATGTTTACGGTCAACAGCAAAGGCATGGGAATGATCTAAAATAAATCTTAAAATAGGATTTTTAAATAATTCCTTTTTTGCCATAAACATAAATTCTTTTGGACGAGCTGCATAGGCAAATAAAACTGGTTCCCACCAATTGCGGTGAGGAGCAACTAGTATATAATTTCCATCAGGAATTCGATCTTTATGTTGAACATCTAAATTTCCATTAAGTAGCCAAATTAGAAAGCGTACTACTTGACGTGCAAAGCGATAAAACATAAATTTACCTCCATTTTCATGTATAGTATTATACAGCACAATTTATAAAAGAGGGATTAACTATGACACTTTTAAAAGAGAATGAACGAATTGATTATCTCTACAATGATAATTTAGGAATAATTCAATCAAAGGATGCCTTTAATGTCACGCTTGATAGTATCTTTTTAGCTCATTTTGCTAAAGAAAAAGTAAAGGATAAAAATAAAATAGTTGATTTATGTAGTGGTAATGGTGCTGTCAGTTTATATATGTCATATTTTAATCGAGCCCACTATGATGCAGTTGAAATTCAAACTGAAATTGCTGATCAAGCTAAAAGAAGCGTTGAGTTAAATCATCTTGAAAATAGAATTGAAGTACATAATTTTAATGCTTTAGAGGCACCGAAAAAATTAGGAAAAGATAAGTTCGACATGGTTGTAATTAATCCACCTTATTTTAAAGTTCCTGAAGGTCACGTGATTAATCCTGATGAAAAAAAGGCTCTAGCCCGTCATGAAATTACTATTACTTTAGAAGAGATTATTAATGTAGCCAGTCAAATGCTAAAGATGAAGGGAAAAATGTTTATGGTTCACCGGCCAGAGCGCATGGGAGAAATTATGCATTTTTGTCTTAAATATCAGTTAAGTCCAAAGTGGGTGCAACCTTTTTCTGCTAAAGAAGGTGAAAAGGCTAATTTAGTTTTAGTGGAAGCTATTAAAAATACTGGTACAGATGGTCTTATTTTAGAAAATTCAATTCTCGTTCACAATGAGGATGGAAGTTTTAAAAAAGATATTCAAAAAATAATTAAAGAAGAAAAACAAGCGGATAAGACTCAACAAGAAAAATATTATTTTTATTGCTTATTATGCAATGATGGAACTTTTTACGGTGGTTTTACTAATGATTTAAAACATCGTTTAGAGATGCATAATAGTGGAAAAGGCGCAAAATATACTAAAACAAGACGACCAGTAAAAATGATTTATCATGAAGAATTTGATGATAAACGTTTAGCCTTAAAAAGAGAGTATTGGTTCAAGCACCACTCACGAACTTGGAAAGAAAAATTTTTAAAAGAACATAATGTTAACTTTTAATTGCAATCTGGTTGTTTATTAGTTAAAATGTTTGAGTGTGTAAAAACACAAAGAAATAAATCACATCAAGAGCGATTAAAATTTTGGTGCCTATATGGTCGAATTTTAATGCGACCTCTTGAGAGGAAGTAACCAATAGGAGGAATTTTATTATGACAGTTGTTACTATGAAGCAATTGCTTGAAGCAGGTGTCCACTTCGGTCACCAAACTAGAAGATGGGATCCAAAGATGGCTCCATACATCTTTACTCAAAGAAATGGAATCTACATCATTGATTTACAAAAGACTATCAAGATGTTAGATGATGCTTACAACTATGCTAAGGCAGTTGCTGCTGATGGTGGTGTATTCTTATTCGTAGGAACTAAGAAGCAAGCCCAAGAAGCTGTTAAAGAAGAAGCAACACGTGCAGGCCAATACTACGTTAACGAACGTTGGTTGGGTGGTACTTTAACTAACTGGAAGACTATCCAAAGCCGTGTTAAGAGATTAAAAGAATTAAAACAAATGTCAGAAGATGGTACTTTTGATGTTTTACCAAAGAAAGAAGTTGCACTTTTAACTAAGGAAATGGACAAACTTCAAAGATTCTTAGGTGGTATCGAAGATATGCCAAGAATTCCAGATGTTATGTTTGTTGTTGATCCTAAGAAGGAAAAGATTGCAGTTCACGAAGCTAACAAGTTAGGTATCCCAGTTATTGCTATGGTTGATACTAACACTGATCCTGATCCAATCGATGTTATTATTCCTTCAAACGATGATGCTATTCGTGCAATTCGTTTAATTGCTGGTGCAATGGCTGATGCTGTTATCGAAGGTCAACAAGGCCAAGATGATGAAAAGTCAGTAGAAAAAGAAATGGCTGAAAAAGCAGCTGCAAATGATGACGAAACTTCAATTGAAGAAGTTGTAGAAGAATCAGAAGACTAATTTGTTTTTACTATTTAGTTCTGTTAGGAGGACTTAATTAATGGCACAAATTACAGCTAAAATGGTTAAAGAATTACGTGAACGCACTGGTGCTGGCGTTATGGACGCTAAGAAGGCATTAGTAGAAGTTGACGGAGATATGGACAAAGCAGTTCAATTCTTACACGACAAAGGTATGGCTAAGGCTGCAAAGAAGGCTGATCGTGTTGCTGCTGAAGGTTTGACCGGTGTTTACGTAGATGGTAATGTTGCAGCTATCACTGAAATTAACTCAGAAACTGACTTTGTTTCTCAAAATGATAAATTTGTGAAATTAGTAGATGATGTTACTAAGGCAATTGCTGAAGGTAAGCCTGCTGATATGGAAGCAGCTCAAGACTTAGACATGGGTGATGGTAATACTCTTGCTCAAGCATTTGTTGATGCAACTGCTACCATCGGAGAAAAGATTGCCTTACGTCGTTTTGCTCTAGAAGAAAAGACTGATGATCAAGAATTTGGTGCTTACCAACACAATGGTGGTCAAATCGGTGTAATTACTGTTTTAGAAGGTGCTGATGCAGAAACTGCTAAACACTTAGCAATGCACATTGCTGCTATGAGCCCTAAGGTTATCTCACCAGATGAATTAGATGAAGAATTCATTACTGAACGTTTAGCAGAAATGAACCATAAGATCGATCAAGATAATGAAAGTCGCGCTTTGGTAAACAAGAAGCCTTTACCACATCTTGTTTACGGATCAGCTAAGCAATTAAGCGATGATGTTTTAGCTAAGGCTAAGGAAGACATCAAGGCTGAACTTAAAGAAGAAGGTAAGCCAGAAAAGATCTGGGATAAGATCATTCCAGGTAAGATGCAACGTTTTATTGATGATAATACTCAAGTTGATAAGCAATACGCTGTTTTATCACAAGATTACATCATGGATGACAGTAAGACTGTTGGTGAATTCTTAAAGGAAAAGGGAGCTAAGTTAGTTGCCTTCCAACGTTTCGAAGTTGGTGAAGGTATCGAAAAGAAAGAAGAAGACTTTGCTGCTGAAGTACGTGAACAAATGAGATAATTTGTTAAAAATTTTAAAAGAGTAGTGTAATTTTGACACTACTCTTTTTCTTTGCACTTTTTTATTGCTTATTTATGGTAAAATGATAAAAGCTAAAGAGGAGGATTTATCATGAGTCAAGTTAAATATAAACGCATTATTTTAAAAATATCTGGTGAAGCATTGGCCGGCGAAAAAGGTACTGGTATTAACCCAGAAGTGATTAGCCATCTAGCTGAAGAAATTAAATCAGTTCATGATATGGGCGTTGAAATTGGAATCGTCTGTGGTGGTGGTAACATGTGGCGTGGTGAAACTGGTGCCAAGATGGGCATGGAAAGAGCTCAAGCTGACTACATGGGAATGTTAGCCACAATTATGAATGGTCTTGCACTTCAAGATGGTTTGGAAAACTTAGGCGTTCCTACTCGTGTACAAACTTCAATAGAAATGCGACAAGTTGCTGAACCATATATTAGACGTAAAGCAATGCGTCACTTAGAAAAGGGAAGAGTAGTAATTTTTAGTGGTGGTACTGGTAATCCATACTTTTCAACTGATACTACTGCTGCCCTTAGAGCAGCCGAAATTGGTGCAGATGTTATTTTAATGGCTAAAAATGGTGTTGATGGTGTTTATTCAGCTGATCCTAAGATAGATCCTAATGCTAAAAAATATGACGAGTTAACTCAATTAGATGTTATATCTAAAGGTTTACAAGTAATGGATAAAACTGCAAGTTCACTTTCAATGGATAATAACATTCCTCTAGTAGTCTTTAATGTAAATAAACCAGGCAACATTAAGAAAGTTGTGATGGGTGAAAATATTGGTACTGTAGTAAAGGGTGGTAAATAATGGGAAACGAAGCTATTGATAAGGCAAGAAGTAATATGGATAAATCCATTGCCGTTTATCAAAAAGAACTAGGCGGCATTCGCGCTGGTGTAGCCAATGCGAGTCTTTTAGATGGAATTAATGTGGAATATTACGGTTCACCTACGCCATTAAACCAAATGGCCAGTATTTCAATTCCAGAAGCTAGAGTTTTGATGATAACTCCTTATGATAAATCAAGTTTAGATGATATTGAACATGCAATTCTTGCTTCCGATATTGGTATTACACCTGCCAATGATGGAACTGTAATTAGAGTCGTAATTCCACAACTAACTGGTGAACGTCGTCAAGAAATTGCAAAGCAAGTTGGAAAATTAGCTGAACAAGCTAAAATAGCCGTACGTAATGTTAGACGTGAAGCTATGGATTCGTTAAAACGTCAACAAAAAGATGGCGATATCACTGAAGATGAACAAAGAGGACTTGAAAAGAAAGTTCAAAAAGTAACTGATGATGCTACTAAACGAATTGATGAATTAGCCGATGAAAAGAGTAAGGAAATTACTCAAGCATAGTTAGGTTGATAAGATGAGTAGTGAAAAAAAGCCATTAAATCATTTAGCCATTATCATGGATGGTAATGGTCGTTGGGCAAAGCAACGACATAAGCCTAGATTTTTAGGGCATAAAGAAGGTATGAACAATATTCGAAGAATTGCGCTAGAGGCGAATGATTTGGGTATAAAAGTTCTCACACTTTATGCCTTTTCTACTGAAAATTGGGGTCGACCAACTGATGAAGTAAATTATTTAATGAAATTACCCATTAATTTCTTTGATAAATTTATGCCGGAATTAATGGAAAATAATGTTCGTGTAAATATTATGGGCTACACCAAAGAATTACCAGAGAAAACTTATTTAGTAACTCAAAAGGCAATGGCAGAAACTGCTAAAAATACTGGAATGGTTCTAAATTTTGCTTTTAACTATGGCTCTCGACGAGAAATAGTTTCGGCGGTGAAAGAATTAACTCAAAAGGCAGTAAATGGTGAAATTAATCCTGATCAAATTAATGAAGAATTATTTGCACAAACATTAATGACTGCAAATTTGGCTCCTTATAGTGATCCAGATTTACTAATTAGAACTTCAGGAGAAGAGCGTCTTTCCAATTTTTTACTTTGGCAAATGGCTTATACTGAATTCTCTTTTACAGATAAACTGTGGCCAGATTTTAATAAAGATGATTTAAAAAAATTAGTTAAAGAATATCAAACCCGTAATCGGCGTTTTGGTAAAGTTTAAATAGATAGTAGAATTATATATGAAACAACGTGTAATTACGGCGGTAATAGCCTTAATATTATTTATTCCTATTGTTCTTGCTGGTGGTATTTGGATAGATTTGTTAACTTGTCTTTTTGCTGCAGTGGGAATTGGCGAAATTTTTATCATGAAAAAACAAATTATTGTTTCATGGGATTTTGTCTTAGCTTTATTAGCAACCTTAACAATTACAGTTCCAGTTGCCTTTTTTAATTTCTTACCTCCATTTCTAAATAGATATGATATTTTTTACATATTTATCATGTTAATGTTAGTAAGAATGGTTTTGTCCAAAAATAAAGAAACTTTTGATGATGTTGGTGTTTATACCTTGTCCGCTCTTTATATTGGAACCGGTTTTCACTACATGGCAGCAATTAGAAATGTACAAGATGGACATGGATTAGCTATCTTATGTTACGTTTTCGTAGTTGTATGGGCCACCGATATTGGAGCTTACATGATTGGAAGAAAATTTGGTAAAACAAAATTATGGCCTGTTATTAGTCCTAATAAAACTTGGGAAGGTTCAATAGGTGCTGTAATTTGTGCTATTATCTGTGCAGCTATTTATGTTTACCTGGTACCAACAGGGAGAAATCAATTATTAATGATTTTCTTTGCACTTATTTTCTCAATAATTGGTCAAATGGGAGATCTAGTAGAGTCTGCATATAAGCGCTTTTACGGAGTAAAAGATTCAGGAAAAATTCTTCCAGGTCATGGTGGAATTTTAGATCGATTTGATAGTATGCTTTTTGTTTTACCTGTTGTAGCTTTCTTAGGAATTATGTAGGTGAAAGCGATGAAAGGAATTTTAATCTTTCTTGTTGTCTTCGGAATTCTTGTTTTTGTCCATGAATTTGGTCATTTTATTGTTGCTAAGAAATCCGGAATATTAGTGCGTGAGTTTTCTATTGGAATGGGTCCAAAACTCTTTCAAGTCATGCGCAAAAAAACTACCTACACGATTAGATGGTTACCCCTCGGAGGATATGTTCGTTTGGCAGGTCCTGATGATGCTGCTGTGATTGATCCAGGCACAACCGTAGTTGTCCAATTTGATAATCAAGGTAAAGTAAAACGAATAGATGCTTCTGGTTCACAGATGCCTATTTCAGGAACTCCTATACAGGTAAGTGAGAGCGATTTAGTTAATAAGCTTTTTATTACTGGATATGAAAATGGTGAAGAAGATAGAGAAGTCACATATCAAGTAGATCATGATGCAACAATCATTGAAAAAAATGAAACTGAATTATTAATTGCCCCTAAAGATACCCAATTTCAAGAAGCAAGTGTTGGTAAAAAATTAGCGACTAATTTTGCAGGACCTTTTATGAATATTGTTTTGGGCTTTGTTGTTTTTATTATTTGGTCACTAGTTAGTCCCGGGCCTGCAACAACCACGATTGATAAAACTATTAATAATTTTCCAGCTCAAGAAATTGGCTTAAAATCTGGAGATACCATTAAAAAAATTAATAGTAGTAAAATTTCTTCTTTTGATGACATAGCTACACAATTGGCAAAATCAAAAGGTAAAAATGTAAAAGTTACAGTAGAAAGAAAAGGAAAAGAGCAAGTTTTTACTGTTAAACCTAAAGAAGAAAAAATTAATGGGACTAAAGTTTATCAACTTGGTTTTTATGGCAAACCTGATAATAGTTTAGGAGTTAAATTAGAGCGCGGGTGGAATACCAGCATTCAAACTACAGGCATGATTTTCGGTGCGGTTGGTAATTTATTCCGACACTTTAGCCTTAATAAATTATCTGGTCCTGTAGGAATTTATTCTCAAACTGTGCAAGTATCAAATATGGGAATCACTTATTTACTTGCTTTTCTAGCCATGATTTCCATTAATCTAGGTATAGTTAACCTCATTCCAATTCCAGGATTAGATGGGGGTAAACTATTACTAAACATTATTCAATTAATCATTGGAAAACCAATCCCGCAGGAACGTGAAGCTCTTGTCGATGTTATTGGGTTCGTTTTATTATTACTATTAATTGTTGCGGTTACTGGAAACGATATTTATCGTTACTTTATTAAATAGAATTATTTTGGAGGAAAAATGCGTCAATCTAAATTTTTTATGCCTACTTTAAAAGAGGCACCAGCAGATGCAGTTGCAGAAAGTCATAAGTTAATGATTCGAGGGGGCTATATTCGCCAAGTTACTGCTGGTGTTTATGCTTACTTACCACTTGGCTACCGTGTTTTACGAAAAGCTGAAAGAATAATGGAAGAAGAAATGGATAAGATTAACGTTCCAGAAATGTTAATGCCTCATTTCTTACCAGCTAGTTTATGGGAAGAATCTGGCCGTCTACCGAAATATGGACCAGAAATGTTTAGACTTAAAGATCGCCACGATCGTGAAAGTTTACTAGGGCCAACTCACGAAGAAACTTTTACTGAAATTATTGCGAAGAATTTAAAGAGTTATAAGCAAATGCCAATTTCTCTTTATCAAATTCAAACTAAATTCCGTGATGAAAACAGACCTCGTTTTGGTTTATTACGTGGTCGTGAATTTATAATGCTTGATGCTTATAGTTTTGCCTCAACTAGAGAACAATTAGATCAACAATTTGATGACGAAAAACAAGCATTTAAAAATATTTTCAGAAGAGCCGGTGTAGATGTACGTCCAGTTATTGCGGATTCTGGTACAATGGGTGGAAAAAATTCTACTGAATTTCAAGCACCTGCAGCTATCGGTGAAGATACAATTGCCACTAATGAAAAGGGTACTTACGCAGCTAACTTAGAAATGGCACAAAGTATTGATACCTTTAAGCAAGAACCTGAAGACCCTAAAGAATTGAATAAAGTGGCAACCACAGGTATGGATTCTATTGAAAAACTAGCAGAATTTTTACATGTACCTGCTACTAGAATCGTGAAAAGTATTTTGTTTATTGCCGACGATCAAAAAGTTTTAGTCTTAATTCGTGGTGATAAAGAAATTAACGAAGTCAAATTAGGTCATATTCTTGATGCCGACGAAGTACGAGCAGCAACTCCTGAAGAACTTATTGAAATTACTGGAAGTGCTAAAGGTGCTGTTGGTCCAATTAATGCTGATTGGGCTGATAAGATTATTGCTGATGAAACAGTAAGAAATCTTTACAACTTTGTTGTAGGTGCTAATGAAACTGATTATCAATTTGAAAATGCAAATTTAGACCGTGATTTTAAAGTTGATGAATTTGCAGATATTAGAACTGCCAACGAAGGTGAACCTGATCCTGTCGATCAATTACCATTACAATTTACTACTTCCATAGAAGTAGGACATATTTTCAAACTTGGTACTTATTACACCACTACAATGGGTGCAGATTTCTTGGATCAAAATGGTAAAACTCAACCTGTAATTATGGGTTCTTATGGAATTGGTGTTACCAGAATGTTATCTGCGGCTGTTGAACAACATTTAACTGAAAATGGTATTGCATGGCCAAGAGAAATTGCCCCATTTACTGTTCATTTGATTCAAATGAAGATGAAGGATGAAACACAAACAAATTTGGCAGAAAAACTTGAAAAAGAATTATCAGCCAAGTATGATGTTTTATACGATGATAGAAATGTCCGTCCAGGAGTTAAATTTAATGATGCTGACTTAGTTGGTGCACCTATTAGAATTACTATTGGACGTGATGCGAGTGAAAATATAGTAGAAGTTAAGCAACCAACTGATGACAAGGCTACTAAGATTAGCGTTGAGGAATTGGAAGCTTATATTGCAAATAAGATAGGATAATTTTTGTGACTAAAAAGAATGATCTTTTCTTAAAGTTATTAGAACAAATTAACTTACCAGATAATTTTGCAAGTAATGAAACCTTTAAAAAAGGCGAGATTGAAAACGTGGATGTGTACGCTAAAGAAAGAAAGTGGAAGATCCACGTTTTTTTTGCCACTCCACTCGATTTTGCAAGTTATCAGGCGTTTTACCAAGGGTTAATTAATAACTTTAATCCATTTGTAGATGTCGAATTATATATTAAGAGTAAAGATGGAGATAGTAAGTATCTTCCTGATTATTGGGAATTTGTAATAAAGAATTCTACCCAATTTCAACCTGTGGTTAGAGAATTTTTACTAAATCAAAAACCATATCTAGAGAACGAAAAATGGCTTATCCCAACTCAAAATAAAGTAGTTAATAGTATGTTAACCAATAAGGTTTTGGCAACACTAAATGAAGAATTTAGAAACTATGGATTTTTTAATATTAAATTTACTACTAAGATTGATGAAGCAAGTAATGATGAAAATTTAAAGAGTTTGGAAGAAGAACAAACGGCTCATGAATCTGCAATGCAGGAAATTTATAAGCAAAATCCTCCTGAAACAAAATCTAAAGTTCAATCTTCACAAAATACCCGAAGTTTCTCTAAAGGTAAAATTAGTAAAAAAGCTGATTTTATTCAGATGAAAGAGATAGAAGATGGTACTCGAAATGTTTTAATTGAGGGTCAAATTTTTAATACTGAATTAAAAGAGTTGAAATCAGGCAATGCAATTTGGACAGGTGAAATCACTGACTATACTGATTCGATAAGTTTTAAGAAATTTGTCAACGACAAGGATGAGCGAGATTATTTAGCTTCAATTAAACCGGGAACTTGGGCAAGGTTGCAGGGAAGTGCAGCTGATGATCAATGGCAGCATGAGGTTGTCTTTAATATCAGAAATATGGAATTAATTGAGCACCAAGGAAGACAAGAACAATATGAGGGAGAACAACAACGAGTTGAACTTCATCTTCATACCAATATGTCACAACTTGATGCAACTAATCCACCAACAGATTTTATTAAAGCAGCTAAAAAATTTGGTCAAAAAGCGATTGCTGTAACTGATCATGCAGATGTTCAATCATTTCCAGAAGCATATTTTGCTGGTAAGAGCAATGATGTAAAAGTACTTTATGGCTATGAAGCTAATATGATTGATGATCATGCCTTATTAGTTCTTAATCCAACAGATATGGACTATCGTGATCGAGAATATGTAATTTTTGACGTTGAAACAACTGGCTTATCATCTGTTTACGATACCATCATTGAAATCGGTGCCGTAAAAATGAAGAATGGTGAAGTAATAGAGCGTTTTGATAAATTTATTAATCCGCATCATCCTCTAAGTGATACTACTATTAACTTAACCTCAATTACTGATGAAATGGTCAGTGCAGCAGATGATGAAGCTGTTGTGATTAAGCAGTTTAAAGATTTTTATGGTGATTTACCACTATGTGGGCATAACGTTCAATTTGATGTTGGCTTCGTTAATGCCGCTTTAAGAAGAGCAAATTTAGCAGAAATTAGCCAACCAGTGGTAGATACTCTAGAAGTTTCTCGTCTTTTACACCCAGAACAAACTAGACATACATTAGATTCCTTAGCCAAGAAATATAATGTGGTGTTAGAACATCACCACCGAGCTAATCAGGATGCAGAAGCAACTGGTTACCTTATGTTCAAGCTTTTAGATGCCTTTTATGATCGTTTTGGTGAAGCAAATCTTGGTAAAATGAATGATTATGCTAAATATGGTCAAGTTTATAAAAGAGCCAAACCATCACATATGACAGTATTGGCCTTGAATCAAACTGGCCTAAAAAATATGTATAAATTAATTTCCAGCGCTTCAACTAAATATTTTTATCGAATTCCTCGAACTCCTATATCTGAATTAAGGAAATATCGTGAAGGTTTACTATTTGGTAGTGGCTGTAATCTTAGTGATGTTTTTATTGCAATGATGCAAAAGGGCTATGATGAGGCACGAGAAAAGGCAAAATTCTATGACTTTTTGGAAGTCCAACCGCCAGCTGCTTATCAAGGGTTAATTGATGATGAATTAATCAAAGATGAAGCTGAATTACACGAAATTATCAATAATATTTATAAGCTTGGTAAAGAGTTAGATAAGCCTGTAGTGGCTACAAGCGATGCTCACTATGTTGAGCCTCATGAAGCAATTTATCGTAAAATTTTGTTAGCAGCGCAAAAGTCTAATCCTAACCGCAATAAGCCATTACCTGATTTACATTTCTATACCACACAGGAAATGTTAGATGCCTTTAACTTTCTTGGCGAAGAAAGGGCAAAAGAAATTGTAATCGAAAATACCAATAAGATTGCTGATCAAATAGAGGAAATTGCTCCAATTAAGAGTGGTCTTTATCCACCTCACATTGATAATGCAGATGAAGAGATGAAGCAATTAACTTATGATAAAGCTTATGAACTTTATGGCAAGCCTTTACCTAAGATCGTTAAAGATAGAATAGATATGGAATTAAATTCGATCATTTCTAATGGTTATGCAGTTATTTATTTAATTTCACAAAGACTTGTGGCTAAATCCAATAAAGATGGTTACCTGGTTGGTTCTCGTGGGTCTGTTGGTTCTAGTTTAGTCGCCACAATGTCTGGAATTACGGAAGTTAATCCTTTGGCACCGCATTATCGTTGTCCAAAATGTAAATATTCAGAATTTTTTGAAAATGGTGAATATGGATCAGGCTATGATTTACCAGATAAAGATTGTCCAAAATGTGGTACAGCATTAGTTAAAGACGGTCAGGATATCCCATTTGCTACTTTCTTGGGATTCCACGGAGATAAAGTTCCTGATATTGATTTGAACTTCTCTGGAGATTATCAACCAGTTGCCCATAATTATATTCGAGTAATGTTTGGCCCTGATAACTCTTATCGTGCTGGAACAATTGCGACAGTTGCAGATAAAACGGCGTTTGGCTATGTTAAACATTATGAAGATGAAAATGAATTGCATTTGCGTAATGCTGAATTAGATCGTTTGGCTAAGGGCGCCAGTGGTGTAAAAAGAACAACTGGACAACACCCAGCTGGAATTGTTGTAGTACCAGATGATATGGATATTTATGACTTTACTCCCGTACAGTATCCAGCAGATGATCTAGATGCAGCATGGCTTACTACTCACTTTGATTTCCATTCAATTCACGATAATATTTTGAAATTTGATATTCTAGGTCATGATGATCCCACAATGATTAGAATGCTCCAGGATTTATCTGGTATTGATCCGATGACAATTCCAACCGATGATCCAGGAGTAATGGCACTATTTTCTGGAACTGATATTTTAAATGTAACACCTGAACAAATAGGGTCTAAGACAGGAACATTAGGTGTTCCAGAATTTGGTACACGTTTTGTTAGAGGAATGTTAGAAGAGACTAAGCCGACTACTTTTTCGGAACTTTTACAAATATCAGGTTTATCACATGGAACTGATGTATGGTTAGGAAATGCGGAAGAATTAATTAATAATGGAACTTGTGAATTAAAGAATGTTATTGGTTGTCGTGATAATATTATGACCGACTTAATTCACTGGGGTGTTAAACCAGAAGTTGCCTTCTCAACAATGGAATCAGTACGTCATGGTAAAGGTATTAGTGACGAAGATATGGCCGTTTTAAAGGAAAATGATAATATTCCTGATTGGTACATTCCATCCTGCTTAAAAATTAAATATATGTTCCCTAAGGCCCATGCAACTGCCTATATCTTAATGGCGTTACGTATTGCCTGGTTTAAAGTTTATTATCCAGTTATTTACTATGCTTCATACTTTACCGTTAGAGCTGATTTATTCGATATTGTGGCAATGAGTCATGGTAAAAATACAGTTAAAGCTGCAATGAAAGAAATTCAAGATAAAGGGATGGATGTCTCAGCGAAGGATAAATCATTATTGACAGTTTTGGAATTAGCAAATGAATGTATTGAACGTGGTATAAAAATAAAAATGGTTGATGTTGATCAATCAGAAGCATTAGATTTCAAAATCTTAGATGATCATACTATTTTAGCTCCATTTAATTCTGTTCCAGGATTGGGTGACAATGCGGCAAAACAAATTGTAGCAGCTCGTGCTGAACAAAAATTCCTTTCAAAAGAAGATCTTGCTAAGCGCGGAAAAGTCTCCCAAACAATTATGGATTACTTTGAAGAAAATGGTGTCTTGGAAGGAATGCCCGACCAAAATCAACTTTCATTATTCTAGTTCTTAAATTTACAAAACTTAATAAATATGCTATTCTAAATGGGAAGTTCGAATAGCTAATTCGAGTGAGCAGCGATGCTCACTCTTTTTATTACGGAGGAAGAAATTTGTCAAAAGTTACTGAAATGGTTACTAAACTTGTTCAACCTTTGGCACAAGCTCGCGGGGATGAACTAGTTGACGTAGAATACGTTAAAGAAAAAGATCAAAATTATCTACGAATTTATGTTGATCGTAGACCGGGCGGGATAGATATCGAAGAAATTGCTGATCTTAGTGAAATCGTTTCTGAAAAACTAGATGAATTAGATCCGGATCCTTTTCCAGATCCTTATGTTTTAGAACTTTCATCTCCTGGGTTAGAACGACCAATTAAGAATGATTCTGACTGGGAACATGCTGTGAGGTCTTATATTCATGTTGGCCTCTATCAAAAAATTGATGGTAACAAGGTTTATGAAGGACTCTTAAAGGAATTAAATGATGAAACCTTAACTTTGGAAATTAAAGTTAAGACTAGAACAAAAGAAGTTAAAATTCCTCGTGATGCTGTAGCTAATGCTCGATTTGCGATCGAGTTTTAGAAAGGATGAGCAAAACTTATGACTAAAGAAATGATCGATGCCTTTGCAACTTTAGAAAAAGAAAAGGGTATCAAGCAAGATGTAATTGTTGAAGCAATCAAGGCTGCTTTAGTAGCTGCCTACAAAAAGAATTATAATCAAGCCCAAAATGTAGAAGTTGTTTTTGATGAAAAGAAGGGCAACTTCAAAGTAAACGCCATTAAAACTGTCGTTGATGAAGTACAAGACAATCGTTTAGAAGTAAGTCTGAAAGATGCATTAGAAATTAACAAGGCTTATGAAGTGGGCGATGAAATAAGATTTGAAGTTACTCCTAAAGACTTTGGTCGTATAGCAGCTCAGACTGCTAAACAAGTAATTATGCAACGTTTGAGAGAAGCTGAACGCAATCATATTTATGATGAATATTCACAATATGAAGATGAAATAATTACTGGTACTGTTGAAAGACAAGATAATCGTTTTGTTTATGTCAAAATTGGTAATGTTGAAGCTGTTATGCCTCATAATGATCAATTACCAGGAGAGACTTATAATCCACAAGACAAAATTAGAGTTTTAGTTACGCGTGTTGGGTCAGATACTAAGGGAGCTCAAATTACTGTCTCTCGCACTGCTCCTGACTTAGTTAAACGTCTATTTGAACAAGAAGTACCTGAAGTCTATGATGGAACTGTTGAAATTGTCTCAATTGCCCGTGAAGCAGGCGATCGAACTAAAATTGCTGTTAAAACTAATGATCCTGACATTGATCCAGTTGGTACTTTAGTTGGACCTAAGGGTTCTCGTGTACAGAATATCGTCAATGAATTAGGTGGCGAAAATATTGACGTGGTAAAATACGAAGATGATCCAACTGATTTTATTGCTAATGCTCTTAATCCGGCAGAAGTAATTGCCGTTCAATTTGATGAAGAAGATGAAGCAAAAAATGCATTAGTAATTGTTCCTGATTATCAATTATCGTTAGCTATTGGTAAAAAGGGGCAAAATGTTAGATTGGCGGCAAGATTGACAGGCTACAAGATTGATATTAAACCTGAATCACAAGTAGAATTTGTGGAAGAAAGTAATGAGACAACTGATGATCAAGAAGATACTGCAACTTCTGATACTGAAGTAGAAGATATCGAAACTAGTAGCGATGAAACTGTAAATAATGAGGAATAGGTGATTTTCTTTGAAAAAAAGAAAAATTCCAATGCGTAAAGATTTATTAACCAATACAATGATGCCAAAAAAAGAATTGGTTAGAATTGTAATTGATAAAGATAAAAATGTTTCCGTAGATCCAACTGGAAAGAAATCTGGCCGAGGTGCTTATGTTTCTTTAATTCCAGAAAAGATTGCAGAAGCTCAAAAAGATCGGGTTCTTGAAAAGAGCTTAGGCGCAAAAGTACCACCTCAATTTTATGAGGATCTTTATGCATATGTGGATCATCAAAAAGCAAGAAAAGAATTATTTGGTGAAAACTATCGTGCAAAGTAAAGTACTGAATTTATTAGGTTTAGCGCAACGTGCTGGAAAATTAATAATTGGTTACGATGCGGTTAAACCAGCCTTATTGCAACATCAAATCAAAGTCTTAATTGTAGCTAAAGATCTTAGTGACAATACAAAAGATAAAATTATGTCAATTGCTAAACATAATAAAAATCTTGTAATTCTTAATGAATTTTCAAGTGAAGAATTAAAAAGTGCTTTAGGTAAAGAAAGAAAGTTACTTGCAATTAAGGATATTGGCTTTAGTCAAGCAATAACAAAATTAATTGATAAATAAAGGAGAGTGTTTGGATGGCTAAAAAAAGAATTTATGAAGTAGCTAAAGAACTAAACATCGATAACAAAACCGTAGTTGATAAAGCGAAGGAATTGGGATTTGATGTTAAAAGTCACATGTCTTCTTTAGATGATAATGAAGCAAAAAAACTTACTGAAGTTTTTTCTAAGAAACAAACTTCAGGTCAATCAAATTCATCAAAAAAGACAAAAATCAAAATTTCTGTTGGTGCCATCAGACGCCCAAAACATTCTGATAAAAAGAAGAATTTTTCTAATAAGAAGAATGACTCTAAAAAAACAGCGGGTCAAAATGAAAATCGTAAACGTGAAAAGAACAATAGACCAGCTGCGCGCGATTTATTAAAAGAATTGCAAGATAAGCAAAGAAAAGATTCTGTGGAATTAAATAAACAGACCGAACGTTCCCGTATGCAATACGAAAATAAACAAAATAAGAAGAAAAATACAACTAGAGAAGAAAATAATAAAGCTAGTGTTCCAGTAGAAGGAGCAGAAGCGGTAAAAGCACGTGTACAAGCCTCTAAAAAGGTAACTGGACCAAAGATTGTTAAACTTTCTCCAGCTCGTAACCAACAAAAGAAAGAAAAGCCTAGAGTAAGAAAAGTTACTCCAACTATTCCAAGTGCTCCAATTCAGGAACAAGACCAAAAGAGAAACAATAATCGTAAAAAAGACTTTGGTAAGCCTGGTCGCAAACATCATGAAGTTCCAGAATATGAACGTGAACGTAGTGATCATTCAGATAAGGCTAGACGTCGTCGTAATAAGAAGAATAAACGAAATAACCAAAGCCAAGAAGTTAAAAAACAACCTACCCAAAGAAAAGAACGTCCATTACCAGAAACTTTAGTATATGAAGAAGGAATGAACGCTCAAGATTTAGGAAAGATTCTTCACCGCGAACCAGCTGAAATCGTTAAAAAGTTGTTCATGCTTGGTGTTATGACCAACCAAAACCAATCTCTTGATAAAGATACAATTGAACTACTAGCAGCTGAATATGGTATTGAGGCCGAAGAAAAAGTTCATGAAGATATCTCTGATATCGATACTCTTTACACTAAAGAAGTTGAAGCATCAAAGAACTCTAAGAATCAAGTTAAGCGTCCACCAGTTGTAACAATTATGGGACACGTTGACCATGGTAAAACCACTTTACTTGACCGCTTACGTCATACTAATGTTTCTGAACATGAAGCTGGTGGTATTACTCAAAGTATTGGTGCATATCAAGTTAAATTAGATGATCGTAAGATTACATTCTTAGATACTCCTGGACATGCTGCCTTCTCAAATATGCGTGCTCGTGGTGCAGAAATCACTGATATTGTTGTTTTGGTAGTTGCCGCAGACGATGGCGTAATGCCTCAAACTATCGAGGCAATTGATCATGCCAAGAGTGCTGGTGTGCCAATCATTGTTGCTGTTAACAAGATTGATAAACCAGGTGCAAATCCTGATCATGTCATGGAAGAGTTAATGCAACATGGTTTGGTTCCAGAAGATTGGGGTGGGGACACTATCTTTGTAAAGATCTCTGCTAAGACTGGTGAAAATGTTGAAGATTTACTTCAAATGATTTTACTTCAAGCAGATGTCTTGGAATTAAAGGCTGATCCTGATCAAAAAGCAATTGGTACTGTTGTAGAAGCACGTCTTGATAAAGGACGTGGTCCAGTAGCCGACTTATTAGTACAACAAGGTACATTAAAAGTAGGAGATCCAATTGTTATTGGTGATACTTACGGCCGTGTACGTGTAATGACCAATGATAAAGGTCGTCGTATCAAAGAGGCAAAACCTTCAACTCCAGTAGAAATTACCGGTTTAAATGATGTTCCTAGTTCTGCAGATAAATTAGTTGTCTTTGATGATGAAAAGACTGCTAGAAATGTCGGTGAACAACGTGCTAAAAATGCTCTTGAAAAACAACGTGAAAATGTACAACATGTAACTCTTGATAATTTATTTGATACCATGAAGAAAGAGAACATGAAGTCAGTAGATATTGTGCTTAAAGCAGATGTTCAAGGTTCTGTTGAAGCACTCCAACAATCACTCGAAAAAATTGATGTTGAAGGTGTTCGAGTAAATATTATTCACGCTTCTGTAGGTGCTATTAATGAATCTGATGTTACATTAGCAGCTGCTTCAAATGCATTTATTATTGGGTTTAATGTTCGTCCAACTGCAACTGCTAAGGCTCAAGCTGAAAGTGAAGGCGTAGATATGCGTCTTTACAACATCATTTACAAGGCAATGGATGATGTTGAAGCAGCTATGAAGGGTATGCTTGAACCAACTTATGAAGAAAAAGTTACTGGTAACTTAACTGTCCGTGAAACTTGGAAAGTTTCTAAAGTTGGTACTATTGCTGGTGCCTTTGTAGATAGTGGCTATGTAACACGTGATTCTGGAATTCGTGTCATTAGAGATGGTATAGTTAAATATGATGGTAAAGTTGCTTCTCTTAAACGTTTCAAAGATGACGTTAAAGAAGTTAAGCAAGGTTTTGATTGTGGTTTAACTATTGAAAACTTCAATGATATCAAGGTCGATGATGAACTTGAAGCATATGAAATGCAAGAGGTTAAGCCTCAATAATAGGAGGCAAATATGAAACATAGAATTGGTCGTGTTGAAGGAGAAATTTTACGCGAATTAACAAAAATCTTGAGAAAAGATATTCGCGATCCACGCTTGAGCGATATAACTATTACTGCAGTTGAATGTACTAATGATTTATCCTATGCAACTGTTTACTACAGTTTATTAACTGAAGATCCAGAAAAGGAGAAAGAAGTTGCAGAGGCCTTAGACAAAGCTAAGGGAACCATGCGACACTTATTAGGACAAACTTTAACTGTATATAAAGTTCCAGAATTGATTTTTAAGCGGGACACTTCTGTAGCCTATGGTAGTAAAATCGACGACTTGATTCGCCAAGTAAAAAAGGCTGATCAAGAGCGAGAAAATAAATAATATTAAAAGGCGTCAATCAAGTTGTTGACGCCTTTTAATTTAATTATTAGGAGAATTTTGATGTTAAATGGTATTGTTGTTCTGAATAAAGAACGAGGAATGACTAGTAGCGACTGTGTCTATAAGTTAAGAAAGCTTCTTCATATTAGAAAAATTGGTCATGCTGGTACTTTGGATCCAGAAGTAAATGGGGTATTACCAATTGCAATTGGTCAAGCTACCAAATTAATTGAATTAATGCACGAAGAACCGAAGGCTTATATTGGAACAGGAAGATTTGGTTTAGCAACTGATAGCTATGATCTAGAAGGAAAAATTCTTGAAACTAAGGCAGTAGAAAAGCCTTTTACACGGGATGAAATTAGTAGTGGAATGGAAAAATTAACTGGAGAATTAGAACAAGTTCCACCAATTTATTCGGCAGTTAGGGTGAATGGGATGCGTTTATATGAATATGCTAGAAAAAATATTCCAGTTGAACGTCCTAAAAGAAAAGTTGAAGTATTTAACTATCAATTAACTAATGAATTAAGGTATGATAAAGAACATAAAACCCAGGACTTTGATTTTGCAATTAAATGTTCTAAGGGAACCTATGTTCGCTCTTTAGTTAATGACTTAGGAACGCACTTAAATATGCCTGCAGTAATGACGAGTTTGACGCGAATTGCTAGTTCAGGATTTAATATTAATCATGCGGTTTGTTTAGCTGATATTGAAAAAAATCTTGATTATCCAGAGAAATGGTTACAAGCAATTGATGACTTTTTCAGTGATTATCCAACGATAGATTTGACACAAGATCAATTTAATCGTGTAAAAAATGGAGCTGCGATTAAATTAAATATTCCAAGGGAAAAAGTGGCATTGAGATTTAATAATAAAATAAAGGCAATTTATAAAAAAGTAGGGCAAGATTATCGTCCTGTTTTAATGCTTTTAAACAACGAATAAAGAGGAATCAGAAGTGAAAGTAATTTCAATAAAGTTTCCAATTAAGGAAAAGCCCATAAAAGAAAATATGGTTGTGGCTTTAGGCTTCTTCGATGGTCTCCATTGTGGTCATCAGGCCTTAATTAAGCATGCTAAAGAAATTGCAGCTAAGAAAGGGTTACCTTTGGGTGTAATGACTTTTAACCGTCATCCAAAAGAAATTTACCAGAATGATAAAACTTTTGTATATCTTAATACTTTAAAAGAAAAAGAAGAAAAGTTAGCTAAATTGAATGTTGATTATATGTTAGTCGTGGATTTTGATGAAAACTTTAGTAAATTAGAACCACAGGAATTTATCGATCAAGTGGTGCTTAAATTAAATATTGATACTGCAGTTGTTGGTTTTGATTATACATATGGACCTAAAGATGTGGCTAATATTGAAAATTTACCAAAATTTGTTAAAGGAAGGTTTGATATTGTGGTTGAACCAAAGCATATGGAGGCTGGACAAAAAGTTGGCTCTACCAACATTCGTCATGCCATTGAAACCGGTAAAATTGAATTAGCTAATAAACTTTTAGGCGCACCTTATACAACTTCAGGAATTATTGTAAAAGGTTATCGTCGCGGACATACAATTGGATTTCCTACTGCTAATTTAAAAGTTGAGGGAGATAAGGTTATTCCAGCTGAAGGCGTTTATGCAACTCGTACACTAATTGATGGTAAATGGTATAATTCTATGACTAGTGTCGGCTACAATGATACTTTTGAAAATAAAGAGTTAACGATTGAATCGCATTTATTTGGCTTTGATGAAGAAGCTTATGGGAAAGCAATGACAATTGCTTGGTATAAATATATGCGTGGTAATGAAAAATTTGCCGGTATTCCTGAGTTAAGCGCGCAGTTAAAGAAGGACCAAGAAGATATTCAAAAGTATTTTAACCAGTTGGACAAAAAATAAATATTAAATTATAATTTTGGCATCAATTGAAATTCATTATGAAAGAGGGATTGCCGTTGCGTTAATTAATCTTGCAATTATGTGTAGTTAAATAAAATTTCTTTTATTAAAAGAGTTTTTTTGTACACTTTGTTACAAGGTTAATTATAGAGGGTAATCCTTCTTTTGATATCCCAATTAGCTCATACAATACCTTACTCATACTGAAGGAAAAGAGTCTATACTTGTGCAAAGTGTAGACTCTTTTTGCATGAGGGGATTAATTTATAAAAAATATTTAGCACTCAGCTTGCATTATTGCTAAAGTTTGATATCATTATAATTGTTAGCACAGTAAAAACTTGAGTGCTAATAAAGGGGCGATATAAATGTTGACCGAACGGCAAGAGTTAATTTTAAAAACTATTATTAAAGACTTCACGCAAATGCATGAGCCTGTTGGCTCAAAGACCGTTATGTCCCAATTACCAATAAAGGTTTCTAGTGCAACAATTCGTAATGAAATGGCAGCTTTGGAAGAAGCTGGATTATTAGAAAAGACCCATTCATCTAGTGGAAGAATTCCTTCAACTTTGGGTTATCGTTATTATCTCGATCATCTTATTAATCCAGTCCAAGTTCCTAGTTCAATTTATGAAAAAATTGGCTATCAGCTAGATCAGCCATTTCATCAAGTAAATGAAATAGTACAAGAAGCAGCAAAGATCTTATCTGATTTGACTGATTATACTGCTTTTGCGGCTGGTCCTGAAACAAAGGATATTAAAATTACAGGCTTTAGGATCGTGCCACTTTCTCCATATCAAGTAATGGCAATCTTGGTTACTGATGATGGTAATGTTAAAAATCAAGTTTATACTTTACCACATAGTGCCAAGGCTGAAGAGATTGAAAAGGCAGTTAATTTAATCAATAGTTATTTAGTAGGTAAATCTTTAAGTGAAATTAATTCTTCACTTTTAAATGAAATTTCACAACAATTAGTCAATCGTTCATCAGCAACACAAATAGTAGATTTATTGCAAGATGTAATTAAAGATGCTGCTAGTGAACAGATGTATGTTGATGGGCAAATTAACTTACTTAATAATTTTGAAAGCAATGATGTATCTCAAATTAAATCATTGTATGAATTAATCAATCAAAAAGAAGATCTTATTTCGAATTTAATAGACTTTAAACCTGATGATATGGTTGGAAAAGGTAATTCTAAAATTCAAGTTAAGCTTGGTTCTGAATTGCCATCTGACCTATTAAAGAATTATAGTTTATTAACTGCTGAATATAATGTTGGTAAATATGGCAAAGGGACAATCGCTCTTTTAGGTCCGACGAATATGCCGTACTCGCAGATGATCGGATTACTCGATTACTTTAGAGATGAGTTAGCTAAAAAGCTACTCGATTACTACGGTAGATTTAAATAGAGGAGGTTAGCTGTGAGTAAAGAAGAATTTCCACATGAAAAAGATTTAAAAGAAGAAGATTCATCAGCTCATAAAAAAGATTCTGAAGCAAAAGAAAATAGTAAAAAAACTGAAGAAGCAAAAAAAACAAGTAAAGAAGATAGTGAAGCTAAAGTTAACGAACTTGAATTAAAGATTACTGCTTTAACTGAAAAGAATAAGGAACTTGAGGACAAGTACCTTAGAAGTGAAGCGGAAAATCAAAATATGCAAAATCGTTATGCTAAAGAGCGGGCTCAATTGATTAAATATGAGTCACAAAATTTAGCCAAAGATGTCTTGCCTGCAATGGATAACTTGGAACGAGCTTTAGCTGTTAAAGCTGATGATGAAGCAGCTCTACAATTACAAAAGGGTGTTCAAATGACTTTGGATGCTTTAGTTAGAGCCATGAATGACCACGGTATTACTGAAATAAAGGCTGAGGGTGAAAAGTTTGACCCTAACTTACATCAAGCAGTGCAAACAGTAGCTGCAGAAAATGATGAGCAGAAGGACCATGTAGTTCAAGTTTTACAAAAGGGATATCAATATAAAGATCGTACGTTAAGACCAGCAATGGTTGTTGTCGCACAATAACGAAAGGAAGTAAATTTAGATGTCAAAAGTTATTGGAATTGACCTAGGTACTACTAACTCAGCAGTAGCTGTCTTAGAAGGAAAAGAACCAAAAATTATTACTAACCCTGAAGGTAGTCGTACTACTCCTTCTGTAGTTGCTTTTAAAGATGGTGAAATTCAAGTTGGTGAAGCAGCAAAAAGACAAGCTATCACTAACCCAAACACTATCACTTCAATTAAGAGTCACATGGGTGAAGAAGGATACAAAGTTAAAGTTGGAGATAAAGAATATACTCCTCAAGAAATCTCTGCAATGATTTTGCAATACATCAAGAAGTTCTCAGAAGATTATCTTGGTGAAGAAGTAACTGATGCAGTTATTACTGTTCCTGCATACTTCAATGATGCCCAAAGACAAGCAACTAAGGATGCTGGTAAAATTGCTGGTTTAAATGTTCAAAGAATTATTAACGAACCTACTGCAAGTTCACTTGCTTATGGTTTGGATAAAGATGATGCCGATGAAAAGATCTTAGTATATGACCTTGGTGGTGGTACTTTTGATGTTTCTGTCCTTGAATTAGGTGACGGTGTCTTCCAAGTTTTATCTACTAATGGGGATACTCATTTAGGTGGGGATGACTTCGATAAGAAGATTATGGATTGGTTGATCCAAAACTTTAAAGCAGAAAATGGCATTGATCTTTCTCAAGATAAGATGGCCTTACAACGTTTGAAAGATGCTGCTGAAAAGGCTAAGAAAGATTTATCAGGTGTTTCTTCAACCCACATTTCACTTCCATTCATCTCAGCTGGCGAAGCTGGTCCACTTCACTTAGAAGCAGACTTAACTCGTGCCAAATTTGATGAATTAACTAATGATTTAGTTGAAAAGACTAAGGTTCCATTTGATAACGCCTTAAAGGATGCAGGTTTATCAGTAGGTGATATCGATAAGGTTATCTTAAATGGTGGTTCAACTCGTATTCCAGCTGTTCAAGAAGCTGTTAAGAAATGGGCAGGTAAAGAACCTGATCACTCAATTAACCCTGATGAAGCTGTTGCCCTTGGTGCCGCAATTCAAGGTGGTGTTATCTCTGGTGATGTTAAGGATGTTGTTTTACTTGATGTTACCCCATTATCATTAGGTATTGAAACTATGGGTGGTGTCTTCACTAAGTTAATTGATAGAAATACTACTATTCCTACTTCAAAGAGCCAAATCTTCTCAACTGCTGCTGATAACCAACCAGCTGTAGATGTTCACGTTTTACAAGGTGAACGTCCAATGGCCGCTGACGACAAGACACTTGGACGCTTTGAATTAACTGATATTCCACCTGCACCACGTGGTGTTCCACAAATCCAAGTTACTTTTGATATCGACAAAAACGGTATCGTAAACGTATCAGCTAAGGATATGGGTACTGGTAAGGAACAAAAGATTACTATTAAATCTTCATCTGGTTTATCTGACGAAGAAATCAACCGTATGCAAAAAGAAGCAGAAGAACACGCTGAAGAAGATAACAAGAAGAAAGAAGAAGTTGACTTACGTAATGAAGTTGACCAATTAATCTTTACTACCGAAAAGACTTTAAAAGAAGTTGACGGTAAAGTTCCTGAAGATGAAGTTAAGAAAGTAAAGGATGCCTTAGAAGACTTAAAGAAGGCTCAAAAAGATAATAACCTTGAAGATATGAAGGCTAAGAAGGATGCTTTATCTAAAGTAGCTCAAGACTTAGCAGTTAAGCTTTATCAACAAAATGGTGGAGCACAAGGTGGTCCTCAAGGTCCAAACCCACAAGGTGGTCAACCAAATGATAATTCAAATGGTAATGATGATGGCCCAACAGTTGATGGTGATTTTCACAAGTAAAGTGGGTATAATATAAATACCATTTAGAAAAGAACTGCGCTGCGTAGTTCTTTTCTTTTATGAATTAAAGGAGTTTATAAATGGCACAACGTGATTATTATGAAGTGCTGGGTGTTAATAAAAATGCAACCGATAAAGAAATCAGTTCTGCTTATCGAAAGTTAGCAAAAAAATATCACCCAGACATCAACCATGAACCTGGTGCTGAAGAAAAATATAAAGAAGTAAATGAAGCTTACGAAGTGCTTCATGATAAGCAAAAGCGGGCTCAATATGATCAATTTGGTCAGGCTGGCGTGAATGGTCAAGGCGGCTTTGGTGGTCAAGGTGGTTTTGGCAATGCTGGTCAAGGTTTTGGCGGTTTTGGTGACTTTAGTGATATTTTTAATGATATTTTTGGTGGTGGCCGTAGTCGTCGAGCTGATCCTTCCGCACCACAAAAGGGTCAAGATTTGGATTATACTTTAGATCTTGATTTTATGGATGCGATTAAGGGTAAAAAGACCCAAGTTTCTTATAATCGTGATGAAGTTTGTGAGACCTGTCATGGTACTGGCGCAGAAAAGGGTACACATCCAATTACTTGTGATAAATGTCATGGTTCAGGTGTGGTTATGCAATCTCATCAAACCCCATTTGGCATGATGCAACAACAAGTTGTTTGTGATAAATGTAATGGCCGTGGTCAAATTATTGAACATCCATGTCAAACTTGTCATGGTAAAGGAACTGTTGAAAAGAAACATACGGTTCAAATTGATGTACCAGCTGGAATTGATAATGGCCAACAAATGCGTAAAAATGGTGATGGTGAAGCCGGTAAAAATGGTGGACCATATGGAGATTTATTCATCGTCTTTAGGGTAAAACCAAGTAAGAAATTTACTCGGCGTGGAACGACAATTTATACAGAAGAACCAATTTCATTTGCTCAAGCTGCCCTAGGTGATCAAATTCAAGTTGATACTGTTGATGGAAAAGTTACTCTTAAAATTCCTGAAGGTACCCAACCTAATACTCACTTTAAATTAAGAGGAGAAGGTGTACCTAAGCTAAATAGTAGTGGCCGTGGAGATCAAGAAGTAACCGTTAAAGTCCAAATTCCAAAGAAGATGAATGACAAGCAAAAAGAGGCCTTGGTAGATTATGTTAAGGCTGGCGGGGGAAATATTACTCCGCAAGAGAAGAATTTCTTTGAAAGAATGAAAGATAAGCTTGATCTTCATTAGTAAGTAATTTCGACAAGTTAAAAAGAATAGGAAAATTTTCCTATTCTTTTTCTTTTGTTTTGGCCCTTTGCTATAATTAAATAAGTGAAAAAGGTGAATTTATGGATATTAAAAAATTAAAAGAGTACCAAAAACATATTAGAAACTTTTCAATTGTAGCACATATTGACCATGGAAAATCTACAATTGCTGATCGAATTTTAGAATTAACAGATACTGTTTCAAAAAGACAATTAAAAGAACAATTACTTGATGATATGCCATTAGAACGTCAACGTGGTATTACTATCAAGTTAAACTCAGTGCAAGTAAAGTATCATGCAAAAAATGGAGAAGACTATATTTTTCACTTAATTGACACTCCAGGACACGTTGATTTTTCTTATGAAGTTTCGCGTTCTTTAGCGGCTTGTGAAGGAGCACTTTTAGTAGTTGATGCGACTCAAGGTGTGCAAGCGCAAACTTTGGCTAATACATACTTAGCCATTGATGATGATCTAGAAATTTTACCTGTTATCAATAAGATTGATTTACCTTCAGCTGACCCAGAAATGTGCAAGGGTGAAATTGAAGAAATGATTGGCTTGGACGCAGAGGATGCGGTTGAAGTTTCTGGTAAAACTGGACAAGGAATTCCTGAATTATTGGAAAGAATTGTCCAAGATATTCCTGCTCCTCAAGGAGATATTGAGGCTCCATTAAAAGCTTTAATTTTTGATTCAAAATATGATGATTATCGTGGAGTTGTTTTAGCAGTAAGAATTGAAGAAGGAACTGTTAAACCTGGTGATAAAATCAGAATTATGAATACCGGTAAAGATTTTGAAGTAACAGAAGTAGGTGTATCTAGTCCTAATCCAGTTAAAAAGGATATGTTGATTGCGGGGGATGTAGGTTATATTACTGCTAACATTAAATCAGTTCGTGAAACTCGCGTTGGTGATACCATTACTAGTGCCGAAAATCCTACTCCTGAACCATTGCCTGGATATCGTCAAATTCCCCCAATGGTTTATTCCGGAATGTATCCCGTTGACAATCAAAAATATGATGATTTAAAAGAAGCATTGCAAAAGTTGCAATTAAATGATGCTGCACTTGAATTTGAACCTGAAACTTCGCAGGCTCTTGGTTTCGGTTTCCGTTGTGGTTTCTTAGGCTTACTTCATATGGATGTAGTCCAAGAAAGACTGGAACAAGAATTCGGCATTGATTTGATTATGACTGCACCAAGTGTTGACTATCATGCAATTATGAATGATGGTTCAACGAAGTTAATTGATAATCCAGCTGATTTACCAGAAGCAGGTGAATATAAGGAAGTTCAAGAGCCTTATGTTAAGGCAGAGATCATGGTGCCGGAAGATTATGTTGGTCCTGTAATGGAATTGTGTCAACGTAAACGCGGTGAATTTATCACCATGGATTATATGGATAAATATCGCGTTAATGTTAAATATAATATGCCACTTGCCGAAATAATTTTTGACTTCTTTGATGATTTGAAATCTTCAACTAAGGGGTATGCATCCCTTGATTATGAAATTACTGGCTATCGCGCAACCAATTTGGTTAAGATTGATATGTTACTCAATAAGGAACCAATTGATGCTTTGAGTTTTATTGCACATCGTGACGAAGCTCAAGCACGTGCACGTCAAATGACTACTTTACTTAAGAAATTGATTCCACGCCAAAACTTTGAAGTGGATATTCAAGGAGCAATTGGTGCTAAGATTATTTCACGTGCTACAATTAAACCATATCGTAAAGATGTTACTTGGAAGATTCATACTGGTGATCCAGATCGTCGGGCTAAGTTACTTGAAAAGCAACGTCGTGGTAAGAAGCGAATGAAAGCAGTTGGTAAAGTAGAAGTACCACAAGATGCTTTCATGGCAGTATTGCAGATGAACGATGAAGATATCAAAGGAAAATAAAATGAATAAAAATGAGAAAAAGAAAACTTCAAAAAAGGTAATCTGGTTAAGAGTAGCAGCTGTTATTCTTCTAATTATTGGTTTGGGGATGATTTTTAATGCCCAAATTCGTGATTATATGGTAGCTCAAAATCAATCTTCTGCATTGAAAAAATTAGATCGAAGTACGATTGAAAAAAATGAAAAGAAAAAAGGAATGTTTGATTATTCAAAGGTTCAAGAAATTGATTTTAGCCAAGTTACTAAATCTCGTGTCAAAAATACTGCTGATGCGATTGGTGCACTTGCAGTTCCTGCAGTTAAAATGTACTTACCAATTATGAAGGGACTAAGTAATGATGCTATGTCCACTGGTGGTGGTACAATGCGTGCTGATCAAGTGATGGGAAAGGGTAATTATCCTCTAGCTGGACACTATATGACTGCCAAAGGCGTATTATTCTCCCCATTAGAAAATACTAAGGTCGGAGAAAAAGTTTATCTAACTGACTTGAAGAAGATTTATGTTTATAAAATATACATGAAGAAAAAGGTTGATCCGACTGCGGTGTGGTTAGTAAATAATACTAAACAAAACATTGTAACTTTAATTACTTGTGCTGACGGTGGTGTAAATCGTTGGGCAGTTAGAGGTAATTTGATTAAGACTGAAAAAGCAACGGATAAGAACCTACAAGTCTTTAAATTAAAATAAAATTTTTAGCTTAATGATACAACTGAAGTATGATTAAGCTTTTTATTTGTTTTAAAACTAAATTGCGTAGAAAGTTTTTTCTTAATATAATAGTTAGTATCTGTTAAAAATTATTTATTACTTAGAACTTGAAGTGTTTAGAATATGAAATGGAAACAAAGACAAGCTAGTCCCTTAGCTGAAGAATTGATTGATGAATTTCAACTTAGCCCCATTCAGGCTAAGTTGTTTTCATTAAGGGAGATTAATACGGCCGAAAAATTAGAAAAATGGTTCAATGCGTCTGAATATGATTTGGCCGATCCATACTTAATGCATGATATGGATAAGACTATTGAAAGAATCAATCAAGCAATAGATAATGGTGAAAAAATCACTATTTATGGTGATTATGATGCTGATGGAATTACTTCTACTAGTATTATGGTCGAAACTCTTTCTATTTTAGGAGCTGATGTTCATTACTTTATTCCGGACCGTTTTAAAGATGGCTATGGACCAAATTTAGAGCGCTATAAAGAATTAATTGAAAATGGTACTAATTTAATAATTACGGTTGATAATGGAGTTACTGGAGTAGAAGAAGTTAAATACGCTAAAGAGCATGGGGTAGATACAATAATCACTGATCACCATACTTTTCAAAGTGAAGTGCCTGAGGCTTACGCAATCATGCACTGTAATTATCCAGGACAAAAATATCCTTTTGATGATTATTGTGGAGCTGGTGTAGCTTATACGATTTGTCGCGCGCTTATGGATGATTCAATGAGTGACATGCTTGAATTAGCAATGATTGGAACTATTGGGGATATGGTTAAAGTAACTGGTGAAGGTCATATCATTGTTAAACGCGGCTTAGAAATGATCAATCAAAGTGAGCGCCCGGGATTACGTACCTTAATTAAATTATCGGGGCTTAATTTGGGTCAAATTACAGCAACGGATATTGGTTTTAATATTGCGCCTCGTTTAAATGCTGTTGGACGTTTAGCAAATGCTGAATTAGCGGTGCAATTGCTCTTAACTGATGATGAAGATGAGGCGCAACAAATTGCTCAACAAATTGAAGATTTAAATGAAAAACGTAAAGAATTAACGAGTGAAGTATTTCAAGCATGTTTACAAGAAGTAAAAGAAAAAGGGTGGCAACATACTAATACCTTAGTGATCTATAATCCAGACTTTCATGAAGGAGTTTTGGGTTTAGTTGCTAATAAGATAGTAGAAGCGCTTCATAAACCAACGATCGTACTTACTAAAAATGAAGCAGGGGAAATTAAAGGTTCAGGTAGATCAGTAGAAGGTTTTAATATTTTTGATGCTTTGGAACCTTTAAAGGGTGATATCTTAACAAAGTTTGGTGGTCATGATTTTGCCTGTGGTCTTTCCCTACAAGAAAAAGACATTAATCGTTTAAGAAAAAATTTTGAAGAAAACTTCCATGTTAGTGATAGTTTAGAAGAAAAAGAATATGATATGGAATTGCCAATGTCTGAATTACGGCCTGAATTAATGAATCAAATTAATTTAGTGGGACCTTTTGGGACTGGTAATCCAGAGCCGATTTTTTCAATTACTGAACCACAGATTTCTCATTTCTTTAAAATGGGTAAGGATAAGAATCATGTTAAATTTACAGCAAGTAAAAATGGTGGAAACCTAGAAGTAGTTGGCTTTAATAAGGGATATTTAAATTCAAATATTCTTTCTTTTGTTAAAACTTTGTACCTTACTTTATCTTTAAATCAATGGCGTAATAAAGTTAGCTTACAAGGGATGATTGATGATATTGCTTATGGTGCTCCGCAGTTAGCAGTACCAACGAAGGTCATCGATTTGCGAAAAGAAGATTATATTATGGGTTTTGCTGATCGATATTTGTTATTTGATAAAAAACTTATTCCCTGGGTAGAAAATGGCCTCGGAATTAACAAAGATCATATCAGTTTAGTAAAAGATTATGATTTAAACAATGAAACGGCTGTTTTATTAGATACTCCACGTAATAAAGCTGAATTAGACCAGGCGTTAAATAATGAATATGCCCAACTATATCTAAGATTTATTTTGGATGAATTACCAGTTCAAAGCATTCCCAATAAAGATGCTTTTGGTAAAATTTTGAAATATATCTATGCCCATCCCGAACTTAGCTTAGATGACTACCAAGAAGTAGCTCCCTACTTAGGATTAGACTATGATAGTATTTTATTCATTCTACGAGTATTTTTTGAATTAAAATTCGTAACTTATCAGGATGGCAAGATTATTGCTGAAAAAAATCCTGAGAAAAAACCGCTCACTACTTCTAACTATTTACAGGGAGTTAATGCGCAAATAAAATTTATGCAACAGTTAAGACATATGCCAACTGAACAGTTAATAAATTATGTTAAACAAATGATGTTATAAAAAGATATATTTTATTAAAAACGGTCCTTAGACTGTTTTTTTGTTCCATTTCTGGTAAAATAGAACAGTCAAAGACTTATTATAGTTTTTAAAGTCAAAGGAGAGGTCAGCTTTATATGTCAGTTGATTTTAAGAAGTACATTGCCAGTGTGCAAAATTTCCCTAATGAAGGAATTGTTTTTCGCGATATTACCCCAATCTTACAAGATGGTAAATTATATCGTGCTGCTACCCACGAATTAGCGGAATATGCTAAAAGTCGTGGTGCAGAAGTAATTGTTGGACCAGAAGCACGTGGCTTTATTGTGGGGTGTCCAGTAGCGACTGAATTAGGCCTTGGTTTTGTTCCTGCACGTAAACCTGGTAAATTACCTCGTGAAACTGAAAAGGCTTCTTATGATTTAGAATATGGTTCTAATTCACTTGAAATGCATAAAGATGCAATTAAACCAGGTCAAAAAGTAGTTATTTGTGATGACTTAATGGCTACCGCTGGTACTTTACACGCAACTAAAGAATTAGTTGAAAGAATGGGTGGCGAAGTTGTCGGCGCAGCATTTTATATTGAACTTCCAGATTTAAAGGGAAGAGAGAAGTTCCCAGATACTGATATTTTCAGTTTAGTTCAAATGGAAGGCGCTTAAAAAATATCCTTAGTTAATTAATTAACTAAGGATATTTTTATGTTTTGAATGCATTTTAATTGAACTAGAATTTTTTCTTAACTATGATGATTATATAGTTAGGAGATGTAAAAGATGAAAAAAATTATGTATTCAGGAACAATTTTATTGGGATTAATTGCTGTAACTTGCGGTGTTTATTCATGGCATATGGATATTATTCACACTTACAAAAGAAATAAAAAGCAAAATTAATTAAATATTTATCTATCAAAAAAGCTTTCGAAATGTATTTCGAAAGCTTTTTCGTTTTAAATTTTACTTGATAGTTTAGTGAATCCAGCCAGCAATAAGTGGTAAAATCCAAATCCAGAAAATACAACTTACTGCAAAGACTACGGTAGAAACTGCAACAGTACTTGCACCTTCCTTAACGTAGATTTTGAAGCGACTGGAAATGATGATTCCTGAGAATGCAGGTGGAAGACCAGTTGCTAAAGCTAGCATTGAAATCTTGTGAGGTTCAAATCCCATACCAATTATATAAGCAAAAGCAACGATAATTGCAGGTGTCAAGAATAAGCGGAAGAAGGTGTTCCAGATAACTTCTTTGTTAACGGCAAATTTAACAGTTGATAAAGCAACACCAGCTGCTAAAACAGCAACACCAGCATTTGCTTTAGCAATTAAGTCAAATGTTGGATCCCAAGAATTTGGAATTCTAAGTCCGGTTAATACAAATAAAACAGCTAATAAAGGAGCGGCGGCAACGGGCTTTTTAATGGCACTAATAATAGATTCCATAATATGAGAATTGCCTTTTGACTTTTTCTTTTTATCATCTTTATCATCGCTGTCACTGGTGTTATCAGAAGTAGCTGCTTCTTTGTCTTGGGCTAATCCTTTATTAATTAAGAAAAGTCCAAGAGGAATGGTAATGGCATTAACGACAATTGAAACAATTCCGATAACTAGGTTAGTAGTAACGTCGTTACCATAAATAGGATCCAATACCGCAAAACCTAAAAATCCAATTGTTGGGGATCCTGCAATCAAAGCACAGACGGCAGCTTGTTGTGTTGAACGGTGAAAGAGTAATTTATCTAAGTAATAACTTACCATAAACAAACCTACAACACCGACAACAGAAACAATAGTTAGTCGAATGTCTTTTACAAACATTGAACGAGTTGCCTTAACAATTGAAATAAATAATGCTGCTGGTAAGGCAATATCTAGGACTAATTTATTAAGTCCTTGTAATTGATCACTATCAAAAAAGTCTAATTTCCCACATATATATCCTAAAATCATCAGGATTAATATGGGGATAATATCATCTACAATTATTGAAACCATATATACCTCCAATAAATTTTTTTATATCTTTACACAGCAAGTATGCCGACAAAAATTGATAAAAACAACTAAAACGACTTATTATTTTAAATTTTATATATTAAGTCTTATTATTTGTATTTTAAAAAAATATCCCTTATAAATAACGTGTAGAGAATTTTTAGGAGGGATAACATGTCCGAAGATTTATTAAACCGAACTGGTGCCAATATTTTAGTAGAAGCACTGCAAAAAAACGGTATTAAAAATGTATATGGTATTGTCGGAATTCCCGTAACTGATCTAGCAAGACTAATGGAATTACGTGGAATGAAATATTATGGTTTTAGAAGAGAAGATTCTGCTGTAAATGCTGCTGCGGGAGCAGGATTCTTGAATAAACAACCAGGAGTTGCTTTAACAGTTTCTGCTCCTGGATTCTTAAATGGTTTAACGGCCTTAGCTGAAGCAACTAAGAATTGTTTTCCATTAATTATGATTTCAGGATCATCAGAAAGACATATTATTGATTTATCACAAGGTGATTATGAAGGTTTAGATCAATATAATGCTGCTAAACCATTTTGTAAGAAGGCTTATCGTGTTGATCGTGCACAAGATGTTGGTTTAGCAGTTGCACGTGCAGTTCGTACTGCCGTATCTGGTCGTCCTGGTGGTGTTTACTTAGACTTGCCAGCAGATACAATTACACAATTGAACAATGCAACCGATCAAACTGATATGGGTATCTTTGCTCCAGTTGATCCAGCTCCAGCACAAGAACCTAGTGATGCAGCAATTCAAAGAGCAGTTGATTTAATCAAATCCGCTAAAAAGCCTTTGATGATTATCGGTAAAGGTGCTGCTTATGATCGTGCTGAAAAGCAACTACAAGAATTAGTTGATGCTACTGATATTCCATTTTTACCAATGTCAATGGCCAAAGGTGTTATCCCTGATGATAGTAAGCATTCTGCCGCAGCAGCTCGTTCACTTTCACTAAAGAATGCTGATGTAGTAATCTTAGTTGGTGCTCGTTTGAACTGGATGCTTTCTTATGGTGATGCACCAGAATTCAATCCAAATGCTAAATTTATTCAATTAGACATTGATGCAACTCAATTTGATTCTTCACAAAAAATTGACGCTCCTTTACAAGGAGATATTCAATCAATTTTGAATAAATTAGTTCCTGCTATTAAGGAAACTAACTATAAAGTAGATTCAGCTTGGCTTGATGCAATTGCAGCAGATACAACCAAGAATGATGCAAAATTTGCTCAAAGAATTGAAAAGGGTAAGACCAAACCTGAATTTGGCTTCTATGCTGCAATTGATCCAATTAAGGAATACTTCGAGCAGCATCCTGAAACTTACTTAGTTAGTGAAGGTGCTAATACTTTAGATATTGGTCGTGACATGATTGGAATGCAATTACCTCGTCACCGCCTTGATACTGGTACCTGGGGTGTAATGGGTGTTGGTATGGGTTATGCCATTGCCACTGCTATTGAAACTGGTAAACCAGTAGTTGCCCTTGAAGGTGATAGTGCCTTTGGCTTTGACGGGATGGAAATTGAAACTATTTGTCGTTACCACTTACCAATTACGATTGTCATTCTAAACAATGGTGGTATTTACAATGGTATTGACAAGGTTGTACCAGATCAACCAGGTCCAACCCAACTTGATCCAACTGCTCATTATGATTTACTAGCTAAAGCCTTTGGTGGAGATAATTACTTTGTAACTAATTATGAAGAAATGAAGGAGACCTTTGCTAAGGCTGTTGCTTCAGGTAAACCAAATATTATTAACGTTCAATTAGACCCAGCCATGGGTAAAGAATCAGGTCATATTGGTAACCTCAACCCAAAGTTGAATCTTGAACCACTTGAAGAAAAAGAAAGTGTAGATAAAAATGACTAAAGAACCAAATAACAAGAATATTGAAAATGAAACTAATGAGTATGCACCTTTAAAAGGGATTAAAGTTGTGGACTGGACTCAAGTTCAATCAGGTCCCTCATGTACCCAATTATTAGCATGGCTTGGTGCGGACGTTATTAAGATTGAACGTACCAATACTGGTGACCCAACTAGAAATGAATTACTTGATATTGCAGATTCATGGAGTGTTTACTTCTTACAATTGAATGCTAACAAGAAGTCATTAACTTTGGATATTAAGGCACCAGAAGGAAAGAAGATCATGTACGATCTTTTGAAAGATGCCGATGTCTTTGTTGAAAATATCAAACCAGGTGCTGCTGAAAAAGCTGGCTATGGTTGGGATACTCTTCACAAGTTAAACCCAAGATTAATCTATGCTTCATTAAAGGGATTCAACCAAGGCTCACGTTTTGCTAATGTTAAGGCCTTTGAACCAGTAGCCCAATCAGCTGGTGGTTCAGCAACTGCAACAGGTTGGAATGAAGGTAAATTTAATGTGCCTACCCAATCTGCTGCCGCACTTGGTGACTCAAACTCAGGTATGCACTTAACTATCGGTATTTTAGCTGCACTTCTTCAACGTGAACATACTGGTGAAGGTACTTTTGTTTACCAATCAATGCAAGATGCAGTTTTGAACTTATGTCGTATCAAATTGCGTGACCAAATTATGCTTGATAACTTAGGTGCACTTCCTCACTACGCTGTATATCCTAACTTCAAGTGGGGCAAAGCAATTCCACGTGCTGAGAACACTGAAGGTGGTCAAGTTATCGGTTGGACTTACAAGGCTAAAGGTTGGGAAACTGATCCAAATGCTTATGTATATATTGTTGTTCAAAACAGTAACAAGAGCTGGGAAACTATTGCTAACACCATGGGTCACCCAGAATGGGCAACTGATCCTAGATTTAGTGATTGGGAACACCGTCAATTACACAAGCAAGAATTATACCCATTAATTGAATCTTACACTAAGAATTATGATAAGTTTGAATTAACTAAGAAGCTTGGTGCAGTTGGTATTCCAGTCGGTCCTATTCTTGATTGGCACGAATTGGAAAATGACCCTGACTTAAACTCAGATGGAACTATTGTTACTATTGATCAAGGTGGTAACCGTGGTACGTTTAAGACAATTGGTATGCCATTCACCTTATCAAACTACAAACCAGTTTATAATGCTGCACCAAACTTAGGTGAAAATAATAAAGAAATTTTATCTTCACTTGGCTATGATCCAGATCAAATTGAGGAGTTAGTTGAAAAGGGTGTAATTTCTAAAGAAAAGGCTCCATCTAACCCAAGAACTCAAGTTATTAAGGGCGAAGAATAAACATTATTGAATTTAAAAATAGATCTAACTGTTGGGTTAGGTCTATTTTTTGTTATGATAAAATGACTATATCAAAAGCAATGCAAGGAGAAGAAAAATTAATGACTAGTAATTATGAAATTAAGAGAGTATCTCTTAATAATCTGCAAGATTTACAAAAAATCTCTCGTTTAACTTTTGCCCAAACTTTTGGTGCCGAAAATAGTGAGGCTGACCTAAATAAGTATTTAGATGAGGCCTATGCCTCAGAAAAATTAACGCAGGAAATTGAGAATCCGAATAGCGAATTCTATTTTATTAAGGTTGATAACGAAGTAGCAGGTTATCTTAAAGTTAATGAATTTGATGCACAAACAGAAGAGGTCGATCCTGACGCTTTGGAAATAGAAAGAATCTACTTGGATAATAAGTTTCAACATCAGGGTTTAGGATTAGCTTTAATTCAATTAGCTGAGAAAATTGCCCATGATAAAAATAAAAAGAAAATGTGGTTAGGTGTTTGGGAGAAAAATTATAATGCCCAAAAGTTTTATGAAAAAGATGGCTTTAAGAGATTCAGTGAGCATACTTTTGTAGTTGGTAATGATAAACAAACGGACTATATTTTAGTGAAAACTTTAGTATAAAGAAAATGCAGTGCATTTAAGCACTGCATTTTTTGTATACCTTTATAAAATTGGTGCAAGTAATCTTGAAAAGTACTCTTTAAATTTATGCCACCAAGATTGCTTGTCAAAGTATTCATTAGTTAAAAGGGTAGATTCTAAAATATCATTTTCAAAAATTTGTTTTAACTTAGTATTTAACTCTTCATCATAACAAATTGCATTTGCCTCAAAGTTTAACTCATAACTTCTAAAATCTTGATTAGCCGATCCAACAGAAGCAATATTGGAACCACTAACCATAGTTTTGGCATGGATAAAGCCGTTATTATACTTGTAAACTTTAACACCATTGCGGGTTAAGTATTTTGCATAATATTCAGTTGCACGGTAAACAAAAGCATGGTCAGGCATACAAGGAATCATGACACGTACATCAATCCCACTCTTAGCTGCAATAATTAGAGCTTCTAAGATTGGATCACCAGGAATTAAATATGGAGTTTGAATATAAACATATTCCTTAGCTTTAGCAATAATTTCTTCATAAGCACGGCGAAGAGCAAAGTTTTGACTATCTGGACCAGAAGAAACAATTTGCATTGGAACAAGATTAGGATCGTTACTTGGTTCTACTAAAGTAAAATTATCTATTTCTTGATCTAGATTAAACTTAGGTAGCTTTGATTTACGACAACTAGTATTCCAGTCCATGGCAAATCTTACTTCCATCATGACTGCAGCTTGTCCAACGACACGTAAGTGGGTATCCCGCCAGTGACCAAATTTTTTACTTTTATCGACATATTGGTCACCAATATTAAAACCACCAATGTAACCAATTTTATGATCAATAATAACTAATTTACGGTGAAGGTGGTAATTAAAACGTGGAGAGGTCCAGAATTTATTGCCGGCAGTTGAGATGAATGGTTGTGCTTCACCTTGATATTTTCTTAAAGGATCAAAGAATTTTGGTTTGGTTCCGCGTGAGCCGCTGGCATCGTAAAGAACTCTAACTTTGACCCCACGTTTAGCCGCCTTAACTAATGCATCTAGCATACGATTACCGAGTTCATCATCGTAAAAGGTATAAAATTCGATATCAATTGTTTTTTGGGCTTGCTTAATATTTTCAATGATATTCTCAAATAAGTTTTCACCATTAATAAAGGTTTGAACTTGATTATTAAATGTAAGAATAGCACTATCATTTGCTAAATTAAGTTCAACCAGCCGACGGGTACGGTTACTACTTTCAGCATTAGGAAGTAAATCGTGCTTTCTTAATAATGCTTGTTGTCTTTTTAGAAAATGATTTTGAAATTTTTTTTGTTCTTTTTGTAAACTGAAAATATCATCATGTGATAATTGACGACCAGTAAGTAAATAAAAAACCAATCCCACATAAGGGAAAACCGTTAAAACTAATAACCAGGCCCAAGTAGAAGCAATATCTCGTTGGCTTCTAAAAATGGTCCAAATGGCAATGGCATCGTTGATTAACCATAAAACTTCGATTGTTCGTCTAATTATATCCCAAGTTAATACCATAAAAGGCTCCTTTTTTAATATGTTAACTTAATTATTCTAGCATAAATTAGAAGTAATTGATTTGAACCTAAATTTTAAATTGTAATATTATCTTTGGCCGAAATGTGATAATTTAGAAATACAATTTTGGGAGGAGAGTTTCATAATGTCAATTTTAGAAACACCATATTTAAACTTATTAAAAGAAATTATGACGACAGGCAATGATCGTTCTGATCGCACGGGGACGGGGACTAAAAGTATTTTTGGTGCACAAATGCGATTTGATTTACAAGCAGGTTTTCCCATTATTACTACCAAAAAGGTTCCTTTCGGTCTGATTAAAAGTGAACTCTTATGGTTCTTAAGAGGAGATACCAATATTCGTTTTTTATTAGCACATCATAATCATATCTGGGATGAATGGGCTTTTAAAAGTTGGATTGAAAGTAGTGATTATACTGGCCCTGATATGACTGACTTTGGTTTGCGTAGTGAATCGGATCCAGAATTTAAACAAGTTTATCTAGAAGAAAAGAAAAAATTTGATCAGAAAATTTTAAATGATGATGTTTTTGCCAAAAAATATGGTGAATTAGGTAATGTTTATGGAGCGCAATGGCGCCATTGGCAAACTCGTAATGGCAAGTTTATTGATCAAATTCAAAATGTTATAGAAGAAATTAAAAATAATCCTACTTCCAGAAGATTAATTGTAACAGCTTGGAATCCCGAGGATATTCCTAGTGCTGCATTACCACCATGTCATGTTCTCTTTCAATTTTATGTAAATGATAATCGTTTGAGTTTACAACTGTATCAACGTTCAGGAGATATGTTTTTAGGGATACCATTTAATATTGCCAGTTATGCGCTCTTGGTCCATTTAATTGCTCGTGAAACTGGGTTAAAAGTAGGAGATTTTATTCATACCTTAGGGGATGCTCACATTTATCATAATCATTTTGAACAAGTGCAAGAATTACTTACTCGAAAACCTTATGATGCACCTAAATTATGGTTAAATCCCGAGAAAAACAAAATTATGGATTTTGAAATGACCGATATTAAGTTGATTGATTATAAGCATCACTCAACGATTAAAGCACCAGTAGCAGTTTAAGGAGAACTAGATGATTAGTTATGTGTGGGCAGAAGATAAGCGCGGAAATATAGGTTATCAAGGTAGGCTTCCTTGGCATTTGCCAGCTGATTTGCACCATTTTAAAAAATTAACGCTTAATCATCCCATAATTATGGGACGCAAAACTTTTGCCAGTCTACCTGGAATCTTGCCAAATAGGGTGCATATAGTACTAACTCATGATCAAGCTTTAAAGGAAAAGTATCAGGAAAATAATAAAGTTTTGATTTTTAATGAGTTAACTGATTTAAAAAAATGGATTGCTCAACAAGATCAAGAAGTGGTCGTGATTGGTGGAGCAAGTTTATTTAAAGAATTTAGTGATCAGGTTGATATTTTACATCGCACAGTAATTCATAGTGAATTTAAGGGGGATGTCCAAATGCCCAAGCTGGATTATGGAAAATTCACTTTGATGAATCAGGAAGATTTTAAAGCTGATGATAAAAATAAATATTCTTATTCATTTTTAGATTATCAACGTAAATAAAAAGGGCTTTACTGTTAGTTTTCTTTTAACAGTAAAGTCCTTTTTGTAACCATTAACTATTTATTTTTCATAATGGGTTGATAGAACAAATCAATAATAATTGCGGCAATTAAAGCAACTAAAATAGTTAAACCTAAGTTTGCCCAAGTAATTTGAGTCATTGCTAAGCCAAATAAAGCAAGAGCAAAGGTAATCACGACATCAATAATCTGAACTGTATAAACTAGTCGTGAAGGTGCAGATTGCCAGAAGAATTTCTTCGTACGGGTAATCAATACAAGGAACATCGCACTAAGCACGAGGTAAACATAAACCATCGTTGAAACCACACCTTGAGTATAGCCGTGAGCAATTAAGTACCACACAAAACCAAAACCAATAATGGTCCAACCGGCAGCTAATGAAAAGGCAATTTTAGCAAGTTTGGCCATATTCCAGCTTTCTGGCTTGTAAGTTACATGAGCATTATCAGTACCAATCATCATCGTTACCATATTGTTCATAATAGTATAAATAACCATAGCGTTTAAGGCCATTGGAATATAGTTGAAGATAAGGTAGGCAAAAGTTAGTAACATGGTCAATTCAGCAGTACGGGCAAGTTTAGTTAATGACCAAGTAGTCATTCTTTGGTAAACTCGGTGACCTGCATCAAGGATATTAACGATTGGAGTTAATCCATCTTCAAGTAATACCATTTTTCCACTCTTTTTGGCCATGTCGGCAGCATTAGCAACAGCAATACCAACTTCAGCTTGTTTAAGAGCAGGGGCATCGTTAACTCCATCCCCAGTCATTCCGACAATATAACCATCTTGTTGGAAAATTTTGACCATTCTAAGTTTATCTTCTGGTAAAACATCTGCAATACCGGCTAAATCATTGACATCAGTTTGATCGTTAAAGTCTTTAATAGAAATAACTTTACCTTTTAAGCCAACTTCTTTAGCAACCGCAGCAGCCGTTCTTTGGTTATCACCAGTTAACATAATTGGTTTAATACCACGACGTTTTAATTCTTCTAAAGCGGCTTTAGAATCAGAACGAACCTTATCTTGTAAGATAAAAATTCCAGCTAACTTATCATTAATTAAGGCTGCAACTGAACGACCGGCACCAAAATCAATTTTGGCTGCTTCTTGATCAGCGTTTTTATCAATTAAAGATAACTGTTTAAATGAACCAAGTTTAACATTATAACCATCAACTTCGGCCATTGAATAACCAGTATTTGAAGTAAATGGAGTAAATTTGGTTGGAGTTAAAGCCTTGATATGGTTGGCAGCTAAGTAATCGTCGATAGCAGTATCAATAATACCAGGACTACGTTTATCAGTTGCTGCACCAATCAAAGCCAAAACCTTATCATTATCTAAATTAGAAAAGTTTTTCCAAGATGAAACAGCAGTCTTATTTTCAGTAATTGTACCAGTTTTATCTAATAATAATAGGTTTAAGTTGGCTGCATCTTGGATACCAGTTAAGTCAGAAGTTAAAACACCTTCCTTACTCAAACGAGTTGCTTCAAATGAATTTGAAAGAGCAAAAGTTGAAGGCATCGCAACTGGAATTGAAGCAATAAACATCATGGCTAAGAATGGTAACATTTCGATGACATTTTGACCACGAATCAAAGCAGCAATAATTAAGATTAATGTCAAAACTCCGTCTAAAAGGCAAAGGTAGTAAATAATCTTAGTTAATAATTGTTGTAAGTGACCAGGGGCAGCAGAATTGTTAATCAAGTTAATGGTCTTACCAGAACGAGAATTGCTACCAGTAGCAGTAACGTAAGCTAACGCATCTCCGCTAACAACAGTTGTACCAGCGTAGGCTGTATCACCGACATTTTTAGTTACTTCTTTTGATTCACCAGTAATTGATGATTCATCAACGGCAATTGAACCTTGGGCAATTTTAACGTCAGCTGCTAAAACATCTCCACGCTTTAAACTGATTAAATCCCCAACAACTAAGTATTTTGAATTAACTTTTTTCCATTTACCACTACGTTTAACAGCAACAGTAGGGGTTAATTCATGAGAAATAGTGTTTAAAACACGACGTGATTTTTTCTTTTGGGTTGCTCCGTTAAAAGCAGCAAAAAGTAACATTAGTAAAACGAATAAAGACTGAATCCATTTGCCTAAGATACATTCCAAAATAAGAGCTGCTTCTAGGATCCAAGCCGATAAGTTCCAGAGTTTAGACATGAATTCCTTAAAGAAATTGAATTCGGGTTCCGGAACTTCATTTAGGCCATCTTTTTTAAGACGAGCTTCAGCTTCGGCTTCAGTGAGTCCCTGAAGTTCTTTTTCTTCCATAAATATACCTCCTATAATTATGTACTGTTTAAGTGTAGCGCAGTTTAAGGAATTAGGGTATAGGGGAGAGAAAAATAATGAATTGCTTTAATTAATCAAAAATATTCTAGGTATAGAATAATTTATTATCCTTCTAAATAGTGCTTTAATAAAATTGTGTTACGGAAGGAGAAAACAATGAAAAATAAAAAAGATGGATACTTAGAATTAGTTGATCCTAAACCTTTAATCAATACTTTTGCACCTTGGTTACTAGGTATTTTATATACTTTATATAACTACCATTTGTTTAACCTATGGTTGAGTATTGAAATGTTAATAGCTTCTGCATTCTTGCAGTTAGCTTTAAATCTGAATGATGATTTTTGGGATAATCGTAGATCAGAAGCCTTGGGTATTGATGATCCACAAAATCCTATTAATACCTATGATTTAAGTAAGAAAGTAGTTTTAAGTTTAATTCTTAGTTTCTTGGCTATCTCAATGGTGTTTGCTTTTGCAATAGGGTTTCAAACTAATTTGATTATTTGGTTAGTTGGTATTTTTTGTTATAGCGTGGCTATTGGTTATTCAACGGGAAGACATTCAATTTCTGGAACACCTTTTGGAGAAGGATTATCAGGAATTGCCATGGGATTTGGAATCTTTTTCGTTACAGCTTTCTTAAATATCAATCATGTTTTGCCTTTAGATTGGAACTTTACTTGGAAAGCAATCTTAGCTTCTGGAGTAGGAGTGGCATGTACTTTTAATTTATTGCTTGCTAATAATATTTGTGATGCCCAACCTGATATTGAACATGGTCGTCATACGATTGTTAGTTATCTCGGTGTTAAAAATAGTTGCTGGTTAATGGCAATTGTTTATCTAGCCGGCTACATCGCATCCATTTTTGCTACGATTGTTGGTTGTATTCCTTGGACCGTATTAATTATTGAATTCTTATTATTGCCTTACTTGATTAAACAAGTTCGCTTTATTTTCCAGAAACAGAGTAAACAAATCTCATTTATTAAAATCTTGAACACTAATATTTTATTATCTTTTGGACAAATATTAGGTTTAGTCATTTGGCTATTAGTTTAATTTATTCCAATAATATTTTACTGATTACTATTTTTGATTAAAATATAAGGTATTCTTTCGAAAAAATTGGAGGATACTGGAATGAAAAAGTTGATTGGAATTTTTTTAGGATTAATATTTCTAACGGGTTGTGCCCATAAGAATGAAGTTCAAACATCTCAGTCTAGTTCAAAATCTACTTCGGTTCATAGAAGTAATTCAAAGTCTACTTCGAAAATTGATTTAACTAAGAAATATAAGAATTTAAAACTTATGACAATTCCCTCAGAATTTTATGGAACTTGGTGGCGTAGTGATCAATTTTCTAAAAGGGCCCGGAGTTTAAAGATTGATGCTCATACAGTAAATGGATCTGTAGTTTATTATCAGACTAAACCATTCAGACGTGATCATAATTCTGAAAAACTAAATAAAGAATATCCTGGCGATCTTTCCATCGGTGAAGTAACTAATTTAGATAATCGGTCCGCATTACGTGTGTGGGATATCTTAGGAACAGTAGATTTAGTATATTTGAAGGGAACATTCAATGGAAATGAAGTCCTGTATTTGGCTTATTCGTCTGGAGATATTCATGGGGCTTTGTTTAAGGATCCAAAGTTAGCTATAAAATATCGTAATTATCCCTTTGATGAGATTAAATAAAAAAGAAGCATATCATTTAATATGCTTCTTTTTTATTAGTATTAATAGCTTATTTTACGCGACCAATTTCATCGCGAACTTTGATGTTTGATGAACCGAGACTTGGCTCTTGCCCATGTAAGTTAAAGTCAACATCAACACCTGGTCTAAATAAGAGAACATGCGTAGACCCACCAAAGTGGAAGATACCTAATTGATCACCTTTATTTACATGTTGACCAACTTTAACTGTAATTTCATTACCTGAAACTTCAGCCATTCCTACTGCTACGAAGGCCATTAAACCAATCTTAGGATTATCAGCTTGAATGAAGATAACTGCACGTGAAGCAGTTTGAGTAATGTAAGCTTGAGAATCATTTGGAGCTGCAGGATCGGGTCCATCAGGATTTGCAAAACCTTGGTTAAGAGTTTCGGAGTAGTAAGATCCGTAAAGATTATATGCTTTAACAATTTTGCCACTAACTGGACTGTTCCATCTGTGATAACTTAAGGCACTTAAAAAGGCTTGATATAAGGTACCACCAACGAATTCATCGGTTAAAGGATCATTATGAAGTAAATCAACTAATGAATATGGTTGTCCTTTAATCCAGAATTTTGCTTTTTTAGGTAAATTACGTGCAACACGATATGGAGCAGATTCACAAGCATTAGCAATAGAATCTGGGTCATCTGGATTTGCTACTGGTCTAATACCTGGATTAAAGGTGCGAGTAAAGAATTCATCCCATGACTTAAAACCATAATTATTGTTAATATCATCGTTTGGCGTCTTAAAAATGGTTCTAAAATCATCACCATAAGCAGCACCTTCCATGCTCTTTAAGGCTTCATCACTTAACCAACCATTTTTTGAACGGTTAAGTACATAAGTTGAATCCGGACCTTGTAAAAACTTACCCCAGTAATCTAAGATAGCACGTAGTTTTTCATTAACACGTGGATCCATAAATGCTACGTAACCAGCCTTAGTTGCCATTGGCCAGTCTAAAATAGCGTTGATTGGAAAACCTACTAAACCCGTAGTATTAAATTCTGGTGCTCGATGCATAATACGGTTTAAGGTTCTAAGCATTTGACGATAGTCATGGATGGCTGGAGTACCCATTGGTGTATCTTTATATTTTAAAGGTACTTCATCAAACATCATGTGGAATAAATTCCAAAGAGTATGATCATTTTCGATCAAATCCTTAAAATCTTGAATAGGAGGGAGAAGTTCTTGATTTTCTTCTTCTTCAGCTTCTTTTAGAACTTTTTTCATCCATTTATTGTAAAATTCTTGGTCACTTGGAAGCCATTGACCAACATTAAATTTTTCATTTTGTTTCATAATTCTTTTCCTTTATTAATTAAAAAGTAATTTTCTTTGTAATTAAGAGATAAATAGAAATAACGGCTAAAATACATAAAGCAATTGCTAAAACCGCTTCCCACTTAGTAAAGATATGTTTATCACCGTCAGGATTTTCTTTTCTCGCAATCCAGAAGAAGATAATTCCTACTGCATATATAATGGTGGAAATTAATAAATAATTTAATCCAGCGGCATATAGTAGCCACAGACAATAGACAGTAGATAAAATACCTATAAATAAACTCTTGTGTCGTTTGGCAGAATCATTATTAAAGATTTCTTTTTTCTGCGCAATTTTCCATAAGTACATTGAACTTAATAAATAACATGGCAAAATTAATACACCAGTAATATCAATTGCTGCTAAGTATACATTATTAGCTGTAACAACCAATAACATGAATAAACTCATTAAAACACTTGAAATATAAAGTGATACACTAGGTACCTTCTTTTTATTTTCACGTGCAAAGAATGATGGTAAAACATTACCTTTAGCGGCGGCATATGGTAATTGTGCCATCATAACAGTCCAAGCGATCCAAGAACCACCGACAGAAATGATAACTGAAATAGTAACGAAGTCAATGAACCAAGGACCAAGCAAGTTCTTCAATAAGTATGCTGTTGAAGGATCAGTTAGAGTTGAAAGGTGTGGTTGGTGGTAAATTCCGTAAGCCACAATGCTGACCAAAACATAGGCAATCAATGATGTAAGGTAACCAATCACAGTGGCTTTACCGACATCTGACTTCTTTTTAGCGTGGTTAGAAATTACAACTGCACCTTCAATACCGATAAAACACCATAGAGTTACCAACATAGGTGCCTTAACTTGACTCATAAAGTTTCCAAGGTGTAGGCCTTGTCCCCAGAATCCCCAGAAAAATGTTGGGAAACGGAAGAAGATAATCATACAGATTAAAATAATAGCAATACTGATAAACTTAATTATCACAGTAATGTTATTAACAAAAGTTGCTTCCTTTACACCATTAAGAACTAAGAAGTTGTAAATCCAAATTAATACGATACCAAAGATAACTGTTGGCCATTGGTGTTTAAGCAAAACTGGGAAGTAACGACCGAAAGAATCGTTAAGCATAACTGCATATGCAACATTTCCTGTAATTGCTTCAATCCAATAACCCCAGGCTGAATTAAAACCTACATATCTACCAAATCCAGCACGAGCATATGAATAGATACCAATGTTTAAGTCTGGACGCTGTTCGGCTAAGATTTTAAAAGTATAGGCTAATCCCATCATACCTATTCCCGTTAAAACCCAGGCAATGATTACTGCACCTAGAGAAGATGAGGCAGCCATATTTTGAGGAATATCGAAAATTCCTCCTCCGATCATTGCTCCAACAACCATTGCAATTAGACCGAATAGTCCAATTTTTCTACTTTTTGATTGTGTCATTTTTTTCCTCTTTTATGTTGTTTAAATTTTGTTGTTACCTATATTTCGCAGGCTAAGGTAAAAATATCTCAGTTTGTGTTATAGTTTGAGCGCTCGGTGTAACAATCAATATAAAAATACAACTTGGGGGGGTAAAAAAGCAAACTATAAACCTTGAAATAATTGAATTTGGATAAATGGGACTTGAAAAAATAAAAAAATTAGATGAAAAATTTTAAAGTGTAAATAAAAAAACTTCTCTAATACTTTTGTGTACTGGAGGAGTTTTTTAATCTAATTTTTCAATAATTTCATCTAAATCCGCTTTTCCATCGGAAAAAAGTGAAACTTTTCTTACAAATTGTTTATCGAGTTTTTTGATAAATAATTCATCATTATTTTTTATTTTTTGCTTAGCTAAAGATAAAGGTAGGATTGTGATTAAATCGGAAATAGCTACTAAAGCTAACCGTGATTCAACAAAATCGACTTCATAAATTTCTGGAAGTTCAAGTTCTTCTTCCGAAAAAATATTAACTAAACGATCATGAACCGGACATAAACGGGGATGCATAATAAATTTTAATTGTTGGAGGTCTTTTGAAGTAAGAATCTCTTTTTTGCTATCTTTTAAAAACTCATTGTGCTTAGAATACAGCAATACATAGGGCTCACGATATAATTCTTTTTCTTCATAATCTTTAGTAAGTAATCTTTTAAATGGACTGTCTAAGAAAATTAAATCTAAATTATCTTCATTAAAGGGAGTAATTAAATCCATTACTTCATTAGATAATTTAAGGCTTCGCGCATTAAAGAGAGCTTTTTTAAAGAAGTTAGGATACCAAATAGATGCAATATTATCTAAAGCACCAATACGGAGCTTTTTAAGAGGAACGCTATTGTTTTCCACTTGATGGAGAGCTTGGAAATCATTTAAAACAAGTTTAGCTTTTTGATAAAATTCTTTTCCCGCTGGCGTTAAAGTCATTCCTGAACTAGATCGTTCAAATAATTTAGTACTAAAGTAACTTTCAAGCTGCTTTATTTTTTTACTAATAGCTGGTTGAGAAAGTAGAAGAATTTCACTACTTTTATTGATACTTTTTTGCTCACTTACAACAATAAAAACTTGTAATAAATCAATATTCAAAGAATCAATCATGGCTGCACCTACTTATTATTAGTTAGTTAACGATTTGTTATACCCCATATTCTACATTGTTTATTCCCAAAAATAAATAATCCGGCTAAGATAATACTTGTAAAAAGTAAGTAATAAGAAAAGAGGTAATTAATATGACTGTAAAAGTTGGTATTAACGGATTTGGTAGAATTGGAAGATTAACTTTACGTAGAATTTTAGAGACAAACAATCCAGATATTGAAGTTGTCGCAATTAATGACCTAACTTCACCTCAGATGCTTGCTCATCTCTTTAAATATGATACGATCCATGGAACTTTTAATGGAACTGTAGAAGCCGATGATAATGCAATTTATGTTAACGGTAAGAAGATTAATGTCTATGCTGAACCAAAAGCTCAAAATATTCCATGGGTTAAGAATGATGGCGTGGATATTGTAGTTGAAAGTTCTGGTTTTTACACTTCAAAGGAGAAATCTCAAGCTCACCTTGATGCTGGCGTAAAGAAAGTTTTGATTTCTGCACCAGCAGGTGATATGAAGACTATTGTCTACAACATTAATGATGATACTTTAACTCCAGATGATACTATCGTTTCTGCTGGTTCATGTACTACTAATTCTTTAGCACCGCTAGCTTACTACCTTAACAAGGAATTTGGTATTAAGGCTGGTACGATGACTACCATTCATGCTTATACTTCATCACAAATGTTGCAAGATGGCCCAGATAGAAGTGGTAATGTGCGTAATGCACGTGCAGCTGCTGAAAACACTATTCCTCATTCAACTGGTGCAGCAAAGGCTATTGGTCTTGTAATTCCTGAACTTAATGGCAAACTTAAGGGTCATGCTCAAAGAGTTCCAGTTAGAGACGGTTCTGAAACCGAATTGGTAACTGTATTGGATAAGAAGGTTACTGAAGAAGATATTAACAATGCAATGAAGAAATATACCGAAAATAATCCATCATTTGGGTACAACGAAGATGGTATTGTTTCTGGGGATGTCATTGGAACTACTTTTGGTGGAATTTTTGATCCAACTCAAACTGAAGTTACTACAGCAGGTGATACTCAAATTGTTAAGACTGTATCTTGGTACGATAATGAGAATGGCTTTGTATCACAAATGGTACGGACTTTGGGTGCCTTGGCTAAGTTAGCTTAATTTTGAGTAATTATAAGTAGGGGAAAATCGACTTTATCTTAAAAAAGTCGATTTTTTTGATGGGAGAAAGTAATGAAAGTAAGACAATATATTTTAGGAATCATTCTTTGTTTAACCGCAACAGTAGCTTGGGGTGCGATGTTTCCAATTATGGCTCCAACCTTAAAACTAATTGATCCAGTATACTTTACTTTGCTTAGATATGGTAGTGTAGCAATTGTATTTGCTATTTTACTTTTATTTATTGAAGGTAAGAGTGCTTTTAATCCTGGTAAAAGATTTTGGAAATTATGGTTATTAGGAACTTTTGCATTTGCTGGTTTTAACTTATTAGTATTTGCAGGACAAAATTTAGCGGGCAAATCCGGATCTGTTATTGCTTCTGTGATGATGGCAATACAACCGATGATTACAGCATTAATTAGTTGGTTATTTAAGGGTAAAAAATTGAATTTAGTCACAATTTTTACTATGATTTTAGCCTTTATTGGCGTCTTTTTAGTAGTAACTAAGGGAAATCCAAAATTACTTTTTCAAGGTGGTAGTGGATTAGCTGTAGCTACCTTGCTTATCTTTTTGGCTGACTTATGTTGGGTACTTTTTACAATGGGTGGGTCTGAATTTAAAGATTGGTCAATCTTGCGTTATTCAACTTTAACGACTATTTACGGAGTTATTTCAGTCGCAATTTTAACTGTCATTTTTACTATTTTTGGCGTAATCTCCGTTCCTAAAGTTGAAACACTAGTTTCAATTAGAGGGGCTCTGGCTTACATGATCATCTTTGCCGGAGTAATCGCTGTTTTTGCTTGGAATTTAGGTAATAAATATTTAGGACCGGTAAATGGAATTTTATTTATGAATATTGAACCAGTAACTTCTTTCATTGTTGTAACAATGAGTGGTTATTTGGCCACTGGGGCAGAAATTATTGGCTGTATATTAACTATCGCAGCCTTAATAATTAATAATGTATTTTTACGTTTTCAAACCGAGCCTAAAGAAGTTAGGGAAGAAGTAGAAGATTAACAAAACCACTAAGTCTACAACAGGACTTGGTGGTTTTGTTATATAAAGAAAAGGACAAGTGGGGAGGAATAAAAAAAGCCCAATGTATTAATACATAGGACTTTATTGAGAGGAGAGTACAGGATTTGAACCTGCGCGCCGGTATAAGCCGGTTCGCCGGATTTCGAGTCCGGTGCATTACCACTCTGCCAACTCTCCATAACAAAAATAAGTATATCATGCTTCAATATCTTAGCATAATAAAATTGAAAAAATTTTTCATAAAGTGTTTTATTAGAACAAATACAAAGAATGAGCTATGATGCAAGTAGAATAAATTTTCGTAACTAACTTGATCAATGTTAGGAGAGTTGAATATGAAAAAATCTTATCTTATTGCTGCTACTATGCTTGCAGGTATTACTCTTTCAACTACCGTAATTCCAACAAGTTTTTCTACTAATCCAACAGTACAGGCTGCTTCTAAAAAAGAATTTAAAATAAAACACGATAAATATCACAAAAAGCGTGTTTCAGTTAATGTAAAGAATCCAAAAGCTGGGGATTATGCCAAAATTGATAATGGCGAATATATGACTTGGATTAAAGGAAATAAAAAATTACCAAATTATAAAGCCAAAAGCCTAAAATTTACCAATCTTAAGTACCAAGTTTATGCAATTGAGAATTATAAGAACTATGATCAAATTTTAAATATAAATAAGGATGATAAAGCTGTTTTTGGTAAATCACAATTCTCAAATCCTGTTGATCAAACTTTTGTTGTGTTAAAAGTTACAGCAAATATTGAAAATACGAGTAAAAAGACTTTAACTTTTGGTGGTTTATCAGGTGAAGCTAAGAAAATTAAGCTAGATAAAGGCAAGAAAGTTAAAAATACGAATATTGCCTTTGATGATGCTACAAGCAATATTCAAATTAAACCAGGCGAAAAACTTAAGAATAAAGAAATGGTTCTTGTATTATCATATGGTACTGATTTGAAATCAGCCCTTAAGAAGATTAATAGCAAGCATTTAAAAGTTACAACTAATGGAATAAAAGATGAAAATAATAAATTCCTTGGTGGAGAAAAGACATTAAACTTTAAGATTAAGTAGACTAAATTAAAAAGATTGATCTATCGAATTAAATAGACCAATCTTTTTGTTTATTTATCTAATCGTTTTAGTGTGGCAAGGTATAAGCTTCCACCAACAATGGCAACAATTCCTCCGATGGTATCGAAGAGGGGAATAATAGCAATCGCACCACCTACAATTAAAAGAACGCTAGGTGCAGTATGAACTGCAGGAATATTTCTAAATTTCACTGCTCCCACAATTCCTAATACCAGAATCGCAATTTTTATTAAAATAAATATTATTCCAATAATTATTAGCCAAATTGCACCTACACCACTGATTTCAGAATATTCACCATCAACCCAGTAGGCAAGTAGTATACCGTAAAAGGCAGTAGTGAAAAGGGTAGCAAATAATAGAAGAATTCCTCCGACCAATCCGACTATCCCATTGGTTAATACCAAGGTTTTTACATTCTTAGCTTTCAATTTTGTATCTCCTTTTCATGTAACATAGAGAAAGTATAGCAAAAGTAATAAATATTTGGAATATAAAAAAAGCACCAGAAGATTAATTCTTCTAGTGCACGAATAGTTATTTAAGCTTCAATATTTTTCATTTCAGAAAGATACATGCTTCCACCAATGATGGCTAAAATTCCGCCAACCCATCCTAATAAAGGAATAAGTGAAATTGCACCACCTACAATTAAAAGAACGCTAGGTGCAGTATGAATAGCTTCAACTTCTTTGAATTGAACAGCGCCAATGATACCTAAAACTAAAATTGCAATCTTGATGATGTATACTAAGACAGTTACAAAACCACCAAAACCATCATTTACGATAAAACTTAGACCCATTAACCAAATAGCAATTAATAAAATAATTCCACCAATTAATCCAACAAGTCCATTAGTAAGCGCTAATCCTCTTGCACTTTTGTTATTCATAATAACCTCCTAAATAAAAGAAAAATTCTTTTTTAGTATAGCAAAAGATTAAGAATTGTTAAAGAAATTATTTAAAATTCATTATTAAAGATAAAAGCTGATCTTTTTTAACCAAATCCTGCTAAAATAAATTTGATATTTATAAGAGGTAGAAGAGTGAATTTGAGTTCTCATTTAGATTTTTTTATTGCGGGTCTTATCCTAGTACTACTAATTTTTAATATAAGAAATTCGCGCATGTTTAACTTTTATGATCGTTGGTTTCACCATAAGTTGGGTAAACAAAATGATTCAAAAATATGGCAAATTATAACTTTTATAAATGAGCCAAAGTTAATTGCTGGATGGGATGTTCTCTTGGCAGGCTTACTTTTTATTACTGGGCATCCCCATCTAAGTAAATGGGTCTTAATTACTTTAATTTTTACAGATTTATTAGGTATTTTTTTAAAGAGGGCAATTAAACGTCAGCGTCCCCAAAATTCTAGTCAGGTCCGATTAGGATATAGTTTTCCCAGTGGTCATGTTCTAAGTGTCACAATTATGGGGTTAATTATTTGGCACTTATTTGGAAAATTTGGTGGTTTTTTGTTACTTTTGACCATTATCGGTACATGGTTCTTAGTAGTAATTTCTCGATTAAAAACTAAAGCGCATTATCCTTCTGATATTATTGGTGCAACGACTTTGGGCTTTTTCTGTTTTGCAATTGCACAACAATTTTTAATGCTGGTTTAAGGACCAGCTTTTTTTTGTTGTTAAAAAATATAATTAATTTTTGATATAAGTTTACATCATCACAATCTTGCTCTAAAATAATCTTGTAGTCCAAAAGGGCTAATGCCCAAAGGTGACGAATATATTGGTTAGATAGCAATGTATTTAGTTTGTATATTTCGCCACAAATTCTAAGGAGGATTTTATACTAATGCTCAAATCAGTTATTGAAAATGTACACGCACTTGAAATCTTTGATTCACGTGGTAACCCAACTGTTGAAGTTTTCGTTACTCTTTCAAACGGTGTTGTAGGTAAGGCTGAAGTTCCATCAGGTGCTTCAACTGGTGAAAACGAAGCCGTTGAATTACGTGATGGTGGTTCACGTCTTGGTGGTAAAGGTGTTATGAACGCTGTTAACAACGTTAACACTGAAATCAACGATGCATTAAAAGGTTTAGATCCACATGATCAACCAAACATTGATGCTACTATGATTGCTTTAGACGGTACTCCAAACAAGGGTCGTCTTGGTGCTAACGCTATCTTAGGTGTATCTATGGCTACTGCTGCTGCAGCTGCAAAAGATACTCACCAACCTTTATACCGTTACCTTGGTGGTACTGATCTTGAAATGCCTCAAACTTTCCACAACGTTATTAACGGTGGTGAACACGCTGACAACGGTATCGACATTCAAGAATTCATGATTACTCCAGTAAGCAAGACTTCATTCCGTGATGGTTTTGAAAAGATTGTTAACGTATACCACACTTTGAAGAAAGTTCTTGAAGATATGGGTTATGAAACTGGTTTAGGTGACGAAGGTGGTTTCGCTCCTAACATGAAGAACTCAGAAGAAGCTTTAAAGGCATTACACGAATCAATTATCAAGGCTGGTTACAAGCCAGGTGAAGATATTGCCATTGCTTGTGACTGTGCTGCTTCTTACTTCTACAACAAAGAAGACGGCAAGTACCACTTGGAAGGTAAAGTATTGAACGATGAAGAATTAGCTCAATACTACGACAAGTTACTTGAAGAATTCCCAGAATTAATTTCTATGGAAGACCCATACGATGAAAACGATGTTGAAGGTATGGTTAAGTTTACTGAAAGTCACAAAGATCGTTTACAAATCGTTTTAGATGACTTCATTTGTACTAACCCTAAGCTTTTGAAGAAGGCTATTAAAGAAGGTGCCGGTAACGCTTCATTAATTAAGTTGAACCAAATTGGTACTGTTACTGAAACTCTTGAAACTATTCGTCTTTCACGTAAGAATGGTTACAACACTATGATTTCTCACCGTTCAGGTGAAACTGGTGATACCTTCATCGCTGATTTAGCTGTTGCTATTAACGGTGGTCAATTGAAGACCGGTGCTCCAGCTCGTTCAGAACGTGTTGAAAAGTACAACCGTTTACTTGAAATCGAAGAACAACTTGGTAAGGGCGAACGCTTAGCATTCTTCCCAGACAGTGTTGACTTTGATTAATTTACTTAGAATTTAATTAATCTAAAAAGGCTGATTTTTATCAGTCTTTTTCTTTTACCTAAAATTTCTTAAAGATTAGTTCATTTGAAAAAATAAAAATATAATTTTATATAATAGTATATAAAGCAAAGGAAAGGAGAAAATAATGAAAGAAGATAATAAAAAAGAAATTAAGCAAGAAAATACTATGGAAGATAGTAAATTTGTTGAAGGAATAGGGAGAATTGCATCATTTATTTCAATTTTGATGTACGTCTCATATATTCCACAGATTTTTGATAATTTACATGGTCAATATGGTAGTCCAATTCAACCCTTAGTAGCGATGATTAACTGTATTTTTTGGGTTGCTTATGCCTTAATGAAAAAAGAGAGAGATTGGCCAATTTTTTGGGCTAATGTACCAGGAATTGTTTTTGGTCTTTTAGCATTTTTGACAAGTTTGCATTAATTCCAGCTAGGCACTTTGATAAAAATTTGCTATACTTAAGCAATTGAAAAATTGTTAAGTAGAAAGGATTAATATATTTGATTACAGTATCTGACTTAAGTTTAAATTTATCAGGACGTACTTTGTATGAAGATGTTAACTTAAAATTTACACCTGGTAACTGTTACGGAATTATTGGCGCTAATGGTGCAGGTAAATCTACTTTCTTAAAACTACTTGAAGGTAAACTAGATCCAACGACTGGAAATATTAGTATTGGGCCTAATGAAAGAATGTCTAGCTTGAACCAGGATCACTTTGCATTTGAAGATTTTACGGTCCTTCAAACTGTTATTCAAGGTCATAAAGAACTTTATGATGTGATGCAGGAAAAGGATGCACTATACGCTAAACCAGATTTTGGTGATGAAGATGGAGTAAGGGCTGCCGAATTAGAAGGTAAGTTTGCTGAACTTGATGGCTGGAATGCTGAAGCTGATGCTTCGAAGTTATTACAATCTTTAGGAATTCCGGAAGCAAAGCATCAAGTTTTAATGAGTGAACTATCAGAAGCTGAGAAGGTTAAAGTTCTTTTAGCCCAAGCATTATTTGGTAATCCTGATATCTTACTTTTGGATGAACCAACAAATGGTTTGGATGTTCATACCATCGATTGGCTTGAAAACTTTTTAGCTGATTATCCAAATATTGTTTTAGTTGTTTCTCACGACCGTCACTTTTTGAATCAAGTATGTACCCAAATGTGTGATGTCGATAAAGGAAAGATTCAACTGTACGTTGGTAATTATGACTTTTGGTATGAATCTAGTAAATTGGCAAATGAATTGGCTGCTAATCAAAATGCCAAAAAAGAAGAAAAGATCAAAGAATTACAAGAATTTATTGCACGTTTTTCAGCTAATGCATCTAAATCAAAGCAAGCTACTTCACGTAAAAAGCAATTAGATAAAATTACCCTTGATGATATTAAACCTTCATTGAGAAAGTATCCCTATGTTAAATTTGATATGCATCGTGACTTAGGTAATGATTTACTTAAAGTAGAAAATGTCTCTTACAGTGTGGAAGGCGAAAAGCTATTAGATAATGTTTCTTTTACACTTAATTCAGGAGACAAAGTTGCATTTTTATCCCAAGATACTCGTATTACCACAGCATTGTTAAATATTATTGCTGGAAAAATAAAACCAGATACGGGTACAGTGACCTGGGGACAAACAACAGCATTTAATTATATGTCACGTGATTTAAATGCTAACTTTAATAATGATGAACTTTCAATTTTAGACTGGTTGCGTCAATATGCGACTAAGGAGCAAGATGATAATACCTTTTTACGCGGTTTCTTAGGACGTATGCTGTTTAGTGGTGACGAGATTGAAAAACAAATTAAAGTTCTTTCTGGTGGTGAAAAAGTTCGCTGTCAGTTATCACGTATGATGCTTGAACCAGCTAATGTTTTAATTATGGATGATCCTACAAATCACTTAGATTTAGAATCAATTACTTCTTTAAACGATGCCTTAACTGATTATCAAGGATCAATCTTATTTACATCTCATGATCATGAATTTATTGAAACCATTGCTAACCATATTATTGAAGTAGGGCCAAAAGGAATTGTTAGTCGTCCTGATATGACTTATGATGAATTTATTTCTCGACCTGAAGTGCAAGAAAAAGTAAAAAGTATTTATTAATAAAAAATCAAAGAGTTCACAGTAAGTGAACTCTTTTTAATATATTAAGTATGTAGTAAAATAAGAAACAAGTATAGTAGCAGGGAAAAGGAGAAAAATATGTGTACTGGAATTTTATATAATTCATCAAATCATTATTTTGGCCGTAATTTAGACTTGGAAATTACTTTTGGACAAGAAGTAACTGTAACTCCACGAAACTATGAATTTAAATTTCGTGAAGTTCCAGCTATGAAATCTCACTTAGCTTTAATTGGGATGGCGATGGTTGCTGATAATTATCCATTGTATTTTGATGCGGCTAATGAAGCAGGGTTGGGAATGGCAGGTCTAGCATATTCAGGCAATGCTGTCTATAATCCATCTAATCCAAAGATGACCAATGTTGCATCTTTTGAATTTATCCCATACATTTTGGGACAAGCAAAAACAGTTGCTGAAGCAAAAGAATTAATGAAGAATCTTAACATTACTAATGAGGCTTTTTCAAAAGAAACTCAACCTTCACCTTTACACTGGATTTTAGGAGATAAAACAGGTGCAAGTATTGTAGTTGAACCAGATGCTGATGGTCTTCATGTGTACGATAATCCTACCCATGTCTTAACTAATAATCCATCATTCCCACAACAATTACTTAACCTTGGTAACTATGCAGGCATTACCCCGGGAGAGCCAAAAAATACCTTACTACCAGATATTGATATTAACTACTATAGTCGTTCACTTGGCACTCATAATTTACCAGGTGGAATGGATTCCGAAGGACGTTTCGTTAAAGTAGCCTTTGCTTTACAACATGCTCCTAAAGGTAAAAGTGAAGATGAAAATGTTACCAACTATTTCCATGTACTTGAATCTGTAGCTCAACCTAAGGGCTTGGATGAAGTAGCACCAAATAGTTTTGAATATACCATTTATTCTGATTGTATGAATCTTGAAACAGGTATGTATTACTACAATACTTATGAAGATAACCAAATTGCTGCTGTTGACATGCATAAAGAAGATTTAGATGGTAGTGAATTAAGTTCATACGCAACTAAAAAGTCTCAAACAATTAATTATCAAAATTAAATAACTTAATAACTTTAAAATTATTAAATCGGATTAATTCTGAGTTGTTATAAAAAACAAGCTAAATGTTGATATATTAACGATACTAACTTCCCAAAATTGCTAATATGGTTATTAAATAACGAAAAAAAGCATTTTAAAATAACTTTTTGTGTGCTATAATCAATGTATCGAAGGCGGAAGGCCCTCGATATCTTCTCAACAACATGTTTTTCTCAACAATTTCGGAGCAATCCGATTTTTTTTTGCCCAAAAAAGGGATTTATGAAATAATTCTAAAAAAATATTAAAAAAGACTTGACGAATTCAAATGAAGAATTTATTATATTTTTAACAATTATTTTTAAACATTTCTTCAGCAGAGTAAAAGCTAAATTTACTTTTAGAGAGTCTATGGTTGGTGCAAATAGATAGAAATTTACTTTGAACATGGGCTGAAATTGCAATGGCAGAGACGAATAATTAGTTTCTGACGGGGTTGCTCTCGTTAACAAGGCAAAGTAATTCTATTTTAGAGCTACTTACGAAGGTTATTTACGTGAGTAAATAATAAATAAAGGTGGTAACACGAAGCACTCGTCCTTTTTATTAGGATGAGTGCTTTTTTATTTCTTAATTTTTGTTAGGAGGAAAGAAAATGCATAAGAAAAGAGTTAGAAATCGGATTATTTGGGCAATAGTAGGTGTTTTGATTATAGTTGCCGGATGGTTTAGTTTTGCTCCCAATCCGTTAGGAACACATAAAACGCAATCAAAGGTAGTGACCGTAGGTGTCGTGGGACTATCTAAACAAGATGAAACTATTTGGAAGAGTGTCCAAAAAGATGCTAAACAAAAATATGGTATTACGATTAAATTAAAGAATTTTTCTGATTATACTCAGCCAAATAAAGCTCTTGCTAATGGTGATATCGACCTAAATTCTTTTCAACATTATGCATTTTTAGATGCATGGAATGAAGCAAATCATGGTACTTTAACTCCAATTGGTAAAACTTATATTGCTCCAATCAGAGTTTATTCCAAAAAATATAAAAACATCAAAGATCTTCCAGATGGTGCAACCATTGCAGTTCCTAACGATTCAACTAATGAATCTAGAGCCCTTTATGTATTAAAAAATGCTGGTTTAATTAAATTAAAGAAGAATGTTAAACTTGCTACAATTGCTGATATTACCAGTAATCCTAAACATTTAAAAATTAAAGAAGTTGCAGCTGAGCAAACTGCTAGGGTTCTTGATGATGTTGATGCAAGTATCATTAATAATACTTATGTTCAAGCAGCTCACTTAGGTGATAAGGAAACTATATATATTGAACCTTTAAATAAAGATTCAGAACAATGGATAAATATTATTGTTGCTCGAAAAGAGGATAAGAATAATAAAATTTATAAAGATGTAGTAAAAGCTTTCCAAACCGAAAAAACTAAGCAATTAACACAAAAACTTTATGGTAAGACGCAATTACCAGCTTGGGGAGTTAAGTTAAAATAGGAGGGTAACAATGAGCGTACAAATTGACTTAAAAAATATCGATGTAGAATTTGATGGTAACAAAGCCGTTAATGATGTTAGTCTCCAAGTAGAAAAAGGGGATATTTATGGAATTATTGGCTTTTCTGGAGCAGGTAAATCAACTTTAGTTAGAACGATTAACTTACTTCAAGAACCTAGTAATGGTTCTGTAACTGTGAATGGCACGGAGTTATTTGCTAATCATCATCAAACAATTTCTAACCGTAAATTACAAGATGAACGTAAAAAAATTGGTATGATTTTCCAACATTTTAACTTATTAAATGAAGCAACTGTGATTGAAAATGTGGCTTTTGCTTTAAAACATGCCAAGTTAAAAGATAATGAATTAGAAAAAAGAGCACTGCACTTATTAGATTTGGTTGGCTTAAAAGAATTTGCTGATTCTTATCCAGCCCAACTATCAGGGGGTCAACAGCAAAGAGTAGCAATTGCTCGGGCCCTAGCAAATGAACCAGATATTTTAATTTCTGATGAAGCTACTAGTGCTTTAGACCCTAAAACAACTAATCAAATTTTGGATTTACTTTATAAATTAAATAAAGAATTAAAATTAACAGTTGTTTTGATTACACATGAAATGGATGCTGTCAAACGAGTAGCGAATAAAATTGCCGTAATGGAAAATGGTAAGATTGTTGAACACGGCAACTTGCGTGAAGTATATCTTCATCCTCAAAATGAATTAACCAAACAATTTGTTGGTGGTGCCTTAGAAGCTCAACATATTTTAAATACTTATCACTTTGATGCCTTAACAGATAATGAAGAATTGTATCAGTTAGTCTATAAGATAGATGATGTAACAAAATCTATTGTGGCTGATTTAGATGAAGCATTAGATACAAAATCAAGTATTCTGTATGGAAATGTTGAAGTTCTAAGTGGGGAAGCAATCGGAACCTTAGCTGTTTTACTTAATCTTGATCAAGATAAACAAAAAACGGCAATTAAATTCCTGGAAGATAAAAATGTTGTAGTAACCAAATTAAATAAAGGAGTGTTAACTAATGATTAATTTTTTAGATAAATATTTTCCTAATGTAGTTGCTCTCGGTTGGGGTGGAGATGCTGGCTGGGGAACTTCAATTTTTCAAACACTCTACATGACATTTTGGTCAGCAATTTTTGGTGGAATCTTAGGTTTGATTTTCGGATTATTACTTATCTTGACCAAGCCAGAGGGAATTTTAGCCAATAAAGTAGTTTATAATATTGTAGATAAAGTAGTTTCAATCTTTCGAGCAGTTCCATTTATTATTTTGTTAGCCTTCGTTGCTCCCTTAACGCAAGCTATTGTTGGTACACAAATTGGAATGAAAGCAGCACTTGTGCCATTAACATTAGGAGTTTTTCCTTTCTTTGCTCGTCAAGTTCAGGTTGCTCTTGAAAGTGTGGATACAGGCAAGGTAGAAGCAGCTCAAGCTCTAGGAGCATCCGTATCAGATATAATTTTTGATGTTTATTTGAAGGAAAGTCGATCTGAATTAGCACGTGTCTCAACTGTAACTTTAATTAGTTTAATTGGTTTGACAGCAATGGCCGGAGCCGTAGGAGCCGGTGGGTTAGGTAATACCGCGATTGCCTATGGATATAATAGATTTGATAATGATGTTACATTAGTAGCAACTATCCTAGTATTAATTTTAGTGTTAATTGTTCAAGTAGTTGGAGACTATGTTGCTAAAAGATTAAATCATCAAGAACGATAAATAAAAGAGAGTATAAGCTCTCTTTTATTTTTTTATAAAATTTAAAATAACATCTGTTGTTTTTAACTATAAAAAGCGTTAATCTAGTAAGTAATGATAAAGGATAGAAGATACTGAATTAGAGGAGAAAAATTGAAGCAGAGATTATCTAGAGGATTACTGAGTGTAATAGCTATTTGTTCCTTTGCTGGAATGGTAAATACTGAAATTGAAAGTGTCCAAGCAGATACGACAAATGGTGAAAATGTTGAATATCCTCCCTTGGCTCCAGCAGAAGAATCACCTGATAAAGATTTTGAAACTAGTCAGCCACAAAGCCAAACTAAAGCTCCACAATCCCCTCAAATTAAAAAGAGTCAAGCTACTTCTGTCACTTCTTCAAATAATTCTAGTCGTAATGTCTCTAATTCTAATTCCACTAGTAAAACACCAAAGTCCTTTCAAACGACCACACAAACTAATCCTAATGCGACACAGCAAGGATCTGAAAAAAGTAATACAACTGTTAAACCTCACGCACAAAAAAGTGAAACTCATAAGAATAATTCGCATAAAAAAGCTGTCAACCATAATAAAAAGCAAACGAATAAACGAAGTAAACAAGCGGTCAAAGGATCCACTAGTCCTGCTAAGTATGTAGTTGTTGGGGCGATATTTATTATTGTAATTGGCGCAGGTAGCTTCTTTTTAAAACCAAAATTATTTAAATAATTTCTATTAATCACATGAATTTCATGTGATTTTTTTATTTATAAATTTCATCTTTAAATCGCTTGAATTATAATAAAAGTAACTGATAAATATGGAGGTAGAAATTATGACAGAAGAAAAAGTTCGTACTGAAAGTGATACATTAGGCCCAGTAGAGATACCTGCAGATGCTTTATGGGGTCCGCAAACACAACGGAGTCAAAATAATTTTCCTACTGGCCCTAAAATTCCTATTGGAATTATTCGAGCTTTATTAAATATTAAGGCTGCGGCTGCCAAGGCAAATATGGAAGAGGGCAAAGAAACTAAAGAAAAGGGTAATGCAATTATTGATGCCATCAGCAAGTTATTAGCGATGCCTAATGAGGAATTACATGCCTTTTTCCCACTTCATGTTTACCAAACCGGTTCTGGTACTCAAACTAATATGAATGTAAATGAAGTAGTCGCAAATCTTGCTAATAAGGAACATCCCGGCTTAAATATTTTGCCAAATGATGATGTCAATATGGGACAATCATCTAATGATACTTTTCCTACTGCCATGAACTTAGTAGCAGTTGAAGCGCTTGATAATTTGGAAAAAGCTGTTCAACATTTAATTGACGAATTGAAAATTAAACAAGATCAATATTGGACGACAGTTAAAGTTGGTCGTACACACTTACAAGATGCTGTGCCTTTAACATTTGGACAAGAATTATCAGGCTATGTGTCAGCTTTGAATCATGATTTATCATATATTAAGGAACTAAAACCTACTTTATATGAACTCCCAATAGGTGGTACTGCAGTAGGTACGGGACTTAATGCGGCTGATGGAATGGCAGAAAAGATTGCCCAAATTTTATCTAAAGAATATGGGCATGAATTTTGCGTTGATACGAATAAATTCTTTGGGTTAGCCAACCACTCAGGTTTGGACGTGGTACATGGTGCAATCAAGACCTTAGCTGCTGATGCTTTTAAGATTGCCCAAGATATTCGTTTCTTAGGTTCAGGTCCTAGAGCCGGACTAGGGGAGCTTAACTTACCAGCTAATGAACCAGGATCCTCAATTATGCCAGGTAAGGTTAACCCTACTCAAGCTGAAGCTGTAACAATGGCAGCGACTAGAGTATTTGGAAATGATACCACTATTACAATGGCGGCTTCACAAGGTAATTTTGAAATGAATGTCTTTAAACCTGTAATGATTGAAGCATTCCTTGAATCAGCAGATATTTTATCCGGCACATTAACTCATTTTGCTGATTTGATGATCCATGGTATGACAATTAATAAGGAAAGAATGCAGGCTGATGTTGATAATTCATTAATGACAGTGACTGCACTTTCACCACATATTGGCTATCATGATGCGGCTAAAATTGCTCAAGCTGCTGCAGCAAATAATACTACTTTAAAAGAAGCAGCTATTAAGAGTGGCAAGGTTTCAGAAGCACAATATGATGAATGGATGAAGCCTCTTGAAATGACTAACGCATTAAAACAAAAACCAATTGATGATTAATTTAGAAGTGAAAAAATGGAAAAATTTGAGTTTAAAACAAGTAATCCAGATAAGATAAAAGATAATTATGATGTCATAATTGTGGGGTCTGGTGGAACTGGACTCACGGCTGCAATTCAAGCGCAAGAATTGGGAATGGATGTTGCCGTCCTTGAAAAAAATGAACGTTTAGGTGGAAATACTACTCGTGCTTCTTCCGGAATGAACGCCGCTGAAAGCTTTGTTCAATTAAAGCACCATATTATTGATAATAAAGAGGATTTTTATCGCGAAACTTTAAAGGGTGGTGGCCTTTTAAATGATCGTGAATTATTGCATTATTTTGTTGATCATTCAGCTCTTGCTATTAGTTGGTTAGAAGAACATGGAATTGATCTTTCTGATTTAACGATTACGGGGGGAATGTCAAAAAAACGAGCTCACCGTCCTGCTTCTAAAGCAGCAGTAGGTGGTTATTTAGTTACAGGTTTATTAAAACAAGTTCAAGCTAAGAATATACCAGTTTTTAATAATACTTTAGTGACAAAATTACTCCAAAATGATGAAAAGCAAATTACTGGAGTTGAAGTGACCACCGAAGAAGGAAGAAAAACGATCCATGCTAAGGCAGTTTTATTGGCAACCGGTGGATTTGGAGCTTCAAAAGATTTAATCAAAAAATATCGTCCAGATTTAGAAAACTACAAAACTACTAATCAACCTGGTGCTACTGGTGATGGCCTAAAATTAGCAAGTGACGTAAGTGCCCAATTAATCCAAATGGATTTTGTTCAAGTACACCCAACGGCTCAAACTGATGGCGAACGTACTTATTTAATTGGGGAAGGCGTTCGAGGTGAAGGAGCTATTTTAGTTAATAAGGCTGGTAAACGCTTCGTAAATGAATTAAATACGCGTAAAGTTGTTTCTAATGCCATTACTGCTTTAAATGAAGATGGAGCATATTTGATTTTTGATCAAGGAGTTAAAGATCGCTTTACGGCAATTGATTTTTATGAAAAAGTTGGTTTAGTTGAAAAGGCTAATTCGATTGAAGAATTAGCAGCAAAGATTGGTATCAATGAAGATAATTTAGCCAAAACTTTAACTACTTGGAATAAAGCGGTAGGCGAACATAAAGATACTCAATTTGATCGTACAACGGGAATGGATCATGCCTTAGAAAAAGCACCATTTTATGCTATTCATATTCATCCTGCTATTCACTACACCATGGGTGGCATCCACATTTTGCCAGATACTAGTGTTTTAGATGAAAATGGCAACAAAATTAAAGGTCTATACGCTGCAGGTGAAGTAAGTGGCGGACTTCATGGAAATAACCGCATTGGTGGTAATTCAATTGCTGAAACAGTTATTTTTGGGCGTGAAGCTGGTATGACCATGGCTAAAGAAATTAAATAATATTTTATTCCGAGACTGTAAGCCTTGAACTATATTGGTTAGTTCAGGGCTTTTTAGTATAATTTGAATTAAAGGAAAGCTCTTTAAATTAAAGGAGAATTTTATGTCAATAAAATTAGTCGCAATTGATCTTGATGGCACTTTGTTGAACTCTCATAATGTTATTTCGCTGGAGAATAAACGTACAATTCAGGAAGTAAGAAATAATGGTGTAAAAGTTGTTTTGGCTTCGGGACGACCTTTATCTGGTGTGATTCCTTTTGAACAAGAATTAGGAATTAATGGTGAAGATGAATACGCAGTCGTCTTTAATGGTGCCGTGGTGCAAACTTTAGCAGGGTGCGTTTTAATGAGTAAAAAAATGACATATCAAGATTTCTTGACCATGCTAAAATTACAACGATTAGCAAGAGTGAATTTGCATTTTGAAACCACAAATGGTTTTTATACATGTGATCGTGACTTATCAGTACAAATGCAAATTAATGCCTCATTTACAAATAATGTCATGAAAGTTAGAAATAAAAATGAAATTCCCCAAGATTTTATTTTTAATAAAGTTGGCTTTACTGCTGATCTGGATAGTAACGAAATTGAAAAAATGTGGAAAAATATTCCCGCATGGGCCTTTGAAAAGTATGATATTGTTCGCTCAGCCGATAATTGTATTGAGTTAAATACAAAAGGTGCCTCTAAAGGGGATGCTTTAGCAGATTTAGCTGATCGTTTAGGACTTGAAGAAAATGAAGTAATGATTTTTGGTGATCAAGATAATGATCGTTCGATGTTTACCAATCCCAACTTTAAAAAAATTGCGATGGGGAATGCGATTTCTTCTATCAAAGATCGGGCAGACTATATTACAGCAACAAATGATGCTAATGGAGTAGCTAAGGGATTAAAGAAGTTTGTTTTATAATTCATATTTTATGGTATTCTGATAATTGTATGCTATATAAAGGGAAGTTATATAATGAACAATCAAGATGAAAATAACGGTGATGTATTAAGTCCAATGACAACTTTATCGCATCATCATCATATGAGAATTCGCTGGAAAGAATTCTTTAATAATGAAAATGATAGTCTCGCAAAAGATGTAACTCTGGAACAAAAATCAGTGATCGTTGGTCATATTGGGATGATGTTGTTATCTTATGGAACTGGAGCTTGGCGAGTTAGAAGCTCGATGAATAAAATCTCCCGTGCATTAGGAATAACATGTAATTCAGATATTGGTTTAGTTTCACTTTCTTATACCTGCATTGATCAAGCAGGTAAAAGTTTTTCTCAATCATTAAGTTTGCCCACTACCGGAGTAAATACCACCAAATTAGCTAAAATGGAACAATTTGTGAATGAATTTAAAGATAACGGTGGTCAATGGACGATTAGCAAAATTCATAACCGGTTAGATCAAATTTCGAAGATGAAGGCGCAATATAGTCCCGTTCAGGTTGCCTTGGCTTCTGGTCTAGCATGTGGTGGGTTTATATTTTTACTAGGTGGCGGAATTTTTGAAGTTATCTGCGCATTTTTAGGTGCGATGTGTGGTAATTACGTCAGAAGAAAAATGGCAGATCACAAAATGACAATTTTAGCTAATATTGCTGTTGCAGTCACGGTTGCTTGTTGTGTTTATGTTATTGCCTTTTTCATTATTCGAATATTCTACCCCATTAGCTTAAGAAGGCTAGATGGCTACATTGGAGCAATGCTTTTTGTAATTCCAGGTTTTCCTTTTATTACTGCTGGTTTAGACATGTCTAAATTAGATATGCGTTCGGGTGTAGAACGCTTAACCTACGCTATCATGATTATTGTAGTAGCAACTGCGGTAGGGTGGGGAGTAGCATTAGCACTCAATCTCCATCCGCAAGATTTCTTACCATTAGGATTGAGTCCTTTAATCATGACAATTTTACGTCTAATAGCAAGCTTTTGCGGAGTATTTGGCTTCTCCATCATGTTTAATTCCCAACCTAAAATGGCAGCGGTAGCAGGAATAATGGGAGCAATTGCTAATACCTTACGTTTGAGTTTGACTGATTGGACCAATGTTCCACCAGCTGTTGCGGCTTTTGTTGGTGCTCTATTAGCAGGACTACTTGCTTCAATTATTAGAAAAAAGGTTGGTTATCCTCGTATTGCTTTGACCGTTCCTTCAATTGTGATCATGGTACCGGGACTTTATATGTATCGAGCAATGTTTAACCTAGGCTTAACTTCAATTAATGAAGGCGCCTTATGGGGAGTAAGGGCAATCATGATAGTTTTAGCTTTACCTTTAGGATTAATTACTGCACGTATCATTGCCGATAAAGATTGGCGTCATGCCGGATAAAAAATAAGTTCAGAAGAATTTCTTCTGAACTTATTTTTTTGAATCTGATTTTGTAAAAAGTCCGATAATAATTGCAATTGCAATACCACCAATAATAAAACCTATAATTCCCCAAATCCATGAAGCAACGGCTCCTGTTTGTGGGAGAGTTGCCAAAATCAAGTTTTTCATAAAAATACTCTCTCCATTCCTTATTCATTACATTAGTAATTGTAAGCCATTTTTTATAAAATTTAAAGCGGTTGCATCGTTATATTATTCAAGCAAATCAACAAAGGTTGCCTCAGTTATTTTTTGTAAATCTAGAGGATTAAGTTCAACACTTCGACCTAATTCACCACTTGAAACTGCAATTTGATCGTAGTTTTTCATTCCTTTATCTAAATAGATAGGAAAATGATACTTTTCATAAATTCCAATTGGAGTATTAGCACCATGAACATAACCGGTAGTTGGAACCAATTTTTTTAAAGCTAAAAGTTCACACTTTTTATTTCCAGATGCTTTGGCAAGTTTCTTGATGCTTAAGTGTTCTGTAACTGGAATGACCGCCACAATCGGTGAATTTTTATTTCCTTCACAAACTAAGGTTTTATAGACCAAATGCTCATCATTCGCTAGAATAGAAGTATCTAATTGTTGAACATCACCCTTTTTGACAGTATCAAATGATAACTGTTTATAAGGAATCTTCTTTTGATCAAGAATTTTTTCAACTAGGGTTTTCTTTAATTTTTTTTGTTTATTTTTTTTAGACATATTTCTCACCCTCAACATCATAACTGGGAGAAGTAATTGTGTCAAAGGAGTTAATTGAAATGAAATTATTAGCTATTCGTATTCAAGCTGGTCATGAAATTGAGGATGGCCTAGCTTATTATTTACAAAATGATCTGCAGGCAGTAGGGTTGGAAAGCAGAAAAAGAAGTGATTTTATTGCTGAAGGGCAGAAGAATGATTCAAGTTTAGTTGAACTTGATGATATTGAAAATTTACCAGAAGATTTAGAACTTACAGCTTTTTTTGATGCTAAGGCAAACAAGGAAGAATTGCTTGAAAAACTTAATAATAAGATTAAAGAAATGCAAGGTTATGGTCTAGATGCTGGTCATGTAGAAATTGATACTAGGTATATTGCTGATGAAGATTGGAATACTGCGTGGCAAAAATATTATCATGTAATTGATTTTTCAAGGAATTTAGCGATTGTACCTGAGTGGGAAGATTACCAGCCTGCTTTTCCAGATCAAAAATTAATTAGACTCGATCCTGGTTTGGCTTTTGGTACCGGTGGTCATACAACTACGCAATTAGTTTTATTGGCCATGGAGCGAGCAATGACTAAGCCGTTATCTGTTATGGATGTAGGAACTGGTTCTGGAATTTTGGCAATTGCAGCTTCGTTAATGGGAGCTAAAAATGTTTTGGCTACTGACATTTCAGATGAAGCAGTTACAGCCGCCCAAGAAAATATTAAATTAAATGGAATTGACAATATTACTGTTAAAAAGGCTAATCTATTAAAAGATACGGACCAGTCCTTTGATTTAATAATTGCAAATATCTTGGCAGAAATTCTCTTAGATTTAATTCCTGATCTTGATGATCATTTAAATAAGAATGGGCAAGTGATTTTTTCAGGAATTGATTATAAACAATTGCCTAAAATTGAAAAATCTCTGAATGAAAATGGCTTTGATATTAAGATGAAAATGCAAGAAAAACGTTGGATTGGTCTCTTAATCGGTAGAAAAGACAAATAAGTGCTAAAATTTATAAAAAAAGAAAGAGAAAATAAACAATGGAAAATAATGAAAATAAAAGTGGTATTAAAAAATTAAATGAAAAAAGTTTTATGCCGGTAATTTGGTTAACTTTATTAGCCGTAGTCATTTGGATTATTTGTCCTTTGGTACATTTATCTAAAGTATGGCGAATCGGTTTAGTATTTTTTATTTTTAATTCTTTTATTGCCTATGAAATAGGTCATTTAATTACCTTGCGTAAAGCTAGCAAGTGGTGGATTTTACTTTTTCCTGCTGTCTTTGCAATTGCTGTTTTAATTCACTTTGCTCGTTATAATTTATTACTTTGTATTGTTTATCTTTGTTTCGAATTATTTGGCCTTTGGCGTGATGAATTTTATCGTGAAAAGAAATAGGTGATTTTTAATGTCAAAATACGTTGAAATGACGCATGACGAAGTTTTAAAGGCTTGTCAAGAATACATGAATGAAGCCGATATTCAATTTGTTGAATCGGCGTATGAATTTGCTAAAAATGCCCATGAAGGACAGTTCCGCGAATCTGGACAACCTTATATTATTCATCCTACTCAAGTAGCGGGAACCTTGGCCACCTTAAAACTTGATCCTGATACAGTAGCAGCAGGATATCTGCATGATACGGTTGAAGATACACCTGTTACTAATGATGATATTAAAGAAAAATTTGGTGAAGATGTAGCTTTTATTGTTGATGGCGTTACTAAATTATCTAAGATTCCGTATAAATCAAAAACACATGAAGAATATTTAGCAGACAATCACCGTAAGATGTTAATTGCAATGGCTAAAGATCTACGTGTCATCATGGTTAAATTAGCTGATCGTTTACACAACATGCATACTTTAGACCATTTGCGTCCTGATAAACAAAGAAGGATTGCCGATGAAACGTTAGATATTTATGCTCCCTTAGCTGATCGTTTAGGTATCGGAACGATTAAGTGGGAATTAGAAGACATGAGTCTTCACTATTTAAATCCCCAACAATACTACCGCATTGTTAATTTGATGCAGTCTAAACGTAGTGAACGTGAGGGATATATTGCCGATGCGATTGATACATTAAAGAAAACTTTAGATGGTTTAAATATTAAATATGACATTTATGGTCGACCGAAACATATTTATTCTATCTATAAAAAGATGGTCAAAAAGCACAAAGACTTCAGTGAAATCTATGATTTATTGGCAGTGCGAGTAATTGTAAAGTCTATTCCTGATTGTTATGCGGTCCTTGGGGCCGTTCATACTGAATGGAAACCAATTCCAGGTCGATTTAAGGATTACATTGCCGTTCCAAAGGCTAATGGATACCAATCATTACATACTACGATTATTGGACCAGGTGGCAAACCTCTTGAAATTCAAATTAGAACTGAAAAAATGCATGAAATTGCTGAATACGGGGTTGCTGCTCACTGGGCTTATAAAAAGGGTGCGACTAATGAAGTAGAGCAAACTGAGGCAACTAAAAAATTAAATATGGTTCAAGAAATTCTTGAATTACAGGATGAAACTAAAGACTCACATGAATTTATGAAGAGTGTCAAAACCGATATTTTTTCAGATCGGGTCTATGTCTTTACTCCGCAAGGGGATGTATATGAACTTCCTAAAGATTCAAGCCCTTTAGATTTTGCCTACATGATTCATTCTGAAGTTGGAGCTCACTCAGTTGGTGCACGCGTAAATAATAAGATCGTACCGCTAGACTATAAATTACAAAATGGTGATGTAGTAGAAATGTTGACGCAATCTAATGCTAAACCATCACGTGATTGGGTAAATATCGTCAAAACCTCGCGTGCGCGTAATAAAATTAAGCGATTTTTCAAGGCTGAAGATAAAGAAGTTAATATTGAAAAGGGTAAAAACCTAGTTGAAGAAGAACTACATAATAAGGGCTTCGTAGCAAAAGATTTTTTAACTAAAGATAAATTAGAAAAAGTTATTTCTCATTTTAACTATCATAATGAAGACGAACTCTTTGCAGCAGTAGGTTTTGGTGAAATATCTGCTGCCACAGTCGGAAATCGCTTAACTGAAGATGTACGGCGTGAACAAGAAAATGAAAAGCAACGGCAAAAAGAAGCGGAAATCATGAATGCTGGTCAACAGAGTATCACTGATGATAATGCTTCAAAAGCACCGGCCGATGTAATGCGGGTTAAACATAATAATGGCGTAATGGTACAAGGAGTATCTGATTTGATGCTTCATTTAGCTAAATGTTGTAATCCAGTTCCGGGAGATCCCATTGTAGGTTATGTAACCAAAGGCCGTGGGGTAACAATTCACCGCTATGATTGTCCTAACATTACGGAAGAAGCGAGAAAGCAGGGACGCTTGATTGATGTAGCTTGGGAAAATGTAGCTAGACATAAGAATGATGAAAACTATAATGCCGACATTGAAGTGTTTGGTTATAACCGTTCTAAACTCTTAAGTGATGTCATTAACGCCCTCAATTCCAAAACCAAAAATATTGTTAATATTTCTGGTAAAGTTGATAACAATAATATGGGACACATTTATGCGACGGTTTCCGTCAGAGATGCTAATCACTTAGAAGACATTTTGAGTCGGTTGCGTGATATTCCAAATGTTTATGAAGCAAAGAGGTCAACAAATTAATGAGAGTTGTATTACAAAGAGTTAATCATGCCCAAGTTGCGATTGATGGTAATGTAGTAGGAAAGATTGATCGTGGACTACTAGCATTAGTGGGCTTACGCAATGGTGATAACAGTGAAGTAGTAAAAAAGGCTGCAGCAAAAGTTGCTAAAATGCGTATCTTTGAAGACAAAGACGGTAAAACTAATTTGTCTTTGGCTGATGTTGGTGGTCAAATATTAAGTGTTAGTCAATTTACTTTATTAGCAGATACTAAAAAGGGTAATCGTCCTAGCTTCTTTGATGCGATGCGTCCTCCAAAATCCAAAGATCTATGGGAAGAATTTAATCGTGAACTTGAAGATAAGGGCTTCCACGTTGAGACTGGTGAATTTGGGGCCGATATGCAAGTTTCTTTAGAAAATGATGGTCCTTTTACTATTGTTTTAGATTTGGAAGACTAGCTTCTATTGACAAGTTAAGTAAAAAAAAGTATGCTAAAAAAGAATTATCGAAGACAAAGATTGAGACGAGTGGTAACCACCAGAGAGCGTCTAGTTGGTGAGAGGGCGCATAAAGTATACACGAGTCGTGACACTTTAACAGATAATGGTTCGTGTGGCGAGCGTTAATCGTAGCAAGCAAAAGGTGGTACCGCGCAAAAGCGCCCTTGATTAAGTTCAAGGGTGCTTTTTTATGTTTTGGAAAGGTTAGATGTGAATGAAAGTTCAAAAGCCTAAAGGCACAGTAGATATTCTACCTGATGTCTCTTATCAATGGGAAAAGGTAGAACAAACAGCAAGAGATTTCTTTGAACGTGCTAATTATCGTGAAATTAGAACTCCAGCTTTTGAAAATTATGAAATTTTTGCTCGTTCAAGTGGTGAGTCCTCAGATGTTGTTGAAAAAGAAATGTATGATTTTCATGATAAGGGAGATCGTCACATTGCTTTACGACCTGAAGGAACTGCCGGAGTGGTTAGAGCATATGTAGAAAACAAAATTTATGGGCCTGATTACGTAAAACCATTTAATGTGTTCTATATTGCACCAATGTATCGTTATGAAAGACCGCAAGCTGGGCGTCAACGTGAATTCCACCAAATTGGAGTTGAAAGTTTTGGTTCGGCTAATCCTTTGGCAGATATTGAAACAATTGTAATGGGTAACGATTTACTAAACGCATTAGGAGTTAAGAATTTTGAATTGCATATTAATTCCTTAGGTAATGAAGACGTTAGAAAAGCTTACCATGATGCTTTAGTAAATTACTTTACTCCTGTAAAAGATCAATTATCAGAAGATTCTCAACGTCGTTTGGAAACTAATCCATTAAGAATTTTAGATTCTAAAGAAGAGCAAGATAAGCAATTCTTGCCAGATGCACCAAAGATCGTTGATTACTTAGATGAGGAATCTAAAGCTAATTTCAAGACCATTACTGACACTTTAACTAATTTAGGAATTAAGTATGTTTTAGACGATGATTTGGTTCGCGGCTTAGATTACTATACTGGTGTTATTTTCGAATTTATGGTCGAAGATAAGAATCTTTGGCAATCTAAAACTACTATCTTAGGTGGAGGACGTTATGATCATTTAGTTGAAGAATTTGATGGTCCCCAAACACCAGCAGTTGGTTTTGGTATTGGAGAAGAAAGATTAATGTTAGTTCTTAAAGAACAAAACCCTAAATTCTTTGAAGATGAAGGAATTGACTTCTTTATTACTAACATTGGTGAAGGAACTGCACAAAAGACTGTAGAAATTGCACGAAAATTACGTAGTCAAGGTTTAAAAGTTCAATATGATGTTGATCAAAAGAAGCTTAAGGCTCAATTTAGAAAAGCTGATCGTGTTCATGCTAAGTATGTAATTACTTTAGGTGCCAAGGAATTAGAAAATGGTACTTTAAACATTAAACGCTTAAGTGACGGTCAAACTATTGATCTTAAGTTAGAAGATCTTGATAATATTGACGGAGTTTTAAAACAATTAAAAGATTAATTAATAAGTTAGATCGAGGAAAAAATGGATAAAAGAACTGATTATGCAGGTAACATTACCTCAAAATATGAAGGTCAAGAAGTTACTTTATATGGTTGGGTACAAAGAGTTAGAAAATTAGGTAAGTTAATTTTTATTGATTTACGTGACCGTGAAGGTATTGTTCAAATTGTAGTTAACCAAGATTCTGGTAAAGAATTGATGGACATTGCTCAAAGCCTTGGTAACGAATATGTTATTGAAGTAAAGGGTAAGGTTGTTAAACGTTCTAGTGTTAACCCAGATATGAAGACTGGTGAAGTAGAAGTTGATGCGACTGAAATTAAGATTTTGAATAAGTCACAAACTCCACCATTTGAAATTAAAGATGATGCTGAAATTAGTGAACAAACGCGTTTGAAGTATCGTTACTTAGACTTACGTCGTCCAACACTTCAAAAGGCAATAATTTTACGTTCAAAGATTTTACGTGCTGTTCACGAATACTTCGACGAAAATGGCTTTATTAATATTGAAACTCCTAACTTAGGTAAATCATCTCCAGAAGGTGCACGTGACTACTTAGTTCCTTCAAGAATTTACCCAGGAAGTTTTTATGCTTTACCTCAATCACCCCAATTATTTAAACAATTATTAATGGGTGCTGGTTTTGATAAGTACTACCAAATCGCTCGTTGTTTCCGTGATGAAGATTTGCGTGGTGACCGTCAACCAGAATTTACTCAGATTGATATGGAAGCATCCTTCCAAGATGAACAAGGAATTCAAGACATTACTGAAGGTTTACTTAAAAAAGTTATGAAGGATGTCATGGGAATTGACTTAAAGACTCCTATTAAGAGAATTACTTGGGATGAAGCAATGAACAAGTATGGTTCTGATAAACCAGATACTCGTTACGAAATGTATCTTCATGACTTAAGTCCAATTTTTAAAGATAGTGACTTTAAAGTATTTTCTGGTGCAATTGCTGATGGTGGAGTTGTTAAAGGAATTGCTGTTAAGAATGGTGCTAAACAATATTCACGTAAGCATATTGATGAAAAACAAGATTACATTAAACGTTACCATGCAAAGGGTCTTGCTTGGGTTAAATATGAAGATGGCGAATTCTCAGGTCCTATTGCAAGATTCTTAACTGATGAAAACAAGGAAGCTTTGAAGAAAGAATTCAACCTTGAAGGTGGAGAATTAATCGTCATGGTAGCTGACAAGTGGAAGGTTGTTACTGATTCACTTGATCATTTACGTCGTGAATTTGCTAAGGAAACTGGTATTATTCCTAAGGATGTTTATGACTTTGTATGGGTAGTTGATTGGCCATTATTTGAATACGATGAAGGATTTGGTCGTTGGATTGCTGCACACCACCCATTCACTATGCCAGATGATAAGGGTATTGAATTGTTAGAAACCGAACCACATAAAGCACATGCTCGTTCATATGATATTGTTATGAATGGGGATGAACTTGGTGGAGGATCAATCCGTATTCACAAACGTTCAATCCAAGAAAAGATGTTCAAGGCTCTTGGCTTTACTAAGAAACGTGCCTACGAACAATTTGGTTACTTAATGGATGCACTTGATTTAGGTTATCCACCTGAAGCTGGTCTTGCTATTGGTCTTGATCGTTTTGCAATGTTATTAGCACAAAAGGATAATATTCGTGATGTTTTGGCATTCCCTAAGAATGCTAGTGCTTCAGAACCAATGATGCATGCTCCTGCTCCTGTTGCTGATCAACAATTAGCTGATTTGGGAATTGAAGTAGAAGAAAAATTCCATGATAGTGTTGCTGAAACTAATGCTCGTCTTGAAAAAGAAGCGCAAGAAGATGCTGATAAGAACAGCACTTGGTATGAATAAATTTAATATAGATTTTGGAAAAAGAATTATGACAAAAAGGTCATAGTTCTTTTTTTGTAGGCAATTTTGTATTTACTTTTAGTAAGATTTGCTATAGTTAAGTTAGAAAGAAGGGTAAAAGATGAGTGATAAAAAAGATTTAAGTAAGTTAACGCCACTTCAATATGAAGTTACTCAACACGCCGCCACCGAAAGACCTTTTACAGGAAAATATGATGATTTTTATGATAAAGGTATATATGTTGAGGTTGTTTCAGGTGAACCTTTATTTTCTAGCTTAGATAAGTATGATGCAGGATGTGGTTGGCCTTCATTTACTAAGCCAATAGAAAAATTGAACTATCATCGTGACACAAGCTATGGAATGGAACGAACTGAAGTAAGAAGTCCGCAGGGAGATTCCCATTTGGGACACGTTTTTACTGATGGACCGATACAAGCAGGTGGATTAAGATATTGTATTAATTCGGCTGCTTTGAAATTCATCCCTTATGCTGATTTGGAAAAAGAAGGCTACGGTGAATATAAAAAACTTTTTGATAAGTAAATATAGGTTGGTAGATTTTTAAATACTATGATGTGGTGAAGGAAGGGAAGACTAATATGAGTGATAAAAAAATTGATAACAAAGAAAAAATTCAGTACGAAACAGCTATTTTTGCTGGTGGCTGCTTTTGGTGCATGGTTGAACCTTTTGATACTCAACCAGGAATAATTAGTGTTGTATCTGGCTATACAGGTGGGGATGTTCCTAATCCTACTTATGAACAAGTTTGCACTGGGACAACAGGTCACACTGAAGCAGTAAAAATAACTTTTGATCCAAAAGTTATGAGTTATAAAGACTTAGTTAATATTTATTGGCAGGTTACTGATCCGACTGATGCAATGGGACAATTTCAAGATCGTGGCTCTCAATATCAACCAGTTATTTATTACAATTCTCCTAAGCAAAAAGAAATTGCGATGAGGTCAAAAGAAGAGTTAGAAAAATCTGGTAAGTTCGATAAGCCAATTGTAGTAAGAATCGACCCAGCTCAACCATTTTACCCAGCTGAAGAATATCATCAAGATTTTTATAAAAAAGATCCTTTACGCTATCAAATTGAAGAAATGGGTGGACGTGAACAATATAAAAAGAAGTATTGGTCGAAGTAAATATTACAAACTTAAAACTTTTTCTAATTTATCTTGTATTTATTGTTACTTCTAATTAGACTTAAACTATCAATTAAAATTAGGAAAGTTAAGGAAAAGTAATTGAATAAATTAGAAGATTTATCACGTCAACATGATTCGATATCCAAGATTTCAGCGGGAATTGTTTATGCTTTAGCAGTTGCTATTGCTTTGAATTTCTTTTGGACTCCCGGTCATATTTATGCTTCAGGAATTACCGGTTTTGCCCAAATTATTCATTCTCTTTCAAAGCATTTACCAATACCACTGGCAACATCTGTGATGTATTTTGTACTGAATATTCCTTTATTTATTATTGGTTGGCTTAAAATTGGACATCGTTTTACGATTTTTACTTTACTAACTGTATTACTGGCTTCCATTATGATGCGGGTAATTGGCCCTGTTAAGATTAGTTACGACCCAATCATTTGTGCAGTATTTGGGGGAGTGATTAATGGTGTAGGAACTGGACTGGCCTTAAAAACTGGAATTTCTACTGGTGGTTTAGATATTTTAGGAATTGTATTAAGGAAAAAAACTGGCAAAAGTTTTGGTACCATTAATATTGCTTTTAATTTAGTAATTGTTGTTTGTGCTGGCTTTGTTTTTGGTTGGAGTCGCGCTCTTTATACCGCATTAAATATTTTTATTAATGGACGCGTAATTGATAATGTTTATAATCAGCACCAAAAGATGCAAGTATTGATTGTAACCGAAAAACCTAAACATATTATTGATGGTATTCAGAACAAGATGCATCGTGGAATTACTATTTTGCATGATGTTGAAGGTGCCTATAGTCATACAGAAAAAACGGTTTTATTAACCGTAATTGATCGATATGATATGTATGATATTGAAAAGATTGTCAGCAAGAGCGATCCTTATGCCTTTATGAGCATTAGTCAAGTAACAACAGTTCATGGTCGCTTTGTTGAACAAAAACCAGTTTAAAATTATTTGAGAAAATTTAGTATTTCTATTGACCCACATTTTTAGGTTAGCTATAATCTAAGTATATGTTGTGGCACGTTATGTGCCAAGAAATGGAAGGAGGGATATCACTATGGCAAAGACAATCGTTCACGAAAACGAGTCTATTGATGATGCTCTTCGTCGTTTCAAACGTTCCGTTTCTAGAAGTGGTACTTTACAAGAATACCGTAAACGTGAATTCTACGAAAAACCTAGTGTTAAGCGTAAGTTAAAATCTGAAGCAGCACGTAAACGTAGACATTATTAATAACAAAAATTGCTCTGGTAGATTAGTTTCTATTCAGAGCTTTTTTTGTCTAAAAAGTTTACAATATAATTGTGGAAAATATTTTGAAAGGATAAATAATAATGGCATTAAATGATACTTTGATGGAAGATATGAAAAGTGCAATGAAAGCTAAGGATAAGGAAACCTTAACGGTAATCCGTTCTTTGAAATCAGCTTTAATGAATTACAAAATTAGAGTTGGGCATGATTTAACTAGTGATGAAGAACTTGATGTTTTAGCGACAGCATTAAAACAAAGAAGAGAATCATTAGAAGAATTTTCTAAAGCTGAACGTCAAGATTTAATCGATGCTACTAATAAGGAAATTCAAACTATTGAAAAATATTTACCAAAGCAAATGTCTGATGATGAATTAGAAGCAACTGTTGAAGAAACTATTAAAGAAGTTGGGGCAACTTCCAAAAAGGATTTTGGTGCGGTTATGCAAGCTTTAATGCCAAAAATAAAGGGAAAAGCTGATGGTAAAGCAGCTTCTTCAATAGTAGGTAAAAAGTTAAATTAATTAGCTATGGAGGCTCATTAGTGGAACAAACGACGGCTATTTTTACACCTACTAAACCAGATACAATTATGAATTTAGTAGGAATTAATGATGCAAATTTGCGATTACTTGAAGAATCATATGATATTCGGGTAACAGATACCGGAAGTGAAATTGAAGTAGTAGGAGATCAAGAAGTCGTTGATAAGGTTTTAAATATTCTGTCTGCATTGGATAAAGTAATTACAAAGGGTGTTAATATTAACGCAACTGACGTAATTAGTGCAGTTAAAATGGCAGATAAGGGAACCTTAGAATTTTTTGGCGAATTATACAGTCAAGTTCTTATTCGTGATGCTAAAGGTAGACCTGTTCGCGTTAAGAATATGGGTCAAAAGGCCTATATTGATGCAATTAAAAAATATGATGTAACTTTTGGTGTCGGACCTGCCGGAACTGGTAAGACCTTTTTGGCGGTGGTAATGGCAATTTCTGCATTTAAGAAGGGAGAAGTTTCCAGAATTATCTTGACTCGTCCGGCGGTAGAAGCAGGAGAATCACTTGGATTTTTACCTGGAGATTTAAAAGAAAAAGTAGATCCCTACTTGAGACCTATTTATGATTCACTTTATGCAATCCTTGGTACTGATACGACTAATCGTTTAATGGAGCGAGGATTAATTGAGGTGGCTCCTCTAGCTTATATGCGTGGTCGAACTTTAGATGATGCTTTTGTAATTTTAGATGAAGCGCAAAATACTACTGAAGCCCAAATGAAAATGTTTTTAACCAGATTAGGTTTTAATTCTAAGATGATTGTCAATGGAGACCAGACACAAATTGATCTTCCAGGACGTGCTCGTAGTGGACTCTTACAAGCTGAACATATTTTAAAGGGAATTGATCAAGTTAAATTTATTCGTTTTACGTTTAATGATGTTGTTCGACACCCAGTAGTAGCAAAAATTGTAAAAGCATATGAAGAAGAGGGCCAATAGTGGAACAATTAGAGATTTCTTTTAATGATGAAATTAATTTTTTAACTGACGAAAAGCGTGACTGGGTTAATTGGATTACCAAATTATTACTTTCCGCCAAAAAAGCAATTAATAAAGACAATGCCCAAGAGATAAGTATTAATTTTGTTTCCCCAGAAAAAATTCATCAGATTAATAAAAAATATCGGGGAAAAGACCGACCGACAGATGTCATTTCTTTTGCTATTGAAGATGATGAAAATAATTTAATGGCGCAATTTTTTGATGATCCTGATTTTGTTGAAGATATTGGTGATTTATTTATTTGTATCGAAGTAGTCAAAAAACAAGCAATTGTCTACGAAACAGGATTTGATCGTGAATTTGGTTATACTTTGGTCCATGGCTATCTGCATTTAAATGGCTATGATCATATTGAAGATGATGAAGCCAAAGAAATGTTTAGTATCCAGGGAAAAGTTTTACGTGAGTATGGTTTACCACTTCATCCAGATCAAGAAACTCATGGAAAACAGATTCATTAAAAGATAGAAGGTTTAAAAATGACAAAAGAAGAGAGTTTTAAATCAGGGTTTGTTGCTTTAATTGGACGACCAAATGTTGGTAAATCAACCTTACTAAATTATTTAGTCGGTCAAAAAGTTGCTATTATGTCACCCCAACCACAAACAACTCGTAATAAAATTTCAGGGATTTATACTGGTGATAATGAACAAATTGTTTTTGTTGATACACCAGGTATTCATAAACCCAAAAATAAATTAGATGATTTTATGGATAACTCTAGTTTATCTACTTTAGACGAAGTAGATGTGGTTTTATTTATGGTTGAACCTGAGCCAGCGGGCAAAGGCGATCATTATATCGCAGATTTATTGAGTAAAATTAATAAACCAGTTTTTTTAGTTATTAATAAGATTGATACAATACATCCTGATAAATTACTTGAAATTATGGACTCATATCGTTCATTAGGTGATTTCGCCGAAATTGTACCTATTTCAGCTAGTCAAGGGAATAATGTTGATGAATTAATTAAGACAATTGGTAAATATTTGCCTGAAGGTCCACAATTTTATGATGCTGATCAAGTAACTGATCGACCAGAATATTTTATTGTGGCTGAATTAATTCGTGAACAAGTTTTGCGTTTAACTCATGAAGAAGTGCCTCATGCGACTGCAGTAGTAGTTGATCGTATGAAAGATCACGAAGCAGGAAAATTGCAGATTGAAGCTACAATTTATGTTGAACGTGATGGTCAAAAAGGAATTATTATTGGTAAGGGTGGCAAAATGTTAAAGCAGATTGGAATTGCGGCCCGTCGAGAAATTGAAAATTTATTAGGTGAAAAAGTTAACTTACGTTTATGGGTGAAAGTACAAAAAAATTGGCGTACAGACCCAGCTTTCTTAAAGTCAATTGGTTATAACGCTAAGGAATTACGTTAATGGCACGAGAACTAGAAGAAGTTCAAGGAATTATTTTTAAAAGAAAAAAATATAAAGAAGCAGATGCTCTTTGTAAAGTTTTTTCTAAAGAACGAGGAATTTTCACTTTAGATATTAGAGGAGCTTATCGACCTAAATCTAAACTTGGTCCCGCAACCTTAAACTATTCTTTTGGTAATTATGTAATTAATACAAGTGGTAAGGGTATTAGTAGTTTACGAACCTATAAGAATATCAAACAATTTGATCAAATTTTTAATGATTTAGTTAAACAAGCTTATGCAAGTTATCTGTTGGACTTAGTTGATCATGCTTTTATTGAGTATCAAAGTCTTGGTCCAACCTATGATTTGATTTTTACTGCTTTACAAAGAATTAATGAAAATATTGATCCTGAAGTAATTAAGCAGATGGTCGAATTAAAAGTTCTCCAAGTTTATGGTGTAAAGCCACAACTAAAAGCTTGTATTATTTGTGGCAAAGAACAAGGTATATTTGATTATTCACTGGAAAAGGGTGGAATTGTATGTAATGAACATTTTCACCTAGTCCCCGAACGTATGCACCTAAATCCTAAAGTAGTCGCTTTACTTAGAACTTTAGCCCTTGTTAGAATTGAAAGATTAGGTGCTATTAATATTAATGAAAAGTTAAAATTTCAAACGAAAAAAGTGATTAATCGCATATATAGTGCATATTTAGATCTTAATCTTAAAAGTAAAAAATTTCTTGATGAACTTACGTTTAATTAACCTAACACGTAGAAAAAACACGATATTCGTGATAAAATATAAACATGATTTTAGTGGGAATTAAAGGATAAAAAAAGTACTAGTCTAGCGAGTGTAAGATGGTGAAAGTACACCTAGGAAAAGGCACCTTTAAGCTAAAATAGAATTAAGAGCAGGAAGAATATAACTTCCTGAATTAGGGTGGAACCGCGAATTAATCGTCCCTATGCAATTTTTGCATAGGCTTTTTTAATGCCTATGTTGTGAGGAGAGATTATTATGTCAGAAAAACTGAACGTCCAAGATATGATTTTTAAATTGGAACAGTTCTGGGCCTCAAAAGGTTGTATGATTATGCCTTCATATGATGAACAAAAAGGGGCCGGAACCATGAGTCCATATACTTTTTTGCGTGCTGTAGGTCCTGAACCTTGGAAGGCTTGTTATGTTGAACCATCAAGAAGACCAGCGGATGGTCGTTATGGTGACAACCCTAATAGATTGTATCAACACCATCAATTCCAAGTAGTAATGAAACCTGCTCCAAAAGAAATTCAACAATATTATCTTGATAGTCTACGTGTTTTGGGTATTGAACCTTTAGAACACGATATTCGTTTCGTTGAAGATAACTGGGCTAACCCATCAATGGGATGTGCCGGTGTTGGTTGGGAAGTATGGCTTGATGGAATGGAAGTTTCTCAATTCACTTATTTCCAAGTTGTGGGTGAACTAGATGTTAAACCAACAATGAGTGAAATTACATATGGGGTTGAAAGACTTGCTTCTTATATCCAAGATGTTAATTCCGTTTTTGATCTTGAATGGGGAGACGGCGTTCTCTATCGTGATATTTTCAAACAACCAGAATATGAACATTCTAAGTATGCTTTTGAAGAAAGTGATCAAGAACAATTATTAAAAGATTTCGATAACTATGAAGCAACAGCTAAACGTTTATTGAGTCTTAATTTAATTCATCCTGCATATGATTATATTCTTAAATGTAGCCATACTTTTAACTTATTGGATGCACGTGGTGCAGTATCAGTTACTGAAAGAGCAGGTTACTTATCACGAATTAGAAATTTAGCTCATTTAGCTGCTCAAGGATTTGTCGAAGAACGTGAAAAACGTGGCTTCCCATTACTAAAACACCAAGAAGAAAAACAGAAGGCGGGGCAAGAAAATGACTAAAGATTATTTATTTGAAGTTGGAACTGAAGAAATGCCAGCACATGTTGTTTCTCGTAGTGTTAAACAATTAGCTGACAGAACTAAAAAATTTTTAAAAGAAAATGGTCTATCTTTCAAAGATATTAAAACTTTTTCTACGCCACGTCGTTTAACAATTTTGGTGCAAGATCTAGCTGAAAAACAAGCTGATATTGATGAAGTAAAAAAAGGACCAGCAAAAAAGATTGCTCAAGATGCTGATGGCAACTGGACTAAAGCCGCTGAAGGTTTTGTACGTGGACAAGGAATGACCACTGATGACATTTATTTTGAAGAGTTAAAGGGCACTGAATATGCTTATGTCCATGTTCAAAAAGAGGGTAAAAAAGCCGAAGACATCCTAATGGGAATGAGTGAGATTGTTGAAGACATGAATTTCCCAACTAAGATGCGTTGGGGAGCTTCTGGTGATTTTGAATTTGTTCGTCCTATTCACTGGATGGTTTCTTTATTCGGCAGTGAAGTAATTCCTGTCAAGTTATTGGATATTGTTGCTGGTCGTAAAACGCAAGGACATCGTTTCTTAGGTGATAGTGTCGTTTTGGCTAATGCTGATGATTATGAAGAAGCATTAAAGAGCCAATATGTTATTGCTGATGCTGATGAACGTAAAGGTATTATTTTAAATCAAATTAATGAATTAGCTGCACAACACAATTGGAAAGTTAATATTGATCAAGGTTTACTAGAAGAAGTTACAAACCTAGTTGAATATCCAACAGTATTTGCGGGTAGTTTTGATGAAAAGTATCTTAATATTCCAGATGAAGTCCTTATTACTTCTATGAAAGATAATCAACGTTACTTTGAAGTTTATGATGAAGATGGTAAATTAATTAACCACTTCATTTCTATTAGAAATGGTAATAGTGAATACTTAGATAATGTCATTTCTGGTAACGAAAAGGTTCTTGTTGCACGTTTAGATGATGCGCAATTCTTCTATGATGAGGATAAGAAATATCCGCTTTCTCATTTTGTAGATAAATTAGCCAATGTTTCCTTCCACGATAAAATTGGTTCAGTCGCTGAACATATGCTTCGTGTTAAATTAATTGGTGATTACTTAGCTAATCAGCTCGGTTTATCAGATGATGAAGTTAAGGATTTTGATCGTGCTGCTGACATTTATAAATTTGATCTAGTAACAGCGATGGTTGGTGAATTTGCTGAATTACAAGGTGTAATGGGAATGCATTATGCTAAGTTAGCCGGAGAAAATGAAAATGTAAGTAATGCGATCAGAGAAAGTTATATGCCAATTAGTGCTGAAGGAAAATTACCTTCTTCTGTCGTTGGTTCACTACTTTCGATTGCAGAAAAATTAGATACTATTATTTCCTTCTTTGGTGCTGGAATGATTCCAAGTTCTTCTAATGATCCCTATGCTTTAAGAAGAAGCGCTTATGGAATTGTAAGAATCTTATTAAATGAAAATTGGTCATTATCTATTAAACAAATTTTGCAAGATCTCATTGAAATCCTAAACGGTAAGACACCAGCAAAATTGCCAAAGGGTCAAGATCAAGAAGACGAAATTTCAAGCTTTATTAGAGATAGAATTAAGCAATACTTACAAACTAATAATTATTCATATGATGTTATTGATGCTGTTCTTGCTTCAAGCCAACAGGATCCAATCCAAATGCTTGAAGCGGCTAAGACTTTGCAAGCACATCATGATGATCAAGACTTTAAACCAGTCGTAGAAAGTTTAAATAGAATTAATAATATTCTTGATAAGGCTAAATTTGATAATAAGATTCAAATTAATCCAGAACTCTTTGAATCAAATAGCGAAAACGAGTTATTTGCTGCAGTAAATCAATTTGAAGAACAAGAAGATTTATCTATAGCTGATTTATATAATGGCTTTGTAGAATTGCAACCAATTATTGATAATTTCTTTGAATCAAATATGATTCTTGATAAGGATGAAAAAATTAAAGCTAATCGTTTAGCACAAATTGCAAGAGTTAATAATTTGGCTGAACGAATTGGGGATTTAAGTCAATTAGTAATAAAATAGAGGAAAGTAAAACTAATGGCAGGTCGAATTCCAGAAAGTTTTATTAATGAAGTTAGTAATGCCGTAAATATTGTTGATGTCATTAGCCAATATGTTTCTTTAGAAAAAAAGGGCAAAGATTACATTGGTTTGTGCCCATTTCACCAGGAAAAAACCCCTTCATTTACAGTAAGTGAAAATAAACAATTTTTTAAATGTTTCGGCTGTGGTAAGGGTGGTAATGTATTTAAGTTTTTAATGTATCAAGAAAATTTAACCTTTCCTGAAAGTGTAAAGCGAGTAGCAGAACTTGCTAATATTTCAATGCCTAATGGGGTTGGTACTAAAAGTACCACTCTTAGTCCATTATTAAAGATGTATCAAGATGCTACTGAATTTTACCATCACATTTTGTTAACTACCAAGGCTGGTGAAAAAGGCTTAACCTATGCTAAAAATCGTGATTTGAATGAGGATATTTTAAATCATTTTCAGATCGGTTATGCCCCAGATAATGATCAAATTCTTTTAACATTTTTAAAGCAACAAGGCTATGAAGATGACTTGCTTCAACGAAGTGGTTTATTTGTTGAGTCAAAAGATGGTCAATTATTTGATCGTTTTAGAGATCGATTAATGTTTCCGCTGATGAATGAGACAGGAAGAACAATTGCTTTTTCGGGAAGACGCATTTCAGATGATCCAGAAATAGCAAAGTATGTTAATAGTCCTGAAACAGAAATTTTTACTAAATCAAAATTACTCTATCATCTTAGTGAAGCTAAAAAGGCTGTTCGAGATGAAGGTCATCTAATTCTTTATGAAGGTTATATGGATGTAATTGCAGCTTATAAGGCCGGAATTAGATCTGGAGTAGCTTCTATGGGAACTAGTTTAACTAGTGAACAGGTTTATATCTTAAGAAGAATCACGCCTAATGTAATTATTAATTATGATGGTGATAACCCAGGAATTCATGCTGCTGAAAGAGCAATAACGCTTTTTAATCAAGTTGCCGGTTTTAATTTAGGTATCGTTGTTTTACCTGATAATCTCGATCCTGATGAATATGTAAAAAAATATGGTAAAGAGAAATATCAGAATGAAGTTGAAGGTGCATTAGCTCCAACTAAGTTTTTGTTGCAAAGAACGGCTTTAAAATATAATTTGCATAATGAACGAGAAAAATTAGCTTATGTCAATGATGCTATTGCATTAATTGCTAGTCTAAATGATCCGGTGGCAAGTGATATTTATATCAATGATCTGGCCAAAGAAGCCAATGTAACAATTGAATCATTGAAAGTTTCTCTACTTAGAGAACAAAGAAAACAGCGACGTGTTCAACAACGTCGGAATCAAAATCAAATTTCTTTGCAATTACCAGAAGTTAATTCTACTCTCAATAATGACGCAGTAATAACTGAAAATAAAGAAACCGCTAATCCCAAAACCAAGAGTTTGCAGCGCCTACTTTATTTATTTATTCATAGTGAAGAAGCTAGAGATTACTTATTAGAAAATAACTTCCTTTTTCCCGATCAAGAATATGCCGCAATAGCAGAAAAATGGCTTGAATATTTACGTAAGGATCAAACTCATACAATTCAAGGCTTTATGAATTTTGTTCCTAGTGATATTGAGGGTATAATAGTAAATATAGAAATGGCAGATATGCCAGCTGATTATTCAAAACAAGAAATTGATGATCAGGTTAAAGCTCTTGAGATAAATAAAATCGATGAGCAATTAAGTAAATTACAGTTAAGCTTAAAAGAAGCTCAACGAAAAAATGATAATGACGAATTATTAAAAATTACGCAAAAAATAATCGAATTAAAAAGACTGAAAAGTTAGAGGAGGACTTATATATGGCAGAAAAACAAGCTACAGAAGAAATGCCTTCTTTATCCCTCGATAAAAAGGTTAAGCAAGTAGTAAAAGATGTTAAAAAAAGTAAGTCTATTACAGAAACTGACTTTACAGAACAATTGATCAAACCCTATAAATTAGAGGGGAAAGCTGTCGACCAATTAGTTCAAGAATTTGAAGACAATGGGATTTCTATTGTCGATGAAAAAGGTGAACCTTCTCAATTAGCTTTGAAGAAGCAAAAAGATGTTGAAAGAAAAGAATTAAATGATATGTCTGCTCCTTCAAGCATTCGGATGAACGATCCCGTGAGAATGTACTTGAAAGAAATTGGTCGGGTGTCACTATTAAGTGCTGACGAAGAAATCGCATTAGCCAAGAGAATTGAAGCAGGTGATGAAGAAGCTAAGCAAGAACTTGCCGAGGCTAACCTTAGATTAGTTGTATCAATTGCTAAACGCTATATTGGTAGAGGAATGTCATTTCTTGATTTAATTCAGGAAGGTAACATGGGCTTAATGAAAGCCGTAGACAAGTTTGATTATCGTTTAGGTTTCAAGTTTTCAACCTATGCAACTTGGTGGATAAGACAAGCCATCACACGTGCAATCGCTGACCAAGCAAGAACTATTCGTATTCCAGTTCATATGGTTGAAACTATCAATAAGTTGATTAGAATTCAACGTCAATTGTTACAAGATCTTGGACGTGAACCAACTCCTGAAGAGATTGGTGCCGAAATGGATATGCCAACTGATAAAGTAAGGGATATTTTGAAAATTGCTCAAGAGCCTGTATCTTTAGAAACACCAATTGGTGAAGAAGACGATTCTCACTTAGGTGACTTTATTGAAGATAAAGATGCTACTAGTCCAGAACAACATGCTTCGGCCGAGTTGTTGAAAGAACAACTTGAACAGGTCTTAGATACATTAACTGACCGTGAAGAGAATGTTTTACGTTTAAGATTCGGTCTTGATGATGGACGAACTCGTACTTTAGAAGAAGTTGGAAAAGTATTTGGGGTAACTCGTGAACGTATTCGTCAGATTGAAGCTAAAGCTTTGCGTAAATTACGTCACCCTAGTCGCTCAAATCAATTGAAAGATTTCTTAGATTAATCTTTAAAAAGCTTTTGGAGTATGATTCCAAAAGCTTTTTTCTATTTATACTTAATAATAAAAGGAGACTAACGATGCTTGAACAACGTTTAGCCGAAATTGCAGACATGGTAGACGAAAAGGCTAGAATCGCAGATATAGGTACGGATCATGCATATTTACCAATCGCTTTAGTCAAAAATAAAAAAATAAATTTTGCGATTGCATCAGATGTAGCGTCTGGTCCTTTAAACAATGCAATTAGTGATATTAAAGTGGCAGGCTTAGAAAGACAAATTATTCCCCGCTTAGGTTCTGGCTTAGAGACGCTTAAACCAGAAGATGCTATTGATACAATAGTAATTGCTGGGATGGGTGGAAAATTAATGGTTGATTTGCTTGATAAACCTGCTCAAAATAATACATACTATGAAACCTTAATTTTGGAACCAAACGTTGGAGAACCAATTGTAAGATACTGGTTAATGGCTAATTCATATGCCATTCAGGCCGAAAAAATTATTGAAGTTTCTGGTCATATTTATGAACTAATAAAAGCCAAAAGGGTAGATCAACCTCAAAAACTTACTAACAAGGAAATTCAATTCGGTCCTTTTTTACTTAAAGAAAAAAATTCAGTCTTTTTAAAGAAATGGCAAAGACAGTTGGAATTTCAGAAAAAGCTTTTAAATAATCTACAAAAGGCAAAAAAAGTAAATAATGAAAAGTTAGAAGAAACGACGCGCTTGATTTCAATGATTGAGGAGGTCCTAAATGACTAAAGTAAAAGATATTGTTGACCAATTAAATCAAACTTTTCCAGAAGAGATTGCTTCGCAGGGAGATCCAGTTGGCTTACAGATTGGATCGATGGATCAAGAAGTTACGCAAGTCATGACTACCTTAGATGTTAGACCAGAAGTAGTTGATGAAGCAATAGAAAAAGGGATAAATTTAATTATTAGTCATCATCCCTTGATTTTTAGGCCAATAAAAAACTTGGATTATAGCGATCCGCAAAAGGCCATGTACGCTAAAATAATTGCTAATAACATTACAGTTTATTCGCTTCACACCAACTCAGACAAAGCGCAAAATGGATCAGCTGATTGGGAAGCTGAAGAATTAGGACTAAAAGAGATCGAGCCCTTTGCTTTAGATAAAGATGGGATTGCTATTGGACGAAAAGGTAAGTTGCCTAAAGTAATGACGGCTAAAGAGTTTGCCTACTATGTGAAAGAAAAGATGCAAATTCCAATGGTTAGGTTAATTACTGCAGATAATTCTAAGAAAGTATTGACTGTAGGTTTTATTTGTGGCGATGGAGGCAAATTCTGGCATCAAGCGGTAGAAGAAAACTTAGATGCTTTTATCACTGGGGATGTTTATTATCATGTTGGCCATGACATGATTTCAAATGGCCTTACTGTAGTTGATCCAGGCCATTACACTGAAAAACTATTTAAATATAAGGTTTTTGATCTTTTAAAACAATGGAATAAAGACTTTAATTGGCAGATAGGAATCGAATTATCTGAAGTTTCGACTAATCCTTTTCAAGATTTATTTTAAGCTAGCTTTTAATTAAGTAAGGAGTATAAAATGACAGAATATCCAACTTTATTACCAAGATTTTTAAAGTATGTAAAAGTAAATTCACGTTCAGATGAACATGCAGATAGATTTCCTTCTACAGAAAGAGAAGAAAATTTTCAGAAAAATGTGATTATGAAGGAACTTCAAGAATTAGGTTTAGAGGATGTACATTATAATCAAAAAAGTGGCTGTGTAATTGCCACCATACCATCCAATTTGGATTATGAGGTACCTACTTTTGGTTTATTAGCTCACTGTGATACTGCAGATTTTAATTCTGAAAATATTAAACCTCAAATAACAGAAAATTATGATGGAAAATCAAAAATTCAACTAGGTGAAAGTGATTTTTATCTTGATCCGGAAGTCTTTCCTCATTTAAAAAATTATCAGGGACAGACAATTATTTCTGCTTCAGGGGATACTTTACTTGGAGGAGATGATAAATGCGGTATTTCAGAGTTAATAACTTTTGCGGAATACTTAATGAACCATCCTGAAGAAAAGCATGGTGAAATTCGACTTGGTTTTACTCCGGATGAAGAAATTGGAACCGGAGCTCAGCATTTCGATGTAGCAGATTTTAATGCTGATTTTGCTTATACAGTTGATGGGGAAGCACCAGGAAAGCTAGATTGGGGAACTTTTTCAGCAGCTCAATTTAGTCTTGATATTCAAGGAGTAAACGTTCACCCTGCTGTAGCCAAGGGACAAATGATCAATGCCATTCAAGTCGGAATTGATTTTCAAAACTCTTTACCAAAAAATGAAGTTCCTGAACATACCGAAGGTAAAGAAGGTTTTTATCATTTAATGAATTTCAATGGTACAGTTGATCATGCTCATTTAGATTATATTATTCGTGATTTTGAACGAGATGGACTTGAAAGGCGTAAAAATTTAGTCAAAAGCATCGTTGAAAAAATGAATAAAGAATTTGGCACTGAGCGTATCAAATTAAAGATGTGGGACCAATACTACAATATGGCTGATGAGCTTAAGAAGCATATGGAAATTGTTGATTTAGCCCGTGATGCTTATAAAGCTGAAGGATTAACTGTTAATGAAGATCCAGTACGCGGGGGAACAGATGGCTCTCAACTAACTTATATGGGCTTACCATGTCCTAATTTGTTTGCTGGTGAAGAAAACATGCATGGACGTTATGAATATACGGTCGTAGAGTCCATGTGGAAGGCTGTAGATGTTTTACGCCAAATTAATCGTTTGAATGTTGAAAGAAACAAGTAATATCAAGCAATTACAGACATTAAAAAGAGGATACTCAAAGAATTGAGTATCCTCTTTTTCTACGTAAAGTCAAGCACAATGCGATATTTGGCTTTGCTTTTTGTTTAAATTTAAGTTTAAGTATTTTGTAGTATCGATTTATTTTTATCATTAAGCATGACAAATAAGCCCAAATATATCTGATTTTTGGGCTTAGCGTTATAATGTACTTGATCAATTAATTACGACTAAAGTCTTTTTGGTTATGTGTGGCTACGTTGTAATCATATATTTGATCATTGATAATCAAGGCATAAATAGTTCTGATTAGTTTATGTATTGAAGCAATAGCTATCTTTTTAAACCCTTTGGTTTGAGAGGATAGCTTTTTGCTTTCATAATAATCAGCTATATGACAGGGACTAGTTTTAGCCGCATTATCAATTTGACCAATAGCTCGATAAAGTAATTTACGTGCTACTGCATTGCCATGCTTAGTAATACTTAAATTAGAATCCATTTCGCCCGACTGATACCTACCTGGATCTATGCCAATAAAAGCATTGATTTTATTGGCATTACTAAATCTACGCAAATCACCTAACTCTGCTAAGACTCTGACTGCAGTAGTTTGGGCAAAGCCTGGAATACTTTCTAGATTTTCTAAATCATGATTAGGCAAAGTCTTAGCGAGTTTAACCATTCTTGTAATTAATTGTTCTCTTTGTCTACTTAGATTAAGTAGTCTGTGGGCATAATATTGTACTTGTTGAACTTCTATACTAGTCTCAGAGACAACTGGATAAGCTTGATGAGCTAATTCAATAAGATTATCAGCGGTTTTTTGTGCATGTTTAAATGCAATACCCTTTAAATTCATTAGCCAATTAATAATTTGCTTTCTATTTTCTTTTCTTATTAAGTCGCAATGAGGGTAATGAGCAACTATTTGCCAGTAATTATTACCTCTAGCGGTAGAAAATAGATTTTCAATTTCGGGAAATGTTGATTGTAAAGCCTGATGAAGTCTATTCTTAGCTATGACTAAATCATCTGTTAGCTGGTCATAGAAACGACTTAAAGTATTGAGTTGCTTATAAGACTGAGACTGGTTTTGACTAACTGGATGATGATAAAGTCTTTGAATTAAGGCTAAATGATAAGCATCAGTTTTATC
>NZ_BFBY01000006.1 GCF_003423665.1 Lactobacillus rodentium | reverse complement strand
GATTTAGAAAGCGGACTAATTTTCTTTTGCTTTTTAACCAATGGAGGTCGACCTCGTTTTTTATTTGAAGCAACAAGATCTCCTTTATCTTTAGCTTTTTGCCATTGATAAATAGTGCCTGGATTTGAAATACCAAACTTAACTGCAGTTGCTTCATAAGTTTCATGATATTGTTTTTTCCAGTTTAAAACATTAAGTTTAAATTCACCACTATATTCTTCATGCTTTTTCTTAGGATTGAGAATATTAGGTCCATGTCTTTTATATTGTTTTACCCAAAAAAGAAGTTGAGCATGCTCTCCGATATTAAATTTTTTTATTATTTCTCCTGAACTTTGACCTTCAAGATATAATTTAACGGCTGCTAGTTTTTGTTCATAAGTAAATTTAGTCAAAATAAAAACCTCCAAAATTGAACTTTTTGTCCAACTTTGGGGGTTAACTTCAAAGAGTAATTGCTCTTAGTCCATTTTTTATTCTTATATTAAAATGCTGAATAAAATAACAAAGTGTGGTACCATATAGAAAAAGGGATAGAAAGATTTTTGGAGGAATAAATTGAAATATAAAAACAAAACAAAAAACAACAAAAATGATTTAATAACAACTGAAGTAAATCGACATTATTCGATTAGGAAATTTAGTGTTGGTGTCGCTTCAGTCTTAATTGGGAGTACTTTATTTTTAGGTAGCCAAGGACAAAAAGTTCAAGCTGCGGTTGACAATAATAAGCCTACTGTTACTGAAGAGAAGACAGAATCAACTTCAGATGGTAAAAGTGACACTCCGTCAAAACCAGAACAAACTCCTGCTGTAACTTCTAATGAAAAGAAGAATAGTAATGCTACTAATATTTCCGTTGACAATAAGCCAACGAATGATCAATTATCAGCATCAGCACAAGATGATGTAGCTAAGCAAGAATTAACTGGTGATACGAATGGGGCAGGTAACCTTGATAAGCAACAATTGAGTCATAAGGCAACCTCTTTAAATACTGATTCAAATAAGTTTGAATTGACTTCAACTATTACCAATAATACTGATCATGATGATAAAAACATTTTTGCAGTTACAGTATTGCCTAATAGAGGGGACGGTAAGAGTGAATTTGATACTCACTTAACCGGTAAAGTAGAAGTAGAAGGTGCAGAAAACGCTGAAAATGTTACTAATTGGTATGTCACAGGCGATGTTGGTAAGTCATTAGACACCTTACTTACTAAAGATAAAGATGGCAACTATGAACCAACTAAAGCAGCACTTGAAGCAGCTATTCCTGAAGGCTCCACTAAGATTACTCACGTTTGGAATAAGAAACCAGATAATTGGGATCAAGTTACCGCAGTCATTACCACTGTTGATAGTTTGAAAGCTAAATCAAGCTTGAAAATCCATTTGCATACTTATGACCCAACTGTTGAAACTGATATCGGGAAAAACGCATATATGTCTCAAGCGGTGATGGATTCAACATCCTTTAAGAAGTTGAAACTCGGACGAACTGTTAATTATGTTAGTGTTGACGGTAGAGATTTAGGATCATCAGGTCCCCAAAATATTAATGATATTGCAATCTATCACACCAATGCTATCACTGGAGATATAGTTGGCGATATCGTTTTAGAAAAAGGTCTACCAGAAGTGGGAGTTCCAACATTTAAAGGCTACAAATTTAAAAGTATTTCTGGTGGGCATAGTGGTAAAGATGGGTTTTGGCAAGACTATGATCCTGATAATCCAACAAAAATTTTTCCTGTAAAAGTTATTAAAAACTTACAAGATGCCAAAACAAATAAGGTCAGTGGATATGCCCAAATTCCAATTTATAAAATTACTGTTGTATATGATACAACTGGAGGCAATGTCGTTAACACTAATGGAGGCGGTAATACTAATGCTTTGGCTTTATTCAGTATGCTTAGTGTTACCCCTCAAATACCTGATAAAGTAGAACAGCATACTTCAATTATTAAAGCAGGCGACCAAAACAGTGCTAAATTGACTGTTGTTGGTAAGCAAAAGATCAATATTAGTTATATTGATGACACTGAAGGCAAGCAGCTTGGTCAAACTGATTCAGTTGAAGGTTTACCTGGTGAAACGGCAGTTTATTCTACTGAAGATCGAATTAATGAATATAAGAAACAAGGCTATGACTTAGTCAGTGATGGGACTAAGTCTCCAGCTGGTCAAAGTACTTTAATTTACGATAATGACTATCAAACTGATCAAAACTTTGAAGTTCATCTGAAGCATGACACTAAACCTGTTGAAGATGATAGTACAGTAACTGAAACCATTCACTATATCTATAAGGATGGTACTACTGCAAGTCCCGATAAAGTTAAGACTATTAATTTTAAACGCACTGGTACTAAAGATCTTGTAACTCAGGATGTAACTTGGAATCCAGTTGAGCCGCAAACTTTTGTGAAAGTAGACTCTCCAGAAATTACCGGTTATACTCCTGATGTTGCAGCAATCGATGCAATTATAGTTAACTTTGGCGATCAGAACATTGAAAAGACTGTCACTTATATTGCCAATGATCAAAATGCGAAGATCACTTACATCGATGATACTGACAATAAAATTTTAAAAACCGATAATGCAGATGGTAAGTTTGGTAAATTAATTGAATTTCCTACTGATGTAGATGATCAAATTAAAACCTTTGAGGATGAAGGCTATGTAAAAGTATCTAATAACTTTGAATCCGATAAATATCAAGCAGATAATGCAAAAAATGTCTTCGAAGTTCATTTAAAGCATGGTTACACTACTCCTGAAAAGACTGTACGTCAGGCTACTTGGACTATCAATTATGTTGGTACAGATCATAATCCTGAATCTAAACAACAAAAAGTAACCTTCACCCGTACTGTTTATACTGATAAGGTAACTAATGAAGTACATGATTCAGGTTATGTTCCAGATAAGCAATTTGTAGATGTTAAATCTCCAGAGGTAGATGGGTATAGTATTTATAAGCTGGATGAAAATGCAGTTGTGCACCAAGATACTAAACTAGGTGAGAACGATAGTGACATTAATTATGTAACTACTGTGCCTTATCTTAAAGATCAACCAGGTACTGACTTGCCTGATCCAATGGAAAGTCGTCAATCTACTTGGACTATTCATTACGTTGGGTTAGATAAGAATCCTGATGATGTCGTTCAAATTGTCCAATTCATTAAGAAGGGTGACAAGTTTGTTCCAACTACTAACTTTAAGGATATTGATTCACCAAAAGTTGATGGTTATGATGTTGATATCAAGACTGCTCATCAAGATACTGTTTTAGGCGAAAATAATACTGATGGTAAATTTAAAACCAAGGTAATTTACACTAAACCTAAAGAATTCATTGATGTACCAGCCAAGATAGCTGATAAAAAGGGCATCCCAGGCAAGCCAATAGTACAACCAGAACTTCCTAAATTCGAAGGAGGAATTCCTGGTATTCCGTTAGAACAACCTGAATTACCATACAAGAATATTGGTATTCCTGGTCAACCTTTAGAACAACCAGATAAGCCAATTGCAGAAATCGGCATTCCCGGTGAACCTTTAGAACAACCAGATCTTCCAATTGCACCTATCCCAGACATAAACATTCCTGATATTCCAAATCCAGAAATACCTGAAAAACAAGTTCCTCAAAAACCAACACCAAGTAATCCAACACCGGATCCAGATCCAACTCCTGAAGTACCGGATGAAGACGTCCCTGTTAAATCAGGAAACATTACTTCAGATTCATTTGTTTCTGCAAGAACTAATCCAACTAAAGTAGTTCCTAAGAAATATAGAAATACTGAAAAACTTTTACCTCAAACTGGTAAAAAGAATTCCGTAGCACTTTCAATGCTTGGTCTAGCTACCTTGAGTTTGACCGGTTTAATGGGAATTGCTACAACTAAAAAGAAAAAACGCTAATAGTTATAGTTTTTTAAACACTTATCTCTAAAGGGGATAAGTGTTTTATTTTCGAGAAAAACATTGATGAACTAAAAATTTACAGTCTGGTCTGCATAACGTTAATATGTAGACACATAGCATTCTTAAACTAAGAGGTGAAAAGATGTACTATATACCTAACCAATTAAAAGTTGTCACTGCACGAGATTTACAAAACAACTTTAATAAAATTGCTGACGATATTAGTGAATACGACGATACTGTAGTGGTAGCAAGACCAAAGAATAAAAATGTAGTTATTATTTCTGAAAAACAATATAATTCATGGATGGAGACAAACTATCTTTTGAGTAGTGAGGCAAATAGAGCTGCGTTACAAAAATCAATCAAGGAATTCAAAACTGGAAAGAGTAAACTACTTACTCCTGAAGAATTTAAACAATATTCAAAATAATTACAAAAAAGGTGTTACCAGGGAATTAAACCTAGTAGCACCTTTTATTCTTGATAAGGATTAAAGTGTTCAAAATGAGATAAATCATTATTTTCTTTAAATGGCTTATCATAAATATATTCAAACAATTTTTGATATTGATAGTATAAAGTTTGTTCATTTTTGTTAGGAGCAGGTTCATAATAATGCTTGCCAATTAAGTCTTCTGGTAAGTAGGCTTGTTTAGCAACCTTCCTTGGTTGAGCAAACATATTTTTCATCACTCCCGCACCACGTAATTTATCTGCTCCACGATAATGAGAATCACGTAAATAAGTTGGCATTGGATGTTTATTAGGATGCTTGGCATCTTGTGCTGCTCGATGATAAGCTTGCATCACCGAATCGGAACGTGGACTAATAGCTAATAACATTGTTGCCATTGCTACATGAGTAGTTGCGCGAGGTAAGCCAATTTCCAAGGCAGTATTAGCCAAAGTAATTATTTGCGTTGCTCGAGCTGGATCAGCTAATCCTAGATCCAATGCACTCATATCTTTTAAACTCCGAACCACTGACTCCAAATCACCAGCTTCAAGCAAAACTGCTAAATAATAGAGCGCTGCATCGGCATCCGATCCTTCAACCGAATCACGCCAGGCAGATAAGTAATCATAGTGCTGTGTAGCATCTTTATCATAAGTTAAGTGTTGTTGTCTACTAAATGCCTTTACTTGTTCTACCGTTAATTTTTCATGATACATAGCAAAAAGCGTCTCAAGCACATTCAAACTAGTGCGCAAATCTCCATTACCAGTATTAGCAATCATATGAGCAATTTCACTTGGAATCTCATAATTGAATACTTGCTTAGCAGCACGTACAATCATTTTTTCGACATCATCAATCTTTAAAGCTTCAAATTCAAAGATCTGACATCTTGATCTAACCGCTGGTACCAAAGAAAGAATTGGATTTTCTGTCGTTGCACCAACTAATAAAATATGACCGTTTTCTAGGTAAGGTAATAAGTAATCTTGAATTGGCTTAGTTAAACGATGAATTTCATCCAATAGCAAAACAAACAATTCATGAGGATGGTGATGAATGATTTTAGTTAATTGCGATTTATTTTCAATACTGGCATTAAATTGTTCAAAAGGATAATGAAGTTCATTGGCCACTACATGGGCTAAGGTCGTTTTACCAGTACCAGGAGGTCCCCATAAAATTAATGAGGTAGGAATATGTTCATCGATAATTTGACGTAAAGGTTTACCTTCTGCTAGTAAATGTTCTTGTCCTACCATTTCTGAGAGGGAACTAGGTCTCATTTTAGCAGCTAATGGTTCTTTAAAATGGTTATTAGCTGATTCATCTTCTGGAAAAAGTGAAATATCTTCTGTCATAACTTTACTTACTTTCTTTATCTTTTTTACTAATCTTATTTAATGCTTCGCGTTGTTTGGTTTGATCAATATGGGTATAAAGATCGGTTGCTGAAGTTCCTTTTTGACCTAATTGCTGAGCAACTAATACTTGATCTTTGGTAACCGCATAAAGTTCACTAGCTACAGTATGTCGTAATTTATGAGGCGTAAGCGGATGGCCAAAGGCAGTTGAATATTTGCTAACCATTTTTTCAATGGCGTTGCTAGTTATCCGACGAGTCTTTCCATGCCATGTAGTTAAGAAAAATGCATTTTCACGATTCAACGGTGAATAAAATACTGTTCTTTTTTCAGCATAGGCTTTGATGTAGTCTAAAGTCCATGCAGCAATCGGAACACTATCATGCTGTCCACCTTTACGAGTAACTTCCAAATTAGCATTTTTTAAATTGATATCATCAACATCAACTCCAGCACACTCAGATACGCGAATTCCAGTGCCGAAAATCAATGCAATTATCGCTAAATCTCTGGTTTTATTTTTTAAAAAGGAAGTACGTGCGCGTGGACTACATTGCTTTTCATATTGAGAATTTAAAAAATCAAAGAAATCATACTTTAATTGCCCAGTATACATATGAGATTCAAGCATATGAGCACGATAATTAAGAGTTTGAGTATCATTTAAAGATTTTACTTTTAGCATTACATTCCGATAAAAGTATGGTTCACCATCTTGATGTTCAGAAGTAACAGTTAAGAACTTGAATAGTGAGCGCAAAGCATTTAACGAGCGGTTAATAGTAGTAGGAGAATTTAAATTTCCTTGCTGATTCTTAATATGCTTTAAATGGTCTACATAAAGCATTATTTGAGTTCTTTGTAAATGTTCAAGGGTAGTATAGTCAATAGCTTTATTATTCTTAGCAGAAGAAATATTCTCTTGTCTAAGCCAATCAAAGAAACGTCTAATTTCAGTTAAATATTGATACGAGGTAGCAAGTGAATGATTTGTAACTAAATTATATTCGTGTACAAATGAAGGCATTTGTTGTAATTCTGCTTTAATTAATTCAAGGTATTTACTAGTTTCCAACATAAAACTCCTAATAATGCATAATAAAAACATATGTTTGCATGCCTTAATTATAGCAAAAAAGTACAAAAAAAGTTCTGTATTGTGCGATACAGAACTTAATAATAATAGAAAAGAGGTTAAGCAATGAGTATTACTCTAAGCTTTAACCCTCAATTGTCACTTTTAATTATAATTCAAATACTCTTAAAATTTAAGTTTTAATTTAGGTAACAAGCCATATAAATGTTCATTAAAACTAATATTTTAATGAACAACATATGTAGATAACCTGATATATCAGCATTTCTACGGTATAATTTTTAGATTTATTCTATTACAGATGTATATTTTATAACTTTATATTGTCTTATTTGCTACATTAATCGTTCTAATATCTTGATTAATAGCTTTTATAGCAATAATCTTTATCTAATCATCTATAAGCTATGCTCTTTATCACTTAATACTATTGTTGCTAAAAATCTCAAATATTTCTATATTTATTGTTTTGATATTTTATGCATATATGAGCATTTAAATGAATTTAAACTGTATTTACATGAATAATTAATCAACTATGCAATTTATGAGCTAATAATAAATCCATTAAGAGATTAACTAATTATAGATATAAATGAAGTAATTCAGATATAAGAATATAAATAGAAAATAAAAATTATGCTAGTTAAAAACGATGTTGAAGCAATAAATAAAAATAATTAAATCAGTCTAAATAAAAATCGATTTGCTGAAGTAATTAGGACATCAACAAATCGATTAATAATTATCAATAAAATTAACTAAAGATCATTTATAAATAATACAGACTAAGAGAGCCTCTCTCGGAATCATATAATTTACTTTACATAATATATATTATACGAAGTTATATCAAAATGAGAGATACCTCTCTTTTTACTTGAAGATATTCAAATCAAGTTTATTTGCAACATCTTCAAGTAATGTTAAACCTGCAACACTATTTCCTTCATTATTTAAAGCGGGACTAAAGATACCAATTCCAAATTTATGAGGAGCAGCAGAAACTAAACCTCCACCAACTCCTGATTTAGTAGGTACACCAATTAAGCGTGAATAGGTACCAGATTGATTATATAAGCCAGTTGTCATCATAAGAGACTTGGTTGCAGTAGCACTTTCACTTGAAATTATGCGTTTTCCATCCCATGGTTTGATACCATCATTTGCTAAAACTGCACCTAAATTTGCTAGACTCTTAGTAGTTACCATAATTGAACATTGTTTAAAATATGTATCTAAGCTTGGTTCAACTTCAGCAATCATCATTTTTTCTGATTTAAGATAATATGCTAACGAACGATTTAAATCTCCAGTTCTTTTTTCAGAATGATAAATTGTATCATCTAAATAGATATCAGGATCATGACAAATTTCTTTTGCAAAAGTCAAAATTTCTTCAAAAGGATGAACGCAAGCTTGTTTGTCTTCAACTATTAAGGAAGTAGTCATGATTGCACCAACATTAACGAAGGGATTCAAAGGATGTTCATCTTTATTTATTTCCATATTTAAAATTGAGTTAAAAGCAAAACCAGTTTGCCGGGATCCGACATAATTAAAAACTTCCTTTAAACCTAATTTTTTAATTGCCCATAACAAGGTAATAACTTTTGAAATACTTTCTATAGCAAATCTAACTTCACTGTCGCCAGCCTCAATAATTTGCTGATTCTTTAAATCATAAAGGGCAATTCCCAGTTGGTTAGGATTAACTTGAGCTAATGCGGGAATGTAACTAGCTACTTTTCCTTCAAGTTGATTGGGTAAGTTTTTTGCAATTAAAGCATTTAAATTTAAGTTCATTAAATCTCCCTCTTTTTATTTATGTTTTTACTTTAATCTTAGAGCTTTTAATTTAAAAACCAATCGATAAGACTTATTAGTCATTGAAACAACTAAAAAAGTTCATCACGTTTCCCATCTAGCATATGCTCACTAATAGTCTCATCAAAATAAACTGGTAAATCATGATCAAAGTTATAGGCTAATTTTGAATTTAACAACTCATCTTTTGTCATCCAGGTCAGTTTACCCTCATTACTTTCCTGTACTTGCCCTTCAAATTTCGTAGCAATATAAAAAAAGACTAAATAACGATGATTTTCTTGATCATAAAATTGCTTAACACCGGCAAGTTTAGGGTTCTTAATTGTAAGTCCAGTTTCTTCTTCGACTTCACGTATCACTGAATCATGAAATGATTCATGTTCTTCAACATGACCACCAGGAAAAGTTAATCCGGGCCAAACGGGATCATTGCGATCCAATACCAAAATTTTATCTTTATTTTTTATCATACACATATTTGTTAAAGTAACAGGCTCTCTTCTACTCACTAACTTAGCTCCCCTCTCTTAATCTTTATAGTTATACATTATACCTTAGTGTAACTAACTTTTTCCTAGTCCTATATACTTTATCTGTTATAATAATTAAGAACAAAATTAAAATAGGAATTAAATAATTATGCGTAAAAAAAAGAAGACACATCGTGGTATTTGGATATCTGCCATCATTCTCCTCTTATTAACCGCTGGAGGAATTTTTATCGATTTAAATCACGAAAAAGTAATTGATGAATGGGATTGGCTTACAATGAAACCAGAACAACAACTTGATGTTCCCATTGAAAACCAATTTCCTGAGTATCCTAATGGCTGCGAAGTAACTGCCCTCTCAATGCTTTTAAATTACTATGATGTAAATGTTACTAAACGAACTTTAGCCCGGCATATTAAACATGTTCCTTCATTTGAAGGAGGTAAATATATGGGTAATCCTCATAAAGGATTTGTGGGTTATATGACAATTGCCAACGCTGGTTGGTGTGTTTATAATGAGCCGCTTTATGATGTAGCTCATAAATATACTAACCGCATTCAAAACTATACTGGCCATTCTTTCATGCAAGTAATGAAATTAGTTAGTGATGGTCATCCCGTGATGATTATTTCGACTCTAAAATTTAAACCAGTTAATGATATGCGTACTTGGCAAACTCATAGTGGTAAAGTAAAAGTTACACCTTCATCTCATGCTTGTGTGATTACTGGATATAATAAAAAGAAAAAAATTGTTTATGTAAATAATCCTTATGGTCATAAAAATCAAGCTGTTTCCTGGAAAAATATCGAAGGTAGTTTTAATCAACAAGGTAAGCAGGCTTTATATATGAAATGATAAAAGCATCCCTAATAGTAGATGAATTTTCTACTTGGGATGCTTTTTTATTCACTAAATCTAACTCAAAATATCACTTTAAGTTTGTTATAATTCTTTTAGCAACTATTACCTCCCTTGAAAGGAGGTGAATCTATTGAAGGATTTTTTAGCTTTAATTGTTGCTCCACTTTTCGTGGAAATAGTAATTTCACTATTCAATTACTGGTTGGATAATTGGCATAACAATAAAAAACATTAATAGTCGCTTCTATTCCAATCATGCCGTTTGATAATTGTGTCAAACGAATAAAAAAGCATTACCTTTTGTCATGATCAGGTAATGCTTTTTCGAATCTATTGAATTTAGATTTTTTAACTTGTTGCAAATTAAGTATACCATGTTTTAAATTAATTACACAAATTCTTATTTTCCATTTATTGTATTTAGTTTATATAAAATAAAAAGCAGTCTGTTACGACTGCTTAAATTACATAAATATTTTCATATATAGTGGAATTAAAATATCCATTGATAGTGAAGTCACCAAAACAGCAACTCCAGCCATTGCTCCTTGAACTTCACCTAAAGAAAGAGCTTCTACAGAACCAATAGTATGACCAGATGAACCAAGAGCTAAGCCAGTAGCAATTGGAGAAATCTTATCTAAGCGTAATGCCTTGATTAAATAAGTTGAACCAGCATATATAATTACTGAGTTAATAATACATGCCATGGCGGTTATTGCACTAATACCACCAGTACCTTCAGATATTGGCATTGCTACGGCAGTAGCAGCTGCTTGAGGCATTAATGAAGCGGTTGAAACTGCTGAAATTCCTAGTAAAGCACATAAGTGTTGAATCAAGAAAATTGCAATAAAACCACCTAAGAAACAGATGACTAAAATATCAAACCAATATTTTTTAACCAAATAGTTTACTCTATAAATTGGAATAGCAAAGGCAACTGTTGCCGGTTTAATGAACCAGGTTATAATATCAGCTCCTGGTAAATAGAACTTATGATAAACATAAGTTGGTGTTCTGCCAATTCCTTTTGCCCAAAGATAGATAATTGCAATTCCTAAAAGAATACCAAAGAATAAGGGATTAAAAAGGAAGAAGCCATGACTTGCTTTACTTAATCCAATACCAATCATATATACCATAAGTGAAATTAATACCCCTGTAATTGGTAAGGAAAGATTATTCACAATTGTTGTTTCCATTATTTTTCTCCTTCCTTTTCATTTTCTGCTTTGCCTTTAATTTTTTTATGAATATTCATTACTAGTGCTCCCACATAAGCAATTGAGGCCAAGATAATAATTGTTGAAACTATCGCAATTATAAATACCTTAATTCCTTCTTTTTTGATAATATCCATATGATCAATCAACTGAATCCCGGAGGGAATAAATAAGAAAGGCAAAATGGAAAGCATGGCATCGCCGGCCTTTTCTACCATCGGTAATTTAACAATATGAGTGACTAATAAAATATAGAGAATTATCATCCCCATTAATGGTGCTGGTACTACAAATGATTTAGGGAATAAATCAGAAATGATTTGAGCAAAGAATAAAATTACTCCAAAAATCCCCCATTGGACTAGCATCCGGGGAGCCGATGACTCCTTATTTTCTTTCTTTTCTTTTTTATCATTATTCATTAGTAATCTTCATCTCCAAGAATTAGATTATTTACTTACTTTTTATAATTGCTGTATATTGTCGCATACTTTATTTATTTTGTCAGCATTATTTTCTTCTTAGTGGTGTATTATCTCTCTTTTTATCTAAATCAACATGTAAGCTAGCGATAGTTAATAATGTCTTAGTTAATAAAACCATATTTTCAACTGTCACATATTCAAATCGACCATGAAAATTAGCACCGCCATTAAATAAATTAGGAGTTGGAATTCCCTTTTCAGTAATAAAATCACCATCAGTTCCGCCTCTAAACGGAACATAATTAATAGGTAATCCCAATTTTTCATAAGCATGCTTTGCAAGATTTACCACATAGGGATGTTTTTTGATTTTATCACCAGGAGAATGATATTGGTCATGCATTTCTAACGTTACCCGCTTCTTGCCATATTTTGCATTGAGCTTTGTAACAATACCTTTTACTAGCTCTTTTTTAGCTTTAAAATCTCCAGTATCAAAGCTTCGAATAATTAAATCAATTTGTGCATGATCTACATTACCCTCATTTGATAAAACTAAAATAAAACCTTGATAATCTTTACTTTTTTCTGGAACAAAGTCACTGGGTAATTGATTAATAAACTCATTAGCAATTAAATTGGCATTCACCATTAACCCATATGCTTCACCTGGATGGACGACCGTTCCTTTAATTTTAATTCTTGCACTTGCCGCATTAAATGTTTCGTATGTAATATCTCCTGGATTGCCATTATCCAAGGTATAAGTAAATTCAACCGGAAATCTTTCAACATCAAATCTAGCTGCGCCCTTTCCAATTTCTTCGTCAGGACCAAAAGCAAGCCATAAGTCACCATGTTTAATATCAGAATTTTCATTTAAATATTTGGCCATTCCTAACAAACCAGCAATGCCCGCTTTATCATCAGCACCTAATAAGGTATCACCTGAAGTAGTAATTAGTGTGTGGCCAATTACTTTCTTTAAAGAGGGAAATTCTTCAGTAGATAAGGTATAGCCATGGCCTAAATCAATATCTGTTCCATCGTAATGATGATGAATTTGAGGCTTAATATTTTCCGCATTAAAATCAGCCGTATCAACATGAGCCACAAAACCAATTGGCGTGATTTTCTCAGTTACATTACTTGGAATTCTTCCTACTACATAAGCATCCTTGTCCGAGTAAGAAACATCTTTTAAGCCTAAATTATCAAGCTCTTGCTCTAATTTTTTTAATAATACTACTTGTCTAGCAGTTGACGGGACAGTATTAGACTCCATCTCCGAGCGAGTATTCAGCTTTGCATATTCAATAAATTTATTCTCAATATAATCTTGATCAATCGTTTTCATTTGCTACTTCTTTTAATTAATCGTTATTACCCTTAAAATTATAATTTCTTCGATGCTTTAGCATATAAATATAAGTAAGGTTAATAATACTAATAATTATGGCTCCAATCAAAATTGTGTGCAAATGCATCAACCTTTGCAAACAGGCAGAAACAATTGCCCCTAAAGTAAAGGCAATTACTAACCACATATAATTACGAGCTGCTGTACCTTTAACCTTTTCTGCGCCAAAAAAGTATGCCGACCAAGCAATAACCGAGTTACTAAGGTTTCCTGTAGTAAAAGCATTACTATATGTCATTCCTTCGATTTTACTAAATGAAGCATTTTGCAAGGCCAAAGAGAATGAAATTGCGGGTACAATCAAATAATTTGGTACAGAAGCAGGTAAAAAACTAACAATTAAACAAACTAATAAGATTGGAAAAAGACAAAATACGCGCCAATAATTATTTTTTACATACTTATGAAATAGTCCCACCATTAGTAAGCCAATTGAAAATGCTAAGAAGGTTGAACCTCTAGTAAACATCCCTTCTAAGTTATCATTAACTAGTGATTCACCAAAGAAAATTACATTTGCTGTTTGTTCGGCCGATAAGGTATGACCTCTTTGAACAAATGTATAACAGTCCACAAAACCACCAGAAAAAGTTAAGGCACAAGCAAGTAGTCGTGATTCTGAAGGCTTTTTTTCAGTAAAGAGACCTTTTATTTTTGCAAATAATGTCATCTTTTTCCTTCCTTAATTTTGATTAAATTTTATGCTTTTGCACCAATAAAGAGACATAAACTATATTTATGACCCCTAAAATCACTACTCCAAACCAAATAGTCCTCAAAGAGAAATAATTTTGTAGTAATGCAGAAGCAATGGCTCCTACGGCAAAAGAAATAACCAACCACATATAGTTAACAGCAGCATTATACTTTGTCTTGTCTTCACCAAAAAAGTATGCTGACCAAGCAACCATCGATTTTTTCAAATTACCGGTTGTAAAAACATTGTTGTAGCCAAGTCCTTCAATTTTACTGAAAGATGCATTTTGAATAGCCATACAAAAAGCAATCGCCGGTACAATATAATAATTAGGAAATTCTTTAGGTAAAAATCCTACAATGGCACAGATTATTAAAATTGGGAAAAGGCAAAATACCCGCCAAAAATTATTTTTCACGTATTTGTGAAATAGTCCCACTACCAGTAAACCAATAGAAAAAGCTAAAAATGTTGTACCTCGTGTTAACATTCCTTGTATGTTACCTTGCGCTAAGGAATTAGCAAAAAAGATCACATTACCAGTTTGCCCGGCAGATAAAGTATGGCCACGTTGAATATAAGTATAAGCATCGACAAAGCCACCAGAAAATGTCAAAGCACTTGCCAAAATGCGCGATTCTGAAGGTTTATTTTCATTAAATAATTTTTTTAAATCCACAACTGTTACCTAATTATCTTCAATAGTTACCTTGTTAATAATGACATCTTCTTTAGGCTTATCATTTAGCTTATTTCGTGGAACTTTAGCAATTTTATCAACTACATCCATTCCTTCAATAACCTGACCGAAAACAGTATGTTTTTGATCGAGCCAAGGAGTACCACCTTGTTTGTAACGCTTGATAATTTCTTTAGGATAACCAGCTGGTTCCATTTCCCGAATATAACGTTTAGGCATATTTCTATTTTGGACAATAAAGAACTGACTCCCATTAGTGTTAGGACCAGCATTGGCCATGGATAAAGCTCCCCGGATATTAAAAAGTTCATCGGAGAATTCATCTTCAAAATTGCTACCCCAGATACTTTCACCACCAGTGCCATCGCCATTAGGATCTCCACCTTGAATCATAAAATCACTAATCACACGGTGAAAAATTGTACCGTCATAATAGCCTTTGTTAGCCAAGCCAATAAAGTTTTCTACTGTCTTAGGCGCTTGTTTTTCAAATAATTGAATGATAATTTGTCCCTGGCTTGTATCAATTATTGCCTTTGGCCCCTTAACATTTTCTAAATCTAATTGAGGTAATGTCATTATTTTTCCTCCTATTCTCTCATTAAATATTCTAACACTGGTTATATTAAATTAGAGTCTTTTAATCATAATAATTTAAGTGTTTGTTATAATGAAGGTATTATGGAAATAAGAGTCTTGCGATATTTTTTAAAAGTTTGTGAAGAAAAGAATTTTTCCCGAGCAGCTGAGAAATTACTGATCTCTCAACCTGCCCTCTCTAAACAGATTAAAGATTTAGAAAATGAATTGGGTGTTACCTTATTTATCAGGAGTCATAATCAACTTAAGATGACTCCTGAAGCCTATTTTTTACGCCAACGAGCCCAAGACATTATCAATCTTAATGATATTACTGAGCAAACTTTAAAAAAGGAAAAAGTTATTAGTGGTATTTTAAGAATTGGCGCCGGCGAAAGTCCTGAATTAGCTAATTTGATGAAAATCCTGGGAACACTGGGAAAAAATAATCAAGATGTTCAAATCGTTTTAGAAGATGGGAATGCCGATCAAATTGAAGCTAAAATTGAAAACGGCTTGTTAGATTTTGGAATTGTGATGGGCAATCGGAACCTAGATAATTTTAATAATATAGTGTTACCTCAGAAAAATGAGTTTGTCGCTTATTTTAATAAGAAGCTGAAGCTTTCTGAAAAAGATGTGATTACTGCTAAAGATTTAATTGGCTATCCCTTAGCCATTAGCAATCAAAGTCTGGTGAACAATAAATTTAAAATTTGGGCGCAAGACAATTTTGATAAACTTCACTTTTATGCCCTTTCTAATTTGGCCTACAATTCTGTTTTAATGGCTTATAAAGCTGATACTGTGACCATTATTTATAAGGACCTACCTGCAATTAAAGATGAAGACTTTATTTATCGTCCCTTATCACCTCAAATTTCTGATTTAAATACTATTATTTGGAAGAAAAATACGCAATTATCTGCTTTAGCTAATAAATTTTTAACCGAAGTAAAAAGACAGCTTTTATAATAAAGCTGTCTTTTTGGGTGGATTCTATAAGTTAATAAACTCCCTTATAAATTTTTATCAAAAAATGAACTTATTTTGTCAAAAGGAATAATCTTTACATTATCATAAAAATCAATATGCTGACCATGTGGTAATACAAGCTTCTCTTTTGGTTCAGCTAATTTTTTATAAACTTCATCAGTAAACGATTTAGAATGAGCCTCTTCACTTGTAATCATTAATACAGGTCTTGATGAAATGCTATCAAGATGAGTTGTAACACTAAAACTCATAAAGCTAGGGAAAGAAGTTGCGGTAATATTTGTTAAAGCATGTGAATTCCAGCCACGCTTCATCCCGTAAAAACTAAAGAACTCGGCATCAACAGGATTTAAATTAGGAGGAATTTTATCAGCTGGCTTTTCAGGATACATCAGTTGATATTTTTCTGGATCTGTCCAACGAGCTTTACTACCAGCTTGCAATTGTTTTTGTCGCTCTTCTCCCTTTACGGAACCTGCTAGAGAAGGAATATCGTACAATACACTTGTGACTACGGCTTTAATCCGCGTATCTTGACGGGCAGCACCTAGGGCAAAGCCACCACTAGCACAGATTCCAATAGCCCCAATTTTTTCTCGACCAACAAAATCAAGAGTGCCGAGAAAATCTACTGCTGCAGAAAAATCTTCAACATAAGTATCAGGTGAACCAGTATAACGTGGCATTCCTCCACTAAAACCATGATAAGCAGGATCAAAAGCTAAGACTATGAATCCTTTTTGGGCTAATTGGTTTGCATACACTCCTGGTCCTTGCTCTTTCACACCGCCAAAAGGAGGCCCAATTACAAGTGCCTTATGAGGCAAATCTTTATCGATATCTTTTGCATAATAAAGATCAGCCGCAATTTCAATGCCGTAACGTGTATAGTAATTTACATGCTCACGTTCAACTTTATCACTGAGTTTAAAAATATAATGCTCATTTTCCGCGGTCATCGGAAAAGCCTTAACTGAATGCTCCATTAAATCTTTCTCCTAACTAATTAAAATTGGATTTTATAATCTTAAAGATTCTTCTTAAAGAATTCTTCGAATTTATCAAAAGGAATCTTATCCATTTGATCGTACAAGTCCACATGTGTTGCATTAGGAACAATAACTAATTCTTTTTCATCGGTTAAGCGTTCGTAAGCTTCTTCAGCCATATAACGTGAATGAGCCTTTTCACCTGTTACAATCAAAGCTGGAGCTGTAATTTGATCAGACTTTTGTTGTAATGGGAAGTTGTAGTAACTCCAAGGAGTAGTTGCATCCCAAGCTGAATTAGAATTAATTGAACGTGGATGGAAAGCACGAACCTTATAATATTCAAAGAATTGTTTAGTTACATTATCTGCATCGGCAGGTAAACTTTCTCCAAATAATTTAGGCGCATAAATTGGATTATTCTCCTTATCAAAAGGTAATTCGTGAAGTCCACTGATTTGTTGTCCTTCATCAACTTCCTTCCAACGCATTTCAGCCAAATATTGCTTTTCTAATTTTCTTTGTTCATCAGTCTTTGTATTATTAAGGCCCTTCCACATTGAATCAGCCATGTCATACATGACACTTGTAGCAACTGCCTTAATTCGTACATCAATTGAAGCAGCAGTCAACACATGAGAACCTAAACCACAAATACCAATGGCACCAATGCGTTCACGGTCAACAAACTCTTGTTTACCTAAAAAGTCGACGGCACTACTATAATCTTCGACAAAAATATCACTACTTGCTACATCACGACGCTTACCGGAACTTTCGCCAGTCATTGATTGATCAAATGCCACAGTTACAAAGCCACGTTCAGCTAAAGTTTGGGCGTAGAGACCACTGGATTGTTCTTTAACTGCACCAAAAGGTCCTGAAATAGCAATTGCAGCATACTTCTTACTACTATCAAAATTTTCTGGAAGATATAAATGTCCTGCTAAAGTAAAACCATATCTATTTTCAAAACGAACATTTTGGACATCAATTTTTGGATTTATTTTAAAAACTCTTGTATCATTAGCTAGTTTACTCATAAATTGCCCTCCTATTTTTTTTTATAGACCATTATATAATGACTTTTTAATCACGACTAATACTTATAAGTTAGAGTAAACTATAACTTATTTTTATACCAAACCATCTATAAATTCAATCCTTTAACTTATTAATTAAACTTATTCCAATAATTGGCTAAATACTCAGTTGTTAAACTGGTTGGCTGTTTAATCAAGTCTTGAGTTAAGCCTGACGCAACAATCTTACCACCATTATCGCCTCCACGTGGTCCCATGTCTAAAATATAATCACTATTAGCAATCAAATTAAGATCATGAGAAATAGTAATAATAGTAGCTCCTTGATCAAGTAAACGTTGCATTACTTGTAATAAGACCTTAACATCGAGGGGATGTAAACCAATCGTGGGTTCATCAAACACAAATAAAGTGTTATCTTCTCTTTTACTTAAGTGACTAACTAATTTTAAACGTTGTGCTTCTCCTCCTGATAAAGCCGGTGTACTTTCTCCCAAGTGTAAATAACCCAAGCCCACTTCTTGTAGTAATTTTAATTCACGTTCAATTTTAGGAACGTCTTTGAAAATAGTTACAGCTTCATTAACATCAAGTCTTAAAAGATCAACAATTGAATAGTTATTCCACTTAACTGCTTGAACTTGCTTATTATAGCGATCACCACTACAAGTGGGACAAGTCTGCTGCATATCAGGTAAGAACTGAATGTCTAAAGTAACAATCCCAGTTCCTCCACAAGTAGGACAAGCACCTTCTTTATTATTGTAAGAAAAGTAACTTGGGGTATAATGCCTTTCTTTAGCCAGAGGCTGCTGGGCAAATAGTTTGCGCAGATTATCCATAATAGAAGTATAAGTCGCAATAGTTGACCGAGTACTTTTACCAATTGGGCTTGCGTCCACACTAACGACTTTATTGATAGTAGAAGAAAAGCTAGTTACTTGTGCCGGGAATTCCTGTTTATCTTTAGCTTCAATTGCTGGAACTAAAGAATCTAGAATCAAACTTGTTTTTCCAGCACCGGAAAATCCAGTAACAGCAGTTAGTTGATTCAGAGGGATTTCAGCTTTAACGTCCTTAAGATTAAAGTAATCTTTTACTTCAAACTTTATCTTTTCCTGCTTAACTTGGGTTGCAGGTGTACGAACCAAAATATCTGCTTGTCCATCAAGATATGGTCCAATCAAAGAAACAGGATTTTGACTAATTTTTTTAGGTGAAGCTTGGGCAATGACGTTTCCCCCTTCTTGACCTGACCCAGGACCAATTTCGATTATTTCATCAGCCGCTGCAATAATATCAACGTTATGATCAACAACAACTAAGGAATTTCCTTGAGCAACTAGTTTACGGATCACTTTTATCAAGCCATCAACATTAGCAGGATGAAGTCCAATTGAAGGTTCATCTAAAACGTATAACACACCGGTTGTTTCTGTCCTTAAAGTTCGAGCTAGCTGGATGCGTTGGAGCTCACCAGTAGATAAAGTATTTCCCGGTCGAGCCATAGTTAAATAATCTAAGCCCAAATCAAGTAGAGGCTGTAAATTATTAATAAACTCATTAATCAATTCACTTGCCATAGTATGCATATCTGCAGGCAAACTAGCCAGAAGCTCTTTACTCCATTGTGGTAATTCACCTAAAGGCATATTTTCAACTTCAAAAATATTTTTGCCATTAACCAGTTGTTTTAATAATTCTGGCTTTAAACGAGAACCACGACAAACTTCACAGGTTGAGTAAGAAAAAAACTCTGCAATTCGTTTTTGCGCCCGTTCACTTTTACTACTTTTTGCTGAACGTAAAACAGCTTGGTGAGCATTTTCGTAAAGAGCATTAAAATCATGAAAAACTCTGCCAGTTCCAGAAAGAAAATCCATTTTATATTTTTTCTCGGGACCATTTAAGACAAAATCTTTTTCTTTAGCAGTTAAATCTTTAAATGGAATATCAATTCTAACCCCTGCATGTTCGGCTACATTGGGCATAAAGTTTCTACCTGGTAATGACCAAGAAGCCACGGCACCATCCTTAATAGAAAGATTTTCATCAGGAATTAATTTACTTTCATCAAGTTGGCGAACTTTCCCACTACCACCACAATTTTGACAGGCACCATCAGAGTTAAAAGCAAAATCTTCAGCTCCTGGTACATAAAACTTGACCCCACAAGTTGGACAAGTGACTTGTCCCATTTCATTGCCTGATTTACTCATCGCTTGCGCAATTGCTAGACTAGGGTTTAAACGATGCCCATTAGGACAAACTGAGCTCCCTAATCTTGAAAAAATCAAACGCAAAACGTTAAAAGTTTCAGTTGTTGTTCCCACAGTTGCTCGCTCATTAGGAACACTTGGGCGTTGACGCAAGGCTAAAGCCGAAGGAATATGTTTAATACTATCTGCATCCACATTTGTTCCCTGCTTGATTCTTCTGCGCATATAGGTTGAAAGAGCATCTAAATAACGTTTGGAGCCTTCCTCATAAAGCGTTCCCATAGCCAAAGATGATTTTCCTGACCCAGACAATCCGGAAATAGCTACAAATTTATGTAAGGGAATATCTACATTAATATTTTTTAAATTATGGAGTCTAGCCCCTCGTACCTCAATATTTTTTGGTAAATCTACTTTGGTTGTCATAATTTTCCTTCTACAAAAAAACACCCCTTTAATGGGATGTTTTTAAAAATATCTTAACCTTCAAAAGCCTCTGTCAATGGAGGAACCACTTGCTTCTTACGTGATACAACACCAGGTAAAGCAACACTTGAATCTTCAAGTTTCTTATCAAAGGCCTTTTCAAAGATTGCTTTAGCTTCATCATTACCAACAACAATAGCTTCAGAATCTGAATCTAAAACATTAGTAATTACAAGCATAAACATATCGTAACCGTTTGCTTTACTTGCATCTTCCATTGCTTTAATAAAAGCAGCTTTTCTTTCCATAGCTTCTGGTAAATCAACTGTATTGATTTGAGCAATACGTACATTGTTACCGTTTAAGTCAAAACTCTTGGCATCTAAATCAATTAATTCTTCTTCAGACTTGTCAGCAATATTAGTACCAGCTTTAAGAAGAGCTAATCCATATTCTTTATAGTCAACACCAGCAATTTTTGCTAAAGATTCTACTGCTTCTTTATCTTTATCTGTAGTAGTTGGTGACTTTAATAATAAAGTATCTGAAATAATTGCAGAAAGCATTAAGCCAGCTAAATTCTTAGGAATTTCCATACCAGCTTCGTTAAACATTTCCCACATAATAGTACTGGTACAACCAACAGGTTCTGCACGGTAGTATAAAGGATCAGCAGTATTAAAGTTCATAATACGGTGGTGATCAACCACGTGAGATACCTTAACCTTGTCGATATCTGAAACACTTTGTTGAGGTTCATTGTGGTCAACAAGCATTACACTATCTACTTCGTTTGCTGCAGTTTCAATTACACGAGGTGCTTTAAATCCAAACTTATCTAAAGCATATTGCGTTTCATCATTTGGTTCACCTAGTGCTACTGCTTCAGTATCAAAACCATTTTGATTTTGGAAATAAGAATATGCAATGGCAGTTCCAATTGCATCAGTATCAGGATTTTGGTGTCCAAAAATTAATTCTTTTGCCATTATAATATGAGCTCCTTTATAAAAACATTCTGCTTATATTTTAGTTGAATGTTTCGGGCTCGTCTAGTCTTGTCGTATAGTCTTTTTCATCTAAAAAATTATCCCATTCAGTTAAAAAGTTATTCAAACGTGGAATTTGGGCCTTGTTCTTTCGATAGACAAAACAGCCTTGGAAATTTATAACTTCTTGCGTTTTAACTGGATTTAATGAAATATCTTTTTGATGAGCCTGATAATAACTATTAGTTACAAAAGTGTTTAAACCATTAGCCTGGGCAAAGTTAACTAATTCTTTTTCTCTAGAAAAACGAACTTTTATTTCATTTTGGGGAATTATGGAAGTATAGTAACGTTTAAAGATATGAGTTAAGTAAGACTTTTCAGTGTATGAAGCCCATTTCTCTTTAAGCATATCTTCTAAAGCATTATTTTTCTTGGGACTTAATAAAATAATTGATTCTTTATTAATCTCTTTAGTAGCAAATTGACGCATTGTTGTGGCATTTGCATTGATATCAGGAATATATAAGATCGCAAAGTCAATTTCATTTTTATCAATCTTATCCCAAAGTTCTTCCCGATTGTAAAAATTAACTATTAATCTTACATCTGGATATTTTTTACCAAATTTAATTAAAAATTCTTCAATTACTTTAGGTTCAAAAATATTTAAAATTCCAATAGAAATATAACCACTATCAGATTCGGTATATTGTTGGATTTCGTCAACTGTATTATGAACAGTATTGAATAAAGTTCTTGCAGTCTCTTCCATCTTACTACCGGCATCAGTTAAATAGAGTTTTTTCCCTACTTGACCAAATAAGGGGGAACCAACAGCACGTTCTAACTTTTTAATTTGTTGCGTTAATGCAGGTTGAGTTATCCCAAGAATTTGAGAAGCTTGAGTATAGCTCATACTGTCAACTAATTGTAAAAAATAGTGAAGTGATTTAGCGGATAAGACCGCGTCTGCGTTTGCTTTCACTTCTATTTACACCCTTTCTTTTTCTACTTAAATAGAAAATATTAAAATTTGTTTAAACTAATCATCCAATATCTATAATAACATCTGTTCTTTTATATATAAACTATTATTTCGGGTTTTCTTAATAATTAGTTAACTTTACTATCTTTTATATTTTTTCTTTAAACCACAAAAAAGACCATTTACATTCAGTAAATGGTCTTTTAGAGACTTATTCAAATAAATTACTTACATCATCTTTTTCATTGGTTAAAACTTTTCCTAATTTCAACGAGATTGGACGACCATCAGTAGTTGGATCTAATACAAAAGATCCATTCGAGTAACGATCTCCTAAAGGATAATTGTTAGTATCAATCTTAACTTGACGTTGTGAACTTGTAGTTAAAATAAGTTCATGATTTTGGCCATAACTAGATACCGCTGAAATACGATGCGGTTTAGTCTTTAGTTCTCTTAGAACCATTACTCCTCGCTTAGCACGGGTAACTTTATTAATAATATTTAATTCTAATTGTTTAAAGGCTCCACGTTGAGTAATTAGGCCAATTTTAATTTCATCGACGGTGTCGGGACTAGCTAGAACATAATCAACAATATAATCTTCGTCTTTCAAATTAACAGATTTTACGCCGGCTGCCCGTGCACCAGAGGTAGGAATTTCATCAATATCATAGCGAATTGCATAAGCCTGATTAGTAATTAATGTAATTTCTTGCTTACTATCTGCCTTAATCCGATCTACTCGTACTACCTTACTGTCAGATTTTTTTAATTTCATTGCAATAATAGCTCGTGACTTATAAGTTCTTGTTGGTTGCAAATCAGCTAGTGCAACTTGCTTAATGTAACCATCATTAGTCGCAAGTAAGAAATTATCAGTTGCCTTTAAATCATTAATTTCAAATACGCGAATAATTTCTTCATCTTGCGCTAAACCCAATTCTTGAGATAAGTGTTGACCAGTTTCTTTCCACTTTGTTTCTACTAATTCATGAACTGGACGATAAATTAAGTTTCCTTTGTTAGTAAAAAGATAAAGATTACTTAAGGTAGACATTGTTTTTTCAAATATGACTTCATCACCCGCTGGTAAACCATTATCAGTTTCATCAGTAGATTGGTAAGAACGTAATGATGAACGTTTTAAATAACCATCACGACTCACTAAAACTCGAACCGTCTCATCTGCAACTAAGGCCTTTTCATTAATTTCAATTTTAGCAGCCTTTTCAGTGATCTCTGTTCTTCTAGGGGAACCAAAGTCTTTTTTAACCTGGTTAAGTTCTTTAACCACAACTTTTTCTAAGACATCTTGATTGTTCAAAATATCTTCATAAGTTGCAATTTTTTCATTTAAATCAGCTTGTTCAGCCTTCAACTGATTCACATCAGTATTAGTTAAACGATAAAGTTGTAAAGAAACAATCGCTTCAGCTTGGTTAGGGGTAAAATCAAATTCTTTTATTAAATTATTTTTAGCATCTTTTTTATCTTTTGATGCTCGAATTGTCTTAATTACCTGATCTAAGATGTCAAGGGCATGAATTAATCCTTCAACTATTTCAAGTCTTTGCTTGGCCTTACCTAGATCAAATTCAGTTCGTTTAGTTACAACTTCTTTTTTATGTTCTAGATAAGAAGATAAGATCTTTTTAAGACTTACCTGAACGGGTGCCATATGATCAATTGCAACCATATTAAAGTTATAAGAAATTTGTAAATCAGTATTTTTAAAAAGATAGTTAAGAATATTTTGACTATCTGCACCCTTTTTAAGTTCAATTACAATAGACAAACCATGACGATCAGTTTCATCTCGAACTTCGGCAATGCCGTCAATTTCTTTATTTAAGCGAATTTCATCTATTTTCTTAACCATCATGGCCTTATTTACGCCAAATGGAATTTCTGTAACTACAATTTGTTGACGATGTCCCTTAATATCTTGAATACTAGTTTTTGAACGAACTTGAATTCGGCCACGCCCGGTTTCATATGCTTCTTTAATTCCCTTTTTACCTAAGACGATTCCACCAGTTGGGAAATCCGGTCCCTTAACAAACTGCATTAAATCATCTGTATTAGCTTCAGGATTTTTTAAAAGATATACAGCCGCATCAATTACTTCAGCTAAATTATGCGGTGGAATTTCAGTCGCATAACCGGCAGAAATACCTGTTGAACCATTAACTAGTAAATTTGGAAAATGACTTGGTAAGACCGTAGGTTCATACTCAGTATCATCGAAGTTCAAGATCATTGGTACTGTATCTTTATCAATATCTTGTAAGAGTAAGTTTGATATCTTACTTAAACGAGACTCAGTATAACGCATTGCTGCCGGTCCATCACCATCCATAGAACCATTATTACCATGCATTTCAATTAAAGGTTCCCGCATCTTCCATTCTTGAGAAAGGTGAACCAAAGCACCATAAATGGAACTATCACCGTGTGGGTGAAAATTACCCATCACATTTCCGACTGCCTTAGCTGCCTTCTTATAAGGCTTATCATAAGTATTATTATCTTTATACATCGCATAAAGAATACGTCTTTGAACTGGCTTTAATCCATCTCTAACATCAGGTAAAGCTCTTTCTTGAATAATATATTTGGAGTAACGACCAAAGCGTTCCCCCATTACTTCTTCAAGAGGTAATTCTTTGATTCGTTCTACTGTATCAGCCATTTATGCGCCTTACCTCCTATACTCTTTCGGTTTCCAAAATTGAGCCATCTTCACCCATTCGGAATTTAACATTTTCATCTATCCATTTACGACGAGGAGCAACCTTATCACCCATTAAAGTAGTTACTCGTTTTTCGGCTAATTGCGCATCATCAATTTTTACTCTAATTAAGGTTCTAGTCTCGGGGTTCATTGTTGTTTCCCATAATTGGTCAGCATTCATTTCACCTAAACCTTTGAAACGTTGTAAAGCAAAACCTTTTCCAAAATCTTTTTCTGCACTTGCAAGTTCTTCATCAGTCCAGGCATATTCAATCTTATTCTTTTTACCAGAACCCTTTTCTAATTTATATAATGGTGGCAAAGCAATATACACTTTCCCTGCCTCAATCATGGGACGCATATATCTGTAGAAGAAAGTTAAAAGTAAAATTTGAATGTGAGCACCATCAGTATCCGCATCAGTCATAATAATGATCTTATCGTAATTAGCATCTTCAATCTTAAATTCTGGCCCAACACCAGCACCAATGGTATGAATCATTGTGTTAATTTCTTCATTTTTGAAAATATCTTGCAATTTAGCCTTTTGAGTATTTAAGACCTTACCACGTAAAGGTAAAATCGCTTGAAATTTACGATCACGTCCTTGCTTGGCTGAACCACCAGCTGAATCTCCCTCAACCAAGAATAATTCATTCTTTTTAGGATTGCGTGATTGAGCCGGTGTTAACTTTCCAGATAAGATCTCTTTCTTACGACGTTTCTTACCACTTCTACTTTCATCACGTGCTTTTTTGGCAGCTTCACGAGCATCACGTGCTTTTTGCGCTTTTTGGACCAAGCTTTGAGCAAACTCACCATTCTCCATTAGGTAATAAGAAAGTTGTTCATAAACAATGGTATCAACCACACTCCGAGCTTGAGGCGTTCCAAGTTTTCCCTTTGTTTGACCTTCAAATTCCAATAATTCTTCAGGAATTTTAACAGAAAGAACCGCACTTAACCCTTCGCGATAATCTGAACCTTCTAGTCCCTTACCTTTTAAGAGACCTTGTTTTTTAGCATAATCATTAAAAGCCTTGGTAAATCCACTACGAGCACCAGCTTCATGACTACCACCATCAGCTGTTCGCACATTATTTACAAATGAAACAAAGTTTTCAGAATAACCATCATTATATTGACCGGCAAACTCTACTTCAATCCCATCTTGTTTGCCTGAAAAATAAAAGACATCTCCCATGGTATCTTTTTCTTCGTTTAAGTAAGATACAAAAGATTTAATCCCATCATCATATAAAAATTCATCATGATGTTCAGGTTCTCGTTCATCAGTTAAAGTAAACTTTACTCCCTTTAATAAAAAGGCAGATTCACGAATTCGTTCTTGAATGGTTTCATAATTGTAAGTGGTAGTAGAAAAGATAGTTGGATCTGGTTTAAAAGTGATCGTGGTTCCATTTTTATCTTTGGTTTTACCTAAATGCTTTAAGGTACCAACGGGGTGACCACCATTGCGGAATTCTTCTTCGTAAGCTTCACCACCACGAACAACACGTACTTTTAAATATTCAGATAAGGCATTCACTACAGAAGAACCAACACCATGCAATCCTCCAGATGTTTGATAGTTCTTTTCAGTAAATTTACCACCAGCATGAAGTACAGTTAAAATTACTTCGATCGTTGGTGCACCAGATTCATGCATCCCTGTTGGCATTCCACGCCCAAAGTCTTGGACCGTTACAGAATTATCCTGATGAATTGTTACATTTATTTCCTTTCCATAACCTGCCATAGCTTCATCAACTGAATTATCGACAATTTCATAAACCAATTGATTTAAACCATGACGATCAGTTGAACCGATATACATTCCGGGACGCTTACGTACAGCCTCAAGTCCATGTAGTATCTGAATGGATGAATCATCATAATTGTTTGTTACTTTTTTCTCAGCCAAATGAATTCCTCCGTTTTAAAAGTCAGCCATTTTCAATCCAACTACCTAAATCTTTGATAAAATAAAGCTAAGATTAGATTAAGGATGAAAATTAATGACTATTTTAGCTTATTGTCTAACATTTATTTTAGCATATTTAATTGGGTCGTTTCCCACGGGTGTTATTATTGGAAAAACATTTTTCCATGAAGATATTCGAAAATATGGTTCAGGTAACATTGGAACGACAAATTCTTTTAGAGTAATGGGTCCACTAGGTGGCTGCGTAGTCCTAGTAATTGATATTTTCAAAGGTACTTTAGCTACCGAATTACCTTTACTTTTTCACTTAGATGGACCCAAATATCTTTTGTTAGTTGCTGGTGTTTGTGCCATTTTAGGACATACTTACTCTATCTTTTTAAAATTCAAAGGTGGAAAAGCTGTTGCAACTAGTGCCGGGGTATTTTTAGGATATAATCTCAAATTCTTCGGTTTCTGTGCCCTTATCTTCTTACCAACCCTTTTTATTACTTCATATGTTAGTTTAAGTAGCCTAATTTCCATTACTTTAATTTTTATTGGTTCATTTTGGTTTCATGACATCTTTCTAACTATTATTGCCGGAATTATGATGATTATTCTCTTTATTCGGCATAAGGATAATATTAAACGCCTAATTAACCATCAAGAAAATATCGTTCCTTTTGGCTTATGGTATTGGTATAAAAAGGCACATCATGATTTACCTAAAAAAAATCAAACTCAAAAATAAAAAAGTTAGCTTAGTAGGCTAGCTTTTATTTATTATAGATAATAGAACATATGTTTGCAATGCGATAAATAAAAAAGAGATTCATTTGAATCTCTTTTTTATTTATTCAGAATCACGTAATTGCTTTAAACTTTCTCCAAATATATTATCAATGACAGCAGGATCACGATGGTCGAAAAATTGTGATACACCCTTGTCCAAGTGTTTAATTTTTTGCATTTCATCACCTGTTAATTCAAAATCAAAAATATCCATATTTTCCTTTTGGCGTTCATCATGAACAGACTTAGGAATAACAATGATACTTCTTTGAACAAGCCAACGTAAAATTACTTGACCAACTGTTTTATGATGTTTTTCAGCAATTTCTTTTAATACTTTATTATCAAAGATATTATCTTTACCTTCGGCAAATGGAGCCCATGCTTCTACAGCTACATCTCTGCCTTGGAAGAATTTTACATCATTAGTTTGTTGGAACCAAGGATTAATTTCAATTTGGTTTAAAGCTGGTTTATCTTCATGTGCTAATTCCAAATTCATGTATAAATCGGGATAAAAGTTAGATAAACCAATAGAACGGATTTTACCAGCACGCTTAGCAGCTGATAAAGCATTCCAAGCACCATACACGTCACCGTAAGGTTGATGTAAAAGCATTAAATCAATATAATCTGTTTTTAGTTCTTTTAAATCATGATCAATTGCTTTTTCTGCTTTTTCAAAAGATGCATTAGATACCCATAATTTTGTTGTTAAATATACGTCTTCACGCTTTAAACCACTTTTTTCTAGGGCCTCATGAAATACATCTTGATTATGATAAGCCTCAGCAGTATCAATTAAGCGATAACCATTATTAAAAGCCATTGTTAAGGCTTCAACGGCTTCATCATGGTTAGGGATTTGAAACATCCCAAAACCTAGTTGGGGAATCTTATTACCATCATTTAATGTAATTGTTGGAATATTACTCATTTTTCAAACTTCCTTTTTCTAATCTTTCATACTTATTGTAAAACTAAAAATAGCTAGAGTTAAAATTTAAGCACTTAAAAAAGAGGGTAAAAGCCCTCTTTTTTAATCCACATCATGAAAAGTAATAGTAAAACCAGATTGCCAAGTTTCTTTTGCTGGCAAAGAATTCATACCTTTTTTATCTTCTAAATTGCCAGAAGCATCTAATGTATCTGCAATTCCCCACCAGGGTTCAATGCAGGCATAATCTGCTGTTTTAGGATATTGCGACCACAGACCAACAAAAGGTGCATTATCCATCGTTACTATGATTTGAAAATTACTCTTTTCAGAAGCCAAAGTAACTTGATTTCGGTCTTTTAATTCAAACACCCAGGCATCATCTTTAAACATTAAATTACTAATCTTAAATAATCTGCTTGTATCAACCGTTTCTTGCTTATTCCAATCTAAAAGCGGCGCTTTTAAAGGAATCTTAATTCGATTTACAGCTGGACTAAATTTAAAATAATAGTCTTCTTTACTAGTTTCTTTATTAGTTGGAAGATTAAATCCCGGATGTCCACCTATACCAAAAATCATAGTTTTGGTATCCAGATTTATTACTTTAAACTCTTCTTTTAAGGTATTATTTTCCAAAGTATAAATCACTTGGAATTCAAATTTAAAAGGATAAACTTGGAGAGTTTTTTCATTTGATTTAAGTGAAAAAACAATTTTTGTTGGGACTTGTTCTTTAACTTCAAATACAGAGTCGCGTGCAAAGCCATGTTGACCTAAATTATAGACCTGACCTTGATACTTATACTGATCATCTTTTAAACGGCCAACAATAGGGAAAAGAACAGGAGCATGGCGTCCCCACACATCGGGATCTGCTTGCCAGATAAACTCCCGACCTGATTGATTATTTTTTACACTTTGAACTTCTGCACCCTTATTAGAAATCGTGACAGTTAAATTTTTATTTTTAATTTGATAATCCATGATTTTTCTTTTCTTATAGTTTATAAAATAAACTTAGTTAAATCCTTATTAGTTATCACATCATCTAACTTCTCAGTCACATACTTTTCCGTAATTGTAATTTCACCCATATTCATATCTGGGCCTTCATACAACACATCTTCAAGTAGTTTTTCTAAGATTGTTGTCAAACGACGTGCTCCAATATTATCAGTTCCTTGGTTAACTTGATATGCAATTTGAGCAATCTTATCAATAGCTTCTTGAGTAAAGATTAATTTAATTCTATCCGCATCCATTAGAGCTATATATTGTTTTAAGAGTGAATTTGCCGGATCTTTCAAAATCTTGACAAAATCTTCTTGTGATAAGGCATTTAATTCTACTCTAATTGGAAAACGTCCCTGCAATTCTGGAATCAAGTCACTAGGTTTACTTTCGGCAAAAGCACCAGCACCAATAAAGAGAATATGATCAGTAGAAACGGGACCATATTTAGTTGAAACAGTAGAACCTTCAACAATTGGTAAAATATCTCTTTGAACTCCTTCGCGTGAAACTTGACCAGAATTGCGTTTGTCACCAGCGGTAATTTTATCTATTTCATCAATAAAGATAATTCCATTTTGTTGTGCTTTTTCAATCGCGTCCTGATATAAGGAATCATAATTTACTAAATTCTTAGATTCTTGTTGGATTAAAATTTCCCGAGCTTCTGAGACAGGAAGAGTACGTTTTACCTTTTTCTTAGGTAGTAAATCACCCATTAAGCTGGACATATCCATTCCCATTTGGCCCATCATATCGCCCATTGGATTAGCCTTAGGAGTTTGTTCAACTTCTATCGTCACCTGACGATCTTCCAAAAGTCCTTGAGCTAATTGATCTTTAACACTTAAACGTTGATTACGAATTTCATCAGTAACTTCTTCGGTTTCTTGATTATTATCTAAGTTAAAATTACCTGAAAGCATCTGCATCATTTGTTGCATAGAGCTTTCACGGTTTTCTTTTTTAATACCAGGTACTAATAACTTTACTAATTGTTCATTTGCCTTTTGAGTAGCTGTTGCCTTAACACGCTCAAATTCTTCTTGTTCTTCCATTCGAACTGCTGCTTCAGCTAAATCACGCACCATTGATTCGACATTACGCCCAACATAACCAACCTCAGTAAATTTGGTTGCTTCAACTTTTACAAAAGGTGCATTAACAATTTTGGCTAAACGACGAGCAATCTCAGTTTTACCTACCCCAGTTGGTCCAGCCATTAAAATGTTTTTTGGCGTAATATCTTGTTGCATAGTCTTAGAAAGTTGGCTACGACGATAACGATTATATAAGGCAATAGCTACCTGCTTTTTGGCCTCATCTTGACCAATAATATATTTATTTAATAATTCTACAATTTGTTTGGGTGTTTTTTCTTGTGTCAAAATATTCACCTAGATTTCATCTGTAACTATTTGATCATCAGTAAAGACATCGATTCCGGAAGCGATTTTTACAGCTTCTTTTGCAATTTCATCTGCACTCATTCCACTACTATGACGGGTCATAGCAATTGCTGCAGCTTGAGCAAAATTACCACCTGAGCCAATTGCTACAACATCTTCGTCAGGTTCTAAAACTTCACCATTTCCGGAAATTAATAGTAAGTCCTTACCATCAAATGCAATAAGCATAGCCTCCAATTTTGCTAAAGCGGGATCTTTACGCCAACTTTGAGCTAATTCAACGGCCGCACGTCTTAAATCACCAGAATAAGTTTCTAGTTTACCTTCAAGCATATCTTGTAAAGTCACTGCATCAGCAACGCCCCCAGCAAAGCCAAGAACAACTTTATTGTTATAAATACGGCGAATCTTCTTTGCACTAGCCTTAGCAATCACCTTTTCACCTAAAGTTACTTGTCCATCACCAGCAATAGCTGTTTTTCCATTATATCTTACTGAACAAATTGTTGTCATAGTTAGTTTGCCTCGTTTTCTTTTTTATTTCTGGGAAAGAACTGATTATAATCCCGCTGTAAATGTTGCATATTGACATGGGTATAAATCTGAGTGGTAGTTAAAGATTCGTGACCTAGTAATTCTTGCACACTCCGTAAATCCGCACCATTATTCAACATTTCAGTAGCAAAAGTATGTCGTAACATATGAGGATGGACATTTGAGCCCACCCCTGCTTTTGCAAATACCTTCTTCATAATATATTCAATTCCACGTCCCGTTAAAGAATCCCCTTGATCATTTAAGAAGACATTATTTGAATCATCTTTTTGGCCTAATAAATTTGGACGACCATCTTTTAGATACTCAGCCAAAGCCTTTTTGGCCTTGTCACCAAAAGGAACATAACGATCTTTATTTCCTTTTCCATGAACTAAAATGATTTTTAAATCAAAATCAATTTGATCTAATTTTAAATCACTAATTTCACTTAATCGCATTCCAGTAGCATAAAATAATTCAAATAAAGCCCTATTTCTTAAAGTTAAAGCATCATGATTAGTTTGGGTATCTAATACCTTTCTTATTTCATTAGCATAAAAGAATTGGGGGAGTTTTTTTTCACCAATTCTAATAGTAATTGACACCATCGGATCATTAGATAAAAGATTTCGTTTATTCAAATAACGATAAAAAGAACGTAAACTAGATGCTTTTCGAGCTTGAGTAGTACGTGCAATCTTCTTAGAAGCTAAATGTTGCAAAAAAATCTCGATATCTCTAGTTTGAACTTGATCCCAACCAGAAAAACCACCATTTTTCTCCCAAAAACTTTTAGCCTGTTCCAAATCTCGAAGATAAGAATTAATGGTATTTTTACTATATCCACGCTCATTTTTTAAATAATCATTGAATTTATCCAAAAATTGATCATTTTGCTCAATCATTTAATCAAGATTTTCCTTTTTAAAATCAGCTAAATCTGCTAAAGCCTTTTTAGAAATTTCCAAATGTCTTTCTTGTTTATTTCTCACTTTATGATCCAATTTTGGAATCAATGCATAAGAAGCATTCATTGGTTGAAAATGCTTTGCACTCGTTGAAGTAATGTAGTGTGCCATCGAACCTAAGGCAGTAGTTTTTGGAAAAGTTAAAGTCGCCTCACCTAAAGCAAGTCGCGCAGCATTAATTCCCGCAACTAAACCTGATCCCGCACTTTCTACATATCCTTCTACTCCAGTCATTTGACCGGCAAAAAATAATCCCGATTGTTTCTTTGCTTCATAGGAAGGTTGGAGTACTTCAGGACTAGCAATATAGGTATTACGATGCATTTTTCCGTAACGAACGAATCTTGCATTTTCCAACCCAGGAATCATCGAAAATACTCTTTTTTGTTCACCATATTTCAAATGAGTTTGGAAACCAACTATATTATACATCGATGCTGAAGCATTATCTTGTCTTAACTGAATAACTGCATAAGGTTTTTTGCCAGTGCGAGGATCTTCTAGTCCAACAGGCTTCAACGGACCAAAAAGCATTGTCTTTTCTCCTCTTTGAGCCATTACCTCAATTGGCATACATCCCTCAAAGACATTACTATTTTCAAAACCATGTAATTCAGCCGCCTCAGCCGTAATAAGGTTTTGATAAAAATTAAGAAATTCTTCTTTACTCATTGGGCAATTGAGATATGCAGCTTCTCCTTTATCATAGCGTGACTTTTTGTAAACAATGTCATAATTGATTGAATCTGCATCAACAATTGGAGCAGCCGCATCAAAAAAGTGGAGAGAATCCGTTCCACAAAATTCTTGAATTTGATTTGCTAAGGACTCTGAAGTTAAAGGACCAGTAGCAATAATAGTTAATCCGTCAGTAGGAATTTTTGTAATTTCTTCATCATGAACTGTCACATTATCTAGCGATTCTAAAGTTTTTGTGATTTGCTTTGAAAAATTATCACGATCAACAGCCAAAGCACCTCCAGCTGGAACTGCATTTTCATCCGCTGCTTTCATAATTAAAGAATCTAACTGGCGCATTTCCTCTTTTAATAACCCAACTGCATTAGATAATTGATTAGAACGCATTGAATTAGTACAAACTAATTCTGCAAAATTACCTGTTTCATGAGCAGGCGTTAATTTATGAGGACGCATTTCATATAAATCTACTTCGATACCTCGTTTAGCTAGTTGCCAAGCTGCTTCGCTCCCGGCTAAACCAGCACCGATAATAGAAACTTTTTTGGGCATTTAACTACCTCACTCTCACTTTAAAATTTAATATATAAAAATAATATCATCAAACTTTGAAAAAGTAAGATGATACTATTGAACTTTTTAAATTCTTAAATAAAATTAATTTTCATCTTGGTCTTCACGATAATCACCATTAGGACAAAGAACTACAAGTCCTTTCTTAGTCTTCTTTTGAACTAAGAAATGGCCATCATTTGGACAATTTCGACCAATTGGCTGATCCCAAGAAACAAAATCACATTCTGGGTAACGAGAACAACCATAGAATTTTCTATTCTTCTTAGATTTCTTCTCTACTACTTCGCCTTTACCACATTTTGGACATTTTACGCCAACTTTTTTAACAATTGGCTTGGTATTACGACAGTCAGGAAAACGAGAACAAGCATAAAACTTCCCGTATCTTCCCATTTTAATAACCATTGGAGCACCACAAATATCACAATTAAATCCAGCTGGTTCATCTTTGATTTGAACCTTTTCAATTTGTTCGTCGGCCTTCTCTAATTCATGTGAAAATGGTTTATAGTATTCATCGACAACTTTTACCCAATTCTTTTGCCCTTCTTCGACATGATCAAGATCATCTTCTAATTGGGCAGTAAAATCGACATTTACAATATCAGGGAAAAACTCTTCAATTAACTGATCAACAATTTCTCCGAGTTCAGTTGGAACAATAGCTCGACCTTCAAGTTTAACATAATAACGCCGTTGAATAGTATCAATTGTCGGAGCATAAGTAGATGGACGTCCTACTCCATTTGCTTCTAACGCATGAACTAAGCTAGCTTCAGTATAGCGTGCTGGAGGTTGAGTAAAGTGTTGTCGATCATCAGTCTTAGATAATTTAACCTTATCTCCTTCCTCCAAATCAGGTAACTCTTTGCTCTTTTCTTTTTCATTATCATAAACTTTAGTAAAACCAGCAAACTTTAATTTTGAACCATTAGTTCTAAAAGTTACCCCATTTTGTTCGATATCAGCACGTACTGTATCATAAACAGCTGGTGTCATTTGACTAGCAATAAAGCGTGACCAAATCAGATTATATAAACGATACTCTTCAGGAGTTAGGTATTGTTTAATGGATTCCGGAGTTCTAAAAGCTGAGGTAGGACGAATAGCTTCATGAGCGTCTTGAGCTTCAGCATCATTTTTAAAGTTTTGCGGTTTCATAGAAGCAAAACTTGCACCATACTCTTCATGAATAAATTTTGAAGCTTCTTGACGAGCAACATTTGCAATACGCTTTGAATCAGTACGCATATAGGTGATTAATCCAACTGATCCCTTTCCTAAGTTAACTCCTTCATACAGAGATTGTGCAATACGCATTGTTCTTCTAGTACGGTAACCTAAGCGTTTATTAGCTTCTTGTTGCATTGTCGAAGTTGTAAAAGGAGCAGCAGGGTTACGACGACGTTCCTTTTTGACAACTTTAGTAATTTCAAAATCTTTCTTTTTATCTATTTTTGCTAAAACATCTTTAACCGCATCATTATTTGGTAAGTCTGTCTTCTTGCCGTTTAAACCATAAAAACTTCCCGTGAACTTTTTGCGCTTTTTAGCAAAATCAGCATCAATTGTCCAATACTCTTCTGGTTTGAAGTTTTTGATTTCTTTTTCTCGATCAATTACTAATTTTAATGCAACTGACTGAACACGACCGGCAGATAAACCCTTTTTAACCTTTGCCCATAGAATTGGTGATAAAGAATAACCAACAAGACGATCTAAAACACGACGTGCTTGTTGGGCATCTACGATATCCATATCAATTGAACGAGGATTTTTAAAAGCGTTTTTGACAGCATCCTTTGTTATTTCATTAAAAGCTACACGATTATTTTCTTTAGGATCTAGTCCCAAGGCGTGGGCAACATGCCATGCAATTGCTTCTCCTTCACGATCCGGGTCAGATGCTAAATAGACATACTTAGACTTTTTGGCTTCTTTTTTTAATTCTTTGATCGTATCGCCCTTACCACGAATGGAAATATATTTTGGCTCATAATCCTGGTCAATATTTACTCCCATTTGAGATTTTGGTAGATCACGAATATGACCTTTAGAGGCAATAACATGATAATTACTGCCCAAATATTTTTCAATTGTCTTGGCCTTATGCGGTGATTCGACAATTACTAAGTTTTTCTTTTTCTTCTTTTTAGTAGCAGGCATAAGATGCCCCTTCCTATTTATTCTTTCAATGTCTAAATTACCAGAAAATAGGCCAGTGTCAACTAAAGTCTCATCATTAAATCATCTTTTAAAATGGGATATGCTCCTGCTGCAATCAAGGCATTTGGCCCTTCAGACAACGAACTAGAGATGGGTCCTGGTACAGCAAAAATATTCCGATTTGCTTCTAAAGCATAATTAGCGGTAATTAAAGATCCCGATTTTTTCTTGGCTTCAGTTATAATTACATTTTCACATAAGCCAGCTAAGATACGATTACGCTCCACAAAACGAAAAGGTAAAGGTGGAGTATCAGGCAAGTATTCACTGATAATTAGACCTTTTTTCATTATATTTGTTTGTAAAGTTTGATTAGATTGGGGATAAAAGTAATTTAATCCATTTCCAATCACTGCAATTGTTTTACCATTATTTGCTAATGTCTGGCGATGAGCGATTCCATCTACCCCACGTGCTAGACCACTAGCAATTACCATATTTTGATTAATTAATTGAGGAATTAACTCTTTTAAAATCTGTTCACTATAGCTAGTAGGATAGCGCGATCCTACAATAACAGTAATTTTTTCTTTTAAGAGCTGCAAATTTCCGCGAGCAAATAAAACTAACGGCGGATGATAAATTTCTCGTAATTGTTCCGGATAAAGTTTATCAAAAATAGTAATTACTTCACATTGAAATAAAATTCTTTCAATACAATGATTTAAATTTTTATTTTTCATTGCATGTAAAACTTTCTTGCGTAGCTCTGATGATAACTCTAATTCATTAATTAAGTCAAAAGTTATTTCCTGTTTTTTATATCCCAATTTTTGAATAAGTTCTCGGTGATGCTTTGCCGTTATACCCTTTTCCAATTTTAAACGTAAACAAAATTCTTTTTGATTCATTAAAATAACCTCCAATATTCATTACGAAATAAGAGGTTATTTTCTTTAACTATTTTTATTTAAAAAAATCACTAACTGGAGCAAAAGAACGGCGGTGGATCGGAGTCGGACCATATTTTTCTAAAGCTCTTAAATGTTTGGCTGTGCCATAACCTGCATTATGTTGAAAGTCATAAGCTGGATATTTTTCACCATATGCATCCATTAATCCATCACGAAAAACTTTGGCTACAATGCTAGCAGCAGCAATGGAGTTAGACTTTGCATCCCCTTTAATTAGTTCAACTTGAGGCAAATCTACAGGAACATTCATTGCATCAACTAAAAGCGCATCTGGTTTAACCTTTAATCCCTGAACAGCATGTGCCATCGCTACTCGATCTGCTTCATAAATATTTATTTTGTCAATCAAATCATTATTTGCTAATCCCACACTTACTGCCACTGCTTGTTGTAAAATTTGAGGAAAGAGTGTCAGTCTTTTTTTAGGACTTAGTTTTTTGGAATCATTTACTTCAATCAAATTAAAATTTTGATCAATAATGACAGCCGCTGTAACTACCGGACCAGCTAATGGCCCACGACCAACCTCATCAACACCAGCAACTAATTGTTGCCGTTGCCAAAATCTTTTTTCATATTCAAAACGTTTGGCAAAATCCGCTTCCATCTTTATTTGACGAGCTTGCTGTCTTTCGTAACTAAGGAGTAATTTTTGCACTCCCTTGCGGGGATCAGCTTTTAATGATGTTAATTGTTCCTGGCTTAAATGAGAATTTTCAAGCAATTCCCTAACTTCTTTAATTGTCATCTTAAATCAAAAGTAATCCTTCCAATTTTTCCTTTACGTAAGCGTTGTAACATAAAGATAGCAAAGCGATCATAATCATCCCGCATGCCATAATTTTGGGTCATTTCAAGTAAAATATCGGGATCAGTAAGCTCCTCTATTCTTTCTTTACTGAGACGTGAAAATTTTACCAAATCATTTAAATAATGAGCCTTTAAAAATTTAATTACAAATAAAGCTACATCATCAGCATGAAAAATATCTTCTTTAATTGCACCACACGCAGCTAATTTATACCCGACTGTCTGATCTTCAAATTTAGGCCATAAAATTCCTGGTGTATCTAATATTTGAATATTTGTTTTTGTTTTTAACCAACTTTGTCCTTTTGTTACTCCAGGTCTATCTCCTACAATCGCCGCATTTCTTCCCACTAAGCGATTAATAATGGTGGATTTACCACAATTAGGAATTCCAGCTAAAGCAACTCTAATGATAGGATTCGAAGCCCCTTTGGCAATTAGTTTTTCAGTTTTTTCTTTTGCAGCCAATTTAATTAACTTAATTAAGGCGCTCATATTCGTATTGTGTTGGGCATCCATTGAAATAACAAAACTACCCTCTTTTTGGAAATAGTGAGTCCATAATTTAGTTTGAACTGGATCAGCAAGATCGCATTTATTTAATACAACAATATGCGGCTTTTTTTTAACTAAATTTCCAATCATTGGGTTGCGTGATGAAACTGGTAAACGCGCATCTAAAACCTCAATTATGACATCAATTAAATCTAATTTATCTTCTAATTGATTCTTTGCCTTATTCATATGGCCTGGATACCATTGAATTGTTGCCATAACGTTCCTCCTCTAATTCTTTAAACTTAAAGCCTTTTTAAGAGCTGGATTATCGTTTTGCAATTTTTGAGCAGCAGCAAGATATAATTGTTGCTCCACTTCTTGTGAAACTTCACCAGTTTGTGCTAAGTTATGATCTTTTTGAAATGCAAGTACAGCTTGTTTGGTCTGATTATCAAAAACACCAGTTAAATGATTTGATAAATACCCTAATCCATTTAAATATTGCTGCAAGATTGCAATATCAAGACCAGTCATATTTTCTTTCAAAGTTGTTTTTGCCTGAAACATTGGTAGTTCAGCTAGTGGAGAAGGTGATACATAATATGTAGGCTTCAAACCTTTATGATTAATCCAGTCTCCATTAGGAGTTAACCATTTAGCAATAGTATATTTATATTCTATTTGCCCACTAGTTCCAACTTCTTGTACAGTTCCTTTGCCATAAGTAGTCTGTCCTATAGTAATTGCACGCTTATTTTGAACAAGTGCAGCTGTAAAAATTTCACTTGCACTTGCAGTATTTTTATTGATTAAAATAATTGGTTTTAAATTTGTTTTAAAACCTTCAGCTAATTTACTACTTGATTTGATCACTTGTTTTTCGTGTCGACTTTGATACTGCATTAAAGTTTTGCCATTAGGGACAAAGTAAGCTGCAGCCGTTAAAGCATCTCCCATTACCCCTCCTGGATTATCTTGCAGATCAATAATTAGTTTAGGAGTCTTTTGGCGATTAATATTTTTGAGAGCAGTTTTCAAATCTTTAGCAGTATTACTATCAAACTGACTAATTGTGATAATCGTGGCATCATCTTGAGAACGTACGCTCAGCATTGATTGCTTAATAGTAGCTCGAGTAAGGGTCACATTAAAACGGTGATTATTTCGCATCAGTTCTAGAGTTACTTTAGTTCCCTTTTTACCTCTAATTTTTTGAGCAACTTGATCAAAATGAGAAGCAGAAACCTTGTAATTACCAATCTTAAGTAACTGATCACCTGATTTAATATTACTTTTAGCGGCAGGAGAATTTTTAACTAACGAATCAACTAATACTTTATTATCTTGCACCTTCATCTGAATGCCAACACCACTAAACGTACTTCCTTGAAGAACATTATTAATTTCTGTTTGATTTTGACCCACTAGTTGTTGAGAATAAGGATCTTTTAGACTATTAAGCATTCCATTGATTGCACCATCCTGAAGGGTCTTAGGAGATACTTTTTGATAATAATCAGCTTGTATTTGATTGTACATTTTCTCCACACCCGCTAAAGGAGCATGCTCTTCTTGGTATTTCTGGTAAGCAAACATTCCACCAGCACCAACACCTAAACTTATAACACTGGTCAAAATAAATTGAGCTGGTTTAGCTAAATGAAATTTCTTTTTCTGATTAGAAGATTGTTTTTCTTCTCCGTCCTTCATTAAATGCCTCAATTTCTATTTATTATGCATATGTTCAACATAAGATTCATATGCTTCATCAAAAATACTCATACTTGGCAAATAACTAGCATTGAGTTCTAAATATTCTGATATTTTATCGTAATCTTCTTCATGTTTTGGAAATTGTGAATCATGTTGGGCATTATTTGCAAATTGAGCAATTTCCGCATGAGAGTCGGGATTACGTTGTGTCATCAAAAATTGATAAAAACTTTCGCGATAAGCCATTTTATTTCCACCTATTTATCAAGATAATACAAAATCGCATAAGCGTCATTACCTGCATGAGTAGCAATAATTGGACTAGTTTGTTGGACCAAAACATCAATATTTGGATTGATTTCCCTAATTTTATTTGCTAACTCTTCGCATTCTTCTGGAGTATTTACATAAGAAATTCCCACTTCTTTGATCTCATCCTTATGTGCTTTAATATCATTTAATACTCGTTGATCAAAATTTTTAGAGAATTTTTTACCCCGGCCCTTTTTAGAAATATTTAGTTCACCATGAGGCATAGTTAAAGCAATTCGAATATTTAAAAGTGTCGCAATCTTACCAGCTAATGGTCCCAAACGACCACCCTTGATAATATTATCAAGATTGACGACCATCATTTCTAAGACTTGATTATCGCGAATCTTTTTTACATGCTCAATAATTTGATCCATTGATTTACCAGCTTGCGCATCTTTAGCAGCTGCCAAAACTTGAAATCCTTCAGCACGATCAGTTAATTCTGAATCAATAATCTTAATTTTATTTTCCTCACCAATTAATTGACTTGCCTGACGAGCTGCTTCAATGGTTCCACTTAATGAGCGTGCCAAAAAAATACCTATTACTTCGCTTCCATCTTTAGTTAGTTCTTTGAAAATTTCTTCAAACTTACCAATCGCCGGTTGACTTGTTTTAGGTAAAGTTTTTGCCGTATTCATGCGCTTGACAAATTGAGCACGTGAAAGATCTTCTCCATCAACAAAATTATGGCCATCGATGGTAATAGTTAATGGCACTACAGTAATATCGTATTTTTCAATTTCTTCATCTGTTAGTTGAACTGATGAATCTGTAACTACTTTAATTTTTGTCATTACTTAACCTTCATTTCTTACCTGTACATTTTGCAACTAAGTATTAAGTGATATGTTAAAATTTAGCTAATACTTTAAACAAGTATAACAAATAATTAAACTTGAGTTAAAAGGAATTAAAAATTAATGTCAATAAAACAACTTTTTAAAGAATCGCATCAACATTCTAAAACCTATTATATTTTAGATAATATTTTTAGCGCTGTAACTCATGGAATAGGTTTTAGCCTTTCAATTGCAGGACTTGTAATTCTTATTGTTCAAGCTGCCCAAACTGGTAACCCAATCCGTATTGTTAGTTTTACATTGTATGGTACTAGTTTAGTGCTCTTATATTTATTTTCTACGCTTTATCATAGTTTAGTCTTTACCCGAGCAGATAAAGTTTTTCAAATTTTTGATCATTCGTCAATTTTTATCTTAATTGTTGGTTCTTATATGCCATATACGCTCGTAACTATTGGTGGAGCTAAAGGTTGGTGGATGTTTGGTCTGATTTTGGCGATGGCAATTATAGGAATCCTATATTATATCTTAATTCCAGGTAACCATATTATTTTTAACACTTTAATCTATATTGGTATGGGCTGGTTAGTCGTCGTGGCTCTAGGTACATTGTACAATGCGCTTGGTCATACAGGATTTTGGCTTTTAGTTTGGAGTGGAATTTCCTATACTGTTGGGGCCATTTTATATTGTCTACGCCGAATTCCTTTTATCCATGTCATTTGGCATTTATTTGTAATGCTAGGCTCAATTCTAATGTATTTTTCCATTTTACTATATGTATAAAAAGTCACTGCAAAAACAGTGACTTTTTTATTATTCATTATTTAAGTGATTTGCTAAATACTGAGAAATTGCTTTTTGATCATTTACTAATTCACCTTCCACAATTTTCTCTATAATTTTATCTAAAATCTCACCTACTTGTGGTCCAGCTGGAATTCCATTTTTCAATAAAAAACTTCCATTAATGACAAGATCATGATTCTCTTTAATTGGTAAAGCTTCATAGCGGTCAATTAGGGCCTGGCCATTAATTGGTTGGCCTAAAATATGAGCCAAATCAATTGCCGAAGCAATGGTTGCCAAATCAACTTTAAATAGGTCGTAATTATTAGGATCTTGAGCTGAAATTAAATCAAAGAATTCTACTGTATTAGCAACTTGTCGTTCTAACGCATTCGAATTCTTCCACATTCTCATAAAATGAGCAATTTGATCATTCGGAATCTTCAATAAAATAATCATTAGCGCCCACAAGTTGGCTTCAGTGGATGGTGCAAAATTTAACTTTGGAAAAATTGCAAGTGCTTCTTTTTTCCCAGCAAAACCTGGAACTTCTTCTGATAAACCACTATCTAAAAATACTTGAAAGGCTTCTCTACTACCAGGTCCAATTCCCATTTTTACAAATTCATCACGAATTCGTTCAACTGAAATTTTGGCAAGCAATTCATGATTGTCATCGATTGCTTGGCGTGTTAATGGATCTAGCTTAAATTCTAATTGACTCATAAAACGAACTGCACGCATCATGCGTAAAGCATCCTCATGAAAACGATTCTCAGCTTTTCCCACTGCTTTTATGATTTGTTGGTTCAAGTCATTTAATCCATCAAAATGATCAATTACATTCCCTTCCACGTCCATTGCTAAGGCATTGATCGTAAAGTCACGTCTTTTTAAGTCTTCACTTAAATTTTGGACAAAAGTAACATGGTCAGGACGGCGATAATCTTGATATCCGGATTCTGTTCTAAAAGTAGTAATTTCGTAACTTTCACCATTGTTTAGGACGGTAACTGTTCCATGTTGAATACCAGTATCAATTGTTTTTTTGAAAATATTCTTTATTTCTTCTGGATATGCACTAGTAGCAATATCTACATCATGAATGTGACGACCTAAAATTAAATCACGAACACATCCACCAACAAAATAGGCCTCAAAGCCATTTTTATTTATCTCGTTTAAAACAGGTAGCGCTTGAGTAAAAACCTCAGGTAATTCAGTTATTTTCATAGGTACCTCAATTTCTAATTATCTTAGTATCTTTTAACAGCTTGTGGTCTTAAGTCTGTTAAAATAAGCACAGAAAGCAGGCGTCATAATGTCAAAAATTATCAACAAACACTTTTTATTTCAAATTCTAATGATTGCGATAGGTTGTAGTATTTACGCTTTTAGCCTTGACATTATTAGTATTCCAAATCGATTAGCCGATGGTGGAATTAGTGGACTAGCATTATTGTTTAGATTTTGGTTTCATATTGATCCCGGTTTCTCTACTCTAGTCCTTAACATCCCCTTATTAATTATTGGATATAAATTTATGGGTAAAAAGCTCTTAGCTCTTACTCTCTGGGGAACGGCATGCCTTTCCTTCTTTTTATGGTTCTGGCTTCACTATTCTATTATAAACCATTTGAATTTAAATCATGACCTTTTTATTGCAGCAGTCCTTGCGGGGCTTTTTTCAGGCTTTGGTATCGGAATTGTTTTTCGTTTTGGTGGTACAACCGGTGGAACTGATATTATAGCACGAATTCTTGATTTAAAACTAGGTATCCCAGTCGGTAAAACTTTATTAGCTTTAGATGCTTTTGTCCTGACCATCTCTCTTTCCTACTTGGATCTTACTCATATGATGTATACCTTACTGGCCAGTTTTGTTTTAGCCCAAATTACTGATTATGTTCAAGAGGGTTCATATGCGGCTCGTGGTTTATTAATTATTTCAGATAAATACCAGGAAATTGCCACCGAAATTGATCAACAGTTAGATCGCGGTTTTACTTTTTTAAATGGTGAAGGTGGTTTTCAGCAAGATGATAAAAAGATCATCTATTGCGTTGTTTCTCCTAGAGAAATATCAAATGTCCGTAATTTAATTCTAAATATTGATGAACATGCCTTTGTGTCAATTATTGATGTTCACGAAGCTCTAGGCCAAGGATTCACTTATCAACGCAAAAAGAAACATATTTTCTTTAAAAAATAAAAGCATGATTCTTACATTAAGAATCATGCTTTATTTATTTTTCCCTACTTAATTCATCGTAAAGACTTTGCATTTCAGAATCTTCTGGAACTAATTTAAGATATTTTTCTAAAATTGCTTTTACAATATCCCAAGCAGAAATTTCACGGAAGAAAGTCAGCATTTGTTTTAGAAAATCTGGATTTTCTTGAAAACTTGGATAGGCAGTTAAAAATTCACTCTTGGCTTTTTCATAGTCTTCTAGACGCTGATATGAAAGTGCTAAATTCCAATGTGCTTGCGGTTCAATTTCTTCTTCCTTTAAATCTTTGAAGAGGTCGATATTTTTTTCATCTTGGTTTTGATGGAGATAAAGATTAGAGAGTTCTAGCCGTAAGTCACTGTTTTCTGGAGCATGGGTTAAACCTTTTTGAAGTAATCGCTCAGCTTCCTCAATTTCATTTAAATTTGCTGCAGCCGTAGCTCCCAAAGAATATAAAGTTTCATCATAATCATTATAAGATAAACCAGTCTGAGCAACTCGTAAAACTTCTTCATTATTATCTTCATTACTGTAGGCACGGGCAAGTAAAGGATAAGCGTTAACAAAATCTGGTTGTGTTTCAATTACTTGGTCGAAATAATTGATTGCTCCTTTATTATCACCGGCAGAAAGTAAAATTAACCCAGCCTCATAAATTGCATCAATCGTTAATAAATCATTACTATTATCCTTGATTACCTTTGCTGCTGCTTCATAATCACCTAATTTAGCCAAGCATTCAGCGATGCGTTGCGAGAGCATTACTTCTCCAAAGGTTTTTTGCCTTTTAAATAATTCTTGATAATATTTGAGGGCTTCTTCGTAATCTCCACTTAAATAATCTAATTCTGCCAAACCAAAAGTTATTGCCTCTTCCTCTGGAGCTAATTCTTTTGCTTTAAGCAGTTTTTGGTGAGCTGTTTCAACTAACCCATTACTTTGATAATAATCAGCCTGAGCTAATAAACTTTCAATATAAGCATTACTTTTTGGACTAATATTATAAAGTAAAGTGAGCCCATCATCTTCTTGACCATCATTAATTAAAATTTCACCTAGATAAACTTTAAATAAATCCTCTTGGGGAAATTTAGCAATTAAAGCTTGATAAACTTCTTTGGCCAGATCAGTAAAACCCAAATCAGTTAAATTTTCAGCTAAAGAAGCTAAAATTTCTGGATCGTCATTATCGAGCGCCTTTTTCAATAAAATATTGGTTTCCGAAAAATTATGATTCTGAATTGCATCTAATAATTGTTCTGAATAAGTCATGATCAAATCACCTGTTTTATAAAATCTTTCTTATCCATTGTACACAAAAAAACACTAAACCCATAGTTTAGTGTTTTTTGTTAAATTTCAATTGTTAATTACTTAACTGCGTCTTTAAGAGCCTTACCTGGCTTAAATGCAGGAACCTTAGAAGCTGGAATTTGAATTTCAACACCAGTTTGTGGGTTACGACCCTTACGAGCTGCACGGTTACGTACTTCAAAAGTACCGAAGCCGATTAATTGAACTTTTTCACCCTTAGCAAGATCTTCTTGAATTGAGCTAAAAATTGCATCAACTGCTGCAGCTACGTCCTTCTTAGTTAAGTTAGTCTTTGAAGCTACTTCAGAAACTAATTCAGCCTTGTTTGCCATTCTTTTCACCTCCTGGAATTGAATCTAAATCAAAGATTCAAAACTTACTCCCTATTGGAAATAAGGAAGAATGATGACTACCAATCATTACTCTCTGAATAAAAATTTAGCATAGAAAGCTTGGTATCACAAGCTTTTTTACGAATTTTTTCTAAAAAAGCTTATTTTCATCATGCAAAATTGTATTTTATGTTATTTTCTTTTACGAGCCAAAATTTTAATCGGCGTTCCTTTAAAATCAAAGTTTTGACGTAATTGATTAATTAAGAAACGTTTATAGGAAAAGTGTAATAACTCTGGGTCATTTACAAACACAACAAAAGTTGGCGGATTAATGGCTACTTGAGTCATGTAGTATATTCGAAGACGTTTACCATTAACAAGGGGTGTCGGTGTAATTCTGGTTGCTTCTAATAAAAGGTCATTAAGGACACTAGATTGAATGCGGCGAGTCTGATTTTCATGAACTTCATCGACTAAGTTTAGAATATCAGGAATCCTTTGTCCTGTTTTTGCAGAAACAAAAATAATTGGAGCATAATCTAAGTATTGGAATTCTTGCCGAATAGTTTGTTCGAATTGCTTCATACTATGCGCATCTTTTTCAGGAAGATCCCACTTATTCACAACAATTATTACTCCTCGGCCTGCATCATGAGCATAGCCAGCCACATGTTTATCTTGTTCGCGAATACCGGTACTTGCATCCAAGACCAATAAAGTCAGATCACTATTTTCAATCGCACTAACTGCTCTTAAAACCGAATATTTTTCTGTTTTTTCGTATACTTTACCGCGCCGTCTAATTCCAGCTGTATCCACAATAGTATATTTTTGTCCATCATGTGTGAAGGAAGTGTCAATTGCATCACGTGTTGTTCCTTCCATATCAGCAACGATAACTCTTTGTTCGCCTAAAATAGCATTTACGATTGAAGATTTACCAACATTGGGACGACCAATTACACTAAAACGAATCGCATCGTCTTCATGCTGATTAGCTTTATCACCAAATTCGCCAACAACTGCATCGAGTAAATCTCCAATTCCAGTTCCATGACTTCCAGAAACCGGAATTGGATCGCCAAATCCTAAACTATAAAAATCATAGATATCAGTTCTTTGTTCGGGATTATCAGCCTTATTGACAGCCAAAATAACAGGCTTTTTAGTCCGGTAAAGCATTTTAGCAATAGTTTCATCCATATTGGTCATATGACTCGTTACATCGCCCAATAAAACGATAACATCAGCTTCATCAATTGCAATCTCAGCCTGTGCTTTAATCTGTTCTTCTATTTCACCAGATTCTAAAGTAATACCTCCGGTATCAATGAGAATAAATTCATGTCCCATCCATTCCGCTTTAGCATAAATACGATCACGAGTTACCCCTGCTTCATCTTCAACAATGGCAACACGAGATTTAATGATGCGATTAAATAAAGTTGATTTACCAACATTTGGTCGTCCTACAATTGCTACTATAGGTAAAGACATCTCTATCGCTCCCTTCTTACTTATTTTAATCTTTTATAATTATAAGCCAAATTAAAAAAGCCGACCGGAGTCAGCTTTTTTTGATTAAAAATTAATCATTATCTTTAAGTTGATCACCGACGATGTCTCCTAATGCAAAGCCATTGTCGTTGTCATTCATGTATTTATCAACACTTGAATCTGCATTACGACGAGGTGCTTCACTCTTAGCATTTGGATCAGCTTGCTTAATTGATAAGGAAATTCTTCTATCACTTGGATCGATGTTTAGAACCTTAACCTTAACCTTATCGCCAACCTTTAAGACATCACTTGGCTTTTCAACATGCTTATTTGAAATTTCAGAAACGTGAACTAAACCTTGAATTCCGTCAGTTACTTCGACAAAAGCACCAAATGAAGTTAAAGTCTTAACTTCACCTTCAATAATATCCCCTTCAGTTAAGCCTGAAGTTGCTTCTTCAAATGGGGATGGTAAAGTTTGTTTAATTGAAAGGGAGATGCGATTTCTATCATTATCAATACCGATAACCTTAACTTTAACATCTTGGCCAGCCTTCAATACATCACTTGGCTTGTCAATGTGCTTGTAAGAAATTTCTGAAATATGAACTAAACCGTCAACACCACCAACATCGATGAATGCACCAAAGTTAGTTAAACGAGAAACTTTACCTTCAACTGTATCACCAACAACTAATTGGTTTGCTACATTTTCGAAAGCTTCTTCTCTTTCTTTTTCAATTAAATCTTTTCTTGAAAGAATTAAACGGTTCTTATTTGGATCAATTTCAGTAATCTTTAAGTTCATCTTCTTACCAATGTAAGGTTTAAGATCTGAAACATAACGGTTAGAAATAAGTGAAGCTGGTAAGAAACCTCTTGTACCAACATCAACTAATAAACCTCCACGAACAGCACCAGTTACAGTACCTTCAACAGTTTGACCGTCTTCGTATACCTTTTCTAATTCCTTGTAAGCTTCTCTTTCCTTTAAGCGAGTAACTGAGAAGAAGAATTCACCATTTTCTTTATCGCCACCAGCTCTTCTAAGAACTAAAGCTTCAAAAGTGTCACCAGGTTTTACTAAATCACGTAAATCAGCATTTCTATCTGAAGTAAATTCGCGCTTAGTAATAACACCTTCAACACCGGCGTTTTCTACACCAACAGTGATTTGACCGTCTTCAACATCTAAAGCTTCAACATTTACGATGTTGCCGACTTCAACTCCTTGCATTTGCTCTAAAGCATCTAAAAATTGATTACTATTATCTGACATATGTACCTCCCAATATCATTTTCCATTTTAAATTAAATGAACAATTTTTTCTACTCTTTTGACTGTTTTTTTTGCTTTTTTTCAATCAATGTCGTAATTTTTGCTACAACTTCATCAATGGTGAGATTTGTAGTATCTAATTCAATAGCATCAGTCGCCTTTTTTAACGGTGAAATTTTTCGATGAGAATCTTTATAATCACGTTCTTCAATATCATGTTCAATCTCAGCAAGATCTTGATGGATACCTTTTTCTTTAAAATCTAAAAAACGTCTTTTAGCTCTCGAAGCCACACTGGCAATTAAAAATATTTTTACATCAGCATTAGGTAATACTGTTGTTCCAATATCTCTACCATCCATAATGACATTATTTTCTCCTGCCATTTTTCGTTGCAATTCCACCATTTTTTCCCTAATACCTGGTAAAGCTGATACTTGAGAAACATTAGCTGTTATTTCAGGAGTTCTAATGGCGAGAGAAACATCTTGACCATTAATAAAAACCTTTTGTTCTTTTTCACCATTCTTAAACTCAATCTTATTTTTAGCTAATAATTTTAAGATTTCCGCTTCATCACCATAATCTACATTACCCTTTTGGGCAATGAGTGTACAAGCACGATACATAGCACCTGTATCGATATAAATAAAATTTAAATTTTTAGCAACGATTTTAGCAACCGTACTTTTTCCAGCTGAAGCTGGGCCATCAATTGCAACCTGCATTCAAAATAAATCCTTTCCTAGTTCATTCACCACTAATTTTATCATAGTCTTTGATTAATAGATTGTATGCAAATGAAAAAGAGCCAAATCTATTGATTTAGCTCTTTAAAATTATTTAAGTTTAATACTTTGTCCAGGATTTAAAGTATCATCAGATAAACCATTTAATGATTTTAATTTTTCTACGGTAGTATTATTGTCAGAAGCAATTTTAGATAAAGAGTCTCCTGTTTGTACTTGGTAAGAATTATTGCTTTGCGAATTATTTTGAGTAGATGTTTGTTGTGAATAGTCATTGCTAGTTGCTGCTTGTCCAGAATTAGTAGATTGACTATATTCATTATTAGCTGCTTGATAATTCTGCGAAGTTTGAGTATTTGAAGTTGAGCTCTTTTGCTCACTAGGAGTAGACTTTTTAATTGCTTTCTTTGATACTGTTTTAGCCGATTTATGAGACTTGGAAGAAATCTTGGAAGATTCTACCTTCTTTTCCGCTAAATTCGTATTTGATTTATGCATTTGATTATTAATAATAGGAACCAAGGCAATAATTAAAATTGCAATAATAATCAAACTTGCCCAAATCTTAGTTGAACCCTTAGATTTTTCATCTTTTTTACTATTCTTTTGTGATGATGAGGCTGCTTCACGTCGACGTACTGGAGTAATTTGGTCACTACTACTTTTATCATCCTTAACTGGAGCATGATTTTTATGATGACGCATTTCACTACGAGTTTGTGAAGGCCGTTCAACATGCTTAAGTAGTTCTTCTTCACCTGAATGGTTATTCATCCATCTTCTCCTATCTGTAGCTTATTCAACTATTAATTTTATCATAGGAGAGTTAATCCTGCAGAATCTTTTTTAAAATCTAGATTCAATGAAATGAGTTAATGTTGGATAAACAGATTTCATTAATAAAATAATTAAAACCCCATTTATAATTCCTTTAATTAAATTAAAAGGAATGATACCTGCTACAATTGCATGTAAAACTTTATGACTAAATCCTAAACCGACAATATTGAAATATAGCGGCATTAAGAAAAGGTTTGCTATTGTCATTACAATAGTTAAACAGATAGTACCGACTATTAAGCCCAAAACTTGTGATTTAAGTTTTAGTTGTCCCTTTTTAGCGATAAAGTAAAAGGGATAAACATAGGCTAAGGTGGCAATAAAGCTAGCTAAATCACCTAAAACAGATAAAGGATTAAAACCAGACAGAGCAGCTTTCAATAAAATCTTGAAGAGAGCTACCATGGTTCCACCAAAAATACCAAAAATCATAGTGGCAATGGCTACCACAACATCTGAAACATCAAGTTTCAAATAATCAATTCCTGGAATAATTGGAATCTCAATTTGCATAATTAAAAATGCAATTGCACCTATCATGGCCCAAACAAGCCAAAATTTCAATTTATCACGTGATGAACGATAACTATTCATACTTTACCTCTTTCTTTACAAAAAGGGTCAATTGCTTCAACGCAAACAGACCCTTTACTCTTGAGATAATGTAAAAAAGTCTGTCTTCTCTCATCTAGACTCTACTATCGGTACAGAAATAATCTGATTCAACCAAAACACTTGGCTCGCGGACTGTAAACCGCCGGTCGGGAATTACACCCTGTCCTGAAGACAATTCATCCTTTAAATTACCTTTTAATCTTAATACTAAGTAAATTATTTGTAAATTATTCTTAAATCCAAAATAAAAAGTAATCTATATCCAGATCACTTTTTACTTAAGTTTTTTTAATTGAGCTACTTCTTGATGGGTTAATTCACGGTACTGACCAGAAGTTAAGGAGTTTAAGGTTAAAAATGCATATTTTTCACGTGATAATTTATCCACCAGATGTCCTACTGCTTGAAACATCTTTTTTACTTGGTGATAATGACCTTCATGAATAGTTAACTGCACGATTTGGGTATTTTTTTTACGATCCGTTTTCACAATATTTACCTTAGCAGGTGCAGTTTTTCGTCCATCAATTCGAACTCCATGTTTTAAGGCATATATTTCCTCTGGTTTTAAAATTCCCTTTATTTTTGCCGTATAAACTTTAGGAACTTCGTGTCGCGGATGCATTAACTTATTAGCTAATTCCCCATCATTTGTCATTAATAATAAACCCGAAGTATCATAATCCAACCGTCCGATAGGATATAAACGGTAAGGTAACTCTTCAAAGAAATCAGTAACCGTTTTTCTCCCTTTATCATCACTAGTTGTTGAAATTACTCCACGAGGTTTATATAAAAGATAAGTGTGTAAACTTTCACGTTCAATCGGTACACCATCCACTTCAATGGTATCTTTATCATCTACTTTGGTACCGAGTTCAGTAACTGTTTGCCCATTAACTTTAACTTGGCCAGCACTAATCATTTTTTCCGCTTTGCGCCGAGAAGCAATACCTGCTTGAGCAATTGCTTTTTGTAATCTTTCTGCCATTTACTTACCTCGCTTCTATTCAATCTCCTGATTCTGATTATCCTTCTCGTTAAATAAGTCTAATTGTTCATTATCTTCATATACATCAGTAAAATTCTCAATTAATGGCAAATCACTTAAACTAGAATAATTAAAATATTGTAAAAAGTAATCAGTTGTAACATAAAGGTTAGGATGTCCAGGAACATCTTTTTTTCCATCAACTTTTACCAATCCTCGCCAAACTAAAGTTTGAATAGCTCCTGACGAATTCACTCCCCGAATATCATCAATTTCAACCCGGGTAATCGGTTGTTCATAGGCAACAATTGCTAAAATTTCAAGAGCGGATTGGCTTAAATTCTTAGAAGAATCTTTTTGGAAATATTGTGAAATAACTTCACTACATGCTGGATCTGTTACTAATTTAAAAAGATTATTTACTTCAATTAAACGAATCCCACAATTGAGATCTTCGGCCAATTTATTTTTTAAGCCATTGGTTAATTCCCTTAATGCGCTTGGTGTAATTGATAATAACTGACATAAATCGGCTTGTTTGACCCCCTCATCTCCGGCCGCATATAAAATTGCTTCTAATTCAGCTGTTTTAGTCGCCATTAAGTTCTTCCCTTTCTATGATTAAATCACCGAATTCACGCTCTTGCTTTACTTTTACTTTGTGATGCCGTGATAATTCTAAGACTGCCAAGAACAAAGAAATTACAGAATCCAAACTTGTAAAATTATCTACTAGAGTAAAAAAGCTCAATTTGCTATTGCTTTGGACTTTTTCTTCCAAAAATTTAACCATATCTTCAATGGAAGTTTCATGAACTTCAACCTTAGCTGCATCTGGCTGACGTAATTTAAAACGTTTAATAATAAGTGCAAAAGTACGAGCTAGTTCTTCACTTTTGATTTCCCCTAAAGGTAAAGGATCAATCTCTTTTTTAGGTTCAATTGAAGGCTCTTTCGCTAAAGTAAAGGGGACTTCATCATTTCTTTCCTTAAGGTAGGAAGATATTTTTTGAAATACAGAATATTGAACTAATTGTTCAACTAATTCGGTACGTGGATCTTCTTCCAGTTCTTCTGCTTGATCATCAAAATCATTCTTTGGTAATAAATATTGTGATTTGATGCGTAAAAGAGTTGAGGCCATCACAAAATATTCACCAGCAATTTGTAAATTTAATTTTTGCCAGTGAGCAATGTAATCAAGGTATTGAGCCGTAATTTTAGCAATGGGGATATCATAGATATCAATTTCTTGGGATCGAATTAAGTGTAATAAAAGATCTAAGGGTCCCGAAAAATTAGGAAGGTCTAGGGTTAAATCTGTATTTTCATTCATTATTTATTCCGTATATTTCAGCAACATAGTCCAATTAGGTAAAGTAGAAATTTTTTGATTGGGATAGAGATTATTCAATTCAGTCATAATCTCTTGGATTACCTCTTCAGTACGATAACTTGGTGCTAAAGAAAGATAACGGATAATTACAAAATGAGAAGTTAATTGAATTCCCACAATCCCTAAACAGTTGCCATTCTTATTAGTGTAAGTTAAAACATCGAATTGATTATTTTCAGTATTATAAAGCTTCATTTCATCAGCTAAATTTTGAAAATTTTTAAAGTCAGGTAAATAAGATAAATAACCCATTACTTGTTTTTCAAAATTCTTTTTATATTTACTAAGCATAAAATCCCTTCTAAGCTAAGCACGTGGATGAGTATTACGATAAACCTCCATAATATGTTTTTGAGTTAAATTAGTATAAATCTGAGTAGTAGATATATCACTATGTCCTAATAATTCTTGAACTACTCTTAAGTCAGCACCATTTTCTAGCAAATGAGTCGCAAATGTGTGTCTTAGAGTATGAGGGGTCACATTTTTAGTAATCCCAGCAGTTTGACAATATTTTTTAATTAATTGCCAGACAGCTTGACGACTAAGTTTTCCTCCACGCTGATTAAGAAAAATAGTATCTGTAAAAGAGCCAACTTTTAGAATTTGCTTTTGTCGTACTTGCTTATCATACTCATCAATCCAGGAAAGTGCAACATTGCTAATGGGAACTAACCTTTCCTTTGAACCCTTTCCTAAAACTTTAATTAATTTGATGTCTTGATGCAAGTCCCCCATCTGTAGATTAATTAACTCACTCACCCGCATGCCAGTGGCATATAAGGTTTCTAAAATGGCACGATCCCGAATTCCACTAGCCTTTTTAATATTAGGTTGTTCTAAAAGTTTATCAACTTCTGCTTCACTAAGAGCTAAAGGTAATCGCTTTTCCTGCTTTGGTGAGTCTATTTTCACTAAAGGATCACTTTTAATAATATCTTGACGTAAAAGCCATTGATAAAATTTGCGCAAACTTGAAAGCATGCGACTGATTGATGAAGTTGCTTTCCCTTCATCACGAAGTTTCCCTAAAAATAGATCTATTTCTACTGCTTCCACTTCCCAAGTATTTTGCTTTTCTTTAACTAAGAAATCTAAAAATGTTTGGAGATCTTGTCGATAAGAAGCAATAGTATTTTCACTTAAGCCACGTTGAACTTGAGCATATCGAAGATAATCTGCGAGATTATCTTGTAGTGTCATCATCTTTATCCTCACTACTTTCATTTAAGCTGATGGTGCCACTATCTTTATCTTCGGTAATTAAATTTGCCTTTAATAAATGACCTAAAGCACGTTTAAAGGCCGACTTAGAAATTCCAAAATGTTGTTTAATTTCACTGGCATCACTTTTATCATAAAAAGGCAAAGTCTTAGTAGCCTCACGTCGCAAACTCATTAAAATCATTTGCGCATCATCATCAATTTCTTCATGTGCGCGTGGCATCACACTCATATTGAGGCGTCCGTATTGACTTACACCAATAACTCTCGCCTTAACTTTTTCACCTAAACGCAGTGGACGATAAGTTTCAGAATTATGAACAAAGGCTAAATAATATTGATCAGTAATCAGAAATGCTCCAATCTCATAAGTTTTGTAGACAGTACCCATTAAATTTTTATTTTCTAAATTACTTGGAAAATTAGCTGCTAACTGTTCAAAGATATTTTCATCAGCCATTTTAGCCCAGATTCTTTCTTTTTCATCAGTTTCTAGGCGTACTAATAAACGATCATCTTTTCGTGGCCATAGATCTTTATCTAAAGGTAAATCATCTAAACTAATAACAATGTCTTTATCATTTAATCCTACATCAACAAAGACACCCAAGTCTCTTCTAACTTCGGTAACAGTACTCCACCCATACTGATCTTGTTGAGCAAAGGGATAAAATTGCGTCATTTCTTTTTTACCATCTTTATTTTCATAGATGAAACCCTGAACAGTATCACCTAACTTAATTGGATCTTCTTGAGTGATTTCTAACTTTTTTAATTCGAAAGTTAAACCATTGACTTGTACATAATAGGCAGTTTCATTTTTATCAATTACTTTGCCCTTAGTTATTTCACCTAACATATTCTTCCTCAATTCTTTTACTTCTGTAAGCATAGTATAAGTTAAAAAGACTAAAAAAGGCAAAAATAAAATAGCCAGCTTGCGCTGACTACTTTATTAATTATAAATTTAATTATTTAACTTTTCTGATAGTCATTAAGTTAGTCTTACCAGTTTCACCTAATGGTAAACCAGCAACGATGATGATGTCATCGCCAGCTTCAGCAAGACCATTTTCTTTAGCTAACTTCATAGCTTCGTTAAGAGCAGCATCAGTATCAGCAGGTTTATCTGCAAGAACTGGATCTACACCCCAAACAATACCTAATGAGTGTTGTACCTTTTCATCAAATGTCATTGCAAGAATGTTAGCATTTGGACGGTACTTAGAAATCATGCGTGCAGTGTAACCTGAAGCAGTGATAGTAACAATAGTCTTAATACCTAATTCTTCAGCAGTTCTAACAACTGATTCACCAATTGCTTCAGTGATGTTTGAACCCTTGTAAGCTTCAAATCTTTGAAGTGCTAAAGTGTTACGGTCATCAAGCATTTGCTTTTCAGTACGTTCATCAATTTCAGCCATTGCTTGAACAGCCTTAACTGGGTAAAGACCGTTTGCTGATTCACCTGAAAGCATAGTTGCGTCAGTACCATCTAAAACAGCGTTAGCAACGTCAGAAACTTCGGCACGAGTTGGACGTGGGTTTTCTTGCATTGAATCAAGCATTTGAGTAGCAGTAATAACTGGCTTACCTAAAGCATTACACTTTCTGATGATTTCTTTTTGTACAAATGGAACGTTCATAAATGGAATTTCAACACCCATGTCACCACGAGCAACCATAATACCATCTGAAACTTCTAAGATTTCATCAATGTTGTCAATACCTTCTTGTGATTCGATCTTAGGGAAGATCTTAACGTATTCACAGTTACCTTCTTTAAGTAAGTTACGGATGTCTAATACGTCTTGAGCTTTACGTACGAATGAAGCTGAAATAAAGTTAATACCTTGCTTCATACCAAACTTGATGTCATCAGTATCCTTTTCAGTGATACCTGGAAGACGGATTTCAACGCCAGGTGCGTTAACACCCTTCTTAGAACCAATTACACCAGTGTTTTGTGCTTCACAAACAAGTTCACGGTTAGCGTCATCTTTATCAAGAATAAGTAAGTCAACTAAACCGTCATCGATTAATACGTGACCACCCTTTTTGGTGTCATCGTATAAACCATCGTAGGTAACGTAAATCTTGTCCTTGTCACCCTTCTTAGTAGCATCCATAGAAATTCTGATCTTATCACCAGTGTTAAGAGTGAACTTACCATCTTTTTGTTCAGTAGTTCTGATTTCAGCACCCTTAGTATCAAGGTCAATTCCAAGTAAAATACCAGTTTGCTTTTCAACATCACGAACCATTTGCATACGAGCTGCGTGTTCTTCGTGATCACCGTGTGAGAAGTTGAAACGGAATACGTTTGCACCAGCTTGAGCTAACTTAGTAACAGTTTCAATATCATTTGAGGCTGGTCCTAAAGTACTAACAATTTTAGTTTTCTTCATTTGAAAAAATCTCCTACTTTAAATATAAATCAAAAACTACCTAACTTATTTAGCTAAGTCTTTGTTTAATGAGTATAATGACAAATTACCTTGGTGTTTTGCATCAAACAAGTCAAGCATATTATGGTGAGTTAACTTATTACCTTGAATACCAACAGCTAAACCACCTTGGCCATCCAATAATAATTTAACAGCATAAGCTCCCATTTCACTTGCTAATACACGATCACGTGTAGTTGGGCTACCACCACGTTGCATATGTCCTAAAACATTGGCACGGGCATCGAAATCACCATATTGAAGTAATTCCTTAGTAAACTTATCAGCATCCATGACACCTTCAGCTAATACAACTAAGCCATGCTTCTTACCATTTGCAAAACCTTGCTTTAAGTTTTCAGCAATTTCTTTAATATCATATGGTTCTTCTGGGATAACAATTGCATCTGCACCAGTTGCAACACCAACATGAAGTGCGATATCACCACAATCACGACCCATAACGTTTACAACAAATACACGTTGGTGACTTGTTGCAGTATCACGAATCTTATCGATCGCATCCATTGCAGTATTACATGCGGTATCAAAACCGATTGTGTAATCTGTATATGGAATATCATTATCAATCGAACCAGGAAGACCAACTGCATTATAACCATGTTCAGTTAATCTTAATGCACCATGATATGAACCGTCTCCACCAATAACAACTAATGCTTCAATACCATGTTTCTTTAATTGTTCGATTCCCTTTAATTGAGTTGCTTCTTCTGCAAACTCTGGGAAACGAGCTGAATAAAGAAAAGTACCACCGCGGCCAATTTTATCGGCCACAGTTTCTGAAGTCATTTGAAAAATGTCACCAGCTACTAAACCAGCATAACCGTAACGAATTCCAAATACTTCTAAACCATTAGCAATGGCGGTGCGAGTAACGGCTCTAATAGCAGCATTCATACCAGGAGCATCTCCACCACTAGTTAAAATACCAATCCGTTTCATGAATTCACCTCTAAGATAATCTGTTTACTCACATCGACTTTATAGTACCATTTTTTCTTGCTCATGTCTGCACTAAATAAATTAAATTTCTTGATAAATCACACAGGTTATAATTGTTTCCGCTTCCATCGCCTTTCTCTTTGTGATTTTATTAATTTAATTATTTAAAATAATTTATTCTTGATAATTTACTTGCTTAGCCGAAGTTAATAAATACTGTTTTTTAGTTTGATCATACCGGTCGGCTTGGGTTCTAACTTGCAAAAGATAAATTTGACCAATTTTTAAAATAGAATCAAGTTTTTCATAGGATTTAGGAAAAATAGTAAATTCGGCTTCACCCTGACTATCAGCAAAGGTTGCAAATGCCATTACATCCCCTTTTTTGGTTCGAATGGGTTTTAATTTGATTAATTTTCCTACTCCTACTCCTTCTTCATTAATCCCAAAATCTTTTAATACTTTAGCTCCAAATCGACGAGCATATTTTTGCACCGCAATTAAAGGATTCATTGTCGTCGCAAATCCCATTACTTCATCTTCCATTTGCGCCTTTTCACTATTGGTAGGAGGAGTTACATCAACTGGTTTAGGTTCTAGAGTTTCAAATAAAGAAGTATTGTTTCCCGACATTTTCACGGTATCAACAAGGTCACTACTAATCGCTAGTAAGTTATTGCGGTTAGCTTCTAAACTATCAAAGACTCCAACTTTGATTAAATTATCAATGGCATCCTGACTCAAAAATTTGGGATCAATCTTTAATAAAAAGTCCGAAAGTGATTTTACTGGCTTTTTCAATTGCAAAATTTCATCAATCAAATCGTTTCTCAATCCTCTAATTGCTCGAAACCCCACAATAATTTGATTATTTTTTAAAGTAAATTCTTTACTTGCTTCATTAATATCGGGTCCCTTAACTTTAATTCCTAGACTTTGAACCTGGGTTAAAAAGCTATTAACTTTATTGCGGTTACCCAAGTTACTGTTTAATAATGCGGTATAAAAAGCAGCTGGATAATGAACTTTTAAATATGCTAACCAAAAAGCAATTTCACTATACGCCACCGCATGCGAACGGTTAAAGCCGTAATTAGCAAACTGGCCAATATAATCATAAACTTTTTCAGCTACTTGCTTAGGTCGACCTAAATTTACTGCCCCCGTAATAAATTTTTCGCGCTGTTTTTGCATAGTAGTTAGATTTTTCTTAGACATTGCTCGTCTTAGTAAATCAGCTTCTCCAAGTGAAAATCCAGCCAATACTTGAGCTGTTTGCATAACTTGCTCTTGATAAACCAAAATACCATAAGTAGGACTTAAAATTTCTTTTAAACTTGGATCAGGATAGGTAATTGCTTCTTTACCATGCTTACGATCAATAAAATGATTGATATTTTGCATAGGGCCCGGACGATACAAGGCATTTACGGCAACAATATCTTCAAAATTATCGGTATGCAGGCGGCGTAGGACGTTTTTTATTCCATCAGACTCAAACTGAAAAACAGCATCAGTTTGTCCTTCTTGGAATAGCTTTAAAGTAGCTGGATCATTCAAAGGAATTTTATGGGGATCAAGCTTAATTCCCTCATTTTTTAATAATGCTAGAGTGTTGCCTAAAATAGTTAAATTTCTTAGCCCTAAAAAATCGATTTTTAAAAGACCAAGGTCTTCAACATTTAATTTGGTTTGCTGAGTAACGGGAATTCCTTCCCCACTTGCTTGCAAACCAGCAATACTAGCAATTGAGTCATCAGTAATTACCAAGCCAGCAGCATGAATTGAGTAGTGTCTTGGCAGTCCCTCCAGATGTTTAGCGGTCGCAAACAATAATTGATTAAAGGTTGAATTATTAACCAATAATTGTAGATCTTTTGATTCCCGAAAAGCACGGTCTAAAGTTATCTGAGTTTTTGAGTAGGGAATCGCCTGAGTCCATTTTTTCATTTCAAATTGATTGAGGCCAAAAATTCTACCTACATCTCTTAACGCTTGTTTGGCAGCTAAGGTTCCGAAAGTTAATATTTGAGCTGCGTGATCCATGCCATATTTATGGAACATGTATTGAATCACTTCTTCACGCCGATTATCAGGAATATCTAAATCGATATCTGGCATTTGCTGACGAGCAGGATTTAAGAAACGTTCAAACAAAAGATTATATTTGAGCGGATCAACTTCAGTAATTCTTAAAGCATAAGCTACTAAACTTCCTGCGGCACTACCCCTTCCTGGTCCAGTAGTAATATCAACAGCATGAGCAAAATTCATTACATCCCAAACAATTAAGAAATAATCATCAAACCCCATTTGATTAATTACTTGGAGCTCGTAATCTAATCGTTTTTGATAATTAACTGGTATTTTTCCATTTTTAAAACGTTTAGCTAACCCAGTTTGTGCTAGATGATGTAAATATTCTTTTGAGGTGGGGAACTTTTCTTGTTTAAACTTTGGTAATTCTGGTTCTTTAAAAGTTACTTGGGCATTAAGTTTATCACTAATCTTTTTACTATTGGTTAAAGCATCTTCAAGGTCAAGTTGATGATAATCACTTACGAGTTCAGTACTGGACTTTAAATAATGAGATCCTGCCTGTTTAGCCAGTTGTTCAACATCTTGCAAATGACTATTGTCACCGATTGCTAATAAACTTTTTTGTAAAAATTGATCACGTGGATTTAGGTACTGAACATCTTCAGTTGCAACTAAAGGAAGCTCAAACTGCTGACTAACCCCGCGTACAAAGTTGATATAATTTTGTTTCGCTTTATTTGCATAAACTCCTAAATATAATTCAGAACTTGTAGGAAGTGCAGTTTTTAACTGACGTAAATAATCGCTGGCTAAGCTTTGATTTTGTTGATGCAAAGTCAAAAGTTCACTATGGGTATTAGCTGGGACAATTACAATTAAATCTTTAAAATATTTTTTTAATTCATCAAAAGATAATACTTTTTTAGCTTCCCCATTATTAGTTAAAAGATTGATCGCGCTTGATAAGCGCAAAATATTTTCAAATCCTTGATTAGTCTTAGCTAAAACAATTAAATCATAAAGATGAGCCTGGTCAATTAAACCATTAAATCGTGCTTGCATTCCCAAAATAGGTTTAATACCAACTTCTTTAGCGGCTTTATAAAACTCCACCAAGCCGTAAGTTACATTAATATCTGTTAAAGCAATTGCTTCATAACCCCGATCTTTGGCTTTTTGAGCTAAATCCTTAACCTTTATCGGACTTTGAAGTAAAGAATAACTAGATAAATTTTGTAAACCGATTGCGCCCACTTTACTCGCTTCCTTTCTACTCTTATAAGTATACCAAAGGCTTGCTATTTTTATTTTTTTAGACTATCATTTTGTTATCGAGCTTGTGAAAGAAGGGAATTCCATGCGCTTTATCGTAACAATATTTTGGGGCGAAATCTTCTTTGAAGTTATGGGCTTTATCGCCGCAAGTTTAACTTCAATGAAATTTGATCCTGTTCAATCAGCAATTATTGGCTTAATCTTCTCTATTGCCTATGCATTAATTATTCCTGCAATTAATGCTAAAAGTCATAAAGATGATTCAAAGTTTGGTAAATTGCTTTAGTTAAAGTTGAATTAAATATTAAAAAGAGGACTAAATTTAGTCCTCTTTTTTGTTAATAAAATTTGTAATTTTTCCTAGTATCAACCTTAACATCATTCTTAGTTAAGTATTCGCTAAACATTTGAACATAATCTTGGTCAAATGTCTTTTCAATTTTGTCCATACTATAACCTGGATAAAATCCTCCACCCAGTGCACGATAATTATTTACTGCTAATTTATAAATTTTATCTGCTTCAATTTCCTTCCCATTAAGCGTTAATTTAGTTAAACGATGACCAACGGGTTTAGATAAATCTGCTTCATATTGTACGGGATAAAACATATCAAAATGATAAAGCATCGGTTTTGGCTTAATCCAGCGATCAATAAATTTAATGTGACCATCTTTATCTTTTTCCAAAAAACCACAAGCATATTCAATAATATCTCGTAAATCTTTTCCGGAAATATTCACAATGCAGAGTTGATTAGCGTAAGGATAATTTAATAAAACTTCACGCATCGTGACATTTTTTGAAAATCCTTTAGCTGTTTCAGACATAATGGCAGTAGCTGAAATATCAGCCTTAGTAAACCATAATTGCATTTGCTGAATTAAGTTAATGAATGGTGCTCCCTTAATACGTCCTTCAATTGCATTGTCAATTGGTGCGGGCTCTGAAAGATGAGCAATTGGTTGATCAAGCCACTCTTGTGTCCCCTTATCTAATGGAGCGACAATTTTTTCAATTGCTGGATCAGGTTCGTAATCCTTAGTATCAATTAATTCGGTTTGCATATCTTTAATGCTTACTTGACCATTTTTATCTTTTTCTACTTCAAGAACTACTTTGGCAACTGCTTCTCCACGATATCCGGGTTGAACAATAGCTGTGTTTTGAGTAACCAAATTAAGGCGTCGATGTTGGTGACCGGTTAAAAAGGCATCAATTTCTGGAATTTCAGTTAAGATTTTATAACCTTCGTTTTCGCCCGTATGTGGTTCTGTTGCTTCTCCACTTAGTGGATCTGATTCAAAACCACCATGATAAAGTGCTACTAAAATATCAACCTGTGGTCTTAACTTTTTAGCTAATTTTTGTAACACTTTAAATCCAGATACAAATTTTAAGCCCTTAGTATGTTCTTCTGGTTCCCAATGAGAAATATATTGGGTGGTTATCCCCATAATTCCAATCTTTAATCTTGCCTTTTCAACAATCGTATAAGCTTGTCCAAAAGCCGGTTTATCTGTATTGGTAGCTAAAATATTATCATTAATGATAGGTGCATCATTATGATCAATATAATATTTTAAATAATCTAAACCAAAGTTAAAATCATGATTACCTAAAGCACGTGCATCATAGCCAATTTCGTTATATGCAGCTGTAAATTTAGCTAAACCATCGTCTAACGGTAACTGGTGGGTATACGAAGCCAGTGGTGAACCTTGTAAACAATCTCCACTATCAGTAACTAGAACATTTTCTGTCCCATATTTTTTACGTTCTGCCTTTACTAAAGAACTAACCCTACTTAAGGAAATTGGTGCCTCATAGTTTTCTTTATCTTGATAATCAGTAGGTAATAAAAAACCATGAGTATCGCTCGAGTGAAGTAAAACTAACTTCATAATTTTCTCCTTTATTTTTGGATAAAAAAAGACACCCAACGGTGTCTTTAATTAATCGTTATTTTGTTGCTTTTCATTAGCAACTTGACGGCCTTTGTAGAAGCCCTTTGGTGAAACACGGTGGCTTAAGCGGAATTCACCAGTAGTTGCATCATAGTGCATTGCTGGAGTAGCTAACTTAATATGACCACGACGTGAACGTTTCTTTTGTTTAGAAGTTTTTCTTGCAGGAACTGCCATTGTTTAAATCTCCTTTATTATAGAATTGAGACTTTTTGGACCTAAAAATAAGTCACTAAATACTCACGTATTTAAATCATACAATCTAAGGCTTGAGAAATCAAGTCTAATCTGATTAATCCTTTGAACTTTCTGAATTTTCTTTATTTTGCAAGCGATCTATTTCACTTTCCAATTCGGAAATTTTTTGATCTTTATCGGCAATAGTTTTTTCATATTGTTTTTTCATAGCCGCTTCTTGCTTCGCAACTGATTTATTTACTTTATATTTATCTTCACTATTGCCCAAAAGCCAGGACACAATTGCACCTAAAAGCATCATCAAGACTAATACTATAATCAAAGGCATTTTAGGTTGGAAAAAGCCAAAATTGATTGCAACCGGTTCAACATTTAAAACTACAAAAATTAGTAAAATTAAGGCAATAATTAAGCCTAAGACTAATTTAAATTGATTACTTTGTTTTTTCATCCTATCCTCCGCTGCTTATTTTCTGCTACCAAATTTTAAACTAGCCCAATCTCCTAAACTAGGGAAAATTTGATACAACTTGCCTAAAAAGGCAAGACTTAGTGGCAAATTCAATTCTCGACGATTAGTACCAAAGAAATGAACAATTTGCCAAGCTACATCATCAGGATCCATTACGAAACGCTTAACATTATCTAAATACTTACCTGAATGATCAGCTATATTAAAGAAATTGGTATAAACAGGTCCTGGATTTACTGTCATTACCTTCACATTAAATGGTTTTAATTCTAAACGTAAAACATTTGAAAATTGGATAACAGCTGCCTTGGTAGCACTGTAAACTGCTGTCTTAGTCGTAGGAATAATTCCGGCCATTGAACCAATGTTAATCACTTGTCCTTGATTTTGATCCATCATGACACGGGCAACTAAACGGGTAAAATACATTAATCCCAAAACATTAGTTTGGAACATTTCAGTAGTTAATTGGGGATTCATTTCCATAAATGGTTCAAAAACTCCAAATCCCGCAGCATTAACCAAAAAGTCAATATGATCAACTTTTTGAATAATTTCTTTAAAGGCAGCATCAATCTGATCTGCCTTACTTATATCTGCTGTTATTACAAAAGCTTGGGCTCCTGATAAACGCTTAGCTTCATCAGCAATTTCTAATAATCTTTCTCTACGGCGAGCAATTAAGATTACTGTTGCTCCTCGACTTGCACTTTCCAATGTAATAGAACGACCAAGACCACTTGATGCTCCTGTAACAATAACTACTTTGTCTCTTAATGAATCACTCATATTTTACCCTCTTAAGTCAACTTCAAATGAACTCAAATCTGTAGCTAAATGAACATTTTTAAAAATTTGTCGTGCTTCTTTTTCGAGTTCGCGTCCATTTTTTCCAGTATATCGTGCTGATATATGAGTTAAATACAATGTACCAACATTGCGCTTGGCAGCCACTTGAGCTGCATCAATGCAAGTAGAATGATAATAACGATGGGCCATTTTGGCATCTGCTCCACTAAAAGTTGATTCGTGGATTAAAACATCAGCATTATCAGCTAATTCACCAATGCTTGGCGTTGGCCGTGTATCATAAATCACAGTTATAATCCGACCTGGACGTGGTTCACCAACAAAATCATGACCATCTAAAATTGTTCCATCCTCTAGCGTAACCTTTCTTTTAGCCTTTAACTGTCCAAGAAGTGGTCCGTTAGGTACATGATATTCGGTAAGTTTGTCCATTAATAATTCACCTGGACGTGGTTTTTCAACCACCCTAAATCCAAAACTAGGAATTCGATGGTCTAATTTTGCCGTATAAACTGCGAATGAATCATTCTCATATATTAACCCGCTATCTTTTAAAATAACATACTTAATCGGATAAGCAACCTTTGTGCGTGAAACACGTAAAGAAGTTTGGACGAATTGATCAATACCTGGTGGTCCAAATATTGTTAACGGGCCTCCATCTCCTTGAAAAGAACGCGAAGATAATAATCCAGGTAAACCAAAAATATGATCACCATGATTGTGTGAAATAAAAATTTTGGTAATTTTTCGAGGACGAATATTAGTCTGTAAAACTTGATGTTGGGTTGCTTCCCCGACATCAAATAACCAGATTTCGTTTAATTCATCCAATAATTTAAGTGCAATTGAAGAAACATTTCGGCCCTTAGAGGGCTGACCTGCTCCTGTTCCTAAAAATTGTATTTCCATGTAACCCTATTTCTAATATCTACCCTTTTCAACAATCACTTTAGTAATATAGGCAGAATAATATTTTGATCCAGTTGGATTTGGATGTGTACCATCACCATACAACCAACCTTGATGTTTAGAAGCTAAATCATACCAATTAATTACAGTAATATTAGAATATTTTTTACTTACGGCTTGAATTGCGGCATTGACTGATCCCTGCCAATCTTTCGATGGGACATAAGTATTAATCCAGAAAACATGACGCTTTTTGCCAATTATCTTCATTAAGTGTTCTACATCATGATTACTGAATGGTCCATTCGTACCTAAGCCAATTAATACATTTTGACTAAGTGCATCTTGATCTTTATATTGCTGAAACAAGTCAATTGTCGAATCAAGTTGACGAGATACTGCTGCATCAATGATTGCATGAGGCATTAATTGTTTTAAGTTTTGACTAGAACCTGCCATTACTGAATCACCAATTGCTGTAACTCGAACTTTTTGAGCTAACTGTAAGTCTATTTGAGAAATCCCATAATGTTCGAATTCTTTATTTACGGGATGCTTTTTAGCGTTTTCTTTAGCTTGAGCCAAAAGCTGAGTTTTACTTTCATTATTATCTTGGTGATTTTGTGCTTCTTTGATTAATTTCTTGTTATCCCGTAATTGTTGTCCCCGATTAGCCTTAATTTGTTTTGCTAACGGTGAATTATTGGGATTAACAGCCTTGGCCGTATTTGACTTGATCATCGCTGCTGAACCAACAATGAAAATAATAGTGGCTAAAACTGCGGTTGCTTTTTGGATAAGGTTCGTTTGTTGTAGACTGATCACCTGCTTAAAGTACTCTTTGGTCTTAGCCCAAGTAATTTTTCCAAGTGGCTTTTCAATGTAGCGATAAGCTACTTCTGCCAAAACTAGGATAATTACAACTTCGATTACCCGGTATAACACTACGTGATCAGCGATATTTTTCACTTTATCTTCAAAGAAGATCATTACAGGAAACTGATAAAGATAAATACCATAACTTCTTGAACCTACCCACTTAAAGACTGGATTAGTTAACCAACGATTCCAATGACTACCGGGATGAGCGATAACGGCAACTAAAATCGTTGTAAAGAAGGTAAATAGAAGCATACCCCCATGATAAACAAAGCCTTTAATTGGATTTGACAAGGGCGTCATGGCAAGCCATAACATCCCAATCAAAGAAACTGCACCGATTCCATCAAGTAAGCGGGTACTTTGCTGATCAATATCTTCTCTTAAACGCCAGCTTGGCCAAATTACAGCCAACATCGCACCTAAACCCAAAGAAAAGAAACGTGTATCTGAGCCATAGTAAATTCGACTAGTATCAACGCCTGGCTTGAATAAAAGTGCCATTTCAAGAGCAGAAAGTAACGTTAAGACAGTTAATATCCAAAAACGTGTACTCTTTTTCTTAACATATTTAACTAGCAAAAATATGGCTAAAGGCCAGATGATATAAAACTGTCCTTCAATCGACATTGTCCATAAATGAGTAAATGGTGATTCATTGGCTGCAAAGCGCTCAAAATAACTTTGTCCATTAAATATTTGCCACCAGTTATATACATTAAGTAAGTTACTGGCAACAATTTGGTTTAATTTTGGTAATAAATTTCTTTGAAAAAGAAGAATATAAGAACTACAAAGCCACAATAAAGTTATCATCTGCGGATATAGTCGTTTCAGGCGACGCAGATAAAATCCTTTATTATTATATGTACCATTAGCCTCATAGGCATGAAACATATGATCTGTTACTAAATAGCCGGTTAAAACTAAGAAAATTGGTACTCCTAAATAACCACCCATAAAACGATTAGGATCCAAGTGGTATAAAATGACACCTACTACGGCAAGAGTACGTAAACCAGCGTATCCTGTAATAAATCGGTTCTTAGTTTTCAATTTAATTCCTCATCCAACAAAAATTACTCTACATATTCAAAAGTAAAGTCACCAATTGTAACATCATCGCCATTTTGCGCACCCTTTTCTCTTAAGGCATTGTCAACACCCATATTTTTAAGCTTGCGCGCCAATAGCATAACTCCATCATTATGATCTAAGTTAGTTCTTTGAACAAGACGTTCAATTCGTTCACCCGTAATTTCGAAACTATTTTCGCCTGTACGCGTAACTTCGAAATGATCATCTAACTTCTTCTTAGCATCATAAATATAAGCTTTTTCTTCAACACTTGCTTGAGCAGGTTGTTCAGCTTCTTGCTTAGCAATTTTATCAACTAAATCTGCCGCTTTACTCATTAATTCTTTTACCCCTTGATGAGTAACACTTGAGATCGGATAAATAATAGCATCTTTACCCATCTTCTTCTTGAATTCAGCTAATTTTTCTTCACTACCTGGAATATCCATTTGAGAAGCAACAATCAGCTCTTTTTTAGCGGTAAGATCAGAGGTATAGCCAGCTAACTCCTTACGGATTGTTTGGTAATCTTCATAAGCATCACGCCCATTGTTTGGATCCATTGAAACTAGATGCAAGATAACCTTGGTTCTTTCTACGTGACGGAGGAACTGAATTCCTAAACCGACACCCTTAGAAGCACCTTCAATTAACCCAGGTAAGTCAGCCATCGAGAAATCTCGTCCATCTGGAAGTACAACCATCCCCAAGTTAGGAGTTAAAGTTGTAAATTCATAAGCAGCGATCTTTGGCTTAGCTTTGGTAACAGTAGAAAGCAAAGTAGATTTACCTACTGATGGGAAACCAACTAAACCTACATCAGCTAAAACCTTAAGCTCTAAGCGTAATGTACGTAATTCACCATGTTCACCATTTTCAGCAATTTCAGGAGCAGTTCTTGTTGGTGTAGCAAAGTGAATGTTACCACGACCGCCACGACCACCACGAGCTACTAATAATTTTTGCCCATTTTCAACTAAATCTCCGATTAATTCATTAGTATTAAAATCATAAACTGTAGTCCCCATTGGTACTTTTAAGTAAACGTCTTTAGCACCTCGACCATACTGTGATTTTATTCGGCCATTTTCTCCGTTGTCTGCTTTAAACTTACGACGAAAACGAAAATCCATTAAAGTACGAAGTCCGGAATCAGCAACAAGATAAATGCTTCCACCACGGCCACCATCACCACCGGCAGGACCACCAAGGGGTACATATTTTTCGTGACGAAAAGCTACTGCTCCATCGCCACCCTTACCGGCTTGGACATCAATTTTGGTTTGATCTACAAACATCTCTATCCCTCCTTTTAAACTATTTCATCTAATATATAATACCACATCAAAAGGCTTACTACATATGCATTTAAAGCATTTTTTATAAGCTTAATTTTACTGTTTGAGCTTGGGGTAAAGTTAGGCCGGCTGCCCTTAACTCATCAATTGATGCTTCCTTAATTTTTTTAAGTGAGCCAAATTCCCGTAAAAGTTTATTGCGACTCTTAGGACCAATTCCTTTGATCTCATCTAACTTACTTGATAAAGCATTCTTTGCATGTGTTTTACGGTGGAAAGTAATTGCAAAGCGGTGCACTTCATCTTGAATTCGCGTCATCAAGTAAAATCCTTGTGACTTGGGATCCATTGGAATTAATTTTAATTCTTCTCCCTTAGTTGGATCACCAAAAAGCAAGTGATTAGTCCGGTGATGATCATCTTTGACCATTCCTGCTACGGGAATATTTAGATCAAGTTCATTTCTGAGGACATCTAAACAAGCCTCAACCTGAATTTGTCCCCCATCCATCAAAATCAAATCTGGCATCCGCTGTTTCTCGCGCTTTAAGCGGCTATATCTACGCCTTACTACTTCACGCGTATTTCTGACTTCATCACCACCATTTTGGTGTTCCACTTCCCCTTTAAGCTTATATTTACGATATTCATTTTTATCAGCCTCTCCGTCAGTAAAGACGACTAAGGCTGAAACAGGGTCAGTTCCTTGAATATGAGAGTGGTCAAAACTTTCAATCCGGTGCCCATAAGGTAACCCTAAAGCATCAAAAATTTCTTTTTGTGCTCCTTTTGTTTTACGGTTACCTAATTCTAATAAGCGGAATTTTTCATCTAATTTAAGTTTGGCATTATCATAAGCCATATTTAACAAATCACGTTTTTGCCCTCTTTGCGGAATGCGAACTGGTACTTTTAAAACCTCACTTAAAGCTTCAGTATCAGTTCCCTCAGGCACTAAGACTTCTTTAGGTAAAACATGATTTCTTTGACCATAAAATTGCGCAATAAAAGACATAAACTCTTCTGTAGGATTGCCCGTGTCAGTTAAAGGAAAGAGTTTAGTTTCACGACGCAAAAGTTTAGCCTGTCTAATAAAGAAAATTTGAATTGAAAGCCATGATTTATCAACGTAAAAATTAAAGATATCTCTTTGCGTATTATCTTTAGAAATTATCTTTTGTTTTTCAATCGTTTGTTCAATATAGTTCAATTGGTCACGAATTTCAGCTGCGCGTTCAAACTCTAAGTTCATCGAAGCTTCTTGCATTTTTGCCTCAAGCTCTTTTTTTGCAGGTGCAATATCGCCACTTAAAAAGCGTTTAATCTTTTTGATTTGCTCATCATATACTTCTTGAGGAACTTCTTTAAAACAGGCGCCTAAACATTGGCCCATATGATAATAAAGACATGGACGGCCTTGATGACCATGACAACGTCTTAAAGGCCAAACCTTTTGGATAAATTTTAAAGTGGCTTGTGCTGCATAAACATTAGGATATGGGCCAAAATAATAGCCCTTATCTTTGCGCACGATAGAAGTCAATTTTGTTTGCGGATCTCGTTCATTAGTAATTTCAATATATGGGTAACCCGTACCTTGCTTTAACTGAACATTGTAGTAAGGCTGATATTTTTTAATTAAAGTAATTTCAAGTAAAAATGATTCTTTATCTGAAGAAACAGTAATAATGTCAAAATCTCTAATTTCTTTGACTAATTCTGCACGCCGTCCTACTTGTTTACTCTTAAAATAAGAACGGACCCGATTTTTTAAATTCTTAGACTTACCAACGTAAATTACATTACCATTTACGTCTTTCATGAGGTAGCAACCGGGCTTGTCGGGCAAAAGTTTTAATTTATTTTCAATGTGTTCAGTTGCCATTTTTAACCTCCTCATAATTTATTAGCATTAAATAGTTTATCACGTTACAAACAATAAGTAAGTATAAAAGCTTAATCATAATATTTACTAAAGAATTTTCTCCCTTTAAAATAGAAAGAAAACAATTGAAGGGACAAAATTAATTTAAATGACAGTCTGGCTTACCCACTTTATCGAACAATTTGGCTACCTCGCAATACTTCTTTTAATTACCATTGAAAATATTTTTCCACCGATTCCTTCGGAAGCTGTCTTAACCTTGGCTGGCTTCTTAGTTACTAAAACTAAATTAACTGCCTTGGGCGTAATTGGTGCCTCAACTTTAGGATCCTTGGTTGGGGCAATTATTTTATTTGCCGTAAGTCGTTTTTTAACTATAGCACGCCTAGAAAATTTACTTTCTACCAAATTTTTTAAACTTCTGGGCTTTAAAAAAGAAGATGCCCAAAAGGCAATCAACTGGTTTGATAAATATGGCACTGGATCAATATTCTATGGCCGCTGTATTCCGGTAGTAAGAAGTCTAATCTCCATTCCTGCTGGGATCGCTCACGTTTCTTGGCCTAAATTTTTAACTTTAACTGCACTTGGTTCCTTAATTTGGAATAGTGTATTAATTTTTTTAGGATTATATACAGGGAAAAATTGGCAAATAATTGTTAAAATTTTTGATGATTTCACTATAGTTATTCTATTAATCATTATTATTGCCTGCGGTTACTTTGCTTATAAATGGTACAAAAATCGCATTCAAAGTAAGTAAAAGATGCTCAATGAAGCATCTTTTTTGTTTATTTACATCAATTTTAAAATTTTTTTACTATTTAAAGACATTATTTTCCCAAGATTTTTTAAAAACAACTATACTTATAATTGAAAGGAAAGAAAAAGAGGTTATTTATATGGATAATAAAAAATCTGTACCTAAGAAGCTTTCTTTTATTTCAATCTACTTTTTAGGTATTAATGCTGTTATTGGTTCTGGTACCTTCTTGCTACCATCAACCATCTATCATTATATGAATCTAGCAGCAATCGGGGTTTTACTTTGTACTGCAGTAACGGTTTCCATGATTGCCCTTTGTTATGCTGATTTATCAAGTCGTTTTACTGGTTCTGGTGCGGCATGGCTTTATTCTTATAATGCTTTTGGTCGTTTCTCAGGTTATGAACTCGGAATCTTCACTTGGTTCTTAGGTTGTACTACTTTATCTGCCGAAGTCGTAGCGATGCTAACTATTTTACGAAGTTTCCTACCTATATTTAAAAATCCAGTAGTCTATGGTGCTGGAGTAGTAGTTTTAATTTTACTCTTCTCCATCATTAACTTCTTTGGTCGTTCATGGGTCAAGGCCGTTAATAATATTTCGGCAGCTGCTAAGATTATTACATTAATCGTCTTTATTGTTGTTGGTGCTTTCTTTATCAAGATACAACACTATACTCCAATAATTCCTAAGGCTGCCTTAACCGGTGTTGGACCATTCTTCAAACATTTTGGAGCTGCTTTTACTCCTATTTTCTATTTGTTTACTGGCTTTTCATTTATTCCAATTGCCGCAAAACAAATGAAGAATCCCGAAAAGAATGTTCCGCGTGGTTTGATTGCAGTTATGACAAGTGTAACTATTCTTGACTGTTTAATGCTTTTGGTGGCAATCGGCTTATCAGGTGATAAACTAGGTGGTTACACTGATCCTTTGGCAAGTGCCTTAAAGACCGGTGTTGGTCAATGGGGCTTTGCCTTAATGATTGTCGGAATGCTCATTTCAATTTTTGGTGTTGCCTTTTCAGCATCATTTAATACCCCATCATTAATTGCTTCTCTAGCAACTGAACATAGCATGTTACCAAAATGGATTGGTAAAAAGAATAAGCATGATGCCCCTTGGGTTGGTATTATTCTTACTGGTATTCTTTCATTAGCCTTATGTACACAAGACTATTTATTCCTAGTTAACTGTACTGTGCTTGCTTCATTTGTCCAATACGTTCCATCAATTTTGGCAGTAATCAAATTCAAGCATACTAATGAATATCCTACTCACGGATTTTCACTTCCTGGTAAGTACACTATTCCAATCATCGCTTTGCTTATTTCATGTTATATGGTTACCAACTTCAACGCTAAGACCTTGCTCTTAGGTGCTGTTGTCGCTGTAATCGCTGCAGGTTGTTATTTCTTCATTGATAAAGATAAGGGTGAAGAAAAACGTCACGAAGCTTACCTTGCTTCATTAAGAAATGATGCAAATGATTTTGGTAAAGATGTTGCTGATTTAGGAACAGATATCAGTAAAAAAATATAATTAAAATTATTTGATCAAACAAAAATAGTGAATTAACTATCCTACGCGATAATTAATTCACTATTTTTATATTTAAATTTACTATTTAATTTCACTTAAAGCTTGATCAATTGGGGTGTCGCCAGATTCCATCATAATTACTTTTCCAATTGTATTATCAAATTTTAATAAATCAGCTAAAGTTTGGGCAACATCAGGAATTGGATTAGTACTTGGCTTAAGAATGTCGACACTAATTTTACCTGTCCCCTTTTCTTCCGTAAGTACCGTTGGCTGTAAAATTGTATAATCTAATTTAGTTTGATTAATTAAATAATTGTCGGCAAAAAATTTGGCAATATCATAATCCATAATCTCTTTTAGACCAGGTAAATTCCATTTTTCTGGTTGCAAAGAGAAAATAGAACTCAACATGATGTATCTTTTAATACCAACTTTTTCTGCTGCTTCCATCGTCTTTACTGCACCGAAAGCATCAGTTTGTAATAAATCCTTACCACGTGAACCAGCAGTAAAGTAAACAACGTCATGTCCCTTTATCAATTCAGCCAAATCGTCAACACTAGTATGTAAATCTAGGTGCTTTTTTGTTACTTCTGGTAGGTCAACAATATTATCTTCATGACGAGCTGCGGCAGTAACGGTATGACCAGCAGCTACCAGGTCTTTAATCAAATCACTGGCTACTCGACCAGAACCGCCAATAATAAATGCTTTCATAAGATTACCTCCTTCTTTTCTTAATCTTATTGTAACTCATCTTACATAAAGTAAGTTAAAATATATCTCAATAATTCTTTATAATAAAAATTGTTCAAATAAGCTTTTTCTTTTATAATAAGAATAATTAGAACTAAGGAGGACCATAATGGGTTTAACTTTTAAACGAAATGATGACTTAGAAAAAATGCTCGATAAATTTGCAATTATGCCTGATGAAGACAAGGATAAAGCAAAGAAAAAACCAATGAATGAAAAGGAAAATAATAAAGAAAATAAAAAAGATTAATTTTCTAACTTGGGAAAATTCTTAGGATATTTGTCCTGAGTTTTTTTATTTTGCATCTAATATCTATAAATACTCTTACTTGTTCACTATATATTAAGTGTTTTATATTCATGGATAGTATTTTTTGTTAACAGGATGCAATTTACCCCCCCCCACTTTTTCCACAAACATGTTATGCTAATATAGTAGGTTTTAGCTACAACCTCTCACGCTCACAATCTGTAGCTTTTTAACCTAGATAATTAACATAAATTTTAAACGCTATAAAGTGAGATGAGGAATTATGGAAACACGTCCAAAATGGTTACAAGTATTTAAAATTTTAAAACAAGAAAGTGTCTTTGATAAATGGGAATATCTCTATACTCCGATGTTTAACCAAAACACATCTTCTCCCACTCCCAAAGAATTTAAACAAGACAAAGCAAGCACGATTTTTACTATTACTTTTAAAAAATCACAAGATTTGTTTGCTTCAATCGCTGGTGGAGACATTAAAGCAGAGCCGGCACTTAATAATGCTGAGTTTGATGACATGTATACTACTCTGACAGGTGGAGTGATTAGTGCTGACGAATTAAACGAAAATGTACAGTAGAATAAAGAGTTGGTCCAAGCAACCTTAGATAAAAAGATTTCAAAAATGCAAAATATTGTTAAACTTAATTTCCCTGAAGAATATAAACAGGGTGAACATGATTGGGATGCCCTATTTAAATAGCTAGTGGAATTAGTCCACTAGCATTTTTATTTAATAACTATCTGATGCTTAACATATAAAAAAGTCGTAATTCAATATAGAATTACGACTTTTGTTTATTGAATTGCTTACATTAATTTCTTTCTTTTACAGTAAGCATACCTAAACCTAAAGCAGCTAACATTATACCTGAAATTAAAGTTAAGATAGTATTTTTACTGCTAGTTTGTGGTAAAGCACCGTCACCATCAACATGGCTAGTTTCATTTTCAATTACTGCAGCTTCAGTCTTAGGAGCAATGGCTTCAGGAACATTAGAGCCATCTTTAGTAATTACTTGACCCTTTTTAACATCGGAAACAGTTACTGGAGTATCAATTTGATCAGCTTCATCAACGTTAGTATCAGCAGTGTCGTTAGTTGTTACGTCAGCATCACTTGAGTTTTCTTCTTTAACACTTGCACTATCACCAGTAGTTTTGACATCTACAGCTAAAGCAGAAGCAGAGCCATCTGGGAAGGTAACAATAATTTGACCATAACTTAATCCTGCTTTACTAATATCAGGATTCATGTTCCAAACAGCTGTAGTACCTGCAGGTAAACTAGACCAGTTTGCTACTCCTGCTTCAGCTGATGGAAGTTGACCAACAGTAGTAGTAAGTTCTTGAGCAGTTAAAGGATAATTATATGCTTGAAGATCTTTATGAGCATTTAATTGATCTTGATCAATCTTTGCTTGATCAGTAGTATCTGCAGCCTTTACACTTTGGCTACTTAAACTTAAAGTTGCAATAAGAGCAAGAGCTCCCAAACCCATAAATAATTTATTTTTCTTAGTGCTTAATTTCTTCATTTTAAAATCTCCTCGATTGGGTTTAAGTTTGACTCCAACCCTTATTTCTATGTTTTTATTATACTGCTTTATTTACAAAAATGTTACATAAAAGTAACTTTTTTTACAATTTATTTACTAGCAATCATATAGGCGAAACGTAAAATCCCAGCCGGTAAATTCTCTTCCTTAATATTAGATAAATGCAGCATCCGTTTTGCTTTCTGATAACGCATCTGGTAAGTGCCATTCTCATCAAAAAATAAATTAAAGGAAATCGGCTGATCATGTTTATTAAGTAAGCGTGTTTTAACCAAATAATTGTTAGTTTCAATGCTAGTAATTGTAACTAAATTTTGGCTCCAATCATTCCAGATGAGCTGTAGACGTTTACTTTCTTCCATTAGCGCGCATTCAATTGAGCATAATCAACGACATTATCAAGCAATTCGGCGAAGTTTTGGACGGCAGAATTTAAGTTACTTAAGCCGATACCATTATTAACAAAGGCACCTTGGTTAGCAATCAAAACACCATATTCTGCTGCCATTCGAGCCAAATCATTCATTAAGGGTCTAATATTAGTAATTTGTGAATCTACTAAATATGAAGTCAAAATTTTATCAGTTAAGGAATAAGTTCCATCATCATTTAAAGTTAAGTAAAAACTGATACCATCATTTAAACCATTAACACGATTAGTTAAAACAATGTATTCATTTTCTTCATAAGGCTTAATAGCAATGTCATCATCTTTCCAGTTGTTCCAGCTACTGGAAAGTACATCAAATAAAGAATTATCAAACATAACAATATCTCCTATCTATCACATTTCTTTACTCTTATTTTAACTTAGGTACATTACCAGATTCAAAAATTAACTCTTTATCTAAGATAAGAAATTGCTACTTCTAGTTGGGCAAGATTATTAAGCATCAAAGGCAATTCTTTTTCCTCAACATCTTGGAAGATTTCATTGATTTCTTCATCAAAATCAAAGCCTGATCCAACTGCAACATCCACTGCCGCTTCATAAAAGTCTTCATCTTCTTGATTAGGATCTAACTTATACATGAGCCAACCATCATCAGAAACACGATAGCCGTTATCAAGTCCTTCGATAAAGCAATAAACTTTTTGTCCAAATGCATCAATTAATGGGGTTTCAACTTCAATTGTACTTTCACCCATGCGATAAAATTGTAAATTACTTTTAAGCCAGTTATAACTTGCCTGCGAAATATTTTGTAATTCTTTATCAGTCATTATCTTACGCCTTACTTTACATAATTATTTTAATGTTGCTAGTATCTTTGATTTGTTTTTTATAAACGAAAGAAATCTAATGGTAAGGAAGTTTTTAACCTCTCTCTTTTGCTTTTTTATAACTGGTGTTTCAAAAATAGTGTTAATCCTTTTTTATCTTCTAAAGTTAATTCACCAATATATTTAAAATCGACATCTTCTTTCAAGAGATTAACTCTTCTAATCGTATCAATATAGGAAGCTTTCTTCAGACCCGATATCTCCCAATTTTTAATTGGATAATATTTCTTCTTTATCTTCAAACTTTTATTAGCATACTTTGAAGTAATTTTGAAAACTGTTACAGATTTTTCTCCATCTTCGATAATTAAGACTGGTCTTCTCTTTCCACCCTGATTCCAACTGACATAAGCAGTATATATTGCATTAATCTTCATCAAAGAAATCCTCTAGTTCTTGTTTGCTCCTAATTTTTTCTTCAGGGATTTTTTTAACTAATTCTTTTAATTCCAAATCAGCTAATTGATCTGGAGTTAGTTTAAAGCTAAATGGAATTTCACCTGTCGCAGCTATTTTCTTATATAATGAATTAATTACCGCCGTAGGAGTTAACCCTAATTCATTAATAATCATTTCTGCTTGAATAGCGACTTCTTTATTTACATTTGCCTGTATTCTTTTAGTTTGTGACATTTATACTCACCTCATATTCATTTTAGCACTTTTTCAACCCTATTAACCACTCCTCAGTATCAATTATCCTCACTTGCACTAAAAAATGGTCCAGATAAAACTGGACCATTCTAGTCTATTTACATCTTCCCACCAAAGACTGGGAATACACTAGCATCCCCATAATCCAATGGCTTCATCTTTTTCAAAATTTCCATATCTACTGGTGAAATTTCAAAATCAATTTCACTATTAGCTTTCATATGTGCTGGATTAGCAGACTTTGGTAACACCACAGTATTTAATTGCCAATCATAGCGAATACATAATTGAGGTACTGATACGCCGTATTTTTCAGCCATCTTAACAATCTCTGGATCCTTCATTGCTGCACCGTGAGCAACTGGAGAGAAACTTTCGACCACAATATCGTTATCTTGACTATATTTTATTAAATCAAGGGGCGTTGCTGCAATATGACAAAGAATCTGGTTAACCATTGGTTTAGTTGATGAATTATTGATCAAATTATCTAAATCTTCCTTTTCAAAAGAAGATACCCCAATTGCGCGCAACTTTCCTTCCTTCATAGCATCTTCAAGTGCACGCCAAGCTTCTAAATTACCTTCAAAATGGCGATCACTTGATTGGTTCACTTCATTCCATGGTTGGGGATTATGAATAATCATCATATCCAAATAATCCATCTTCATCTTTAGTAAAGTTTCATCAATTGAAGCCTTGGCATCCTTGTAGTTCTTTATTTCAGCCGCAACTTTAGAATTAATAAAAATTTGATCACGCGCAATGCCGCTCTTGCGAACACCTTCACCTACTCCAGTTTCATTACCATAAGCCTGAGCAGTATCAATGTGGCGGTAACCAATTTTAATTGCCTCTTCAACAGCTGTTGGTGTTTGGGCATCAGGAATTTCCCAGACACCAAGTGCTAGACGAGGAATCTTTACACCATTGCTTAAAGTATAAGTATCATCAAAAATAGTCATTTATCTTTTCCTTTCTATATCTGTACTAATCACTAATAGTTTAACAACAGATATTTAAAAAGAAAAATACTTAGAATCTATTAATTTTGATAACTTTTAGGTATGAAAACGGATAGTGATTCAATTATCGACATAACCCATCAAAAAGTATCTTAGCGAAATATTACATTCAGCAAGTTACTACGGGCTGCAATTACCATTTTACCCGTTAGTCAGCTCAATTAGTCTCATATTATTCATTGTCTTTATCTAAATTTATTAAGTCATGACTTTGAAGTTTTGCCGCATTTACTTCTCTTTGTCCTGCAACAATTTTTCTCATTAAATACTGATTAGACTGAATCTCGATTGTTTCAATCATTGCATCGTATTCATTTTTACTTAGAATTAATCTCTTCATTACACTTTCTCTTTTTAAAACCAATTGTTCTTAAATAGTCAAGAATTCTTTATAATTTTCTGGAAAATGCATATCTTGTAAAATTCCAATAAAACTAACAGATTGAAAATCTTCTTTATAGAAATCTAAAAGCCTATCTATATCTCTCGCCAACTTTTTAAATTCTGCTTTATCGAGTACTACTTTTAACGACATAATTAACTCAAATACTCCTGCTTGATCCGAAATTGGTAACTTAGGCAGATTTAAAATACTTTTTAATGATTTTAATTTCGAAGATTTATACATATATTTTGAATATGTTATTTCATTATGCGCTACAGCATTTCTAAATAGATTTACTAAGTGATTAATTGCTTCAATCGTGTCTGGTGTGATAGAGTTCATTTTCCGTTGTGAGTATTCTCGTTTATGTCTTTGGGTAAAATTCTTTGCAATATTTATTTTTACTTCATCAGTACAGTTACCGTAAAAATAATTTAAATCGCCAAATGTTAAAAAATCTACTAAAACCCAAAGTGGAACATGTCTATGCTTATTAACATAATGTTTTATCGCATTCTCTTTGTGATCGGCAACGGATCTATTTATTACTGTAGATAAAGAATTAATTGTCCTTAAGACACGTGCTACTTTTTTTGGATCATCTGTAAAATTATCCATAGCTAAATAAGAATGTCTTTCAGGATATCTTTCTGAAAAATAATATGAAATTTGGGCCCCTAAACTAGTTTCATAAAATAATAGCCCATTATATAAAATTGATCTCAATTCCTTATCTAAATTATATAAAGATAATATTTCATTAAAACTAGCTCCAGGAATAAACCTTTCAGGATGAATAACTTTTCCATGAGTATCTTTAGCCAAAAACAAAGGTTTATACCCGTTAATTAGTGTATAATATCCTATTTTTTCTAAAGCACGTTTTGGTTTACCATTAGTAGGAACTTCTAAACCTCTTTCCCGTAAAATTTTTAATTGTTGATTATAAGTTTTAAAGGGTTTGCTCTCTATCATTATTTTCTCCATAAAAACAAAAGTCTTGATATAAAATCCTAAAATAGAACTTTATTATCAAGACTTTGCTTAGTTTAGAACCTACTCCTACTGCCTCTAAACTTGATCTGTTAAGTTAATTATACTTCAATTTAGGTAACTCGTAAACTAAAATCCATTGATTAACATGATACTCTCTTAACCATACTTCGAGTAAAATAATTTAATTTACCCTTACTTCCCAAATTCATCAAAGAAACCTTGGTCTTTCAAAATTTCAAGATAGCGTGCAATGGCATCTGGCCAAGTTGGTAATTGCTTAAAGCCGTTTTCTGTCAATTTACTCTTATCTAAACGTGAATTAAAGGGACGATCAACTATTGACAAACCGCATTCTACTAACAGACAACATTTTTCAAAAAATCTTTTCCAAATGAAGTGATAATAATATCTTTATATAACCACTCTCCGTCTTGCTTATTTTGAACTTTTGTATTCAAAATTTTTACTATATTATCATCTTCTATTTTGGCTTCAAGTCTTTCGTCTGTATCATTTATAATACCGAAAGAATCTAATACATTAATAGAAGATTTAAAATCAGAAAGTACCTTCTTTTCTCCACTAAAATACAAAAAATAATCACTTACAAATTTATCGATAAAACCATTCTTAAAAAACGCCTTATGGGCATGTAATACCTTTTCACCATTTTGATGAACTAATTCTCTCAAGAAAATAGCATCGTTATATCCAAGTTGTGAAAGAATATAAATATACCGAGGAGTAATAGAACTATTTCTTCTTTTATCGGCTAAACTGGCTACTAAATTAGCAAACATTACTCTTAACTCTTCTTGGTTTAATTGATAAACAGAGTTCTGTAGGGTTTCCAACACTAATCCTAATTTACTTGAATCTCTACAGTCTTCAGGTATCTCTTTCATCTTTTGAGTCATTTGAGTTAATAGATTTTTTAAATCCTGTTCATTAACTGCCTTATACTTTATTGGTTTATGAAATATCCAGTAAAGTATTCCACTTATTCCTTCACCTAAAGTACCCAAAACAGGATTCCAAAATGCTGTAAGAGATTCATTTGGAAGTAAATTATATAATTCTTTGAACTCTCCTAAACTCATATTTTCCTCTATTCTTTTTTCCAACAAAAATTTATAATTACTTTTATATTCAAAACAATATGCTTAAAAAGTATCTAAAGTATACCATTCTTACAAATTTATTTTTGAAATCAAAATAAAAATTTCCTTACCAACTCTCAATAAGACTCCAACTTTTTCTTAGTTAAATAATATCTATCGCCATACATCGTCCACTTTAACGGGAGTGCCAAATTCCACTTGTCTTCATTAATAAATTTTCGTTGTACATTTAATCTAGACAGATCGCTATGCGCAGCTTCTTTTTTCATAATTTTGGTTCTTACCTTTAAAAAGGTTAAAAGGTATTTTCTTTCTTCAGTTCTATTTTTTGGCCTTTTACTTTGTTTTAAAGCTTCTCTCCTAATGCCACCAAAACTACTTTTATCATTTCCAGGTCCATGAACTACTAAAGCATCATAATAAATATATTGTCCTAACGGAGATAAGTTATCTTTTTTAGCATAATGAACGGCAGGATTTAAATACATTTCTTTTCCAATCTTATCTTGTGCTTCAATAAATTTTGGATCTTGAGCAGACCGTTTCCATGCTTTCACAAAGCTATTTCCCAACTTACCGTGTGAAGAAGTTCCTTCTACCTTTTTCAAGGCTGGAATAAATTTTACTAACTTATTCTTAGGTTCGAGTTTTTGATATTCCTGCACTACTTTTAATAAATCACCGGTTCGACTAGTAAATCCTACCAATCCTGCCGTATACCCTCGACCATCGCCAATATCTTCAATATAGCCATAGCTCTTTTGATAATTCAAAGTTGAATTTTCTGCACTAGCTACTAGTGAAAACACCGTATCTCTTAATAATTTATTATTACTAATAGTTTTGGCAGTATCAAAATTAGCAGAACTCTTTATATTGTTACATCCACTAAAAAGAAGAAATCCTAAAATAATAGCAATAAAATTTAATATTTTATATTTTTTCATTTTATAATTAACCTCTTACCTAATATTTTAAAGGTTAAAAAACTTTGGTACAAAAAAACACCTCATAATTATTAGATTTATCTCTAACAATTATGAGGTACTTCAAAATGTAGCCAGTCTTAGTGTGCCATTTTCATCATGATCACTTTCAGTATCAGGTAATTCTGCGTTGGTGGCATGATAATAACCATACTTATCATTTTCAATCATATCCACTAATAAACGTGCAAAGTCAAAAGTATAAGTTGTAATACTAGTGATAAAAATGATCAACGTTAAGATTATTATCCATAATAATATCTCTATAAGTAGGCGTGCTTAAAATACTATTATCATTCAAATACTTAATAATCTTTTTACATCTTGGATCGAAAAAATGTTCATTAAGAAAATCTATAAAAAATACAATATCTCTATTTACCAATTCTTCGTCTTTATCGGTAACAATTTCTTTAAAGTATTCAATCCAATTCTCTCCTAATTCGGCTATTAATAGTAATATTTGATTATTATCAATAACTGGATTTAAATTTGTAATTACAGTATCAATTAACTTGAAATCTTTTCTCCTTTTTAACCCCTTAATTAAGTCAGGCAGATTATTCCTAGAATCAAAACTCTCCGCTGAATATTCTTCATCTTCATTCAACAATACTTCTGTTATCGTTGAAGAATAAACTAGTCCGTAATTCGCTTGTGCTAAATTTAAATATTGAATTACTTTTTCTGGATTATCGACGTCTTGATCCTCCTTAATAATTTTTTGAGCTAATATATCCATTATAAATTCTCTATCTTTCAAAGTTAGATCAAAATATTGAGTTGTAGATATATATTCTGAAATATTCTTGTTTATTAAACCAGAACTTAATAAATAAGATAATAATGGATGATTTTCTAAGTAACTTATAATTGAAACAGATACTTTTGAAAAATTTTCTTTATTTTTTAATTCTTCTATAGATAAGTGAAGGAGCCATGCAAATGATAAATCTTTAAATATATTCGAATCTTCACTTGAAATTTTCTCAGGATCATTTTCCTTTTCTTTTATTTTTACTATCTCATTTCTCAATGTAATTTCATTATTGAAAATCCAATTCAATTTTGATTTTCCATATTTTAAATCATTAAAATCTTGAGGATAAACATTTTTATATACAATAGCTCCAAATAATTTATCATAATCATAAGTTTCTTTTTCATCTTCCGTTACCAATTTTTGTACAAAAGTATCTAAATCAGAAATAATATTAACAATCTCACGTCTATCATTTATAAAAATGCCCACTCCTGAAATAAAGTTCGATTTAATGCGTATTTTTCCATCTTCATCAACTAAAGAATCGTATTTTTTTATTTCTTCTTCAAAAAACTCTGCTGCATTAGATATATTATTAATTGGTACCATAGATAAGACATAATCAAAAAATTTACTCTTATCTTCTGCAGCTTTATTTTCATCTATTAATCTTAATTCATCTTCGGTTGAATTGTTTAGATCTTCACTTAAAAAAATCCCATCATCTAAGGTATATATAAACTTCACTCTAATTCCAGCATCATTTAGATTTCTATTTAAACTTCTTAATCTTTGAAAAACTGTAATATCTCCAAATCTATCCATATCTTCTAGTATCAGAAATCTCTTTTTTGATTTGATAAAATAATATTTTATTTCATCCCCATATAATATAAATAAATCTTTATTATCCGTTGTTGTAGATATAGTACTTAATTCTACCAACCCTAAATTAGCTCTTAAAGTATATGAATATTTGACCAATGCATGAGTTAGACTGGGGAATATAAAATATAGTAATATACAAAAAAGAATAAAAATGATGAAACGAACTAACTTATCTATTTCAAATGAATGGTTCCATAATAAAATGCAATAAAGTCCAATTACTGTAATACAATAAAAAAGATTTATAGTTTCCTCATCAACGGTTTTCATTCTTTTAATTCGTGAATCAGGAAAATCCTTTGGATCTTCAGAAAATAGAAGCTGATTAATAATATTTTGTTCTAGTTCTGTTTCAGAATCATCACTATGTTTATTAAAAGAAGGAACAGAAATAAATTTCACTTCATCTTTCCTATCAGTAAAAAAGCTTCTGAGAAAACTCGTCTTTCCAGTGTCATATGCAGACGTTATCGCAATATTTTGAACATTAGGATCCTCAATAGTCTCTTGAAGTTTATCCCACTGCGGTTGGCACTCTTCTTTTGTTAAATTATCTAAAGGATAAAGTGCCCCTTTTACCCTAGATTCTTTTAATTTTTTCTTATTATCTTCCATTCATTATCTCCATAAATCAAAATTTTACTAATGATATTATAATTGTTTCACATATTAATTCATACTGAATACTTAATTTCTGGGATTTAACCAAAATCTACATCTTATCTTTAAAATTCTATTCTCCAGAAATAACAGGAGTAAAAACTAATTTTGATCAAGCTATAGTGCTTCAACAAAAAGAAAAAATTATTGATTATAAATTACTTACATTGGATGAACTTAATGAAATGGTAAAACAGAGCATCATTATTGATAGTTTTTCACTTGCAAGTATTCTACATCTTAATTATAAATACAATCAAAAAGGGACCTTATAGTCCCTTTTTGATTAAGCAAGTATACTGATTAATGAAATCAATTAATTCTTTATAGCTTCACTTTTTTCATGTTCTCTTTTACCTACAACATGTCTTCTTTCTCTATAACAGGATCTATCCAATCTGCTTTGCTCCTTAAGTTTTTTAACTTCTAAATTCAACTATTTTTCCTTCTGTATAGTCCAATAACAAAATATGGAGTTTTGACCCAAAATTTCAATTGCTTTATCCTCTTTTAGATCAAAACTCTATATACTTTTTATCTTTAGTCAAAATGTGTACCCGATCTAATCCCATTTCCTTAATTATATCTTTTTGATCTGGATGATTCATTAAATAATTTCTAATTAAAATTTCTAATGAAGCGTCAAATCTTTTAAAAAGAAAATCAGGATCTAATAAATATGATAAGAGTAACAAAATTCCTATTCCACAATGATATTGTCGATCACTTGGAATCAATTTTTGACCATTATAATATGCTGTATATGGAAACCTTAATTCTGGGTCATAGTAATTAAATATTATTCCTTCATGAGCTGCCTGATTTCTATAACCTCTATATAAATTTATCATCGGCAGTAAGAATACTGTTGCCTCTTCAACATTTATTTTAGATTGAAATACTTCAAAACCAGGTCCAAATTTCATATATAAAGCAACCTTATATTTTAAATCTTCACGTAATAAACAATACCAATCTTCAATTTCATGAAAATATAATTTGGGAATTATCTCTGCTACTTTAGGCTCTCGATTTAATTTGTTTCTATATTGCTTCAATCTCTTTCTTAACCATTTTCGAGTAGTTTTAAATAAAACTTCTCCCTTTTTATTCTTATACTCATATTTTTCTTCAAAATTACCTGATTTAACATAATTATTATAGTTAGGAGAAATATAAGAAGATATTATTTCAATCATCGCAGACTTCAATCGCAGCTCAAATAGTTGCATTATACTAAATACTTCTTTTCGGAGATCTAAATCAAAGAAAAATAAATCTACTATATCTGATAATTTTGTACCAATTTTATAATTTTGAAATGAATCATAAAAAAATGGAGAATACTTTAATATTACATTTTCATACCCTAACTTTCCAATTACATCAACTATATTATATTGTGAATCTATTATTAATCCTTTATCTTCTAACTTAGCTTGAATTTTTTCTATCTTTTTAATAGAAATTGTATAATTAAAATTATTATCTGACATTTTTAACCTACCTAACTAATACCTCGTTTATATCTACTTTATTCTCTTAAATATTATTTAATAAAATATTCATAAGGATATTCTTATACGAAAGTTTCTTTATCGACTTATTGATCATAACAAATGGCCATGTCATATAAAAGGGTTTTATGCACGATAAACAATAGCCTATCAAACCAAAATTTAATAAGATAACTATTATCACTTCAGTTCATAAACTATTTAGAAATGGTTTTGCTTTAATTGCTAATAACAAACTATATAATTTGTCAAAGTAAAACATATAAATCAATTAATTAATCTTATTTTTATGCAGAAATAAGAAGTCCCAATCTTTTTACATTAAAATCTTCTACCTCTACGCTTCAGAAATTGAAATGATGGTGATTACTTATGCCTTCTCTGATTAACAAAGTTTAGAATGTTGTTCTGCTAAACTATCGGCAAACAATGCATCAACCTTTAACTACCTTCAAACATAACTATTTAGGTATATTAAATGTCTTTACTTCTACTTACTCAGACAGTGCCTTAAAAGAGTTATGCGCAAAATTAAACAAATTGGACGTACTGCTTATGGTTATAGTAATTTCAAACATTTATTAATCAGAATTAGGTTGGAACAAAATAGAGTAAAAGAAAAAGAATCAAGCGAATTAATCGCTTGATTCTCTTCTAACTCTCATCATAAACAAAATTTGACAGAGAGCCGAATTTACATAAAAAACAAAAAAATCTTATCGGAATTTTATTCTTCATAACAGTTACTTACTCCTCTTTCTTATTCCTTACTCTCATCAGTAATATCGGACTTTGGAATATTTTTCTTAAAAAATAACTTTTTACAAATATATTCTTCAATAAAAAGTAAAAATAGCGCAAATATAAAGGTTAGAAAAATAATTATTATAGTAAGAGCTATTATTTTTATATAATTGTCGATTTTATTAATATAATATAAAAATTGAGGTACAGTATTTTCTAAAAAGGGAGATAAAATTTTAATTATTTTCTGAGTAATTGTATCATTATAAAAAATCACATTTACAAAAGTAAATAAAATAGTAATATTACCCAAAAATAGCTCAATTTCTTTAGCAATCAATTCACCATTACTCTTTTTTATTAAAGAACTATCCTTCTCGAGATTATTGATAAAAACATCTTTTTGCTTTAACGTAAGCAAAATAATTGCATCAATACCATATATTGCCCCTAATATAACCTTTAATCCTGTATATGTCCCCCAAATTTTCTTTTGAATTGTCATAATAAAAATAAAAATAAAGGAAATTACACATAACATCCACGAAAAAATAATTATTTCTTTATCATACCTTTTTATATTTTCTTTATATGATTTTAAAATAATTAATAAAGTACAAGATACAGCGATTAAAGGAAACCATATGTTTATCCAATTAAAATAATAAGGAAAATAAAATATTAGAAGTGATGATATCCAAATCATTACAGTTAAATAAAAAATTGAACTTATTATTATATCAAATACTTGGAATTTTATTAAATTTAATTTTTCCCTTTTTAAAGTTCTTTCTTTCATTTTTTCTAATCTATAATACAAATAGATTAATATTCCCCAAAATATAAAAGAAGAAAAATACAAATATTTTATAGATAAAAGTTGAGATAGGCTTATTGCAATAGATAGACCAGCTAGTAAAAAAAATAATATTAAAATCCAGCATATACTTGTTTCTCGAAGAAAATCTTCTTTAATATTTTGTTTTTTATTTATTCTTCCCTTTCTTAAGTTTAAGATAATTAACAATCCAATAACTAGGAAAAAAATAATTTTTTCTAGGAGAGATATTTTCCTAATTCCTAGACTCGAATTAATAATTCCTATAGTAAGAATTCCAACGCAATTAATGGATATGAAGAATGACTCTGCATACATAATTCTTTTTGAATAAGATCTGCTCTTAGACCAAACAGATAATAATATAACTATGAAAGCAAAAGATACACTTCCACCTAGCAAAAGCCAATTTATACCTATACCAAAAATCCAATTTATGTGTTTCTGAAAAACATACAAAACTATCAATAATAATTCTATTACACTCATTCCACTAAATGGGATACTTTTTAGAAAACCATCTTTTTTCAATTTAATGCTTCACTCTAATCTCTTTAAGACACTACAATTAAACTACTTTATCTAAATTTTTTAATATTTTAACTCATAATAATTGTTTTGATACTCGTGTTCTTTTGCCCACGGAATTCTTTATAAAGAAAGTATCCCATCTAAATATTTCTTTCCTGCAATAATTGGAATAACTTCTTTGCTTAACATAACTAGTCCAACGGATGCTGGTAATCCTAAAACAGATAATGTATTAATTATTTTCCACAATAAATCAGTAATATAGAAAATATCTCTTTACCAAAAAATTTCGCTTTCCTCACCTCAGAATGAACTTTTGAAAAAGAATTAAATTAAGTCTTTAAATCTATCAAGTAGCTTAATTAAAAATATTTAACTCACTATTGTAATTATATTATTTCTCAGCTTCTTCTATAAATAAAAATATTTGTGTATAAAATGAACGATTCTCATATTTTTCCCACTCTTTAATTAGACTGCTTACGATTATAATCAATAAAGCCGCTATTATACCAAATGGGATTATTCTCACTATACTTAGTAACCCGTCACCTATACTAGTATATTTTTGTCCGTTCTCAATATTATTAAAAGAATCTATCAAAGGCTGAAAAATACTACCAAATATAATCGAATTATTTAAAGAAGATATTATTAGTGCAGTCATAGATATCAAAATAGCACCTATATTTAAAAAATGGTTTTCCTTTTTTTCTAGAATAGTATTCTTTAATTTTAAAAAAACAAAAATATTTTTCTTTTTTAAAAATTTTAAATTTCTTATAATAAGTTTTCCATTTATTTCACTTGCTTCTTCAATTTTAGTGGGTGATAAAAAAGTTCGTAAAGTATAATTATTTTTAGCAATATCCTTAAGTTTATTCAACTGCGATATTCCAAATTTTAAGTTAAAAAAATTATAAAAACTACCTATATTTTTATTTTTGTACTCTTCATTGAAATTATCATCTGAAAAGGATATTCTCATATAAAAAATTAGAACTGCTATCATTAGAATAAAATATAAAATTATACATATTAACATCCACAACTCAAAATAATAACTTAATAAATATAATATAAGATATCCTAAAAACAATAGTACATCATTAAATTTTAAAAATTGTATTAATACTTTAATACAAATACCTAAAATAGAAGGAAAATAAAAAGATATCAAACTATATATACCCACTATTCCTATATATTTTAACCAAGTATACCTTGTTATAACATATACTTCTTTTAATTCAAGAATAATATTATTTAAGTTATCAATGTATGCATTACAAAGAATGCATTGCAGAATACTGTTTCCCAACATAATGAGAATACCAATAATTTCGGATGGATTATGACTTAAAAATGTTAAACTTAGTAATAACAGACCAAATGCGCAAAAATATATTATTAATGATATAAATATTTTATCCTGATAAACTCCTTTACTTGTAATTTTATAAGAATTTGAAGTTGTTTTTATCTCTTTATCTTTTTTTGTAAATGTAATTTACTCTCTTTTTTCATATATATTTAATTAGTAACTTACCTCATGAGTATTTTCAATTTGTACCTATACTAATATTAAAACTATCCAATCAATCTATTTTCTTCCAAGAATCCTTTATCTCTTTATCAAACTCTTCAAAAACTTAAATTGTCCTGTAATTATTACACCAAAAATAAATAAGATCGAAATATAAATTCCCTTAACTATTAGTGACAAAAATAAACCAGAAATATGAAATGGATAAAAAATAGTAGCAAATTCCATTAAGATTCCAAGACAGATATATGGAAAAAGTTCTTTCAAAAATTCAAGAATACTCTTTTTAAAACCAAGTTTAATCAAGAAATAAAAACTAACTACAAAATTCAAAATATAAGAAATTGAAATCCATAATGCTAAACTATAAATAGTTTTACCTATAAAAATTCCGCCAATTATTGAAAGAACTGTTGTTACCGTATTAATACATCCTGTAATAAACAGCATCCGTGTATTTCCTAAAGCTTGAAACAAACCACCATTACTTGAATTAATGATTTGAGTTGCAATTGAAATACCTAATAATTGAAAAACTACTACCGAATTTTGCCACTGTTTACCATACAAAATACCTATTATTTCAGGAGCAGCAAAAATACATACTGTTTGCGCATAAATACCAACAGTTGCCAGTAATTTTACTACACGCATATATTTCTTATACATCAAATCAACTTGATGTTGATAATCAGATAAAACTGGATGCAATACTGGTGTCAAAATTCCTGTTAAATTACCTACTGGATATTGCATTAAGTTATATGACTTATTGTAGTATCCTAAATCCGTACTTCCAAAAAATTTTCCAGCTAGTAAGTTATCTAAATTTCTAGAAAAATAATTTAATAAACTAAAAGCAAATTGATATCCTGAATAACTTGCAACTCTTTTTAATGGTGCAAAAGAAAATCTTAAACTAAATCTTGGCTTTGTTGTAATAAAGTTCCAAACAAAAGTTAAAACAGCTACCAAAATTGCCTGTGCTACTAAAGCGTAATATTTCCAGCCATAATATGCCAATCCAATTGTTATTACTACTGAAATCACATAAACAGCAACTGTTCGTACCGCAATCGTACCAAATTTCTTTTCTCTATTTAAAATTCCATTTGGCACCATATTAAGCCCATTAAAAAGTAGCGCAATACTAAGTAATTGCCCAATACCTACATAAACATGATTATGATAAAAGCTTGCAATCCAGTACGCTAATAACGCAAAAACGCTCATCAAGGCAACAGATAAATATACTGTAAAACTATAGATATCATCTATATCTTTTTTTGTTAAGGACTTAACTTGAATAATTGCCGCACCTAATCCCATATCTGCTAATGTTGTAAAAAAAGTAGTAAACACTGTTACGACAGCAACTATACCATAATCGTATGGAGTTAATAAACGTGCTAAAATTACTTCAACAATAATTTGAAGTAATATTTTAGAATATTTACCTGCTGCATTGATAATTGCAGCTTTTTTTAATGAATATGGTTTATTCTCCATTAGTTGCTCCAATATTTTCTATTTCTTTATGGGATGCTAAATAGGCAGCAAATATAAAAATTGAAAAGTTTAATGCGTAATTCATCATATAATTTTCAGTTAATCCCATTATTGCAAATAAAGTTAAGTAAATTTCTATTCCCAAATTTCTATCTTCAAAAGCTTTTCTTTGGGCAAAATAATACATAATCCCAAACAAAATTAATACTATTAGTCCATTTACAATTGCAATATAAGCATAAGAATTATCTATTCCAAACCACTTTAAAAGTCCATAAGAACGACTTGCTTCATTCCACGAAACAAATTCAATATTTTTTGTTCCCCATAATTTTAGGCCATATAAATTATAAAATGAAGTAATATAGTCTAATCTATTACTGACTAAATTATTGATCCCATAATAAATAGAATTCTGTGTATTTGAAAAGTAAATCATTGCACTTAAAGTGATTATTGCATTAAAACAATACATTAAAATTGGAACTTTATAAATTATTTTATTTAATACTAATGAAATAACTTGATATTTCTTTCCAATTACCAAAATCATTATAAGGAGACCAAAATAAAAAGAAGCTCTCGAGTTTGCATAAAAATATGTATAACCTATTAAGATAAACCAAATCAGAATAGAATACCATTTCCACTTTTTATTCCATCCATAGCATAATCTTATAAATAAAAGAATAATGATTTTATTTCCATAAGAATTTGGAGTAACAAAACCCATAGAATGTCTTGTAAGCCCATTTCTATATATAACACTATCGATTATTAAATTGCTCCAGCAACCTACAAAAACTAATAAAATACTTGCAAACATCGTAAAGTAAGTATACCTAGCAAAATCTTCTATTTTTAAAGTACTGGGATAAGCTATGATTAACAAGAAAAATGATATTGGTAATAATAGACCATCATTTATTTTGATTAATATCTCTACAATCATAAAAATAAGAATAAAGAAAAACTTCTTATTAGTTAACTTCTTAAGTTGAATAATTAAGCTAATAAGAAGTATCATCATCAAAAATAAAGAGAGCCCTTTATTTATTTTGTTGAACAAAGCTCTTTGTCCCAAACTAAAATTTGCATCCCTAATTATTCCTAAGAAAATATATAATTCCGCACCAAATATGTATAAAATCTCAGAAATATCAAATTTATTAACTTTTTTAACCATTTTTCTCCAATTATAAACATACAGAATTACTTTTTATTTATATTTTGTAAAATACCTTTTGAAAAACTGTATTCTTTCTCTAGTTTTTTTAAAGCTGTATCATTATTATTTTCATTAACATTAATATTCGATAGAGCTGTAGCTTGAGTATGAGGTATATCAATCCTATTTCTCTCAAGAATTGCTGCTCCATCGCAAATTACTGTTGATACTCTAGAAATTACCTCAATATTTTTCAACCATAAGTCATCTACTTGTATATATTTTTTTATCTTTTCTTTATCGGTAAGTAATTCTTTTTTCAATAGATGCGGAGGATATAATATGCCACCCACACCAGTAGCAACAAGATCCATTCTCGGTGTATTTTCAGACTTACTATTCCAGCTCCATTTATTATAGGGGTTAATTAAATTATTTGTAAAAGTTATTTGATGAGCACGGGTTGCAATCACACTCTTTTTAAAATTTAAATGACTATTCCATAAATATTCAATTAAATGCTTATCATAAATAACATCATCGTCTACTGTGATAATAAAGTCATTGGGGAATTGTTGCATGGCATAATAATATTTTTTATGCGGTCTTAAATCCTCATCTACCCATTCTATTTTTAAATTATTTTTATCAACTAATTTAGTTAGTGCCATGGGCAAATTTTCTTTTTCGTCTTTATAAAGATAAAGAATTATTTTATCGGGTACCTTTGTTTGTTTCAACAAACTCTTTATCGTTAATACCACACTTGCTAAACGTTTATTATAACTTGTCAAAGATACAATAATTCTGGGAGATCTTGTTTCCCATAATTTAATTTTTGGAGTAGATTTCTTAATAAAAAACACTTTAATTTTATTATCTAATTTGTTAGGAATATGCTTTAACTTTCGCATTCCCTTTGTTACTACATTCACTTTTTATTACTAACTCCTTAAAAATTAAATGTAATGTCTACCTAATCTTCTCTAAAAATATCTCTAGTATAGACTTTTCCTTTTACATCATCTAAATTATTACTATATCGATTAGCAATAATACTATCAGATAATTTTTTGAATTTATCTAAATCATTTACCACTTTATTACCAAAGAATGTTGAACCATCTTCTAAAGTTGGTTCATAAATAATTAACTCTGCACCTTTAGCCTTTACACGTTTCATAACTCCCTGAACAGAGCTTTGACGGAAATTATCACTATTTGCTTTCATAGTTAAACGATAAACACCAATCGTAACTTTCTTTTCTTTACTTGCATCAAAAGTATTATCTTCATCATATGCATAATAGCCGGCTTTATCCAAAACTTGATCAGCGATAAAGTCTTTACGAGTATCATTCGATTGGACAATGGCACTAATAAGATTTTGAGGTACATCTTGGTAATTAGCTAATAATTGCTTAGTATCCTTTGGTAAGCAGTATCCACCATACCCAAATGAAGGATTATTATAATAATCACCAATACGAGGATCTAAGCCAATACCATCAATAATTTCTTGAGTATTAAGTCCCTTTTCCTCCGCATAAGTATCTAATTCATTAAAGTAACTTACACGAAGAGCTAAATAAGTATTAGCAAATAGTTTAACTGCTTCTGCCTCAGTAAAACCTAAAATTAAAGTAGGAATATCTTTATCTTCTGCACCTTCTTGAAGTAAAGACGCAAAGGTATTAGCCGCTTTTACTAACTTAGGATTCTTCAAATCAGTTCCGACAATGATTCTAGATGGATGAAGATTATCATAAAGTGCATGACCTTCACGTAAGAATTCCGGACTAAAGATAATATTTTCAGTATTAAATTTTTCACGAATTGATTTAGTATATCCAACAGGAATTGTTGACTTAATAATCATAATTGCATTAGGATTTACTTCTTGAACTAACTTAATTACAGCTTCTACAGCAGATGTATCAAAGAAGTTCTTTTCACTGTCATAATTAGTAGGAGTAGCAATTACTACAAAATCTGCATCCTTGTATGCACTCTTACCATCAGTAGTAGCCTTTAAATTTAAATCTTTGTTTGCAAGAAAATCTTCAATTTCTTTATCAATAATTGGAGAGTTATGGTTATTTATTAAATCAACCTTCTCAGACACAATATCAACTGCTGTTACCTTATTGTTTTGTGCTAATAAAGTCGCTAAACTTAAGCCAACATATCCTGTACCTGCAACTGCAATTTTTAAATTCATTATTGACTTTCTACCTCTTATAATTAATTTTCTAAAATTTCCTGATAAACCTCAAAAACCTTTTCTGCATTTTTCTTTGCTGTATAGTTTTTTACCACATATTCTTGCCCCTTCACGGCAATATCTTTTGCTTCTATCTGCTGAGTGAAAATTCTTTTTAAAATTCCAGCTAAATCTTCTTCATCATTAAATAGTAACCCGTATTTATTATCTTTCAGAATTTCTGCTGTAGCAGCTGAATTACGCCCAATAGTAAGTAGCCCATTCATCATTGCTTCAACTGTTACTCTACCAAATGCTTCCGAAACTGATCCTAAGATAAATATATCTGCTTGTTGATAATACGGACGTGGATCTTGAGAAAATCCACAAAATTCTACATTTTTCTCGAGGTTACATCTAAGTACTTGTTTTCTTAAATTTTCTTCTTCTTCTCCCTTTCCAACAATTTGATATTTAAAATTAGATATTCCATTTTTTTTCAAAATAGCTAGAGCTTCAATAACTAGTTGATGTCCTTTCCCCGGATAAAGACCACCTACCGTTAAAATTTTTATATCTTTATTTTTAAATAAGTCATGTGAAGAAAAAAATTTATTATCGTCTATTCCATTATAAATAGTTTGGATTTTATTACCAAAAAGTGGTTTGTATTTTTTATTTATAGAATCCGAAATAGCAATTATTTTATCTGATTTATTCATTAATGCATAACCACTTTTTTTATTCCATATTCTTCTTAATTGATCTTCTTCTAAAAATTCTCTTATATGCCAAACTACTGGAATCTTTAACTCAAATGCAGCTTTTGCTCCTATGTAACCCCACGAAGTATTATCGTGAACAATATCTGGCTTAAATTTTTTCAATTCTTTCTTTATTTTATTTTTTGCTTGATTATTTAATATCTTTTTTATATTCCATTTAATTCTTTTATTTAAAGAATAATATTCATTAATAGAAATTGTCCAACCATATGAAGGAATAATTTCATACTCTAAATTATTCTCTTGTAGTAATTCGATCCCATTTCCATCATACGGTAAGTATACTTTAGCAATTACATTATAATTTTCCTCAAGGATTTTTATTAAAGTAACCATACTTCTAAAAGCACCTGATACCAAGTCATTATCTGATGGAAAAAATGCGACTCTCATTTATTTCTCCTCTAAATTTCTTGAAAGATTTAATGCTTCATCAATAACTTTATCCATATTGTAATACTTATATTGACCAAGACGACCGCCAAAAACAACTTTATCTTGTTGTTCAGCTAATTCTTGATATTTCTTATATAAATCATTATTACGCTCATTATTGACTGGATAATATGGTTCATCCCCACGTTTCCAATCTGCTGGATATTCTCGGGTAATAATGGTCTTATCTTTATCACCTTTACCAAATTCAAAATGCTTATGTTCAATTACACGAGTATATGGAATTTGACGTTCAGTATAATTAATTACTGCGTTTCCTTGATAGTTATCTAAGTTCTTTTCTTCAGTTTCAAAACGCAAAGAACGGTATTCAAGCTCACCCAATTGATAGTCAAAGAACTTGTCAATCATTCCCGTATAGACAACTTTATCAAAGTTATTTATATACTCATCTTTTTTATCGAAAAAGTCAGTATTTAATTTTATTTCAATATTTGGATAGTCTAACATTTTCTCAACCATCTTGGTATATCCACCAACTGGGATACCTTGGTAGTCATCATTAAAGTAATTATTATCATAAGTTAAACGAACAGGAAGGCGTTTAATAATAAAAGGTGGAAGTTCTGCAGCACTTCTTCCCCATTGCTTTTCAGTATAACCCTTGACTAATTTTTCGTAGATATCTCTACCAATTAATGAAATAGCTTGCTCTTCAAGATTTTGTGGCTCTTTTCCAGCCATTTCTTGACGTTGCTCATTAATTTTATTCATTGCTTCTTGCGGTGTTCTTACTCCCCACATTTGACTAAAGGTATTCATATTAAAAGGTAAGTTATACATCTTACCTTTATAATTTGCGACTGGACTATTCGTATAACGATTAAATTCAGCAAATTGTTGGATATAATCCCATACTTTTTTGTTTGATGTATGGAAAATATGCGCACCATATTGGTGCACTTGAATTCCATCTACTTCTTTGGTATAAATATTTCCTCCAATATGATTTCTTTTTTCGATTACAGTTACTTTATGTCCTTTTTTGGCTGCTTCATGTGCAAAAACTGAGCCAAAAAGACCTGAGCCCACTACTAGATAGATTTTCATTTTTTCAATCCTCTCTTTAACTTTATATATGCTTTCATAGTTATGACGCTCCACGTTGGGCTCATCAATCCCCTAAAAATTACCCTATTAATTTTTGAACTATCATCAAAAGCCAAAATTTTCAAATCTTTCTTTCTCAATAATTTAATCATATTATTATTTTTGGTATCAAAATTATTTTTTACAAATTTGCTGGGTAATTGAGCTTCTAGACTGAGTATTATTTTTAGCAGTATATACATAAAATACATGTAATCATTATCAGCCTGCACATTATTTAATTGGTCATACAAAGAATTCCATACCTCTAAAGTGTGCTCAATCCGTTTCTTGACTTGAGCTGTCATTGTATTTCCAGGTCTATCCATCAAATAATATGCCAATGGTTTATCAATGTAACCTACGCTTTTAGCTTCACTTAAAGCCATGACATAAAGAATTGTATCTGTATAACTTATTTTATGAGGAAATTTTATTTTCTGGGTAATATTCGTGCGGTATAACTTTGCATGTGGTGACACTTCTCCAAAAGCAAACATAGCGATTTGGTGGGAATCAGTATATTTTTTATTTGGAACTATGTGTAACTTTTTTGGAAAACTAGATATATATTTTTTACCTTTTTTGTAAGAATAAACTTTATACTTATCTCCTATTGCAATATCTAAAGTGTTTTTTTCAGTAAAATTATATAGACTTTCTAGAGCATCTTTTGTTAACCAATCATCAGGGTCACAAATTAAAAAATATTTTGATTTAATATGCTTTATACCATATTCTAGAACTGATCCATATCCTCCATTTTCTTTTTGCTTTAATTTAAATCTCGAATCCTTTTTCACAAATTTTTTAGCTATTTCTTTTGAATTATCAGGTGACCCATCATCTATAATCCAAGCTTCAAAATTTTGATAAGTTTGTTTTTCTATACTTTTTAAACATTTTTCTATATAATTCTCTACATTATAAGTTGGTATAATAATTGTTATATCAGGTTTCATTAAACTCTCACTTTAAATTACTATCAAAATTTATATGGTACAAGTACGTGGTATATTTCCTTTAATTTAACATATAAAATTCCTAACTTTTTTCTATTATCTTTTAAACACTTTATTTTTATATTTGTGGTTAATCCTCCTTCTACATTTAACTCATCAATAAATTTATTGATTTTTTGTAAGTATACTTTTTTAACGTAGCCCTTTTTAAAGACATTATTTGCATAAATTGCAAATAACGAACTAATTGCTTCCTTTTTTAAAGATAAATTATCTTCAATTCCTAAGTAGTTTAAAATCTTTAACCTTTGAAAATATAATTTTATAGTATCATCTATACTTTTAGATGGATTTATCAGCATTCTATTTATACTTGTATTTGTATCCAAATCGTAGTAATACAAATTTTTCGGTACATATAAAATACTAGGAGAAGTTAATAATAATTCTGTTACAAACTTTAAATCTTCTCCAGAAGAAATATTAGTATCAAATTTTAATTTATTTTTAATTAAATACTTTTTTAAATAGAATTTACTGACAGACCAATTCATAATACCATCTCTTAAAGCCAGTTTTAATAAGTCCTTGGATGTCGGTAAATTTTTTTCTATGTCAAAATATTGTACTTTTTTTGCTTGATTTGTATTTACGATAACATTATAGATTATCAAATCTTTTTCTTTATTAAAAACGCTACTATTAAGATTTTTAGCAATTAAGTAATCATCTGAATCAACAAAAAATATGTACTTTCCTGTTGAAACATTAATTCCTTTATTTCTAGCTTCACTCACTCCCTTATTCGACTGAAAAACATAAAGTTCATTGTCTTCATGTAGATATTCCCTATACTTTTCACTGTTTACTTGTTTAGAGCCATCATCTATTAATATTATTTCATACTTGATTGCCTTAATTTTTCGAATCGAATCAATACATCGTTGAAATTTTTTTAATGGCGTATTGTACACCGGGATGATAAATGAAACGACCTTCTCTTCTCTATTCATCTCGACAAATCTCTTTTCTAATCATCTACGATTTAATTATAAGCTCCCTTTTATTTTTCTATGATAATTCTTATAACTAAATTTATATATTGAATCTAAAATAGATTTTTGATTAATAAAACTCTTGCTATCTAGAAGATTACTTAATACATTGGATAGTTCTAATACATTTCCCGGTTTATATAAAAAGCCATTGTTTTTAGTTACAATATCCTTTACTCCAGTTGGACAATCTGAAGCTACAAGTACAATACCCCTACTTGCTGCCTCACACAATACCATTGGTAATCCCTCATATTTTGAAGTTAATACAAGAGCATCAGCTTCTTTAATTTTCTTCCATACATTTGTACTAAATCCATGAAAAATGATATTTTTTCTTTTATTTTTATCATCAATTAAATTTAATAACTCTTTTTTTAATTCGGAATCAACGGCTCCATATAAATCTACTTTATAATCTTCTTTTACTAAATTTAATGCTTTCATCAATTCAGACACATTTTTTTGTCCATCATAATCTATACGACCAATATAAATAAAATGATTATGGATCCTACTTCTTTTTACTAAAGGTACATTCTTTAAATCAATCGGATTGAAAATGACATTTATTTTTTCAGATGGAACTCCCAATTCTTCTAATTCTTCTTTAATTCCACTACTTATAGCCCAAAATTTATCTACATTTTTTAAATATTTTGGATTTACATTTTTCATTTTATAAGAATAGTGATACCAGGCAATAATTTTAGTAGTTGGAGAATACTTTATTTTAAATTTCGATGCTAAATTCCAAATTACAGGATTTGTGGCAATAAAATAATCCGGTTTTTCATTTTTTATTATTTTTCGTAATAAATTTGGCATTATAGTTACATACGCACCTAATTGAATAATTCTCTTATCAGAAAAGTTATATACTCTTTTTTCCCAATTTTTTATCCAATCTAGATATTTACTTCCTCCAAAACTTACTAATTTCCAGTCAATTTCAGAATCATTAGCAACGACAGCTTCATAAAAATTCTTTATAACTGTTTCTGTGCCTCCTTTCCCTGAGAGATAAGGAACAGCGACAATTGCTTTTTTCACAACACTACCTCTATCTTTTTTTCTAAAAATGCGTCTGTTTAGGTCCAATTCCTAATTTTCGATTTACAAATCCTATAGCTTTTTTTACAGTCTGTTTAGGTCCAATTTGCCCCCAACTTATTTCTTTATAATTTTGTTGGGTGGTGTAAAGCCAAACATCCATTAATAACTCTGAAATATATCCAAAAACTCGCTGTTCTTGAACAGAATAATCAGAAATATCTATTTCTTTTTCTACCTTTTCAAGAACTCCAAAAATAAAAGATGCATATGAATTAAATGCTTCTTTTCTCATTATAAACATATTAAACATATGCGCTTTTCGTTTTTTCATTACTTTATCAAAAGCAGCTAAATACTTTGGAAAGAATTCTTCAATAACTTCTCTAGTTTTGTCCAATGGCTCTTGGTGATGCGCATGAATATAATGAGAGTAATTGGTTTCAATATAATAATTTCTCTGCTTTGGAAGTAATACACTGTATTTTTTTAATAAAGTATTTACCGTTTCAATATCCAGTACATTATCCAAATTATATGGTTTAGATTCAAAAAAAAGACGTCGATAATGAACTAATCCAATTGCATCGACATCTTTTAAGTTCTTCCATGCCCAATAAATAGCAGTTAGCTCATTATAATAAGGATTTTTAGAAGAAATATTAATTCCTTCATCATCTCTCTGATACTCTATTCCTTGAGTATAATTTTTTTGTGCCCCCACCAAAATGGGGAGATAATCTTCTTTTGTTGGCATTTGAAATTTTTTATGAGCTGCTACCAGGATTTTTGTTTTCATATAAATTCTTTCTTTTCTTCAATTATCTATCTCAAACAAAAAAGCAGTTGCTACCCCAGCTAACTGCTTTAAAAAGCCCCATCTTTTTTAATGATACTTTTGATTGTTTTAAAAAATATCTTTAAATCATAGCTTGCTGATGCTTTATCAACATATTCTAATTCCATATCACATCTTTCAGGATACTTGATATTGCTACGTCCACTTGCTTGCCACAAACCAAATACTCCAGGTTTTACAGACAATAATTTTTTCTTACGTTGACCATACTCATTTAGCTCTTCTTTAACTACTGGTCGTGGACCCACCATACTCATTTCACCCTTAAGTACATTAAGGAACTGCGGCAGTTCATCCAAAGATGTTTTTCTTAACCAACTTCCAATTTTAGTAATCCTGGGATCTTCTCCTTCCGGAAACTTATAACCGGCAGCAACATATTTCTCATATAACTGAGGATCAGCTTTCAACTTTTTCTCAGCATTCATGATCATTGATCGAAATTTGTAAATTTTAAAGAATTTACCGTTTTTTCCTACTCTGACTTGTTTATAAAAAATTGGTCCGTGATCTTGTCTTTTAATCAAAAACCCAATTATCACAAAAATTGGTGATAGTACAACTAAACTACATCCACTGACGAAAATATCAAAACTACGTTTCAAGAAATGATAAGTAGGACGTTGATTAACTTTCCTAGAAGAAAACATAACTTTTTTCATTTCGTTATCTTCTCTCCTTTTATTATCTAAAATATCCAAAATCTCTTCTTTTTTCTCAACGTTTTCCAATCTAAACTCACTTGCTCCCCATTAATAAAGTTCTTCGCATTTTGTTTAAATTTTTCTACATCCGATTGATTTTGCTTAGCTAATTTATTATAAGCTTCAGTCATCTTTGATTCACGTTTAGCTAAGCTATGAGCATCAGAAGCAAAGGTTGCTACCTGACCAGCATCAATTAAACGTTCACTCAAATCCGCAATTTCTTTACCAAAAACGCCAACATAAGAACTTGCAGTGACTTGAGTTAAACACCCTTGCTTTAAGAAAGTTTCTAATACTTCTGGTTCATGTAAGATCCGATTATTTCGTTCCGGATGGACAATGATTGGTGTAATACCTCTTCCCAACAAATTAAAGGTCATATTCTGTGCGTAAGTTGGTACATCTTCACTAGGAAATTCTAGTAACATGTACTTGCCATCTTCATCACAAAATAAAATATCATCATTATCCAAGGCATCAGGAATATCAGCTGATAACCTGACTTCTTGACTAGCAAAAACAGTCAGTGGAATCTCAGCTTCATCTAGCGCCTGTTGGAACTCACCAGTTAATTTAATGACATCATTTTTATGGTTATTATGCCTACCATTTAAATGGTGTGGTGTCATTAAGGCATGAGTAATCCCATCAGCTACAGCTGCTCTAGCTAGGTCTAATGAAGTTGCCATATCAGGCGAACCATCATCAATTCCTGGCAAAATATGCGAGTGAATATCAACTAAAACCATGACTTAAGCCTTCTTTGAATCTTGTTCATAACCATAGCCGTAGCCATAACCGTAACCATAGCCATAGCCATCAGCACCTGTCCGCACATCATTCATAATGTAGCCAAGAATTCTTGTTTTAGATATCTTAAGCATTTCAACTGCTCGTTTAATTCCAGCCTTTTGGGTGACATTTTGACGAACTACTAAAACAATCCCATCCATTTCACCAGCAAGCACTTGCGAATCTGAAATTTCTAAGATTGGTGCCATATCAAAGATCACTACATCATAGTGACTTGAGACATTCTTAAGAAAAGCTTTCATTCGCTTAGAAGATAATAACTCTGCTGGATTAGGTGGAATCGGACCAGAAGTTAAAACTGAGAGATTAGGAATCACATCAGCATTAACTACTTGGTTCATGTAGATTTCATCAGCTTCTGAAGTTAAGACCGTGGTTAAACCAACAGCATTTCGTAACTCAAAGGTTTGATGCATGGTAGGACGGTGCAAGTCAGCATCAATTAATAATACTTTCTTACCCGCTTGTGCCATTGTAATTGCCACATTAGCAGTTACGGTTGATTTACCTTCAGAAATATTAGCCGAAGTAAAGGCCATCGTTTTAACCTTTTCATCAACACTCATGAAGTTGATATTAGTTCGAATAGTTCTAAATTGTTCCGCAATCGGACTCTTAGGTTTTGCAATCGTGATTAATTTGGCACCATGCTTCATGGTTTCATTGGTACCACGTTTTTTTCTAAATAAAGCCATTGATGTCCTCCTTAAACACGTTTATTACGGCGATTGCCCTTATCTTTATCTTTGTTAAGACTAAAGCTATTTGATAAGGCAAAGTGAGTCACAGTACCTAAGTTAGTTAAACCAAGTTCATTACTCAAGTAATCATCATCGCGCACAGTAGTATTCATTGCATCCCTAGTAATGATAATAGCTAAAGCAATGATAAAGCCAAGCACTAAACCAGCTAAGGTGAATAACTTAGTATTAGGGAAACTCTTAATACCCTTAGTCGCACGAGAAACAATCGTTACGTTGTTAACATTCATAATCTTAGGAATTTTGTTCTTGAATGAGTTGGCAACCGCATTGGCAATGGCCTTTGATTGATCTGGTGTAACTGCAGTTGCAGTAAGAGTAAAGACCTGTGAATTTTGTTGAGTTTGGACTGAAACAGCCTTATTTAATTCCTTAGCTGAATAGTCATAACTTTGACCATCACGTTCAGTCACAGCTGGCTTAGCCGCACGAACTCGACGACGTACGCCATCTGCACCAACAACATACTTAGCCTTTTGTGCTTTTTTAACAACCTTAACTGGGTTAGCTAAGTAGTCAGAAGCATCATTCAAAATTACAGGACTAGTAATAATATCCTTATAAGTATTGATCATTTGCACATCAGCTTGTTGGGCATTGTAAAGTGCGTTCGGATCACGGTCTTTTTTCTGGTTAACCAAAATTTGAGCACTAGAACTGTATTTTGGTTGAATAACAAATTCTGATAAAGCAAAACCAATAATGCCTAAGCCCACAGTCCAAATAATGACTGATAAAATATGTTGTTTAAATAATCGCCATAAGCGCAACAAGTCAATTGAATTATTTTGCGTTGCGTTGTTGTTATTTTCCAATCCTATTCTCCATCCTCTACTACGGTTATTTTGTTAAGTCCTAAGTTAGCACGAATTTCGTTACTTATCCGTTGACGTTCTTTTTGGTTAATGAATTCTTCTTCCATTTGACCAAATCTTGGTGTGTCAATCATTTGACCCTTACCTTGAGCATGATCAGTTGAAGTGTGATCAGTAGCTTTACGATAGTTCATTGCAATCTTCATCATTTGACCCATGGTTAAGTCAGTTTGCATGTTACTTGCCATAGAATTCATGAACTTTTGATTCAATAAAGTAGTTGGTGAAACTGACTTCTTAAGCAGGGCAACAATCACACGACGTTCACGATCTTGACGACCATAATCATTATTTGGATCACCATGACGAGTTTGGGTAAATGCCAAAGCCTTCTTACCATTGAGGTGGTACTTGTGACCTTTAACAAAGCTGTAACCCATATTGTTAAAAGTTAATGGTGAAACAACATCAATACCACCAACTTGGTCGACACCCTTAACTAGACCTTCCATATTAACTAAGATGTAACCATCAATTGGCACACTGTAATACTTATCTAAAGTCTTAATGGTTTCAGCCACACCACCTTCGGCGTAAGCAGCATTAATCTTAGTGAAACCATCTTCAGGATAACCTGGTAGCTTTGCCTTCATATCACGTGGAATTGAAACAATCTTGGTTTGATTAGTCTTGGGATTGATGCTGACCATCATGATCGTATCGGTTCTACCTTTATAATCACGACCCATCGCACCAGTATCAGTACCTAATAACAAAATATTGATTGGTTTCTTTTCATCAAGTAACTTATCAAGCTTAGCGCGGTTTTTATTACTTTGATTAGTTTTGGCAACGGGTGAATAAGAACTATTAGTAGCATCCCGCAAGTTCTTATACATAAACCCACCAACTAAAACTGCAGCAATAAATAAAACACCAATAATACCGCATAACCACCACCAGAATTTTCTCAAACGGCGGTGATGATGATGTCTATGATGTTTCTTCTTCACATTGTTATTTTTATTTTCATCCATGTTAGAAAGTGACTCTCTCTTCTCTAAGATTGTAATGTCAGCAATGTTGCTGTGATAAGTTTACAATAAATTCATACTTTTTACACCCTCTATTTTAAATTTGTTATTAAGATTTGAAGTTTTACTTGTTTTTTAAAATTGTTGTGAATCACTGCTATGCCAGTTATAATAACACTTTTTGATAGTACAAGTTGGTCCAAATTTTTGCATTAAAAATTTTCTTTTTGTTGTTTAAATACTATAAGCGTTATTTTATAATTTGAAGAATTTTTAGTTATAAAAAAACAACCTCCATCAATGAAGGTTGCTACTTTAATTTTTTGATTGAACTTCGTTAGTTTCTTTTTTATTGGCTGTTAATCTCAAAATAGTGATTACTAAACCAATCACCATATTTACAATTGAAAAGATCAAACTAATTCGTTTTAATGTAGAAATTTCTTTATCTTTCTTGTTCATAACTTCCACTCCACTTCTATTTTTATTTTAATTGTAACGCTGGGAAGTTCTATCTGCTAGTAAAAGCTTTTTATCGTTTGAAAAAGACGGTCAAAATTGACCGTCTTTACTGTATGTGTCCTATTTTGCTTTCATTTAGATGTTAATTAAAGTTGCTCACGTAATTTGAGCAAGAGTCTTTTCTTAACTCGCTGTAAAGTAATTCTAGGTATGCCAGATTCTTGGGCAAGTTTAGTAATAGTTTTGTTGGCAAGTAAATGTTCAAATAAAATTACAAATTCAACTGAATTGAGTTTTTTGATTTCCTCTTTTAATACAACTAAGTTATCCCAATCAAGTTCTTTAGCAGTTAAGGTAAAACCTTCTTCTAGATTAGTGTTCCGTTCTTGGCGTTTTTGCACCTTCCGCAAACTATCAATTGTTTGCCAAATAATTTTTCTAAAGGCCAACTTATTTACTTCCTGTTCTTCTTTATCGGCCCACTTGTCTAATAATTGCGCGTACAGCAGAATTCCATCTTGAAGTAAATCTTCATAATTAATGTAATCTCGCCTTACTGAAGCTGCCTTTAATGCTCCAGCGACTAACTTTTTATTATTCCAAGCTTTCATAAAACTTGTCTGACTAATCATCATGTGACAATCTCCTTTTTTCTTGTCACAAGCGCTTGTGCACTATTAGATTAGCAAGGATAGTTTTTGAGCAAAAACCAAGGTGAATTGCAGTTCAAAAGGCATCCCTCCACAAATCTAACCCTCAAATCAAAATGATATTTTTGATTAAATCAACCTTAGTTTCGATTTAACCTGGAGTACAAAAAAATCAGCAAACTTAATTGCTGATCTAATATTTATCTATTTTTGCTTCATAAAATTGTAAGTTGCCTTACCATCAAGACTAGTATAAAGAATTTTACTTTGATCTGTAGGGTCAATTAGTGAAATTGGCTCATGGACCTCTAAAGTATCATAAATATTACTGGAGAGGTCATCAAGGACCTTAGTTAATTGCCTCCATCCCTCAGGATCCAATCCTTCTTTTATTTCAGTAATATTCTCTTTTACACTTTCCGTAAGTGGCAGGAAAGTGAATATTTTCTTATTTTCATCGTAGCCAAATTGAACTTCGCCGTTAAAGTTATCATTCAATTGCTTTACTGCTTCATTAATCAAGAATTTTTTACTTGCCTTTTCCTTATAAGCTTGACTAACATGACCAGTCGCAAAAGCCTCGATATTTTTATCTTCTTTCACTTTATATGGTTTAATATCGGCCTGTTTTACTGCATGGTCAAGATCTTTTGTAATTTTAAGTTCACTGTACTTTACGTTATAGCCAGTAACAGCAAATATCTTAACTTTCATATATTTATGCTCATCGAGATTTTGATTTTGTAAAAGAACTAAACCGGTTGAAATACATAATTTAAATTTATGATTCTTTACTTTGGCATAGCTTGTATCTTCACTAGAACCAAGGTTAGAAAATTTACTGCGTCCTGATATAGGTGCCTGTGCTATCACTTTTGCACCATCAGGTGCATTGGTTGTTCCAGTTACTTCAACAATTGAACGAATATCAAGATCTGATGTTTTCACACTGTTTATCTTAGTTGGATAAACTGTTAGCCCTTTATAAGTGGTACCACCCCTACTTACGTTTTTCTTAGTGCCACACGCAGCACTTACAATCCCAATCAAGGCAACTATCGCCACTAAAGAAAAATATCTTATTTTTTTCACAACTTTTATCCTCATTCTTTCATAAAATAACTCGCATTATTTTATCATTTTTAAGAATAAAAAAACAACCAGCATTTTTCTAGCTGATTGTTATTAAAGCTTAGTAAATAGAATCTGGGCGTTTACTTGCTCTTCTTATTAACTTTAGATCACTTTCATTGATCGGCAAATCAAATAGGTTACTCATCGCGCGTCCAATTTGTTTAAAGTCAAGGTCTTCCAATCGGGCCATAATCTGTTTGAGCATAATTTCATCTTGATTAAGAGTTGGCTTAGGAATTAAATAGCCTTCATTATGTAAGATTGATTCTCCGCGCCTAATTCGCTTGCAGGTATGGAGGTGCAGGCCCATCTCACGAAAACTCTCTTTAATAATCTTACCCAAAATCCAATTATGGGTAATGCCCTCTCCAATTCTTAGAGGTAAATGATGACAGCAATTACTGAATTCAAAACGATAACCACTAGCAGTAATAAACTGAATTACTTGTTTTCTTACTTGGTAATCACTCATTTGGTGCAGACTGATCCAATCAGTATTTTGATCAAAATAGCCATTGAGTGAAAAATAGGCCGTCTGCCACACCGAAATAATGTGGTGATATTTAAAACCTAACATCTCATTAATATGTTTTTGAAAACTAGCACCAAAAAGTAACTTATTCTTAAACAAGTCATGCACTAGCTGCTGACTCGACTTTTTACATAAAACAATTCCTTTTTCTTGGTCAAAAATAACCGCCTTAAACTTGCCGAGCAATGGTTCGTCAGCAAAATTATAAAGGGCAATCATCTTGGGATTAATACTATAAGTAGAATCCTCATGCATATACTCTGCCAAACCCTGCTTAGCTTCAACTTCCTTCTTAATCTTTTCTTTTGACCAAATCTTCTCTTGGGGCAAGCCAGCTTGGTATAAACTTAAGTTAGTTTGTCCTTTCATATTTTTCTCCTCTTCAATATATTTTTTATAAAATATAGCATAGCAAGAAATAAATTTAATAGGAACTGTTATTTTTGATTTTTTGCAATTTGTATAGTAATAATAGATAAGATGAGGTGAAAAAATGAGCTTAATTTACACAAGAATGGCTAAAGAAGCTGATCTTAATGAAATTATGGTAATTATTAGCAGCGCCAAGCAATTTTTAAAAAATGCTGGTTCTTCTCAATGGCAAAATGGCTATCCTACTGGTGAAGATATCCTGCAAGATATAAAGCAAAAGCAGGGCTTTGTGTTAATTGTTGATGGCAAAATCGCTGGTTATTGTGCTACTATTGTGGGAATTGAACCTACTTACCTTGATATCAAAGGAGAATGGCATAATGATACTGATCCCTATGCCACCATTCACCGGATGGCAATTGCAAGAGAATACCGTGGTCAACATTTAGCAAGTTTTTTATTATCGGATATCATTTCTATCTTTGTTGCCCAAAAAATTAAAAACTTTCGCATTGATACTGGCAAGCAAAATCAAATTGTGCAGCACTTAGCTACAAGCCACAATTTTAAACAACGAGGAATTATTTCAGTGACCGAAGACCCAATTGATCCTGAACGTCTTGCTTTCGAATTAAATCTATAAGCAAAAAGCTGCAACTTCAAGAATAAGTGAAGTTACAGCTTTTTTAATTATCTGTTGCCGCTACATCGGCTATTTGGCTATTGTCATAGCTTCTAATTTTTTCTGCCAATTTAAATTTTCGATCTAGATCTTTTAAATGAATGTCATTTTCATTTTGCCCGACATTATGATTAAAAAGACCTTGAGCCTGGGTATGAGGAATTCCCTGTCGATTGGCCTCTAATTTTTGATCACAAATTACTGTAGGAACTTGGGCTTGAACTTCGGCCGCTTTTAACCATAAGTCATCCACCGTGAGATAACGTTTGATTTCGCTTAAGTCTAATAAAAAGTCATAATCGAGCAAATGTGGTGGATACAAGATACCGCCAGCACCAGTTGCAATCAAATCCATTCGGGGTTCATTCGTTATGGTTGCTTCCCAGTCCCATTGATTATAAGGCTGAAAATTCCCATCTTCAGTAAAAGTGATTTGATGTGCCCGCGCGGCAATAATGCTTTGTGGGAATTTTAAATAAGTAGCAACTAAAATCTCTAAGAGTTCTTGATCATAGATAACATCATCGTCGACAGTCACAATTAAGTCATCCGGATATTCTTGGATTGCGTAATAATATTTTTTATGTGGGCGTAAGTCCTGGTCAATAAAGTGGAATTCTACTCCAAATTGTTTTAAGTCCAATAATTTACTTGGCAAATCGGCTTCAGTTAAATCGTTGGTAAGATAAACTATGATTTTGTCTGCTTTTTGAGTTTGATTGATTAAACTTTTAAGACAGATATCTAAGGTTTCTAAGCGTTCACCATAACTAGTGACAGATACAATTAATTTTGGTTTCAGTGTTAGGTCAGATTTTTTCATATGGCCTCCCGCTAATTTTAAATCTTCCTTTTCTTACCTTAATTATCCGCGATCTGTCCCCTAACTCATATTTTAATGCCCACAAATTATCACTCTTAACTTTTTCTCAATAAACAAAAAGACTACTAGATAAAACTAGTAGTCTAATTTTTACCAAACGAACAAGCCCATCATTGCTGCTGTTAATAAGGAAACCAGAATTCCTGATAAAAGCAAATAAGCAACATTCTTTGAAATTAAAGTATTCTTTTCTTTATTTACAATTCCTTTGAAACAACCGATAATCATCCCCAAGGTGGAGAAGTTCGCAAAACTGGTCAAGAACGCTGTTAAAACTGCTTGATAGTGTGGTGCATAGGATTTTACATGGTTAGTAACTTGGCCCATGACTACGAATTCATTGGTTACCAACTTGGTTCCCATATGTTGTGCGAATTGGAAAGCATTAGTAGGATTAAGTCCCATCAGCCATGCAAATGGGTACATTACAATACCTAACAAGTGTTCCAATGAAAGCCATGGGTTGACCAAGCCTAAGAGTTTATTAATCAAAGCTGCTAAAGCAACGAAGGCAACTACGTTGGCAGTAATAATTAAGATTAATTTACCTGCCCCTAAGATTGAATCGCCTAAGAATGAAAAGAATGGTTCTTTACCAGGCTTTGGCTCCTCAGCAGCCTTCCCACCTTCAACTTCTTCTTCAGCAATTTCTTGACTACTTTGCATCTTGGCAATTGTATCTTCTTCGGGCGTAACCTTAACTGGATTAAGCATTGCAGTTACAATCAAGGCATTAATCACATTCAAAGGTACGGCAGTTAAAATATATTGACCAGGCATCATCTTGGTGTATGATCCAATAATTGAAGCTGTCACACAAGACATTGACATCATGGCTAAAGTCAAATTACGTTTCGCATTAATTTGTTTTAATTGTAATGATGAAACTGCTAAAGCCTCAGTGTTACCTAAAAACATCATCTCAACTGCGAAGAATGATTCAAACTTTGGTTGACCCGTAATCTTTGATAGGCCTTTACCGATCCATTTTACTACCCAAGGTAACACTCCGATGTAAGTTAAGATATCGAACAAAGGAACGATCATCAAAATTGGCATCAAAACTTGGAAGAACCAATCCATTTGTTTGACCTCAACCATGCTTGGAAAGGCAAATTTAATTCCTTCGTAGGACACTTCCATCAGCTGATTAAATCCAGCTGCTGCACCTTCAACAATCGCACGACCAACTGAGAAACTAGTCAAAAACCAGGCCAGAACCAGGTTGAGCACCACCATTGTAATTACGCCACGCCAATTAATCTGCTTTTTATTTTTTGAAAAAATAAAACCGATCAAAAGGAAAATTAACACACCGACAATATTGACTGCTAAATACATTGTGTCCCTTTCTTTTCCTAACTTTCTAATATTAAATTAATGTAAGTTTACCCGAATATTTGAAAGCTGTAAATATTAAATTGTTAATTTTTTATTATAACGCCGTTTTAAGATCTTAACCCATAAAAAAGAACCCAGTTTGATTACTGAGTTCTAGGATAGCTTAATTTTAACGAAAGCTGCATGAAGCCAGATGGTCATTTATTAAACCGACAGCTTGCAAAAAGGAATATATTGTTGTCGGCCCTACAAATTTAAAAGCAGCCTTTTTCATTGCCTTTGAAATTTCTTTAGCTAAATCTGTACTAGCTGGTACTTCTGCCAAGGTTTGATAATGTGAATCAATTGGTGTTGATATATAGCTAGTTAAAAAATCAGCAAATTTTTTGCCATTTTTGTGCCAATTTACTAAGACTTGAGCATTATTAATGGCAGCCCTAATCTTTAATTTATTGCGGACAATACCTGCATTTTGCATTAAAGCCTGGTAGGTTGCTTCATCAAACTGAGCAACTTTTTCAACTTCAAAATTAGCAAAAGCCTGACGGAAATTCTTACGCTTATGTAAAATCGTTGACCAAGAAAGACCTGACTGAAAGCTTTCTAAAACAAGCATTTCATATAAATATTTTTCATCTAGGTTTAATTTACCCCATTCTTGATCATGGTATTTGCGATACTGTTCATCATCAGTTTCACCCCAGGGGCAACGAATTATTTCTGACTTAGTTATTTCAAATCACCGCCGATTTTATCAGCTAAGGCAGGATAAATTGGGACAATCTGTTTTTCCCAGTCTGCACGACTAATTCCTAAGGCAATCGCTGGAATAAAGTTATTAATATCATCGGCCGCAGTTGCTGATAATTCAGCTGCTCCAACCAAACGATCATCACGATCAAAGACCAAGGTAAGTTTAGCAGGTTTCTCATTTAACCCGGCATAAAGACTAGAACCTGAGAGATCGTGTTCTTCAAGAGTATAATGTTCTTCATCTGCTTGAGCTACTTCCGGGTTAATTCCGACTTGAGCAATTTCTGGAAAAGTAAAGGCAGCGGTACCGACGGTTGGTTTAAAGTAAGGATCACTTACGCCACGTTCAAGGTAATTGAATAAGTAACCTGCTTCACTTTCTCCTACCGTAGTTAATTTTGGCAATTGAAGGTTCGCAACATCACCAATGGCATAAACTCCAGGTACGCTAGTTTCAAGATGAGCATTAACTTCAATTCCATTTTTAGAATACTTAATTCCTACTTGATCAAGATCGAGTTTTTCAATATTTGGAATGCGACCGCTAGCATCGAGCACATAATCAGTCATGAAGACAGAACCATCTTTAGTTGTGATTACCATCCCATCACCATTATCAGCATTTTCCAGGGTATTTACTTCACTAAAGAGACGAATATGAATATTGCGTTTTTCCATGGCTTCAATTAATTGAGTAGTGTATTTATGATAAAAGCCACGCAAAACCCGATCAGAGCGAACCAGAATTGTTACTTCACTACCAGCAGCCGCTAAAAATGTTCCTAGTTCCATACTGATATAGCCACCACCAATAATGGCTGTCCGCTTTGGGACATTATCTAATGACAAAACATCATCAGAGTTATGGGTCTTATCATCGCCTGGGAAACGAACCTTATGGGAATGAGCACCAGTAGCAATGATAATCTTGTCCCCTTCATACTTTTCACCATTTACTTCAATCACATGAGGTTCGACAAATTTACCATAACCTTCAGCCACATCCCCCATTTGGTAAAAGTTAGCTTTAGTTTCTTCAGGCCATGAATTAAAGCGAGCCTTCTTATATTGCATTAATTGGTGCCAATCAATCTTAGCTGGTTGGACCAAACCACGACCAGCCAATTTTTCACTCATTAAGGCAGTGTGCACAGTTCCTTCTAAAAAGATTTTGGGTTCACAACCAACATTAGGACATGTACCACCAAACATGCCACCTTCAACTGCCAAAATACTTTTACCAGCAGCAGATAATTCACCAGCTAACTTATAACCAGCTGGACCAGTACCTAAAATAATATAGTCATATTTCTTCATCGTTACGACCTCTTTTTATTTAATTAATTTCACTTATAGAATACTATTTTTTAATGGTGGATTAAATTTTTTTGCTTTATATATTATTTAGCTGAAAAAGTTTATAATTAAATAAAATACTTTTTGGAGGAAATGATGAAAAAAATAGTTTTAGGCTCAATCATGGTTCTGCTTTTAACTACTGCAGGCTGTCGTGAAGATCCAGATGCTCACATTATTAAACATCCCAAAGAAACTAGCAAAGTAAAAACAAGTCATAAGAAAAAGACACCTAAAAAAGAAACTCATAAAAAAGAGCAAGCAAAAACAGAAAAGAAAAACACCGACACTACTGATGCTGCTACAAATTCTTCATCAGTTAGTTCTGACGGTAATCAAAATCAGCCTGATAATTCACAGGCATCAAGTGCCCAAAATGCAAGTCAGAATCAAACTAGTTCTAATTATAATAACAACACTAGTCCTAATTATTATCAACCAAGCCGGCCAGCTTATAACTACACTCCTAGTTATACGGCACCGGTTAGTCGACCAAGTACGTCGAATGCTAACAATCAGACTCCTACTCAACCTAGTGTTGATACTAGTGATAATAATGAAACAGTCGATTCCGAAAGTGATATGGCAGAATAAAAGCGAAGGTTATCAAACCTTCGCTTTTTTGATTATTTTTCTTTTTTAATCGCAAAACTCAATAAAAGGCCAATGATTACTAAAACAACTGTAAAGTAGAACCCGTAGTGAGCACCATTAGTAAAGGCCACTGCTTTATTAGCAGTGTGAGCTGTACTTTGACCAGTTGCAAGTAAGATAGTTGCAATCGCAGTAGCAATGGCACCAACGATTTGTTGTAAGGTATTCATGATAGTACTACCATCAGCTGATTGTGGACCTTGTACTGCATTTAAAGCATAAGTTTGAGCTGGTGACATAGCTAATGGACAACCAATCATCAAGATAACTTGAGATAAAATGATGTACCAAATTGGTGAAGTAGTGGTTACGCAAGCAAGCATAATTGCTCCAACCAAGGCTAAAATAAAACCAATAATAACTGGAGCCTTGGCACCAATTTGATCATAAATTCGACCACTAATTGCAGATGTAATCGCATTTATTAAACCACCAGGTAACATAATAATCCCAGTCAAGGCAACTGCTAATAAGCGGCCACTTTGAATGTATTGTGGTAGTAAGTACATTGATGAAAGAATAATTGCAAAGTCGACCATTACAATTAAAGCCCCTACTCTAAATTGCGGAATTGCGAAAATACGCAAGTTTAAAGTTGGATTTTGGGCTTTAACTTGACGATGTACGTAAAGTGCTAAAACAATTAGAGCAATAATAATTAATGCCCAAACTAAAATTGAGCCTAAGCCCATATCGCCGGCTAAACTTACTCCACTAACTAAGGCAGAAAAGCCCACTACTGATTCAATAATTGAAATAAAATCAATTTTTGGTTTAGTAACTTCATTAACATTTGCCAAACTAGTAATTGCAAAAATTAAGGCAACAACTAGGAATGGAACAAACATCCAGAAGATCCAGTTCCAGCTTAAAATTCCTAAGATTAAACCAGTAACAGTTGGGCCAATCGCAGGAGCCAGCATAATTACCATTGCACAAGCACCCATTGCCGCACCTAATTTTTCCGGTGGGAAGATAAGCATTGCTACAGTGAACATTAAAGGTAAAACGATCCCGGTTCCAATACCTTGAATCATTCTTCCTGTTAACACGATGCCAAAGTTTGGTGCAAGAGCTGAAATAATCGAACCGATTAAAAAGGCACAAAGTCCAAAGATAACTAATTGTCTAGTACTGAACCATTTTGTTAATAAACTTGAGAGTGGTAAGACAATTCCGATCACTAACATATATCCAGTAACTAACCACTGAATGGTACCGGTTGGCACATGAAAGGCCTTCATTAATTGTGGTAAAGCGATGTTCAGTGAAGTTTCTGAGAGCATTCCCACGAAAGCTCCAAGCATTAGAGCTACCATAGCTGCCCAAGGATGATCCACTTGGACAATAGCTTGGCGTTTTGATGTTGTATTTTCCAAAAAAATTTCCTCCTCATTTTTGGGTCGTTGATCATCATACACTAAAAAAATTTTCTTCGTAAGTAATTTTTTTGGATATTTTCAAAAAATAATTCTATAATAGAAAGTTTTATTCAAAATGATAGAAAGATGTAGTTTTAGAGAGAAATTTAGATAATTGTTTTTATTAATAATTTATTAGAATCCTCTTTTCTTTTTCGAATTATCTGATAAAATTTTTAACAGAATTATTATAATATAGAAAGGGATAAATTATGGGTCCAATTGATGTTCAAGAAGAACTATTAGCACGTGAAGAACAATTACCTGATCAACTAGATGAAGTGAGTTTGACTAAATTTATGTCAACATTTGCTGAAGATTTAAGAGAAACATATAACTTTACTCCTCGTCAAATTTCCTGGACCATCAAAATCTTCTTCTACGAAAGAACTATTGATTCTCTTTTAGACGAGTTGGATGAATTAGAAGTTAAAGACAAAGAATTATCCGAAAGTGAAGAAGTTAAAAATATTGATACACAAATTGCTAAATTAGAAGGTAAAATCTGTGTTAAAAAATGTTACGAACAAAATTTTCGTATTAATTTAACACAAGCTCTTAGAGAAGCAAATGTCCCCAAAGAAATTAGGCAACAAATATTAATCGATATTTGTGGTTTTAATCCAAGTCAATTTGATAATCCCGAAGATCAAATTCCCAATGTTTCAGTTGCTCTTGCACCTTGGCTTGATGATACTGAGGCAAGTGATCTTGGTTGGCAAGCTGGGTTAAGTGAAGAATTTGATGAAATTATTAATACTTTCGGCCCACTTATTCTTTCAGTATTGAATAAATATCTTCCTGAAGAAAAAATTGACGAAATTTTTGATCAAAGTTTTAACCTCAACTAAAAAAGATGACCAAGCGATGGTCATCTTTTTCTTATCTTCAAATTTAGTTCTTACCCTCTGTTTTGGCCATACATTGCTTAAGAGTAGCAAGAATATGATTATAGGTTTCAATATATTCATTGGCTTGTTGCTCTTGTTCAGAATTCAAATTAGGCTTAACTGATAAAGGTAAATAAGTTTCTTCACCCTCAGCATTCTTTTCTACTTCTTCTTCCACATAGTTATTTACTCCCTCTTGTTTAAGGCTAGCAAGATGTTCACATGCTGGACGAAGAGCATCAACTTCTTGTGTAATTTCTGACTTTAAGCTTTCATCATCTAAGTCATCTACGATTAAAAAAAGCATATCTACTGTGTCATAAAATCTTGGTATTACTCTAAATTCAGCGAAACGCTTCTTACTCTTCTGTGATGCAATTAAACCAAAAATTAATACTAGAGCAATAATTATTACTATTACAAATATTAAAAATGTCACTTGTTTAATTCCTTCCTCTATTCAAATAACATGAGTAGTTATATTTTACCTAATATTATTCCGTAAAGCTATAAAATAATTATTGATCTTGCAGACACAAAAAAACGAGATAGTTAACTATCTCGTTTTTTTAATGCTTATTATTTAATCGATAAAGACATGTAAATGGTTTGGGAAGACAATTAGATGTTTGCCTTAGTGTTGAAGACACGACGGTTAGCAATGTATCTGTCTGCAACACCCATAAAGTGAACTGAAATTCTTGACTTGTTAGTCTTTAAACCTGAGAAACTAAGACCAAAGTACTTAGTTGGAGCATCAGCACCTCTTAAACTTCTAAGACCTAATAAGTCACCGGCATGTTGCCATTCAGTATAATGTGAAGCGTCATTAAAGTTAGTC
>NZ_BFBY01000005.1:49758-124882 GCF_003423665.1 Lactobacillus rodentium | reverse complement strand
TTAAAGATCATGGTATTGAGCAATCAATGTCTAGAAAAGGAAATTCATTAGATGATGGATTAATGGAAGGTTTCTTTGGTATCTTAAAGCGAGAAATGTTCTATGGGTTTGAGAAAACATTTAAGAATTTAGATGAGCTTGAAAAAGCAATCAAAGAATATATTTATTACTACAATAACAAAAGAATCAAGAGCACAATAAAAAACCATACTCCGATTCAATATCGAAATATGGTTTTAAATCAACTGGCTCAATAATATGTCCTAATTTTAGGGTTCATATCATTCATCGTCCTTTTATTTAATATTTTTATAAGTCAATTTCTAATAATAATGGTGCATGATCTTTACGTTCACCCGTATCAATCATTTCTGAACGCTTAACTGCATCAGCAATACGGTTAGAAACTAAATAATAATCAATTCTCCAGCCTGAATTATTAGCTTTACTTGTACGTACTCTTTGAGCCCACCATGAATAAACACCTTCTACATTACCGTGAACTTTACGGAAAGTATCTGTAAAGCCTTTAGCAAGTAATTCTTCAAAATCATGACGTTCTTCATCAGTAAAGCCAGCATTATGATGATTATTTTCCGGATGCTTTAAATCAATTTCTGTGTGAGCCACATTATAATCACCGCTTGCAATTACTGGCTTTTTTTCATCTAACTCGGCTAAATAATCAGCATATTGATGGTCCCAGCCTTGGCGATCATCCAATCGCTTTAATTCATTCCCAGAATTAGGTGTATAAACTTGAGTAACAAAAACTTCTGGAAATTCCATGGTGATAATGCGGCCTTCATCATCCATTGGATCTGGGGCATCAATACGAGGATAAGTTACTTCAGGATCGTATTCTTCTTTATATAAAAACATTGTACCAGCATAGCCCTTACGTGCAGGTTCTTCTGAAGATCGCCAGACATATTTATAGCCTGGGAAATATTCTGTTAATTTCTCTTGGTGTTTTTTTGTTGGTCCAGTTGCACGTAATTTAGTTTCTTGAATGGCAATTACATCAGGATCATTTGCCTTTATTGTTTTCAATACTACGCGAGTTTCTTGCGCACGATTAGAATCACTTGTCAAAGCCGCATTTAAAGAATCAATATTCCAAGATATTAAGATCATATAGCTTTTATTCCTCTCCAATTATTTTGTTAAAATTATACCGTTAAATCTAATTCTAACAAAATTGGAGCATGATCTTTACGACTTCCACTATCTAAAATTTCAGCTTTTTGAATTAAATCTTTTATTCGATTAGATACCAAAAAATAATCAATTCTCCAGCCTAAGTTATACAATTTACTCGTTCTAATTCTTTGATCCCACCATGAATAATCACGCCCATCAGGATGCTTAAAGCGATAAGTATCAGTAAATCCTGCATCAATTAAATTCTCGAAATCTCTTCTTTCAGTAGGCGTAAACCCAGCAGAATTTTGATTCTTTTCAGGATGCTTTAAATCTACCATTCCATGGGCGACGTTATAGTCACCACTTGCAATTACAGGCTTTTGGCTATCTAATTGCTTTAAATATTCACAATATTTTTTGTCCCAAATCTCGCGTGCTTCAAGACGTGCCAATTTACTCCCAGCATTAGGCGTATAAACTTGGGTAACAAAGAATTTACCAAAATCTAAAGTAATAATTCTACCTTCATCATCCATAGTTTCTGGAGCATCAATCTTGGGATATAAAACTTCTGGATCATATTCATTTTTATAAAGGAACATTGTTCCTGAATAGCTTTTTTTAGCTGGTTCTTCTGAAGACCGCCAGACATATTTATAATCTGGGAAAAATTCTGTTAATTTTTCTATCTGCTTAGGAGTAGGTCCAGTAGGACGTAACTTTGTCTCTTGTATTGCTATTACGTCTGGCTTTTTTTCTTTTATACTCTTTAAAACTTCACGAGTTTCTTGTGCACGACTAGAATCACTTGTTAAAGCAGCGTTAAGTGAATCAATATTCCAGGAAATAAAAATCATACTTCTTTTCCTTTCTTAATTATTTCTTTCACTCTTATCTTACCGCTAAGTAGTCACAATATAGAAAAAGCAGCCCTTGCGGACTGCCGTTTATTTTTTGGAGTTTTATTTTGAGTTTATGAAAATCACTTTTAAAATTTATTTTTTAAGTTGTTTTTACCTAAGCTTCTCTACCATGAATCATTGAAAGGATCCATGAAACAATAAGTACTAAGATAATTGCTCCTAGTAATGATGGGACGATAGCCATGCCAGCCAGTTGTGGGCCCCATGCTCCTAGAAGTCCTTCACCAATTGATGATCCGACTAATCCAGCAATAATATTTAAGATCCAGTTCATTGAACCGCCCTTATGAGTGATTGCTCCCGCAATCAAACCAATAATTCCACCTACTATTAAAACCCATAACCAGTGCAGCATAAGAATGCGCCTCCTTTATAAAATATTTTTTACATTATTTATTCGAATTTATTTTTTATTATTTAGCGTGAGATTTTTCAGCTTCTTTTTTCTTAGCCTTTAAATCTTGTGCCATATGCGTAACTTTATCCTTGGCTTTACCCTTTGCTCCTTGAGCTTTTCCTTCAAGTTCACGGGCTTTATCACCCGTAATCTTGCCCTCAACTTCTTTGAGTTTGCCAGCGACTTTATCTTTTAAGCCATGTTTATCTTTCGTCATAAATATATCCGTCCTTTCTGGATAGGTATAATTAAGAAAATAAGCGATTGGCCAATCAATTTATTTTTCTTGTTATAATTATATTATCATCTGCTAATGGTTACTCAAAATTTAAACTCTGGCAATTTAATCTCTTAAGCTTTTCTTAATAACTGTTAACAACTATCTCTTTCTAACTTATTGTATAATATAGAAGAGAATTATTTTGATAGTCATTTAATTTAAAAGGAGAATACAATGTTTTCATTATTATTATGCCTCTTTATTCTGTGGCTATTAATTAAATTAGGAGTAAGCATAGCAAAGGCCGTAATAATTTTAATTGCTATTGGAATTGTGGCAATTTTTCTTTCTTACATTCTATTACCTCTTCTTGCCATTTTGGCATTAATAGGTGTAGGAGCTTTACTTGCTCACTCCTATAAATAAAAGAGTTCTAGCTGAGCTAGAACTCTTTTTTACTTTTTCTTAAGTTAAATTTAAGACATAGCTTAAATTTTGACAGTTTATTTAACCTAAATTAGACTAAAGATAAGAATTAATTCTATAAAAAAGATAGATTACACACCAAGGGAGTTTCCTATGACAACAAGAATTATTACGGACTCAAGTGCAAATTTTTATGATAAAAATATTGATGGGATTGAACACATCAGTGTCCCTCTTTCCTTACGAGTAGATAATAAAGAATGGATTGATGATGAGAATCTAGACCTTACTGCTTTTCAAGCTGCTTTAAAGGCTACTGATGATAAGTCCACTTCATCTTGTCCAAACTTAAATGCTTGGCTTGATGCTTACCGTGGTGCCGACGAAATTTTTGTAATTACAATTACTGGGGCATTATCAGGTAGTTACAATGCAGCTATACAAGCAGCTAAAATTTATCACGAAGAAGATCCAAAAGCTAAAATTTTGGTTTTTGATTCTCGTTCTGCCGGTCCTCAACTTCAACTTTTAGCTCGTAAAATAGCTCGTTTAGTTAACAAAGGCTATTCTTTCGAGGAAATTGTTAAGGAAGCAGAAGCTTACCAACACCATATTGCTTTAATCTTTGCCTTAAAAGACTTAACTAATTTAGCAAATAATGGACGTGTTTCTAATACAGTAGCTAAGATGGCAAGCTTATTAAAGATGAACATTATTGGAACAGCTAATAACAAGGGTGAATTTGATATGGCTGGTAGAGCACGCGGTGTCAAAAAAGCTCAAACAAAGATGCTTTCTGACATGATTAAGAATGGCTATATTGGTGGTCGTGTACAAATTGACCAAGTAAATAATATTGAAGGTGCTGAAGCCTTTAAACAAGTAATTTTAAATAAATTTCCTGATGCAGATGTTAAAATTGGTGAATGTGGTGGCTTATGCAGCTACTATGCTGAAGAAGGCGGCATCATGGTCGGTTACGAAAAATAAATAGTACTTTTGAATTGAAATTAATTAAAAAAGAAAAAGGTCTTACTAAGAAATTATTTATATTCTTAGCAAGACCTTTTTAATATGCTTTTTCAAAGTCATTTTGCATCAACTTAACAAATTCAGGATAAGTTTCTACTTCAAATAAAGGATGTAAGTTTAATGTATTTTTACGATGACGGTGATTATACCAAATACTATCTACGCCATATTTTTCAGAACCTAAGATATCTGATTGTAGTCCGTCACCAAAGAAGATCGTTTCATTAGGGCCAATTTCTGTTCGACTAAAGAAATAATCAAAGGCATGTTCACTTGGCTTGGAATAATGAGCTTGATCAGAAGTAACGATCAAATCAAAGTACTCTTCAATTCCTGCTAGTTGCAAGCGGTGGTGTTGCATAAAGTTTTCACCATTTGAAAAGACAGTTAACTTATATCCTTCTTTTTGTGCAAAACGCAAAGTATCCTCTACTCCTGGAAGTAATTTGTGGGCTTCACCAAAGTAGGAATGATATTCATTCATTACTTCTTTACCATCAATTGTTTCGCCATAAATGCGTTTAATGAAATCACGAAAAGTTTTTTCATTTAATTCATCAACTGTAATTTCACCTTGTTCAAGCTGGCGCCATAACGCCTGATTATAAGTATGAAATTGCTTTTGTATATTGGGGCTCAATTCCCAATTATGCAAACGAAATAAAGTGTGTAAAGCATAATCTTCGGTTGAGGCAAAATCAATTAAAGTATCATCTACATCAAAAATTATCTGTTTATATTTCATTAAACTCACTTCCTTTTTTATAGGTAATAGTTTTGATTATATCAGAAATTAATCATTTAAAGGTATTCGAACATAGTATTCTTTTTCATCTTCATGATCAAGATAACCACCATTTTTTTGCATAACTCGCAATGAAGCTGGATTATCCTTATGACAAGCAAGGTAAAGTTCTGATTCTGGAATAATACTTTTAGCCTTTTCAATTGCTAAAGTAAGTCCCTGACTAGCCAAACCATGTCCACGATACTCTTTTCTAATTCCATAACCTAAGTGTCCCGGACCCTGACGTAAAAAATTATTTAAATAATGACGTAATTTAAATACACCTACTGGCACACCATTTAACCATAAAATATAAGTACTAGCAGGAACATAGCCACTTGGTAAATTTTTCCCTTGTCCCATCTCTAGCATTGCTGGAATTGCTTTAGTTTTAAATTCTTTAAACTCAATTCCTGCATATTCATTTTCAAAGCCATTTTCATCTTTTGACATCGTTGAAAATAATTCATATTCTTCTTTAGCATGAAGCGTATCTATTTCTTTTAATTCTAGCTTCAATTTTCTCTCTCCAAGATTCATTTACATTATTAAGGTGCCTTTTATATAATTAAAATTATTAATTACAGAAAGGTTTTTCACTATGAATCATATTTTAACAAAACGTGTCTCATTGATTGAACTATTTTATGATTTAGTCTATGTGTACATGATTTCCCGGGCAACAAGTCTAATTCACCACCTTCATCATGGTGTTATTAGTCCGGTAACATTTATCATCTTTGCTCTAGTAATTATTGTCTTCATTAATTCTTGGATGATACAAACCGTTTTTACCAACCGGTATGGTACTTCTTCATGGACAAATGTAATTTTCTCTTTTATTGATATGGGGATTGTACTATACATGTCAAATGCATTCACTGCCACCTTTGACCACCATTTAGCAATTTTCTTTCTGGCAGCCGGATTACTTTCTTTAACTCTCTGCATTCAATATATAATTGTCTATGCTCAAGCAACCAAAAAGTACGACAAAGATATTGCTCGCGCATTTGCGCTCATCTTGGCAGTCCGTACAATTACTCTTCTAATCGGTGGTATTTTTCCGAATAAAATTGGTACAATAATTGCCCTAATTGGAATTTTATTTTCTTGGATTGGACCTGCATTTACTGGAAAATATACTCGTCAACATCCTATTATTTTCTCACACTTACTAGAAAGGCTAACTGCCTTAATTATTTTAATGTTTGGCGAGACTATTGTTGGTATTGCCAACTATTTTACTCAAAGCAATTTATCTATTTATTCAATTTTAATTTTTATTAGTGTGGTAAGCCTGTTTTTTACTTATATTGTTGAATTTGATCATATGATCAATGAAGAACAAACAAAGGAAACAGGAAACTTACTGATTTATTTACACTATTTCATTTTATTTGGTATCAGTCTCGTTACCGTTTCGCTTAATTTTATTAATGAAGAATCCGCACAACCAATTTTCGCAGTTACTTGTCTATTTATTGGCTTAGTACTCTTTTATATTGGTCTATGGATTGCTAATTACTATAACAAAATCGTTGTTAATAAAACTATTATTATTGCCTTTTCCCTTACTACATTAGTTGGTTATCTGATTTGCTTTAGCTGGCATGTTTTTCCTATTTTTGCTATTGTTACTGCGCTTGTAACCCTATTAAACGCAATCTATTTAACTAGTTACATGATTAAACATAGTAATAATTAAAACTCAAAATAAAAAAGAGCCCGCAGGCTCTTTTTTATTTTCTGATAAATTTTTCATCACTTTTTAGTTCCGATGCAGGAACATAGCGTTCAACTTTCATATGCAAATCATATTTTTCACGAAGCTTTGCTAACTCAGCCATCATTGGACTTGCATGGTGCTTGTCAATAGCCGCTTGGTCCGTCCAACTATCAATTAATAAAACAGTTTCTGGATCATTAACTGGAAAGAAATATTCATAACGCTCATTACCCTCTTCTTCTCTAATGTGTTGCGCAATTCCACTTTTTTCCATTTCTTCTACAAAACGACGGGCACTACCATTCTTTCCAGTATAATAAAGATTAATTGTTAGGCTCATAATTCTTCTCCTCTAAAATATTAAATTCTATTAATTTCCCGGGTAATATCTTTTCTTTAATTTTAGCGCTTCAAACTAATAATTGCTTTTCAAAAGTTTAAAATAGTATTATTGAAAAGAAATAACATTAACTAGAGGAGAATTGATTAAAATGCTAAATAGAAATCGACATGATTTTGAAAAATTAACCGACAAGGAAAAAGAAATCTTAAATCAAAATCGAGAGAAAATGCATCAAGCCCAAGCTAAAGAACCAGAAAAATTACGCAAACATTTACAAGCATTTAACGACGGTGTTATAGCCATTATTATCACTATTATTGTTTTAGAAATAAAACCTCCACTTACACCAAACAATTATTCAAAATTTATTGGTGATATTATAGTTTTCTTGATTTCATTCTTTATTATCGCAGATTTTTGGTATGACCTTCACTTAGATTTTTCTTATTTCATTTTAAAACCAAGTAAAGCCACTGCTATTATAGATTTTTTCTTATTAGCCGACCTTTCACTGTTACCCATAATGACCAAGTGGATCATGGAAGATCCATCTAGTTTTGCGGTGGCTAATTTTGGAATTGTATTTTTAATCGCCAAAATTCTTAGAATTATTGAACAATATGTAGGGGCCATGCCGACAATGAAGGATTACAAAATTATGAATGTTTTTATGACTCGAACTTCTTTGCGTCGCATGATTTGGATTTTAATATTAAATATCGTCTTAATTATTCTTGCCTTATTCCTACCACGTTTAGCCATGATCTTATATCTGGCAATTCCAATTCTTTCATTTATTTTTCCTTCAAATAACTTCTCAGGAAGACATAGACAAAATAAAAGTTCTGCTGATTAAGCAGAACTTTTATTTTTTATCCCTTATTTATTTTGCATTCTAACATTGCTTTTTTCTTTAATCATAATATAAATAAGTAGTAATAATGCGAGACCTGCAGCACTATATAGAACGACATTACTTGCAAGCCAACCAAATTTACTTACTAAAATACCAATTAAAGCAGTTGCTAAGGTTTCACCAAATAAGTATTGGAAGAAGCCCATAAACCCAGTTGAAGAACCGACTGCAAACTTAGGAACGGCTTCATTAACCATTAAACCAACTAGAGTTAAAGGTGCATAGATTAAAGTACCCATTAGCATTAAAATCACAACGATCAAAGTATGATTACTTGCAAAGAAGTAAATACTCAAACAAGCAATTAAACCGATTACACAACCAATACATACAATTGCACGACGTCCTTTCAAGAAGTCGGAAACTGCTCCAAGTAGGATAACACCAGGTACAGCTGCAATTTCAAAAATACCAATTAACCATTTAGCAAAACTATCGTTAAAGCCTTTTACATCTGTTAAGTAACTTGGAATCCATGACATGACGCCGTAACGAACCAAGTATAATGACATGGAAGTAAGGGTAATAGCCCATACTAACTTATTTTTCAAAATGTATTTAACGAAAATTTGAGGAAGAGTTAAACTTGTAATTTCTTCTTGATCAATTTTACCTTCTTTAGTTGTAGGTGCATCACCATCATGTTCTGCAATAGTTGGTAAACCAACACTTGCTGGACGATCTGAACCAGTAATTAAGACAAAAGCTGCAATAATTAAAGCAACAATTGAACCAGTGTAGAATACCCAAGGAATTGAACCATGGAATAACCAGGTTGCTAATTGGATTACAGCTACACAAGCTGCAGCTCCAGCGTTGTGGGCAGATGACCAAACTGAATAAACAGTTCCACGGTGTTTCTTACCCCACCATAGTTGAACTAATTTTTGACAAGGAGCAGCACCCATCCCTTGAGCCATGGACATGATCAGCATCAAAGCCATAATGATAACTAATGATACTGTACGGTTATTAATTTTGAAAAAGAAAGCAAAATTAAGTCCAAGACCAAAGTTTAAAATTGCTGAAATGATTAAACCAGTTGCCAGATAGTGATTCGGGTTACTCTTATCACTTAATGCTCCCAAAAACAATTTGGAAATCGCATATCCCACCCCGAAACACGACATTACTAAACCTAGTTGTGCTGTACTTAAACCGTAAACTTGGCTAATGCTCTTTTGTTCTGTAGTAAAAATTAAACGAATAACATAATATCCAATATAACCAATACAAATTGCTAACAATACACCAGTTTGGTGCCATAAATATGATGATTTTACTTTTTCTTTAGGAACCTTCTTCGTGGCTGTTGGAGCAGGTTTCAAAAACTTAAACATTAATCCTTCCTCCTAATCTCTTATGATCACAATTTGATTATATATTAAGATTGTTTAAAATGGAAGCGCTTTCTGCAAATTTTCTTTATATTTTTTTATATTTCTAAAGCTCTGCCCAAATAATGAGTTACTTGAACACACAAAAAATGACGAGCAAAATGCCCGTCATCACTGAATTTGTACTAGATTTTTTATTCCCTCAAACACACAAGTTTCTCTCAACAGCGTCTGTGTGTTTTTTGTGTGTTTATCTAAATTTTCTGCCTTTAATTAGAATATCTTTTATTAGTAAATAAACAAAAAAAGCTCTAGGCAAATGCCTAGAGCTTCTAATCTGTGCTGACTAAAGGATTCGAACCTTCGACCTCATCATTACTAATGACGTGCTCTGCCAACTGAGCTAAGTCAGCAACTCATCAACAAATAATAGTATAGCAAAATCAATTTTATTTGCAAGAAAAAAATATAAAAAAAGAGAATTTTTTCAAATTCTCTTTTTTAAATTATTTATCAATAATTGTTATCCGTTCTTGATGATGCTGAGGATGTAAAATTTCATTTACTACTAAGCGTGCCATAGTGCCAGAAGTAACTTTTGATTCGCCTTTGTCATTATAAAGTAATTCATCGCCACCTAAAGCATATTCGGCAGCTTCAGGACCCGCTTCAAACATCATTGCCGGGGAAATTCCTAGCCAATCTACATCATTAACGCCACGTAAATATTCCAATTCTTTCAATTGTTGTCTTGGGATATTTACCCAAGCCTCATTACCTGCCATCTTTTCAATATCTTTTACTACTAGATGCTCGTCATCACCTGTATGCAAGCTGCCGGCACCTAGAATAAAGATAATACGCTTATTATCATCTTTAGAAAGGTTAATTAATTTTTTTGCTAAGGTGATTTGTTCATTAGCTTTTTCTGGTGCTGGTGCAAAAGCATCTACAATTACATCAAAATTTTTGAGTAAAGCATCATCCATTGTTAAAACATCACCAATAAGTAAATTAGCATTATCGCCTAATACTTTCTTAGCCTTTTCTTCATTACGGATAATTCCCGTTACTTTAAGGTCCTTTTGTGGAACAGCGAACTTATAAATCGCACTGCCGGCCATCCCAGATGCACCAATAATTCCTACTTTTATCATCAGCTTGCCTTCTTTCCTTTAGTTTCTTTACTTTATTTTAGTTTATTCATGAAAAAGCTGCTAATAATTTGTTTTAAAATAAAAACTTCAGCAGTAGCTGAAGTTCCAATCTGATAATTTATTTTAACTCTCACCAGCTACACTTTGCTCTTTAGGCAAAATCACTTTAAAAAATGCTCCTGAGATATTCTGATAATTAGAAAAAATTTCAATTCTTCCATTAATAAGATTCAAAATTTGTTTTACAATTGCTAGCCCTAATCCTAGCCCTTCTGATTTATTTGCTGTTTCTCCTTGATAAAATTTTTCTAAGATTTTATTTTTTTCGTTTTCTGCAATTTTTGGGCCATTATTTCCAATAATTACCTCAATTTCATCATTCCGCTCCTGACAACTAACGAAAATTGTACCTGTTTTTGGAGTGAATTTTATCGAATTATTCAATAAATTAAGCCATACTTCTTTTAACAATTCTGGATCAGTATTATATTTAACTTTTTGTAAATCTAATTGATAAGTTAATTGCTTCTTTTCTAAAGCTGGTAGTAAAGAAATGATCGACTTACGCAATTCTTCATCAATATTAACAGCCTTTTGCTTACTGATAATCTTTTTATTTTCCAAATTAGTGAGCATCATAATTTGCTCTGATAATTTTCCCAATCTTTCAGATTCGGCTGCAATAATGCTTACGTATTCTTTCTTTTTTTCTTCTGGAACACTTTCACTTTCAATTAATTTAGCAAATCCATTAATTGATGTAATGGGAGTTTTAAATTCATGGGAAAATTGACTAATAAAATCGTCTTTTAGCGTTTGTGTACTATCTAGTTCTTCAACCATCAAATTAAAGTTGAGGTAGCTTTCATTTAATGGATCATGTTTTCTAATTGGTAATCTAACTGAAAAATCTCCTTCTGCAACTTTTTGCATTGCCCTTGTAGTACGTCTCAAAGACTTAATCACATAAGCATAAATACTACCAATGATTAATAAACCTAACAAAAAGATCGAACTAATAAGTTCAAAACTTAAGATCTGTGGGCCCATGTAAGGAAGGATAGTAAAAGGAATTGCTACTGCTGTCGCAAATAAACACGTGACAATCACAGCAATTATTAGTGGATAAATAATTAATAATTTTGAAAATGAACTTTTCTTTTTCATTATTTCCTCGATGTATTTGTTACTTGGTTAATATAACTTTAAAAAACGTACCTGAAAAATTTTGAAAACTAGTCTCTACTTCTATTTCTCCATTTAGTAGGTCTAAAATTTGTTTCACAATTGCTAATCCTAGACCTACTCCTTCATTTTTATATTGTGTTTCTCCTTGATAAAATTTATCAAAAATTTCTTTTTTCTCCTTTTGATTTATTTTTGGACCATTATTTCCAATAATTACTTCAATTCGATTTTTTTCTTCTTTACAACTTAGAAATACTGTCCCCTTTTTAGGAGTAAACTTTATCGAATTATTTAGCAAATTAAGCCATACTTCTTTTAATAATTCTGGATCAGTATTGTATTTAACTTTTTGTAAATCTAGTTTATAACTTAAATTTTTAGATTTTAATGCTGGAAATAATGAAATTAGAGATTTACGTAATTCCTCATCAATTTCAACATTTTTCTTATTAGTAATAATTTTTTTATTTTCTAAATTAGTTAAATTTAAAATTTTAAATGATAGATCACTTAGCCGTTTGGATTCCTCTGCAATTATTTTTAAGTATTCAGCCTCTTTTTCTTTCGCTATATTTTCACTTAACAGTAAGTTAGCAAAACCGTTGATCGATGTAATTGGCGTTTTAAACTCATGAGAAAATTGACTAACAAAGTCTTCTTTCATGATTTTTGTACTCCCTAATTCTGAAGCCATTTGATTAAAATCTTCAAAAGTACTATCTAAAGGATTAAGTTGATGTTTACTTAGTCGAATATCAAATTCTCCATTTGCCACTTTTTTTACTGCTTGTGTTAACTCTTTAATGTAGCCAAATAAATATGTAAGTACTGCATAGTTAATACTAAAACTAAAGCTAAAGAATAGGACTAACATCATGAGGCCAATAATATGAGGCTTTTGTCCGGTATTAATTGATAAAAATACTGCTATTCCAAATAAGATCGCCACTACTGTTGCCAGAACAGCAGAATAAATAATTATTGTACGTGTAAACGAATCTTTATTTTTCTTCACTCACTTCACCTTTATATCCCAATCCACGCACGGTTATGATCTTAAAGACATCTTCAAAATTACGGCATAATTTTCGTAATTTACTAATATGAGTCTTTACTGTATCTTCTGTACTAAAAGATTCTTCACCCCATACTGCATCTAACAACTGTTCTTTAGTAAAGATCTGATTGGGAGTTGAAAGCAATTTATAAAGTAGGTCAAATTCTTTCTTGGAAAGATCTATTACTTCTTTTCCTCGCTGAACAGTATAATTCTTGCGATCAATCACAATATCTTGAATAATTAACTGATTAGGATGTTCATTACCTGCTCTCCGTAATAAGGCAACTAAGCGTAATTTTAATTCCTGATAATCGATCGGTTTTACCATATAATCATCAGCTCCATTACTGAAAGCCACAGTTTTATCTTGAATCGTATCTTTGGCAGTAAGCATCATAACAGGAAATTTAAAACCTTCCTTACGTAATGCTTTTACTAGGGCAAAACCATCCATATTGGGCATCATGACATCTGTAATCATAATATCAACTTGTTGCTTGTCCTTTAAAAAACTTAACGCCGCTTCTCCATCTTCTACTTGCACCAAATCATAGTCCGTTTCAAGATAGGCCTTAAGCAATTTTTGAATATTTTTATCATCTTCTACAATTAATAATTTTGTCATTTACTTTTTTTCTCAACTTTACGTTTATTTTACCTTTGTAATTTATATTATAGTTGTTAGTAAAATAGTAAACAAATTTAATAAGTACATAAAATAACATATTTTTATATATAAAATAACTATAATCGGCTATATAAATATGTTTTTATGGATATAATTTATTTTTATAAGTCAAATTCAGTGAGGAATATAAATTGAGTAAATTTACATTTGAAGAAAAACAACTTGCTGTAAAATTATATTTACAAGGAACAAGTTCAGAAAAAATTGTTAAGGAACTTAATGTTGCTTCTCGTTCACAACTCTTATTTTGGGTAAAACAATATAAAAAGCATGGTGTAACCGCCCTACGTGAAAAGCGTAATCACCGTGATTATTCTTATGAGTTCAAACTTGAAGTTTTGAATTGGAAAAAAGAAAATAGTGCTTCATATGAAGCCACGGCTCTTCATTTTGGTATTTCTAGTTCCTCTTTAATCTATAAATGGAACCGTCTTAATGAACAAGGTAAACTGGCTCAACCAGTAAAAAGAGGTCGCCCAAGAAAAAAAAAACTAATTCCTCCCCATCACCAAGAAATCAATGATTTACGTAAACAAAATCAAGCTCTTTTAGAGGAGATTGAACGCCTAAAAAAAGCGCAAAAAATTTCGGGGGGGGAAAATGATCAACGAAATTTTTTTAAGTGGGCCTTTTAAAGAAAAAAGTTCAAAATTAATGTTAAATCATTAATTTTGAACTTTTTTCTTTCTCAAATTATATTTTTGCTCTAATGACCTTCAGAAAACATGTTTGTAACTACTACTCCAATTACTATTAGACCAATTCCAATTAATTGCGGTATATTAACCTCTTGTTTCCAATACATCACACCTACTATAGTAGTTAGAATAATTCCTACTCCTCCCCAGGTAGCATAAGCCACACTTAAGTTGAGTGTTTTTAATGATAAGGAAAGAGTATAAAAACAAATAATGTAAGAAATAATAGTTGCAACTGCTGGGATTAATTTTGTAAATCCAACTGAAGCCTTCATAAAATTAGTTCCAATCACTTCTGCAACAATTGCAATAGCTAATTCAATATATCCCATTTAATTTCTCCTTTTTCTAGTTTATTAATTATTGTAATAGTAAAATTTAAATTAACTAGTCTTGTATTTTTATTTTTTCTCGCGTGGTTAAGTTTCACATGAAACTAAAATAGGAGAGTTTCGACATAACATCAAAACTCTCCTATTTATTACTCTTATTTTTTAATGACAACAGCCAACAGATATGAACTACTAGTACAATCATGCCACAACAACCCAATATTATTAGGCAGTTTTGTTTAATCGCATCATTATCTTCAAGATCGTTAGCTGTCTGGGTTAAAATCATTCCCGCTCTTATGGAAAACAGAGCTAACCATAAAAGCAGGCTCGTAATCCAATATTTCATTTATTCTTACAACCTCAACTTATTTATAATTTTTCTCGCACTATATTATCTCATACTAGTTAATATAATTCCTCTTTAAAGTTTCAATATTAAATTTTAAAAGCTTATTTTTAGTACTCTATTTTAATGTTTAGTACTCTTTATTATGGTCAAAAACAAAAGATGAAATATTTCAAAATATTTCATCTTTTTTTATAGCGTTTCAATTACTTCTTTTAAAAGCTTAAATGAATGATATTGGGCTTTAATATCATAGATATAACTATTAATCATTAATTCTTCAAATTGTACTTGTTCTTGAAGATAGTTAATTTGTTTTTTAACAGTTTCTTTATCACCAATAAAAGTTACTCGCGCCATATTGTCAGCGACTTGCTTCTTTCTGCGAATAAGATCATCTGCATTAAACTTTACTGGTCCAAAATTAGGAACATTAGCTGTATCTGCTTCACGTACTTTATCCCAAACCATCTCATCGTTATCAACTGGTGGTTGCAAAGGACGTAAATTATTAGATACTAAGTCAGCAAAAGCCTGAGTTTGGGTAGTACTTAAACGTTTTGCTTCTTCATTAGTATCAGCCAGATAGGCATTGGCACCAACTATGACATAAGGTTTATCTAAAACCTTTGAGGGCTTAAATTCATCACGATAAATTTTTACAGCCTCAATGAGCATCCCAGGAGCAAAATGAGAAGCAAAGGCATAAGGTAGCCCTAACTTTGCTGCCAAATGAGCACTATCTGTACTTGAGCCCAAGATATAAATCGGAACTTTCACACCTGCTGCTGGATAAGCATGAACTTCATTTATATCTTCAAAATAGCCCGCCAATTCTTCAACTTCATTGGGAAAGTCTGCTGTTCTTTCAGTTCTTCTCAAAGCCTGAGCAGTTTCCATATCTGTTCCAGGAGCTCGGCCTAAACCCAAGTCAACTCTATCAGGATAAAGCGTTGCTAACGTACCATATTGTTCAGCCACAATATAGGGACTATGGTTGGGTAACATAACTCCACCTGAACCTACTCTGATTTTTTTAGTTGCAGCTAAAGTTTGATCAATTAGAATTTGAGTAGCTGAGCTAGCAAATGATTTACTATTGTGGTGTTCCGCAATCCAATAACGTTCATAGCCCAACTCTTCGGCTTTTTGTGCCAACTCAATCATATTCTCAATAGCTTCGCGATATTTATTATCTTTTCTTAAGGGAGCTAAATTTAAAATTGATACTTTCATGCCTATAGTCTCCTTTACTGTTAAAGTACAGCATTAGTTTATAAGCTTACTAAAAGTTAGTCAATTATTTTAACTTCTATTCCCATAAGAATTTGATAATCGCTCTATTTACTTCATTATTATCATGAAGTTTACTATGTTGAGCATTTTTACCCTTAATCATTAATTCTTGATAAGACTTGGCTCTATTTTTTACTAAGTATTTTAACGACTTAGCAGAATTAATACCAACATCACCATCTGAGCTGGTACCATCTTCTAAATTACCGTAAATATTTAATACCCGTGTATCTCTTGGAAATGTTTTTCTCAATGGTAAGAGACCCCGATATTCTGAACGCATAATATTAGGCTTACCCGTCTTTTTATTTAATTTAAGCTCATTAGGTTCATCATTCATTCCAATAATTCCATCATAGTGACCAGCAATTGAAACAAAATGTTCCACGTGTAACTTGTTAGGGTATTTTTTGAAATAATAAGCTGTTTCCAAGTTTCCCATCGAATGAGCAACAATATTTACTTTATGATAATGGTATTTCTTAGTAACAGCATTTAGAGCTGTATTCACATAATCTGCACCAATTGTGTCATATCCCGTCGTGTAATTGCTTGCCTTAGCTAATTTATTATCATCAAAATTCACTTCAATAATTGGATTTTTTGCATTTTTCTTTAACTTTCCATGAAAAATCACTTTATTCTTCGAAGTTACGTTAATTCTGATGACATCGTTAGTAACACCAGCATGCTCGGCAGCTTTAACCATATCTTCTTCGGCATGATAGCTGCTGCCCCAACCATGAAAAAAGAAAGTTGGAGTTGTTTTAGCCACTACGTGAACTTTATTGCTAGTCTCTTTTTGATGCAAGAATCCTAAGAAGAAAATTATTAGAACGACGATTCCAATAATAGTAATTATTAACCCTTTTTTTCTAACTTTCATTCTTTTAATTCTCTCTTTTTATCTATTCGATTAATTTATTGGCGAATTAATTCAACTGTTGCTTCCGCACACTTATCAGAAATCATCATCTCAATTGGATATTGGCCATGATACTTTTCTAAGTAAGCCTTTGTTACAGCATCCTCTTCTTTTTTATCAGTTACAGGTCGATAAGTAATTTTGACAGTTTCTCCATTAATTTCAATTTGACCGCCATATTTAAGTCCTTCTTGGTACCACTTACTCTCTTTCCCTTTACCAGCACGCAAATAAACATGATTATCAATAGTTACAACCCAAAGCGGATTATCTTGAAAAGGTTCCTTAGTCTTGTCATAAGGTTGATTTTGAACCGTAGTACTCTTATTAATCTCATTAATTAATTTTTTTGACCAATTCATTGTCTATCTCCTTTTATTCGTTCATATTTGGTTCCCAACTACCAGTGGTATCGACATTGATTTTTGCAGCAACAGCTTCTAATTCTTTTACTTCTGCTTCAGTTAATCGAGTAGCAGCAACTTGCGCTGCATCTTCAACTTGGTTAACTTTAGTTACCCCAATAATTGGGAAAGTATCTTTAGAGAGCGCCCAAGCCATAGCTGTTTGAGCTGCAGATAAATCATACTTTTTACCAATTTCTGATAATTTATCAACTAAGTCGGTTAACTGCGGCAATTTATCGTTATAAGCCTGAGCACGAACACTACCAGCAGGGAAAGGATTATTAACACTATATTTACCAGTTAGCGCACCTTGTTCTAAAACCATGTAGGCAAAAAATTCTAAACCATTTTCCTTACAGTAATCTAAAATTCCAGCCTTTTCTGAGCTTCGATCTAATAAACTTAAATGATTTTGAACTGCATCTAGTTTAAAACCCTCCTCAGCTAGAATCTCTTGTACTCGTTTAATTTCACTTAGTGTGTGATTAGATACTCCCACATGTTTAATCTTGCCTGATTTTAAAACCGGTAAAAGATCATGGGTCCATTTTTCAACATCGGCATCATTATGAATCCAATAATAATCTATGTAATCAGTTCCTAAACGTTTTAAACTTTCATCAAGCATTGTTTGAACAGGATTATCTGTAGCTGGTGCCATTTGAGGAGTAAATTTAGTAGAAATCGTTAATTCATTACGTGGAACACTCTGCATTAAATCACCCAGAATTTTTTCTGAGCCTCCATTGCCATAAGCTGTCGCAGTATCAAAAAAGGTTAATTTTTTAGCAATTGCAGCATCAAAAACTGGTCGGAAATGATCCTCATCATAATTATTACCAAAATAACTGTTATTATCGCCCCAAGCCCAGGTTCCAAGTACTATTGTATTTTTTGTCATTAGTTTTCTCCTAATCATCTAAAATCTTATATTCTTCAAAATAGCTTTTATTTTCTCTAATTTCTCCTGATTCATAAAGGGAAATTTTATGTTTTAAGCGATTAATTGAACGATTTAAATCTTTCTTTTTTTGTTCTAATTCTTTAAGTTGTTCTTTTAATAAATCTTCACGTGCTTGTAAAGTTTCATCGCCAACACGTAACATATCAGCATAATCAATTAATTTTTCAACAGGAACACCTGAATGACGTAAACATACTATCATTTCAATCCAGCCCTGCATCCCCTCATTAAAGTAACGATTACCATTATTCTTACGAGGAATTTTAGGAAGTAACCCAATGCGTTCATAATAACGAATAGTATCAGGTTTTATATTGTATTTTTTACTCACTTCTGTAATAGTTAAATCAGACATCTATATACCTCCTGAATGTAAATTACTACTTTGAGTTAACTACAAGTCAAGCATTTTAATTATTTTCTTGAACAATTTTTTAGAGGTGAAATAATGAAAAAATTATCTTTATTTTTAATATTAATATTTACTTTAAATTTAGTTGGTTGTTCAAATCAAAAGAACAATACGAACTCTTCTTCAATTTCAACTACACATACTACAAAAGAAAGGAATCAAACTAAAATGACAAATTTAAAAATTACCATTAATGGAAAGACTTTAAATGCACAATTAAATTCTACAAGTGCGGCCAAGGATTTTAAAAAGGAATTACCTACTACCTTAACTTTTACTAGTTTTATGGATAATCCAGAGAAGATGGCGGACCTGAACCATTCTTTGTCAATTAAAGGCATGCCAAAGGGAGACCAAGGTAAAGCAGGAGAAATTGGCTATTGGTCACCCGATCAAAGAATTATTTTTTACTATGGTCATGTTGATTACTATCCTGGCATTCACATTATCGGAAAATTTACCTCAGAAAATTATTCTTCAGTGATAAGTAAGATGAAAGATAATACAAAAGTAAAAATAGAATTAAATTAATATGATTATTTGACTGATACTTAGACTATAGTTTTTACTATAGCCTTTTTATTTACAAAAAAATCCTGATGATAAATATCTAAGGATTTACCATCAGGATTAAAAATAATTTTTAGCTACATGGACTATAATCTTACTTTACAAAAAAGTTATGACATGCTGTTTTGGTCTAGCACTTACTTGCTTAATTAATTCCTTTTCTTCAAGAATTTTAATAATTTCCTGTGTCCTACGAAGCGAAATTTTATTTTCAGAATTTAATTTTTTAATAGTTTCATCTCTAATCCCTAGATGCTCATTTGAAGTAAACAGTTTGGATTCAGCTAAATAAATCAATGTTTGTAAAGCTGCTCCCTTTTGCTTTTCAGTTAAGTTACCAAAACTTTTAACTTTACCTTCTATCTTCTTTTTTGCTTCCTCTAGCTTTGATTTTGCTTCATCTAAGGCCTCAAAATTCTTATTTTGTTGTTCAATAATAATTTTTAACATTTCCTCTACAAAGAATGTTAATTCTGCTCGATTCTCTAATTTATCTGCTTCTTTAAAAATTCGATAATAAGTTTCTACTCTTGAATGAATTGCTGTTGCAATAGATAATCCCGTAAAAAAGTCATACTTTCTGGTTACATACGTTGAAAATAAATAGCGTCCCATTCTACCATTTCCGTCTAAGAATGGATGAGTATTTTCAAAGAAAAAGTGAGTAATAATTGACTTTAAAATATCAGGAATTTCTTTGCTATTCATAAATTCTATTAATTGATAAAGAGAAAAATTAATTTCTTTTTCAGTAATTGGTGGTTGATGAACAACATTAAATTGTGAGCCAATACTTAAAATTTCATTATTCGGAAGCTTGTCACGGAAGACCTTCCCATTAGGTAGCTTATCTTTTGGAATTTCACCAGCTAATAAGCGATCATATATTTTTCTAAAATCTTCTAAAGCATTTATTTTTATATCAATCTTTTTAAGATTTTCTTGATACATTCTTACTGTTGAACGTAAGCGCTGTGGCCTTTCTTTCTTATTGTCATCCTTAATTTTTTCTCCTTCTTTAATTAAAGTACTTATTTCATATGCGTTTGTTTGAACACCTTCGATTTCATTAGTATATGTTATTTCAGATAATAATAATGAATCTAGAAATTGCCGCTGGGCTACACCAGGAAGATGCTTTACAATTGATTTAATCTTTTTTGAGTTATTTGAAAAATCATCCATTAATTTTAATAATTCAAAAGTTATTGTTACAAAAATAGGATATTGATTATTTTGAAATTTCTTTTTGTCAGTAAGTAAAGGATGTAAATTAGTTCGTAAAGCAGATACATTATTTATACGATTTTGATAAATTTTTTCAAAGTCACTATCTTCTAAATAATTACCAGGATATAAAAATCTAACTTTTGAAAGAGGCAAATATTTTGCAGGCATTTCATTCTCCTTCTTTCATAAACTAAAAATTAAGCAATAAATATTTTGATTACTTAATATTAATAAAATAGTATTTTGTCGAGATTAATTTATGTATTTGATAATAATTATCGACAAAACTGGTATTTTGTCAATAATAGTATATTTAATTCGACACAATTATTAACAAAACTAGCTATTTGTTAATAATTGTTTAAATAAGTTATACTTTTTATTTACAAAAAAATCCTGATGATAAATATCTAAGGATTTACCATCAGGATTAATTTTTTATTTAATTTGTTCAAAGTTTGTCGCTTTTTTATCTAGCCCTTGTCCGGCATTAGCAATTTGATAAGTAAAACTACTTGAATGCATCTTCTTACCAAGAACTAACACATTATTGTATTGCCATAAAGAAACTTGCTTATTTTGAGTTTTTGAAATTGTGAGCTTACTACCATCAGCTTTATAGTTCCACTTACCTTCTTTAGCTTGGGCCTTATAAACTTTTTCAAAATCAGCAGTACTATTACTTGCTTGCAAAGCCTTGTTCTTATCTGGCGTAACAATTACTTCATCACCACTTTGAGCAAAAGTCATATATGCTTTTTGGTTGCCTGAAACTGAAGTATATTCATAAACATGACCAGGAATATGGCCTGCCGCTGCATGACTAGCATAGATATAAAAACCACCTACAATTACTAGAAGCGCAACAATAATAGAAATAACAATTTTAGTACCTTTTCTCATATTTTGTTTTAACTCCTATTAATCATCATCTTCTTCGGTGTCGTCGTTAGTATCTGCACTTTGATTTGAGCTATCTGAATCAGTATCTTCATCATTGCTATCGGAAGAATCTTCTGAATCATTGCTATCTTCATCACTCTTATCAGAACTTGCATAGATATGAATTTCATCGCCATCTTCTTGAACATAGATTGTTACATCAGAATCATCATCGCTATCTAACGCATCTTTTATCTTATCGAGAAGATCATCGTAATCCTTGTCCTTAACATCTTTTGCAATATCATCAGAATCAATATCTAATTCATCGGCATCCTTGATATCACTATCATCATCTGCTTCTTTAAATGATAACTTATCATTATCATTAGCCTTCTCTAAACCATCAACAATATCTGAAACAGAAATATCAGATGAAGATGATGAATCTTCTGAATCACTATCAGAATCATCTTTCTTCGAAGTTGCTTGACTACTGTTATCACTATTAGCCTTATAAATATTAGTAGTATTTGAGTTATTAGAATTATCGTAATATTGCTTAATAGCATCAGGTTGAACGTTAATATTCACAATTTGTGGGCCATTATTAATTGTGACCTTAGTTTGAGCTACTACATATGGATCAATATCAGGATCAAAATCATCTGGTACATAGCCATCACGATTTAAAATTAAAACATTTCCTGCGTAAATCATATTGGCATTACGAATATTATTGTCATAACAAAGTTTTGCAATTGAAATACCAGTAGCATGAGAAATACTCCATAAAGTATCACCCCATTGGATTACGTATCGTACTCCATTAAGATGATTTACATTAATATGTTGCATTGCCATGTTATTTGAAACTTGTTGAGGTGTATTAGCAATCCAGTTGGTAATATCTGCTTGTTCTTCAGGTGAACCAGTTACTGAATTAGCATGTGCCACAGTAGTTGTAGCAATTGCTGCACTAGCAAGAATGGCAGTTAAAAAGCCTGCACCCAAACGTGTTTTATTATTAATTTTCATTGAACTTATTCCTCCATCACTAGTCCGTTATTTAAAATATACTACTTGCTCCCATAAGATTCAATATTTGCCAATTCTAACTAAGCCAAATAAAAACCCCGATAAAAATCGGAGTCATAAATTAATCAATTTTAATATAAGATTTAATTGTCTTTCGATCCGCCATATCTTGATAGGCATCATTAATATCATCAAGTGTATATGTTTTGGTAAAGACCTTACCTGGATTGATTCTACCTTCTAAAACAGCCTTAAGCAAAATTTCTTTATCATAGGTAGTTACTGAGGCTGGCCCCCCTGCTAGAGCTTTATCTTGATAAAAAGTTTGTGCAGGATCTAACTTACTTCCATGGGGTAACCCTACCCGACCAATAATTGATCCTGGTCGTCCAATTTGCATTGCTTCTTGAGTAGATTGCTCACTACCAACACATTCTAAAACTGCATCAGCACCACCATTTGTAGTTTCAAGTAATTGTTTAATTCCCTCTTCACCACGTGTAGCAATGTTTTCTGTAGCACCAAATTCACGTGCTAAAGCTTCACGGTCAGCATGACGGCTAGTTGAAATAATACGAGATGCACCACGCATTTTAGCCGCAATAATTGCACAAAGACCAACAGCTCCATCACCTAAAACAATTACAGTATCTCCTGGTTTTACATTTGCAACACGCGCTGCATGATAACCAGTAGCCATTACATCAGCTAAAGTTAAAAGTGATTTTAACATTCCTTCACTGTAATCTTCAGGTTTTCCCGGTACCTTGACTAAAGCCCATTGACCATATTTAAAGCGTAAATATTCAGCTTGAAAGCCATCACTCCAATTATCTTTGTGACTCATACATACACCATCAAAGCCTGCTAAACAAGCACGACAATGACCACAACCATGAGTAAAAGGTGCAATAACAAAATCTCCCGGCTTTACTGTAGTGATATCTTTACCTACAGCTTCTACAATTCCTAGGGCTTCATGTCCTGAATTAATTAAACCCTTTTCTGGCACATCATGATAAGTCCATAAGTCAGAACCACAGACACAAGTACGTACCACGCGGATTAAAACATCTTGATCATCCTTAATTACGGGTTTATCGACCTCAACAGGTTTAATTTCATTATTTTCTACAAAGCGACTACTCTTCATTATTATTACTTCCCTTCCTTTTTAAATCCACAAAATAATTCTTACTATCCTTAATCTTCCCGGTCTTATAAAGATCTATTTTACAAGTAAGGCGGTCAATTGAATTATCAAGGCTCTTTCTTTTTTGTTTTAAGCTATCTAATTGTTCTTGTAATAGGTCTTCTCTAGCCTTTAAACTGGCATCCCCTAAGGCCAAAAGATGGGCATAATCAATTAACTTTTCAATGGGAACTCCCGCTTGACGAAGACATACTACCAACTCAATCCAATCTAATATTTCCCGGGGAAAGTAACGATTACCGTTGCTTTTGCGGGGAATTGGAGGAAGAAGTCCAATCCGCTCATAATATCTTAAGGTATCAGTAGTTAAACCATATTTTTTACTAACTTGAGTAATTGTTAAATCTGCCATAATTTCCTCCTCAAGATTAGCTTACTACTTAGAGTTAACTTTAAGTCAAGTTATATAAATAAAAACATCTCCGATAATAAACTTAGTCTATAACGGAGACGTTTTATGCATTTATTTGATTTTTTTATTACTTATCTTCTTCAAAATGCCAGACATCTATACCAACATTTGGATCAAACTGCTTAGATATTTCACCACCTCTTACTGGTTCAATTACAATTTCACCAGTATACATAATTTGGGCTAATTTTAAATCGCCACCAAAATACTGAATAGTATTAGTTTTAGCATCAAGATATGAAAACATCCCATGAGCATGAATATTTAATTTAAAATGATCAGCATCTTGCGTTACATTTCCCATTAAGCTAATCATTTCTAACATTCCTTCTTTAGTATGAAGTAAAAAATCTTGTTTTTCTGGAAGATAAGTACCGATTACGACTTTGTCACAAGCACCAATTCCAGAAAAAGTTGCTGAACTAATTTTTTGTTCTCGGCAGGTTTGAAGTACACTATTTAATACTTCATCGCCCTTATCTAAACGAAGATATATCTTATTACCAAATTTTTGGCTTTTCATTTTCTATTTTTCCCTCTTATCTAATTGGTTCACCTAAATGACGTCCAAGCTTATATGCTTGTTCAATATAGTCATGACGTTTTAACAAATCCACATTATCAGACCATTGAGCCGTAATGTAGCCTGCATCAACCCACTTCATATAGTGAAGAATCGCATGATAATGACCAACTAAATTATCAAATCGGAAACTATCACCCCAAGCAGTGGCAAGTAAAACTCCATACTTATTGCCCATTAGGCCATAATCATCTTCATAAAAGCGATCAACTGCTGCCTTCATTTGGGCACTCATGCCAAAGTAATAAAGTGGTGTAGCAAAGACTACTGCATCAGTTTCTTCTAATAAACGCAGATAATATTGAGTATTTTCATCTCCTGGAATTGCGCGATTATTAGCATCAACATGCATTGGAGTAATTGGATTCTTTGCGGCATCATAAATCGTCACATCATGACCTGCTTCTTGTGCGCCTTTAACAAAAGCTTCTGCTAAAGTAGTTGAAGTACCTGGACGTTGTGTACTACCTAAAATTACTAATACTTTCATTAAGTCTTTCTCCTTAATTAGCTTCTGCAATAAAGTTTTTAACCATTTCATCAGGAATATTTACCATTCCTAGTGCACGTAATGGCATATTAGCAAAAATAGCTTCATTTTCTGGACTTAGAATTTTTTCTAGTTCACTTCCCAAACCAGATGTTTGTAATGCTTTTTTAATTACTGGATCTTTACTATTAATAATTTCATTAATATAAGTATCGCGATTAATTTTAACTGTCGGAGTTGTACCAATTGTTAAAGTAAATTTATCCTTAAGTCTAATGTCAGCAACAGAAGAACCAACAAAAATTTCATAGCTACCATTATCAATTTGCCAACTTGCTTTTTCAGCGTTATACCAAGCAAAATCTCGTCGAGGTAAGAAAAGTGTCACCTTTTTACTTTCTCCTGGTTCAAGGTTCACCTTAGTAAAGGCTCTTAATTCCTTCTTTGGTTTTTCAATAAAACTAGTCTTATTTCCTACATATAGCTGCGCTACTTCTTTACCTGATCTTTGCCCTACATTCTTAATCTCAAAATTGACTGCAACACTATTCTCTTTTTCAGAAATTTGTAAATTGCTATATTCAAATTCTGTATAACTTAATCCATGACCAAATGGGAAACGTACGGGAACACCTTTAGAATCATAATAACGATAGCCGACAAAAATTCCTTCATGATAATTTTCTTCTTTTTTGCTGGCATCAAAGGTTAAATAGGTTGGATTATCAGCTAACTTAATTGGAAAGGTTTCAGATAATTTTCCTGACGGATTAACTTTACCAGTTAAGATATCCCACGTAGCTTCACCAACTGCTTCACCTGCCAAATAAGTTTCTACAATTGCAGGTACTTGATCAGCCCAAGGCATTTCGACTACTGAGCCGTTTTCTAATACCACCACTACATTTGGATTAACCTTAATAATTTCAGTTAATAAATGATTTTGATTTTCTGGCAAAGCAATTGACTTCTTATCAAAACCTTCTGTTTCCATTTCCTCTGGAAAACCAGCAAAGAAAACGACTTGATCTTTTTGTTTTGCTAAGTCAACAGCTTTTCTTTCTAGCTCATTATCAGGTTCATTTGTAGTTAAGTCATAGCCAGAAGCATATTCCGCATTTTTAGGTGCGGCTTCAAAAGGTGTAACTAGGTGGTGAGCATTAACATGGGAACTACCGCCACCTTCATAGCGTGGCTTTTGCGCTAATTTACCAATAATAGCAATCGATTTTTCAGTATTAAGTGGAAGTTGCTGATTTTCATTTTTTAAAAGAATAATACTTTCATCTGCTAATTTACGAGCAAATTCATGTTGTTGATCCTTATCATAATTTACTTTCTCAGCATGATTTTTACCCCATTTTTCAACGATTTTTAATATGCGTAACACAGAGCGATTTAAAGTAGCTTCGTCTAATTGACCTTCCTTAACTGCAGTCACAATTTCATCAACTGAAGCTTCCCCTTTACCAGGCATTTCTAAATCTAAGCCGGCTTTTAATGCTGCTACATGATCAGCTACTGCGCCCCAATCAGACATTACAAAGCCTTCAAACCCCCATTCATTGCGAAGGATATCAGTTAAAAGATGTTGATTTTGGGAATTAAGTACTCCATTTAAACGATTATAAGAACACATAATTGTAGCGGGTTGTGTCTCAGTAACAATTCTTTCAAATTGAGAAAGATATATTTCACGTAAGGTACGTTCATCAATATTTGAAGATGAAGTAAAGCGTTGGTCTTCACGATTATTAGCCGCAAAGTGTTTTACACTTACTCCAACTTCTTTACTTTGAACGCCCTTTACATAGGCAACACCCATTTTTCCAGTTAACAAGGGGTCTTCAGAAAAGTATTCAAAATTTCGCCCTGCCAAAGGACTACGTTTAATATTTACTCCCGGTCCTAATAACACACCAATATTTTCTGCACTTGCTGCTATTCCCAGATTTTCTCCTAATTTAAACAGCATCTTTTCATCAAAAGAACTTGCTGTTAAAGCTGAACTGGGAAAACAAACTGCATCAACACTAGCGTTAATTCCTAATGCATCAGCACCATCAGCTTGTTTTCTTAAACCTGATGGTCCATCAGTCATCATCATTGATTTAACTCTAGGAACACTAGCAGTAAACCAGAAATCCTTTCCTGTAACTAGTTCTGCACGCTCTTTAAGAGTTAATTCTTTTACAAAATCAAGATCTATTTTTACCATTGAATCACCTCATAATTAATCTACTGAAAAGAAAGTAGCTCTTTGACTTTTCTGAGGGGCTAACCATTCAATAAAGAGATCAAACCACTTACTTACTTGAAAATTAACTTGTTTTTGATCATTACCTGTTCTTAAGTCAGCCAATGAGAGCCCATGACCACCCTCATTAAAAATATGAGCTTCGAATGGAACATTTTTATTAAAAAGGGCTTGCTCAAAATCAATCGTTCCCTGAACATTAACAATCTCATCTTTTACAGTTTGCCATAAAAACGTTGGTGGCGTAAAACTACTAATATGTTTTATAGGATTTACTTTATCTAATTGGTCTTTTGACGGATCAACTGTCCCTAATAAAGCGTGACGAGTATAACTCATAATTTCCGGCATTTTTGTGTAACGGGAATTACCGTTATCCGATAAATCATAAGCTCCGTATCCCAACATTAAATGTGTTGGGCGATAAAATTCTTTAGGCTTACCAACTAATTTTTCTAACCAATCTTCTTGCCAATACACACCTAACTGGGCCGCAATATTAGCTCCTGCGGAAAAGCCACCGACACAAATATAATTTTCATTAACTCCCCAATCAGTCGCATGTTCTTTGAGATAGCTAACCGCTTGAGCAAGCTCAACTAAAGAATTCGGAAATAAACTTACTGGTTTCTTTGGAAGCTGGTCACTACTTTTACCTAAGTATTTATCTGCACCATTAGTTGCATAATGGACTACTACCACATTGAAGCCTTCATCCAAAAAACGTAAAGTGACTGCCTCATCTTCACGAAAAGAGGTCATCATAAAAGCTCCACCGGGACAAATAACCATAGTTGGAAATTTACGTTGCGGATCAACTTCTTCACTACGTTCTTGAAGATAATATTTGGCATAGGCACCATGGTTACCGATAATTTTTTTGAAGTACTTCATCAATGTTACCTCCCAAAACTACAAACTATTTAATTGAAATGACTGCAAATATACACAGTTATTTTAATTATTATGCTTGTATAAAGTAAGTAGTTACTTTGAAGTATAATAGTAACTAACAAGTATAAATTAAAAGTGGTGAAGAGTTTGACGAATAATTTTCATATGGGTACTAACTATCTCTTAAAAGTAATTACAGGAAAATGGAAGGTTTCTATTATTTGTGCTTTAGGACTAAAAGATTATCGTTACCTAGAATTACTTAAATACGAAAATGATGTTAACCATACTAAGATTTCTAAAAAAGTATTAACTGAACAGCTTAATCAATTGGAAGAAGATGGTATTGTCACTAAAAAAAGTTATGGTACTATCCCTCCTAAGGTGGTCTATTCTTTAACGCCAATCGGTCAAGAACTTTCAAAACACCTGATTAATCTAAATTTTCTAGGTGAAAACTTAGCGCAAGTTAACCAAGCAAATATCAGTTTTGATATCAATGCCCAACAAGTTAAGAATCTACATAAGGAAGAACAGGATAAAAACTAATGAAAAAGGCCAAAAAAGTTATTATTGTCATCATCAGTATCATCGCGATCTTACTAATAGCAGCAGCGGGATGGCTTCATTTTTCAACTTATCATCCCTCATCTGCAGCTCAAAAAGTAGCCCAAACTGCTAGTCAAACTAATAAGGTAACAGTTTTTAAAGCACGGCATAATAAGATGACGGTCATTTTTTATACTGGTGCGTTAGTTGAACCAGATTCATATTCAATCTGGGCCAAACAAGTGGCAAATGCAGGCTATACAGTTAAAGTCGTTCATTTTCCCTTAAATCTTGCTTTCTTTAATGTTAATGCAGCTGATAAACTAGCGGGAAAAAATAAAAATTATGTAGTTGGTGGTCACTCTCTCGGCGGAGCAATGGCTAGTCGTTATGGCCATGGTAGTCATAATAAATATCTGCGTGGTATTTTCTTACTTGGTGCTTACGCGGATGAAAAGGGACGTTTAGATAAAACTAATTTAGATGTACTTTCTATCACCGCCAGTCATGATAAAGTCCTAAATTGGCAAAAATACCAAACAAATAAAAAATATCTACCTAAAAATACTAGCTACCAAACAATTAAAGGCGGTAATCATGGTAATTTTGGCTCTTATGGTCAGCAAAAAGGCGACGGTCATGCGACCATTTCTAATGCTAATCAACAAAAACAAGTGGCTAGCTTGCTAATTAATTGGCTTAATAAAGTTAGTAAATGAAAGAGGCCTGACTCCGATAAAATATCGAAATCAGGCCTTAATTAATCTTATATTTTAAACTATCCGTCTTTTTACTTTTTATTTAAAGACTTAAGAAGTTTTGCGTTATTTTCAACATCAGCAGGGACCTTTAAGTGTGGATAACCATTAATATGGTCCATAACTTGTTTGAAGTTCATAGTAATCACGCCCTCAACAGAAATGGTACCCTTTGAAGTTAATTTCTTAACTTTGTAAGTCTTCTTATCAACAGTTTCGGTGAAAGTAAACTTCTTGATCTTCATTTGCTTTGCAATTTCTTTGGCTTGATCAGCTTGATTAGTGTTACCCATCTTAGTTATTGCTTCATAAACTGACTTGCTGATTGCATCATTAGTATCTTTATTATTCTTAACAGTAATTACGTAGTTATCACCGTCTTCTTTAATAGAAGCGTTTTTTGCAATTTCCTTATTGGCTGCTAAAATATTATTACTATTTTTCATACTCTTGGCAATCTTGTCAGCAGACTGAGTTGGGTCAGTGATTTTTGTCTTGTACCAAGTATCAGCATCACCAGCAGAAATGTATTGATTTGTACCACTAGTCCACATTTTGACTTCTTGACCAGCAGCAGAGCTAGTTGCCTTAGCAGTCATTGGGTTACCGCCAAAAGTGATTTCTTGTTTTATAGCTTGCTTTTGACCATTAACTTCCGTTGTCATGTCCTGAGTCATGTGGAAACTCTGAATCTTGTGCTTATTAACTTGCTTAATTACTTCTTCATTACTTGGCTTTTGTGAACAAGCAGTCACAGTAGCAGTTAACCCCGCAGCTAAGGCAATAGCCGCAATAACTTTTTTAAATCTCATCTCGATTTTCTCCTAATCCTATAAAACTGTTATGTTGTACTGCTTTATTTTATCAAAGATATGGGTTATTTGAAAATAGTTTAGTAAAAATTTTTCAGAATGCTTTTATTCTTCTACTACCACTACTTTACCAAAGCTATTGTGTCCCTCTAAATAATGATGAGCATCAGCTACATGAGCAAGATCAAATACTTTTTCTGGTTTTACATCAACATGATATTTTTCTATATAAGCAAGCATTTCGTTAATTCTGCTTTGATCAACATTATTAGAGTAAAAACTTGTTAGATAACCATTTGGAGCTATATCCATGATAGGATCAAAGTGATTTAGGTACCATTCATTCCCAAGCTCACCTGTTGAACAAACAATTCCGCCCTCATTTGTATGCTTAAAGCTATCCTTAATAGTTTTAGGACCAATTAATTCTAGAATTTTGTCAAACTTTTTAGGAGTTTGGAGTTCTCCATCTTTATCTACTACAACTTCTTCATAGCCAACCTTTTTCATCGCTTCAGCCTTAGCAAAACTACGTGATGTGCCAGCAACTTTAATTTGCGGATATTGTGCCTTAATTAATTTGGTAAACGCAATCCCTACTCCACTAGTGCCACCACGAACAAGGATACTATCACTAGGCTCTATCTTTAAATTAAGTAATGACCCAAAAGCGGTGTAGTATGTTTCCGGTACGGCTGCTAAACTTGCCCAATCTAATGTCGTACTTACTGGATAAATTTGTTTATTTGGTAAAAGTGCATATTCAGCATAAGATCCATCAAAGTCTCGGCCCATTTCTCCCATGATAGAGATTACCTTTTGTCCTTTCGGTAAACGTTCAGGATCAGTAGTTTCAGCAATTACTCCTACACATTCAATACCTAAAACTCGAGGAAATTTAACAGATGGTGATAAGCCCTTACGAGTAAAAATTTCTGAATGATTAATTCCAAAACCTTTTATTTTTACTAAAGACCATCCTGGTTTGATAGTTGGTGTTGGGATATCTTCATAAATTAATTTTTCAGGACCACCTGGTTCATGAATTACAACAGCTTTCACTTAAATTTCCAGCCTTTCTACAAATAAATTATCTATTACTAAGTATAGTTTATTTATTTAAATATAGTTTTTTCTATTACTCATCTAATTTAACTTTAGGAACCTTTTGCGCTGAAGAAGTTGCTTTATAGTTTTGAATTGGGTACATCCCTTTTGATGATGCAACCATATTTGTTGGGAAATTATAGACCCTTTGATTATAGGCATTAACATCTTGAATATAGCGACGTCGTTCAACTGCAATTCTATTCTCTGTTCCTTCAAGCTCAGTCATTAAACTATTAATATTTTTGTTAGAAGTTAAGTTAGGGTAATTTTCATAAATTGCATTAACTAACACAGTAGTTTTATCATTCAATTCATCATTTGCCTTTAATTTAGCATTAGGTGTTTTGGCATTATTAAAATTGGATCTAGCCTTGGCAATTTCGCCAAAAACCTTATCTTCATGTTTCATTGAGCCTTGAACTGAACTAGTTAAGTTAGGAATTAAATCAGCTCTTCGTTGCATTACATTTTCAACTTGTGACCATTGAGCATCAACTGCTAGCTTTGCATTATTTAAATCATTACTCATTTTTATGTATGATCCTATTGCTAAGATCACAACAGCTCCAATTATTATCCACCAAATTTTACTTTTGTTTTTATCCATTTTATTTTAACCTTTACGCTTAAATATTAATTACTGAAGATGCCGTCTTTTACCAAGAAGCATCTCCACCTCCTCCACCGGATGATCCTCCATCGCCACCGAAATCTGATGACCCACCTGAATCACTGTCAAAGAACCAAGAATCGTTATCCCTACTTGCCTGCTCTACACTTCTCTTATATGCTTTATGAACATCTTCATCCCATTTCTTACCTAATTTTTCAGGATCAAAATCTTTAGCTAAAAGTGCTCCTATAGAAGCAGTCACTGCTGTAGTTCCTAAATATTTAAGAAAATCATCTTCAGACCAATTTTCTATTTTTCTTCCTGCCTCAAAAGTTTGGTTATAACGCTCAGTTAATTTCTTGTATTCATCAAGATCCATATTCGAAATTTCATCAAGCAATTCTGACGACCAAGGGAGTGTTTTACCTCGAATTTCTTTATTATATTTAAAGAATTTTACAAAGGTTGGGACCTGCTCTATTTTTATATCGGCTTCGTCCGCTTCATTTAGCATATTTTTTAAATCTCTTTGTGATAGATTAGCAGCTTCGGCTCTAATGGCCTTTTTCAATTTATGCCCGTGAACTATAAAGTACGGACTTGCAATTAACAATCCTAAAGCAGCTAAAATGACCAATAATTCATCTTTAAAGGCCCAGATACCTAAAATAATTAACCCAATAACAATAAGTGTATCTGGAATTTTATTAACAATATTATTCCTAAAAAATTTACTAATAGAGCTAAATATAGAAGTCTTATGAGGATGGGCTTTTTCTTCCTGGGCCACTTCTCCTTTATCCAATAATTCATCTTCATGATCAGCTAATCGTTTTGCAGTCTTATCTACAATTGCAGTCACTGCATCATTATAATCGCCAGCTTGTAAGTCTTCTTTAGTCTCACCGGCAACTAACTCATTAATAAAAGTATCTGGGACTGCCGATTCTACACCATATCCTGTCTGCATACGCATTTTGTGATCGCCAGTAATTATTAAAAATAAAATCCCATTATCATAGCCTTTACGACCAAATTTATATTTATCAAATAAGTCTTGAGCACGTTGATCTAAATCTTCCCCATTTAAGTGTTCTTGTGTAATAACTGCAATTTGGGGATGTCCATCTATTTTACTAAGCTCATTATCATTAACTTGTTTAATATGAGCCTGCGTTTCTTCCATTAAGACTTGGGCATTATCTTGAACATCCTTATTATCAGCATTAACTGTTGAATTAAAGACACTAAAGCAACTCAAAGTTATTAAAAAAGCGACTACTAAGTTCATTAATAGAATTGATCGCTTAGCATTAACATTTATTTCCATTCTCATTTCCTTTTTCATATCTCAAAATTTACTAAGATGAGTATTGTTGGAAGAAATATATATTTATCTGAAAGTTCTCGCAGATCTTTAACATCTTCAAGTAAAAAATGAAAAGCCTTAATAGCTTTTAGATTTTCAGGCTTTTAATCATTATTAATAACTTATGTTCTTTTAATCATTAAAAAATATACCCAAAGATTTACTTTAGGTAATAATTTTATTAGATTTATTCTCATTCTTACTCTTACAAATCTTATCCAACTTTTTAAAGCTTACAGAAAATAATTTATCAGGTCAATAACTCGTTATATTTTTATTTTTACAGAATAAAATAACGACAAAAGAAGAAAGAAATTACATTTTTCCTCCGATAAAGTTTTTTTATTAATAGCTAAAAGAGTCTAAAACTCCTATATTAATATTCAAAAAAGGTCTACAATAAAACACAGTATACAAAAAGGAGAATTTATGTCTGTATTTACTTCATTTTCAACTGAAATAGATTGGTTCTGTCGTCTTTTAATTGCGGCCCTCTGTGGTGGCGCAATTGGTTATGAAAGAGCTACGCAGCGTAAAAGTGCTGGGATGCGTACCCACATGGTAGTTGCAGTGGCAGCTGCATTATTTATGTTAGTTTCCAAATATGGGTTCTTTGATATTTTAAATCTACATAATATCGCACTTGATCCATCAAGAATTGCCGCTCAAATCGTTACTGGTATTTCCTTCATTGGTGCAGGTACAATCTTAGTTCGTAAGGAACAAGTCTCTGGATTAACTACAGCCGCCGGTGTCTGGGCAACTGCTGCTATCGGTATGGCAATCGGTGCTGGCATGTACTTTATTGGAATCATTTGTACGGTTTTACTTTTCTTAATTCAAATTCTTTTCCACGACGATTCCTTTATTAATTTCATCATTTTGCATGTTCGCTTTAATGCTAACGTTGATGCCAATAACACGCCAAATATCCTCCAAGATGTAAAGAAAGATTTAGAAGAAAACGAAGTTGAACAAATTAGTATGAAGATCTTAGATGTTTCTTCTGATCGTATCTTAATTAATGTCGATGGTGTAATTAAAAATCGTAAAGATGAAAATGACATTATTATGTCACTTGAAAAAAATCAAAATATCCATCGTGTACTTCATAATCGTGGTGGAATGTAAAAATTATTTAAATATTTTAAAACTGACAGATTTTATCTGTCAGTTTTTTTATACTTATAAAGCTTTGTACTAACTATCTTAATCAAAAACTATTAAAATTAATTTGTTAGAAAAATTAGAAAGGAAATTTTTATGCCAAAACTACTTGATTACGTTCGTTGGCGCGGGGACCTTTCTTTTGAAAAAGATCCCTTCAACAGTCTTGATGCTGCTTTTTTTGCTACTTTTTCATATCTTCCTTTCGATAAATCAGTTGCTAATCACACACTTGAAGAAGCATCCAAAAGATTACTTTACAAACGTACTAAACCTTATCAATTAAATACTGTAGATACTACTACCCTCCATTTAATTCCTTATAGTGCACGTTATAAAGATTTAGAGATTCTTGATTGGACTGATAAACAACAAAAAGAACCACCAGTGCAATTTACGGCAATGACCTTGCGGCTTGATAAAAATACAATTTTAGTTGCTTTTCGTGGTACTGATGGCTCAATGATTGGTTTAACCGAAGATATTAACATGTCTTATCAGCCACAAATTGTTGGTCAAACTGTTGCTGCTGATTATTTAAAAGAAATTGCTCAACGTTTTCCTAATGACAAAATTTATACTACTGGACATTCTAAAGGTGGTAACCTAGCTACTTATGCAATTACAGGATTACCCATTGGAGATGAAGACCGCGTAATTAAAGCTTATAGTTTTGATGGCCCAGGCTTTATGAAAGCTACCTATTCAACGCCTGCTTTTCAACGGATGATTCCAAAAATGATTACTTATGTACCTGAAGGATCTATTTTTGGGATGATGCTAGATCATCCCGAACGTACTTTAGTTGTTTCAAGTGATGTACACATGGTTAGTCAACATGATCCACGTCGCTGGCGTGCAGCTCGTAACGGCTTTGTTTTAGCTCCTAACGGCTTAACTACCGCCAGTCGGGTAATTCGTCATTCCTTAATTTCATGGAATACAGCAATTCCACGTGAGGAACGTGAATCACTTTGGATGGCATTATTTACTACTTTAGAAGATGAAAATATTACTGAAATGAACCAGCTAACTGCTCATAAGCTTCGTGGAGCAATCCAATTTAGTCATGCTTACTTGGCACTTGATCCTGAAATTAGACTCCTAGCCAATAAAATAGTAACTGATTTAGCTTCCAATACGCGTGAACATGTGCACATTCCCTTCATTAATAAGGCTGAAGTATTAGAACCTCTTGGTAATGATTCAAGCAAGGGACCGATTGTACTTGATTCATATGACGGATCATAAAGTTACACGTGAAACCAAAAAAGAACTTCCTTTTTAGGAAGTTCTTTTTTAGTTGTGTATTGTTACTTTTGTGCTAAAGCTTGTTTTGCTAATTCAAAATCACCTAATGTAGCTGAACCATTATCAGCCACAGCAGGACGAACAATTAATTCGTCTAAAGGTGGTGTAGCCACATAGTTATTATTAAATTCATCAAAATATTTTCTGACTTGTTTTAAATCATCTTCATTTAAAACAGAGCCACCAACCACCATTACATCGGGACGCATGGCCATATAAGAGTTGTAGAGTACTTGAGCTACATAGTAAGCTAGATAATTAAACACTTGGTTATCACGTGGCAAATCTTCCCCGGCAATACCAGTTCTTCCTTTTAAAGTTGGGCCGGCTGCCATCCCTTCAGCACATTTATTACCATGGAAAGGACAGTTACCAGCATAATCATCTCCTGGATAAGTTCTAACAAACATATGACCTATTTCTGGGTGATTATTTAAACCAACAAATTTACCCGCCTGCACAATACCAGCACCAATTCCAGTTCCAATGGTTATATAGTAATAAGTCTTTGTATCATCTTTTCCGCGTGCAATATATTCCCCATAAGCTGAAGCATTAACATCAGTGGTCATTACAACCGGAATATGTAATTGTTGTTCAAAAAATCCCTTTACATCAGTTCCAGACCACCCACGTTTTGGGGTATCTAAAATATAACCGTATGTCCGAGAATTTGGATTAATATCTATTGGGCCAAAAGTACCAATTCCTAGTGCCGCAACTGGATTGTCTTTAAAAAATTCTACACTTTTTTGTAAAGTTTCTTTGGCATCGGTAGTTGGAACACGTTTTTGTGCGACCATTTCTCCTGTTTCAGCATTTTGAACTGCCAAAATAAATTTTGTTCCACCTGCTTCAATACTACCCAGAAATTTTTCTTGCGTCATTATTTGTCTCCACTTCTCCTTAATTAAATTTATTGTTCATATTATAGCAGTAATTACAGCGCTTTCAAAGACTAATTATTAGGAGCATCATGAGCATAATCTAGGTTTGAAAAACGATTATAAGGTTTTGAAAACATTAACTTAACAGTACCCCTACTACCGGAACGGTTCTTCTCTATGATAACTTCTACTTCACCATTATCATCTTCAGGTTCTACTTGTCCTTCATCCCCATCTTCATTTTCATCACGATAGTAATCATCACGATAAAGAAAAGCAACAATATCCGCATCCTGTTCAATTGATCCCGATTCACGAATATCAGATAAGACTGGTCGTTTATCTTGTCTTTGTTCAACAGAACGTGATAACTGTGACAAGGCAATTACTGGGATTTTTAATTCCTTAGCTAGTTTCTTTAATTGACGGGAAATAGCTGAAACCTCTTGTTGACGAGATTCACTACGTGGTCCTTCAATCAACTGTAAATAATCAATTACAATTAACCCAAGATTACCTTTTTCTTTGGCTAATCTTCGTGCTTTAGCCCGAATTTCACTCATCTTAATCCCCGGAGTATCATCAATGTAAATACTGGTCCGATCAAGTGAGCCTGCTGCTACAACAAGTTTACGCCATTCTTCTTCAGTCAATTGTCCAGTTCTCAAATGTTGGGAATCAATCAATCCTTCTGATGCTAGCATTCTTTGTACTAATTGGTCCGCACCCATTTCTAAAGAAAACATCGCCACTGTTTTATCAGTATGCAACCCAACAAATTGAGCTACATTCAAGGCAAAAGCAGTTTTACCTACACCGGGACGAGCAGCTAAAATAATTAATTCATCCTCATGAAAACCTGTCGTCATTTTATCTAATTCTTGAAAACCTGTTGGCAATCCTGTTACTGAATTGCCATCTTCAGGAATATTATTAATTGCCTCGACAGTATCATTCAATACTTCATGAATCGATTTAAAGCCCCCTGCGGTGTTTTCCTGGGAAACATTCATAATTGCACTCTCTGCATCATCAAGAATGTCTGTAACATCATCAGAGCCGCTAATCGCATTCTGAATAATTCGTTGACTTGTTGTTACTAAATTACGTAATAAGGCTTGTCTTTTTACAATATTGGCATAGTAAGTTACATGAACTGCTGTTGGAGTGGCTAAAGTAAGCTCTGAAACATAAGCAATTCCACCAATATCTTCTAGTTGATTATTCTTTTTTAATTCGTCTTGTAACGTGACAGGATCAATTTCATCGCCACGATCAGCAATATTAAGCATGGCTTGAAATACAAGACGATTAGCTCTTTCATAAAAATCATCCGGTTGTACGATATCTGAAGCTTCAATAATTGCTTCAGGATTTAAAAAGACGGCACCTAAGACCGCCTTTTCTGCATCACTATCGTGAGGGATTTGTTGGGAAACAACATTGTCCATTTTGATTAATTTTGCTCCGTAATATGTACTCTAATAGTTGATTCAATACCCTTAAATAACTTTACTGGTACGTTAGTGTAACCAAGTGCTTTAACTGGTTCAGGTAAAGCTAACTTATGTTTATCTAGTTTAATTCCAAATTGTTTGTCTAAGCCTTCAATAATTTTTTTACCTGAAATTGAACCAAATAAACGGCCATCAGTTCCAGCTTTTGATTTAAACTCAACTACTGTTTTGTCATCTTCAAGCTTCTTTTTAATATTTTGTGCTTCAGCCTTTTCTGCTTCATAAGCATCTTTTTCAGCTTTTTCAACACGTTTTAATGTATTCAAATTGCTACTAGTAGCTTCTTTAGCAAAACCACGTTTAATCAAAAAGTTTTGGGCATAGCCATCTGGAACTTCCTTAACGTCTCCTCTTTTGCCTTTACCCTTCATATCTTTTACAAAAATAACTTTCATAATTATGACCTCCTACTCATTTTCTTTATTATACTCATCAATTGCATTTAGGAGTTGCTCTTTTGCTTCTTTTAAGCTGACATCTTTTAGTTGCACAGCCGCATTTGATAAGTGACCACCGCCACCTAATTTTTCCATAATAATTTGGACATTAATTTTTCCCGTTGAACGGGCAGAAATACCAACTTCATCTTTACTTCGACGTGCTATTGCAAAACTAGCCTCTACGTCTTCTAAAGAAAGAGCAGTATCAGCAGCTTGGGCCACAATAACGGGATCATAAATTTTATCTTCTTCCCCCATTAATAAAGCCATTGTTGAATTGATCATTTCAATGGTTGAAACCAAATGACTTCGTTGCAAATAATTATTAATGTTTTCTTTTAATAACTCTCCTACCACTGAAGAGTTAGCTCCAATTGATCGTAGATAACTAGCAGCATCAAAGGTTCGCGTACCAGTTCTAAGTGAAAATTCTTTAGAATCCACTGTAATACCTGCTAGCATTGCTGAAGCCTCAAGATTATTAAGAACTCCTTCTCCTCCTTGAGGTTGATATTCAATCATTTCAGTTACTAATTCACAAGTTGAGGAAGCATATGGCTCAATATAAACCAACATCGGATTCTCAGGAAATTCTTCACCACGACGATGGTGATCAATTATAATTAGCCGACTCTTTAAGCGTTCATACAAATCTTGATCATATGTAATTGAAAACTTTGAATGATCAGTTAAAACCAATAAGGAATCATCAGTTGCTTTATTTAATGCTTCATTTGGAGCCATGAACATATCTTCATCTACTCCTGCATCTTTCATTTTTGCAATTAGACGTCCTACATCATAGTTAACGTCTCCAGTATCTAATACTACATGAGCATCAACACCGTGAATTTGAGCAATTTTTACAATCCCAATTGCTGATCCAATAGCATCTAAGTCCGGATTACGGTGGCCTTGAACAAAGACATGATCAACACCTTTAAATAGCTCTTCAACCGCCTGTGAAACCATCCGTGCCCTAACTCGAGTACGTTTTTCCATTGGATTAGACTTACCGCCATAAAAATGTGCATTTTCGCCAGGTTGTCTTACAACTACCTGATCTCCTCCACGTCCTAAAGCTAAATCAAGGTTAGATTGCGCTTGCTTAGCGATTTCATTTAGACTTTCTGAACCAAATGCAATTCCAATTGAAAGTGTAAGTGGAGTATTACGACGGCTTGAATCCTTTCTAACCTTATCCAAAATCGAAAACTTATCTTCTTCCATTTTTTTGAGGTCAGCCATATGAGTAAGTAAGATAAAGTGGTCTTCGTCAATGCGTTTTAAGTAAGCATGAAATTTCTTAACATATGAATTCAGTGCCTTTTGTACATAAGAACTCATATCCGTTAGGTTTTCATCACTCATTGCTTGACTTAACTCGTCATAATTATCAATAAAAATTAACCCAATTGCCAAGCGTTGTTGTTGATATTTCTCTTCGATATTGACATATTTTGTTACATCTAAGAGGTAGACTACTCCCAAATCATCTTGGACAATCATTTGAAATTTATGATTATCTAATTCAATTATCTTACTTTGGACAGTTTTATCAGTAATTGCATCTTGAATATACTCATAAAGTTCTGGATCAACTGACTTAATTGAGGAACCAATTAAATCTTTATTTTTTAAATAAAGTTGTAGATAAGGATTAACCCACTGTATTTGTTCATCCTTATCATAAAGTAAAATACCCAAAGGCATTTTTATCATTGCCTCTTGCTCTCCCCGCTTAATACGGTAAGACAAGTTTGCGGCATAGTTATTTGCATTATTAGCTAAAACGTAGGTTCCATAAACTGCAAAAATACAGGTTAACAAGAATAACAAAAGCATAGCTACCCCATATAAAGGGCTAATAATAAAGCCAATAATTGTACCCAGTAAAGAAAGTGCAAGTATAATTATAATAGATGCAGTTAATCTTGAATCCTTAATAAATGCAGGTAATTCTAATTTTCGTAAAAAATCTTTCATAAAGATTCCTTCCTAAATAATGTACACTGCGTTACTTTATATTATACCAAAAAAGAAGATAAACTTTTCCACAGTGGATAAGTTTATCTTCTTTTATCTCTTTGTCATAACTTTTAAAATCTATTATGTCTTTTCAAATACCATAATAGCCACAACATTACCAATAGGGTTCCAACGGTAATAATGATCCAATCAATTGGCTTATTCAAAATTGGTAATGAAACGTTCATTCCAAAAAAACCAGTTACGATAGTTGGCACAGTAAGCAATAAAGACCAAACAGTTAAAAATTGCATCGTATCATTCAAATTATTATTCAAAATATTATTGGAAGTAGCTGAGATCTCTTCGGTAACTTCATTATAAATTTTTACTGTTTGTGAAGCTTGTTGTACCTCAATAATGATATCATCACACATCTCTTCTTCAGAAGCATTCATGTGTAACCCAGATTTTTTATTTTTTAAGCTTTCTAACATCATTAAATTCGTTCTAATAGAGCTAGAAAGAAAGACCAAACTTTTTTCTACTTGTGCAAGTTCTTGTAAGTCCTTATTTTTAATTTTACTCCCACTTAAATGAGCATCAAGCACAATCCTCTGACTATTTAATTGGCTTAAGGCACGTTGGAAATATTTAGTTACAGAAAAAAGAATAGCAAATACTAATTCCTTATTACTATGAATATCTTTAGGAGCAGTAGTTTTAAATTCTTCAATCATATATGTTGTTTCTGGAGTATGGACAGTAAACAAAATATCATGAACCATTAAAAACTTTATAGGAAGGCTAGTAAAATGATCCGTTTCAGATGTAGGCCATAGTGGCACATCATAAACAAAAAGATCACTATTAGTTATATAATCATGATCAAAGTGAGGTCGTTCATGAATATCATTGATATAAGAAATAATTTCAGTAGTAAGATGGAATTTTTCTTTTAAAACTTCAATATCATGATCATCAAGATTATAAATATCAAACCATTTATAATCAAAATCATACTCACCTGAAAGTGTTTGCTTGATAATCATTTTCTCCCTCATTTCTTTTTTCTATACTAATCAATAATACCTTAAAAAAGCTAAACAAAAAAGAGTATATCTAAGCAGATATACTCTTTTTATTAATTGTTTTGATCTGTATTGCTTAGTCTTCTGCAACGAATGGCAATAAGCCCATAACGCGAGCTCTCTTAATAGCAACAGTCAACTTACGTTGGTTCTTTGCGCTAGTGCCAGTTACACGACGTGGTAAGATCTTACCTCTTTCTGAGATAAAACGTTTCAACAAATCAACGTCTTTGTAGTCGATGTAGTCGATGTGGTTAGCAGCAATGTAGTCAACCTTGCGACGACGACGGCCACCTCTTCTTTGTTGAGCCATGTCAAAGATCCTTTCTATCTAAAATTAAAATGGGAGATCATCATCTGAGATATCAATTGAATTACTTGAATCTGCAAATGGATCTTGAGGTTGTGGGTCAGAACTTGGGGTGGCATTATTAGTGCTTGGAGCACTATTACCACCAAAGTTATTTGTACTTGGTGCATTATTACCTTGCGGAGCAAAGTTAGCACCACCATTAGCTTGACGATTTTCACGATCACGACGTGATTCTAAGAATGAGAAATTATCTACGACAACTTCAGTTACATAAACACGTTGTCCATCCTTATTATCGTAACTTCTACTTTGAAGTCTTCCTTGGATTCCCACAAGTGATCCTTTGGATGTAAAGTTGACAAAATTTTCTGCAGCTTTACGCCAAATTACACAGTTGATGAAATCAGCACCACGTTCTCCTTGGCTATTGGTATATTGTCGATCCACAGCAAGGGTAAACGTAGCAACTGAGATTCCGCTCCCAGTAGTACGTAAATCAGGATCACGTGTTAAACGGCCAACAAGTACAACATTATTAATCATACTTTTGTCCCCTTTCCTAATTCACGAATAATCAATTACTTGTCTAATTTAACAGTCATTGAACGAAGAATTGAGCCATCAATACGTGAAAGACGACCGAATTCGTTAACTGCATCTGCGTTTTCAGCAGTGAAAGTTAAGATGTGGTAAGTACCTTCACGGTATTTTTCAATTTCGTAAGCGAAACGTCTCTTACCCCAATCTTTTGAGTCAAGGTCTTCAGCACCATTGTCCTTCACAACCTTGTCATAACGTTCAACTAAAGCCTTCTTTGAATCTTCATCAATATCTGGCTTGATGATGTAAGTAACTTCGTACTTAGTCTTTGCCATTAAAATGCACCTCCTCTTGGACTAAATGGTTCTTGTAAATCAAGAACAAGGAGTAATGAATATTATTACTCACAGTGCTTGATTTTACCATATTTTTTTAAATTTACAAACCTTTTTCACGTGATCCTGAGCACATTGCTCATTAATTATTACGTAAAAGAAGAACTTTTATTTTTTATTCTTCTGAATTTTCACTGTTAGTTTCAGTTGTTACTTCAGCTTCATCTGTTTCTTCTTCATCTTCTGTTGAAGCAACCCTTGTAATGCTTGCTACTTTAGCCCCATCATCTACCTTAATTAAGCGGACTCCTAAGGTAGCACGACCAGTTTGCGATACATCGTTAACATCAAATCTAATCATTACACCGGCATCAGTAATCAGCATGATATCTTCATTACCATTAACAACTGTTACTCCGGCTAATGGACCATTCTTTTCAGTCACATTGATAGTCTTGATCCCTTTACCGCCACGGCCTTTAACTGGGTATTCACTTGCAGCTGTTCGCTTACCATAACCATTTTCAGAAATAACTAGTACCTCAGAATCAGGCGCAAGTACTTCTGAACCAACAACATAGTCATTATCTCTTAGTTTAATACCACGGACTCCAGCAGCTGTACGTCCCATTGCACGAACATCATTTTCATTAAAAGTTACTGCATAACCTAAATGGGTACCAATAAAGATATTTTGATTACCATCAGTAGTTAAAACATTGTTTAATTCATCACTGTCACGCAAAGTTAAAGCAATTAATCCGCTTCGTCTAATATTTTCAAATTCTGAAACTGGTGTCCGTTTTACAGTACCTAATTTAGTAACGAAGAATAAGTAACTATCATCTGCATCTTCAGGAATGTTAATTACGGCCTGAATTTTTTCGCCCTTGTCTAATTGGAGCAAGTTAACGATTGGCAATCCCTTTGCATTACGCCCAAATTCTGGGATTTCATAAGCTTTCTTAGAATATACTTTACCCAAGTTTGTAAAGAATAATAAGAAGTCGTGAGTACTTGAGAAAATCAAGTGATTAATAAAGTCATCATCTTGGACGCCCATTCCTTTAATACCACGACCACCACGATTTTGAACTTTAAACTCACTAGCTGGCATTCTCTTGATGTAGCCGTTATGGGTTAAAGTTAAAAGAACATCTTCTTTTTCAATTAAATCTTCATCTTCAATTGAAACTACTTCACCAGCAGCAATTTCGGTACGACGTTCATCTCCAAAACGTTTTTGAATATCAAGTAATTCATCATAAATGATTTTATCAATACGTTCTGGTTTGGCTAAGATATCCTTATAATCAGCAATTTTTGCTTGGAGATCTTGATATTCACCTTCGATCTTATCACGCTCTAAACCAGTTAAACGTACTAAACGCATATCTAAAATAGCCTGGGATTGACGATCATCTAAACCAAAACGTGAAATTAATTGAGTTTTAGCAATATCACTAGTCTTTGAACCACGAATAATACTAATAATTTCATCGATATGGTCTAACGCAATTCTTAAACCGGCTAAGATGTGAGCTCGTGCTTCTGCTTTCTTTAAATCAAATTTAGTTCTACGAGTAATAACATCTTCTTGGTGATCAAGGTAGTATTGAAGCATTTCCTTCAGCGTTAGGAAATGTGGCGCACCATTAACAATTGCCACCATATTGATACCAAAGTTTGCCTGCATTTGTGTCTCTTTAAATAAATTATTTAACACAACACTAGCACTAGCATCTCTTCTGATATCAATAGTGATACGCATTCCAGTTTGGTCAGATTCATCGCGAATTCCAGTAATACCGTCAATTACTTTTTCACGAGCTAATTCAGCAATCTTTTTAACTAATTCAGCTTTATTAACTAAATATGGTAATTCAGTAACAACGATTCGTTCGCGACCATTCTTTTCAATTTCAATATTAGTTTTAGCCCGAACAACTATATTTCCTTTACCACTTTCATATGCGTGATAGATACCGCTTCGTCCCATTACAATTCCGCCAGTTGGAAAATCTGGTCCCGGAATCACTTGCATTAATTCTTTAACTGTTACGTCTGGATTTCCCATTAACATGTGAAGACCACTAATTACCTCTGACAAGTTATGAGGTGGAATGTTAGTAGTCATACCAACGGCGATACCACTTGCACCATTAACTAAAAGATTTGGAATACGAGCCGGTAAAACTTCAGGTTCATTTTCAGTTCCATCATAGTTTGGAACCCAATCAATCGTTTCTTTATTGATGTCACGAAGCATTTCCAGGGTAATTTTACTCATTCTAGCTTCTGTATAACGCATGGCAGCTGGTTCATCACCATCGACAGAACCAAAGTTACCGTGTCCATCAACTAACATATAGCGATATGAAAAGTCTTGAGCCATGTGTGCCATTGCTAGATAAATTGATGAGTCACCATGAGGGTGAAACTTACCCATTACATCCCCAACAATTCTGGCAGACTTTTTGTAAGGTTTATCTGGAGTTACTCCTAATTCGTTCATCCCGTATAAGATACGACGTTGAACCGGCTTCATCCCATCACGTACATCAGGTAATGCACGTGCCACGATAACGGACATGGCATAGTCCAAAAATGAACTACGCATAGTTTGCGTTAGATCAACATTTCTAATTCTATGATCTTGCATTTGATTATCATCAGCCATTTATTACTACCCTCCTATGCATCTAAGTTTTCTACGTATTTAGCATTCTTTTCGATAAATTCACGTCTTGGAGAAACTTCATTACCCATTAAAAGTTCAAAGACCTCGTCAACGTCTTTTGCCATTTCAGGACTTACACGATCTAAACGACGATTTTCTGGATTCATGGTTGTTTCCCAAAGTTGTTCAGGATCCATTTCTCCAAGTCCCTTATAACGTTGCACAATTGGTTTTGGACTAGGTTGGAGTGTTCCCATGTAATCTTTTAATTCTTCATCGGTATCAAGATATTTAATAACTTTACCTTGACGTACTTGGTACAGAGGTGGACGAGCGATGTAAACATATCCCTTTTCGATCATTGGACGCATGTAATTGTAGAAGAGCGTCAATAATAAAGTACGAATATGGGCACCATCGACATCGGCATCAGTCATAATAATCAATTTATGATAACGAGCTTTTGAAATATCAAAGTCTGCACCAAAACCAGTTCCAAGAGCAGTAAATAAAGATCTAATTTCTTGGTTAGCTAAAATTCGGTCCATTGATGCTTTTTCAACATTCAAAATCTTCCCTCTAATTGGCAAGATCGCTTGAGTTAAACGTGAACGTCCTTGCTTAGCTGAACCACCGGCTGAGTTACCCTCGACGATAAATAATTCAGAGATTTCTGGATCATTACTTGTATTATCAGCTAATTTTCCTGGTAAGTTGGCAATTTCTAAACCAGATTTCTTACGCGTAACTTCACGAGCACGTTTAGCAGCAACACGAGCACGAGCAGCTAATTGTCCTTTTTCAACAATCTTACGTCCAACTTGAGGGTTTTCCATTAAGAATTTGCTAAACGTTTCTGAGAAGGCCTTATCAACTGCTGCTCTAGCATCAGAGTTACCTAATTTAGTCTTGGTTTGACCTTCAAATTGCGGATTAGGGTGTTTTACAGATACGACTGCGGTCATACCTTCACGAATATCTTCACCAGAAAGGTTATCATCTTTATCTTTAAAGATTTTTGACTTACGAGCATAATCATTCACAACACGAGTCAAAGCTGTCTTAAAGCCTGATTCATGCATCCCACCTTCATAGGTATGGATGTTATTAGCAAAAGTCATCATCGTGGTCTTGTAACCAGTAGTATATTGAAGGGCTACTTCAACATCAATACCGTCATAAGTACCTTCTACATAAACTGGCTCATCAAATAAAATTTCTTGACCTTTATTTAAGAATGAAACATATTCCTTGATACCACCTTCAAAGTGGTAAACATCAGTTTCAGCAGTTTCTTTACGCTTATCAGTAAAAGTTAATTTTAATCCTTTGTTTAAGAAAGCTAATTCACGAATTCTATTTTTTAAAATCTTGTCATCAAAAACAGTGGTTTCAGTAAAAATATCAGGATCAGGATAAAAATGAACAATTGTACCATGTTGATCTAAAGGAACTTCGCCCACTTCTTTCATTTCTTGCACAACACGTCCATGATCAAAAGCAATAGTGTATTTTTTACCATCACGCATAACAGTAGCGTCCAGCTTAGTTGAAAGAGCATTAACAACTGAGGCCCCTACCCCATGGAGTCCACCAGATACTTTATATCCGCCACCGCCAAATTTACCTCCAGCGTGAAGAACAGTAAAGACAGTTTCTAAAGCAGGCCGTCCAGTTTTCTTTTGAATATCAACCGGGATACCACGACCATCATCTTGAACAGTTACACTACCGTCTTCATTAACAGTAATTTCAATTTGAGTTGCAAAACCAGCTAATCTTTCATCAATACTGTTATCAATAATTTCCCAGACTAAATGGTGTAGACCCTGTACACTAGTCGAGCCAATATACATCCCGGGACGCTTACGAACAGCTTCTAGACCACCTAAAACTTGAATTTGACTAGCATCATAACTATCGGCTTTTTTTTCAAATTCTTCGGCTTCACTTAAATTATTTTTACTTTTATCTTCAGCCATTTATTTCTCCTCTTTTGTGACAATACCATTACTAATTTGAAAAACACGGGGCGCTTTTACTATTTCCCAGGAAATTCCTTCTAAATCAGTAGTAGTTATAAATGTTTGTGTTTTTCCATGAATATAGCTTAATAAACTACTCTGTCTGGTGTGATCTAACTCACTCATCACATCATCTAACAGTAAAATGGGGTATTCATTTGTTAGTTCATGAACAACACTAATTTCTGCTAATTTCATACTCAAAGCAATTGTTCTTTGTTGACCTTGTGAGGCATAATCATGGGCATTTCTTTTATCAATAAAGAATTCCAGATCATCCCGGTGCGGCCCACTCAGAGTAGTACCCTTGCGGATTTCCATATTTTTATTTTTCTGAAAATTACTTAAAACCTTCTGATAAATCGTTTCGACACTATTATCATCTTCAATATCTGGAACTGAAGGTCGATATTGAACTAATAATTCTTCTTTCTTCCCGCTAATTTGCTGGTGTGCCTGTTGTGCATACTTATTTAATAGAGAGACATATTTTATTCTTCTATAAATAATTTCAGCTGCCACTCCGGCCAATTGATCGGAGAGGACATCCAAAAATAATTTATCTTTTGCCTTCCCTGCCGATAATTGCTTAAGATAATTATTTTTTTGTTGTAATATCTGGCGATATTGACTTGAAAAATATAAATATTCCGGATTAATTTGACCAAATTCTAAATTCATAAAATGACGTCGTACTGCCGGCGCCCCTTTTACCAAGGCTAAATCTTCCGGAGAAAATAAGACCGCATTCATTTGACCCACATAACCAGATAACTTCTTTTGTTCTAACCGATTTACCCAAGCTTTTTTTCCTTTAGTGGTCAGTCGTAAACGCAATTCTACTTCTACTTGACTTTTATGTAGTCGTCCTTGCAAGCCTGCAAATTTGCTACCGAATTTAATTAATTCTTTGTCATTATTGGTACGATGAGATTTAGTCAGTGCTAAAAAATAGATTGCTTCCAGTAGGTTAGTCTTTCCTTGCGCATTTTGCCCAATAAAAATATTAACGTTTGGATCAAAATCTATTTGTAGCTCAGAAAAATTACGAAAACCCTTTAAAGTTAGATTTTCAAGATACATTAATTATTCTGTAACGAATCTATACTCTTCCCCTTCAACTTTTAAAGTATCACCTGGATGTAGTTTTTTACCACGCCGATTTTCTAGCTGGCCATTCAAATTCACAGGATTATCTTGTAAGTACCATTTCGCTTGACCTCCAGACGAAATGATTGCTTCTTCCTTTAAAAATTGAGCTAAAGTAATAAATTCACCTTTAACTATAAATTTTTTAATCGAAATCACCCCATTACCTTGTTACACCAAGCTATTATACCGTTTTTTAAGAGCTTACGCAATGCCATTAAAGCCTCTGAGAGGTTTTAGCCTCTATTAATATCCCTATATTAAAACTAATAAAAAAAGCTGAAATGGGCTAATTTTGCCTCTTTCAGCTTTTTTATTAATTTTTATTTTTATTCTTTAAGTTAAAAAGTTCTTACCGGAGTAATTAGTTGAGTAAATTCAACATCATCTTTTCCAGGCACAACGGTAAATGGGCGTAATGGTTGTGTAAAGTTCATTACCACTGAATCAGTAAATGAAGCTCTTAGGGCATCCCGCAAGTAATCAGGATTAAATGCGATTAATAAACTTTCTCCTGTTAATTTCTTAAATGGTAATTCTTCTTCTACATTACCGATTTCCGCAGAATCACCTGTCATTTTTACCTTTTGATTTTCAGTATCTAAATTTAACTTAACAACGTTATTTCTACTTTCATGGGTTAACAAACTTACACGATCAAGTGCTCTTGCTAATGTCGATAAATCAAATTCAGCTTCAGTAGTAGACTCAGTTGGAATTAAACGATCAGTATCTGGGTAGGATCCCTCTAATAAACGTGAATAGAAAGCTAGATTTCCAATTGTAAACAAGACTTGATTTTCACCAGGACTAACAGTGATTTCTGGATCACTTTCACCAATAATTCGTGAAAATTCAACTAGGCTATTACCTGGAATAACCAACTTAGCTTTTGTTTCAGGTCCATTTTCTAGCTCAATTGTTCTTTGAGCCAAACGGTGACTATCAGTTGCAACTGCCTTAATTTTATCTTGACTAAAATTAAAGTTAACCCCATTTAGAGTTGGACGACTTTCTTGATTAGCTACCGCAAAAACAGTTTCATTGATTATTTCTCTAAATGTTTTTCCTGATAAGGTAAAGGCAGAATCATTAGGAATTTCTGGTAAACGTGGATAGTTATTAGCATCTAAACCATTAATCATAAATTCTGTGTTTTCTGAAGTGATTTTAGTTTGAAAACTTTCTTTAACTTCAAATGAAAAATCTTTACCTGGTAATTTTTTAATAATTTCACTGAAAAAGCGAGCTGGTAAAACAATAGAACCAGTTGATATGACTTTTAAATCATCATTTACTGGTATCTTTATTTCAATAGAAATATTTGTGTCACTACCTGTTAGAACTAATTCAGTTTCAGATAAATCCAATTTAATACCACTTAAAATTGGAATAGTGGTACGAGAAGAAATTGCCCGCATAACATTATTTAAGTTTTCCAGGAACAAATTTCGATTAATTGTAAACTGCATCGTTTACCTCCTGTTTTTTCGAATACTTTTTATTTAATTATATATTAAATATATAGAAGTAGTAGTAGGTCCAGTGGATTATGTTGAAAACTGGAACAAACTAGTAATATTAAAGCAAAATGCATGTATAAAAGATGTGGAAAAATATTAAAGTTATCCACATGTTATTAACTTTTTAATGATCTAACATCGCTCTTAAATCATACACAGCTGACTTAATTTCTGAATCAGTTTTGAGTGCACGACTAATTTTATCGCATGCATGCATAACAGTAGTATGATCTTTTCCCCCAAATTCTTGTCCGATTTTTGGCAAACTCGAATCTGTTAGTTCTCGGGAGAGGTACATAGCGATTTGGCGTGGAATTACAATTTGCTTAACACGTTTTTTGCCTTTTAATTCAGTAGTAGAAGTTTGGAAATAATTGGCTACTACTTCTTGAATTTTAGAAACTTGCAAACCGCGATTTTTCTGAACTAATTTTAAATCTGCTAAAGCTTCTTTTGCTAAATCAATATTGATATCTTCTTTTTCGATTGTGGCATGAGCTTGTACTTTAACCAGTGCACCTTCAAGTTCACGAATATTTGTATCAACTTGTGAAGCAATATAATCCAAAGTATTATCGTCAATTGAAAGTCCATCTGCTTCAGCTCGTTTGCGCAAAATAGCAATTCTAGTTTCTAGGTCTGGAGGGGTAATTTCAACTTGTAGCCCCCAGGTAAAACGTGAGACTAAACGTTCAGATAAGGCAGGAATTTCATTGGGTAAACGATCACTGGTCATAACAATCTGTTTTTGATCATTATAAAGAGTTTCAAATGTATGGAAGAATTCCTCTTGGATTCCCTCTTTTTTAGCGAAAAATTGAATATCATCAACTAATAAAAGATCACAAGTACGATATTTTTCTCGAAATTCGTCTTGGGTCTTATTTTTTATTGAATTAATAAAGTCATTAACAAAAGTTTCACTTTGAATGTAAACAACTTTAGCATTAGGTTTTTCTGCTAACATTTGGTGTCCAATTGCTTGCATAAGGTGAGTTTTACCTAAACCAACACCACCAAAGATAAATAAGGGATTATAAAAACTCCCAGGATTATCAGCTACAGCTAATGCAGCTCCAGCTGCTAATTTATTTCCTTCACCTTGAACAAAGGTGTCAAAAGTATAATTGCTATTTAATTGGAGGTCTTTAGTAAATTCATCAGGTTGGTCGGAGCTAGCAAGGTGGGGAACTGGTTCAGGTTTACTAGGTGTAACTATCCTTTCTGGTCCGCCGCTACCAGCAACTTGGAAAACTGGAGATATTTCCATGTCTGCATATGCATAGGCTTCTTGCACTAACTGAGAAGCCAAATTTTTTTCCCAATAACCTTTAGAAACTGGAGACTCAACTGCAATTATCATTTCTTTAGTATTTTTATCAAAGGAAATTGGTTTAGTATTTTTAAACCATGCATTATAGGCAACTTCGCTGTAACGAGATTTCATCTCTGAATTAAAAAATTGCCAAAATTTATCTAGATCAAACAAAATAATTCCTCCAATAAGGGATGATTATAACAATAAAGCAAAATAAGTTTAGCATTTTTAACGTTAGTTTTCCACAAGGTGAAATATAAAATTAACAAATTAACAAGGGTGTGGAAAAATAATTTTAGAAATACACAGGAACAAATAAGAAAGAGAAAAAAATAGGATTTTCCACAGAAAAAATGTGGATAAAAAATCCTTTATTTAAAAGGCTTTGATTCAGATTTTTTAAATGCTTTTCCACAAGCTGTGAATAGACTTTTTCACACTCTGTTAATTGTGTATAAAATTGAGAATTAGTCTGTTGAAAAAATATTTATTAAAATTTGATACTCAAGATATCCACAAAAAATTAAAGAAAAATATTATGATTTATGGGTCTTTTTTCTTAGAACGCCTTGGTTTTTTGAAAAAAATATGGTATTCTTTTTAATAAATTGTGCGTAAAGTACTAAAAACGGAGGTGCATATTAATGACCACTAAAAGAACTTACCAACCTAAGAAACGTCACCGTTCACGTGTTCACGGTTTCATGAAGCGTATGGCTACTTCAAATGGCCGTAAGGTTTTAGCAAGACGCCGTAAAAAGGGTAGAAAAGTTTTATCTGCTTAAACCACTGAAAACCAGTGGTTTTTTTTATCTAAGTTAGGATGATTTATTTTGAGAAAATCCTATCGGGTTAAATCTGAAAAAGATTTTCAAACTGTTTTTGAAAATGGCGAATCAATGGCGAATCGAGCTTTCGTACTCTATGTTTTGCCTAAAGAAGGGCAAAAACATTTTCGTGTTGGAATTTCCGTTGGAAAAAAAGTAGGACATACAGCGGTTGCTCGTAACCGCCTTAAAAGATATATTCGTGCAGCTCTAACAGATTTAAAACCCTATATCAAACCTGATTTAGATTTTTTAGTTATTGCTCGACCTTATGCTCGTGATTTTAATATGGAAAGAACGAGAAAAAATCTGGAACATGTGATGAATTTGTCACATATTTTAGTGATGAAGACGACGGAAACAGAGGAAAAGTAGTGTGAAAAACCTTTTAACTAAAAGAAATATCAAAAGGTTAATTTTAGTTCTTGGAATTGCAGTATTAGCTGTTACCTTATCCGGTTGTGCAACTAATACGGGACATGTTCAACCAGTTTCTCATACAAGTGGAAGTTGGTGGAGCAGATATGTTATTTACTATCTTTCACAGTTCATTATTTGGATTGCTAGTTTAGTAAATAATTCTTATGGATGGGCAATTGTCATCTTTACTCTTATTATCAGAGTTATTTTGTTGCCATTAAATGCTATTTCAATTAAAAGTATGGCTAAGCAACAACAAGTGCAACCTCAAATGGAAGCCTTGCGTAAAAAATATAATGGTAAAGATGTAGAGTCTAGACAAAAACTTCAAGAAGAAACAAGTAAATTATATAAAGAAGCGGGAATTAATCCTTATGTTGGATGTTTGCCATTACTAATTCAACTTCCAATTATGTGGGCTTTGTACCAAACAATCTACAGAACTCCGGAACTGATGAATGGTAAATTCTTATGGATGGATTTAGGACGTCCGGATCCATATTACGTAATGCCAGTGCTGGCTGCAGTATTTACTTTTATGTCTTCTTATATAAGTCAGTTATCACAACCTAAGTCTTCACAAAATGGGATGACTAAGTCTATGACTTATGTAATGCCAGTGATTATTGGTATTTCAGCGGTTGGAATTCAATCAGCGATTTCCCTTTACTGGGTGATTTCTAACTTATTCCAAGTAGTTCAGACTTTCTTTTTACAAAATCCATTTAAGTATCAACGAGAATTGGAAGCTCAAAAGGAAGCTGAAAGAGAACGTCAACGTCGTATTCGTAAAACTTATAAGCGATTAGGTCGTAAACAAACTAAATAATTATCTAAGTTTAATAGATAAAGTAGTGAAAGTGCTTTATCCATCATTATTTTTATTGGTGGAATTAGCGCTTTTTTTATTTAAAAAATTATTTAAGGTGATAAAAATGGCACAAGTTTTAACTCAATTTGACACTATTGCAGCAATTTCAACACCAATTGGGGAAGGTGGAATTTCAATTGTGCGTCTTTCTGGTGAAGAGGCACTTAAGATTGCGAATAAAGTTTTTAAAGGCGCAAATCTGCAGACGGTTCCTACACATACTATTCATTACGGACATATTATAAATCCTGAATCGAAAGAAACTATTGATGAAGTGATGGCTACCGTAATGTTAGGACCTAAAACTTTTACCCGTGAAAATACGGTAGAGATTTCTTGCCATGGTGGAATGGTAGTAACTAATGAAATTCTGCAACTCCTGTTAGCTAATGGTGCGCGAATGGCCGAACCAGGTGAATTTACTCGTCGTGCTTTTATGAATGGTAGAATCGATTTAACGCAAGCTGAATCAGTTATGGATATGGTACGTGCAAAAACTGATCGGGCACGTTCAGTCGCAATGAATCAACTTGAAGGTGGGTTGCTGGATCAGATAAAAGACTTACGTCAAGAATTGCTTAATACAATGGCTCAAGAAGAAGTAAATATTGATTATCCTGAATATGATATGGATGATATGACAGGGCAAGAAATGAAGAAAAAAGCAATTTCCGTCTCTAAAAAGATTGATCACTTACTCGAAACAGCAAAAGAAGGAAAAATTATTCGTTCCGGCTTAGCTACAGCAATTGTTGGGCGTCCAAATGTAGGTAAATCTTCTTTACTTAATTACTTAACTCAAGACGAAAAGGCAATCGTAACTGATGTAGCAGGTACTACTAGAGATACCTTGGAAGAATATGTTTCTGTTAAGGGAATTCCTTTAAAATTAATTGATACAGCTGGAATTCATCAAACTGAAGATAAAGTTGAAAAAATTGGAGTTGAAAGATCCAAAAAGGCAGTTGATGAAGCTGATTTGGTACTACTTCTTTTAGATGCAAGTCGAGATCTTTCCGAAGAAGATAAGTCTTTATTAGAATTTACGAAACATAAAAAGAGAATTATTGTTTTAAATAAAAATGATTTAGGAACAAAAATTTCCCGGGAAATGATAGAGAATTTAACCAGTGATCCAATCATTGAAATTTCCGTCTTGCAAAAAGCTAACATGGATCTACTTGAAAATTCTATTGAAAAACTTTTCTTTAATGGAATTGAGAATAAATCTAATGAAGTAATGGTCACTAATCAAAGGCAATCTTCCTTATTAACTAAGGCTAAGCAGTCCCTCCAAGAAGTAATCAATGGGGTGGATAATGATATGCCATTAGATTTGGTACAAATTGATTTAACAAATGCTTGGGACAGCTTAGGTGAAATAACTGGTGAAAGTGCACCTGATGAATTAATTACGGAATTATTTAGTCAATTTTGTCTTGGAAAATAGAGGTAAAAAATGAAAACTTATGATTCAAAAGAATATGATGTAATTGTTGTTGGAGCAGGGCATGCAGGCAGTGAAGCAGCTTTAGCAGCAGCTCATATGGGGCAAAAAACACTTTTATTAACTATTAACTTAGATATGGTGGCATTTATGCCATGTAATCCTTCAGTAGGGGGACCTGCAAAGGGGACAGTAGTACGCGAAATTGATGCCCTTGGTGGTCAAATGGGTAAAAATATTGATGCTACATACGTTCAAATGAGAATGCTCAATACTGGTAAAGGCCCAGCAGTTCGTGCATTAAGAGCTCAGGCAGATAAGTGGCAATACCATGAGCACATGAAGGATGTAATTGAAAACACACCTAATTTAACCTTAAGACAAGGTATTGCGAATGAACTCATTGTAGAAGATGGAATTTGTAAAGGTGTCATTACCAATACTGGAGCTCGTTATTTGGCTAAGAGTGTAGTTCTAACCACGGGAACTGCAGCTCGTGGAAAAATTATTATTGGAGAGCTTTCTTATTCATCAGGACCTAATAATTCTATTCCTTCAATTAAGCTTTCAGAAAACTTGGAAGAATTAGGCTTTAAATTAAGAAGATTTAAGACAGGTACCCCACCACGGGTAGACGGTAATACAATTGATTATTCTAAGACTGAAGAAGAGCCTGGAGATGAAGAACCACGTCATTTTTCTTATACAAGTAAAGATGAGGACTACATTCCTGTAGAAGATCAAATGTCTTGTTACATGACTTATACAAATCCTACGACGCATGAAATTATTCGCGAAAACCTGGATCGTGCACCAATGTTTTCAGGTGTAATTAAAGGTGTAGGACCACGTTATTGTCCTTCAATTGAAGATAAAATTGTTCGTTTTGCTGATAAAGATCGTCACCAAATTTTCTTAGAACCGGAAGGACGAAATACTAAAGAAGTTTATGTTGGTGACTTTTCAACTTCTATGCCAGAAGAAGTTCAATTAAAGATGCTTCACTCAGTTGTTGGTTTAGAAAATGCTGAATTAATGCGTCCTGGTTATGCAATTGAATATGATGTAATTGAACCATGGCAATTGAAGCATACCCTCGAAACTAAAAATATTAAGGGCTTATTTACAGCTGGTCAAATGAACGGAACTTCAGGCTATGAAGAAGCAGCTGGACAAGGTTTAGTTGCTGGAATCAATGCTGCCTTAAGTGCTGAAAATAAGCCAGGCTTTACCTTAGATCGTGATGAAGCTTATATCGGTGTCTTAATTGATGACTTGGTTACTAAGGGAACTAATGAACCTTACCGTCTTTTAACATCTCGTGCCGAATACAGATTGCTTTTACGTAACGATAATGCAGATCTTCGTTTAACTGAAAAAGGTCATGATTTAGGTTTGATTGATGATGAACGATATGCAAAATTTGTTGAAAAACGTGCTGCAATTGAAGCTACCTTAAAGAAGATGCATGAAATTAAAATTCATCCTACTGATGAAGTACAGGAGTACCTGGCAAGCATTAATCAAGATAAGTTAAATGCGGGTGTGACTGCTGCTGACTTTTTGAAGCGCCCACGTGTAACTTTCGAAGCAATCGAAAAGATTGTAGGTGAGCCACTTGCTGATGACCGTTACGTAAAAGAACAAGTTGAAATTGCAATTAAGTATGAAGGCTATATTAAGAAAGAACAAAAGCTTGTTGAACGTCTTCATCGTTTGGAATCGAAGAAGATTCCTGAGGGAATTGATTATTCTGCTATTTCTAGTTTAGCAACTGAAGCTCGTCAAAAGTTTGAAAAAATTAGACCGGAATCAATTGCTCAAGCAGAAAGAATTTCTGGAGTAAATCCGGCTGACTTAGCAATCCTGACTGCATATATCCAACAAGGAAAAATTGCCAAATTGCCAGGTTACCGTCCTGAAGATAAATAGAGTAATTAAAATATAAATTAAGATGAAAAAAGGGATAGTTTGTGAAAGGCTATTGCTTTTTTTAATATTTAAAATTTTTTCGCTAGAAAAACTCTAATTATGATCAATTAATCACAACAGTAAAGAACCGATAAAGAGCTAATTTTTACTTTAAGTAGTCGAAATATTGTGAAATAATTATCTTTATAAATTAATAAACGCTGCTATATCACAAATGCAAACGCTTTTATATTGTGAATGAAAGTGGTTTAATAATGGTGAAGAGAAAAAAGGGATAAGGAGATGCTTTAAATGGCAAAAATAAATGGCTCTGATGCTATGTTCCAAGTAATCTATGATTGGGGTATCGACCATGTTTATGGTTTCCCAGGCGGTTCTTTTGATTCATCAATGAACGCAATTCATAATTGGAAAGATAAGATTAAATTTATTGAAGTACGTCATGAAGAAGCTGCTGCTTTAGCTGCTTCTGCTGAATATAAATACACTGGTAAAGTGGCTGTCTGCTTTGGTTCAGCTGGTCCTGGTGCCGTTCACTTAATGAATGGGCTTTACGACGCTAAATACGATAAGGTACCAATGGTAGCTATTGTTGCTAATGTACCAACTAATCGTCAAGAAATTGATTTCTTCCAAGCATTTGACGAAAAGCCATGGTTTGATCCCGTTGCTGTTTGGAATCGTGAAGCTAAGACTAAAGAACAACTTCCTATTCTAATGGATGAAGCTATTCGTCAAGCTTATGCTAAAAAGGGTCCAGCTGTAATTATCGTACCTAAGGACTTTGGTTGGGATAAAATTGAAGATAATTTCCGTGTTAATGCCAATGCACACCGTGAAAATACCCCAGCTCCTAAGAAAGAATCAATTGAAGAAGCTGTAAAATTAATTAAAGAAGCCCATAATCCAGTTGTTTACTATGGTTTAGGTGCTAAACATGCTGGTAAAGAATTAGAAGAATTTTCTGATAAATTTAAGATGCCAATTATGTCATCAGTATTGGCTAAAGGTGTTGTACCAGATGAATTTCCTGCATATATGGGTTCAATTGGCAGAGTTGCTCCAAAACCAAGTGATGATATTCAAACTCATGCTGATTTGGTTGTTTGGGTTGGTAATAATTCACCATTCTCAATCTTCTTCTTTAATCCAAATGCAAAGGTAATTCAAATTGATACTGATTCAGAAAAATTAGGTAAACGTCACAAGGTTGATGTACCAATTTTGGCTGATGCTAAGAAAACTTTAAGAGCCTTAATTGAAGCAGGTGATGGCAGAGAAGAATCACCACTTTACAAGGCTGCTTTAGCAGACCGTGAAAACTGGGATGCATGGCAAGATAGCTTTAAAGATTCAGATCAAATGCCAGTTAGACCTGAACCAATCTTTGATGTAATTAATAAATATGCCGCTGATGATGCGATTTTTGCTGTTGATGTTGGTAACGTAAACATTGACTTCCAACGTTTAATGAACTTGCACGATAAGCAAAAGTGGTCAACTTCTGGTTTATATGCAACGATGGGATATGGCTCACCTGCTTCTTTGGCAGCCGCAACGGTATATCCAGATCGTGAAGTATGGCAATTAGTTGGTGATGGTGGTTTTGCTATGATGAACCAAGAATTGCTTACTCAAGCTCGTTACAATATGCATGTTTTAAATGTAGTATTTACTAATGAAACTTTGGGTTACATTCAAGCTGAACAAGAAGATGAATCTCACCAACCATTATCAGGCGTTTTACTTCCAGATAATGACTGGGCCAAGGCTGCAGAAGGTATGAATGTTAAAGGCGTAACTGTTCGTACTAAGAAAGAATTTGAAGATGCAGTTAAGGAATTTAAGAAGATGGATGGACCAATGTTAATTGATGTTAAGTTCACTCATGATATGCCTTACTCATCTGAATTAAATACTTTGGATGACCCAGAATTTGTTCAAAAGTATCAAGCTCAAGCATTGAAGCCATTTAGCTACTTTGCTGAAAAGTATGGTGTTGATCTTGATGCAGAAACTGGTGCCTCTCAACATGAAGACAAAGATGAAAAAGAAGAAGCAACTGTTGATACTTCAAGTGGTGCATCACAACATTAAAAGTTGATACAAAATAAGTTATTATTTAAAAAGTCTGTCTCTTGAATTGAGGCAGACTTTTTATTATGATTAGTAATCACTAAAAGTAAGTAAAAGGGTAATAAATTTTTCAAAAAACGTTTATACTATATAACTAGAGATATTTAGATTATGGAGGCGCAATTATGCAACAATTCGGTGTTATTGGTCTTTCAGTTATGGGAAAGAACCTAGCTCTTAATGCAAAGAATCATGGCTTTTCTGTTGCAGGCTATTCAATTGATAAACCTGAAGTAGATGCTTTAGCAAAATATGAAGATAAAGATCTTAAACCTACTTATACTTTAGAAGACTTTGTAAATTCATTGGAACGTCCACGTAAAATTTTGGTACAAATTATGGCTGGTGCACCAGTGGATGAAGTTATTCAACGATTAATTCCTTTACTTGATAAAGAAGACATTATCATTGATGGTGGTAACTCAAATTTCCACGATACTGTTCGTCGTTCACGTGAGCTTGAAGCAAAAGGCATTCACTTCTTTGGTATGGGAGTTTCCGGTGGTGAAGAAGGAGCTCTTAATGGCCCAGCTTTAATGCCAGGTGGAGATGAAAAAGCTTATGAAGAAGTTGCTCCAATCTTAGAAGCAATGGCTGCTAAGACTCCAAGTGGTCAACCTTGTGTTGGTTATATTGGGCCTGAAGGTAGTGGTCACTACGTAAAAATGGTTCACAATGGTATTGAATATGGTATTATGCAAATTATTTGTGAAGTATATGATATTTTACGTACCATTGGTGGCTACTCTAATGAAGAAATGAGTGACATTTTTTCTAAATGGGATGAAAGTGCCCTTAAGAGTTACCTCATTGAAATTACTGCTAAAGTATTGAAACAAAAAGATGACTTAACTCCTGATTACGTAGTTGACCACATTTTAAATGAGGCTTCATACAAGGGTACTGGTAACTGGATGCTTGAAGATGCTATTAAATTAGGTGTGCCAATTACTGTAATTGCTGAAGCAGTTATGGCTCGTTTCATGTCAAAAGCTACCTTTAGAGATGATCCTGAACCAGCTACTGCTCCTGAAAAGGCACCTGAAGACTTGGTTGAAAAGTTAGGTAAAGCTTTATACCTAGCTACTGCTGTTTCTTATGCTCAAGGTTTTGAACAAATGACTGCAGCTGCTAAAGCTTATAATTGGGGACTTCACTACGATACCATTGCTCAAAACTGGGAAGCTGGATGTATCATCCGTTCAGAAATGTTACAAGATATCAAGTCTGCTTATCGTGCTGACGAAAACTTGCAAAATCTTTTCAAAGCTCCGTTCTTTGACAAAGTTAAGAAAGAAGATATTGGTGCTTTACGTGACATTATCAAATTAGCAACTGATGCGGGTATTCCAACCCCAACTTTAAGTGCTGCTTTGAATTACTTGGAATCAATTTTTAATCCAAACTTGCCACAGAACTTACTTCAAGCTCAACGTGATTACTTTGGTGCTCACACTTACCAAAGAAATGATCGTCCAGGTACTTTCCATACTGAATGGTATGAAGAAAAATAATTGTTTCATGTGAAACGCAAAAGACTCATAGAAATTTCTATGAGTCTTTTATTTTGTCCTATAATAGGTAAGGTATATTAAAGTAAAGTTATAAAAGTTATGGATTAAGTTATGAAAAAAACACTCACAGCTGTATATTGGAAACTTATTTTTCAATCAATTATCGTCGGAGCTCTTGTTGGTGTAGTAATTGGTGCCTTTAGGTGGGGATTAGATTATGTAACAAACTCTTGGCTAAAAATTTTTGCCAATGCTCATGAAAATAATCTTTGGTTTGTAGTTATAATTATCGGTTTTATTTTAATTAGTGTAATTTCTGGATTACTAGTTAAAAAGCATCCCCATGTTGGTGGCTCTGGTATTCCAGAAGTTAAATTGGAATTAGCCGGTAAGCTGTCATTGAGTTGGTGGCCGACATTATGGCGTAAGTTTATTGGTGGAATTTTAACAATTGGTTCAGGACTTTTTCTAGGACCAGAAGGTCCCTCACTTCAAATGGGAGCAATGGTTGGTAAAGGTGTAGCTCAAGGAGTTAAGCAGTCAAAAACAAATACCAGAGTGTTACTAGCTAGTGGGAGTGCTAGTGGGTTAGCGGCCGCATTTGGTGCACCATTAGCAGGAAGTATGTTTATTTTGGAGGCAGTTTTTCGTGATTTTGCACCTAGAGTTTGGATGACTTCACTAGCAGGTGCAATTGCAGCTAATTTTGTGGTATCTAATATGTTCGGCCAGCATGTTGCACTGCCCTTACATTATGGGCACATGTTGCCGCTAAATTTATATTGGCATTTGGTAATCTTAGGCTTGTTAATTGGACTTTTAGGTCATTTATATAAAATTGGTTTATTTAATGTTAAAAAACTTTATGCTAAAATCACTTTTTTACCAGCATGGCTTTATAGTTTAATTCCATTAGCAATTTTGATTCCCATTGCTTATTATCTACCGAATATTACTGGTTCAGGTAGCCGTCTGATTCTTTCATTAAATCAATTGGTTAGTCCTTTGGGCTGGACAGTAGTTGGGATGCTGGTAGTTTACTATTTAATTAGATTAGTTTTCTCAATTGTTTCTTATGATTCAGGTGTTCCCAGTGGGGTATTCTTACCGGTCCTAACTTTAGGAGCTGTGATTGGTGCGACTTATGGTGCTTTGATGGCCCAATTAGGATTATTGCCAGAACGTTATATCATTAATCTAATTATTTTTTCTTTGGCAGGAGCATTTGCTTCAGTAATTCATGCGCCATTTACAGCGATTTTATTAATTGTTGAAATGGTGGGCTCGATTTTTCAATTAATGCCATTAGCAGTTGTAGCCTTTATTGCATTGCTAGTTGATGACTTTTTAGGTGGACATCCAATCTATGACCAATTGGCTAATGCCATGGAAAAAACTAATTCTTATCATGACGAAAGAACTGGACGCCAAGATCAAATTACTTTACCTGTCTATGAAGATAGTAAGTTAGTAGGTAAAAAGATTGCTGAAATTAAGTGGCCTGAAAACACCTTAGTTCGAATGATTAGACGTAATAGTGAAGATTTAATTCCAGTAGGAAATACTATCATTCAAGCAGGTGACATGTTGGTGATTGAAGTAGATGAGGGAGAACGTGGCAAAGTTTATAACGCCATGAAGAAATTACAGGGTGTTGAATTAGACGGATAATTAAAAATAAAGTTTTAAAATTTTCTAAAAAGTGTTATAAATAATTCGTTCAGGAAGTGCACATATAAGCATTTCATAACGCTAGTAAAATTTTATTTATATGAGAGGGGATTAGATGCAAGCATTTCTATCATCTATCCAAAGTGTAGTCGTTATTGTTTTGATTATGCTTTTGGGATACATTCTTAGAAAACAAGGATGGCTCGCAGATTCATTTGGCGGTAACGTTTCTAAGTTAATTACTCAAATTGCCTTGCCAGCATCCATTTTTATGTCTGTGCAAAACAACTTAACTAGAGGCAAGTTGTTTAACTTATTTGCAGGTTTACTATTACCATTTATTGGAGTAGTTATTTCCTATATTGTTGCCTTTATTTTAGTTAAAGTTCTTAAGGTTAAGGTTGGTCGCCGTGGGGTATTCATTAACACCATCGCTAACGCAAATACGATCTTTATTGGGATGCCTTTGAACTTAGCACTTTTTGGTAGTGCAGCAACTTCATACTTCTTAATCTACTACATCATCAATACCGTTTCTACTTGGGCATTTGGTGTGTTCTTGATTAAGAATGACGATCCAACTTTAGTTAAAGCTGAAAAGCAACATAACAAGATTAACTGGAGAAAGATCTTACCAATGCCATTGGTTGGTTTCTTTGTGGCAGTTATCTGGTTATTAACTGGAATTCAATTACCTAAATTCTTAGGTGATACTTTTAACTACGTTGGTAATTTAGTTACTCCATTATCATTAATTTATATTGGTATTGTGTTAGCTAATGCTGGTCTTAAGAGTATTCACTTTGACAAAGATACAGTCTTTGCTTTACTTGGACGTTTCATTTTAGCTCCAGTAGTAATGATCTTATTAGTTAAATGGTTTGGACCTACAGTCCTTCACTTAGATATTGCTAACTTAATGGGTAAGACCTTCATCGTTCAATCTGCTACTCCAGCTCTTGCTGTTCTTCCAATCTTGGCTGGTGAAGCACATGGTGATGTTGATTACGCAACCAACGTTGTTGTTTTGAGTACTTTGCTCTTCATCATCGTTGTTCCAGTTTTAATGTTTATCATTGGCTAATTAGCTATAAAAATAAGGCTTCAAATGAAGCCTTATTTTTTTTGCGTTAAGTGTTGAGGAAAATTAAAATTTGAATTTTTGGGATTAGTGTATAAAAATAGAGAGTCAAAGACTCTCTATTCACCCCTATTTACGTAAAAGCTTATTAAGCTCGTGCAGAATTTCACGTACGAGTAATAAAAACAAGATAATATAAGCTTCCATGGGAACACCTCCCATCTGCACAAAGAATGAAGATTTGGTAAGATCTTCGCGTGCAATTATTAGTTTACCATGTTACAATAAACATATAAAACAAGATAATATAAGGCGTGCGTAATGTCCTTTGGTGGTTCTTAGGACGAGCAAGGTCTTGCAGGGACGGTCGAATGACCGTCTTTTTGTATAAAAGGATAATTAGCTATAAAAATAAGGCTTCAAATGAAGCCTTATTTTTTTTGCGTTAAAATGTCCCATAATACTTCTTCTTTTGAAGTGAGAATATGATTTTTTCTCATTGCCGCCGCAAAAATAAATTCTGGTTGTTCTTTGTCTAAAAGTGGAATTGAAACTACATTGTCTTTTTCATTCAAGGATAAGGTAGTAATAAAAGAAACACCCAAATTTTTGGCAACTAATGATTTAATGACAGCCACATCGGGACTACGATAAATTGTATTCAAGGTAAGATGATTTTGATGGGCAAGTTTTTCTAAAGCCTGTGTATGAATATAGTCTTGGGTCATTCCGATGAAGTTTTCTTTAGCCAAGTCTTTAAAATAGATACCATCTTTTTTGGCGAAGGGATGATCTTTTGAAACAATGACTTCCATTGGGTAGCGATCAATTACATGAATTTTAATGATTGGCTCAATATCTAAAGAGGCAAGACCGAGTAAGGTAAGATTAATTTCACCTTCTACTAGCATTTTACGTAAATCATTAGAGCCACGTTCAACTACATTTAAGCGTGGTAAAATTCCTTTCGCAAATAAAGTAGGAGCAATAGTAGGTAAATAGTTACGGCCAATAATTGGTGGTAAACCAAATAAGATATCAGGACTAGGTTGAGCCTTAACTTCTGCTTCGGCAACTGAAACTTCATTTAAGATTGCTTGCGCGTGTTCATCAAATTGCTGCCCTAAACTAGTAATAATAATACTTTTATGTGATTGATCCCGAATAATAAATTGACCACCAAATTTCTTTTCTAAACGTTTAATGGCGGCAGTAATAGTTGGTTGACTAACATTAAATTTTTCAGCTGTTTTAGTATAACTTTTTAAATTTACTAGAGCATGAAAATATCTTAAATCCTGAATATTCATATTAGTCCTCCTCATATAAATAAAAGTTTAGGATAGCGTTATCTTTGACTATAATTTTTTCATCGGGCTATACTAACTTATGATACAAGAAAAAAGTTAGAATTACCAAGGCTAGGGAGGCAATATAATGAGTAATGCATGGTCAATTTTAAACAATCCTTTTAAAAATAAGGGTACTGCATTTACTAATGAAGAAAGAAAGAGACTTGGCTTAGTTGGTACTTTACCAGTTGAAGTTGAAACTATTGAACAACAAGCTAAGCGTGTATATGACGAATACAAGAATCGTCCAGAAGGCTTGCAACAACGTCAATATTTAATGGAAGTTTTTGATACTAACCGTACTTTGTTCTACTATGTGATGCAACACCACATTGAAGAATTAATGCCAATTATTTACGATCCAATCATTGCACCTGCAATTGAAAAATACAGTGAAATTTTCCAAAGACCTCAAGAAGCAGCCTTTTTATCAATTGATAACGAAGATGATATTAAGGAAAGCTTGAAGAATGCAGCTGCTGGTCGTAACGTTAAATTAATTGTTGCGACTGATGCAGAAGGTATCTTAGGTATCGGTGACTGGGGTACTAACGGTGTCAACATTGCTATTGGTAAGTTAATGGTTTATACTGCTGCAGCTGGAATTGATCCTAGCGAAGTATTACCAGTTTCTTTAGATGTTGGTACTAATAACGAAACTTTATTGAACGATCCATTATACTTAGGTTTGAGAAAGAAACGTGTTTACGGTGACAAGTACTACCACTTCGTAGATTCATTTGTTGCAGCAGCACGTGAAGTATTCCCAGATGTTTACTTACACTTTGAAGACTTTGGTCGTGATAATGCTACTAAGATCTTAAAGCAATACCAAGATAAGATTCCTGTCTTTAACGATGATGTTCAAGGTACTGGTATTGTATGTTTAGCTGGTGTATTAGGTGCCTTAAACATTTCTAAGCAAAAATTCACTGATCAAGTATTCTTAACTTACGGTGCTGGTACTGCCGGTATGGGTATTGCCAACATGATGTACCGTGAAATGCGTATGGAAGGTTTAAGTGAAGAAGAAGCTAAGAAGCACTTCTACTTAGTAGATAAGCAAGGTCTTTTATTCGAAGATACTCCAGGCTTAACTCCAGAACAAAAGCCATTTGTACGTAAGAGAAGTGAATTTGCTAATGCTGATGAATTAACTAACTTAGAAGCCGTAGTTAAGGCAGTTCATCCTAGCGTTATGATTGGTACTTCTACTAACCCAGGTGCTTTCACTGAAGGTGTTGTAAAAGCTATGGCGGCTGGTACTGAACGTCCAATTATTTTCCCAATTTCTAACCCAACTAAGTTGATCGAAGCTCATCCAGAAGACATAATTAAATGGACTGAAGGACGTGCATTAGTGGCTACTGGTATTCCATCAGCTCCAGTAGAATACAACGGTGTAACTTACCACATTGGTCAAGCAAACAACGCTTTGATTTATCCAGGTTTAGGTTTGGGTGTATTGGCAAGTAAGACTAGACTTGTTAATGATGAAATTTTATCAGCTGCAGCTCACTCACTTGGTGGTATCGTTGATACTTCTAAGCCAGGTGCAGCAGTATTGCCACCAATCTCAATGCTTCAATCATTTACTAAGACTGAAGCTCGTGCAGTCGTTCAATCCGCAATTGACCAAGGTTTAGCTGGTGAAGGTATTACTGATCCTGCTAAGGTTACTGAAGAAATGCAATGGACTGCAGAATACACTAACGAAGACTAATTTAAAAGTAACTATAATATAGTAGAAAAGTTCCAAGATATATTCTTGGAGCTTTTTTGTTAAAGAGGATAAAATAAGGGTGAAAAGGGATGATCAAAATGGCATATAAACCAAAACATGAAAAGAAGAAAAAGAGTTTACTAGAAAAAACAGAAGAGTTTCTAGAAACAACTGAAGATGATAAAGCAAATGATGAATTAATTGATACCATCCAAAAGGATCGAGATTCTCGATTAGAAGATGGAGATTTTTATCGTTAAGTAAAACCGCTACTTAAAAAAGTAGCGGTTTTTTATTTGTTAAAAGTTATTTAATAAATAACATTTAGCAAATGATAATCAAAGAAAAAAGATTAAATAACGGATATATAAAATTATTAATTAATTATTACTATTTTATAATAGTAATTCTTTTAGTTCGGGCCTTAGTATAAAGAGTTGAAGAGGAATTATGAATAAATATTAATTTGTAACAATAACAGCTGGTATTTTAAAATCAATGATGGTAATATAATAAATGCTTTATAATACTATAATATTTATAAAGAAAAATAATGAAACAACGATTGTTGTTTTTCCCAGGAGGAGATCGATTAGATGTTATCAAAAAATAATTATCAAGAACGTCTTCGTAAGATGGAACGTAAACAAGAACGTTTCTCAATCAGAAAGTTTAGCGTAGGTGCTGCTTCTGTTCTTATCGGAGTATTGTTCTTTATGAATGAAGGACCAACTAATCACGTAGTTCACGCTTCTGAATTAACTGGTCAAAATATTACTGTTAAAGCTGATACCAGTAAAACTTCTGCAAAGCCAGAAGCTGACAGTCAAGCTCCAGTAAAACAAACTGCTGAAGATACTACTAAGTCAGTTGCTACTGAAAAGGCTCAACCTACTTCAGAAAATGCAACTCCAGAATCTGAAGCTCTAAAATCAGATGCAGTTAAGTCTGATGCACCTAAGTCAGAAGAAGTTAAATCTGTTGCTACAAAAGCAGATGAAAAGACTGATAATAAAGATGCAAAATCCACAGAAACAACTGCTTTAAAGCTTAATACTAAGGATTTAGCAAAAGGTAATGGTTCATTAGATTCTTTAATTAAGGCAAATAAGCTTGCTAAAACTGCAGTTACTGATGAACATACTGCTAATGTAGAAAACTTTGCTGACTTATCAAAGGCTATTGCAAACAAAGATATTACTACAATTAATCTTAACCAGGATATTGATTTAACCAACATGACTGAAGAACAAAGTCAAGTTGATGGTGGATTAGTATCAGGTGGTACTGGTTTAACTGGTGATAACTGGTTACAACCTTACGAATTAGCTGCTAATAAGACTTCAAACAGTCCATTTACTAGCATTGCTCGTGATTTAACTGTTAATGGTAATGACCACACAGTTAATATGGGTAAATGGTTCATTTCATTGTGGAACCAAAACCAAGATAATACTAATGGTTGGAAGTTAACTTTCAATGATGTAAAGGTTAAGAATAACTCAACTAGTACACGTTACACACCAATTTATTTTGGTAACATGAACAGTGCTAATCTCAAAAAGGTTACTCTTACATTCAATAATTTCCAAGCTGATTTAAACACGCCATTAACTAATGATGAAGATGGTGTCGACGTTATCTTCAAGGGTAAAGATGTTATTAACGTTTCACCTTTAGCTAATAATGCTACCGGTTCAATTGAACAAGGTGCTGATAGAAATATAATTTTTGCACGTAATGTCCTTATTGATGACAATGCTGATGTAAGTATTACAGCATCAATGACTGGATCATTTGGTATTGGTGGTCTCACTTCTGGTGTTCAAGATGAAGAACACAATGTAATTAAGCTTAGTCCTGATACTAGTGATAGTAGTGATCCAGCTGGTAGTATGGCTGTTGGTAAGAATGCCAAGTTAACTATTAATACTAATGGTATTGATGGTAAGGGCAGCACTACAAGTTTACGTGGTATTGCTTCACGTAATGCTAATGGTACCTTGACTTTAAATGAAGGTGCTACTGTTAACATGACCTTAGGTAAAGGTCACTCATCTGCTGTTCTTTTGTCCAACTTAGACTTAAAGAAAGGCTCAACTCTTAATATTGATACCATGCAAGACAATAATGGCTTTAGTCAAAGAATGTCTGGTAACATGGGTTCAGATGGTTGGATTTATGCTCCTATTGCTTTAGGTGCAATTAGTTTCTCACAAACTGGTAATGCTAGATTAACAGTTGCAGATGGTGCTACTTTGAAGATGAAGCGTGGAAATGTAAAAACTTCTACTGCTATGATTCAACTTGGAGGAAGTACAGTATTTGGTGGTCAAGCTTACGACTTAGAGTTTGCAGATGGATCAACCATTGATATTCAAGATGCTTCTGACAATGAAGGTATGACTCTTGGTATAGGTGGTATAGGTATTGCTACTGGTAAGAAAGATGCTTATAGTCCATTAATTAATATCATGAAGACCTCAAAGGTTGGAACTATTGGCCAAGTTAAATACTTAAACCTTCAAAGAACCAACCCTAATGGTTACTCAGTTGGTAACTTGATTGATGCTGCTTCAGGTCTTCACATGGATGCTGGTAAATTTGGTGGCGTTGATGTCAAGCAATGGGATAAGGGGAATAACAATGCTGATCCAAACAAGACTTGGCAAGTGGAAAACTTTAGTGAAGAATCTAGCGGTAAGATTAACGCTGCTGGTATGGCACCAGTTGATAACAACAAGTTAAATGATTTCCTTTCAAGCGTTAACTTCGTTAAGGGTACTCAACAACGTTTAGTATTGACTTCAATGGATCTTGAATCTTACAAATACGATGCACGTTACAAGGATTCAACTGCTAAAGTTGGCGAAACTATTAACATTGATTCACCAACTTTCTACCAAGTAGGTGAAGATGGAACTCTTACTCCAGCAAATCCAAATCCTGATTTACTTGATAACACTATGTCAGGTCACCCATACCAATTAGGTTGGGTACAAACAGGTAATGTAACAATTCCTCAAGGTGCAACTATTGACTCAGCAACTGGTAAGATTACTTTTGCTGCTAACCAAGGTCAAGTTGGTACTGTTGTAAACATTCCTGTAACTGTAACTTACAAGGATGACTCAATCGATCAAGTTATTGCTCCTGTTTATGTTTTAGGTAACGATACTACACCTGTATGGCAAAAGGATGAAAATGGTAACACCACTGGTGCTGTTGCAATTCAATATGCTGCAGGTAACTTACCAGAAACTACTGATAAGTCAGCACAAGTAGAAAATATTGCTGATAACTACAAGTTAACTTACTACGCTATCCCAACTAAGGATAATCCAGAAGTTACTCCAGTAGATATTACTAACTACGGTAAAGTTTCATGGGCTAAGACTCCATCAACTGTGGTAGATACTCCAAGTAACAATGAAACTATTACAGCTCCAGTATCTATTAGCTTTGCTCCAGATTCAGTTGTAGTTAAGAATGGTTATGTTAAGGGCGGTACTCAAACTGTTGACTTAAACTTAGATTTAACCGGTGCTACTGCTAAGAATACTGATCTTGGCTTCTCAAAGAAGAGCATCGATAACGGTTTAACTCAAACTCAATTCAAGCGTTTAGTAGACACTACTGCTTTAGATAACGCAGGTATTGATTACACTTTAAGTTGGGCAGAAACTCCAACTACTAAGACACAAAACAATGGTGTTGTTCGTGTAACTTATCCATCAGTAATGCAAGCAGATGGTACTACTCCAGCTTACTTAGATATTCCAGTTCAATACAAAGTTAATGATCCAGCACAAACTGCTGATGATGTTGATGTAACTTACCCAACTACTGCAGTTGAAGCTAACAAGGCAGCAACTATTACTCCAGTAATTACTGATAACGATGGTAAGACTGTTGCTGTACCAGAAGGTACCAAGTTTGCTATTGATGGTAATGCTCCAGCAGGTGCAACTATTGATTCATCAACTGGTGTTGTTACTATTCCAGCAACTAACACTACTGGTGTAACAACTGTTCCTGTAACAGTAACTTACCCAGATGGTTCAACTACTCAAACCACTGTTAAGAGTGTATCTGTTGCAACTAATGATGATGTGAAGAACCCAACTTCTCCATATGACATGATCAAGGATCCAGCTAACTTACCAGCAGGTACTAAGGTAACTTGGGCAGATGATAATACTCCTACAGCAGGTGACAATGTACCAGCTAAGGTTATCGTTACTGTTCCGGGTGCTGAACCAATTGAAGTAACTGGTACAGCTCATTACGATGACAGTGCTATTTACACTCCTCAAGTTAAGAATCCTGTTCAAGCAACTGCAGAATCATTACCTGATGCAGCAGAACAAATTTTGAACAAGGACAAGTTACCAGAAGGTACTACTTACGCATGGCAAGATGGACAACAAGTCCCAGTTACTGCAGATCAAACTATTCCAGGTGTGATTGTCGTAACTTACCCAGATGGTTCAACTGATAAAGTTTCTACTACTATCACTACTTCTGGAATTACTGATGCAGATCAATACACTCCAGAAGCTGCTACTGATTTAACTACTATTGTAGGTAAGGTACCAGAAGCAGCTAAGGCAATTGCTAATGCTGATCAAATGCCAGAAGGTACTACTTATGCATGGACAACTGAACCAGATGTAAGCAAAGTTGGCGAAACTACTGGTGTGGTTACTGTAACTTATCCAGATGGAACTACTGATACAGTAACAGTACCTGTAACTGTAAAAGGTGCAGAAGAAGTAGATAAGACTGCTTTGCAACAAGCTGTAGATGAAGCACCAACAGTAGAAAAGACTCCAGCTTACAGAAATGGTACAGACGATGCTAAGAAGGCATACGATGATGCAGTAGCAGCAGGTAAGAAAGTCTTAGATAACCCAGATGCAACCCAAGCTCAAGTAGATGACGCTACTAACGCAATCAACAAGGCTAAGGGTGCATTAGATGGTAAGCCAGATTCAGATACTTACACTCCAGAAGCATCAACCGATGTAAAGGTTCCAGTAGGTGGCCAAGTACCAGACGCAGAAACTACTATTACTAACGCTAAGGATATGCCAGAAGGCACAACTTATGAATGGACTAAGACTCCAGACACAAGTAAGGTTGGCGAAACCACTGGAGAAATAACAGTAACTTACCCAGATGGAACTACTGACAAAGTAACTGTTCCAGTAACAGTAGAAGGTGCAGACAAAACTGACTTACAAAAGGCAGTTGACGACGCACCAACAGTAGAAAAGACTCCAGCATACATTAATGGTACTGACGAAGCTAAGAAGGCTTACGATGATGCTGTAGCAGCAGGTAAGAGTGTGTTAGATAACCCAGATGCAACTCAAGATGAAGTAGATAAGGCAACTAAGGCAATTGAAGATGCTAAGACTGGTTTAGATGGTAAGATTATCGTTAACCCTTACTACCCAGCAACTTCAAGCTCAGCATCAGAAGCAAACAGTGCCGCAGATGTAGCAAAGAGTAACGCAAGTTCCGCCGCATCAAATGCTTCAACAGCATCAAGTGCCGCATCAGCAGCTTCAAGTGCAGCAGAAAAGAACTCAGCAGCTAAGAGTGATGCCGACAAGGCAAGCTCAGCAGCAAGTGTAGCAAGTTCAGCCGCAGAAAAAGCTTCAAGCGCAGCCTCAACAGCAAGCAGTGCCGCAAGTGATGCAGATAAACAAAAGAGCATCGCAAGTGAACAAGATTCAATAGCAAGCTCAGCAGCCTCAGCAGGTGATAGCACCGCAGCCAGCGAAGCACAATCAAAGGCATCAGAAGCAGCAGACAAGGCAAGCTCAGATGCAGAAATTGCTAAGAGTGCCGCAAGTGAATCATCAAGTGCCGCATCAGCAGCAAGTTCTGCAGCTTCAACTGCCTCAGACGCAGCTAGTGCCGCAGAAAGTGAAGCAAACAAGAAGCCAATTGATGTAACACCATATGAACCAGTCGCATCAAGCTCAGCAGATGTAGCAAGCTCAGCAGCAAGTCAAGCATCAAGTAGTGCAGATAAGGCAAGTTCCGCAAACAGCGATGCTCAAAGCAACGCAGCTAAGGCCTCAAGTGCCGCAGAAAAGAACTCAGCAGCTAAGAGTGATGCAGATAAAGCCAGCTCAGCAGCAAGTGTTGCAAGTTCAGCTGCAGAAAAAGCCTCAAGTGCAGCCTCAACAGCCAGCTCAGCCGCAAGTGATGCCGATGTACAAAAGAGCATTGCAAGTGAACAAGATTCAATTGCAAGCTCAGCCGCATCAGCAGGTAACAGTTCAGCAGCCAGCGAAGCACAATCAAAGGCCTCAGACGCAGCTAAGAAGGCTAGTGAAGATGCAGATATTGCTAAGAGTGCAGCAAGCGAAGCTTCATCAGCACAATCAACTGCTTCAAGTGCCGCATCAACAGCCTCAGACGCAGCAAGTGCCGCAGAAAGTGAAGCAAACAAGAAGCCAATTGATGTAACACCATATGAACCAGCTGCATCAAGCTCAGCATCAGAGGCAAATAGTGCAGCAGATGTAGCAAAGAGCAATGCAAGTTCAGCTGCATCCAATGCTTCTAATGCCTCAAGTGCCGCATCAGCAGCCTCAAGTGCAGCAGAAAAGAACTCAGCAGCTAAGAGTGATGCCGACAAGGCAAGCTCAGCAGCAAGTGTAGCAAGTTCAGCCGCAGAAAAAGCTTCAAGCGCAGCCTCAACTGCTTCATCAGCCGCAAGTGATGCCGATGTACAAAAGAGCATTGCAAGTGAACAAGATTCAATTGCAAGCAGTGCAGCCTCAGCAGGTAACAGCTCAGCCGCCAGCGAAGCACAATCAAAGGCATCAGATGCAGCTAAGAAGGCTAGTGAAGATGCAGATATCGCTAAGAGTGCCGCAAGTGAATCATCAAGTGCCGCATCAGAAGCAAGTTCTGCTTCATCAACAGCTTCAAGCGCAGCCAGTGAAGCAACTTCAATCGCTAATAGCTCAGCATCAAGTGATTACGCAAGTGAAGCTTCAAGCGCAGCCAGTGATGCTAAGAGTCACGCAAGTGATGCTTCAAACTCATCAAGTGCCGCATCAAGTTCTGCAAGCGAAGCAAAGAGCAACGCTGATAAAGATCCAAACAACTCAACAGCCTCAAGTGCCGCATCAACTGCCAGCTCAGCAGCATCAACAGCTTCAAGCGCTTCATCAACGGCCTCAAGCGCTGCAAAGGATGCATCAAGCGCCGCTTCAACAGCCTCAAGCGCTCAAAGTGCCGCATCAAGCTATGCAAGTGAAGGCAACTCAAGTGCTGCAAGTTCCGCAGAATCAGTAGCAAGTAGTGCTGCAAGTCAAGCTAAGAGTGATGACTCAGTAGCCAGCTCCGCCGCTTCAACAGCCTCAAGTGCTGCAAGTGTAGCAAGCAGTGCCGCATCAACTGCCAGCTCAGCAGCAAGCGAAGGTTCATCATCAGCTGACTCAAGCGCATCAAGTTCAGCAGCAAGTGAAGGCTCATCATCAGATAACTCAAGTGCAGCCAGCTCAGCAAATAGTGATTACGCAAGCGAAGCTTCAAGTGCAGCCAGTGAAGCAGGAAGTCACGCAAGTGATGCTTCAAGTTCATCAAGCAACGCAAGTAGCGCAGCAAGTGAAGCCAAGAGTAATGCAGATAAGGATCCAAACAATTCTAAAGCCAGCTCAGCCGCTTCAACGGCTTCATCAGCAGCAAGCGAAGCTTCATCAGCCGCATTAACTGCCTCAGATGCAGCAAGTGATGCTTCAAGTGCAGCCTCAACAGCTTCAAGTGCCCAAAGTGCAGCATCAAGCTATGCAAGTGAAGGCAACTCAAGTGCCGCAAGTTCCGCAGAATCAGTAGCTTCAAGCGCAGCAAGTCAAGCTAAGAGTGATGATTCAGTAGCTTCAAGTGCCGCATCAAAAGCCAGCTCAGCTGCTTCAACAGCTTCATCAGCAGCAAGCGAAGCTTCAAGTGCAGTAAACCCAGGCTCAAGTTCAGCTTCAAGTGACTACGCAAGCCAAGCCAGCTCAGCAGCCAGTGAAGCAGGTAGCCATGCAAGTAATGCATCAAGCTCAGCATCACATGCCTCAAGTTCAGCAAGTGAAGCCAAGAGTAATGCAGACAAGAATCCTACTGATTCAGCAGCTAAGAGCGATGCAAATAAGGCAAGCTCAGCCGCTTCAGTAGCAAGTTCAGCAGCCTCAACTGCTTCATCCGCAGCAACCGACGCCTCAAATGCTGCATCAACAGCCTCAAGTGCCCAAAGTGCCGCATCAAGCTATGCAAGTCAAGGCAACTCAAGTGCCGCAAGTTCAGCAGAATCAGTAGCTTCAAGCGCTGCAAGTCAAGCTAAGAGCGATGCTTCAGTAGCA
>NZ_BFBY01000005.1:0-49528 GCF_003423665.1 Lactobacillus rodentium | reverse complement strand
CAAAGCTACGCAAGTGATGCTAAGAGTGATGAATCAGTAGCAAGCAGTGCTGCTTCAGTAGCAAGTTCTGCAGCAGAAGTAGCTAAGAGTGCTGCTGATGATGCTGAAAAGGCAGCTCAAGCTGATAATAACAATACCGGTGACAACACTGATAATCCTCAACAACCTACTGATAACAACAATAATGGTAAGTCAGATAACAATAATTCCGATAATAAAGACAACACTGGTAAGAATACTGACAAGGGTAACCAAGGCAAAGATAATACCAATAAAGGAACTACTGGCAACAACCCTGCTGGTAAGGGAGATAATAACAAGGGTGCTGGTACTAACCAATCCGCTCCTGTAATTACCAATAACCCTACTAACTTTGCTGGTAACAATGCTAGTGATACTGATTCCTTATTAGATGCTCAACGTCCATTAAGTGAACAAGCAGAAGCATTAGCTGAAGAAGGTTACGTAGTTACTGTTGGACCTCACGGACAAATTATTGATTACTACCCAGCTGCAGATGGTCAAGGAATGATTATCTATGTTGACGCAAATGGTAATGTAATCGGTAAGGTTAAAGTTGGTAAGGCTGGTCAATTACCACAAACTGGTGCAAAGAATAATGAAGCTGGAATCTTTGGTTTAGCTTTAGCTTCTATTGCTGGATTCTTCGGATTAGCAGCAGGTAAGAAGCGTAAAAAGAATGACTAATAAATAAAACGAACTGATAATTAGTTTTATAGCTTTGCAACCATAATAAAAAGCCTCGAAATTCAATTCGAATTTCGAGGCTTTTTTGCATGTAATTACTTAATCTTTATTTATTAATTATTTTTATTCAAGAATTTGGGTGAAGTTTCGGGTGCCCAGATTAAACAAATAATAAAACTCATGAAGAGAACAATTGCACAAACCCACATTGCTAAACTACTGCCACCAATATTAGTTAAAATTGGTAGTAAAAATGTTCCGGCAGCTGCACCAATACGACTAATAGTAATACAAGTCCCCACACCTGTACCACGTACTTTGATATCAAATAGTTCAGTTGGATAAGAATAATCTAGTACTAAACCAGAAGATAAAATAATGGCAAAAATTGAAAAAATAGTCAATTTAGCTATTGAATTAAAGTGAGTCCCAAAGGCTAAAAGCCCAATTAAAATACTAGAAATCAAGAAATTAGCAATTAAAAAGGCCCGGCGACTAATTCTATTAAAAATAAAGATTCCAAATAGAATCCCAATAAACATAGCACCGTTATAAATTATTCCTGATATTTTTTCGTCAGTAATATTCATCCCTTGAAGCAAAATAGGTAAGAAAATACTAATTCCAAAGAAAGCAAAGGCCTGACAAGCGTAGAACATTCCGCCAACAAAAACTTTTCGGCGATATGGTTTTGTCAATAAAAGTTTCCAGGTTGATTGTTTTGCTGGTTTAGTTTTCTTAACTCGTTTAGGTACGGCCCACTTTTTACCTAGGTGTTTTCTAATTAAATGATTGGCTTTTTTAACTTTTCCTTTGCTGGCCAGCCAACTAGGAGAACCTGGTAAAGGAAAAATACTTCTAAAAATAGCTGCTATTAAAGCAGGTATTGCCCCTGTTGCAAAGATTACTTGCCAAGTATAAGCACCAAAACCTGTAATATAGATTCCGGTTAAATATGATGCAATAAAGCCCAGTGTCCAATAGATTAAAAGCTGAGTTTGTTTTTTGCTATCTTCTCCTTGAGGAAGCCATTCAGTAAGTAAGGCATTCCCTACCGTATAATCAACGGCAAGCATTAAACCAGCGCCTACTCTTAGTAAAAAGGTTAAAAATAAGTTACTGGTAAAAAGACTTAGAGCAGAAAATAAAGCTAATACATACATATTAAGCATTAACATGCGTCGGCGTCCGATTTTATCAGAAATTCGGCCAACGATTAAACTTCCAGCCAAACCAATTAAAGCACCAGCACCAATTAACCCAGTCCAAAAATCACTAATTTGGATATATTGAGCCGCATTAGACAGTGCTGTCCCACTAATACCAAGTGCAAAGCCACATGCCATTTGTCCCAAAACTATGGCAACAAAAATGCGAATATGAATTGGCATTAATGGTGCTTTTTTATAACTTTTCTTTTTGATTGGTTCTTGAATTGTTGAATCACTCATAAAAATAAATAAGAAATTTTTCTTATTTATGTAATAATCCCTCCTAAATTTTAAAAAGCTAATATAACTACCCTAACAAAAAAATGGATAGGATACAAAAAACGGTCTGATAATTACCAGACCGTTCGATTAATGCTTAATAGTTTTTAGGACATGATTGAATAAGGAAAAAGAAGCTTCTAGAAACATCCCGGCTGCCATTAGATACATTGCCGGTATCATTTTATTACTAAAAGTAAAAAATGCAGTTATTGCATATAATAGGACAAAGAATATTTTTTTAAGCACTAATCTTCAACCTTTCTAATTTTTCCGGCAGCAATTGGTAAAGTAGTATGTGGATCATAAGACATTACAGTACCTTGAACACTTGCAGGAAGTTTCATTGATTCAGGAATACCATGAACATAAACTACGCGCTTGTCTAATTGAAGATCTGGTGTATTAAAGGCCCTTTTAAAGGAAGCTTGCAATTCTTTGAGTGGCACATCAATTTCATATTCATAATGACCAGAATCATCAGCAACAGGATAACCATCATGGGGAATATTCATTTTATGAGGTGCATTATCTAAAGGAACCATGGTTGTACCAGAAAATGGTTCTGTTTCTGGGAGATCAATATAGCCATCATGATTAGTGTCTGCTGCCGCCGTAGGAACTTCGGCATCTTTGCCATCAGGAAAGCCATGGAAATGTTCCCAGTGTTCAATATTTTTAGGGGTATCAAACATTTCAACATGAATATGTAAATTATCACCATTTTCGATAAATTCAGCTGTTCCATGTGGAACACAAGCGATTTTTTGTTCATTTAATGGCTTGATTTCTGCAAAATATTTAGTCATATAATTTTCCTCCGTTTATTTTTAATTTATGTTTTTAGTATAATTGATTTATCAAAAATAAAATTGATTTAAGTCAAGAAAAGAGAAAAATAATGCATAATCCAGAACAATGTTTGAGTAAGGTAGAAATTTTTAAAACCTTACCTCATGAAATTAAAGAAAAATTAGTCTCAACATCTAAGCATCAGCAACATTATCATGCTGGAAGTCTAATTAAAAGAGCCGACGAAGATAGTGGCTTGATTGTAATAGATCAGGGAAAGGCCAAGGTTTTTAGTTTAGATGAAGATGGTAATGAAGTAGTATTAAATATTTTGAAAATGGGAGAAATTGAAGGCGAAGGAGAACTATTTGGTGAAAGTAAAACTAATACTTGGATTGAAGCACTAGAAGAGACAGCCGTGTGCAGTATTGATCGAGATAAATTTCAGAATTTTTTACAGGATAATCCTGGAGTAGCCATAAAATTATTAAATAATTTTGGTGAAAAAATAGTGCAAATTCAGCGACACGAAGTCTTAAAATCTGCTTTTAGTGCTAAAGAAAGAATTTGGGAATATTTAAAAGATCAAAGTATTGCACAAGGGCAAAAGGAAATAATATTAACTTTAAAGAAAAAGGATTTGGCTGCTTATTTAGGTATTTCAGCGGAAACTTTTTCTCGACAATTAAAGGTGCTAGAAAAAGAAGGGAGATTAAAAGTAAAGGGGAGAAAAATTGAGCTAAAAGAAAAGAGCGTTTAATTAAACGCTCTTTTTTGAGATTAAAATTTAAAAGTTCGGTGATAAATTGGATCTACGCGATGATCAAGATATGCTCCCGCTTGAGGCGTGATTTCTAGAATTCTTAGTTCTTGCTTAGCTTGTTCTAAATTATCTTTATAGATTTCATTAAGATAGGGATTTTTTTCAAAGACTTCATCTAAATATTGATGGTCGATATTTTTGATGGTAGCAGTTAATGAAAAGCCACACGAATCCATTGTGCCATTACCTTTATAGCCATTTACTTCAATATTAGGATTATTTATTAAGCACTTAAAGAAAGGATTCTTAACTGAAGTGGTCATATATAACTTCATATCTTTGACCATTAACATATCACATACTTGAGCAGCAGGATTTCCAACAGAATTTACACTGGAAACAACCGCATTATGGATTTCATCAACAATAAAATCTAAAAATTCTTGATTAGTGGTGTCATTATTCAAGATACTAACTGACATAATTAACTCCTTAATAACTGTTAAAGCTAGGCACCAGCAATTTTAGTCTTGTTAAGTAAAAGTGAGCTCATTACTACTGAAACTGAAGAAAAGGCCATTGCGAGTGCTGCAAATTCGGGACTTAAGGTGAAACCAATGCCAACAAAGATTCCTGCAGCAATTGGAATACCAATAGTATTATAGATTAAAGCCCAGAATAAGTTCAATTTAATCCGATTAAAGGTTTTTTTAGAAAGATCTAAGGCACGGACAACACCCAAAAGATCGTTTTGAACTAGAACGATACCACCGGCGTCGATTGCAATATCTGTTCCTGAACCCATAGCAATCCCAACATCGGCTGTTGAAAGTGCAGGAGCATCATTTATACCGTCACCTACAAATGCAACTGTAGCATCATTTTTTTGTAATTCTTGGATATGAGCTGCCTTTTCATTAGGAAGGACCCCAGCAATAACTTGATCAATCCCAACTTCGTTAGCAATCGCTTGTGCTACTGCTTCGTTATCACCAGTAAGCATGATTGTCTTTAAACCACGAGCTTTTAATTCAGCAATAGCCTTCTTAGAGCTAGGTTTTGGCATATCCTGGATAGCAATGAGGCCAATAATTTTATCATTGAGTCCAACATAAACTACAGTTTTGGCCTCATTTTGTAATTGATTTGCCTTTTGTGAAAGTTCAGCAGAAATAGGAACATCGGCTAATAAACGAGAACTACCTACAAAGGCATCTTGATTCTCAAATGTTGCTTTAACACCTTTACCTTCAAGAGCAGCGAATTCTTTGACTGTTTGAGGAACTATTTTTTCTGATACTGCCTTCTTTAAAATTGCACTAGCAAGAGGATGTTCAGAAGATTCTTCTAGACTGGCCGCTACTTTAAGGACTAATTCTTTATCACCAATTACATCGGTAACTTCTGGCTTACCAACAGTAATCGTCCCAGTTTTATCAAAAACTACAGTATCTAATTTGCTTACTTCTTGTAGTACTTCACCATTTTTGATTAAAACTCCCATTTTGGCACTACGAGCAGTTCCCACCATTAAAGCAGTAGGGGTAGCTAGACCTAGAGCACATGGACAAGCAATAACGACTACAGCTACAGCAAAGAGCATGGCCTCAACCGCAGTTGCACCTAAGAAGGCAAACCAAATTACAAAAGTTAAGATCGCAATGATCATGACAACAGGTACAAAGATATTAGAAATCTTATCAGTCAAATTTTGAATTGGAGCATGACTAGTTTGGGCCTTTTTAACCAAATCAACTATTTGAGCCAACATGGTATCCGAACCTACTTTAGTTGCTTTGAAAGTGATAACGCTATTGGTATTCATGGTAGAGCCAACGACGGTATCACCAACATGTTTTTCAACCGGCATACTTTCTCCAGTCACCATTGATTCATCTAAACTAGATATTCCCTGGGTAATAATGCCATCAACTGGTACTTTTTCACCAGGCTTAACCCTAATTAAGTCACCTACTTGAACTTGATCCAGTGGAATTTTTACAAATTTGCCATCTCTTAGAACTTCAGCATCTTTTGCTTGTAATCCCATTAATTTTCCTAAGGCATCAGAAGCATTATCGTGCATCTTTTCTTCCATGGCATCGCCAAGTAAAACAAAGACAGTTACAAAGGCAGCACTTTCAAAGTAAACTGGACGATTAGTACACATTGCAAAAATACTGTAGAAATATGCAACTGCTGTACCAGTAGCCACTAAAGTATTCATATTAGCACTATGCTTTTTAAAAGCAGCCCAGGCACTTTTCCAATATGGTACTGCTGAAATTGCCATAATAATTGTAGTGGTAACTAAGGCAATCCAATTATAGTAGGGCATCATCCAATGAAATGGCATGGCAAGCATTTGGATTAACATTGGAATTGAAAGGATCAAGGAGATCCAAAAACGTTGAATATTTGTAAGTTTCATTATTTTACAACTACCTTTCCATGGAACATATCCATGCCACAAGCAAAGTCATAAGTTCCTGGCTTATCGGTTGGAATATTGACAGTAACTTCTTTTTTGCCATTGAGATCATCATGAATATCTAAACTCTTAAAGTTTAATTGATCTAAACAACCTAAATTTCCTTTAGGGATAAATTTTATTTGAGCGGGCTTTCCTTCTTTAAACTCAATAGTATTAGGTTTATAACCATGATTATCTGCAGAAACAATTACTTTTTTTACTTGGTTTTTAGAAAAAATACTCATTTGATTAGGTCCTTTCTTATTTCACAATAACTTTCCCATGAAACATATCCATACCGCAAGCAAAGTTATAAGTACCAGCTTTATCTGTTGGAATATTCACACTTGTAATAGGTTGTTTGGTTAAATCTTCATTGACTCCAAGCTGTTCAAAAACTACATGTGATAAGCAGGCAGTTGAATCTTTTAAATCAAAATTTACTTGAGCAGGTACGCCTTTTTTTAAAACAACTGTTGAAGGAGAATAACCACCATTTACCACAATAGTTGCTGTTTGTTCATCATCGACTACGGTTGCTTCTCCAGTATTTTCTTTGTGAGGTGCAAAAAACCACCAAAGAATAAATCCAATTAAGATGAGGCCAATAATAATAGAAATAATTTGTCCAATACTCATAAAAATTCCTCCTAATAAAACTAATTTTCTTTCTTTAAACAATTACAAGCTACCATTTCAGGAGCAGTTTTCATTTTTTTATCAATTTCAACTTTAATTTTTTCTAGATCAGATTTGGAAATAGGGGAATCTTTAACTAAATTAAAGATAACTTCGCCTTTATGCATATTGCACATCCGATTCAACAGCGCCTGAGTGGCATCAAACATCATGTCAGTTTGAGAAACAACTGGACAATATAAGAATCCTCGACCATCTTGTTCGGTCTTTAAAAGCCCTTTTTTTGTTAATCTGCGAATTAAGGTTTTAATAGTCGAATCAGACCAAGACTTCTTCTTTTGAATTTCATTGATAATTTCTTTAGTATGGGCTTGATTCAAAGTCCAAATGATACGCATAATTTCCCATTCTGCATCTGAAATATCAGTACTTGATAATTTCTTAGTTTCCATAATTTGTTCCTTTCGTTTACAATTGTAATCTTAAAATTAACGACTACATTTGTCAACTAAAAAGCAATAAAAAAACCATCTAACTTAAGCTAGATGGTGAAAATTTAAATTAAAATCCCATTGCAGTGGTCAATTTCATGTTGAATAACCTCAGCGGTAAAATCCGAAAATTCTTGTTTATGGGTTTCCAAATTTTCGTTTTGATACTGAACAGTAATATTTTTAAAACGCTTAGTAGATCTTTGTCCAGTTAAGGAAAGACAGCCTTCTTGAGTCAAATATTCCCCTGATGAACTAGTAATAACAGGATTAAGCATCACAATGGGAATAGGACCAATAAACAAGGCAATAATCCGTTTGTTTTGGCCAATCATATTAGCAGCCAATCCAGCAGCTTTATCTTTATTTGCTAATAAAGTATCTCTTAAATCTTGAGCAATAGTTAAGTCTGCTGAAGTAGCAGGGGCTGATTTCAAACTAAGAGTTAATTGATTATGAATAATATTTTGTTGAGCCATTTTTATCCCATATTAGTAATTAAGAAAAAGATAATAAAGAGAACAAATAAGATATACATCATTGGTGAAACTTCTTTATAGCGCTTAGCAGCAATCATAGTAATTGGGTAGGCAATCATTCCCAAAGCTAAACCATCTGAAATGGAATAAGTAAGGGGCATTCCAACAACTACTAAGAAGGATGGAAAGGCAATTTCAAATTTATCCCAGTTGATATATTTTAAGTTACCAGCCATTAAGACACCAACGATAATCAAAGCCGGTGCAGTAACAGTCGTAGGAATCACGGCTAATAAAGGACTAAAGATCATTGCAATTAAGAAAAAGATTCCAACAAAGATAGCTGTTAATCCAGTTCGTCCACCCATGGCAATTCCAGCACTGGATTCTACTGAAGTTCCAAGCGGTGCTGTACCCAAAATTGAGCCTTCAACCATGGCAAGTGAATCAGAAAGAAAAGCCTTACCAATATGAGGGATTTTTCCATCTTTGTTGACCATACCAGCTTGTTGGGTCATTCCGATTAAAGTACCTGCAGTATCAAAGAAGGTTACTAGTAAGAACGTAACAACTACCATCCATAATTGAGCAGTATTAATATCCTTTAAATGGAAAATAGCTTGACCAAAAGTTGGCGCAATAGAAGGTGGAGTAGAAATAAAACCATGAGGCATTGAAATCTGACCAATAGCAATCCCAAAACCAGCAGTAACAATCATTCCAATAAAAATAGAACCAGGGACTTTAGCGGCCATTAAGATGACAGTTAAAATTAGTCCGAATAAAGTGATCCAAATAGCAGGATTATTAAAACTACCTAAGCCAACTAAGGAAGACTTATTATCAACGATAATTTGACCATTTTGTAAGCCAATAAAGGCAATAAATAAACCGATACCAGCAGAAATAGCATATTTTAAATCTTGTGGAATAGCATCCACAACTTTTTCACGTAGTTTAAGAACTGTAATCAAAATAAATAAAATTGATGCAACTAAAACTGACGCTAAAGCTGTTTCCCAGGAAATACCCATTCCGACACAAACGTTGTAGGCGAAAAAGGCGGCACTACCAAGCGTAGGAGCTAGCGCAATAGGATAATTAGCAATTAATCCCATCAAAAAACAACCAACTGCAGTAGCTATAGCTGTAACAGTAAAAGCTGCTCCTTTATTAATTCCAGCTGCATGCAAAATATTTGGGTTAACAAATAGGATGTAGGAGAGACTGACAAAAGTAGTTAATGCAGCAATTAACTCACGTTTGACAGTGGTATGAGCATCCGATAAATGAAAGAATTTTTCTAACATTTCAAATTTCCTCCGAATTTATTAAGAATTTATAAAGAACTTTGTTCTAAAGTGTAGCACATAAAATGGATTATGACAGATCTTTTTCGTAAAAAATAAAAAAGTCTGACAAAAGTCAGACTTTAAAATTAATCTTTATTATTAAGACGGACATATTCCTGAAGCTGCGCAATAGTGAAATATGGCAAGTTATGCTCAGCTGCAAATTCCTTTAAATAAGGACGACGAGCCATTGTACCATCTGGTTTAATCATTTCACAAATATAAGCAACTTCTGGTTCTCCCGCCAAACGAGTTAAGGTAATAGAAGCTTCAGTATGACCGTTGCGTTCTAAGACACCACCATCTTTGGCAATTAAAGGAAAAATATGTCCCGGTCTAAAGAAATCGGTAGGTTGGGAATTCGGATCTGCCAAATGCTTGATCGTTAGAGCACGATCAGCAGCTGAAATTCCTGTAGTGGTGTCTTTATAATCAACACTTACAGTAAAGGCCGTTCCATATGGATCGGTGTTATTACCAACCATTGGATTTAAATTTAAGCGTTTAGCAATTGAACTGCCAATAGGTGCACAAAGAAGACCACGAGCATTTTTAATAATGAAATTGACATTGTCGGCAGTAACTTTGCTTCCCAAACCAATCATGTCACCTTCGGCTTCACGATCCTCATCATCAGCTACGATAACTAAACCACCATTTTTCATCCATTCAATTGCATTTTTAATATTTTCTATTTCTTGAGTAGTCATCAATAAATTCTCCTTTTAATTAAAAAACCTTATTAGTTAACTATTAAAATTAAAGGGAAAATTATGTTGTGTCATAACAAGACTTAGTAATAAATTTAGCTAAAAATAATGTGAAGTAATATGGATTACATCGCTCCTTTATCAATCTAATTCAATATATTAAATTAATTAGAAATAATTGTCAATTACGACTTATTTAATATTTAGTACCCACATAAAGATGATAAAGATTACAAATAAGGCCCACATTACTGGGGATATTTCTTTACCACGACGAGCTGAAACCATCGCAATTGGGTAAGTAATCATTCCCCAGGCTAAACCATCAGAAATTGAATAAGTAAGCGGCATACCAATTAAAATTAGAAAAGCAGGTACTGCAATTTCCAATTTTTCCCAGTGAATTTGAGCAGTATTTTGAGCCATTAAAACACCAACAATAATTAAAGCAGGCGCAGTAACTTGGGTAGTGAAAATTCCTAGTAAAGGACTAAAAATCATAGAAATCAAGAAGAACATTGCTACGAACACAGCAGTTAGACCTGAACGACCACCAACTGCAATTCCAGCGCTTGATTCAACAAAGGCTCCAACTGGTGAAGTACCAAAAATTGAACCAAAGAGCATTGCAGTAGAGTCAGATGCTAAGGCTTTACCAACTCTAGGCATCTTATTGTTTTTCATTAAGCCAGCTTGTTGAGCTAAACCAATTAAAGTTCCCGCAGTATCAAAGAAAGTAACTAATAAGAATGTAAGAACAACAATCCACATTTGTAAGGTATTGATATCTTTAACATGAAAAATTGCTTGGCCAAAAGTAGGTGCCAGACTTGGAGCGAAAGAAATAAATTTATGGGGTAGAGCAATTTGACCAGTAGCAATTCCAAAAATTGAGCCAGTGACCATTCCAATAAAAATTGCTCCAGGCACCCCTAGAATCATTAAAACAATAGTTACCAGTAAACCAAAAATAGTGATCCAAACAAGGGGATTATCTAATGAACCAAGACCAACTAAAGTGGAATCATTTTTAACAATTAAACCACCATCTTGTAAGCCTAAGAAGGCAATAAACAAACCAATACCTGCCGAAATAGCATATTTTAAATCAGCAGGAATTGCATCAATAATTAATTCACGTAATTTAAATAAAGTGATTAGAATAAAAATAATTGAAGCTACAAAAACTGAAGCTAGGGCAGTTTGCCATTTAACATGCATTCCAATACATACAGTGTAAGCAAAGAATGCATTGATTCCTAGGGCTGGGGCTTCACCAATTGGATAATTAGCGACAATTCCCATAATTGCAGTACCTAGTGCTGCTGCCAAGGCAGTAGCTGTAAACACTGCACCAGTTGGCATCCCACTTGCACCCAAAACGCTAGGATTAACAAATAGGATATAGGACATACTAATAAAGGTAGTGAGACCAGCTAAAAATTCAGTACGAATATTAGTCCCAAGACTAGATAGTTTGAAATAATTGTTTAAAAAGTTCATTTTAATCCTCCAAATCGAACTTAATGTTCGTGTTTTAATATTATTTAAGGACTTATTTAGTTTATCATTCCTATAAAATGATGTAAATACGAATTATAGGAATAACTGTTAAATAATGTGAATATTTTTACAAGTATTATTATTAAAATTATTTTAATAATGGTGATATAACAAAGATGAAAGCTATAGAGAAGAGGGTTTAAAATGACAGTATATTATAAAGGTTTCCCCCAAAGTACTAGGGAAAAGAAATTAAATCTTGTAAATTTAAATCAATTGGAAGATGAAGTTAAGTATGTGATGCCAGAAGCTGCATACTACTACATTGCCAGTGGTTCAGAAAATGAATGGACTTGGCGTAACAATACCCAAGCATTTAACCACTTCCAAATTGTACCAAGAGCTTTAACTGATAGATCCAATCCAAGCACTGATACTACTTTTATGGGAATGGATTTAAAGACACCAGTAATGATAAGTCCAATTGCATGTAACGGTATTTCTCATGCTGAAGCCGAAGTTGATGTAGCTAAAGGTGCTAAAGCTGCAGGTGCTTTATACAGTATGAGTACTTATGCTAACAAGAGTGTTGAAGACGTCCAAAAGGCCGTTGGTGAATCACCAAGATTTTTCCAATTATATTTAAGTAAAGATTGGGACTTTAACCGTATGGTAATTACTGATGCACTTAAGGCTGGTTTTAGTGGCTTCTTCTTAACTGTTGATGCTACTGTTAGTGGTTATCGTGAAGCTAACTTACGTACCCACTTCACTTATCCAGTTCCACTAGCATTCTTCAACAAATGGTCTGGTGGTAAAGGTGAAGGCCAAAGTGTAGCTCAAATGTATGCTTCTTCAGCTCAAAAGATTGGGCCTGAAGATATTAAGAAGATTAAGGAAATTGCCGGTAAAGATGTTCCAGTCTTTGTAAAGGGTGTTGAATGTGCCGAAGATGCTTTCTTAGCAATTGGTGCAGGCGCTGATGGTATCGTTGTTTCTAACCACGGTGGTCGTCAATTAGATGGTGCTCCAGCAACGATTGATGTCTTACCAGAAATTGCCAAAGAAGTTCACCACAGTGACCACCGTATTCCAATTATTTTGGACTCTGGTGTTCGTCGTGGTTCACATGTCTTCAAGGCTTTAGCTTTAGGTGCTGACCTAGTAGGTATTGGTCGTCCATACTTATACGGCTTAGCTTTAGGTGGTGCCCTTGGTGTTGAATCAGTAATTGAACAATTAAACAAAGAATTGTTAATTGATATGCAATTAACTGGTTGCAAGACTATTGAAGATGTAAAGCATGCTAAGATTGACCACATTTCTTACAGTGCTGATTGGGGCGTTTCATCAACAAGTCCAAGTGTAAGAAAGCCTTACCCTGTAACTAAGGAAAACCAATTAGAAAAAGATGCTGATAGTACTGATGCTGAATCTGGTGCTTCAGAACATGAATAAGTAAGTATTTATCAATAAAGAATATAAAAAACAGAGCTGAATTTCAGCTCTGTTTTTTTGATAGATTAAATTGTAAATTTAGGCTTCTTCAATCATAATTTCGTCTAAACCTTTATCCCAGTCAGTCGGTAATTTACCAATTTCTTTAAGCTTAAGAACAATTTGATTAATGACTGCTTCTCGGTCAGCTTCACTACTCATAAAATCATATTTGTCGCCATTAATGGTCATCTTTGGAGAGTACTCATACTTTTCATACCAAGGCTTGTAGTAGCGTAATAAACGCTTGTAATAATCTTCTAAAGTCGGATCATAACTTAATTGCTCATAATTACGACCACGTTTTTGGATACGCTTAATCATGGTGTCATAAGAAACATCGATATGTACCAAAAGATCAGGATGTTTTTTGGGCATGCGTTCTAATTCGGCCATCATATTGTTGAGCAATTCATAGTAAGTATCTACTTCTTCTTTGGTGGCACGACCAATATCTGCATTCATTTGGAAGAAAAGAGCATCTTCATAGATTGAACGGTCAAGAACGTTATTATCATCCTCTAAAGCACGTTTAATACTTTGAAAACGAGTGTTTAAGAAATAAACTTGCAATAAAAATGCGTACTTTTCAGGGTTTTCATAAAATAGTGGCAATACAGGATTATCATCAACACTTTCATAGAAAGGTTGGGTATTTAAATATTTTGCTAAAACTCCTGTAAGACTGGATTTACCGGCTCCAATAGGCCCGCTTAATACAATAACTGTCATCACGATCCTTCTTTATATTTTTCTCAATAATTAGAGATTACCAAGCTCTGTCAACTTGGCATCAACTAATTGAATTACTTCTTTTTTAGCATCTTCATCAATAACAAAGTCGTATTTATCGCCATCGATCATCATTTTTGGTGATTCATCATAGTTTTCAAACCATGGTTCATAATATTTGAGCAAGCGTTCGTAGTAAGCCTTTAAACTAGGGTCACTTGAGAGTTGTTCATATGAACGACCACGTTTTTGAATACGCTTAAGCATTGTATCTAATGACACATGAATATAAATTAAAAGATCTGGTTTTTTACTTGGATTGCCAGGTGTTTCTGCCATCATGTTATGTAAAAGGCTATCATAGATTTTAAACTCAGTGGCATCAGCGATTTTACTATCAACATTCATTTTAAAGAATAAAGCATCTTCGTAAATTGAACGATCAGAAACAGCATTCTTTTCTTGAATTGCTTGATTAATCTGAGCTAAACGATGATTTAAAAGATATACATTTAGTAAAAAAGTATAATGGGACATGTCTTTATAATATAAAGGTAAGATAGGATTAGTATCTACGCCTTCATAAAACCCTTGGCTCCCCAAATGTTCAGCTAAAATACTTGTTAAACTGGATTTACCGGCTCCAATAGGCCCGCTCAATACTATAACTGTCATCACGTTCTTTCTATACAATATGTTGGCTGCCTTACTAGTTTAGTCCAATATCTAGGGGGTAAACAAGAAGATTTTTAATTTTGTTCCACGCAAAAAAGTCAAGTGCTAGCTTGACTTTTTTTAAAATATTTTTTTGTTATTTTGTGAAAAAACAAATTTTAAACTTTTATTTACGATATTTATCGCTTAATTTAGCAGCTGCAACTTCATCACAAATTATTGTTACATCTGGGTGATCTTGTAAAATTGAAGCAGGTACTTCTTCTGTTACTGGACCTTCAATCATTGCTTTGATTGCATCTTGTTTAGACTCGCCAAATGCTAGTAGAACAATCTTTTTACTATTCATAATTGATCTAATTCCCATGCAAATTGCTTGGCGTGGAACGTCATCAATATTATCAAAAAATCTTGAATTTGCCTTAATAGTATTTTCTGTTAATTTTACTTCATGGGTTAAGCTACCAAATGGAGTACCAGGTTCGTTAAAAGCAATATGACCATTACCACCAATACCTAAAATTTGAATATCAATCGGATTTTCTTCAATAATTTTGTTGTAGTGGTCAACTTCTTCATGAATATTTTTAGCTAAGCCATTAGGAATATAAGAATGCTTAAAAGGTTTTTGGTCAAAAAGATGATGTTGCATAAAGTAGTGATAACTTTGGTCATTATCAGGAGCTAAACCATAGTATTCATCCAAGTTGATACTAGTCATGTCAGAAAAATCAAGATCACTGTCTACCATATCTGAGTATAGAGGGATAGGGGATGAACCAGTAGCTAGCCCCAATACTTTAGCACCATTTTTCATACCAGTTTTAATTATTTCGAAAGCCTTAGTGCCGCCTTCAATATTATCTTTAGTAATAATAATTTTCATGATTTAGTCCTCCTTGATTTATTGGTCTAGTCCATTATAAAATAAAAGTATATTTTGGTCAACACAAGCGGTTACATTGTGATAAAGTCGGGATTTTTGGTACACTTTATTTGAGGTGAGAATCATGACCGAACAATTTAAGGATTTAAATTTACCTAAAATAGGGATGGGTACTTGGAATATTGGTGGAAATCCAAGCCAAAGAAATGATGAAATTGCGGCTCTGCGTTTTGGAATTGATAATGGAATTAATGTAATCGATACTGCAGAAATGTATGGGTCTGGAAAAAGTGAAAGCTTAATAGGTGCTGCAATTAAGGGTTATGATCGCTCAAAATTATATTTAATTTCCAAATTTTATCCTTATCATGCTACTCCCGCATTAGAAAGGGCCAGCTTAGAAAAAACTTTACAAAGGCTGGGGACGGATTATCTTGATCTTTATTTGTTACATTGGCGTGGTCCAACACGTTTATCTGAAACAGTTTTAGGCCTGCAAAAATTACAAAAAGAAGGATTAATTCGGCATTGGGGTGTTTCAAATTTTGATACTGATGATATGAAAGAGCTCTTGGCCCTTCCTGGTGGGGATGAATGTTTTGTTAATGAAGATCTCTATAATTTAGAACAAAGAGGAATAGAGTTTGATTTGCTTCCTTGGCAGAATGAAAAGGGCATCAATTTTATTGGTTATTCGCCTTTTAATTCTGGTGATGGAAATACGATGCGGGTTACCAAGAATTTAAAACGTGTAGCACGCAATCATCAAGCTAGTCCTCATCAGATAATGCTTGCTTGGGCAATTCGTCAGGGAAATGTGTTATCGATTCCCAAGGCTGGTAAAATCAGCCATATGAAAGAAAATATTGCAGCCCAAGATATTAAACTAACAAGTGAAGATCTAAAATTAATTAATGCCGATTTTCCACCACCAACAGCTAAACAACCATTGGCTACAATCTAATAATAAAAAGGCAGTTCCTTTAAGGAACTGCCTTTATTTGTGTAGGGACTTTAATCTGTCCCTTAATTATTTTAAGACGAGCCTTTTGGGCTTGATCCCAGGCCTGATTGGAAATATTAGGGGAGTTAAGAATATAAACACCATTATTTTGAAGATTATAAGTAATATTTTTACCACCCGGAAATTTTCCATCATAAGTAGTTTGAGCAATATTTTCAACTGCTAAATTAACAGCCTTAATAACTGAGGTCAAAGTGAAATTAGACTCTTGTTGACCTTTAGCATAGTAATTACCTAAGCTTTGTTGGTCTGAATCTACGCCAATAACATAAACCTTTTTGTTAACGGCTTGCGTTTCATTAAAAGATTTAACAGCTTGAAAAACTCCAGTACCACTTTTTCCAGCGGCTTGAAAAATAATATCAGCCTTTTTGTTAATTAAATTCAATGCTAAGTCTTTAGCCTTAGAAGATTTTGAAAAGCTATTAGTGTAACCATTTAACAACTTAATATTTTTATGAAGTTTTTTTGCACCAGCTTTAATCCCAGCCTCAAAACCAGCTTGATAACGGATGGTTGCCGTATTTTGTTCGCCACCAATAAAACCAATAATGTTACTTTTAGTGGTATAAGCAGCAACAATTCCGGCCAAATATGCAGCCTGTTCATTATTAAAATTGATGGAAGTAACGTTTTTTTGATGAGAAATAGTTTCATCAACAATTACAAAATTATGTTTGGGATTATTTTTGGCCGCTTTGCTAATATCAGTTTTAAGATTAGGTCCGACTCCAAAAATAGTTTTAAAATTTTTATTTAGTGCTGATTGAATTGCAGCAGTAGGAGTTGAAGTAGAAACAAAATATTGGTAGCCATTATCTCCTTGTTCAAGGTGATTATTAATGCCATATTGCTTTAGACCTTGCCAAGCCGAAGCGTTATAAGAGTGGTCATTAATTGTATTATTATCGGTAATAAGGGCAACGGTTTGATTACTAGTTTTATTATTTGAGTGTGAATGATGCTTTTGATTACTACAAGCTGTAACTACGAGTGTGAGTAATAAAAGACTTATAAGACTAAAAATTAATTTTGTCTGCTTAATTTTTTGATTCATAATTTTCCTTTAATAGCAGTTAATGGTTTAACGCTTTTAAATTAACAAGTCCCCTTTAATTTGTCAATTTCACACTAAAAGGACTTAGCCAGTAAGCTAAGCCCCCTTTCTACAGTGATTTTATTTAAAGTTAAAAATAATTCCAATTAAAAAGCCAATTGTTTCAGTAATGAAAAGTACCTGTGTATTTTGAACGACTTTTGGAAAAGTAATACGTTTATTTTGAATACGCCAGAGAGCTTGCATATTTTTAACTAAAAGTGGGATGCAGATTACGATTAATAAAACTGACCAAGGCAAAATATTAATCATTACTGCCCAAATTGTTAATAAATAGCCTAGGACATAATTAATAACAAATAAGTATAACCCACCCTTAATACCAAGGTAGGAAACTAGGGTGTGACGTCCATTATTGATATCTTCTTGGTAATCACAGACATTATTTCCAAGTAATAAAGTATAATTACAAATTTCAGGAATTCCGGCCGCTAAAATTATTTTGCCTAAGAAGGACCAAGTAAATCTATAATCTGGATAGATATTGATATAAACCATAACCAGAATAATTCCTAGTCCCATTGCAAAAGCTGCCGCAATTTCACCAAAAGGTCCAGAAGAAATCGTGTGAGAACCAGTAGAATAGAAAATTGCTATCCCATAACAAAGTAAGCCTAAAAGCCAAATAATCCAATTATTGGTTTGAAATCCGATTAAAATTCCACAAGCAGCTGAAATGATAAATAAAATTAGTGAAAACCATTTTACTTGGTTTGGATCTAAATGATACATCCCAATTGGATTCTTTTTATGATCACCAGTTTTAGCAGCTTTTTCACGTTTGTAGTCCCAGTAACCATCATTGACGTTCATGAAGACTTGCAATACGATCATCGCAATTACCATTTCAATAGTAGGCCAAAGGCGTAAAAGATGATAGTTATACCAAGTATAAAAAATTCCTAAAACAAGAGGAATAACGGAATTAAATAGGGTACGAGGTTCTATTAATTCATAGTAGCCTTTTTTATAGTCAGGTGACATGATAAGTCTCCTTCCTTTCTTAAAGTAAACCTTGATCCATTAAATAAAGTTGATGGAATTGTTTGTTTTCTTTAAATAAAGTATGAGGATTTCCTTCCATTTCGACAACCCCATCTTTAAAGAAAAGAACCTGATCAATAAATTTCATTCCTTGTAAGTGGTGGGTGATCCAAATAACGGTCTTGTCTTTGAGTACAGCGAAAACTAAGTTAAGCAACTTTTGTTCTGTTAGTGGATCTAAGCCGACTGTTGGCTCATCTAAGAGGACAATTGGAGTATCTTGTAAAAGTACCCGTGCAAGAGCTAAACGCTGTTTCTGACCACCAGAAAAGCGAGCACCGGCTTCTTGAACAGCAGTATTTAATCCGTCAGGAAGTGAACGAATATAGTCCCCTAATTGAACTTTATCTAATACTGACATCATTTCATCAGTTGTGGCTTTTGGATTAGCCATTTGTAAATTTTCATAAATTGTGGTGTTAAAAAGAAATGGCTCTTGATTGAGGACTGAATATAATTGGGCCCGCTCATCTTGTAGAGCTCTGACATTGATGCCATTCAATTCAATGCTCCCAGCATCAGGTTTTAAATCACCAAGTACTAATTGTAAAATGGTACTTTTACCAGCTCCTGAAGGACCAATTAAAGCTGCCTTTTGTCCTTTAGTTAAGGTTAAAGAAAAGTCTTTGATAATAGCTTCTTTTTCTCCTGGATAAGTAAAACTTACATGTTTTAATTGCAGAAGCTTGGCCGCATTAGGTGCTAATTTTTCTTGAGTAGGTAAGTGATCTTCTTCAGACTTTAGGTTGTTAAGGCGTTTAACGGAATCACTATAGGTATGCCACTCTTCAACTCCTTGAGCAACAGGGATAAAGGCATCAGAAAGTGGGAAAAGCGCTAGAACAACAGCACCAACGTAATTAGCAGCGTCTTGATTATAAGTTAAATCTTTATTGGTAAAGAAGAGTAAAGCAACTGCAATTAAACCAAAAATTACCTCTAAGACAAAATCGCGTGCCCAATCAAATTCACCAGATTTTTTATTGTGTTTAACTAGGCTCTTTAAAGTTACTTTAGATTGATTATGAAAATCTTGTTGACGACCAGAAACTTGCCAGTCACCAGCGCCTAATACTTGATCAGTATATTCGGTATAAAGCGCTGATTTTTCAGCTTTTTCTTTTGCTCTAATACCTGCCTGAGTTAAAAGTGAAACTAAAGGAACAACTAATAACTCAAATAAGAGTAAAATGGCAACAATTCCAGCTAAGGGCCAGCTAAACCAACCAAGTAGACAAACGGCAATAAAGCCAACAATATAACTTAAAATAGCAGGAAAAATAGTACGTAAATAAAGATTTTGCAGGTGTCCTAAATCTTCTGTCAATAAAGAAAGTAAGGTACCAGTTTTATACTCGCCACCCACAGTTGAAGAATTTTTTTCAACAATGTTATAAAGACGTAAACGTAAGTCACTAGTAACCCGTAATACCCAGTTATGAGAAACAAGACGCTCTAGATAACGAAAAAGAGGACGACCAATACCAGTTGCTCTTAAAAGCACAATTGAAGTATAGATCATCAAAATATTAGCAGGATGAGTAGCGGCCTTATCAATTGTATAACCGGCATAAAACATCAATGCTCCTGCACAGAGGAACATTAAGGTCCCTAAAAAGAGAGCTAGAACAAACATCCATTTATATTTTAGAAGATAAGGTTTAATCCAGGTTTCAGTTTTCCAGGAAAAGTTATCTTTTTTCATAGTTCCGCCTCCTTCAAAGGTTCAGTTAGTTTACGATAAGCCGTGCCGTTTTTAGCTAGCTCACTAGGAGTTCCTTGCTCAACGATTTTTCCGTTCTCGATTACTAAGCACCAATCCATATCTTTTAACCAGTGCAAACGGTGAGTAGCGAAGAAAACTAAGTGATTCTCCATTAATGGGGCCATAGTCTTTTTCAATTCATATTCAGTTTCAATATCAAGGTGAGCAGTTGGTTCATCAAAGAATAAAATATGCCGCTCATCTGCTAAGAATGCTCTTGCTAAAGCAATACGTTGCTTTTGACCACCAGAAATTCCGCGTCCATGTTCACCAATTTTTGTTTCTAATCCATTTTTTAAACTACTAATAAAGTCCGTTAGACCAGCTGCTTGAATTGCTTGCTTGATTTCGGCTTCACTTGCATCTGGACGATAGAAAGTAATGTTGTAACGAATGGTAGTAGCAAACATATAGGGTTCTTGAGGGATGTAAGTTAATTGATTTTGCCAATTTTCTTGAGTTAAAGTTGCTAGTTCAGTGTTGTTAACTTTGAAGTTAGTAGAATTTATTTTAGGTGTAAGATATCCAGCTAAAACATTCATCAAAGTTGTTTTACCAGCTCCAGTGGGTCCAATAATTCCAATTTTTTCATAACCCTTGATCGATAAGTTAATATCAGTTAATTCGTTGATAACTGCTTGTTTTTGGTCATCTTGTTCTACCATACCAGTCATTTTGGCATTAGGATCCACGATAAATTTATCTTGGTCGTCATTACCATAAGTAAAGGTAAGGTGATTAACAGTTAAAGTGCTATCTTGGTTCCATGTGAAACGTGGTAATTGGTCTCTTTGCTCAACAGTTTTAAATTCAAGAATATCAAACATTTGACTGAGGGCATTTTTACCATTTAAAGTAGCATGGAAATCATTTCCAAAATCTCTGATTGGTAAAAAATATTCAGGAGAAAGTACTAAAACTATCAATGATGGCAATAAAACTAAGCGGCCATCGATCAAGCCTAAGCCTAAGAAAACCGCCACAATTGCGATTGAAAGGGTAGTAAAGAAGTCGAGTGTAAAAGTAGAAAGAATTGCCACACGTAATACACGCATAGTTTGTTTACGATAAGCCTCACTATTTTTGTAAACTTCTTTACCATATCTTTTGGCCAAACCTAGAACTTTTAAAGTTCCGATTCCGCGTAAAGCATCAACAAAGTGATTTTGTAAGCGAATATAACCACCATATTGTTTACTTGCTTGGTCTTGAGCAGCTTTTCCAAGAATGATCATAAAAAGAATTAAAAGTGGAAAAACTAATAAGAGGATCCAACCAGAAACAGTATTTTGAGTAAAAATATAAATTAAAATAATCCAGGGGATGATTGCCAAGCCGATAATTTTAGGAAAGATTAGGGACAAGTATTCTGATACTTCATCCATTCCATCTAATAGCATCGCAACTAAGTTACCAGTACCTACTTTTGCACTAACACTTAGTCCCCCTTGATATACTTTATCCAAGATTTGTTCGCGTAATAACCCAGTAGTTTGTCGAGCATAGCGTTTCATATACCAGTTTTGGAACCAAGTTATTCCTTGGCGTAAAAGATACATAAGGAAAAAGATTAGCACATCAAGTGCAATACTAGAAAAAGGTTTGCGGTGCCAAGAACCAACAATTGCTTTGGCAAGATAAATTCCTTGTCCTAAAATAGCAAATGCTTGCAGAAGAATAAGTCCTGCAAGCATTGTTAGCATGATCTTGGCTTTTGGTAATTTAAAAAGTCGTTTATCGATCATTAATTTTTATCCTTTTAATTACATAAAGCTATCTGAAATGTCATCAAGCTTAACTCTATGTCTAAAAATGTAATAAGTCCAAATGATGTAAGCAAGAGCAATTGGCAAAAGAATACATGCCACAATTGTCATTACTTGTAGTGTTAAAGCACCATTTGCAGCCTTAGCAATTGAGATTGTGTGGGCTGGGTTTTGTGCAATAAGTACATTTGGAAATAGACCATTGAAGAGTAAAGTTACTACACCGGCTAAAGTTAAACCACTAAAGATGAAAGCCCAAGCTTGGTGATCAGAGTGGTTAAAGATTTGAGAAAGGATAGTAAATACTACAATAGCAATGGTAATACAAATTGATGAAATTGGACGTTTTTCAAAGAAATCAGTTTGGAAAATTACTAATAAAGCAAAGACAACTTCACCAATGTAAGCAATGATGTAAAGCTTATTGTTTAAGCTTTGAGCATGTCTACTTAATTCAGGATCATCAATTCTAAGTCTTAAGAAGTTAAGACCATGGATTAAGCAAAGTAAGACGCCTGCAACAGCAGTTACAATTGAAAGCCAGTTAACAATATTCCAGAAGCCAAGACTCATATTACCTTGAGCATCCATTGGAACTCCTTGGATTAAGCTACCAAACATCATACATAAGAAGAATGGTGCTAATAAACTACCAAAGAATAAAGCCCAATTCCAGAAATTAAATCCCTTTCTGCTTTCTGCGTGACTTGAAAATTCAAAGGAAACCCCACGAATAATCAAAGAGAACAAGGTTAAGAATAAGAGGATATAGTATCCACTAAATAAACTTGCATACCAAGCAGAAAATGATGCAAACATGGCACCACCAGCAGTAATTAACCATACTTCGTTGGCATCCCAAATTGGTCCAATAGTTCGAACCATCAAGCGACGTTCACGATCATTTCTGGCTATTAAACGAGTTGCCATTCCAACACCGTAATCAAAACCTTCTGTGAAGAAGAAGATAATGAATAAAAGGGCAATTAGAAGGAACCACAATAATTGTAAAGGTTGAATTCCATCAATCATTAGTACTGACCTCCTTGTAATGCTCTTTCAACTCCCATATCGAGTTGACGTTTACTGTAGTAGATCATGACTCCGCCTAATGTAGCAAAGATTAAGAAGTACATGATATTAGTGAAGAGTAACTCACCGAAGGTTGTACTTGGTGAAACAGAATCGGCAATCGTAAATAGACCATAAACAGTCCATGGGAAACGACCTAATTCAGTAATAAACCAACCACAAGTATTAGCGATAAATGGAGCGTAAGTAGTAATACCTAAAATCCATAAGAACCAACGCTTGTTCTCAATTGTATCCTTCTTTGAACGACTCCAGATTAAACCTAGAATTGCAACTAAGAAGAACCAAGCGGCAAATCCTGCCATGATACGGAATGAGTAGAATAATGTTTTAACAGGAACATAGTAACTCATATCCTTACCAAACTTTTTATCATATTTGGCATGTAATTCTTTGTTAATTTGATTCATACCCTTGATACTACCAGTTGTCTTGTGGTAAGTAAGGATAGTTAGTACATCAGGAACTGAAACTGCACCCTTATTTTCATGGGTCTTAGTGTCAAGATCAGCAACAATATCCCAAGGAGCATGTTTTGAAGTGGTGTTGTAAACACCTTCAGTAGCAGCAAACTTCATTGGTTGTTCATGAATTTCAACTTGAGTTTGGTAGTCACCAACATAAATTTCAAGTGCTGAAGTAATCAAAACAATCCAAAGACTAACACGAAGTGACTTCTTAAAGAAATGACGATCATGTTTATGTTTGCCTAATAAACCAAATGCTGACATACCAGCTACTACAACAGAAGCAGTAACAAAAGCACCAATAATTACGTGAGGGAATTCTGCTGATAAAGCAGGATTCTTAAGTAGTGCCCAGAAACTGGTCATTTGAGCCTTACCATCTTTAATAGCATAACCAACTGGGTTTTGCATAAATGAGTTGGCAGTCAAAATCCAAACGGCACTGAGTAGAGAACCTAAGAATGATAGCCAAACAGTTACACAGTGAAGACCTGGCTTAAATCTATTCCAAGTAAATGCCCAAAGACCAATAAACGTTGATTCAAGGAAGAATGCTAGCAAAGCTTCAATAGCTAAAGGAGCACCAAAAATATCTCCCATGAATCTTGAATAATTGGACCAGTTCATTCCGAATTGGAATTCTTGAATTAGTCCAGTAACAACACCAACAGCAAAACTCAAAAGGTAGATCTTACCCCAGAATTGAGCCATTTGTTTATAAACTTCGTCCTTTTTGGCTACGTAAAGTGTTTCCATAATAGAAACTACTAAACCCATACCAATAGAGAAAGGTACGAAGAAGAAGTGAAAGACCGTTGTCATTGCAAATTGAAAACGGGCAAGGTCTAACATATCTACACCCAAAAGCATAATTTCACCTTTTCCTATAAATATCCAAATAAATTATTTGCAACTCCATAATAAGCTTATATTTAAACGTTTTCAATCATATCAACAATTAATCTGAAGAAAAAGGTCCAAAAAAACTTTAAAAGAATTAAACTTAGGAGTTTTTGTTATATAAAAAAAGCAGAAGTGACACGCCGTTACTTCTGCTTTTACTAATTAATATATTAAAAATAAAATAGTTTTGTTATTTGAAAAATTATTCACTGCGAAGTGCCTCAGCGGCATCTCTTTTAGCTGCCATTTTAGCAGGAAGGTGACCACCAATCATGGTTAAAATTGTTGCAATCACGACTAAGATAATAGCTTGTAACCAATCTAATTGGGCCACATTAGGCATATCAGTCATGTTGTAAATAATTGCACTGATTGGAAAAGTTAACAGGTAAGCAATAAAGATCCCTAAAACACCTGAAAAAGCTCCTAAAATAAATGTTTCGGCATCAAAAACGCGAGTGATGTCACGTTTTCTAGCTCCTAGGGCCTTAAGAATACCAATTTCTTTAGTACGTTCAAGGACTGAAGTATAAGTTAAAATTCCAATCATAATCATTGAAGTAATTAAAGAAATGCCAGCAAAAGCAACTAGGACGGTAGTAATACCGCTTAAGACACCACCGGTTAATTGGGTTACGGTGCCAGACATATCAGTATAGATAATTTTAGCGCTTGATTTCTTGCCTTTGTTCCACTTATCAAGGTAGCTTAGAATTTTATCTTTTGAATCAAAAGAAGTAGGATAAATTAAAATACTACTTGGAAGAGAAGACCCACCTAAACTAGCAAGTAGTTGTTCTTTTTGACTATTTGCTAAAGGTTGGTTAGTTAGCACATTAAGATTGGAATTCTTTTGTGCTTGGACAATTTCTGAATTTTTGTTTTGATTAATAATTTTTTTAGTTAAATTGTCACTATAGGCAATCCCATTATCAAGTAAAGCCATTTGACTATTATTTTTACTGCGAATAACACCTGCAAGGGTAATAGTAGTTGAAGCTGAATTGTACATTGCTTGATCAGGTGTTTTTGGGACGTAAGTTCCAGTGGATAATTTTTGGTAATAATCATTATTAGTGACTAGTTTAAATTTTTTGCCAATTAATTTTGAAAGATCAATTTTTTGACCATCTTTAACTTTTAAACCTAAATTAGTCAAAGCGTTTAAATTGGCCTCATCTTTATTATTTAGGACTAAAACTACATCAGTACTTGCTTTAGGCCACTTACCCTCAAGCAATTGATAGTTAGTTTTTAAAAATGAATTCTTCTTAGAATCTAAAGTTGTAGGAAAAACATTGGTATTGATTCCCATCGTGTTCATACTTTGTAATTGAGCACTAGCTAATGAATTTTGAGAATTATTAGTATTTGAGAATTCAACCTTGCTTATTTTGCCATCATTATTAGAGAGTAAATTTAATTGCGTTCCGCGAATAAATGAGATGTTATTAGCATAAGCAGGATTTATTTTCTTGATATAGTTGAGATAAGCTTGAGTAATATGATTTTGATGAGTATTTTTCTCGTTATCAGGTATCGCAGCAGTTAAATACCCGCGATATTTCACATTCTTGTTATTACTTTTTTCTCTGTTTGAATTAGCACTCAGATCTGTTGCTGTTTGAGAAATAGATATGGGGAATTGGGCCAATGTTTTAGTTTGAGTTTCATCAATTTGCTTTTGAAAGCCATGAGAAAGTGCTAAGACAATTGCAATCCCAATAATTCCGATACTGGAAGCAAAAGCAGTTAAAAAGGTTTGTCCTTTTTTGGTCATAATGTTAGTAAAACTGAGTTTTAAGGCATTCCAGTAAGACATTTTGGTCTTTTTTAAATGGAAGGTATCTTTGACATCTTTAGGTGGAGTGTAAGGATCAGAATCGCTAAGAATTTTACCATCTTGAAAGTGCACGATGCGACTTGCATATTCATCAGCTAACTCTGGATTGTGGGTAACCATGATAACCAGCTTATCTTTGCTAAGTTCCTTGATTATTTTCATAATATCTTTACTAGTTTTGGTATCAAGGGCACCAGTCGGTTCATCACAAAGTAAAATATCAGGATCATTAGCTATTGCCCGGGCAATAGCTACTCTTTGCATCTGACCTCCTGAAAGTTGATTAGGCTTTTTATAAATATGTTCACCTAGACCAACTTTCTTAAGGGCAGCGATTGCTTTTTCATGACGTTCTTTACTATCGACACCAGAAAGGGTCATTCCTAATTCAACATTCTCAATGATAGAAAGATGGGGAATTAAATTATAGCTTTGAAAAATAAAACCAACAGTATTGTTGCGATAAGCATCCCAATCAGTTTGAGTGAAATTTTTGGTAGATTTACCATTGATGATAATATCACCGGAATCATAGTGATCTAAGCCACCGATTACATTTAAAAGTGTCGTTTTTCCGGAACCACTTGGGCCTAAAATAGCCACAAATTCATGATTTCTAAAGTTGATAGTTACATCATTTAGGGCATGTGTAATTGTATCTCCAACTTTATAGGTTTTCATTAAGTGTTCAAGTTGTAACATTAGTATCCTTTCTTAAAAAGATAAAAAATAATAGTTAGGTAACTAACTATTATTTTAAAGCAGATATTTGTAAATAGCCAATTTATAACAAAAATAAATATATTTTTTAATAATTATTAAAGAATACGATACTTTGCCCAACCAAAACTTATTACTATAGCTTGGATAATGAATATCAAGGCAATTAGCCCAATGATGAAAAAGTGTCTTTTTTTGTGCATGATAAAAGTACCAGCAAACTCTCTAATAATGGCATTTGGTAAAAAATATAATCTAGTTGTTGCACCCACACCATTTGCGTGTAAATGAGCAAGCTTGGCATATAGACCTGCGCGAAAAAGATGATAATTATTAGTGAAGAATTTGGCTCTAAATTTATTATTACCAAAATCTTTAATGGCAATTTGCTTAGAAAAGACCATATTTTCTTGAGTATTAGTAGATTTATCTTCAAGTAAAATATATTCTTCTGGCATCCCATGTTTAATAGCATAGGCCTTCATAGCTGCTGCTTCTGATAAATCTTCATCCTTTCCTTGACCACCTGACATGATTATTTTAGGACGCTTATGCCCTTTATCATACTGTTTATTGCTATAAGCGATAGCACGATCAATTCGCGCGCCTAACAAACGTGAAACTTTATTACCATTAATTAGTCCTGCTCCTAAGACAATTAGATAATCTTGTTTATATCCTCGTGGGGTAAACTGATAGAGTAAAAGATTTACTAAGAAGTTATACATCACAATTCCAAGATAAATAGTAATAACGATAGCAGCCGTTAAAATTAAATTTACCCATTGTGGCAAGTGGCGTAGTAGGCCAATGCGTTCAATAAACCAAATGCCTACTAAGGCAAGACCAATAAATAAAGTTAGTAAATTAGGAAGGCTATGACTTTCATATTTCCAAACAAAGTATGCATTCCAGAGAAAAAATGCCCACGAAAATACTACTAGTAAAGATATGGTCAAAAACAGTAGAATAGCTATACTACCAAAAGTATAGGTTAATGCTTTATTATTTTGGGAGAAAATTAAAACGGCAAACCAACTTAAAAAGATTAGAAAAGCAAGTGTAAATAATATTCCATTCATTAGTCGACGTGGTTCAATTAGCCAAGAAAGAAAAAAAATTCCAAGGCTGATAAACATAATTATTGTTAAAGTAGTCAGTTCATGGTGGAGAAAGTAATTCCAAAAATGATTTAATTGTTGTGCTATTTTGTCCATTTTTTCTTGTCCTTTATTATTTTCTTTCATTATAATTTAACTATTACTTATTTTTTACTAAAGATGATATGAAAAGAGGAAACTAATGAGACGTTTTTTACGTGTGATCTGTAATTTAGGGATAATGATTTTAGCTTTTATTGCCTATGAGTTTGCCCAAGTTATTTATGTTGTGCGTCAAGGAAAATCAATTTCTGTTTTACGAATTGCTCTAATAATTATTATAACTATTGGGTTGATTTGGGCATTATATGCAATATATCAACGTCAATTGAAAATTGAAAATAATTGGAATTTTAACCAAAAACCACACTGGGGTATAAAACGAATTTTAATTGCTATTGCTGCATTTATACTTATTGTGATCATGCAAATAATTTTTACCATTTATTTTAGTAAGAATAGTACTTCTGCCAATCAAAAAGTGATTGAGGAGTTACAAAAAAGTGTTAATCCAATTTTTAATCTGATGTTAGTAATTTTGGCACCAATCTGTGAAGAACTCATTTTTAGAGGAATGTTTTTCAACACCTTTTTCCCTGTGGAAAACGTTTATACCAAATGGTTGGGGATAATTACTAGTGGATTTGTATTTGCATTTGGTCATGATCCATCGATGGATAAATTTCTTTTTCTATATTGGATGATGGGATCAATTTTGGCTTGGACTTATGTCAAAACTAAGGATATTCGTTACTCAATTTTGGCCCATATGTTAAATAATTTAATGAGTTTACTATAATAAAAGAATCACAAACAAAAATGACATAGTTAGGATAATCCTAACTATGTCATTTTTAGTTTATTTTTTTATTTCGCGAGGCATTACGAAGACGCCAATTCCTAATAAGATGATTGAAATTACTAGAATAATTAAACATCCAAGTGGCCAAATAAAACTAACAATTAAGGCCAAAACTAATCCTAAATAGAGAAAAGTTCTATATCTAACAGTATTAGTAGGATCTGCTGGGGCATCAGGGTTATCTTTAATAATTTGATGGTCCATAACTTGGAATAATAAACTCCATAATAAAAGATCTAAAGCATAAAAAAATTCGGGTAAAGTACTTTCAGGGGCATTACCCACCCAGCGTGTAAAGAAGGGAATTAAGGTAAGGAAAAAGAGCCAAACTCCATTTATTAAATAAGTCGAAGTACTAATATTTTTAGCCTTTTGAAAAAGATTGTGGTGGTTATACCAAACAATGTAAATTAAAGTAAAACTAATAATATAAGCAAGAAAGACAGGCCATTCTTCAATTAAGCCGGCTAGATCATTATATTTTGGTACATGTAATTCAAGGACCATAATTGTTGCCGCAATAGCTACGATAGCATCTGTGAATGCTTCAATTCTATTTTTATTCAATTCCAACATCTCCAATTAATTAGCGTTATTTAGTGAAATATATAATATTTATTATAAGTAAAAATAATAAATTAGTTAATTTTCTTTTAGAGATAAATTTTTTGGTTCAGATTTAATAAAATGATTTAACACAAAGGGTGAAATCACTGTAGTTAAAATAATTACTAAAATCAAACTTGAATAAATATCTTCAGGGAAAAGATGGTTACTAATACCAATCTGAGCCACAATTAAGGCTACTTCACCACGAGAAATCATACCCGCACCAACAATATTTCCTTCATTTTTAGTAAAACCAAAAATTTCACTAGAATATTTTCCAGCCCAGAATTTTGAAAAGATGGCTAGGATAGTCATGACAATGATAAAGCCAAGATCTTTGACTAGACTAGCAAAAGTCATTGATAAGCCAATATCAACAAAGAATACTGGAATAAAAATTGAATAACCGATAGCACTTACTGAAGAGTTAACTTCTTTAAACTGTGGTGTCTGTCTAATAGCTAGACCGCCAAAAAATGCCCCCACAACATCACTTAAGCCGACTAATTCAGCAGCCCAGGCCATAGATAAAGCTAAAATAAGAGAAGCTATCACAACGGAATAATTTACGTCAATTCTTTCAGCAGCCTTCATAAAATAAGGTGCTACGAATTTGAAAATTACCCAAACACCAACAAAATAAACAACTTCAATTAATAAATTAAGGAAAAAGTTATTAGTTAAACCACTCTTGCCACCTTCATGGCTAAAAGTAGTGAATAAACTTAAGACAATGACTGCCAAAATATCATCAACTACGGCAGCTCCTAAAATAGCACTACCAGGGCGAGTATGGAGTTTGCCCGCTTCTTGGAGGACAACAACGGAAATTGAAACACTAGTGGCTGCAAAAACAATCCCAATAAAAAGAGCTTCAAGAAATTTCATTCCAAAGGCTAAAGAAGCCACGCCCATAAAAATAACTGGTAAGATAACCCCAACTGCAGCAACAGTAAAACTTAATTTAAAATATTTTTTTAATAAATCTAGGTCACTTTCTAAACCCGCTAAAAACATTAGAAGAATTACACCAAATTCTGAAAAAATTGCAATGATGTCATTAGGGTGGACCCAATTTAGAATTGCGGGGCCTAAGAGAATTCCAGATAAAAGTTGTCCGATTACTGCTGGCATATTAAAACGGGCAAACAGCTGTCCTAACAGACTCGTAGCTAGTAAAATTAAAATTAATTCACCAATAAATTCCATTTATATATTTCCTTTATAAAACATCATAAAAAATAAAAAACTTTCAAGCTGCTTATTGACCCAAATAAGCAAATCTTGAAAGTTTTTAAAACCCAACCACTATTACATACGTATATTCAGTTGAATTTAGTTTAACTAATAATTAAATTTTGTGCAAATTAATCTTTTTTAGGCAATCCAGTTTCACTTGGATTAGTTGGCTTTTTCTTAGCAAGTAAAGCAAGTAAGATAGTAATTAAATCAACAACTTCTTGGATGATTGCTCCCCAAATTGCAGGAATGATCCCAGTAAAGGCTACTAATTCAATTAAGATAACTACACAGATAGCAGTAATAATATCAATATGTGCTACACGCATAGTGTGCTTAGAAATAGCTACAGCATCATTAACTTTAGAAAGGTCATTAACCATAATGACAGCATCAGCACTTTCACTAGCAGCGGTAGCACCTTTAGCACCCATAGCAATACCAACGTCAGCAGCCATCAAACTTGGAGCATCATTTACACCATCACCAACCATAGCAACCGGTCTTAAATCTGGTTGTACATCTTTAATGGCTTCAATTTTTTGTGCTGGTAATAAGTCAGCATGAACTTCAGATTCATTGATACCAGCTTCTTTAGCAATTTTATCAGCTACATTTTTATGGTCACCAGTTAACATCATAATCTGCTTTACACCTTGGCGACGTAAGCGAGCAATAGTTGAAGCGGTATTTGGTCTGATTTGATCTTTAAAAGTAATATATCCTGCAAATTTTCCGTCAACAGAAATATAAATAGCAGTTGAATTAATGTTAAGTGATTCTTGGTTAGGCGCAACAAATGAAAGTTTACCTACTTTAATTTCTTTACCATCTACTGTACCAGTAACACCTTTACCTGTTACTTCTTTAATGTTATCAGCTTTTTTAAGTAGGTCGTCTTTAGTATCTTTAACTAATGAAGTAGCAATAATGTGGCTTGATTGTTGTTCAACACTAGCTGCTAAACTTTGTAATTCTTCCTTAGTTAGATTGGTATCTTTAGTAGGTACTACTTCGTTAATTACTAGCTGGTTTTCAGTTAAAGTACCAGTTTTATCAAAAGCAAAGGTTAAAACGCGTGCTAATTTTTCAAGTGTAGTACCAGATTTAACAATAATATGGTGCTTAGACATTGAACTCATACCTGAAACCATTGCTACAGGAGCCGCAATTAACAAAGGACAAGGTGAAGCTACCACCATAACTTGGGCAAAACGCATAAAGTGAGCTTGCCAACCAGCACCTGGATTGGTGTAAATAGAAACCAGCATTGCTGCAATACCGATTACCAAAGAAATAATAGTGAAGGGTACAGCATAACGATCTGCCATTTTAACAAATTTGGCTGGTTGGGCTTCTGAAGATTTAACTAAGGCAACAATAGTTTGGTATTCAGAATCTTTAGCAAGTTTGGTTACTTTCATTTCAACAGCATTATCACCGTTGAGGGAACCAGACATTAAAGTATCACCAATAGTTTTATCAACAGGTACAGATTCTCCAGTTAAAGATGATTGGTCAAAACTAGAACTACCTTTAACGATTTCACCATCAACTGGAACTTGACTACCTGGTTTAATTAGAACAATATCGCCAATTTTTAAGTCATTAACATTAACTTGAGTGATTTTGCCGTCTACTAGCTTGTTGGCAACACGGGGAGTATTTTTAAGAAGTGATTTTAATTCCTTGTCTGCTTGACTAGTAGCATAGTCTTCGAGTGAGTCACCACCAGTAAGCATAACTAATATCATCCAAGCAGCCCAGTAATCTCCAACTATCATTGTAGAAACCACTGCAATAATAGCTAAGATATCGACACCCCAGTTTCCACCTTCAATGGTTTCAATCATTTCTTTTAAGAGGGTGAGAGCCATGAAAATACCGAATATATCGATTAAAATTTCAGAAATTGGAAAGGTACCAATGGTCGGATTGCCAAAACCAAAGTCTAGAATAAGACTAACAATTCCAATTACTAAAACGGTAATCAATTTCCATTGTCGTTTTAACATAAAATAGCCTCCAAAATTTTTCTATCTATAATATATTACCACTATTGAAAGTACTTTCAGTAAATCTGCTATAAAAAAAGCCCACAAACTAATGTGGACTTTCTTGGGATAAATTTGATCAGTTAAAAAACTGATAATATGTTCAATCTACTTGGAGGAGTAAGAATGAAAATAAAAAGTTGGATGTTAATGTTAATAGCTTCGGGATAATTCCCTCTTGCTATGGTTTTAATAATAGAATGTGATTGTGAAGAAACTATGAATCTTGTTTATAGAAAAAATAAAATAATAAAAAAGTACAGATTATAGATAAAAAGAAAAAGCCCACAAATTAATGTGGACTTTTTTGGGATAAATTTGATCAGTTAAAAAAACTGATAATATGTTCAATCTACTTGGAGGAGTAAGAATGAAAATAAAAAGTTGGATGTTAATGCTAATAGCTTCGGGATAATTCCCTCTTGCTATTAGTTTATATAATAAGAGCTAATTGTGAAGAAAGTATGATGTTTTTCATAAAAGGGACTAAATACCCTTATTCATTTAAAGAATAGGATAGAGGGTAAAAAGAAAGAGACTGCACAAGAACGAACGCAGTCTCTTTTTTGGGATAAATTTGATCAGTTAAAAAACTGATAATATGTTCAATCTACTTGGAGGAGTAAGAATGAAAATAAAAAGTTGGATGTTAATGCTAATAGCTTTGGGATAATTCCCATTGCTATGGTTTATATAATAAAAGTAAAATGTGAATAAAATATGAACAAAATACATAAAATCTATGATAAATAAAATTATTTTATATATTTTGCGTTATTACTATATTTTTACTACTTTTTATCTAAAGATACTTTAGCTATAATGAATAAAATACTTAATGAAAGAGGAAGAAACAAGAGGTATGGAAAAAACAAAATCACATAAGCATTTACGTCTTTTTATTTTCATCCTCTTATTAATGGTAATTGTAGGTATCGGTTTAGGAGGATATTACTATCACCAAAATCTACAAACCGGCTTAAATAAGCGTCCAACTTTAGTTAAAGCAAAGGATGGAACGAGTATTAGTCCAGCTCACCTTACTTTTACTAATTATAAGAAAAAACTCAATGCTAATTATCCGCAATTATACACGGCAGCTTATGAGGTGCCAAGTAATACGAAAATTGGTAGGGATGTTGTTATTCCGGGACAAGTCGTTAGTCGTGCCTATAATTCTAAAAAGGGCGGCTTAGCTAATGTGACCACGATGACACCGCAAGGATTAACAATTGCAGGTGACTATCTATTGATTACAGCTTATGATTCTACGCATCAGAATAATTCGCTAATTTATGTGATAAATAAAAAGACGGGAAAATATATTAAAACTCTTTATATAAATGGGAAACCTCATTTAGGTGCTATCACCTATGATCCAGTAGAAAAAAAGCTTTGGGTTACTGGGACAGTTGATGATCAGGCAGCTTTAATGTCATTTTCACTGAAGCAAGTTGAAAAATATAACTATCAACAAGATAAAAAATTCTTAAAATATGATGATGTGATAGCTTTACCAACAATACAACAGGCATCTTGTGTTACTTATTATGATGATCAGTTATTTGTAGGTTTTTTTAATGAATATAGCAACGGAAAAATTGCCGCCTATCCAATTGCACGTGAAAAACCTTTTAAGGGCACTATTACCAGTGATCAAATAAAAGCAGTAACTGGCAAAGTATCATGGTCTGATGAAGCAGGTAGCGCAAGTATGGATCGTCAAATTCAAGGAATTACTTTCTATAATAATTACATTATTTTAAGCCAGTCGTACGGAAGTAAAAATTCTAAGCTATACTTTTTCCCGCTATCAGCGCTTAATAATTTAGATGAAAAAAATGCTGAAAAAGTAATTGAGTGTCCTCCGTATTTAGAACAGATTAATGCTGTTGATGGGCAACTGTTAATGCTATTTGAATCGGGCGCAAAGGCCTATGCTAAAAATAATGTAATGACGATGGATCGTGTTATTTCCGCAAATATTAATTCATTAATTGGTAGTAATTAGTTTGTTAAAGAAAGTAAATAATAATTATGGAAAGAAAAATTCAATTTTGGTTAAGACTAACGGGTTGGGCAGGACTTTTATCAGGAAGTGCTTATTTGATGTTGTTTCAGGCTTATAAAAGTTTGATCTTTGCCGTACCTTTACTGATTGTAGTAATTTTTTCTGTTTATCTGTTGACCACGGCAAAAGAAAAAATGTGGCTGAATCCACGAAAGTTATTATCAACTTGTATTTTTGCTTTTATCTTTGTTTCTTTGATTCAAGGACTTTTTATGGCAATTGCCTATTATTATGGCAGAAAAAATGCAAACCAGTAGGCAATGATTAAATAAAGAGTTAGTTTTTGATATAATTATAGATTGTTAAATTTGATAATATTAGTTAAAAATTTAAAAAATCCTAATCAGACTTATAATGATGAGGTAAAATTTAAGCAAAAGTAGAAGTAGGGGTGCCATAATGACTGATAAATCAAAAACAGAATCACCGGCAACTAAAAATTCACGCGCTAAAAATATTGGTCTATTTATAGGGAAAACTTTATTTTATTTTGCCATCCTAGTAGTATTGGTGTACTTATATTCTTACACTGGTGTTGGTGGAGCTAAATTTATTTATAAAGATTTTTAATTGAGGAGTTAGTCACTAATGATTAAAGATGTAATCAAACAGATTGATCAAATCGCCACAGCAGAGCCTGACAGAGTAGCTTATGATTATTTAGGTGAATTAAATACTTATGGTGATTTAAAAAAACGTTCTGATGCATATGCAGCTAAAATTCAAGAAATGAATTTACCTGCAAAAGCTCCAATTATGATTTGGGGTGGCCAAACTTTTGAAATGGTAGCTAGTTTTTTGGGTGCTGTAAAAGCTGGTCATGCTTATATTCCAATCGCTTCCTATTCAAATAGTGAACGCTTAACTATGATCCAAGAGGTTTCAGAAGCTCCAATGGTTATTGCAATAGATCCTCTACCAATTAAGATGGATCAGATTCAAGTTTTAACTCCTGATGAAGTAGTCGACGGCAATTACACTATTAATGAAAAAGAATTTGTTGACGGCAATGACAATTTCTATATCATTTTTACTTCTGGTACTACTGGTAAGCCAAAGGGTGTACAAATCAGTCATGATAATCTTTTAAGTTTTGTAAATTGGGAATTAACTGATTTTAAGTTACCAGAACATCCTAGTTTTTTGGCACAAGCACCTTATTCTTTTGATCTTTCTGTTATGAGTCTTTATCCTGCGCTTACAGCAGGTGGTAAGTTAGTTGTTTTACCACATGAAGTTACAGAAAACATCGGTAAATTATTCCAAACCTTACCAAAATTACAGTTTAATGTGTGGGTTTCTACCCCTTCATTTGCAGAAATGTGCTTTTTAGATCCAACTTTTGATCAGGCACATCATCCAGAATTAACAACTTTCTTATTCTGTGGTGAAGAATTGAGTCATAAAACTGCACAAATGCTTAAGAAAAAATTCCCTGATGCTCATATTTATAATACTTATGGTCCAACTGAAACTACAGTTGCTGTTACCCAAGTTGAAATTACCGATGACATTCTTAATAAATATGATCGTTTGCCAATTGGGGTAGCTAAGGACGATACTCACGTTACAATTGATACCTCAAAGGGTGAAAAAGCTGATCAAGGTGAGGTCGTAATCTCAGGTCCGAGTGTTTCTAAAGGATATTTGAATAATCCAGAAAAAACAGCGGCTGCCTTTTATCAAGATGACCAAAATGACTATCCAAGTTATCGTGCTGGGGATTTAGGCTTTTTAGATGGTGATATGCTGTTTTACCGTGGACGAATTGATTTCCAAGTAAAATTTAATGGTTATCGAATTGAACTTGAAGAAATTAATTTTTATTTGGCAAAAAATCCTTTGGTAAGATATGGGGTAGTTGCACCAAAATATAATGCACAACATAAAGTACAACAATTAGTTGCAGTGGTTGAATTAGCAGATGGTGTCCGAGATAAATATTCTGACGAAGAATTAGTCAAAAAATTACGTGAAGATTTAAGTAAGGACATTATGCCTTACATGTTGCCACAACGATTTATTTTCCAAGATGAGATGCCTATTTCACAAAATGGAAAAGTGGATATCAAGCAAGTTATTAAGGAGGTTAATGCGTGATTAACTTACAGCCTTATACCAATCCGCGTTACTTTTTAATTATCTTAGTAGCTTTATTGCCATTAATAATTGGCCTTTATTTTGGTAAAAGATTTAAAATTTATGAAGCTATCTTTTCTTTAGTTTTTCTTTTCTTAATGTTTGATGGGAAAGATACTATTCAAGGATGGCAGTTAATTGCTTATGTAATTTTCCAATTTATAATTACGTTTGCTTATCAAAGATATCGTCAAGCCGGAAAAAATAAAACCTGGGTTTTCTGTTTAGCGGTAATATTAGCAATTTTGCCTTTAACTACAGTAAAAATTGCCGCTGTAGTACCGACTCAAGTTGCTAGCTTAATCGGCTTTATGGGAGTCTCATATTTAACTTTTAAGACGGTTGAAGTAATTATGGAGTTAAGGGATGGCACAATTAAAAAAGTTGATCCTATAACTTATGCTCGCTTTTTACTTTTTTATCCAACTCTATCTTCAGGCCCAATTGATCGCTATCGTCGTTTTAAAGCTGATTGTGACAAAGCTCCTGAACGAGAAGAATATCTTGATCAGTTACGATTAGGAACACGGTATATTTTTCAGGGCTTTCTTTACAAATTTATAATTGGTTATGTTTTTGGTACGATATGGTTGCCACAAGTTGCTCATGCAGCTCAAGTACTAGGTAATGCAAATGGGGGTCTTAAAATTTCTTGGGCCTTAGTAGCTTATATGTATTGCTACAGTATGTATTTGTTCTTTGACTTTGCAGGATATTCGCTATTTGCAGTCGGTACTTCTTACTTCATGGGGATTAAAACTCCAATGAACTTTAATAAGCCCTTTATTTCCAAAAATATTAAAGATTTCTGGAATCGCTGGCATATGACCCTTTCATTCTGGTTCCGTGATTTTATCTTTATGCGCTTTACATTTTTTGCAATGAAGAAAAAATTAATCAAGAACAGAATTAGAATCTCACAAGTCGCATATTTAGTTGATTTCTTAATTATGGGCTTTTGGCATGGCTTAACTTGGTTCTATATTGTTTACGGTATTTATCATGCGTTGGCCATTATTATTAATGACATTTGGTTGCGATTTAAGAAAAAACATCAAAAGCAAATCCCGCATAATAAATTTACGCAAGCATTGGCAATTTTCTTAACTTTCAATGTGGTATGTTTCAGTTTTCTGATCTTCTCAGGATTTCTTGATACATTATGGTTCCACTAAGTGAGATAATAAGTATAATGATATTAAAAATTAAATTGATAAGATTATGAGGTATAAAAATGGATACTAAAGAAGCAGTTTTAGATATTTTAAATGAATTAACTGGTGAAGATTTAAGCGAACAAATGGATGAAAATCTATTTGATAATGGTTTACTAGATTCAATGGCTACTGTACAAATGCTATTAGAATTACAAGAAAAAACTGGTATTACTGCACCAGTTTCAGAATTTAATCGCGATGAATGGGCTACTCCAAACAAGATTATTGAAAAGGTTGAAAGTCTAAGAAATGAGTAATAAACGCAAACTGTGGCAAATTTTTGGTCCAGTTATCTGTGCTTTTGTTTTATTAGGAATTCTTTTTTTAGTCCCTTGGCATTTTAGTGGTAAATCAGATTCTGCTTTGTTTAAGGCTTCAGTTTCTCGTTCAAATAATATATTTAAAGGACAAGAAATAAAAAAGGCTGCTTTTGCAAAAGAATATGTACCCTTTTATGGTTCAAGTGAACTTTCAAGAATGGATCCCATGCACCCAAGTGTGTTAGCTTACAAATATAAGCGTGACTATAAGCCATTCCTTTTAGGTGGCCCGGGAAGTCAATCACTAACACACTTTTTTGGTATGCAGGGAACTAGTCAAGAATTGACTGATAAAAAAGCGGTTATGATTATTTCTCCTCAATGGTTTACTAAAGAAGGGCAGAATTCAGCCGCTTTTAGTATGTATTTTTCACAATTACAAGCTGTTGATTGGATTTTGAGTGCAAAAAATAGTGAAGCTACGCGTTATGCGGCTAAGCGTTTATTAACTATGCCAGCTGGTACAGCTGATGAATCAACCAAATCAGCACTTCAGACATTAGCAGCGGGAAAACAAATTTCTGGTCAAACTCGATTATTGTTAGAAACTCGCCAAAGAATTTTGGAAAACGAAGATGATCTTTTTTCATCTTTAAATATGCCTAATAATGTACCCCAAATTCAAAGTGGAGCACATAAGCTACCAGGTACTTATGCCTATGATAACTTACGTCAAATAGCACTTGATCAAGGTGCAGAGCATACTACAAATAATCCTTTTGATATTTCTAATTCTTTTTATACTCATCGCTTAGGGGAGAAAGAAGTAGCAAGATTAAAGGGGTCACAAAAGAACTTTGATTATACAAAATCCCCAGAATATGGAGATTTAGAATTAGTTTTAGATCAATTTGCTAGTCAACATACTAATGTGTTGTTCATCATTCCACCAGTAAACTCAAAATGGGCCAAGTACACTGGTTTGTCAGAAAAGATGTATCAAGAGGCAACCAATAAGATTGTTAAGCAGTTAAGTAGTCAAGGCTTCGATAACATTGTGAACTTGACTAAAGATGGCAATAAGAAATACTTCATGGAAGATACAATTCACTTGGGCTGGAATGGTTGGTTAACAGTTGATCAGTATGTCCAACCTTTTATGAAGCAAAAGAATCAACCGATTACTTATCATATGGATAATTACTATTTCAGTAAGGCATGGGCTAATAAGACTAATGTAGGTCCAACGAAGGTTTCTGCGAGTAAAAGCAACTAAATCTCAAAAGAAAATTTCAATAAAACAGAAAATTAAGACAACTTTGAAAAATCAAGGTTTTGTCGGCAGTGTTTTAGTGATTAAAGATAATAAGCGATATTTAAACTATGCAACGGGGATGGCAAATAAAGCTAAACATCAGCCTAATACTACGAATTCAGCTTATTTAATTAACTCTATTCAAAAAGCTATGACAGCTACTATGTTTATGCAACTTGTTAAGTCGGGAAAAGTTAAATTAACTGATAAATTAGTTAAATTCTATCCACAAGCTCCAAATGCATCCAAGATTACAATGGAACAATTGTTGCAAATGACCTCCGGATTAACTTATGCAGAAAATGATTATGGTAGTCCCAAATATAGCTCTGATCAAACAGGTATTAAGTATGATCTTAAAAAAACCAAATTTGTGACCCAAAATTATGGTAAACGTTCATATCAGCCAATTAACTATGTGCTTTTAGCTGGAATTATTGAAAAAGTTACTCACAAATCTTATGAAGAGAATTTTAACGAACGTATTGGAAAAAAACTGGGTCTTAAGCATACAGCATTTGTTTGGAGTAAAAGGGTAAATAGGATTAATTTTGCCAAGAGTTATCAAAAAGACAAGCAAACTAAGGAATTACAACCAGTAGATCTTGATATAAATGAATTACATGGAGAATTTGGTACTGGTAGTTTAGTTATGTCAAATTCCGATTTATATAAAGTGACCAAGGCAATGCTTAATGGCACACTGTTGAGTAAAAAAGATCGTGATCGCCTATTTGTTGGCTCTAGTGAAGAAGTACAAGGTGGTAACTATGGTGGTGGATTCTATAATTTTGCGACTTATCATGGTGCCAATGGGGCTGGAAATGGTTATATCAGCTTCTTAAGGATTTCTAATGATGGCAAAACTGCCATTATTGTTCAAGCTAATTATCCAATTAAAAGTTACTTTAAGATGCGAGATGAAATAAATCAGTTGATGGAAAATTTATTAACAAGTTAATATAATAAAGCAAAAAAGATTGTTAATTTTTAATTATTATGCTAATATTTTCACGTACCGTCATGTAGGTAGTCATTTTCTCCGGTAGCGAAAATGTGTTATCTTTTATATATGTGGTCAGAGTGGCGGTACAAACACTGTGTGAGCCTGATTCCGATGTTGGTGGAATTAGGCTTTTTCTATGCAAAAAAATAAAGATGATTAAATTAAACTGATTTAATCATCTTTTTTAGTAATTTTATTTACTATCCCAAAGCCTAAAACAGAAACTAAAATAATTCCTGTACAGAAGATAAAAAGAATTTGAAAAGAACTATAGTCGATAATTAAAGCCCCAATTAAAGGACCAAAGGCGCGGCCGGCAGAAGTAATAGCTTGAACTATACCTTGAAACTTTCCTTTTTCAGTTACCGGGGCATGATCATTAACAAAAGTAGAAACTGCTGGAAAGGCAAATATTTCTCCGATTGTAAGTAATCCCATCGATAAAGCAAAGATTAAATAATGTTGAGCACCGACTAATAGTAAAAATGCTAGACCAAACAAACTAAAACCTAAGTAAAGTCGACCATGTAAATGACTACTTAACCAGGTGTCAAAATATGTGAGTAAAGGTTGAACAAAAACAATTAAGATGGCATTTAAGGTCCATAGGAGACTGTAATCTTTGACACTCATATGTAGCGATAGCATATAAGATGAAATATTAGAGTTCCACTGTTCATATGCTACCCATGAAACAAAGACACAAATTAAGATAGAACTAATTGTTAATAAAGAATTGTGAGAAAGTTTTGGCTTTTTCTTTGTACCAGTGGTAGTTTGAAATGTTTGTCGTGGTGCTTGGTTCAAATTACGATATTCTACTGCTACCACAATATTAAAAATAAAAAACATAATGAAGGCGAGTAGAAAAATATAAGTAATCCCAAAAGGTAAAATATAACCTACCATTAAAGAACCAAAAACGAGCCCAAGATTTTGAGTAAAGTACAAAGCATTAAAGACATATGAAGTAGAACGGCTTTTAATTAAAGTGGCAGTTGAATTCAGTCCTGTAACGACAATCCCATTGCCAATTCCTAAAGTTACTAAAAGAATCGGATATGCAGGCCAGCCATGAAAGATTACTAAAGCAAAAGTAGAGATTGTAGCGGTAGTCACTCCTAATAAAATGGTTTGATAAGGATGCCAATTATCAAATAACCAGCCACCAATGGCGTTCCCTAACATAGTAAAGGCTGAATTAATAAAAAGTACGATTCCGGCCACTGTCAGAGTTTCATGAAGGTAATTATGAATATAAATTGTGGTTAAGGGCCAAATAAAGCTAATCCCAGTATTAATAATTAATGAGCCTGCAAAAAGCCAAAGTAATCGAATTGGATCTACTCGTTTTTTGTGTGACATAAAAGTCTCCTTATGAAAACAAATTAGATACTTTAATTTAAAATAAAAAAGCCGCTCTTAGAACAGCTTTTTTATTAATCTTCTAACCAGCTATCACTAAAACTTCGCATAACATCTTGAGTATCAAATGCATCTTTACCGGTATGCTGACGTGCATGTTTTAATTGCTTGGCAGTTAAATGATCACTGATATAAGATTTAACGGCTGCAAGCATTAAGGTTTCACGTGTATCTTCGGAATGGTTTAGATAATATCGAATTAATCGTTCAGTCTCTTCATCAAAAGTCCAATTATTTTTTCCCATCATTTTCTCCTTTATATATAGCATCATTATAACATGAAGCATAAAGTATTTAGAAATTGTGAAAAATTATTTATTTTAATGAGACTCCTTTATAATGAATGAGAATAGTTTTACAAAGATTGAGTGTAATAGATGGAAAATATTGTATTAAGAGCAACTCTCTGGTTTAGAAAAAAGATTTTCTTTAGAATAACTGACCAAACTTTGAAAATGGTTATGCCATTAGCAATAATTGGTAGTTTTTTTCAATTTTTATGGCGTAGTGTTTTTTCAGATGATAGTTTGATTTCTAATATTTGTTATTTTGATAATTGGATGCCAGATTCAGTTTATAATGCGGCTTGGTATGCTTGCCAAGGCTTATCTAATGTGATTTTTAATACAATGGGACTTTTTGTCGTATATTTTGCGGCCCATTTTACTGCAAAAACTTATCATAAAGATGCCCAAATGGCCGGTTTAACAGGGATGCTTAGTTTATTATTGTGTACTTATCGTTTCAAACAACCAGATAGCTCAAATCTTCAAATGAATTTTAATTGGCGTTCGTTGGGCGTGCAGAGCTTAATATTTGCCCTGGTAGTAGGTTATATTGTTGGTTTGATCTTTAGGTTTTTAGGAGCAGACTTTCGTCATGTAAGTCATGAAGATTCAAAAAGAATTGAAAAAAGAGCTTTTGCGGCTTTTAAACCTTTAGTTCTTTCTCTTACATTGGGTTTGATTGTAGGTGCATTAGCAACAATAGTTCAATTTGAAGTAGTAGCTAGCAATATTTACCAGTTTTTCCAAAATGAAGGTCAGAATAACCTTAATATTTGGGAATATGTACCATTACTTATTTTAGCCTTGGTCTTGAATTGGATGGGAATGACGCAGCCCATCTTACAATTGACCTCTAATAGTTCGAGTGCAACGACGGTCGCTAATTTAAATTATGCGTTGCGCCATGGTTCGAGTTGGAATGTACCTAATAAATTTTTAGGAAATAGCATCTATCAATCTTATGGACGTTTTGGTGGTAGCGGGTTAACCTTAGCTCTTTTGATTGCAATTTTACTAATTTATAAATATCAAAATACTGTTAGAGTGGCACGCTGGTCCTTTATTCCGACCTTATTTAGTTCAAATCAAGGTGCATTAGTAGGGATTCCAATTATTTTAAATCCACTTTATTTAGTGCCATACGTATTTTTGCCTGTTTTAAATATATTGATTGCAGCTAGTGCAATTGCCTTGGGCTGGGTGCCGACGTCTGCTTATCCAATTTTAACAGGAACACCTGGGCCATTAGTTGCTTTTATTGGAACAAATGGTAACTGGAATGCGTTAATACTCTCACTATTATTGTTCGTGATGGATATTTTACTCTATCTTCCAGTGGTTAAAATCGCCGCTAAAGTTGAGGATGAGATTACTAGAATAAATGAAAGAGAGGGGAGAGAAGTTGCCTTTGAATAGTAAAAGAAAAAATAAATTTATTATTATTGTGACGCTAGCCTTTTTGGTTATTTTGGCAATCCCAACCTTCTTTTGGATGAAAAATACCAATAAAATTATGGCAGAACGGCGTAAGTCAATGATGTCTCCCGTTATTATGATTCCAGGTTCAAGTGCGACGACTAATCGTTTTAATGAACTAGTTACTTTACTTAATAAAGATACTCATCGTAATCACTCTTTGCTCAAAATTGAAGTCCAAACAGATGGAAGTATAAAGTATAGTGGCAAAATCGACCGTAATGATAATGAGCCATTTATTGTGGTGGGATTTGAGAATAACCGTGATGGTTATAGCAATATTAAAAAACAAGCTCGTTGGTTTGATATTGCTTTTAATGCTCTGACTGAACAATATAAATTTAATAATTTTAAGGCTTTTGGTCATTCAAATGGAGGCCTAATTTGGACGTATTGGCTAGAGCACTATTATGATCAATATGAAGATGAAATTTCAATCAAAAAGTTAATGACTTTGGGAACACCTTATAATTTTGATGAAACTAATAGTAAAAATCGAACCTTGATGTTAAATGAATTCATCAAAAATAAGAAAAAAATTCCTTCTTCCTTAATTGTATATTCAATTTATGGGGGAGAAAGTTATGATTCTGATGGGTTAGTACCAGAAAGTAGTGCTGAGGCCGGAAAATATATTTTTCAAAATCAGGTTAAACACTATACGGCAATGACGGTCACGGGTGCTGATGCACAACATTCATCACTACCGCAAAATAAAGAAGTGGTTCAAGTAATTGAACAATACCTCTTAAATACGCAAAAAGAACGAGAAAATCAACAACCGGCAAACAATATTAAACGTTTCGAATTGAATAGTAAGAAAAAGAAAAAGTAAAAAGGTTTGTGAAATTAATTTCACAAACCTTTTTACTTTGCTTATTGAATAAAGAACTAAATATAATAAGTTATTTCACAAGGGACTGACTAACAAAAAAAGCAAATCAAATTTATTGCATTTCTTCAATTTGGGGACGATAATAAAAGCGTGAGATGAATAGCACATAGAAAAAGTGAGTGCTAAATATTAATAGAGGAGTGTGTGGAGTATGCCATACTTTGATAGTGGAAACTATAATTTTGATGATCTATTCAACGAATTAAACAGTGGTTTCTTTGACGACAGTAGTCGAAGAATGTCAGGTCAACCTACAAGAGGTCAAATGCCTCAACAAGGTCAAAATGGTCAACAACAACAAGAAAAGCCTATTGGTGTGGATTTAACTAAGCAAGCCAAAGAAGGAAAATATGATCCTGTTATCGGCCGTACTGAAGTTATTGACCAAGTTATTGAAATTTTGAGTAGACGTAAGAAGAACAACCCTGTTTTAACTGGACCTGCTGGTGTTGGTAAAACTTCAGTTGTTGAAGGTTTAGCTCAAAGAATTGCTGATGGTGATGTTCCTGAAAAATTAAAGGATGCACACATTATTGAATTAAACATTAACGAATTAGTTGCTGGTACTTCATTACGTGGTAGTTTTGAAGAAAAATTGAAGCAAATTATTGATAAAGCTAAGGGTGATCGTAAGACTATTCTCTTTATCGATGAATTACACAATATTGTTGGTGCTGGTTCAACTGATTCAGAAAATAATTCTGGGGATGCAGCTAACATTTTGAAACCTGCTTTGGCAAATGGTGATCTTCGTGTAATTGGTGCTACTACTACTAGTGAATACCAACAAATCGAAAAGGATCCTGCATTAGCTCGTAGATTCCAACCAGTTCAAGTTCCTGAACCAACAATTGAGGATGCAATTAAGATCTTGGAAGGTTTAGCTCCAAGATATGAAAAGTATCACAATGTTAAATATGATCCAGATGCATTGAAACTTGCTGCAGAACTTTCAGATCGTTACATTAATGACCGTCACTTACCTGACAAGGCTATTGACTTAATGGATGAAGCTGGTGCTAAGAAGTCCTTGAATATGGACCAAAAAGACGAAACTTCAATTAAGAATAAGATCAAGGCCTTAGAAGCTAAGAAAGATGAAGCTGCTAAAGATGAAAAATATGATGAAGCAGCTAAGATTAAGAAAGATATCGAAGGCTTAAAGAAGGATCTTAAGACTGCAGGTAAAGCTAGTGAAGCCAAAGTTACTGCAGATGACTTGTACAAGTTAATCCAAACTAAGACTGGTATTCCAATGAGTGAAATTAATGCAAATGAAGCTCAAAAGAATGCTAACTTGGCTGCTGACTTGAAGAAGGTTGTTATTGACCAAGATAAGGCAATTGATATCATTACTGATGCTATTGCACGTAAGCAAGTCTTCAAAGATTCTAACCGTCCAACAGGTTCATTCTTATTAACTGGACCTACTGGTGTTGGTAAGACTGAATTGGCTAAGCAATTAGCTGTTAAGTTATTTGGTAGTTCAAACGCTTTAGTTCGTTTGGATATGTCTGAATATCAAGACCAAATGGCTGTTAACAAATTAATTGGTTCAGCTCCAGGTTATGTTGGTTATGGTGAAGGTGGACAATTAACTGAAAAGATTCGTCACCAACCATACTCATTAATTTTGCTTGATGAAATTGAAAAAGCTAACCCACAAGTCTTCAACGCTTTGCTTCAAATCATGGATGATGGTCGCTTGACTGATGCTCAAGGTAGAACTATTTCATTCAAAGATACAATTATCATCATGACTTCAAATGCTGGTTACTCAGACAAGTTATTAGAAGGCGATGATCAAGCTGCTTTACGTAAGGCTCTTGAAGTTTACTTCAGACCTGAATTCTTAAACCGTCTTGATGCTATTGTTCCATTTAACTCATTAACTAGTGAAGATATGCTTAAGATCTTAGATCTTTACTTGAAGAAGATGGAAGCTTCACTTGCTAAGAGAGATGTAAAACTTCACGTAACTACTGATGCTAAGAAGTACTTAGCTAAGAAGGGCTATGACAAAGAATTTGGTGCTCGTCCATTAAGAAGAGTTGTTGAACAAGATCTTGAAACTCCAGCAGCTAAATTAATTGTGGATCAACCAGATACTAAAGAAGTTAAATTCACTATTGATGACAAGCACTTGTACTTAAATGACAAGCCAATTGATAATGTCTTATTCGATCGTGAAACTCGTGATCAAGAAAGAAAAGACATTAAAGAAGCTGAAAAAGAAGCTAAAGAAAATAAATCTGATAAAAAAGCAGAAAAGTAATATAATAGATAAGTAATTTAATAGAATTACTTAAGACACTGAAAGACCTTTCCAATTGGAAAGGTCTTTTTTTTGCTGAAAAATAATGAAAAAATGGTAATTATAGGATAAAATAAGGAAAAATAAATTAAAACGGAGACGCAGAATGAAGAATATTTTTAAGAAAGTATCTGTCGATACCTTTTTAAAAGCTGATGCACGCTTAACACGTTCACTTAATGCAAAAGATTTAGTTGCCTTAGGTATTGGCGCAGTAATCGGAACGGGAATTTTTATTTTACCTGGGCACGAAGCAGCTCAACATGCTGGTCCGGCAGTAGCGATCGCATTTTTACTGGCAGCTATTGTTTCGGGAATGGTAGGGATGGCTTATGCGGAATTTTCTTCGGCTATGCCAGTTGCAGGATCTGCCTATTCATTTGGCTCAGTAGTATATGGAGAAATTGTAGGTTGGCTTATCGGTTGGGGCTTGTTATTAGAATATTTCTTAGCAGTTTCAGCAGAAGCGACAGGTTTTGCATCATATTTTAATAATAATATTTTAGAAGCAATTGGTATCAATTTACCTAAGTCTCTTCAAGCAGGGCCGATGGAAGGTGGAATTATAAATATTTCGGCGGTAGTCATTATCCTATTGATCGCCATCATCTTGTATCAAGGCGGCAATATGTCCAAAAAAATAGAAAACTTCGCTGTGATTTTGAAAGTGGCAATTATTATCTTATTCATTGTAGTAGGTATTTTTTATACTAAGGCACAAAATTATGTTCCTTTTTATCCTAAAGAATTTAGAACTGAACCATGGGGAATTGGAGGAATATCGACAGCTGCTGCCACAGTTTTCTTTGCTTTTATCGGATTTGATGCCTTAGCAGCTAACTCAGCTGAAACTGTTCATCCAGAAAAAAATGTTGTCAAAGGAATTTTAGGAACAGTTTTGATTGCTGTAATCTTATATGTAAGCTTTTCCTTAGTCTTAACTGGAATGGTAAATTATAAACATCTTAATGTTGATGATCCAGCGGCATATGCATTAAAGGTGGTAGGATTAAACGCATGGAACAAGTTAATCACTGTCGGGGCGCTAGTAGGGATCTTTACAGCAATGATTGCAATGCTATTAGGAGGATCAAGATTACTTTATGCTCTAGGTAGGGATGGATTATTACCTAAAAGTATGGGAAAAGTCCATAACCAAAAAATGATTCCCAATAACGCAATTATTATTTCTACTATAATTGGGGCGATTTTTGCAGGCCTAGTTCCTTTAGTTCAATTAGCCTCATTAATCAATGCCGGAACATTAATCGCTTTTGCCTTCATTTCTTTTGGAATTATTCCTTTAAGAAGAAGAGAAGATATTAAAAATTCAGGGTTTAAAATGCCGGGTTATCCAGTATTGCCAATTATTGCGGGATTATTAAGTGTCTATTTTGTAGTAATGCTTCCCAAAACAACAAAAATAATGGTAAGTATTTGGATGTTATTAGGCTTATTAATTTATTTAATTTATGGAATTAGACATTCTAAATTGCAAAATAAAAATTAAGAGAGATTAAATCTCTCTTTTTTTAATGCTTAAAATCTAGCTGTAGTAAGGTTTTGATCATATTTTTAGCACTCTAAGCAAAAAAATGCTAAAAAAATGTTGACATTTATTCCAGATGCATGTAAAGTATTAAATGCTTCAACAAGAGGTAAGCAATTTGAACTAAAAATAATTCAAAAAAGTTCTTGCCAAACATTAAAAATGATGATATATTTATTAAGCTTCATTTTTAAGAAGCAAACAAAAATGTTTTAAAAAAAGAAATGAAAAAAGTTCTTGACAAAAGTATTACATTTTTGTTACAATTATAAAGCACTAATTCAACTGCAAGTTTTAAACTTCTTTTGAAAAATAATTCAAAAAAGTTCTTGCATAATGAAAATATATGTGTTATAATTATTGAGCTGACTTAGTCAGCTGGTAGTACCTTGAAAACTGAACAAAGTTTCGCTGAAAAGTGTGCGGGGTTTTTAACCCCAATCAATAAGCGAAGTCAATTCGCAAGCAATAAATTTGTGATAACAAATTAAAAAATATCATGAGCTATTTCAAGCTCATTTCTTATGGGAAATGAGAGTTTGATCCTGGCTCAGGACGAACGCTGGCGGCGTGCCTAATACATGCAAGTCGAGCGAGCTTGCCTGGATGATTTTGGTGCTTGCACCAAATGAAACCAGAAACAAGCGAGCGGCGGACGGGTGAGTAACACGTGGGTAACCTGCCCAAGAGACTGGGATAACACCTGGAAACAGATGCTA
>NZ_BFBY01000004.1:122451-133798 GCF_003423665.1 Lactobacillus rodentium | reverse complement strand
AATGATCAAATATATGATTACAACGTAGCCACACATAACCAAAAAGACTTTAGTCGTAATTAATTGATCAAGTACATTATAACGCTAAGCCCAAAAATCAGATATATTTGGGCTTATTTGTCATGCTTAATGATAAAAATAAATCGATACTACAAAATACTTAAACTTAAATTTAAACAAAAAGCAAAGCCAAATATCGCATTGTGCTTGACTTTACGTAGAAAAAAGGGATTATCCAATAAAAATTGGATAATCCCTTTTTTGTATAAATATCTAAATTAATATTAAAAGTTAAAATTTATCAGCTTTTTTTAAGATCTTCTTTGCTTTATCTAAACTGTGATGTTCAGCTCTATAACGTTTAATATCCGAACCACTAACATCTGATAAATGGCTAAGATCTTCGTCTAGTTGTTTAAATTCTGCCTTAAGGTCCTTAACAACCTTTTCTTCAGCTTCAGTGTAAAGGGCTGCTTTAGATTCATCTTTGGCATCTAGTTCAATACTGTCTTTAGAAACTTTCTTAGCATGTTTCAAGATTGACTTGATATCCTTGATAGTTTCATGTTGAGCAGTGCGGTGACGCTTGTCAGGTTCACTGTCTTCAATTTTTGTTAAATGGCTTTCAGCATCTGCAATTTTCTTAGAAATTCTATCTAATGCTTTTAATTGTCTTTTAGTGTAATCTGCCATAATAATTACCTCCAAACAAACTTAATATAATCACTTAAGACATCTTTAATATAAAACTCTTAGACTTAAATTACAAAATATATGCTTTCATAAAATCAAAAAAATAAAGACTATCTTTTTTAAGATAGTCTTTATTAAATATTTCAATAATTATTTTAGAATTTGTGAGCTTTCTTTAAAATTTCTTTAGCTCTATCTAAAGTATGGTTTTCAGCTCTGTAACGCTTAATATCTGAACCATCTTCATCAGCTAAATGACTAAGATCGTCATCTAATTGTTTGAATTCTGATTTAAGGTCTTTAACAACTTTTTCTTCAGCTTCAGTGTAAACAGGATTTTCCATTTTACCTTTTTCTTCAGCCTTTAATTCATCTTCAGAAACTTTCTTAGCGTGCTTCAAGATTGATTTGATATCCTTGATAGTTTCGTGTTGAGCAGTACGGTGACGCTTGTCAGGTTCACTATCTTCAATCTTAGTTAAGTGACTTTCAGCATCTGCAATCTTCTTAGAAATTCTATCTAATGCTTTTAATTCTCTCTTAGTGTAATCTGCCATAATAATTACCTCCAAACAAACTTAATATAATCACTTAGGACACTTATAATATAAAACCTATTTTTTAAAATTACAAAAATAATGACTTATTTTTGTTCTTGACTAGTGATTAATACTTATCGGCTTTCTTTAAGATTTCTTTAGCTCTATCTAAAGTGTGGTTTTCAGCTCTGTAGCGCTTAATATCTGAACCATCTTCTTCAGGTAAATGACTAAGATCGTCATCTAATTGCTTGAATTCAGACTTAAGATCGTTAACAACTTTTTCTTCGGCTGCAGTATAAACTGGATCTTCCATTTTACCTTTTTCTTCAGCCTTTAATTCATCTTCAGAAACTTTCTTAGCGTGCTTCAAGATTGACTTGATATCCTTGATAGTTTCGTGTTGAGCAGTGCGGTGACGCTTGTCAGGTTCACTTTCTTCAATCTTAGTTAAGTGACTTTCAGCATCTGCAATCTTCTTAGAAATTCTGTCTAAAGCTTTTAATTCTCTTTTAGTATAATCTGCCATAATAATTACCTCCAAACAAACTTAATATAATCACTTAAGACATCTTTAATATAAATCCCTAATTTAGAAATTACAAAAATAATGCACTCGAATATTTTTCTTTTTTTTAATAAAACTTTTAGAAACCTTAATATACTAAGGGCTTGTTGTAAAATAAAAATATAGATTAATTTTAAATGCTAAAGAAAAAATGAGGAGATTTTAGATGATTAAATTAGGAATAATTGGTTCAGGGATGATTGTTCATGATTTTTTGAAAATTGCTGACCAAATACCCAATTTGGAATTAACGGCAATCTCAACTACTAAAAGAAGTGAAAAAATTGGAAAAGATCTGCAGGCGGAATATGGCATAAAACAAACTTATACAGACAATAATGAATTATTAAATAATCAAGAAGTGAATACTGTCTATGTTGCTGTGCCAAATAATTTACATTATCGTGTAGCAAAAGCTGCTCTTGAACATGAAAAAAATGTAATTTGTGAAAAACCCTTTGTCGCTACCCCTAAAGAAGCAATTGAATTAAAGAAAATTGGTGATGCCCATAATGTTGTTTTAGTAGAGGCAATTACTAATATTTATTTGGGGAATTTTAACTATTTAAAGAAACACTTAGCCAAGATAGCCCCAGTACATAATATCGAACTTAATTACACACAATATTCTAGTCGATATGATGATTTCTTAAAGGGAGTGATTCAACCTGTTTTTGATCCCGCAAAAGATGGTGGGGCTTTGATGGATTTGAGCATTTATAATATTCATCTTGCAGTAGGCCTATTTGGAAAACCAGAAGATGTGCATTATTTCCCAGTAATGCAAAAAGGAATTGATACTTCGGGCAACTTAATTCTTACCTATCCTAAACTTCAGGCTAGTTTGCTAGCAGCAAAAGACTCATATGTAACAGATCAGTGGAGCTATATTGAGGGTGAAAATGGAAGTCTAAAAATTAAAGGCTCTACGGGTCAATTAAAAGAAGTTGAGTTAGACTTAAAGGGAAGAAAACTTGAAAAGATTAATCTTAATAAATATAGTCATCGAATGGTGGCAGAATTCGTTGAATTTAGCCGAATGATTGAAGAAAACGATCGCCAAGCAGCTGATGAAGCTTTCAACCATTCGTTAGCAGTATTAGAAGTACTAACTAAAGCTAAAAAACAACGCTAAGCATAAAAGGAGAGGAATACCTCTCCTTTTTGCGTTATATCGGTCTTCTTGGTATAATTATAGAATGTATGTTCGCGTATCTTTATAGTAGAAACGAGGTGGAAAATGCTAACCAATGATTTAATTAAATACTTAAAACAGAAATATAGTCTAACTTTTAAACAAATGTTAACTAATAACCGAAATATTTTTGTTTTAATGGTCCCTAACAGTAATGACTTTTTTGCTATTCTTTCTCGAGTTCCTAATAAAGAAATAGGAATTAATAAAAACGGTCACGCAATAACCTTAGATTTAAAATGTGGTGAATTCTCCCAAACATTAACGGATTTACCAGGTTTTAGTCAGGCTTTTAGAATCAAGAGTGATAAGTGGGTCGGGATTTGGCTTAATCAAGTAGATGATGAAGAAGTAAAAAAAGCAGTAGACTATGCATATAAATTAGCGTTAAATGGTGAAATAAAAACTACAGGACAATATTTACTAATTCCTGAAGATGAAACTTCTCAAAAAAACGCATATCAAGCGGAAACAATTCCACCTCGAAAAGATATTTCAAAAAGTAAATCTTCTGAAGAAAAAAAGGATGAAATTCCCCGGGAAATTGCAAAAATGCTTCAAAGTTATGATTATACAATTCTGCCAGCCTTGGGAAGACAAAAAAACTTTTATCATCAAGGACAATTAATGGCAAATTATGAAGATAATTATGAGCATAATTTTGTTTTTAATCATTTTTATCCTACTTATCATGATATGACAGTTCACCAATTAAGAACGTACTTTACGTGGCGAAGTAAAGTAAGAAAAGGAATATATAAATCCACTAGTCGATCATATGTTTTTATTTATATTTATGAATTACTTAATCAAATCGGAGTAAAAAGTCCTGAGGATGGATACCAATTGTTGAAAAAACTATATAAAGAATATATTTTGGTTTATGATTCTGAAATAAAAACTTATCTTAATAATTGGATTAAAGATTATGTTGTCTTTTATAATTTGACTGAACATAAAGATGAAAATTTTGTAAAGGAAAACGAGCAGGACAGGCTTTATGAAGACCTTTTAAATCCTCAAGATTCTATTAAGTTAATTAATGCTTTAAAAGGGGTTGCGAGTTATCATGGTAAGAGTCCTTTAGAAGCAAATAAGTATCAAGAACTGCTTTTCTTTGTATGGCAAAAACTTTTAGCAAATAGGGAGTACTTTAATTTTGCTAGTGAAATTTTATTTACTCTTACTGAGAGGGAGTATTACTTTTTTTCACGAGCACTTTTGTATAAAAGGACACCACATTTTGATAATTTTGAGATAACTTCCAATCGAAAGTTTTATCAAAAAAATGGACATACTTATTACGAATATTTTTCTCCAGTTGCTCGACAAAAGACAAAAATAAATGCTGTTTTACACGAGATTGATCGCCTAAGTCGAATTGAATATCACAAGGGAAGAAAATTAAAAGCAAATAATTTAAAAGCTGCAATGGTAATAGTAATTGAACAAGCGATTAGGGAATTTCATGCTCAAGAAATTGAAGCTCAGAGACCCAAAATTGAAATTGATCTTAGCAATTTAGATAAAATTCGTCTTGATGCATCTAAGACCCGAGAAAGTTTGTTAACAGAAGAAGAAAAGACATTAGAACTGGAAGCAAATGGAGATCAAGAAGATAATTCTAAAAAGGTGGAAGAAACTACAAGTGAGAAAGAACAGAATCAGGCAATAGAAAAAGAAATTCCTTATGGACTAACTGAAGATGAATACATGTTTCTCATGGCACTCTGGCATCATACTTCCTGGAAAAAAGAATTACAACAAAAACATTTAATGACTTCCATTTTGGCAGATAGTATTAATGAAAAATTATTTGATGAAATCGGCGATAGTCTGATTGAATTCAATGGAGATGAACCGTTAATTATTGAGGATTATCTTCCCGATTTAGCTGAATTATTTGGTGAGGAGGAATAAAGATGACTGAAAAAAAGCGCAAAATTCCTAAAAGAATTGCTCAAACCGTTTTAAATTCCTTGAAGGGCGGGGTGGTACCTCGGATTGGTTTGCCTTATATTACTGTAGGACGAAAAGCAGAAATTGAGGCTCTTCTTCATGATGTTGATATTATTAGCGAAGGAGGTGCCTCTTTCCGCTTTGTGGTAGGACGATACGGCTCGGGAAAAAGTTTCTTATTACAGGCAATTCGAAATTATGTAATGGATAAAAATTTTGTCGTAATAGATGGAGATCTTTCACCCGAACGAAGATTACAGGGAACCAAAGGACAGGGGCTCGCTACTTATCGTGAATTAATCCAAAATTTAGCTACTAAAACTCGTCCTGAAGGAGGAGCGTTACCTTTAATCTTGGATCGCTGGATTAATTCAATTCAAGCAGAAGTGGCGCAAGAGACCGGATTCAGTCAGGAAAATGGTAAATTTACTGAGGCAGTAGATAAGAAAATCTATGAGGTCATCGGGAACTTAAATGAATTGGTACATGGCTTTGATTTTGCAAAACTTTTGAAAATGTATTATGAAGCCTATGTAAGTGGTGACAATGAAACTCGTGCTAAGGTAATTAAATGGTTTAGAGGAGAATATAGCCGTAAAACAGAAGCTAAAAACGAGCTTGGTGTTAACATTATTATTTCAGATGATGATTGGTACGAGTACATTAAATTATTTGCAATGTTTTTTAGACAGGCTGGTTATGCTGGACTAATGGTGATGGTAGATGAACTAGTAAATATTTATAAAATTCCGAATAGTATCAGTCGTCAATATAATTATGAAAAAATGTTAACGATGTATAATGATGCCCTTCAAGGCAAAGCTAAATATTTAGGAATAATTATGGGTGCTACCCCGCAAGCTATTGAGGATCGAAGACGCGGTGTTTATAGCTATGAAGCATTACGGTCACGGTTGGCTAACGGAAAATTTTCAAAAGAGGGAGCAACTGATATGTACGCTCCAGTAATTAATTTAGAGCCGTTAAATGCTGAAGAAATGTTAGTTTTAACTGAAAAACTGGCTCAAATGCATGCAACTCTTTATGACTATGAATCAACAATTACTGATGAAGATTTGGCAACCTTTATTAAAATTGAATATGGTCGTGTCGGAGCAGATACCAACATTACACCGCGTGAAGTGATTCGTGATTTTATTGAACTATTAGATATTACCTTACAACATCCAGATCAAAAGATTGGTGATTTACTTAATTCAGATGAATTTAGTTATACCAAGTCAGAGGCAGTATCCGATGAAAAGGGTGATGATTATACTGAATTTACAATTTAATTAGTTTTAGTTAGAGGGAGGATGAAGAAAGTGAATATTTTTAATCGCTATGCTCCATTCATTCAAGACTATATTTATGATCATGGGTGGCAAAATTTACGGCCAATCCAGGTGGCGGCTGCTCAAGAAATCTTTAATACTGAAAACAATGTTTTGCTAGCTGCTTCAACGGCATCTGGTAAAACAGAGGCTGCTTTTTTTCCTATTCTTTCAGAAATCAGTGAAAAACCGGTTAATTCAGTTCAAGTTCTTTATATTGCGCCGTTAAAAGCATTAATCAATGATCAATTTGATCGCTTAAATGAATTAACTCAAGATACTGGAATAAAAATTTGGCGCTGGCATGGGGATGTCGCTCAAACTCAAAAAAGAAAATTATTAAAAAAACCATCCGGAATATTACAAATTACGCCTGAATCATTAGAAAGCTTAATTATTAATAAGCATATGGCAATTCCTGATTTATTCCATGGTTTGCAATATATCGTAATTGATGAATTACATTCATTTTTGCGTAGTGATCGAGGTGGACAAACATTTTGTTTGCTAGAAAGACTAGCTAAACTTGCGCAAGTAAAACCGAGAAGAGTAGGATTATCAGCTACAATTGGTGATATGACGGCAGCTGCTAAATTTTTGGGTGCCGGAAGTGGACGCAAAACTAGTGCACCAAAAGTTCAAAGCGAAAAACAAGTGTGGCACTTATCAATGGAACATTTTTATCAAACTGACCCGCAAGCAACTAGTGAAGATTTTGATCCGGCAGAAATTGTAGAACCTAAAACTGATATTGCACCGGCTTTGGCTGATCCTGGAATTGGCTATATCTTTGAACATACTCGCGGTAAAAAGAGTCTGATTTTTACTAATAGTCGTGAAGAATGTGAGTCAGTGTGTCAGGAATTACGTGAATATTGCAGTTATAATCACGAGCCTGATCGGTTCTTAATTCACCATGGAAATTTATCGCCGGCATTACGACAGACTGCTGAAGATGCCATGAAAGATCCGGATGCTTATGTATCAACTTGTGCAACTGCAACTTTAGAATTAGGGATAGATGTTGGTAAATTAGAAAGTGCCTATCAAATTGATGCACCTTTTACAGTGTCAGGATTTTTACAAAGAATGGGCCGAACTGGAAGACGTGGTACACCACCAGAAATGCATTTTGTTATGCGAGAAGAACACCCCGAATCCAGGGCAATGTTACCGGAATTAATTCCTTGGAGTTTATTACAGGGAATTGCCTTGATCCAGTTGTATGCTGAAGAACATTGGGTCGAGCCACCGCAACCTAACCGCTTACCTTATAGTTTGCTTTACCATCAAACAATGTCTACACTGGCTGCTAGTGGTGAAATGAGTCCGGCTGAGTTGGCAAGTCGGGTTTTAACGCTTGCATATTTTAAAAATGTTAGTCAGCAAGATTATCAAATTTTACTACGCCATTTATTAAAAATTGATCACATTCAAAAAACTGAAAATGGTGGTCTTATTCTTGGCCTAGCTGGGGAAAAGATTGTTAATAATTTTAAATTTTATGCTGTATTTATGGAAAATGAAGAATTTAGTGTGCATGCGGCTAATGAAGAATTAGGGACAATTGTGAAGCCACCTCCAGTTGGAGATAAAATTGCTATCGCCGGTCGAGTTTGGGTAGTTGATGAAATAGATCGTAAACGTCACCAAGTTTATTGTCATGGAGTAAAAGGGCATATTGGTGCATATTTTGGGGATGTAGCTGGAGATATGCATCCAAAAATCTTACAAAGAATGAGAAAAATTCTTTTAGAAGATAAACAATATCCTTACTTAATGAAAAATGCACAAGCTCGTTTAGCACAAGTAAGAGAAACTGCACAACAAGCCTGTTTGGATCGGAACTCTTTAATCAATTTGGGTGGAAAAATGTGGGCCTTTTTCCCTTGGACAGGAAGCTATGGATTTTTAGCTTTAGAAAGATTACTGAGAATTAAATGTAAGGATCAATTAAAATTAAAAAATTTCGAATCAACTCGTCCTTATTTTATGACTTTTACAATGGATGCTGATGAAGATCAATTCTTTGAAGTATTACGCAGAGAAGCGAGTGAAGATTTTGATGCGTTGGAACTTGTTTTTCCAAATGAAGTACCAGTATTTGATAAGTATGATGAATTTCTACCAGATGAATTAGTAAAAAAGGAATTTGCAAATAGTGTACTGGACGTTGCTGAAATGCGTAAAAGTGTAGAAGAGATGGAAAAATAAAAAATGGAAAGTTCTCAGCGAACTTTCCATTTTTGTTAGATTCATAATTATTTATCTTCATAACCATTAGGGTGGTTTTGGTGCCAATTCCAAGCAGAAGCAATAACTTCTTCAACATTTTCATGTTTTGGCTGCCAACCTAAAATAGTTCTTGCTTTAGTTGAATCAGCTACTAAGCTATCTGGATCACCACCACGACGTGGACCAATAGTATAAGGAATATCAATGCCTGTCACTTTTTTAGCTGCTTCAAGAATTTCAAGGTTTGAGTAACCATGAGCAGTTCCTAAGTTAAAGACATCAGATTTATTGGTTTTCATCAAGTGCTTTAAGGCGAGAATATGTGCATCACTTAAATCTTCGACTTGAACATAATCACGTACATTTGTACCATCCTTGGTATCATAATCATCACCAAAGATAGTAAAGTTACCATCGCCGGCAATAGCACTCTTTAAAATATTTGGAATTAAGTGAGTTTCAGGACCATGATCTTCCCCAATTGAGCCATCATTAGAAGCTCCAGCAACGTTGAAGTAACGTAAGGCAACTGACTTAACACCATCGGCCTTATCAGCCCAGTGCATGATTTTTTCCATCATCATCTTAGTTTCACCATATGGATTAATTGGATCAAGGGGGCTATCTTCAGTAATTGGTAATGACTTAGGAATACCATAAGTTGCAGCAGAAGAAGAAAATACTAAGTACTTTACGTTAGCATCATTCATAGCTTGTAATAAAGCAATCATTCCAGAAACATTGTTATCGTAATATTTCAAGGGCTTTTTAACAGATTCAGGCACTAAAGAATAAGCAGCAAAGTGCATGACAGCATCAATCTTTTCATCACGTAAGATTTTACTTACTAAGAATTTATCTTCAATATCACCTTGATAGAACTTAGCTCTTTTATCAACAGCTTTTCTATGCCCAGTGTAAAGCGAATCGAGGACAACAACTTCATTGCCATCTTCAAGTAAGCCTTTAACAGCATGAGAGCCAATATAACCGGCTCCACCGATAACTAATACACGCATAAAATTAACTCCTTAAAATAATTCAATTCTTGCTTTAATAATAGCATATGAGAATTACATCTTAATGTAAAAATATAATAAATATTTACTAAGCAATAAAAATGACAGATAGATAGTAAATGATTATCATAAAGGATAAAAAATAACTTATTAATTGAAAGCAAGGTGTCATATTATGCAAAAAATAAAAAATATCATCATTGGTTTTGGTAAAGGCGGAAAAACTTTAGCAAAATTTTTGGCCCAAAGAGATGAAGAAGTATTAGTTATTGAAAAGTCTAATCAAATGTATGGTGGAACTTGTATTAACATTGCTTGTTTACCATCAAAACGATTAATTATTGAAGCTGCTAATGGGCTGGATTTTATAGATGCCATTGGTGGAAAGAATGAAATGACATCTTTATTAAGAAGCAAAAATTATCATATGTTAGCAGATGAAAAAACGGTTACAGTTTTAGATGGTGAAGCAAAATTTGTTGACGATCATATAATTGAAGTAAAGACGGCTAATGGAATTGAAAAATATGAAGGAGAAAGAATTTTCATTAATACTGGAGCCGTACCAGTAATTTTACCAATTCCCGGTCTTAAAGAGAGTAAATTTTTATTAGATTCGACTGCTGCAATGGAACAAACTTCTTTACCCAAGAATTTGATTATTATTGGAGCTGGTTATATTGGTTTAGAGTTTGCAGCAATGTTTGCTAAATATGGTTCAAACGTTACCGTTCTAGATCATAATTCGGACTTTATTCCACGTGAAGATGAGGATATTAGCAAAGTAGTGAAGAAAGATCTTGAAGAATTAGGTATTAAATTTGAATTAGGTATTGAAATTGAAAAGGTAGAAGATACCGACGACCATGCAACAATAGTCTATAAAAATAGTGCTGGGGAGAAAAAACAAGTTGATGGAGACCGAATTTTAGCAGCAACTGGGAGACGTCCTAATACTGAAAATCTGGGCCTAGAAAATACTAATATTAAAGTCAACAAGTGGGATGCAATTGAAGTTAATAAACACTTAGAAACTAATGTCCACAATGTATGGGCTATTGGTGATGTAAAGGGTGGGTTACAGTTTACTTATATTTCGCTTGATGACTTTCGTATTATTAAAAGTCAATTATTTGGAAATGGTCAGTATACTTTAGAGAGTAGAAAAAATATTCCTTATAGTGTATTTATTGATCCCGCCTTATCTGAAGTAGGTTTAACTGAAAAAGAGGCCAAAAAACATGGGATTGAATATGAAGTGCATAAGTTGCCGGTAGCTGCTATTCCAAAAGCTCAGGTAGCTAAGGATACACGTGGAGTGTTTAAGGCATTAGTAGATCCGCAAACTAAACAAATTTTAGGTGCAACTTTATACGGAATTGAATCCTACGAGTTGATTAATACAATTTCTTTAGCAATTAATCAAAAAATTCCGGCTACGGTGTTAAGAGATCAAATTTATACTCATCCAACAATGAGTGAAGCGTTTAATGATTTATTTAAATAAGTTATAGAGTATTTGGTATTTTGCCAAATGCTTTTTTTATTTATATACTTTTATTTAGTAAGTATAAAAGAAAGAAGAATGTTTATGATTCATAATTTAACAACTGATGCTCAAGTTAATCATCGCTCAATTAGAAAATTTAAAGATCAAAATTTAAGTAAAGAGCAATTAACTACTTTATATAAGGTTTTCCAACATACTTCTACAAGTATGTTTATGCAAAATGCTTCCTTAATCCATATAACTGATGCTGATAAAAAGAAAAAAATTCAGGAGCTGTGTAATCAGAAATATGTGG
>NZ_BFBY01000004.1:103208-122291 GCF_003423665.1 Lactobacillus rodentium | reverse complement strand
TTGGAGTACCTGATCAAAAGCCACAATTAAAACCTAGATTGCCACTTAAGTTTTCATGTTTTGAAAATGAATATAATAAAGACTTTGATGTTAAGGATTTAGCTGATTATGATCAAATAGTTACTACTTATTATGATTTAAGAGATGCTAATCGTAGAATTGATTCTTTTACTAAGCAAATTACTGGAGCTAAGCTAAATAATCATGAAACTGATCGAGATGAATTACCAGAGTTGTTACATAAGCAAGAGCTTTGTCTGGATTGGAAATAAATTTGGTACTTATCTAAGAAAATGATATTTAATTTTTAAAGTATATGAGACAATAATTTCAGGAGGTTTTTATGCCATATTCACTTTCAGAAATTATTGTTTTATTTTTTACCTATTCAGTAATTGGCTGGATCTGGGAAACATTTTATTGTTCTATTAAAGATGGACACTATGAATACCGGGGATTTTTATTTGGACCTTATTGTCCAGTTTATGGATTTGCGGTAACAACAATTCTTGTATGTACCTATAAAGTGCAAGATAATATTTTATTGCTATTTGTTGTAGGAATGATCGTAGCGACGATATTTGAATTCATTGCTAGTTTATTTTTGGAAAAAGTATTCCATTTAGTTCTATGGGATTATTCTCATTTATGGGGTAATATTCAAGGTCGCGTAGCTCCAATTATTTCTTTATTTTGGGGAATTGGTGTTGTGCTTTTAGTAAAATTTGTTCAATCAGTTGTTCAAAGAGTGATTAACTGGGAAGAAATGAAAACGCATGGTGCCTTAGCTATAATTATTGTAATTGTGATGGGAACAGATCTTGTATGTACCATTATTAGTGTAGAAAAATTCCACAATACTACTCAGAAATGGAATGAAAGAATTAATGCGCGTTTAGACAAGATACATGCCAAATTTGATCAAGAAACCGAAAATTGGAAAATCAGAAAACAAATGGCAAATTGGCGTGAAGATATGATTAAGCATATTGATGAAATTCGTCCTAAGGAACATCTGACTTGGAACCAAAAACGTTTATTACGAAGCTACTCTAAGATGAAGTTTAATGATACAAAGCACTTCAATAATTTAAAGCAAGATTTAATTAAACATGGTTTATTAAAATAGAAATTTGAATTTGACTGAGCTTTTTTGCTATAATTTTGATTGTCAAAAGTAGCTGAATTAGCTCAGTTGGTAGAGCGCTTCCCTCGTAAAGAAGAGGTCGCCAGTTCGATCCTGGCATTCAGCATAAATAAGGTTTATAAGCATTTCAAAGTCTTTCAAAGAAGTTTAAAGAAACTTGATTTGAAGGGCTTTTTGCTTGATTTAAAATGGTAAGAAATATTTTAAAAATTATTAGTTTAATTGAGTCATGAGGCAATAGACACACTACAGACACACAAAAAATTCTGTGTGTCTAAAATATAGTGAGACAAGTTGAAATAAAATTGGTGTAAATAAGGAATTATATGTAGTTAAACTAATAGTAATATAAGCCAAAGCCTTGAAATGGCGCCGATTTATCACATCAAAGTTACAATATTAACGCAATGTAACATAAATTCGGTATATTACGAGAATGTAACAAAATGAGGCATTTTCTTAATCTAAAACACTGGTTTATGAAACAGTGTTGCAATATAAACCTTGTACTATAGATACTGTCAATTGAAGGAAATAAATTTTATTTATTTTATTAATTAAAAGGAGAAAATTAATTTTGAAGAATTTTAAATCCATCAATATTAAATCTGTCCTAACTAAGTCACTTATGGCAGCAGGCATGGCATTAGCAGGTCTTGTTGCATTAACTACAACTACAAATAAAGAAGTACATGCAGCAACTACTGCAAATGATCCAGAAGTCGTAACTGTAAACTTTGTTCCAAATTATGGTATTGCTGTTTGGAATCATGCTAATACTTTGTCTCATACTACTGGTCAATACTTAAAGCATGCAACTTCATGGAAAGTTATTGATTCTGCTTATGATGCACAAGGTAATAAGTGGTACGATCTTGGTAAAGATCAATGGGTAATGGCAAAATATGTACGTGCAGGACTTAATTCTGTAGATCCAAATACTGCATTTGACTATGTTGCTCCTCAAACTCAAGCTCCAGCTAATACTTCTAACTACAGTAGTCAAACTACTACTGCTAACACTTCCTCAGCAACAACTACTTCTACTTCTTCATACACTTCAAATGTAAGTGGTTCTGAAGCTGCTGCTAAGGCATGGATTGCTGGTCGCGAATCAGGTGGTTCATACACTGCTCGTAATGGTCAATACGTTGGTAAGTACCAATTATCAGCATCTTACTTAAACGGTGATTATTCAGCAGCTAACCAAGAACGTGTTGCTGATAACTACGTAAAGAGTCGTTATGGTTCATGGACTGCCGCTCAAAGTTTCTGGCAAGCAAATGGTTGGTACTAAGATAGAGTGAGTATCACCTGCTATAATTAATACAAACAACTTAATAATAAAAATGGATATCTAGTTAGGAGATATCCATTTTTTATCTCAGCAAATGTAAGCGCTTGCTATTTAGAAAAACTGATAGTATTATTCAGAATAGAAATGAAATGGGCCTAAATTAGATGGAGAGATATTATGAATAAAAGTGAATTTATAAAATTAGTTCATGGAGGATTAATTATATCTTGTCAGGCTTTACCTGGAGAGCCGCTTTATCGACCTGAAGGTGGAATTATGGCATTAATGGCAATTGCAGCTGCCGAGGCAGGAGCCGTCGGCATTAGAGCTAATTCGGTTCAAGATATAAAACAAATACAAAAGGTGGTCGATTTACCAATTATTGGTATTATCAAAAAAGATTATCCACCTGAAGAACCTTATATAACGCCAACTATCAAAGAAATCGATGAATTGGTAGCACTTAAGTGTGAAGTAATTGCATTAGACTGTACTTTACGTAAACGACATGATGGAAAAGAAATTGGAGAGTTTATTAAGGAAATTAAGCAAAACTACCCACATCAATTATTTATGGGAGATATTTCAAATTATGAAGAAGCCATCAATGCGTATAAAAATGGTATCGATTTTGTGGGCACTACCTTGTCTGGATATACAGCCGAAAGTAAGAAAAGTGATCAACCTGATTATGCTTTAGTTGAAAAATTAGTAAATGAAAAAATTCCTGTAATTGCAGAGGGAAAGATTCATACACCGGAACAATTAAAACACATGATTAACTTAAATCCTACTGGAATTGTAGTGGGAGGCGCTATCACTCGGCCCTTACAAATTGCTAAAAGTTTTACGCAAGTATTTAAGGATGAGAAAAGTAAGGAATAGAATTAACTTTGATTTTCGAGAAGAGAATGAGTAAACTAAGTGGTATAGACAGATTTTAAATATTAATAAAAAGGACGTGCAATTAAATGTCTTATTACATTCATGCAAGTAAATTTTTCTTAGAAAATAGAACTGAAATTGGTGGTTACTTAAAAGTAGAAGATAACGGTAAGTTTGGTCTCTATTATCCCGAAAATGAAAAACCTACAGATGGTGAAATTAAGGAGTATGGCGATAGGTGGGTTGCTCCTGGTTATTTTGATACTCATATTCATGGCCTTTTAGAAGAAGATGTAATGAAAAGTGACTGGGAAGGAATTAATAAGATTTCAGAAGGATTATTACAAGCAGGAGTAACTAGTTGGTTACCTACTACTATTACTGCTAGTCATGAACAATTACTCAATATTTGTCAGATGTTTGCCGAAAATAAAGGTAAAGAAACTGGTGCTAAAATTCAAGGAATTCACTTCGAAGGGCCTTACTTTACTCCAGAACATGGTGGAGCTGAAAATCCTAAATATATGCGTGATCCTTCAGTTGAAGAATTACATGAGTATGAAAAAGCATCTGATGGGATGCTGGTTAAGATGTCAATGGCTCCTGAAAGAAAAGGTGCACGTGAGTTTGTTCGTGAAGCCGTAAAAGACGGTATTACTATTGCATTAGGCCACTCTAGTTCTGACTTTGATCATGCTATTGCTTGTGTAGAAGCAGGAGCTTCAATGTTTTGTCATACTTATAATGGAATGAATCAATTATCACAACATGAACCTAATATTATTGGGGCCGCTTATTCTGCACGTTTAGTAACTGATGAATTAATTTGTGATGGTCATCATGTTGAAGAACCTGCAGTGCGTGCTTTAGTTAACGCAAAAGGTCCACAACATATTGCTTTGATAACTGACTGTATGGAAGCTGGTCTAATGCCGGATGGAGATTATATGTTAGGGGAACTTCCGGTTTACGTTAAAGATGGTATGGCTCGTTTAAAGCAAACCAATAATTTAGCCGGTAGTATTTTACTGCTTAAAGACGCTGTTAAAAATGTAGTTAATTGGAACATTGCTACACCTGAAGATGCTATTATGATGGCTTCTAATGTTCCTGCAAATAGTGTAAATATGACTAAAAAATGTGGTGTAATTAAGCCAGATCATGATGCTGATTTTATTGTTTTGAATCATGATTTAGATGTTGAGGAAACTTACCTGAACGGTATTTCAAGATATAAAAAGTAATATTAATAATAGTTAAAAAGCCAACTTTGTGAACTGGTTTCAACAAAGTTGGCTTTTTGTTAAGTAAAGATAAATTAGCAAAAATAAAAGACTTGGAAAAGTCCAAGCCTTTTTAGGATTAAAAATTAATATTTTAGTACCAGCCATGACTAAGCCAGAAGTTCTTGGCGTTAACCCATGAACCGTAACGACTTTTGACATAGTTATCGGCAACACGTTCTTGGTTGGCTGGAGAGTAATCACCATGTAAGTATGAAGCTGATAATTGGTACTTACCAACGTATTGACCATTACGAGCGGTGTATGAACCACCTGATTCACGATTAGCAATCCAATTTTTAGCAGCTTGTTCAGAGGAAGAAATAGCTTGAGTTGAAGCAGTAGCTACTTTAGCTGAATCAATTGTATACTTAGCCATAATCCATTGATTAAGTCCTAAGTCGTACCAAGTATTACCTTGTGCATCGGTTGCAGTAGCAATTACCTTATAACTATTACCATGTTTTAAATATTGACCTGTAGTATGACCACCTTGGTAATTACTCCAAACGGCAATGCCATAGCCAGGAACATAATTAATAGTTACAGCAGTAGTAGCAGCTTGTACATGTGAGTTAGTACCAACTGTGTTAACAGCAACTAAACCAGAAAATGCAATTGCAATACCTGCAGATAATTTTACTAAAGTAGATTTGAATTTATTCAAACTAAATTCTCCTTTTGTCATAATTTCAATTTGTAAGTTTGTTGTTATTCAACTGACAGTGTTAATCATACAAGGCTAATATTGCAGATCTATTACAGAATGAGGTCGTAAAGATTATAAACAGTTAAAAATTAATAGAAAAATTGTAAAATTCTATTTTAAATTGAAAATAATATTAATTACTATAAGTATATTAGTAATAAAACGAAAAAATATTTATTTCTATTTTTTAATATTTCATTATTGACTTAATAAATAAAATCCCGTATATTTATATATGTTGAACGACAAGTAAAAGTTTAACTGGATAATGGGTTATAGCCAAGTGGTAAGGCAATGGTTTTTGGTACCATCATGCGCTGGTTCGAATCCAGCTAACCCAATAAATTAAAGACAGGTCTTATAAGACCTGTCTTTTTTGTTTATAACAAGTTTAATACTATAATAAAATAAAAAAGGGAAAGGATTAGTTTATGGAAACAAAGCATGGTAGAAACTCTTTTTTCGATGGAGGCTTATTAGCTTATATCGGTTGGAGAATATTAGGATTTATCATAACAGTTTGTACATTAGGCATCTGCTTTCCTTGGGCAGTATGTTTGATTTATGGTTGGGAGACTAATCATACTGTCATCGAAGGGAAACGGATGAAATTCGTCGGGAGTGCCTGGGGGTTATTTGGCAATTGGATTAAATGGTTGTTTTTATCTATCATTACTATAGGAATTTATAGTTTTTGGGTAGGAATAAAATTACGTGACTGGAAAGCAAAGAATACGATTTTCATAAACTAGAAAGAGAGAATTTTGATGAGAAAAGTTGCTGTAATTGGTTTAGGACATGTTGGCGCTACGGTTGCTTATACGATTTTTACACATGGCTATGCAGATACTTTAGTTTTGTTAGACAAAAATCAGGCTAAAGTTGAAGCGGAATATAATGATTTACGCGATACTTTGGCCAGAAATGATTATTATGTAAAGGTTTTGATGCAAGATTGGAGTCAATTAAAGGATACGGATATTATTATTACAGCCTTTGGTGATATTGCTGCGACTGTAAAGACTGGAGATAGATTTGGCGAATTTAATATTAATGCGCGAAATGCTCAAGAAGTTGGAAAAAAGATACAAGCTACAGGCTTCTCAGGAATATTAATTAATATTTCTAATCCTTGTGATGCTATCTCAACAATATTACAAGAAAGTACTGGTCTAAGCAAAGCGCAAGTATTTGGCACTGGAACATTTTTAGATACTGCACGTATGCAAAGAATTGTGGGAGAAAAGTTAAATGAAGATCCTAAAAATGTTGAAGGTTTTGTTTTAGGTGAACATGGAGCATCACAATTTACTGCTTGGTCAACAGTGAGAATTAATGGTAAAAGTGCTGATCAACTTTTTTCTAAGCAAGAAGAAACAATCCTTAGTGACCAGCCTAATAAAAATTCGATGAAAGTTGCGGCAGGAAAAGGCTATACTTCTTATGCAATTGCTACCTGTGCTGTAAGACTAATGTTGGCAGTTTTTTCTAATGCCCGTTTATTTGCACCAACGTCAGTATATTTAGATGAAGTGGAAACTTATATTGGCTATCCGGCTATTATTGGTAAAAATGGAATTGAAAAAGTGATAAAGCTTGAATTATCGCCTGAGGAAAAAGAAAAATTACAACATTCAGCCACAATAATTAAGCAACACATTGCTCAAATAAGATAAAAGAGGTTTTATAAAACCTCTTTTTTGTTTCTCCTTAATGTGTGGATTACAATTGTAAGTGAAATAAGAAACAAAAGAGAAATAGAGATGTTCTTAATGACAAATAATAAAATTAACCTATTAAAAAAAGTAAGCTTATCAACAATTACAACCGTAACTATACTATTAGGATTGAGCAGTTTAAACCACAGTGTTTTTGCTGATACGATTGATAGTAGTAATAATTTGCAATCAGAGAATATTAAAGTTAAGCAAGCGGATGTTGATGTCACTCAAGTCCATAATGTCACAGAGACAATTAAATATGTCTATGCAGATGGAAAAGAAGCTGCTCCAAGTAAGATAACATCTCTTAGTTTTGCCAGAATAGATATCGAGAATAAGCAAACCGACGCAATAGTCAATCCAGGTGGTGGATGGAATGCACGTAGTCAAACGTTTACTGCGGTAAAATCGCCAGTTATTTCTGGATATCAAGCGGATAATGAAGTTATTGCATCACAAACAGTAAATCCTGATAGTCAGGATCTCACTTATATCGTTACGTATTATCCGCTAAATAACCAAAATAATGATGTACAAAATAGTGAAGAAATTTTAACTAATACAAATAATTCTTCAGCTAACCTGCCTGGAAGTCAAAAGATTGAAAAGCAAACTCAAGAAAATGATGAAAAAGTGTCATTACCTCAGACAGGAAGTAATGAAAAGAGAGATTTTTTTGTCTCAATGATGGGATTAATTCTGAGCTTATTTAGCATTATTGGAATAACAAAAAAAGTAGAAGAAAAATTATAATTTTTCTTGCATTAATTAATTAATTCTTGTATTATAGTTGAGTAACGTTATGGAGGCCTAGCGAAGTGGCTAAACGCGGCGGTCTGTAAAACCGCTCTCTCTGAGTTCGGTGGTTCGAATCCACTGGCCTCCATCGTTATTGGGTTATAGCCAAGTGGTAAGGCAATGGTTTTTGGTACCATCATGCGCTGGTTCGAATCCAGCTAACCCAATTGTTCTTAGAGAACACCCAACCCGATAAAAGGAGGTCATCGCTTGATGACCTCCTTTTATTTATTTAAAAATCATAGCTTAATTGCCCACTCCAGGAAAAAATGTTTTCTTTAACGTGAAAAATATATGAATAACCCATTTCCTTTAAATGTTTATAAGCAGCCTTTGCTCGTTTACCGTTATTGCAAATGAATAAATAAGAATGATGTTTAGGAAATTTAAAATTGTGTAATTCATCTAAAGGAAAATTAATACTTTTTGGGATGTGACCAGTTGCAAATTCAACTGGTGAACGAACGTCTATAATATAACAATTAGAACTACCATTTAAATGACGATTAATATCTTTAATTGAAATTGCAGTCATAAATTATACCTCCATAAGCTATATTTTATGGATTGATTTTGGTAAAAAATAGAAGTAAATATGAAATTTTTTAGAAGAAAGGAAGCTAACCATGGCAAGGCTCATTAAGGTTGGTTCTGGTGGAGATGAAATTGAATGGAAAGATGCACTTAATAATATCCAACCAGATGATGTATTACTGTTAGAACCCGGTTATTATCGGATAGAGCCAGGATTTAATGTGAATGATTTGACGATTAAAGGAACTGGTTCGAGCCCAGAAGATACAGTTATAGAAGGTTACTTTGTATTAGGCAGTGAGTGCAGTTTTTTTACCTTAGAAAATTTAGCAATTAATACTAAGAGTAAAAATAATTCGATTTTTGTAGAGCAAACTGCCAATACCTATTTAACGCTACGTAATACTGTTATTCATGGTGGCAATGATGATACAGCAGGTATTGCAGTCAATGGTAAATGTACTCTTGAATTATTTTCGACGAAAATTGTCGGTGCAAGTCTGTCTTTATTTAAGGATGCAGATTTTCGGGTAACTATGAATGATAGTTTGATTGACTATCCATCAAATAAGTTTGCAGCAATTGGAATTCAAGGAAAAGGAACTTCAATAATTTCTGGTTCAACAGTAAATGGAAGTATTAGTACATATCCTAATTCTAATAGTGAATTGGATATTAATAATTGTCGGGTTAATAAACTTTTGGTTCATGGCTCTACTTGGATGAACATGATTAACTCTAGTATTCTAGATCGAGGAGATACGGCTTTATATCTCTCAGATGACAGTTGGGCAAATATTATTAGATCTAACTTTGTGGGTGGAGTCTTTGCCGATAAAAAAGTCAAAGCCATTATGCAGAATTGTAAAATGGATCGCTTAATTGTATGTGATCAAGTACAAATAACTTTAAGTAATTGTACAATTATTAGTCATGCTGATTTTCAGGATGAAAGTGAGGCTGATGCTACTAGAACAGCTTTTTCAGGAAATAATAAATTTCAGTATTTTTTAGCTCTTAACAAATCGGCTACCTTAAAAGGAAAAGATTTAATATTAAATCCTAATGGATCAGTGTTAGCAGTAAAGGATGAAGCAAAAGTTAAAATAAAAGTAATTTCTTCAAGTCAACAGAGTTTAGAAGTAGAAGGATTAACTGCACCCAATGTTGATATAATTGGTCTGAAATGGAAAATGAAGAAGGATGAATAACTTAGTGACATTTTAACTTGAGTTGGTCTACAATTAAATTAGATAAATAATAAAATCTTGGAGATGATTTTATGCAAGAGCCAATTTATATTAAGATTCATAATCAAATAAAACGTGATATTGAAAACAAAAAATATCGAGTAGGAGAAAGAATACCAGCAGAGCGACAATTAGCGCAACAATTTGATGTGTCCCGTATGACTTTGAGACAAGCAATAAAGACGCTAGAGGATGAAGGAATTTTAGAAAGACGTTTGGGTAGTGGAACTTATGTTGCTAGTCAAAAAGTTCAAGAAAAGATGTCAGGAATAATGTCATTTACTGAAATTACACGCGCAAATGGTCAAGTTCCGACAAATAAGTTGATTTCTTATCGAATTACTAAGCCATCATTATCAGAAAAAGAAAAACTTAAAATTGATGATAGCACGTCAGTGTTAAGGATGGAACGTGTGCGCTCGGCTGATAATGTACCGATTTGTTATGAAGTGGCTACAATCCCCTTCCCATTAATTGCTAGATTTTCAAAAGAAGAAATCGCCTCTAGTTTATATAAAACTTTAGAAAAGGCTGGAGGATATAAAATTGGCAATGTAATTGAAAATATTGGTGCTGCGACTGCTAATGAAAATGATGCTAAACTTTTATCAATTAATAAGGGAGATCCATTAGTTACGAGACGACAAATAACTGAGTTAAGTAGTGGAAAGCCATTTGAATATGTCTTAGCTTCATATGTAGCTGAAAGATTTGAATTTACTTTTTCAAAATCTAATAATTAATAAAAACGCATTATTTTTAATAATGCGTTTTTATTTTAAGTCTTCTTTGATTTTAGTAGTGGAAATCCCAGGAGTACGAGGTAAATAAACTACATTGGTATAAGGCTTGAGAAAATCAAATTGTCCTTTCCAATCGTCTCCCATGACAAATGTATCGATGTCATATTTTTGTACATCCTTTACTTTTTGATCCCAATCTTCTTCAGGAATAACTTCATCAACATACCGAATAGCCTCAAGAATATATTTTCTTTCAGCATAGTCATTATAGGCTTGTTTATGTTTTTTGAATTCGTTAAATTCATCTGTTGACAAACCGACGATTAAATAATCGCCTAATTCTTTTGCTCTTTTTAATAACCGTACATGACCATAATGTAAAAGATCAAAAGTACCATACGTAATAATTTTTTTCATTATTTATCTCCTTATATTAGTTTAATTTTAACAAAACATATAAGTGAAGAAATAGTAAAACTTCATAATTTTTTATTTTATCTTAATAGAGTTTGATAAAATATCTATATTATAGGAGCGATTATGAAGAATTTTTTGTTTAAACTTTATTTAGATTTTATCAAGCTTATTTTACGTTGGACCCCTACAAATGAAAATTTGTATGTGATTTTAAATGGAAGTGGTCGATCAGGGTCAAATGGGTATATTTTTTATAAATATCTCAAAAGCAGCCATCCCGAAATTGAAGCCGTGCTAGTAGAGCCCTGGCCAAGTTCTCATTTGTCATGGCAAACTTGGAAAAAAATAGCTGCTGCAAAATATATCTTTACTACGCACCAACCTTTTAAAATAAAACGAAAACAAATATGCACAGATTTTTGGCATGGAATTCCTCTTAAAAGAATGGGCTTTATGGCTGCTAATGATAGTTACCAAAATGATTTGCATAATATGAAAATTTGGCAAAGTAAGGCTGATCGAGTAGTCTCAAGCAGTGCATTATATGATACCTTAATGAGTGCATGTGTGGGGATTGAAGGAAAAAAATATGTAAAAACTGGCTTTCCTAGAATTGATGCTCTTTATAAACCTGTTATTTCAAAGAAACAACTTTTACAATCACTTTTCAAAGTTAATGATGAAATTGGAAAAATTGGGATTTATATGCCAACATTTCGTTTCGAATTAAATGATAAAAAAATAATGAATAAAATTGAGGAGGGTAATTTCTTTGCGTTTTCCGATTTTGATGGGGAAGAATTTAATAAAGAATTACAACGACTTCATCATTATCTTATTATTAAATTACATCCTTATGAAATGAAATTATTTAAGGCCACAGAACAGCAATATTCTAATATTATTTTTTTAGAAAATAATTATCTTGAAAAAAATAATCTGGATCTTTATGAATTATTGGGTAGTACGGATTATTTAATGACAGACTTTTCTTCTATTTATTTTGATTATTTACATTTAAATAAACCAATTATATTTATTACTAATTATTTAGAAAAATACGAAAAAATCCGTGGTTTATTAATTACCCCATATCAAAATGTTGTACCAGGTACAGTTGTTACTAATCAAAGTGAGTTGCTGGATCAAATTACAAGCCTAAATCCAAGAGATTTTGAAAGTAAAAGAAATTATTGGTTAAAACTCTCGTATACCGTGTCTTCCCAAGATAACTGTAAACGTAATTTTGATACTCTTAATTAAGGTGAAATTGACGTGAAGCGAACATTACTTAATATTTTTTATAATGCAATTTATCAAATTTTTTTAGTATTAGTGCCTTTAGTAACAGTACCCTATTTATCACGTAACTTAGGTCCTAGTACTTATGGTATTTATAGTAGTGTAAATAATACTATACAGTTTCTAATGGTGTTTTGTTCCTTATCAGTTTCGTATATCGGGATGAGAACAGTATCTAGAATTAGAGCTAAAAGTACAAAAAAAGAGTTAGGAAAGGCATTCTGGGGACTGTGGTATTTTCAGGCTTTGGCAAGTTTAGTTATGATTATTGCCACCACCTTGGTAGTCTATTTTGCTAAAATTCAATATTGGAATTATATTTTATTGATGATTCCTTTTATGATTTCTGCTCAACTTGATATTGCTTGGTTTTTTCAAGGTCTCCAAGAATTTGGAAAAGTTGTTTTACGAAACACAACAGTTAAGCTTTTATCAGTAGGACTAATTTTTATGTTAGTTAAGGAACCCACTGATTTATGGAAGTATATGTTGATTATGTCAGTATCAACTTTATTGGGATCACTTGTATTTTGGGTTAATATAAAAGACTATGTAGGAAAACCAACTTTACATTTTTATAAATTAAAAGAATCAATAATTGCTATTATTACTTTATTAATACCGCAAATCGCGACCCAGGTTTATACTTCTTTGGATAAACCTATTTTAGGCTGGTATCAAAATTCAACTCAAGTTTCTTTTTATGATAACTCTCAGCGTATCTCTAATATGATTTTGGGCGTGATTACCAGTATTACCTTAGTAATGATGCCTAAGATGGCTGCAGAAGGTAAAGAAGCCCAAAAAGTCATTTTGAAAAAATCTTTAGAAGTGACAGTCATGTTAGGATGTATTTTTGCTGTAGTAGTAATGATTAATACAAAGCAGTTTGTACCTTTCTTCTTCGGTAATAAATATATACCGATGACTAACTTAATGTTTTGGTTTACTTTAACGATTATTATTATTCCCTTAGGAGGAGTATTTGCCAATCAATTTGCTCTGGCAAATCAACGAGATAAAGAATATGCGTTACCAGTAGTAATTGGAGCAATTTGTGAATTAGTTTTAACTTTCTTTTTAGATAGAAATTATGGTGCAACAGGAGCTTTAATTGCAATTTTAATTGTAGAATTAATTGTCTGTATCCTGCGCGTTTGGATTGTACGAGATGACTATTCCTTCACTTATATCTTTAAAGATATTCCGAAATATGGTTTGATAGCTCTGATTTGTTTAATTGTTGGCTTGTTTATACCAAATCTAATTCCATCCGTATTTTTCAATATGGCGGTAAAATCAGTTCTTATCATGATTTTATACGCATTATTAATGATTTTATTTAAGTTAGACTTGAATAAAGACATTGCTTTTATGATTAAAAAGATGTTGAAAAGAGCATAGGAGATATTCATGAATAAAGTGAACGTATTAGGGGTAAATTTTGATAATTTTTCTCTGGATCAATTTAAAAACAAATTAGTTACTAGGGTAGATAGACGCATGTCAACTTTTGTGATTACAGCAAACCCTGAAATTGTTATGCTAGCCCAAAAAGATAAAGCATTCATGAAAATAATAAATACTAAAGCAGATCTTGTTACAGCCGATGGGATTGGAATTGTTCTTGCTGGAAGAATGCAAAAGACTCCAATCAAAGAAAGAGTTACAGGATATGATCTTTTTGTGTGGCTACTAAGTCTTGCCAACTTAAGAAATTTAAAAGTTTATTTAATTGGTGCAAAACCTGAAGTAATTAATGCAGTTAAGAAAAAAATAGATATTCAATATCCTAATATTAAATTAGTAGGGTGTGAAGATGGCTATTTTAAAGATAGTTTAAATAATGTTGCAACGAGAATTGAAGAAAAAAAGCCAGATATAGTATTTGCTGCAATTGGATTTCCGCGTCAAGAACAATTGTTAACAATTTTACGGGAAAAAGATTTACCAGCTATAATGATGGGAGTAGGTGGTAGTTTTGATGTTTTTTCCGGGAAAACAAAAAGAGCTCCCATTATTTTCCAAAAGGCACATTTGGAATGGTTTTATCGTCTTTTGAAAGAACCAACGCGTTTCAAGAGAATGTTAGCATTACCACACTTTGTTGTTAATGTTGAAAAAAATAAAATAAAAAAGTAATCAAGTGTCCTATTAATAATTAATTTAGAAAGCTTTGGTTTTAATGAAAGTATTGCATGTTAACGCCGGTTTAGAAAAAGGTGGCGGTCTGTTTCATATCGTTAATCTCTTAAAAGAAGCAAAATTAGAAAATAAAAATTTTGAACTGCTTACTTTGAGTTTCGGCCCTGTTACGACAGCGGCAAGAGAAGCAGGAATTACTACAAATATTTTGGGAGCAAAAAATCGCTATGATTTAACAGTTTTAAAACGATTGATTGATTATATTAATAAGAATGACTTTGATGTTGTGCATACTCATGGAGCCAGAGCTAATCTTTTTTTGAATATGATTCATAAAAAAATAAAGGCTAAATGGGTAGTTACGGTTCACTCCGATCCGTTAAAAGATTTTTCTGAACGAGGCTTTATTGGTGATGTATTCACTAAATTGAATGTACATGCTCTAAAAAGTGCTGATGGTATCTTTGCAATAACACAAAATTTTGCAAATTTGCTAGTTAACCAAGTAAAAATTCCAAGAACAAAAATATGTGTTATTTATAATGGGATTTTCTTTCATAATAATGATGCTATTCCGGCCAAGTATGCCCATCCATACTTTAATCTCATTAATGTAGCTCGAACTGAAAAAATTAAAGGACAAGACTTATTACTGAAGGCCTTAAAAGATACCAATAATAAAAATATCCACCTACATATAGTGGGAGATGGAGAAGAATTAGGTAATTTACGTGCACTTACCAGAGATTTAGGAATTACAGATCAAGTAATCTTTCACGGATTTTTAAGTCATCAAGAGATCAATGAATTATATCGAAAAATGGATATAGCAGTATTAACGTCTTATTCTGAAAGTTTCCCGTTAGTTCTTTTAGAAGCTAGTGATAATTTAATTCCCATCTTGTCAACTGATGTAGGAGATATTAGAAAAATGATACCTGATGATCAACATGGAATTGTAGTTGAAATTGGGGACCAAAAAGGATTAGCAAAGAAAATTTTGCAGGCCTCAAATTTCAATCAAAAGCAGCTTCATGACATGGCTTTAAGTGAAAAAGAATATGTCGCTAATACTTTTTCAATGGAGAATCAATTAGCAGCAATTGAAAATTACTATAAAATTTTGCTAGGTGAAAATTAATGGTAGAAATAAAAAGAAAACAAAATATTTTAATAGGGATTTTATTTCTAGTCCCATTAATTTTACAATTGTTCAAACCACTGATGGGGACGACTGGTAGTTTTATTTTGGAAGCTATTTTGTCCATTATTTTACTGGTAGTTTTATTTTTTAATAATATTACGGAATTAGATCAATGGTTTTTAGAAAGAGCTGTTAGTTGTTTAGGGCTTTCTTTAGGCATTTTAAATATTTTTAAATATTTTAATTGGTATCCCTTAGAAAATTCAACCTTTGTTTTTACCTTGGGAATTACATGCTATGCTCTAAGTTTATATTTTTTGAATAAACATTTTACTCTTAAAAATATCTTGCTAATATTATTAGATTTAAATATTTTAGCGAATTATATGGAACCAGCAGGTGATTTGCTAATTTTATTTATTTCAATTTTTACAATAATTTTGTATTTAATACAAGTATTGATTACACATACACAACAGTTACGTTTACCATTATTAATCGTTTATATAATTACATTCCTTGTTGGGTTAATCTGGTTTACGCCTCAGTTTATCGAATTTGATCCAAATGAATTTGCATGGCAATTTGAGGCAATTGGTATTATTTTGATTATGCCGCTTTCATGGTTACTTGTGATTAATAAAGAGGCTTTTAGTGTGAATTCTCATCTAATAATTGCCAGTCTTGCCTATATATTTATTGCGGAAAGTACAATCATTATAGTTGAACCCAGAACATTTAATATTGCTCTTTTAGTAATATTTTTCTTGATGTATTTAAGTTTAGTAAATTTTTTGGGTAATATAAAATTAAGTACTAAAAATAAGAAAATTTCTGTCCTCATACCTACATATAATGGGGCAGCAACTATAGTTGAAACTTTAGAATCGGTTAAAAGACAAACCTATCAGGATTGGGAAGTTATCATTATTGACGATGGGTCAACTGATAATACAGAATCAGTAATAAACAGATATCTAAAATATAATGATTTACCAGTAAGATATATTAGGGAAAATAATCAAGATCAACTGAATGCCGTAAAACATGGAATGAATTATATAACTGGTGACATCTGTTATATTCTTCATTCCGATGATGTTTTGTACGATAATAATGTGTTTTATCGTGCAACTGCAGCTTTAATGGGGGAAAAATGTGATGGAATTTTTATTGGCATTCAAGAAATAGATGGTCAAAGTAGACCCAAAAAGGTTATCCATACTAAGGCTTACTATGACAGTCAGACAGTTATTGCTAAAACTGCACTCGGATTGGGAAGAAATCCATATGTTGACTTTACTTATTGGCGAAAAGAAGTCTTCGAAAAAATTGTTAAAGTTAACTATCTAACTAATAATTTACCTGCTTGGTATAATGCTAAAACTAACAGTGGTCTAAAAGTAATTAATGCTAATTTTATTGGTTTAAAGTATCGTGTATTCGAAGGAAACTATTTAAATTCAAGTGATGGAAGTGTAAATGTTCTTTCAGGAGAATTACGGACTTTACATCATATATTGGGACATTTAAAAATACCTGTATTTAAATTTCAGTCTCTTTATTATCGCGCAATGAATAAATTTTATTTATCTAGTATTTGTCCTGTACTCTTTAAACAAGGAAAAACTAATTTAAAGACAATTACGCCAAATGTAGTTAGTCGTAGAGTAAAGACATTAGATAATCCGTATCTTAAATCTATTGTTGACTTTAGCCAAAACTATACTGTATCTAAAAAAGCAGAAATCAAAGTTCCTCTAGGAGTAAAAATTTATACAGGAGCAGATATTAGAGAGTTTAACAGAAATTTAAAAGAAAATTCTTTAGAAAAATTCTATTGGAAGCTAATGGATATTATTTCTAGTGGTGTTGCAACAATGGTTGTAACTAAAGAAGATAAAGATAAATTAGAAGATATTTTAGAGTTTTTTACAATTAAAGATTATGTAAAAATTGAGGTAAAATAATGATTCCTAAAAAAATTCACTATGTATGGGTTGGAGGAAATCCCAAACCTAAAAAAATTCAAAAATGCATGAAGACTTGGAAAAAGCACTTGCAAGATTATGAAATTATTGAATGGAATGAAAGTAATTTTGATATCCATGAAAATAAATATGTGGAGCAAGCTTATAAAGCAAAGAAATGGGCTTTTGTATCTGATTATATTCGTGCAAAAGCTATTTATGAGCAAGGTGGAATTTATTTAGATACAGATGTGCTCGTTTTGGATGATTTACATACATTGTTAAAGAATCGTGCTTTTGTTGGATTTGAAAATAGAGATAATCCTTTCACTGCAGTGTTTGGAGCTGAGGCTGGTCATCCTTTAATCAAAGATATGCTTGATTACTATAATGATCGTAATTTTACTTTTGATAATAAAGATCAAATGGCAGGAGTAAATACGGTATCAGTTTCTGATATTTTAAAAGAAAAATATCATGCAAAACCAAATAATAAAGAACAATGGTTAAATTATGGAATTCACGTATATCCAGATGGTGTTTTATGTAATCCTTCCAAGAATTCAAAAACAATTCATGTTTTTACTGGAACTTGGATGGAAGGTGCAAAGCCTTTAAAGCGTAAAATTGTTACTGGACTTAAATTACAAATTAAAACTCCTGCTGAAGCAGGCTTATATGCAAAGATTTTTAGATAAAGGCACCGCAATTGCGATGCTTTTTTGCTATATTTGAGTAATTGATTATAATTAAACACAAGAATAATTTGATTTAATGCGAGGAAATAATGTTAAACAAAATACTTGATCAAGATGACTCATTGATCTTACATACTGATTTATATGAAATCAATATGATGTATACTTACTTTAAAAAAGGGATTAGTGAAAGAAATTCTGTTTTTGAATTATTTTTCCGAAAAGAACCTTTTGGAAATGGGTATGCAGTAAATGCAGGTTTAAGTAGAGCTATTAATTACTTAAATAACCTAAAATTTAAAGAAAGTGACTTAGAATATCTTAAGGAACAAGGAAATTATGACGATGATTTTATTGATTATTTAAGAAATTTGAAACTTAAATTAACTGTTAAATCAGCTGTTGAAGGAGAATTGGTCTTTGCTAATGAACCAATCATGCAAGTTGAGGGGCCATTAGCGCAAGCTCAATTAGTTGAAACGGCCCTTTTGAATATAATTAATTTTCAAACTTTAATTGCGACAAAAGCAGCTAGAATTAAAGTAGCAGTTGGCGATGATCAATTAATGGAATTCGGTACGAGAAGAGCTCAAGAAACTGATGCTGCAATTTGGGGGACCCGAGCAGCCTATATTGGCGGCTTTGATGCGACAAGTAATGTACGTGCAGGTAAATTATTTGGTATTCCAGTTGCAGGTACGCATGCTCACGCCTTAGTTCAAGCTTTTGGAAATGAATATGAAGCATTTAAGGCATATGCTGAAACTCATAAAGACTGTGTTTTCTTAGTTGATACTTACGATACTTTGCGTAGTGGAGTACCTACCGCAATTAAAGTTGCTAAGGAAATGGGTGACAAAATTAATTTCTTAGGTGTCCGCATAGATTCTGGTGATATGGCATATATTTCTAAGAAAGTTCGTAAGCAATTAGATGACGCAGGCTTTAAAGATGCGAAGATTTTTGCTTCAAATGATTTAGATGAAAAAACTATTCAAAATTTAAAGATGCAACACGCTCGGATTGATGTGTGGGGCGTT
>NZ_BFBY01000004.1:78772-103025 GCF_003423665.1 Lactobacillus rodentium | reverse complement strand
GGTAGTAACTGACTTTACTGCCCGTCCACTGTTACAGACTATTTTTGACAAGGGAAAGTTAGTTTACCAAGAGCCAACTTTGCAAGAAATCAAAAAATTTGCTGCTCAAAATTTAGATGGTTTGTGGGATGAATATAAGCGTGCTTTAAATCCGCAAGATTATCCAGTAGATTTATCACAAAAGTTGTATGATCATAAGATGAATTTGATTAGTGAGATTCGCTCACATATTAAATAAAAAGAAGGCACAAAATGAGACCATTACAAAAAAAGATCGTAGAATATGAAAAAGTAAAACCTGAAATTGATCCTAAAGAAGAAATTAGAAAGTCAATTGACTTTTTGAAGGATTATTTAAAAGCAAATCCATTTTTAAAGTCTTATGTTTTGGGAATTTCTGGCGGTCAAGATTCTACTTTAACTGGTAAATTAGCTCAAATGGCAATTGAAGAAATGCGTGCAGAAACTGGGGATGAATCTTATCAATTTATTGCTGTACGTCTTCCTTATGGTGTGCAAGCAGATGCCAGTGATGCTGCCGATGCTGTAGCTTTTCAACATCCAGATCAAGATTTAATAGTAAATATAAAAGAACCAGTTGATGCTATGGTTAAAGCCGTTGAAGCTAGTGGCCAAAAAATTTCTGATTTTAACAAGGGTAATATTAAAGCTCGTCAAAGAATGGTGGTACAGTATGCGATTGCGGGAGCTAACAAGGGCGCCGTTATTGGAACTGACCATGCAGCTGAAAACTTTTCTGGTTTTTATACAAAATATGGTGATGGTGCAGCTGATATTACACCATTATTCCGTTTAGATAAGCGTCAAGGAAAAGCAATGCTTAAAGAACTTGGCTGTCCTGAACACCTTTACTTAAAAGCACCAACTGCAGATTTAGAAGAAGATCGTCCTTCTCTGCCTGATGAAGTAGCTTTGGGTGTTTCTTATAAAGACGTGGATGATTATCTTGAAGGTCGAGATGTAAGCGAAGAAGCTGCAGAACAAATTGAAAAATTGTGGAAAAAGAGTGAACATAAACGTCACTTACCAGTAACAATTTTTGATGATTTTTATAAAAATTAAGCCTTGCATATTTTATTCGATATTTAATATAATAGTATTTGTAATAAGGGAGTAACGGCAAGCGATTGCGACAAGCCCAACAACCGAGAGCATAATCTCTCTGGACTTGTCTTAATGAGTGAGACTTATGCACCAGGGATGGTCATAAGTCTTTTTTTGTTTTTGTTACGGAGGTAAAATTAGTGAAATTTTATGATAAAACTATTCCTGAAGTTGAAAAAGAGTTACAAACTTCAACAACTACGGGTTTATCAAAACAAGAAGCTAAAGCTCGTTTGGAAAAAGATGGTCCAAATGAATTGGCAGCTGGAAAGAAAAAGAGTTTAGTGGCTCGCTTTTTAGATCAGTTTAAAGACTTCATGATTATTGTTCTAATTGTCGCAGCATTACTTTCTGGTTTTGTAGCCAATGAATGGACAGATGCAGCAATTATTTTGATAGTTGTCTTATTAAATGCAATCTTGGGAGTGTTTCAAGAAAGTAGATCGGAAGCAGCAATTGATGCGCTGAAAGAAATGTCAACACCAAATGCTCATGTACGCCGTGATGGGGTTATTTTAGAAATTCCAAGTACGGAAATTGTCCCTGGGGATGTAGTTTTACTTGAGGCGGGCGACATTGTCCCAGCTGATTTACGTTGGACAGTAGCAGAAAGTCTAAAGATTGAAGAATCTGCGCTTACTGGCGAATCAGTTCCGGTAGATAAAAGTAATGAAACTTTACCTAAAGATGATGTAGCCTTGGGTGATCGCGTCAATATGGGTTATGCCAACACAAGTGTAACTTATGGACGTGGTGAAGGTATTGTTACTGAAACAGGAATGAACACTGAAGTAGGTAAAATCGCCACAATGCTTAATAATGCTGATGAAACAACTACTCCGTTACAAAAGAACTTAAATCAACTTGGTAAAACTTTGACAATTATGATTTTAGCAATCTGTGTGATTGTTTTCGTAGTTGGGGTATTAAAGGCGGATCCGGCTCAACGTAACTCCAAGTTAATGATTGATATGTTCTTAGTTGCAGTATCTTTGGCCGTAGCGGCTATTCCTGAGGGGTTGCCGGCAATCGTTACAATTATTTTAGCCTTAGGAACACAGACAATGGCTAAACATAAGGCAATTGTTAGAAAATTACCTGCTGTAGAAACTTTGGGAGCAACTGACATTATTTGTTCTGATAAGACTGGCACTTTAACTCAGAATCAAATGACCGTCGAAAAAGTTTTCTATAATGATTCCTTACACAATAATAGTGAAGAAATTAGTGCTACTAATCCTGCCTTACTTTCGATGGTTTTAGCTAATGATACTCAAATTCAAGATGGAGGCGCTCTTTTAGGTGACCCCACTGAAACAGCATTAATTCAATATGCTTTTGATCAAAAGATTAAGGTTGAAAAATTATTAGCTGAACATAAGCGTGTTCAAGAAGTACCATTTGATTCAATTCGAAAATTAATGTCAACTGTTAATAAATTTGGGGATAAGTATTATGTAGCCGTTAAAGGTGCTCCAGATGAATTGCTAAAACGTGTTACACAAATTGAAGTTGATGGTCAAGTTACGCCAATCAGTGAAGAGCAAAAACAAAATATCTTAAATACTAACAAGGATTTGGCAGAAGGTGCCTTACGAGTACTAGGATTAGCTTATAAATATGTTGAACAACCCTATGCTGATCCTACGAGTGAAAATATCGAATCAGATCTAATTTTTGCTGGATTAGTAGGGATGATTGATCCTGAACGTCCTGAAGCTAAAGCCGCAGTTGCAGAAGCTAAAAAAGCTGGTATTAGAACTGTAATGATTACTGGTGACCACCAAATTACAGCTGCAGCTATTGCTTCACGCTTAGGAATTTTAGAAGAAAGTCCAGATCAAAGCCATGCTGTTTTAACAGGCGCCGAATTAGATAAATTATCAGATGATTACTTTGTTAAACATGTAAAAGATTATAGTGTTTATGCACGAGTTTCACCTGAAAATAAAGTTAGAATTGTCAAAGCATGGCAAGCAAACGATAAGATAGTTGCTATGACTGGTGATGGGGTTAACGATGCTCCTAGTTTAAAGCAAGCTGATATCGGAATTGGTATGGGTATTACTGGTACTGAAGTCTCTAAGGGTGCTAGTGATATGGTTTTAGCTGATGATAACTTCGCAACAATCGTTGAAGCTGTTAAGCAAGGTAGAAAAGTTTTCTCTAATATCCAGAAAGCTATTCTTTACTTAATGAGTTGTAACGTTGGTGAAGTGTTAACAGTCTTTATGATGACAATGCTTGGTTGGGATATTTTAGAACCAGTTCAATTATTGTGGATCAATTTAGTTACTGACACTTTCCCAGCTATTGCATTGGGATTAGAACCAGCTGAAAAAGGATTAATGAAACGCAAACCACGTGGTAAGAATTCAAACTTCTTTAGTGGTGGTGTAGCTAGTTCAATTATCTATCAAGGTATCCTAGAAGGTATTTTAGTTTTGGGAGCATATCAATTTGGCTTACACGTAGGACCGCACGTAGATAACCCAAGTATGCAACACGCTGATGCTTTAACAATGGCCTTCTTAACCTTAGGCTTAATTCAGTTGTTCCATGCGATAAACTCTAAATATATTCACCAATCAATTTTCCGTAAAGAAACCTTTAAAAATAAATGGTTTAACTGGGCTATTTTAGGAGCAGCTATTGTAATGGCTGCCGTAGAATTACCATTTTTAAATAAGTTGTTTGATGTAACTGAACTAAATGGAATGCAATGGTTAGTAGTTATTCTAGCTGGATTTTTAATGATCTTCATTGTTGAAATTGTTAAGTTCGTTCAACGCCGATTAGGTAAAAAATAATTTAAAAAGAGAGATAAGTAAATTATACTTGTCTCTCTTTTGTTTTGCGTTAGAATATTGAACATGAATGAAAATGAATTACAAACTTTGGTTGAACAAATTTCACTTACTTATTTTAAACGACCGTTTAATCATCAAGTAAAAATTAATAATCGAATGCGTACCACAGGGGGAAGATATTTTTTAAAGGACCACCACATTGAAATTAATGGACATTTTTTGGCTGAAAATTATCGCCAAGATTTAATTGGGATAATTAAGCATGAGCTTACCCATTATCATTTGCATCTTTTAGGAAAAGGTTATCAGCATCGAAATACGGATTTTAAAAATTTGTTGAAACAAGTTGGTGGATCTCGTTATACACCTGATATTGGATTACGTAGAAAAGCAAAAATTAATTATTTATATCGCTGTCAAAATTGCGGTTTAATTTATCCTAGAGTTAGAAAAATTAATACACGACGCTATTATTGTGGAAAATGTCGCGGTGAATTACGGTTAATTGAAAAAAGCAATTAATGTACTGTCATTTATTTGCGAAATTCTAAAATGTCTGGTATATTATTGAAGTACGCGGGCGTGGCGGAATGGCAGACGCGCAAGACTAAGGATCTTGTGATCGCTTTTTGATCGTGGAAGTTCGAGTCTTCTCGCCCGCACCACTCAAGGAAGTCGTGAATTACGACTTCCTTTTTTTATTAAAAAGTTTAGTTTAGGAGTTATGAGTATGCGTCAAAAGAGAGTTCAAACAATTACAATTGGTGCTGTTTTTATTGCTATCTTGATCATTCAATCATTTGTCCCATATCTGGGATATATTAGAATTTTGCCTGCTTTACCATCTATCACTATTATTCCTTTAACTGTAGCTTTAGCTGGTGTATTGTTGGGAACTGGTTTTGGTACGACAATGGGTTTAGTCTGGGGAATTTTAAGTTTAATACTAGCTTATACACAACCTGGTGATTTAGTAAGTTTAATGCTTTTTCAAAATCCATTCATTGCTATTGTTCCACGAGTGGGAGCTGGCTTTGTTGGTGGTATGATTGGCCAAGCAGCTAATTTAAATAAAAAAGCTCAAACTACATTTGTTTATATTTTAGCTGGGTTAGCAACTTCTGCTGTTAATACACTTTTAGTTATAGGTTTAACTAGTTTATTCTTTATGCATGATCCTGCTAGTTTATTGCATAATTTAGGGCAAGATCACAATCAAGCGCCACTAATTGCAATTTTGCTTACCGTTTTAGGAGCAAATGGGATTGCTGAAGCTATTTTTACTGGTTTTGTAACGCCATTTATTGCCTTACCAATTAAAAAGTATTTACTTAAGAGAATTAACTGATAATGACAAAGAAATCTCGAAAAAAGAAATCTAATTTTTTACTTCTAAAAGTGTTTGGAATATGTTTTGTTATTCTTATACTTTTTGCTGGCTTGTTTTATCGAAAAAATCGTATTGTTAAACATACTGGAGAAGAGGTATCGAGAAGTGAATTTATTAGTGTGGTAGGACCTATTGCACAAGCACAAGATAAACCTTATGGCCTTTTTCCTAGTGTTACAATTGCTCAAGCTTGTTTAGAAAGCGATTTTGGACAAAGTACCTTGGCACAGAAGTATAATAATTTATTTGGGGTTAAGGGAAGTAATCCAACAACTTCTAAGATTTTAACGACTCAAGAATTTGTAAATGGGCAGTGGAAAACTATTCATGGACGTTTTCAAGTTTACGATTCATATGAAGCAGCAATTCATGCTCATACCATGCTTATAGTAAACGGTACTAATTGGAATAAGCAACAATACGCTCATGTTCTAGCGGCAAAGAATTATCAGGAACAAGCTAAAGCATTACAAACAGATGGGTATGCTACTGATCCTACTTATGCGACTAAGTTAATTAATTTAATTAACCAATATAATTTAACGCAATATGATAATTAAAGGAGTTGGCTAAAAAGCTTGCTCCTTTTTTGCTATAATTAATTAGTCAAAATTGCCGGAACTATTAATTAAGGGAGAATAAAATGACCGAAAATTCGATTTTAAAGAACTTAAATGAACAACAAGTTAAGGCAGTGCAAGCAACTGATGGTCCCTTATTAGTTGTGGCCGGAGCAGGAAGTGGAAAAACTTCTGTTTTAACACGACGAGTAGCCTATTTAATTGAGGAACGTGGTATTGCACCCTGGAATATTTTAGCGATTACTTTTACCAATAAGGCTGCTACAGAAATGCGTGAAAGGGTTCAGGCTTTACTTGGACCAGTAGCTGATAGTATTTGGATGTCAACTTTCCATGCACTATGTGTTCGTATTTTAAGACGAGATGCCGATAAAATTGGTTATTCATCTAATTTTTCAATTGCAGATTCTAGCGAACAGTTGACTTTAGTAAAACGAATTGAAAAAGATTTAAATATTAATCCCAAAATGTATGATCCACGTGCTATTTTAAGTACGATTTCAAATGCCAAAAATGATTTATTAACACCAAGTGCTTATGATAGTTTGGCAAAAAGTCCATTTGAAAAAGTAACTGCTCAAATTTATCACGAGTATCAAAAAAGTCTAAAACGTGATCAAATAATGGACTTTGATGATTTAATTATGCAAACCTTAGTTTTATTTAAAAAGGACAAGGAAACTTTGCATTATTATCAAAACAAATTTCAATACATTATGGTCGATGAGTATCAGGATACGAACCAGGCCCAGTATGAACTATGTCATGAATTAGCCGCTCAATATAAAAATATTTGTGTTGTGGGAGACGCTGATCAGTCGATTTATGGTTGGCGTGGTGCGAATATGGAAAATATTCTGAATTTTGAACAGGATTATGAAGATGATGATGTTCATACAATTATGCTAGAGCAGAATTATCGCTCAACTGGTCATATTTTAAACGCAGCTAATGCCGTTATTAAAAACAATTTAAATCGTAAACCAAAAAAACTTTGGACAGATCGTGGAGCTGGAGAAAAGGTTAATTATTATCGCGCTCAAAGTGGAAATGATGAAGGACACTTTATTGTTTCTAAAATTCAAGAAAAGATTAAAGATAAAAATCTAAATTATAAAGATTTTGCTGTTTTATATCGAACTAACTCACAATCACGTAATATTGAAGAAATGTTAGTTAAATCTAATATTCCTTATAAAATTGTGGGAGGACATAAATTTTACGATCGAAAAGAAATTCGTGACATATTGGCATATTTGAAGATTATTGCAAATCCTGCAGATTCAATGAGTCTTAATCGAATTATCAATACGCCAAAACGTGGAATTGGACCAACTACAATGACTAAATTCTTAAGTTTTGCAGCCGAACATAATTTTACGATGTTAGAGGCATTTCAAAACCTAGATTTAGCTCCAATAACGGGACGGGCTCGTACTACTCTCAAAGAATTTGGTAGTAATTTTGAAGATGCCCTGAAATTTTCTAAAGAACATAGTGTTACTGGATTAACTGAAAAAATTCTAGAAGATTTTGGCTATGTTGAGGCGCTTAGAAACGAACACACAATTGAAGCAGATAGTCGGTTAGAAAACTTAGATGAATTTTTGACCGTAACTAAACGTTTTGATGATCAATATGAACCAGAAGATGAAAATTCATCAGCCTTAGGAGATTTTTTAGCAGAAGTAACGTTATTAAGTGATCAAGACGATTTAGAAAATACCGATAATCAGGTAACTTTAATGACATTGCATGCTGCTAAAGGACTCGAATTTCCAATAGTATTTTTAATTGGAATGGAAGAAGGAATTTTTCCGCTATCGCGTGCTTTAACAGACGATAGTGAATTAGAAGAAGAACGACGTCTTGCTTATGTTGGGATTACACGTGCAGAAAAAGAACTTTATTTAACTAATGCATATTCACGTATGCTTTATGGACGTCCTCAGAATAATCCACCCTCACGTTTTTTAGATGAAATTGATGCAGAAGATCTTAATAAGTTAAATCAAGGCACGGATACGATTATTGATATTTCTTCACGATCACATTCGAGAACTGCACCGTTTGCCAAGCAAAGTGAGCTTGCACATGCGAAAGTTTATACTGCTAAGAAGCCAGCAGGAGCAATTGGTGCCGACAAAGAAAGCTGGCAAGTGGGCGATCAAGTTGAACATAAAGCTTGGGGCAAAGGCGTTGTAGCGAAAGTAAATGGAAGTGGAGAAGATTTAGAATTAGATATTGCATTTTCTGGTAAGGGAATTAAACGCCTTTTAGCTGCATTTGCACCAATTAAAAAGCTATAATTAATTTATGAGTTAAGAGTAGTTTTTATAAGGGGATAATTTCATGACAAATTTATCGCTAGAAGAAGCCAAAACTAAGGTAAAGTCTTTAAGAAATCAGCTAAATAAATGGGCTGATGCGTATTATGCAAAAGATGCACCAGTTGTTGAAGATGCAACATATGATAAAAGTTATCAAGAATTAGAAAAGTTAGAAGCACAATTTCCTGAACTTGTGAGCTCTGATTCAATTACGCAAAGAGTTGGGGGAGAAATTAAAAGTAATTTCTCGAAAGTTGAACATGAAGTGCCTATGCTTTCTATGGGGGATGTCTTTTCTAAGACGGAACTAAAAGAATTTGATGAGCGGATACAAAAAGCAGTTGGGCATCGAGTGGCCTATAATGCAGAGTTAAAAATTGATGGATTATCCTTATCATTAGAATATGAGGATGGTCGCCTTGTTCGTGCATCTACGCGTGGTAATGGTAGTGTGGGTGAAGATGTAACTGCGAATGCTCGATTTATTAAGGATATTCCACAAACTTTACCTGAACCTTTAACCATTGAAGTTAGAGGCGAATGTTATATGGGCAAAGAATCTTTTGCAAAATTAAATACCGAGCGAGATGCTGAGGGGAAACAAGTATTTGCCAATCCAAGAAATGCTGCGGCGGGATCTTTACGTCAATTGGATGCAAAAGTTACTAAAAAACGTGATCTTAGCACTTTTATCTATACTTGGGTTAATCCACCAGAACAGATTACCGGCCAACACCAAGCAATCAAAGCCATGGATAAATTAGGATTTCATACGAATCAGACAGGACATCGCTTTGAATCAATGGATGAAGTTTTTAAATTCATTGATGAATATACCGAAAAAAGAGATAGTCTGAGTTATGGAATTGATGGAATTGTTTTAAAAGTTGATGACTTAAGTCTACAAAATAAGCTCGGTAATACAGTTAAAGTTCCTCGCTGGGAAATTGCTTATAAGTTTCCTCCTGAAGAGCAAGAAACAATTGTAAGAGATATCTTGTGGACGGTTGGTCGAACAGGCGTAGTAACCCCAACAGCTATCATGGATCCTGTACAATTAGCTGGGACTACAGTTTCACGAGCAGTTTTGCATAATGAAGATCTTTTAAAGGCAAAAGATATTAGAATTGGGGATACAGTTAAATTGCATAAGGCTGGAGATATCATTCCAGAGATCTCTGAAGTGGTTCTTTCAAAACGTCCCGCTGATAGTGTTCCTTATGAAATACCAACTAAATGTCCTTCTTGTGGTAGTGAATTAGTTCATTTAAAAGGGGAAGTAGCCCTACGTTGTGTCAATCCGATGTGTCCAGCGCAGGTTGAGGAAAGAATTACCCACTTTGCTTCTCGTCAAGCAATGGATATTAGGGGATTAGGTCCAAAAATAGTTAAACAATTAATTGACAAAGGTTTTGTTAAAGATGTAGCAGATCTTTATCATTTAACTCCTGATGAGTTAGGACAACTTGATCATTTTAAAGAAAAATCAATTGAAAATCTTTTAACTTCAATTAATAACAGTAAAGAAAATTCAGTAGAATTACTGCTTTTTGGCTTAGGAATTGATCACGTAGGTGCTAAGGCAGCTCGTTTAATTGCACAAAAATATAAAGACTTAGAAAAGATTATGGATTTAACCGTGCCAGAACTTACAACTATCGATACAATAGGAGAGACGATTGCAGAATCAATGGTAGCCTATTTTGCTCAACCACAAGCGAGAAAATTAATCCAAGAATTAATGGATAGTGGCGTTAATATTGGTTACTTGGGTAATGACGTAAGTGAAGTTGAAGACAATTTCTTCAAAGACAAAACGGTTGTATTAACTGGTAAGCTAGCCGATTTTACTAGAAGTGAATTTACTGAAAAATTACGAGCTTTAGGTGCTAAAGTAACGGGTTCAGTATCTAAAAAGACAGATTATCTAATTTATGGTGACGATGCAGGTTCAAAGCTCACCAAGGCTCAAGATCTTGCGATTCCACTTCTAACTGAGCAAGAAGCAATCGCTCAAATGGAAAAATAATAAAAGTGAAGAAGGATAGATAAGTTGAAAAAAGTTTTAAAAATTACTGCAATTTTAGGGGTGTTAATTACTCTAAGTGCATGTGGTAACTTAAAGGATTCTGATCTAGCTAATAATCCAACAACTTCTAATAGCCAAAAAAAGAAGTATCAGACTACAAGTACAAATGACAATAGCTACAATGTTTTACTCAAAAATGGTAAGTATTTAACTAGTCCAATCTCAGGCTTAACAGCAAATGATAATGATAATAATGTTGATGAACGAGCACTTGAGTCACAGTTAATGAATTTATCACATAATCAATTTTCAACAGGAAAATATGTTTTCCAAGAAGGACAAGAATTAAATCAAGCTACAGTCACTGATTGGCTTGGTAGATATTCTAAGAGTAACAAAGAGGGATTAAATCCTAAAAAGGCGGCCAAAGGAAAATCATATGAACCAATTATTTTAGATCAAATTTTAGAACAAGATTATTTAACTAAAAATGGTTCTAGTTATAAATTAGGTGGAATAAGCCTAGGATTGGCTCTAAATTCAGTAGATTACTACAATAAAAAAGATGGTGGCCCCGAATATCAAACTAAAATTTCACGAAATCAGCAAGAAAGTTTTGGTAAAGAAGCGGCAAATAAGGTTATTAAACGCATTCGTAAACAAAAAGGAATGAAAAATATTCCAATTTTGATCGGTCTCTTTAGTAAAACTTCAAAAGATTCCTTGGTTGGAGGAAATTATTTTGCTTATGGAATTGCCAATGCAAATAGTAGTAAAATAAATGAGTGGAAGACTGTAAGTTATCGCAGTCAGATATTACCAGTGGTTGGTAATGAAAAAGCAATTAATTCATCTGATGCTACAGCATTCAGTGATTTTAAATCGGCCATTCAAGATTACTTCCCTAATATTAGTGGGGTAACAGCTAATGTGCAATATCAAAATGGTAAGCTAAGCCAAATGAATATTACTGTTACAACACAATTTTATGGTTATGCTCAGGTTGAAAGCTTTACACGTTTAGTTGCATCCTCAGCTAAGAAGTACTTACCGACGAATGCACCAATAGAGATAAAAATCACATCAGTAAATGATGTCCAGGCTTTAATTGCAAAGAATTCGGCAGATGATGGTTATTCTGTCCACATCTTTGGCGGAGAATAGGAGGCAAATGGTGAAGATTACAAAAGAAGATATTAAGCACGTTGCAGGCTTATCAAGACTTGAATTTAGTGAAGATGAACTTGAAAAATTCACTGAACAAATGGGAGATATTATCAACATGGCTGACCAATTAGCTGAAGTTGATACTAAAGACGTACCAGAAACAGTCCAAGTTGTTGATCGTGATACTGTCTTTAGAGAAGACAAACCAGAACATTGGGAAACTAGAGAAGAATTAATGGAAAATGTTCCCGAAAAGGCTGACGGTTACATTAAAGTACCTGTGATTATTGATAAGGATGATAATGCCTAATGAATTACTTAAACGAAAATATTGAATCATTACATAAAAAACTAAAAGATGGCGAAATAACTGCAGATCAACTAACTCAAGATACTTTAAAAGGTATCAAAGAATTAGAGCCAAAGCTTAATGCAATGATTACTGTAGTTGATGATGCAAAACCAGCGCAAAATTTAGATTTATCTAATGAATTAGCTGGTATTCCAATTGCCATCAAGGATAACATTATTACTAATGGGATTAAGACCACTGCTGCAAGTCATATTCTTTACAATTACATGCCAGTTTATGATGCAACAGTTATTTCAAAGTTGAAAGATGCGCAAATGACTATAGTTGGTAAAGCTAATATGGATGAATTTGCAATGGGTTCATCAAGTGAAAATTCTTACTATGGTGCCCCGAAGAATCCATGGGACTTAACTAGAGTTACTGGTGGTTCATCCGGTGGTTCTGCTGCTGCAGTAGCCAGTGGTGAAGTGGTAGCTGCCCTTGGTTCAGATACAGGTGGTTCAGTAAGACAACCAGCCGCATTTAATGGTATTTTTGGAATTAAGCCAACTTATGGTCGTGTTTCTCGTTGGGGCTTAATTGCTTTTGCTTCTTCACTTGACCAAATTGGTGTAATGACTAAGCGTGCTGCTGACTCAGCTAAGATTTTAAATGTAATCGCTGGTGCAGACGAACATGATTCAACTGTTTCTGAAAAAGAAGTTCCTGACTTTACCGCAGCTATTGGTAAAGATGTAAAAGGTTTACATGTAGCTGTTCCTGAAGAATACTTTGGTGAAGGTGTAGAACCAGCAGTCAAGGACTTAATTAATGAACAAATTAAAGTCTTAGAAGATAATGGTGCAATTATTAACAAGGTTCAATTACCACATACTAAATATGTTGTTCCTGATTACTACATCATTGCTTCTAGTGAAGCATCATCAAACTTACAAAGATACGATGGTATTCGTTATGGTTACCGTGCTAAAGATGCCAAGAACTTACTTGATGTTTATGTAAAATCAAGAAGTGAAGCATTTGGTGACGAAGTTAAGCGTCGTATTATGTTAGGTACTTTTGCGTTATCTGCAGGTTCATATGATCGTTTCTTCAGACAAGCAGCAAAAGTAAGAACTTTGATTTGCGAAGACTTTGATAAGATTTTTGCAGAAAATGATGTAATTGTTGGACCAACTACTCCAACACCAGCATTTAAGATTGATTCTTCTATTAAAGATCCACTTAAGATGTATGCAAACGATATTTTAACTATTTCTGCTAATATGGCTGGTATTCCTGCAGCAAGTGTTCCTGCTGGATTAGTAGATGGAATGCCTGTAGGATTCCAAATTATGGCTAAACGTTTTGATGAATCAAGCATTTTCCAAGTTGCTGACTTTATTGAACGTCAAAATAAATTCTATGAAAAAACACCAACTGGATTGGAGGACTAATTAATGAATTTTAAATCAACTATCGGTCTTGAAGTCCACTTCGAATTAAAGACCAAAAGTAAAATTTTCTCTCCATCACCAGTAAGTTATGGAGCACCTGTCAACACTGAAACTAATGTTATTGACTGGGCAATGCCTGGGGTATTACCTAAGTTGAATAAGGACGTTTACCGTTTGGGTATTATGGTTGCTTTAGCAACACATTCACATATCCTTCCAACTACTCATTTTGATCGTAAGAATTACTTCTACCCAGATAACCCAAAGGCATATCAGATTACGCAATTCTTCCAACCATTAGCTCGTGATGGCTATATTGAAGTTGAAGTTCGTGGTAAGAAGAAACGTATTGGTATTCATGAAATGCATATCGAAGAAGATGCTGGTAAGAACACTCACGGTACTAACGGTTATTCATACGTTGACTTAAACCGTCAAGGTGTACCTCTTCTTGAAGTTGTTTCTGAACCTGATATGGAAGACCCAGAAGAAGCTTACGCATATTTAACTAAATTACGTCAAATTGTTCAATTTACTGGTGCTTCTGACGTTAAGATGGAAGAAGGATCAATGCGTGTTGATACTAACATTTCTATCCGTCCTGCTGGTCAAAAAGAATTGGGTAACAAGGTTGAAATGAAGAACTTGAACTCATTTGATCACGTTCGTCGTTCTCTTGCCTATGAAGAACAACGTCAACAACAAGTTTTACTTTCTGGTGGTCGTGTTCAAGTTTCAACTCGTCGTTTTGATGATGCAACTGGTAAGACTGTTTTGGAACGTGTTAAGGAAGGGGATGCTGACTATCGTTACTTCCCAGAACCTGATATTGCTCCTGATCACATCAGCCAAGAATGGATTGATGAAATTGAAGCAAGTTTGCCAGAATCACCATTTGCACGTCGTAAACGCTATGTTGAAGAATATGGTATCAAGGAATACGATGCTGACGTTATTTTGCAAACTAAAGAGTCAAGTGACTTTTATGATGCAACAGTAGCTGCTGGTGCAGATCCTAAACTTGCTGCTAACTGGTTAAACACCCAAGTTAATGGTTACTTGAATGAAGAACAAGTTGAAATTCAAGATATTAAGTTAACACCAGAGAACTTAGCTCAAATCATTAAGATGATTAAAGATGGAACTATTTCATCCAAGATCGCGAAGAAAGTCTTCAAAGAAAGTATTGAAAATGGAACCGATCCTAAGAAGTACGTTGAAGATAAAGGTATGGTTCAATTATCAGATCTTTCAGTTCTTGAACCAATGGTTAAGAAGGTTGTTGATGCCAATCCACAATCTGTAGAAGACTTTAAGAATGGTAAAGATCGTGCTATTGGTTTCTTAGTTGGACAAATTATGAAAGAAACTCGTGGTAAGGCTAACCCTAAAGTGGTTAATGAATTGTTAAACAAGGAATTACAAAGTCGCTAGTAAGAGAAGGTGTATGGTATATGGTAAAGAAGGCGCGATTAATTTATAATCCTGTGGCTGGTCATGAACAAATGACTAATAGCGTTGCTGATATTCTTAATATTATGGAAGAAGCAGGCTATGAAGCAAGTGCATTTCGCACGACGCCCGAACCATTATCTGCCCAAAATGAGGCTAAGCGAGCTGCTATAGAAGGCTTTGATTTAGTAGTTGGGGCCGGTGGAGATGGAACGATTAATGAAGTTGTTAATGGAATTGCACCTTTAGAAAAACGTCCTAAAATGGCAGTTATTCCAGCTGGAACTACTAATGATTTTGCACGAGCATTAAAAATACCTCGAGATAATTTAGTAGAAGCAGCTAAGATTATCTTGAATGGCAAAACTCAAAAAATGGATATTGGTAAAGCTGGTGACAAGTATTTTATGAATATTGCGGCCAGTGGATCACTAAGTGAAATTACTTATTCAGTCCCTTCAGAAGCCAAATCTGTGTTAGGTTATACCGCATATTTAGTTAAGGGTGCAGAAATGTTACCACGAATTAGTAATCAAAAAATGCGCTTAACCTATGATGATGGTGTCTATGAAGGCAATCTATCTTTATTCCTATTGGGAATGACAAATTCAATTGGTGGTTTTGAAAAAATCATGCCTAATGCTGAACTATCAGACGGATTATTTCAGTTAATCGTTGTCAAAACTGATAAAACAACTGAAATGGTTAAGTTAATGGCTATGGCATTAAGCGGTAAACATGTAAATGACCCAAGAATTATTTATACAAAGACAAAATCATTAAAGGTTGAATTATTAGATGAGCCAACAGGTGAGAAAGTACCAATTAATCTAGATGGTGAAATTGGTGGGTATTTGCCAATAACATTTGAAAATTTGAAGCAACATATTGAGTTTTATATTGGTGAATAATATTAATATAAGTACTTTTTTATAATTTAATCTTGACAACAATGAAAAAGTAATTAAAATATTTATTAATAAATTTAAATTAATATGAAAACAAAGAGAAAGAAGAGTAACTTATTCTTAATTAACAGCGAGTCTTGTTAGGTGGAAGAAGATAAATTCAAGTTTAAGTGAAAATCACTTTCGAGTTCTATTTCTTAATAGATTAGTAAGAAATAGTGGGAACACCCATTACAGTGTCAGCGTATCGCTATTATTAGCCGTACGTGGAAGGTATTGTTAGTAATAACAATATAAATACAGGGTGGTACCACGCTCGAGCGTCCCTCAATCAACTTAGGTTGGTTGAGGGACTTTTTTTGTTCTCGTAAATATTTTTGGGAGGAAGAAAAATGAAAGACCAAAAATCTCGTAAGTTATCATGGAAGGAATACTTAGTTGTTGCTTCTCTATTATTTGGACTCTTCTTTGGAGCGGGAAACTTAATTTTTCCACTTCATTTAGGTCAACTAGCAGGTTCAAATTGGGAGATAGCAGCTGTAGGATTTTTGATCACTGGTGTCTTGTTACCATTACTATCTGTTTTAGCAGTGGCAATCACACGTGCAAATGGCGTCTATGACATTGGTAAACCATTAGGAGCTACTTTTGCGGTAGTATTTATGGTTTTAATTCATGCAACAATCGGGCCTTTATTTGGTACTCCAAGAACCGCAACTGTTTCCTTTACAGTTGGAGTTGCACCATTTGTTCCTAAAAATATGCAAACTATTGCCTTATTAGTATTTTCTGCCTTATTCTTTTTAGCAGCGTTTGCTTTTTCTTATCATGAAAATGATATTTTATCTAATGTTGGTAAAGTATTAAATCCTTTATTTTTAACTCTTTTATTCTTAGTCTTTGTAGTTGCTTTTGCAAATCCTTTGGGTAATCCTCAAACTGCACCGATAACTGCTGCTTATAAACATTCTGCCTTAGTTAATGGTTTCTTAGAAGGATATAACACAATGGATGCCTTAGCAGGGCTAGCCTTTGGAGTTACAGTTGTGACTGCCGTTCGGTCGATGGGACAGAAGAGGGCAAAGAGTGTATCTAAAGTTGTTGCTAAATCCGGTGTTCTTGCAGTCAGTGCAATCGGGTTAATTTACTTATTATTAATCTTGATGGGAGCTATGTCACTCGGCCACTTTAAAGTTTCAGATAATGGTGGAGTAGCCTTTAGTCAAATCGTTAATCAATATGCCGGCGTTTTTGGTCAAGCCTTACTCGCTGTTCTATTAACGATTACATGTCTGACCACAGCAGTTGGTTTGGTAGCCGCATTTGCTCAAGATTTCCACAAACATTTTCCAAAGATTAGCTATCATGCATGGCTTGCACTTAGCTGTGGTGCTTCATTCTTAACCGCAAACTTTGGTTTAGATCAAATCATCGCTTGGTCTACTCCAATGTTAATGTTCTTATATCCATTATCGATGGTTTTGATCCTTTTATCGGTCTTTTCACCATTATTTAATAAAGATGGTGTTGTATATTTCTTCGTAATCCTTTTTACGGTGGTACCTGCTTTAGGTGATATGGTAGTCGCATTTCCAAGTGTAGTAAGTCAAAGTGCTTTTGGTTTAACTGTAGCACATTTAAGAAGTAGTTTGCCATTGGCTAGCATGGGATTATCATGGCTAGTTCCCGCTTTGGTTGGAGCTGTAATTGGTTTGGTAGTTCATTATATGAGAAATAAAAAATCCACTCCTACATTTGAAGAAGTGGAAGAATAAAAAATAAAACTGATAATCTATTCTTATTACTTAAAGTAAGAATAAGTTATCAGTTTTTTAATTTAATTAGTTACGGTCACTAAAGCCGAAGATTTCTAAGAATTGAAGGAATAAGTTAATGAAATCAAGATATAACATTAAAGCACCTTGAACTGCCAATCCAGTTGTAGAAACTTCATTACCATATTGAAGATAAATTTTTTTCATTTGTTGGGCATCCCATGCAGTTAAAATAGTAAAAATAATTACTGCAATGAATGAAAAGACGTAGTCAACCATAGGATTTCTAAGGAACATATTAATGATCCAAGCTACGATTAAACCAATTAAGGCAGCAGAAGCATAAGAACCTAGGTTTGAAAGATTCTTTTTAGTCACAGTACCGATAACTGCCATTGTGATAAAGACAGCAGCTGATGAAAGAAAGGCAGCTGCAATATCAGCTCCAGTATAAGCACCAGCAATTAATGCAAAAGTAATACCATAGATAATGGCGGTGATCATTAACATGATAAAACTAGCAACTGGATTACGAGTAGCTCTAAAACTAATACCAATCGTAAGTGCAAATGGAAGTAACAATAAAATCCATAAGCTCCATGAATGAGAAGCCAATCTTATCATTGGACCAGCAAATACTGTCATTGTTAAGTAAGCAGTAAGAGCAGAAACAAAGACCGCTAAAGTCATAATACCGTACATTTTACTTAAAAACTTATTTAGAGCAGCATTGTCAACTATTTGACGATGCTCAGAATTACTTGAAAAATTATCCATTTCAGAACCTCTTTCTAAGTACAACTATTTATACCAAAGAATTTTAAATTTATATATTACTAGTATAAGGAAAAATAAGTAATAAAGCTATCTTATTAAATCTTACTTAATTTTTTTGTTCCATTTTAAACCAATACCAGTTAGCCCAGATAAAATAGAAAAGATAGGCGAAAGTAAGCTGAAGAAAGTGAATGGAATAAATTCTAAAACTGGAACTCCCAAAGTAGAAGCCGCAAATGATCCGGCTACGCCCCAAGGAATTAAGTAGTTAATTACACTACCACCATCTTCAAGTACACGACTAAGTGCTAAAGAGGATAAGCCCATTTTATCGTAGGCTTGTTTAAAAGCACGACCTGGCAAAATAACTGAAAGGTATTGTTCCCCAACAAATAAGTTGATACAAATTCCAGAAAGAATAGTAGTAATTACTAAACGACCCGGTTTCTTTAAATGATCAACTAATGGCTTCATAGCATTTTGGACTACTTCAAATTTCATTAGTAATCCACCTAAAGAAAGAGTAGAAATAATTAGGGCTACAGTACCCATCATGCTAGAAATTCCACCACGGGTTAATAAGAGGTTTACGGATTTATCAGATGTTTTTGCTATAAAACCATTCATAATAATATCGTTTAAAGCAGTAATAGATTGATGTGGATTTTGAATAAAAATCATTACCACACTCAAAACAATATTTAGGAAAAGAGTAGGGATAGCTGGAATTTTACGCCAGGCACAGTAAACCATCAGAATAATTGGTGCTAAGGCCCACCAGCTAATAGTAAAGTTTGACTGCAGAATACTTATAGTATGTTGAATCTTTGAAGCATGCATTTGACCACTACTACCTAAGAGCCAAAAAAGAATTAAGGAAACTATGAAGGCTGGAATAGTAGACCACATCATATTTTTAATATGGGCAAAAAGTTCACTTTCGGCTACGGCAGATGAAAGATTAGTGGAGTCCGATAAAGGAGACATCTTATCGCCAAATACTGCTCCAGAAATAATTGCACCAGCCATCAAGGCAGGATTAAGATTCATGCTAACACCGATCCCAAAAAGAGCAATTCCTACTGTAGAAATAGTAGTAAAGCCACTACCAATTGCGGTTCCAACAATAGCACAGACAATAAAAACAGATGGAACAAAGAATTGTCCATTAATTAGTTTAAATCCAGCAACCATGATGGAAGGAATAATCCCTGCTTTAATCCAGAGTCCAATTAAGGCGCCAATTAAAATGAAGATAAAAATAGGAATAATGGCTACGCCAATTCCTTCTTTAATACCATCTTGAATGTCAACCCAAGATGCTCCACGAAATTTGGCCCAAAATATTAATAAACAAACTGTAAATAATACTGGTACTTCTGGCATCAGACCCAGTTTGATGACCGACCATCCTAGAATAATAAGTAAAATAGCTAAGATAGTGATTGCTTCACCAAATGAAACCTTCTTTTTCATACTCCTTCTCCTTTAAATAAAAAAGTCCCGTTGAAATTAATCAACGGGACGAATGAAATCGCGGTACCACCCAAATTCAAGCATAGAGCTCGATCTCTACAGAAGATAACGGTTCTGCTAGTACCGAAAAAGCTGGTTTAATCGCTGTAATTCAGAATTCTCTGCCTGACTGGTTCGCACATCACCACCAGCTCTCTGACGCCTAACAAAGTTCCTACTTGGACGATTTATGTTAATCAACATAATAACAAGATAGAAATTGAGTGTCAATATTTTTTAAAAAGATGATGGTATAATTATTAAAATAGATATTCAGTAATTAAGAAAAGCAGTTGGAAAAAGGAAAAAGAGGATACTTATGCAAAAAAATGAAATTGTAGAATTAGAAATTACCGACCTCTCTTATGAAGGAATGGGTGTTGCGCACCATGAAGGGCTGACTGTTTTTGTAAATAATGCTTTACCAGGCGAAATAGTTAAAGCCAGAATTTTAAAGGTAAAAAAGAATTTTGCTTTTGCCAAGATTGAAGAAATGGTTAAAGAAAGTCCAGATCGTATCAAGGTTGATTTACGCCAATGGGTACAAACGGGACTGGCTTCTTTAGCTCATTTAAAATATGACAAACAACTGGAATTTAAACGTCAACAAGTAGTAAATTTATTGCAAAAAGCACACATGGATGATGTTGAAGTTGGCCAAACTTTAGCTAGTCCAGAAGAAGTAGGTTATCGCAATAAGGGCCAAGTGCCAGTCAGAAACGTAAATGGCCAACTAGAAATTGGCTTTTTCCGTCGCCACTCCCACGATTTAATGCCGCTTACTAACTTTTTTACTACTGATCCTGAAATTGACCGTACTCTTTTAGCAGTCCGCGATATTTTGCGTGCTAATAAGGTCCCGGCCTATGATGAAAAAAATCATAAGGGTGAAGTGCGTTATCTTGATGTACGTCGCTCAAAGGCTACTGGTGAGATTATGGTTATTTTAGTAACTTTAGATAAAGATTTTCCACAATTAGCTAAAGTAACTGAAGAAATTAGCAAAATTGATGGTGTAACCAGTGTTATCTTAAACCATAATCCTCAAAAGACTAATGTGATTTTGGGTAAAAAGGACTATCTACTTTGGGGTAAAGACTATATTACAGATAAAATTGGCGACATTAAATTTAAAATTTCACCTCAAAGTTTCTTCCAAATTAATTCACTCCAGACACCTCGTTTATATCAATTAGCAATTGATAAGGCAGAATTAAAACCTGATGATGTTGTAATTGATGCATATTCAGGCATTGGAACGATTGGTTTATCTGTAGCAAAACATGTCAAAGAAGTTCGGGGGATGGAAGTAGTCAAGCCCGCTGTTGAAGATGCCAATAATAATGCAACTTTAAATGGTATTGATAATGCTCATTATGTTGTCGGCAAAGCTGAAGAGATTATGCCTAAATGGGCTGCTGATGGATTAAAGACAGATGTCATTTTTGTTGATCCACCACGTAAAGGCTTAACTCCTGAATTTATTGAAGCTGCGGTTAAAACTGGACCAGAAAAGATTGTTTATATTTCATGTAATCCAGCAACCATGGTACGTGATTTAGAGCAATTTAAAGAAGCTGGATATGACTTTGATAGAATTGACCCAGTTGATATGTTCCCACAAACACCTCATGTTGAAGCGGTTAGTGTGTTGAAGAAAAAGTAACTAGTGTTTAGAAAGGAAGGGTATAAGTGAAGTATCCAGACTTGTATCATTTGACTGTAGATCAAAATAAAAGGTTTACTAAACAAAATCTAACTAGGTTAGTTTTTACTAATTCGAGATTTGAAGGCTTAACTACAACCCTTCCTCAGACACAGACTATTATTGATGGAATGGGAGTAAAGGGAGTTTCTACGGATGATATTGAAACAATTCTCCAATTAAAACGAGGATGGGAATTTATTCTTAAGACTGATGAACCTACTTCAATAAAGTTGGAGGAAAAAATTAATAAAATTGTTGCGTTGCACGATGCATTAATACCAGGTGAGATAAGAACTGGTAACAGTATGGTCGCACTTACAAATGATGAAACATATATTCCAGCTGTACCAGATGCAAGTAAAGAAGAGAAATATTTAAATGATGTTTTAAATTCAGGTACCATGAGCACGACTGATAAAGCCATGACGATTATGTATCACAACATGCGTGCTCAGATATTTTGGGATGGTAATAAAAGAACTGCAACAATTTTTGCTAATAAGATTATGATTGATGGTGGTGCTGGTTTAATAAATATTCCATTAGATAAGTGGGAAGAATGGAACGATATGTTAAGCGATTTTTATCAGACTGATAAAATGAAGCAATTGAAAGACTGGACTTATAAGAATGGTATTCAGGGTGTAAGTTTGAAGTAGAAGATTTGAAAAGTACTATAATTATACTTAAGGGGTAAGTAATTAATGAAGAAATTTAAATATCAAAGTAAGAATGATCGTGTACAAATAAGTATTGAATTTTATTCTTTTAAGGAAATAATGAATAAAGCAAAAAAAGAAGCTAGAAAGGTTAGAAGAATAATAAAGAATAAGAAATTTCCAAAGATAATTGAAATTAAGAAAAAGTAATTAGAAAAAGAGCAAGGAATTGCTCTTTTTTTGTTGGAATTAAATATATAAGGCAATTGAAGTAGATAAGTCCAGTTGATAAAATTAGTATGTATAGTATTACTTAATATTTTTAGAAGAAGTTAGGGGGTGGCTCCCATAGAAAAAGATATTGAAACTACTCTTTTTAACGAGAGTGAGTACATAACTCAAAGTAAAAAATATGAACTTCAAGATACGACTGAAAGTAGTGAATTAATTAAGTCTAAAGTTCGAGTTCAACATCATGGAGAAGTTTTTACGCCAAAGTGGATGGTAAAAAAGATGATTGCTGAGCCTAGTATACAAGAAAAGTTACATGATTTACATGCTACATTTTTAGAACCAAGTGCTGGGGAAGGCGCATTTTTGAAGGAGATATTGCATCAAAAGTTGAATTTTGTAAGTAGTATTTCTAATAAGTCGACATGGCAATCGAATGCTCTTTGGGCATTAATGAGTATTTATGGAATTGAATTGTTGCAGGATAATTTGTTTAGAGCTAGAAGTGCGATGTTAGAGATTGTGATTAATCACTATCAGGCATTTATGCAAAAGGAATTAGGAAAGAAGACTAATTTTTATAAATCGGCGAAATATGTAATTAAAACGAACATTGTACAAGGTGATACTTTAAAGTACACAACTAATGATGGAAATTTAATTGAATTAAGTCATTGGTGGCCTGAAGATAAAAGAGTAAGGCGTGAGGTTTTTACTTACAAATCACTTTTTAATAATAGTGATAAAAATGATAGAACAGCTGAGTTAGGGCAACTAAGTTTATTTGATGATTTAGTAGAAAATAAACCAAAAGAATATAGTACTTGTGATGTAATGAAGGTTTATAAGGAAGAAATTAAATGAGTAAAGAAGATTTTAAATTTGACGTTGTAATTGGAAACCCACCTTATCAAGAAGAAACTGCAGGAACAAGTTCAAGTGATAAGCCTATATATAATATGTTTATGGAAGAGGCTTACAAAATAGGAAATATAGTTGAGTTAATAACACCAGGAAGGTTTCTCTTTAATGCAGGGGCGACTCCTTCAAGTTGGAATAAAAAGATGTTGGCAGATTCTCATTTAAAAGTTCTATACTACCAAACTAATAGTAATCAAGTCTTTAATAATACAGACATTAAAGGTGGAGTTGCAGTAACGTATAGAGATATAAAAAAAGATTTTGAACCAATTGGTACTTTTACGATTTTTAACGAACTTAATTCTATTCTAAAGAAAGTAAAAAATGATGTATTAAAAAAAGGATCTTTAACTGATATTATTTTTTCTCAAAATAAATTTAACCTTGAAGAATTAAACCAGCATTATCCAGAATTGAATAGAACAGATAAAAGATTAGAAAGTAATATTTTTAAGTATGATATTTTTAAATTAACTAGAGAATCTTCGGATGACTTAAAAATTTTAGGAGTAATAAATAATAAGAGGTGCTATAGGTATGTAAATAAAAAATATATTTTAAATGACAATACTAACTTAACTAATTATAAAGTACTTCTCCCAAAGTCAAACGGTAGTGGGACTTTGGGAGAAGTAGTGAGTACGCCGCTTGTCGGCACGCCGCTTGTCGGCACGCCGCTTGTCGGCTATACACGAACTTTTATAGGAATAGGAAATTTTAAAGATGAAGTAGAAGCAAATGCTGCTTTAAAATATGTCAAAAGTAAATTTGCTAGAGTCATGTTGGGAATTTTAAAGGTAACCCAAGATAATAATCCAGGTAAATGGAAATGGGTTCCGATCCAAGACTTCACTTCTTCATCTGATATTGATTGGTCTAAGTCTATCTCTGAAATTGATCAACAATTGTATAAAAAATATGATCTTTCTGAAGAAGAAATCGATTTTATTGAGACACATGTAAAGGAGATGGACTAATGGCTACTCCCCAAATTAAAACTTTCAAAAAAATTATCCCTATGATTTATGCTTACACTACTCCAGATGTTATTTCTCATCAGGGATGGACTAAGATTGGTTATACTGCTAAACAGACTGTTAAAGATCGCATTAAACAACAAACGCAC
>NZ_BFBY01000004.1:0-78557 GCF_003423665.1 Lactobacillus rodentium | reverse complement strand
GGAATGCTAAACCTCGCTTTGGAAAAACTTTGACAACGTACGATTTAATTCGCCAAATGAAATTTACTAATATTTTAGTAGTAACTAACCGGCCAAGTATTGCTAATTCTTGGTTTGATGACTTTGATAAGTTTATTGCAGCAAAGACCAATTTGAAATTTGTTAGTGAAACTGATGCCTTGAAGGAACGTCCTGTCTTATCTAGAAAAGATTTTCTTGATAGCATATCTGATGGTAAAGAATATGGTCAAGTAGCTTTTGAAAGTTTACAAGGCCTAAAAGGTTCTGTTTACTTTGGTGGCAACTATGATAAGTTGAAATGGATTAAAGATTTAAACTGGGATCTTTTGGTTATTGATGAAGCTCATGAAGGCGTAGATACTTATAAGACTGATAAGGCTTTTGACAAAATAAATAGAAAATATACTTTACATTTAACTGGTACGCCTTTCAAAGCTTTAGCTCAAGGTAAGTTCTCAGAAGAGCAAATCTATAATTGGTCATATGCAGATGAGCAACAAGCCAAGGAACATTGGTATGAGATCCATGAAAGCCAAAATCCATATGAAGTAATGCCCAAGTTAAATATGTATACTTATCAAATTTCTGAAATGATGACTGATAAGTTAAAACAGGGACTTAAAGTAGATCAAGAAAGTATAGATCCTGCTTTTGATTTAAATGAATTTTTTAAAACAAAGAATGGAAAGTTTATTTATGAAGATGCAGTAGATCATTTCTTGGATGCCCTAACTAAACAGGAAAAGTATCCGTTTTCTACTCCTGAATTGCGTCAAGAATTAGCTCATACTTTTTGGCTTCTTAATCGAGTAGACAGTGCTAAAGCATTAGCTAAGAAATTAAAAGAGCATCCTGTGTTTAAAGATTATAAAATTATTCTTGCTGCTGGTAATGGAAAATTAGATGATGACCAGTTAGATGACACGCAGTTTGAAAAAGCTAGTGAAAAATCTTTTGATAGAGTAAAAAGGGCAACAGAAAAATTTGAAAAAACTATTACGTTAAGTGTAGGACAATTAACAACTGGGGTTACGATTAAACCTTGGTCAGGGGTTTTAATGCTTTCTAATATGAAGAGTCCATCTGAATATATGCAGGCGGCCTTTCGTGCACAAAATCCTTATACTTTTAACCGAAATGATGACTTAGTACAAAAAGAAAATGCTTATGTATTTGATTTTGATCCAACAAGAACTTTAATTATTTTTGATGAATTTGCTAACAACCTTCAAACTACAACTGTAAATGGAAAGGGAACCGTAGAAGATAGAAAAGAGAAGATAAGAAAATTACTTAATTTTTTTCCCGTAATTGGTGAAGATGAAGAAGGTAAAATGGTGGAATTAGATGCAGAAGCAGTTATGTCTATTCCACGAAGATTAAAATCTAAAGAAGTAGTAGATAAGAAATTCATGAGTAACTTTTTATTTGCTAATATTTCACGTATCTTTGGAGCACCAAAGGAAGTAAGAGAAATTTTAAATGGTATTGTTAAAGCAAAAGAAGAAAAGAAGATGCCTGATAAAGACGCAATTGCAGGAGCTGAAGATGCAGAGGTTGATGAAAATGGTGAGGTAACGATATCAAATGAACGGGTGATTGGAAAAGCTAAAGAACTTTTTGGTGATAAAATCTACGAAGATCTTGGAGATAAATTAAGTAGTAAGATAAATCAAACAGAGATGTCTGATTTTGGTAAAGCAGCTAGTGCGATAAGTAAGGAATTAGATGATTCAATAAATACTGAAATTGTTAATCGAGTTAGTCAAGAATATGGGATAAAAAAAGATGAAGCAAATAGATATAAAAAGAAACTTGCTCAGGAAAATAAAAATTCTTTAGCTAAAATAGCTGATGAAGCAAATGATCGAATGAAGGTAGCAGAAGCAACATTAAATAATTCTAAAAATAATGCACAAGATGAAGCAGATTTAGAAAAGGCACAGTTAGACTATCAAAAAAAGATAAATGAAATTAAAAAAGACTTTGAAAGAAATCTTCAAGATCATGTAGAGAAAACAGCTTCTGAGGTTCCCGAAAAAGTAATTAGAAGGATAGAAGAAAGTAAAGAAAAAAAGAAAGTACAGGATATCCAAGAAGATGCTCGTGCACATCTTCGCGGCTTTTCAAGGACTATTCCTAGTTTTATTATGGCTTATGGGGATGAGCAACTTACTCTTCAAAATTTTGATGAATACACAGAAGATGATGTTTTTAAAGAGGTAACAGGAATAACAGAAGAACAATTCCGCTTTTTAAGAGATGGTGGAGATTATATCGATGAAGAAACTGGTGAAAAGAAACACTTTGAAGGTCACTTATTTGATGAAGTAGTGTTTAACGACTCAATTAAACAATTTTTAGACTTAAAAAGAAAATTGAGTAATTATTTTGATGAAAGTAATAAAGAAGATATTTTTGACTACATTCCACCTCAAAAAACTAATCAAATTTATACCCCTAAAGCTGTTGTAAAGCACATGGTTGATGATTTAGAAGCAAATAATCCAGGAATATTTGATGATCCAGATAAAACATTTGCAGATTTATATATGAAATCAGGTCTCTATATTACAGAAATTGTGAAACGTCTCTACAATAATAAAAAGATGAAAAAGTTATTTCCAGATAATCAGGAACGTATTATGCATATCATACAACATCAGGTTTATGGATTAGCACCAACTAGGATTATTTATCTTATTGCAACAAATTATATTTTTGGTTTTGATGAATCGTTAAAAAGGGATGTCTTAGAAAAACATTTTAAACAAATGGATGCTGCTGAATTAGCAAAAAATGGAACTTTAGAAGAGCGAATAAAGCAAGAATTTGGACAGGGAGAATAATTTGAAAGCAGATAGTTTACACTTATTTGACTTTTTAGGAATGGGAAAAACAATTTTTGAAATTCCAGTTTTTCAAAGAAATTATGAGTGGAGTGAGCACCAATGCAAACAATTATTTGATGATGTGGTAATGTGTGCGAGAGAAAAACATGATCATTTTATAGGCACAATTGTTTATGTAAGTGAAACTGGTGCTAAAATGAGTCATATTTATCGAATTATTGATGGACAACAACGTTTAACAAGTTTAACTTTATTGCTTAAAGCTTTAGCAGATAGTAATGAAGAAATTAGTTCAGAACTGGAGGACCAATATTTAATAAATAAATATTTAGAGGAAAATAATCACTATAAGTTAAAACCAGTAGCACATGATTCAGGTGCTTTTAAAGCCGTAATGAGAGGAAAAATAGATGAGTGTGATACACCATCGAAAATTATTTCTAATTATAAATATTTTAAAGAAATGATTGATAAGTCTAATTTATCTGGAAGTGAAATAGAAGAGGCTTTGAGTCATTTAAGTTTAGTATATATTGAACTTAGTAATGAAGTAGGTAATGAAAGTCCACAGCTAATTTTTGAAAGTTTAAATTCTACTGGTGTCTCTCTTTCAGCATCAGATTTAGTTAGAAATTTTTTGTTAATGAATTTAGATGGAGAAGCGCAGGCAAGATTTTATGAACAATATTGGGTAAAGATGGAAAGTCTCTTTACTACTGAAACTTTCGATGACTTTATTCGACATTACCTAATGATGAAAGAACATAAAACTATTAATAAAAATAGGTTATATCCATCTTATAAAAAGTTCTTTACTGAAATAAATTATAATTCTGAGCAAGCTCTTGCTGATTTAACTAATTATGCAATTATGTATAGTAAATTAGTGCAGGCAAAAACCAATATAGAAACTTTTGATGAAATAATAGCGCATATAAATATTATGGATAGTAGAGTAGTATATCCTTATTTACTCATGTTACTGGGGATGCATGAGAAAAATGAAATATCTACTCAGGAATTGACAACTATAGGTAAACTTATTGAAAGTTACCTTTTTAGACTTAAGTTTTGTAGCGGAAAAACTAATGGTGTAAATAGAATTATTGTAAGTTTATGTGATAAGAAAAAGGTCAAGAATAACTGGATTCAACGAACTCTTGATATGTTAGATACTAGTTTTCCAAGTGATAAAGAATTTGTAAAAAGTATCAAAACAAGTAATATTTATAAGCAAAGTAAACTAGCTAAATTTGCTTTAATGAGTTTAGAGGAAGCAAAAACAAAGGAAACGATTAAATTTGATGACGCGCAGATTGAACATATTATGCCACAAAGGTTAACTAATGATTGGCGTATTGAAGTAGATCATGCGATGAAAGTAAATGAAGAACTGGGAGGTGTTATTGGAAATTTAACTTTGACTAAGTACAATCAAGAGATGAGTAATAAAATTTATCGAGAAAAAAGAAAATTTTATCAAGACTCAAATATTTCTTTAACTAGAGATATTGCTCAAGATTATGATAAATGGGATAGAGATTCAATTGTTGATCGTACAGAAAAAATTTCACATAAACTGGTAAATATTTTTCCAAAGCCTAATTTTGAAGCAAATACAAAAGAAAAATTAAGTGGAGAACACCTAATTAGTGAAGAAATAAATGTAACAAATACAAAGCCAAGTAGAATTACAATTAATAATGAAGATATTAACTTAGATTCTTGGAAAAAAATGTTAGTTGTCTTTATGGATTATATTTGGGATTTAGACAGTCGATCTTATGAAAAGATTCGTCAGGATAGTGCTTTAGGAAAGATGCTTTTTGAGAATCAAAGTCGACCAGAACTATTAAAAAGTGGAATCTCAATTGAAACTAATTTTTCATCTGGAACGATCTTAGCAATTATTTCAAAAATTTCAGATATGTATGATATTAGTGATGAAGTTTCTTATACAATAAAATAAAGAACTTAGAGTATCTTAGAAAAAATAGTTGAAGTAATAGAAGTAAAATTGATAATGGAATATATACAATATAGTTTATTGGGAGAAGTTAGGGATAAACAGCACTATAGCATTGGTCAATTTTTGACAAATCCAGTTGGTGAAAAAGTTAAAGTTACATTGGTTAATGGTACTGAATGCATTGGCTTTTGGGATACTTATGTTGAGAATAATAAGTTACCTGAAAAAATTAAAATTAGCAGATATGATTTAGATGAAGAAAAAGGTAAACTAAGAAGTAGTAAAAGTATAGAAGAACGAATTTTAACAAAAGATATAGTTAAAGTTGAAGCAATTTTATATAGTAATCCGCGTTGGGAAGTACCTCCTACAAATAAATTTAAGTTCATTGAGAAAAAATAAAAACATGCAAAAAAAGGAACACATAGCTCGGTATTTAGGAGTTATACGTTCCTTTTTATCTTAGTTTGCTCTATCAGTCTTTAAATGATAATGTTGCATAAATAATCTAGCAATTGGCTGGGCAATTAAACCTTCAATTAAAAGTGCCAAACCAAAGTTCCTTGGCCAAATTTCAAAAAAGTTTTTAAGCGTATGCATTGGAATACTTCTTTGTCCGATAGCACTCCCAATTATGGTCATTAAAGCTGAAATAATAAAAACATTGCACAGAGTGTTAATCCAAATTTGAGTTTTAAAGCTATCATCCTTATGAGTAATTTTTTCTTTCAAGAAAGTGGCAGGTTTTTCAGCTAATAAAACTACTAAAATTACGGCAATCCAAATATATGGTAAAACATGGAGTACCTTAAGATAATTGGCAATACTCCAGCCCATTTCCCAAAGTGAAATAATCGGTCCTATGATGTTGACTGAAATAAAAGAAACAATAAGCATAAACATTGCTTTTTCTTTCCAGTTACGAGGTAGCTTCATATAAAATTCCATTTTTACTCCTTTTTGAAACAAAAAACGGCTCAACAAACTATGATGTTTGCTGAACCGTTATACGCAAAATATTTTTAAGACTAAACTATTATACATGGACTATTTAAAAATTTCAAAGTAAGCATGATAAAATTATCCTTAGAACAAAAGGAAGTTAAAGATTATGGCTATAAAGTAGATAAAATTTCATTAAAAGAAAGTAGAATAATTTTTAGTAAATTAGAAGAATAAAAGGAAAAGTATGAAACAGGTAAATATTGGAATTTTAGCTCACGTTGATGCTGGTAAAACAACTCTTTCTGAAGCTTTACTTTATCAAACTGGTGCTTTACGCAAATTGGGTCGTGTTGATAATGGAGATGCCTTTTTAGATTCAGATCAACTTGAAAAGAAACGTGGGATTACGATTTTTTCTCATTTGGCACAATTTCAAACTAATGAAACTAATTTTACTTTAGTTGATACTCCAGGACATATGGATTTTGCTAATCAGTTGCAATCAACTTTAGCCGTATTGGACTATGCTATTTTAGTAATTTCTGCTGCTGATGGTGTAACAGCTTATACTAAAACTTTATGGCAATTATTAAATAAATTACAAATTCCAACCTTTATTTTTGTTAATAAGATTGATCAAATTGACGCTAAAGCTAAAGTATTGCAAAATATTCAGTCTAAATTAAGCCCACAGATTATTAATTTTTCTGATGATGAAAATACGGTAAATGAAAATATTGCTACAACGGATGAAAAAATCCTAGAAACCTTTCTTGAAACTGGAAAGATAGCGACAAAACAGGTTCAAGATCTTATTGCTCAAAGAAAGATTTTTCCTGCTTATTTTGGTTCTGCTTTGAAATTAGATGGTATTGATGAATTTATTTATGGATTAGATAAGTTGACTAAGCAAGCAGAATATTCTGATAAGTTTGCTGCTAAAGTATTTAAAATTTCTCATGAAAATAAGGATCGTTTAACTTGGGTAAAAGTAACTGGTGGGAAATTAAAGGCTAAGCAAGCTTTAGAAGATGAAAAGGCCGATGAATTACGAATTTATAATGGTGATAAATTCACTACTGTTGACAAGCTCAAGGCAGGTCAAATTGGTGTTATCAAAGGCTTAAAAAATAGTTTTGTTGGTCAAGGACTAGGAAGTCAGGACACTAGTAATACTAATTTTTTACAACCCGTATTAAATTATAGTGTGACAACCGAAGGTGACCTGCATGAGGTTCTGGTTGCTTTACAAGTATTAGAACAAGAAGATCCTTTATTAAATGTTAATTGGAATAAAGATTTAGACGAAATCAATGTTCAATTAATGGGATCAATGCAAGCGGAAATTCTGGCGCAGATAATGGAAGAACGTTTTAATTTACAAGTTAAGTTAAAGCAAGGAACTGTTCTATACAAAGAAACAATTACTAGGCCTATTGAAGCAGTAGGTCATTTTGAACCATTGCGTCACTATGCAGAAGTTCACTTTCTCTTAAAGCCTTTACCACGCAATAGTGGGATTAAGATAACTTCTAGCTGTAGTTTGGAAGTTTTACCAAGTAATTGGCAACACCAGATTTTTCATGCATTGAAGGAAAAGACACATTTGGGAGTATTGGCTGGTTTTCCTCTAACTGATGTTGAAATTGAATTGATTGGTGGAAAAGGAAGTGAAGTTCATACTGTTGGTGGAGACTTTCGTGAAGCTAGCTGGCGTGGCGTGCGTCAAGGACTAATGGAATTGAAGCAGCAAGATGGACTAGCATTACTTGAACCGTGGTATGATTTTCGCTTAACTGTACCACAGGATCAGGTGGGAAGAGCCATGACTGATATTCAAAAAATGGGTGGAAAATTTAAGTTAGAAGATAATACCTTAATAGGTAGTGCACCTGTAGCGCAAATGCGGAATTATCATCAAGAAGTAAGAAATTATAGTCATGGTGAGGGCAGTTTAGAGTGCGTTGTAAACGGCTATCAGGCTTGTCAAAATAGTAGTGAAATTATTCAAGCTAAAAATTATGATCCAATGTCAGATATTGAGAATACTCCTAATTCTGTCTTTTGTTATCATGGTGCTGGTCATACAATTACTTGGGATCAAGTACCAGAACATGCCCAATATCCATATTTAAAAATATAAATTAAAAAAACATCTCTTGGAAAATTTATCCAAGAGATGTCTTTTTATAGTTAATTGATTAAGTCAATCAGTTCTTTTAATTCTTGATTAGATAAAGAATCGCCATTATTCTTTATCTGAGAATAAATTTCTTCAGGTGTAAATCCCTTTAATTTAAGCTTTTTAATTTCTTTTGATAAATTTAAGGTGTCCATAACTCCTTGTTGAATACCCTTTTGTTCTCTCTCAAGTAATTTAGTCTCGTATTCCATAATTGCTCTCCTTTTCTTAGGATCGTTATTTATCTGGTTGATTTTTTCTTCGGCGTAGCGAATATACTTATTAGAAGAATCAAAATTACCCTGCATTAGTTTAATAATACTTAATAACTTTGAATTCTGTATATCTGTGGCAGCTGTTCCATTAATTATTATTTTTGTTGATGCAGTATCTAATTTTAAGTTTTTGTTTGAATCTTCATATTCATGAAAGCTATAACTTGCTTTACCCTGATTGAAATAATCAAACATGCATAAAAATACAATATAAGATCTTTTAAGATTATTATACGTACTGCCAGAATCTAATGCAAAAGTATCAATTCTAGATTGATAGTAGCGCATTCGTTTACCTAAATTATGTTCATTAGTATTTTGCATTTCCACATCAAATAAGTTACCTTTATCATCTTTGACAAAGATATCAAGACGAATACCTTTTTCATCAATATCGGTACCTTTAAATTCTTTTTGGGTTTCGATATTGATAATTTTAACTTCATCAAGCCCAGGAATTGTAGCTTGAATCATATACTTGCAAAATTCTTTATTTTTCATTACTTCCCCAAATACTAAGTCCTGGGTAAAACCGTACCATTTATTCATTTTTACTCCTTAAAAAGATATTAGTTGCTGTAAATAATTACGTGAAAAATGACTTTTATTTTGAAGAATAAGGTATAAGCTGATAAACACGAACAATATTAATAAAATATTTTTAAAAAGTTAGTAAATTAGTGAATTTATTGAACAAAAATAGTTTATTTTACGTAAAAATATGTTAAAATCTTATCGTTAATGACTTTGAGTAAGGAAATAAAAATGAATAACGATATTGAAAAAATACTAATTAGCCAGGAACAAATGAATAATCGTTTGGATGAATTAGCAGCCCAATTAAATGAAAAATATACTAATAGCAAAGAATTACCCCTAGTTGTCTCAGTAATGACTGGAGCACTGATGTTTAGTGGTAAAATGCTTGAACGTTTAAACTTTATGATGAATCTTGATGTGGTTAAAGCTTCTAGTTATGAAGGAGCTCATTCCACTGGTAAGGTTACTTTAAGTCAAGATGTAAAATATGACGTAAAAAATAGACCAGTAATTATCATGGAAGACATTATTGATACTGGACGTACTTTAAAGTTCTTAAAAGATTTATTCTTAAAACGTGGAGCGGCAAGCGTAGAAATTTGTGCTATGATGGATAAACCAAAAAGTCACGAAGTAGACTTAAAGGGTGATTATATCGGCTTTAATGCACCTAATGAATTTTTAGTAGGGTATGGCTTAGATTATGATGGGTTATACCGCAACTTACCTTATATTGGTGTTTTAAAACATCGTGTTTATGCTTAATATTAAAAAATTTAATTGATATGTAAAAGAGCAAGTTCATAGAGTAGAACTAGAAACTTGCTCTTTTATTTTAATGTGTATTAGTTAAAATCACTTTTTGAACAGATTAAACTACAACTGTTAAGAAAATAATTTCTTTAATAAAGAAAGACAAAGGTAAAAAATCATGAGATTAATTACACTTGAAGAACACTACATGTCTAAGAAGGTTAATGATCAAGTAGAAAAGATCTTACTGAAGAATAATAGTATTAATCCTACAATGTTTAAATTTATTAATGATTTTGTTAATAGTAGCTTAATTACTGATATTGGTGGTAAGCGTATTGCTTATATGGATAAAGTTGGTGTTGATACACAAATTTTAGGTTATGGTAACAATACTCCTGGTAATTTAGCTGATGAAGTTGCCATTGAACTTTGCCAACAAGCTAATAATGAAGTATATGAAGCAACTCAAAAATATCCAGGACGTTTTTACGGTTATGCAACTTTACCACTGGAATTTCCAGATGCAGCCGTTGCTGAATTAGAACGTTGTGTTAATGAATTAGGCTTTGTGGGTGTAATGGTTGAGGGACAAGTTAATAACCACTTTATGGATGATCCTAAGTTTTACCCAATTTTGGAAAAATGTGCTGAATTAGATGTTCCTTTATATGTTCACCCAGGAATTGTTTCCCCTGATATTCAAAAACTTTATTATCAAGGAAATTGGTCTCCTCAAGTAGCCAACCACTTTGCTGGGTATGCAATTGGTTGGCACTATGATACTGGTGTAAATGTAATGCGGATGATTTTAGCTGGTATTTTAGATAAATTGCCTAACCTTAAAATTATTGCCGGTCACTGGGGTGAAGGGCTGCCATTCTATTTTGATCGAATTGATCTGGGTTTACCAACTAAATTAACTGGACTTAAGCATAAAGTTTCATGGTATTTCCAACATCAAATTTATACTGATCCATCGGAGATGTTCTTTAGAAATGACATGGAATTTACTGTTAAAACAATGGGAGTAAATCAAGTAATGTGGGCTCAAGATTTCCCATACTTAAATGGGACTTTTGATCAAATTGATGATGTTCGACCATTTATTATTAATTCTGATTTACTTCCTGAAGATATAGAGAAAATTACTCATAAAAACGCAGAAAAATTATTTCACTTGGATTCAAAGGAGTAACTTATGAAAAATGTAATTATTACCGGAGCTAACTCTGGTTTAGGTTTTGAAACAGCAAAAAAAATTGCTGCTAATAAAGAATATCGCGTGATTTTAGCTTGTCGAAATATGGTTAAGGCTCAGGCTGCAAAGAAAGATATTATTGCGGCAACTGGTAATGAAAATGTAGAAGTACAAATTATTGATACTTCTTCTTTTGAATCAGTGCACAATTTTGCCAAAAATATTATTGATTCTGGTATCAAACCTGATGTTTTAATTAATAATGCTGGTATTTCACCAATGCGTGGCACAGGAGTGACTGCAGATGGATTTGACATTGTTTTTGAGACTAATTATTTGGGTCATTTTTTGCTAACTCAATTACTTCTACCAGTGATGAATGCTGATTGTCGAATTATTAATATTACTTCTGATATGCATAATCCACCATATGGTTTAACCTGGCCAGGAGTAGACAAAATTGCTTATGGGGGTGTAGATACTAGATCAAGATATGCATACTCAAAATTATGTATGATTTATTTCACTCATGCATTGGTAAACTATTTTGAAAAAACAGACAAGACATTCGTAGCTAATTCATTTAATCCTGGCTTTATGGCCGATACTAACTTCTCACAAGGTACTGGTAAGGCACGTGAACAAATGGTTAAGTTAACTGCGCCAGATCGCTATAGTACTTTAGACCAATCTTCCACCGCTTTAGCGGAAGTTGCTACTAGTCCAGCCTTAGCTGATGTAACTGATCAATATTTTGATCGAAGTACTAATACGATTCGATCTTCTGCGTTATCTTATAATCAACATAATGCGGTTGAATTATGGAACGATAGTTTAAAGTTTTGTCATCTTAAATAATTAATAAAAAAACAGCTTTTGGTATCAAATACCAAAAGCTGTTTTTATAATGAATCAATAATACGATGTAAATTTTTTATAAAATCTGCTTGTTCTGCTTGAGGAATTAGTTGTGTTACTTTCTGTTCCAATGAAGCAAATATTTCCTTGATAGATTCAACTAATTTCTCTCCCTTGGGTTCAATAAAGATCTGTTTTTGTCTTTCATTATCTGTAGGAATTCTTCTACTTAGATAACCTTTCTTTTCCATCCCTTTTAACATATTGGTCATGGTAGCAGTTTGACGATTCAAATATGTTGCAACGTCTTTTTGAATTGTTCCTGGATGATCAGCAATATATTTAATTAAACGTGCTTGTTGAATATTTAAACCGAGCCGTTGTAGTTTATCGTGAACAAATTTTTCTTGTGCTACTTCAGCAAGATGTAAGTATTCTGAGATATTATTTGGATTATTTGTTTCCAATAGTATTCCTCCTTAGATTAAATAAATTATAACTGAATTTATCCTAAAGTGTAAGTTAAATTGTAAGATAAGAATACTATTTTATTAGTTAACAGTTGTAAATACAAATAAATATAGACTATTTAATTTTAAAATCAGATAGTCTATATTTCCAAATAACTAACGTCTTGTAAGATGAGGACGTGTAGTTTCAGTTTTTTCTTCATTATCAAAGTTTTGTTTTATTTGTTTTTCAAATTGTTCTTTAACTTCTTCCCAGTTACCAGTAAATTTTTCTATTGGATTAAAATCCCTGAATTCAGTACCAGGCACTTTAGTTCCTTCAAAACAAACAAAAGTATCACCAGTATCTTCAGGAGCAGTAGCCCAAATCTGTAATTTTGGAAAGGCACTGTATTGTAAAATCCATGAATCATCAGTTTGCTGAGTAAATAGACCCCAATTTTGTCCATTTACGGCTACCGTAATTTTAACGGGATCTTCACTTTCCAGGTTATAAGTAATATTCTTATTTTGAATTTGTTCTTCAATTAAAGCTAAAGCGGCGCGATCGTTTGAACTTTCGCCTTCCATAGTTACTCCTGGTTCATCATAAACCCAATTTTTTTGAGTTGGGAACCATTCGCGTGTTACTGCATAATGGCGAGTATAAGGATCATATTTCAAATAACCATAGAAAAAGTTATTAACATAGATTAACCATTTTACGGAACCATTAAAACAATAGAGATCTTTGTGAGTTGCATGTAAATCAAGGCCATCTAAGTTCATAAGAGTACCTCCTAATTAAAATGATTTTTAAACAGTTGTATTTTAATCTGTTTTAATGATAAATACAAATAATATACCTCTTATCGTCAACTAGTTCCAATTCAATTACTCAAAAAAGAATAAAATAAAAAAGATTGATATGTCTCATTTATAAGTGAGAATTATCAATCTTTTTAACTATTAATTACGCCAAGGAGTGTCATAGGGGAACCAACGGTTAGCACTATGATCAGCTAATCTTGAAAATGGATATACTTCAGTTCCTTGTTCTTTTAATTTATCTTCTAAGTAATCGCGTACCATCCAAACATGTCCCGGTTCAGGATTATCCATATTAAGAATTTGATTTAATTCTTCTTCTGAGATTTGTAAATCATTTAGGATAGTTGGTAAATCAGAATTTAAACGACTAAAATTTTCTTGTAATTCATGTGCAGTGTTAATTGTTTCTTGTCTGGTTAACATGTAATAACCTCCTATATTTAACAATACAATTATATTTAATCATTAAATAGTTTGAAGTACAACTTTTTTGACCGGAAATGAAATTTAAAAAAAGTCGTTAAGAAATTTTCTTAACGACTTTTTAGCTTATATTAGAGTCCAAATGGGATCTTGTAAACAAAAATACCAATGACTGCACCCACAATTGGGCCTAGGGATGCTACCCAGCTGTAATCCCAGTGGGCATTATGATCTGAATTTGGTACAGGTAAAATTGCATAAAGAATACGTGGGCCTAAATCTCGAGCAGGGTTAAGGGATGGTCCAGATACACCACCAAGTGCTAAAACAACTCCCATAATCATGAACCCAACACCGATGTTGGCAATATCCATGGCATTGTGGAAAAAGAGACCATGGTAAAGTCCAATGGCAACAAACATTAAAACGCCAGTACCCACAACTTCGGAAATAAATCCATTTAATTTACTATTGTGAATGTCTGCAGTAGAGAAACAACCAAACACAATATTGGGATCGGTTGTTTCTTTAAAGCTTGGCCAATAAACTGCTAGGATAATTAATTGTCCCACCATTGCACCAAGAAACTGAGCAATAATGTATTGTGCCACATGAGCCCAAGGAAAGACACCAGCGAATGCTTGGGCTAAAGTAGCAGCAGGATTGATATGACAACCAGAAACTGAACCGAAGAGCATTGAAGGAATCATTACTCCAAAACCAAAGCTGATTGCAATTAATAGCCAGCCACCATTTGCCTTACCATCTTCGTTATTACCATTGGTTTTCTTCAAAACCGTATTCATTACGGCACCATTTCCAAACATAACTAAGATCATGGTACCTAAAAATTCCGCAATATATTTTGCGAACCAAGTGTGTTCCATACTTTTTCGAATCCTCCTGAAAAAATAAGTGAAAAATAACAGCAAATCCAATTATACCTAAGAGTAGCTGAGATGAATAGCATTTTTTTAAGTAAATTTGAATAAATATTGTAAAATTTAAAATTTTCTTGGTAATTTTTAGCATTTTTTTGCATAATAAAATAGCGTAGAGAGATTATGTGATTAAGAAACTTGGAGAGTTATGAATAAAAAACAAGTTACAATGGTAACTGCCGCTTTAATGTTGGGTAATGTAATGTCTGGACTTGATGGAACAATCATCAATACTGCAATTCCAGCAATTGTTTCAGCTTTACATGGGATTCAATTCATGGGTTGGATCGTAGCAATTTTCTTATTAGGAATGTCTATTTCCATTCCAATTTGGACTAAGATCGGAGAAAAGATTACTAATAAACTGGCTTTTGAAATTTCTCTGATATTTTTTATTGTGGGATCTACTTTAGAAGGATTAGCACCTAATATTTTCTTCTTTCTGGTTGCTCGTTTCGTTATGGGAATTGGAGCAGGAGGTATGGGCTCGCTACCTTATATTATTGCTGGTTATATTTTTACAAATATAAAAAAGAGAACCAAAATACTTGGTTATCTAACAGCTAGTTTTAATGGGGCTGCAATAATGGGGCCTTTAGTTGGTGGTTGGTTAATTGATGCGATTTCATGGCATTGGGTCTTTTATATCAATATTCCGATTGGCTTATTGGCTTTGATAATTTGCTTGATTTTTTATAAACCGGTTACTCCTCAGGCTCCAGTCAAATTTGATATCCCGGGAGCTATTTTATTAGTTTGCGGTCTTATCTTATTCTTACTTGGTGTTCAACTTCTGGGATTAACTTCAATCAGTTTGGTCATTTTATTGATTGTCATGAGTCTCTTTATTTTAAGTGGTTTCTTTTATCATGAAAGCAGAGCAGAAAATCCCGTTATTCCATTAGATCTATTTAAAAATCGGGATTTAAATGGTGATTTTATCCTATTTGCTTTGAGTTGGGGTGCTTTTTTGGCGGTAAATACATATTTGCCAATGTGGGCACAGGCCATCTTAGGAATGTCAGCCTTGATGGGTGGAATGACTTTGATACCTAATTCCATTTTTGAAATTATTGCTTCACAATTAGTAGCTACCATTCAAGAACATCTGCGAACCTTTATTTTAGTTTTGATCGGTTTAATTACAATGATTATTTCAGTAGCAGGTTTATTCTTCTCCACTGTAACTACTCCTTTGTATTTATTAATTATCATTGGTACTTTTTCAGGAATTGGAGTTGGGTTTATCTTTGTTGCTTTGCAAGTAAAAGTTCAAATGGATGCGGGGATGAAAAATATGGCTACCGCAACTTCGACATCTTATTTGATAAGAATATTAGCACAAACGGTTATGGCCGCAGTTTATGGTGTAATTATGAATTTTGCTTTGGCAAATGGAATCAAAGCACACCATGAAATTACAATTAAGATGTTAAATGAATTAAGTGATGCTAAATCAGCAAGATTTTTACCAGCTCATTTACTGCCATTGATGCGGCAAATTTTTCATCAAGGATTACATCAAATTATGTTAGTTTCTCTTATCCTCTTGATACTGGCAGTAGTTTGTGATTTTTACTTTAATTTCAACAAAGAAAAAGGAAATTTTAAATAAAAAGTAATAGAAGTAAATTCGCTCCACTACGAAATTTACTTCTATTTTTTAATTGTAAAAAAACACTCGTTATATTAAACTTAGGGTTTGTATAAGTAGGAGGGTAAAAATGAATTTTTTTGATAATTTACATTTTGGAAATTATTTAATCTTATTAGGGATAATAATTTGTACAAGTTTACTTGCCAGTATTATTTTTTGGTTGAAATTTCGTAGGAATATTAAAAAATGATAGCAGAATTTTTTAAAACAACTTTTACCATACTATGGGTCATTGGATTGGTTGTTTTTTTATTTTATTTTCTTAAGACAGTTATTTTTCGCTTAATATCTTATCCCCTAGATCGACAAAAATTTGCTGGTAATAGTATTAACCAGAGAAATAGCAGCGATTTTATCTACTACATTATTATTCCTTGTTATAATGAGGAAGCTATTATTAAAAGAACTCTTACGCATGCCTTGGCTTTTGCTAAAGTCGAAGTTGTAGTAGTTGATGATGCAAGTAGGGATAATTCACTTGCTGAAATTAATCAAATTCATAATCCTCATTTGCATGTCTTGAAACGCCAAGAACCTGAGGCGCATACCGGAAAAGGTGATGTTTTGAATTTTGGCTTAAACTTTATTATTAAAGATTCACAAATTAAAGGATTTGATAAAAATAAGGTTATAGTAGGAGTAATTGATGCAGATGCGCAACTGGCATCTAATGCAATTACTTGTTTAAATAATTATTTCACTAATCCCGAAGCAGTAATTACTCAAATGCGTGTAAAAATGTATCCCAATTTTAAAAGTCTTTTACAAGTATTTCAGGATGTAGAATTTTTTAGTGTGAATAATATGGCACAAATCATGCGAATGTATACTAAAACTGTGGGGTTAAGTGGAAATGGTCAATTTTTTCGCTTAGGCGCAATTTTAAATAAGATTGGTGATCATCCCTGGGGAGATGCACTTTTAGATGATTATGAAATGACGATTAGATTGATGCTGGTCGGAATAACAGTAGATTATATGGCTGAATCATATGTGTATCAAGAAGCACTGATATCAGTTAAGAAGTTTATTATTCAACGTAGTCGTTGGGTCCAAGGAGATCTTGATTGTCTCAAGTATTTGCCAAATCTTATTAAGGATAAAAGCCTTACTAAAACACAAAAACTAGGAATTTACTATTTTTTAGCTCAACCTTGGTTGGCAATAATAGCTGATATCTCTTTAATTATACTTTCTCTCTTTACGGGAGTAGTAGTGGGTCAAAATGTGGGAGAAGTTAGTGGGGTAGAATTGACATTAATCTTATTTTTGGCACTGACAATATCCTGTCTCTGTGGGATTTTAGAATTAGTAATTTATCAAAGAGATCTTCACCACTTTAAAGAAAAAAGTCCACGTTTTGGAAAAATGATAGTTATTATCGGAATAGTGTCCTATATTTATGTAATTTTATTTTTTAGCCTATTAATTGCTTTTAAACGTTGGTTTACACATAAAAATTCTTGGGTTAAAACTGAACATGGTAAAGGAAGCTAAATAAAAAGAAGAAGTTTTAATAAAAACTTCTTCTTTTTATTTTAAATTATGAATGACATTAAATTGGAACAGAATTAAGTTTAAAACAACTATACCAGAAGTAACAATAAATACCATGCTGTAACTAGATAAACCGGCAACTGTAGAACCTAATAGTGGCCCTACAATGTTGCCAATATACATTGCACTTTGATTCCAAGAAAAGATTCTACCAGTAACTTGAGCAGGAGAATTTTTGGTAAGCAAAGTTTGAACTTGCGGAATTAAGCAGGCATCTGAAAAGCCTACTAGGAATCTCAAAATTCCCAATTGAATTGTATTTTGAACAAAAGCGGTTAAAAAGAAGAAAATCGTAGCCGCAATAAATCCACCAACGATAATTTTATGAGTTCCAATTCTGTCTCCCCACGCTCCAAAGCGTGAAGCAACTAAGAAAGTGGCAATTCCTGGTAAGGCTGCAATCACTCCTGAAATAAAAACAACATTTCCGTGATTATGCATTAATTGAGCGACATATAATGAAACAATAGGATTGATAGAGTTATTTGCTGCCTGAATAATGAGGGTAGTTAATAATAAACCAAAAATTAACGTTGGTGAACGTAAGGCTTGTATCACGCCTTTAGTACTTTCTAATTTCTTATCTTCAATTGGCTTGAAATCATCTTCATGAACAAAGAAAAGAGATAGAAAGAAGACCAGAGTTAAAAGTCCGCCAGTAATAACGAAGGTAACACGATAACTAAAAATTGAAGCAAGGGCACCACCAACAAAAGGTCCAAGTAAGTTTCCGGCCGTAAATGAAGAGGCCATTGTACCAAGTGCTTGACCGGATTTTTCTTTTGGAGTTTCAGTTGCTACTAAGGCATTTGAGTTAGAAACATAACCGGAAAAAACCCCTTGCAACATTCGCAACCCAAATAATTCCCAAACATTTTGTACTAACCCCATAGCAGCCATGACGATTGCCATACCAATTGAAGCTCGTAGAATCATTAACTTACGGCCCTTTTTATCAGCCAATTTTCCCCACCAAGGAGAAACAATGGCCGAAACAAAGTAGGTACCGGAGAAAACCAATCCAGACCAAAAGTTCAATTGTTGTTTAGAAAAATGTCCCAATGTCTTGATATACAAAGGCAAGAATGGCATTACTTCTGAAAATGCAATTCCTGCGATAAAGACTGCAATTGATAAAACAAAAAGATTGCGTTTCCAAATTGGTTTTTCTTGATTCATAGCTTGCCCTTCCTAATCTAAAACTGCATTCTATTGTACTCTTATTTTTTTATAGAAAAAAATCAATTTTGGCTATGAGGATAATAGATTAATTGTAATTGGATGATTAAAATAAAAGTAACCAATTATTTTTTATTAATAGGAGTATTTATGAAAAAAGAGCAAGAAATTAAAATGTTAAAAGAATTTTCTGATGCTAATGCAACATCAGGATTTGAAGAAGAATTTGTTAAGCTTTTCTCAACTTATGCAAAAGATACAGCTAATATTGAAACTGATGGGATGCTTAATGTTTATGCTGCTAAAAAAGAAAATAAGGGTAATCGTCCGGTTATTCAAATGGACGCTCATTCAGATGCAGTGGGTTTTATTACACAAGCAGTTAGACCAAATGGTTTAATTAAATTTGTTCCACTTGGTGGTTGGGTAAAATATAATATTCCTGCTCTTAAAGTAAAAATAAGAAATCGTGATGGTGAGTATATACCGGGAGTTGTCGCTACTAAACCACCACACTTTATGAGTGCTGCTGAAAGAAATTCAATTCCAGAAGTTGCTGACATGTCAATTGATGTTGGTTCTTCTAGTCGTGAAGAAACTATTACTAATTATAAAATTGATACTGGTTGTCCTATTTTTGTGGATGTGAAATGCGAATACCACGAAAAATCAGGTCTCTTCTTTGGTAAAGATTTTGATGATCGTTTTGGTGCCGGTGCAATGGTTGATGTACTAGATAATCTAAAAAATGAAGAAACTAATTTTGATGTAGTTGCTGCTTTATCAGCTCAAGAAGAAGTTGGATTACGCGGCGCTTATGTCACGGGTAGAAAAGTAAAACCAGATTTATGTATTGTTTTAGAAAGTTGTCCTGCTGATGATACTTTTGAACCAGAATGGTTGTCACAAACAGGTTTAAAACGGGGACCAATGTTAAGGGATATGGATACGACTTTTTTACCTAATCCTAAGTTTCAACAATATGCTTGTGATTTAGCTGATAAAAATCATATTCCTTATACGCGTTCGGTAAGAACTGGTGGTGGACAAGATGGAGCAGCGATTTACTATGAATATGGTGCGCCCACAATTGTAATTGGTATTCCAGTTCGTTATGAACATTCACCATATTGTTTTAGTGCATATAGTGATTTTAAAGCATCAGTTAATTTAGCAACTGCAATTATTCGTGATATGACTAAGGAAAAATTAGAGAGTTTCAAAATTATTTAGGTAAAAATAAATGAAAGTAAAAGTAAAATTAAATGATCAAGGCTATTTACCAGATAAATATACGAAGCATACCAGTCCTAATTTTCGAGTAGATGGTAAACCGGCTGTTTCATTTCCAATTGAAGTAGATGATTTGCCGACTGAAACCAAAACTCTTGCTTTATATATGAAGGATTTTGATTCAGTACCAGTATGTGGTTTTGTTTGGATTCATTGGTTAGCGGCTAATATTGATGCTATTCATACAACTATTCCAGAAAATACGAGTCTAAAGCCTCAATTTAATTTAGTTCAAGGTAGTAATAGTAATGCTAGCAAATTTTTAAGTGGTGAAACTGGACCTAAAATAGGCTATACAGGTCCACAACCACCTAGTGGAATTCATGATTATACTTTGACAGTTTATGCTCTTGATACTAATTTGGATTTAGAAGAAGGATATTGGTTAAATGAATTTTTGAAAAAAGCTGACAAACATATCCTAGAAAAGAAAAGTATAAATTTGCCAGTTCATAGTTAATAATAATAGGGGCTAATGAGTTAAAATAGCGCCTTTTTTTGTGAGATAAAAATTAAAAAAATATTTTTATCAATAGTATACATATACACATAATAAACTTGACTAAATACTGTTAATTAGGATAAAATAAATAAATCTTACATTATGATTATTAAAATTAACGAAAGTTAGGTTAAAAAATAATGGAAAATACAGAAAAAGAAAAGACTTTCTTTGGACAACCGAGAGGTCTCTCAGTCCTATTCCAGACTGAATTATGGGAAAGATTCAGTTACTATGGAATGCGTGCCATTCTTCTATTCTACATGTACTATGCAATTAGTCAGGGTGGATTAGGCATGAACCAGACAGTGGCTGCCTCGATTATGTCAATATATGGATCTTCTGTAATGTTGGCATCGATTCTTGGTGGTTGGGTATCTGATCGTATTTGGGGCCCACGCAAGACTGTTTTTTACGGTGGTGTCTTGATCATGATTGGACATATTGTACTTTCTTTCCCAATGGGAGTTGGTGCTCTATATACTTCAATTGTGTTCATTGTTTTAGGTACTGGTCTGTTAAAACCCAATGTGTCTGATATGGTTGGTCATCTTTATGGGCCTGATGATAATCGACGCGATGCTGGATTCAGTATTTATGTCTTTGGTGTCAATTTGGGAGCTGCTATTGCACCTATCTTGGTACCCTGGGCCAAAGATGGTTTTGGTTTCCATGCCTTCGGTAAAGTAGCAAACTTCCATGCTGGTTTCTCATTAGCAGCAATAGGAATGTTCATTGGTTTGGTTGTTTACTACTTTGGTGGTAAAAAGACACTTTCAGAAAAGAGCTTACATCCTGCTGATCCAATTCCTGCTGATAAATTACGTTCAGTTATTTGGAAGGCTCTTCTCATAATTATTTTAATTGGTATTCTTTTTGGCATTATGGCTGTTTTCAATGCCTTAAATATTGAAAACATTATTAACTTAATTACTATTTTAGCGATTGCCTTTCCAATTTATTACTTTGTAATAATGTTAAGAAGTCCAAAAGTTACAAAACCTGAACGCAAAAAAGTGCTCGCCTATATTCCTTTATTTATTGCTGGTGCAATCTTTTGGGGCATTGAAGAATCAGGTTCTACTGTTTTGGCATTATTTGCACAAAATAGAACTGTTCTTCATATTGGTGCATGGCACTTTGAAGCGGCTAACTTCCAAACTTTGAACCCACTATTTATTATGATTTTAACGCCATTCTTTGTATGGTTATGGGATACTTGGAAGAACCAACCATCAGCAGCTGGTAAGTTTGCCGCAGGTTTGGTATTTGCCGGGCTTTCATACTTATTTATGACCCTTCCAGGTCTTTTGCATCCAGCAGGTCGTGTAAGTCCTTTCTGGCTTGTTGGTTCTTGGTTCATTGTTGAAATTGCTGAAATGCTTATTTCACCAATTGGATTGGCTGCAACTAGTCGCTTAGCTCCAAAAGCCTTTAGTTCTCAAATGATGAGTTTGTGGTTCTTATGTGATGCTGTAGGACAAGCTGCTTTTGCTCAAATTGTTAAATTTTATTCAACTAAGACTGAAGTTCCATTCTTTGCTATTATCGGTCTTGTAAGTATCGTCTTTGGTATTATCCTATTCTTTATGGTAAAGAGTATTGATAAATTAATGGGCGATGCCAAATAAATATTGATGAATAAAAAAGAGATTCTAAATTTGAATCTCTTTTTTTGTAGTAAAATGGAAACGATAAGAAAAAATAGAGGAGAAAAATATGGCTACACCTATAATTGAATTTAAGCATGTAGAAAAATATTATGGGACTTATCATGCTTTAAGAGATATTAATTTAACTATTGATAGTGGACAAGTCGTTTCTATTATTGGACCATCTGGTTCTGGTAAGAGTACTTTAATTAGAACTATTAATGGTCTAGAACCAATTAATTCTGGTAAGTTGATTGTTAATGGCTTTGACTTAGCAGATAAAAAGACTGATCTAAATAAGATTAGAAAAGATGTGGGCATGGTTTTCCAACATTTTAATCTTTATGATAACCATACGGTACTAGAAAATATTACTTTAGCGCCTAAGATTGTTTTGAAGCGCCCTGATAAAGAAAATAAAGAAAGAGCAATGGATCTATTGAAGCGAGTTGGGTTAGAAAATCGTGCTAATATGTATCCCGCACAATTATCTGGTGGACAAAAACAACGTGTAGCAATTGCACGTTCACTAGCGATGGATCCTAAAGTGATTTTATTTGATGAACCTACTAGTGCACTCGATCCAGAAATGATTCAAGATGTTTTGGACGTTATGCGCTATGTTGCGGATCAAGGAATTACTATGGTAGTAGTAACTCACGAAATGGGATTTGCACGTGAAGTAGGAGATCGTTTAATTTTCTTTGATCAAGGTCAAGTTTTGGAGGATGAGAAACCAGAGGAATTCTTTGATCATCCACAATCAGAACGTGCACGTCAATTCTTAAGTAAAGTAATTACTGAGAAGTTGGGTGGCTAAAAAATGAAGAAAATAAAGAAAATTCTGGTTTTACCATTATTTATTTTATTACTGTTGGCAGTGTCGGGGTGTGGTCGCAGGCCAGAAGGGAATGTCTATACACAGACTAAAGAATCTAAGACGATTTATTGGGGTGTAAAGGCAGATACGAGATTATTCGGTTTAATGAATATTAAAACTGGAAAAATTGAAGGATTTGAAATTGACCTAGCCAATGCATTGACTAAACAAATTTTGGGTAAAAATGGTAAGGCTGAATTTGTTCAAACCACGCCAAAAACAAGAATTCCATTATTAAAGAATGGTAATATTGATGCTGCTATAGCAACGATGACTATTACTCCTGAACGTAAAAAACAAGTTGATTTTTCAACTCCATATTTTAATGCAGGACAATCGCTTTTAGTGAAAGATGATAGTGACATCAAAAATATTAGAGATTTAAATGGTAAAACAGCAGTAGCGGTAAAGGGAACAACTGCTGTTGCCAATGTTAAAAAGTTTGCTCCTAAGGCCAAAGTACTTGAGTATGATGATTATGGTCAAGCTTTTGCGGCTTTAAAGGCAGGCCAAGGCCAGGCTATGACCACAGATAATGGTGTTTTAGCGGGTATTGCTAGTGAAAACCCAGGTTATAAACTTGTTGGTGGCACTTATACAACTGAACCGTACGGAATTGCCGTTAACAAAGGACAAAATGACATGCTTAAGCAAATTAATAAAGCTTTAGAAGAATTAAAAGCAAATGGTACTTATCACCGTTTAGTTGTCAAATGGTTCTCCGGCATTCCAGGATTTAATGTAAAGGAGGCTGAAGGTCTCAATGGCTAAAATATTAGTAGATAATTGGCCACAATTTATTCATGGCTTTTGGAATACGGTTTGGTGCAGTTTAATTGCATTATTCTTTAGTCTTCTCTTAGGAGTGATTTTTGCTTTAATGGAAGTTGCACCTTCAAAGTTGGCTAGTGCTATAGCACATATATATATTGAAATTTTCAGAAATATCCCTTTATTGGTTATTACGATGATTTTTTATTTAGTTGTACCTCGATCAGGAATAAAAATGTCTGGTTTTGCTGCAGGTACAATTGGACTAGCTTTATATTCTTCTGCCTTTATTGCAGAAACTGTACGGGCTGGAATTAATTCGGTAGGTAAGGGCCAAATGGAAGGTGCCCGCTCGAATGGTATGACGTATAATCAAGCGATGCGTTATGTCATATTGCCTCAGGCATTGAAAATTGTAATCCCACCATTAGGGAACCAATTTGTTAATTTAATTAAGAATTCATCAGTTTTGGCCTTTGTTGCTGGATTTGATTTGATGTATGAAGCTGATACCATTGCTTTTTCAAGCTTGGAAACAATTAATACATATATCATTGTTGGGGTATTTTATCTTATTTTAACTTTGCCATTAAGTTATTATATGCGTTACTTAGAAAAACGTTTAGCCTAGGAAGGAGAAAGATAAATGGAAACTTTTATTCATGCTTATTCGTGGATTGATATTCGCTTTCTTCTTCAAGGATTGTGGGTAACAATCTATGTTTCATTGATTTCAATTGCCTTATCATTTGTGATTGGAATTATTTTGGGATTTATCCGTTATGTCAATATAAAGTATGTCTCAGCAATCGTTGGTTTTATCATTGATATTATTCGTAATTTACCCTTGCTGCTTATAATCTTCTTTACATACTTTGGATTACCTGAATTAGGATTGGTTACTAATCCAACTGTTGCTTCGATCATCGCCTTGGTAGTATTTGAAGGAGCGATGGTAGCAGAAATTGTTCGTAGTGGTATTGGAGCAGTAGATCCAGGTCAAATGGAAGGTGCACGTTCAAATGGGATGACCTATATGCAAGCAATGACTCATGTGGTATTGCCACAGGCCTTGCATAAAATGGTGCCATCATTGTTATCACAATTTGTATCTTTAGTTAAGGATACTTCTTTGGCAACAATCATTGTATTACCAGAGTTGCTATATCATGCCCAAATTATTTACGGTCAAAATTCTACTTATTTAATTCCGATGTATATAATCATTGCTGTAATGTACTTTATTGTATGCTTTTCATTGTCAATGTTTGCTAACCATTTACAAAAAACCGGTTGGTAAAGTAAGTTACATCAATAATAAAAGAGCTAACAATAGTTAGCTCTTTTATTATTGAGAATTTAAATTTGTTAAAATTAAGATAAAACGATAAGAGGAAAAGGTTTATGAAAACTATTAGCTGCAATGATACTTTAGTAGTGTCAAATCATCGAGTTTTAAATGCCGATTTAAATGAGCATGGAACAGTATATGGAGGAAGAATTCTTGAATTGGTGGATGGTCAGGCATCTATTGCTGCAATGCGAGTTGCGCGAAGGATGACTGCAACGGCTGCTATTGATAATGTTCAATTTCTGCGGCCTTTTGATTTGAAAGACTCAATGTGTATGGAGGCATATGTAACGGGCTTTGGTAAGCGTTCCATCGAAGTATTTGCTAAAGTAATTGGTGAACATTTAATGACAGGCGAACGTTTTTTAGGATTTTATTGTTTTATGACCTTTGTAATTCTTGATGCTAATAAATCGGTTCAATATGAAAAATTAATTGCCGAAACACAAGAACAAAAAAAGCTAACTGAGCTCTATTTGCAAAGAAGAAAATCACGGCAGGATCAACAACAAACACAACAGAATTTTTTATCAGATATTTCTGTTGAAAAACCATGGTAAATAGGCAAAATGCTCTAATTATGAAAAAGTATAAAATAGTTATTAATGAGATTTTGCCACTAAATAAATAAAGTAGTACAATAGTCAAATCAAAATCTTATTTTATGAATTTAGAAGTTTAACAAGAGGAACAACAATGAGTTTTTACGACATTCTTGGAATTAAATGTAAAGCTTATAATAAAAAAGTTTTTAAGTTGAATCCATTTTCCAATATCGTAGGAAAATTTACTAAGATAACAATTTTAGTTGAAACTGGAACAGATTATAAACTTATATTTGCCGGAAATGAAAATCTTTTACCTACATTTAAGGTTGAGGACGATACACTCTATATCGAGCAAACTCATCGTTTCAATAAACAGGGAATCCTAGCAAACCAAATTTTAAAAATTATTGTTCCGGCTTCAATCCAATTACAAAATTGTCGGCTTTATAATAAATTAGGCAATATTAACTTAATTAATTTAAAGATAAAAGAATTACAAATTAATTGTCATGCAGGAATATTGAAGGTATGTCATGCTAAAATCGAAAATGCGGATCTTAAAATTGGTCGTGGCAATTTAGAGATCCATAGTTCACGAATTAATTTAGGTTTATTATCGACTTATGATGGAGAATTAAAAGTACTTTGTTCTACTTTAAATGACGTAAAATTAAATGTCACTGAAGGAAATATTATTATGACTGATAATATTTTACAGGGTGGTTCAAGTCAATTATATTCAGGAAATTTTGCCTTAACTAATACTACTTTAAAGAGTGATTATAGTGTAAAAAATAGTGATGGTAATAATACCGCTTGGAATGTTAATGTTAAAAAAGCTGATCTTCAAAGTGAAAATGGCAACAATACTATGAAAGCAAAGCCTAATTCCACAGGCTTTATTTTGAAGATGATTGCTCGTGATGGTGATAATTTAGTCAAATAACAAAGAGGGAACCCATTTGGGTTCCCTCTTTGTTATTTATCGAGTTAATACAGAACGTATTTTTGTTGTTAACATATCAATCGCTACTGTATTTTCTCCACCTTCAGGTACGATTATATCTGCATATCGTTTTGTAGGTTCAATAAATTGATTATACATTGGTTTAACAGTTGAAAGATATTGCTTGATAACTGAGTCAACAGAACGACCACGTTGCTCGGTATCACGTTGCAGACGACGGATAAATCTAATATCTTCATCGGTATCGACAAAAACTTTTATATCCATTAAATTACGAAGACTTTCATCTGAAAGAACTAATATTCCTTCCAAAATTATAATATCTGCTGGTTCAGTATGAATTGTCTCTTTACTTCTAGTGTGGGCAGTAAAATCATAAACAGGCATTTCAACTGCTTTATAATTCATTAAGTTTTGTAGTTGTTCAACTAAAAGTTCCATATCAAAAGCATCAGGATGATCATAATTTATTTTCTTTCTTTCAGTCATTGAAAGATTATCATTATTTTTATAATAAGAATCTTGCGTAATAGTTAAAATACGATCATTTTGATGAAGTTGATTATAAATTTCATGTGCAATAGTTGTCTTACCGCTACCAGATCCACCGGCAATTCCAATAATAATTGGTCGTTCACTTTTAAGCATTACAAGTTCTCCTTTTTTAAACTATTACAATAATACTCTAAAAAGCACATAAATGGGGAATTTATCTAGATATATTTGGAATATTTTTTATTGAGGGTAAATTATTACTCAAATCACTTTATAAAATTATAGCCGGGAAAATAATCAGGTTATTTGCGGAATTAGCTAGCTAAATGCAAACGGGATATGATACTATATTAAAAATAATTTAAAATTTTTCTTTGGAGTGAAATTTTATGAAACGACGACGTAATTAAGTAGAAATAAGATTATTTAATGAATAAGGAGTTTATATTAATGCAAAAATACAAATTAACAAAATTTATTTTAATTTTAACTCTGCTGGTTACGCCAATTTTAGGTATTTTTAATTCAAAATCAGTTCATGCCGCCGATGAAAAAACTAAGACCGTGGCAACTGGTAGTATCATGAAAAAGATAAAGAAAAGTGGACAATTAGTAGTTGGAACCTCTGCTGATTATCCCCCGCTTGAATTTACTAAAACTCGCAATGGAAAAACTCAGTATGTTGGTGTAGACATGGAATTGGCTAAGGATATAGCGAAGGATCTTCATGTCAAACTAGTCGTTAAAAATATGAGCTTTGATTCTCTTTTGGTTGCACTGGAAACGGGAAAAGTAGATATGGTAATTTCTGCAATGTCACCCACAGCAGAACGCAAGCAAAGTGTAGCTTTTTCTAAAATATATTATCGTGCTAAGGGTGACTATTTCCTAGTAAACAAAAAAGATGCCAAGAAATACACCACAATAGCAAGTTTAAAGGGGAAAAATGTAGGTGCTCAGACTGGAAGTATCCAATATAATGAAATTAAAAAGCAAATGCCTGATTCTACAGTTAAGGGATTAGGAAAGGTTAATAATCTAGTACTAGCACTTCAATCAGGTAAAGATTCGGCGTTAGTTTTAGAAGAGCTCACTGCAAAAGCTTATCAAAATAATAATAAAAATTTAGTTGCTATTAAATCTAATTTAAAAACAAGCCAAACTGGTAATGCAATTGCCATGGCTAAGGGGCAACCAGACTTAGTAAAGGCTGTCAATAAAACTATTGATCGTGTGCAAAAAGAAGATTTAATTAATAAAAAGTATTTACCGGCAGCCGCAAAAGAAATGCAAACTGCTAATAAGCAAAGTACCATGCTTGCATATTGGAACTACTTCTTAAAAGGTGTTTGGTACACGATTGTTATTACTATTTTTTCAGTATTAATCGGTATCATTCTTGGAACATTGTTAGCTTTAATGAGATTATCCAAGAATCCCATTCTTCACTGGATCGCAGTTTGTTACATTGAATTTATTCGTGGAACGCCTCAAATGGTCCAAATTTTGTTTGTTTACTTTGGAATTGGATATTTAATTTCAAATATGTCTGCTTTATTAGCTGGGATTATTGCTATTGGATTAAATTCGGGAGCATATGTAGCAGAAGATATTCGTTCAGGAATCAACTCCTTACCTAAGGGTCAAAGTGAAGCTGCAAGATCTCTCGGATTGAGTAGAAGTAAAACATACCGCTACGTAATTATTCCCCAGGCAATAAAGAATATTTGGCCAGCTCTAGGTAATGAATTTATTACTTTGGTAAAGGATAGTTCTCTAGTATCAGTAATTGGTGTTGGTGAATTAATGTATGAAACACAATTAGTTCAAACTTCTACCTATAAAGGAGTGCTACCGCTTTTTATAGCAATGATAATTTACTTTATCTTGACGTTCTCGTTGACTAGATTATTGAATCACTTTGAAAAGAGGATGAAGACGAATGGCTAATAAAATGATTGAAGTAGAACATTTAAAAAAGAATTATGGAGAAAAAGAAATTCTGAAGGATATTTCTGAAACTGTTGATAAAGGGCAGGTTATTTCGATTATTGGTCCATCCGGAGCAGGAAAATCAACGTTTTTACGTTGTTTAAATGTTTTAGAAACGCCAACTGCTGGAAAAGTAATCTTTGAAGGCAAGGATTTAACTCATATTGATGAAAAAGAATTAGATGAATTACGTGAAAAAATGGGGATGGTTTTCCAAAATTTTAATCTATTTCCTAATATGAATGTAATTGAAAATGTTAAGTTAGCCCCAATGAAAGTTAAAGGTGTTAGTGATGCGCAAGCTACTAAGACCGCTATTCATCTTTTAAAGAAGGTTGGTTTAGAACAAATTGCCAACCAATATCCAACTAGCCTCTCTGGTGGGCAACAACAACGTGTGGCAATTGCCAGAGCTTTAGCGATGGATCCAGAAGTAATGCTTTTTGATGAACCTACTAGTGCCCTTGACCCAGAAATGGTCGGTGAAGTTTTAAAGACAATGCATGATTTAGCAGATTCAGGGATGACTATGGTAATTGTTACGCATGAAATGGGATTTGCTAGAGAAGTATCTGATCAGATTTGGTTTATGGCTGATGGATATGTAAAAGAAGTGGGTACTCCAGAAGAAATTTTTGATCATCCTCAAACAGAACGTGCTAAAGAATTTTTATCAAAGGTTTTATAACAAAAATAGTCTATGGATTGACATAGACTATTTTCTATTAATAAGTAAATAATTTTTACATAAAAATTACTTTTTCGTATAATAGTCATTTGTAAAGAATTGAAAGGGATGATAAGTATGAAGCTTAGACAAGCAACTAGTTCAGATTTTGATAAAATAATGACTATCTTAAAAGATGGTGCAAACCAACTTGCTGAACGTGGTGTGGAACAATGGCAAGGTGATTATCCATCTCCAGATCAAATTAAAGAAGATATCAAAAATGGTTGGGCCTATTTGGCACAATCCGATGATGGACAAACTGTCGGTGCAATTGCAATTGTTCCTGGTCCTGATCATGTTTATGATAATTTACATGGTAAATGGCTGTTAGATACAAATGATTATTTGGTGATTCACCGAGTAGCAATTCATTCAGATCATGCTGGACATGGTTACGCCACTCAATTGTTAGAAGGAGTAATTAATTACATTCGAAATCATCGTTCTGATATTGATTCAATTCGAATTGATACCCATGAAGATAATAAAGCAATGCAGCATTTAATTGATAAAATGGGCTTTACTAAAGTGGGAGAATTACATGGTGTTTATCGCCCTGATGAAATATCTTATGTATATGAAATGCTAACCAAGGATGAAAAGTCAAAATAGAGATAGGGTAACCTATCTCTATTTTTATTAGACTTAACAGTCTATAGGAATATTGTATATGGTAAAATACTAATTGTTTGTAAGAAATTTTATATGGAGTAGCCATGCGTAGACTTAATTCTAAAAAAATATCTTTTCTTTTTATTGCTTTCTTCTTAATTACTACTTTTACTACAGCCTGCTCTAATTCGAGTGCTAATAAAGTAACGGTAATGGGATCATCTGCCATGCAAGTGCTAGCTGAACAAGCTGGGAATGACTTTCATAAAGATCATCCCGATAGCAATATTATTGTTCAAGGCGGAGGATCAGGGACCGGATTAAGTCAAGTGCAAGCTGGGGCAGTAGAAATTGGAACTTCAGATGTATTTGCTGAAAATCAAAAGGGAATCGATGCTTCTAAATTAAAAGATTATAAAATTGCTGTTGTTGGCATTATTCCAATTGTGAATAAGGGAACTGGCGTAAAAGATTTATCGACCAAGCAATTAGCTGATATTTTTACTGGAAAAATTACTAATTGGAAGCAAGTCGGAGGTAAAAATCTCCCAATTACTGTAATTAATCGTTCAAAGGGAAGCGGAACTCGTTCTACCTTTGAAGGGTTAATTTTAGGAAAACAAAAGCCAATGAAGGCACAAGAGCAAGATTCAAATGGTACAGTAAGAAAAATTGTAAGTTCAACTCCTGGAACTATTTCCTATATTTCAGCTCCTTATGCTAAAGATAGTAATATTCAAAAGTTAAGTTTGAATGGAATTAAACCTAATGAGCAAAATATTACGACTAATAAGTGGCAATTGTGGTCATATGAACATGCATATGTTAAAGGAAAACCAAATAAGATGACTAAAGAATTCTTAAATTATTTACTTTCTAAAAAAGTTCAAAATAATCTAATTCCCCAATTAGGTTATATCAGTATCAATGCAATGAAAGTTACTCGTGATAGTAATAATCAAGTTATAAATAATTAAGGGTCGGAGAGTTAATGAATTTAGAAAATAATAACAAAGAAAATTTAAAAGATGTTGTTAATCAGGCCTTAGAAGACCAAACTATCAAACATGTTAAGTTAAATAAAATTGGTCCTGATAAGGCTAACGTTGATAAATTAACTAAACCTTCTAAAGAAACTCGTCAAGAATACTGGGGCAAAGGCTTAACTGCTGCGGCTATTTTGTTAATCATTATTTTAGTAGTATCAATTATTGGATTTATTGCTATTCATGGATTAGCAACTTTTACTCAAAATCATGTTAATCCTTGGAAATTTTTGACATCTTCAGATTGGGATCCTGGTGCAGGTAAAAATTTTGTTGGTGCTGCACCAATGATTGTTACTTCATTTGCCGTAACATTGTTTTCTGCAATTGTGGCAACCCCCTTTGCAATTGCTATTGCTCTATTTATGACTGAATATGCTTCTAAAAGAGGAAGTAAGTATTTGCAATTTGTAGTAGAGCTCTTAGTTGGTATTCCTTCAGTAGTTTATGGATTTTTAGGCTTAACAATTGTTGTGCCTTTTATTCGTAATATTTTTGGTGGAACAGGATTTGGTATTTTAGCAGCAACATTGGTCTTATTCGTAATGGTTTTACCAACTATTACTTCTTTAACAGTTGATGCTTTAAAGGCTGTTCCTGATCATTACCGTAAAGCATCTTTGGCCTTAGGAGCCACTCATTGGCAAACTATTTATCGGGTCGTGTTGCGTGTTGCTACGCCAAGAATTTTAACTGCTGTAATTTTTGGAATGGCTAGAGCATTTGGCGAGGCATTGGCTGTGCAAATGGTAATTGGTAATGCAGTATTAATGCCAAGCAATTTAATTAGTCCATCCGCTACTTTAACCAGTCAATTAACTAGTCAGATGGGTAATACAGTAATGGGAACTTTACCAAATAATGCATTGTGGTCTCTTGCATTATTATTATTGATTATGGCCTTATTCTTTAATTTCTTAGTGAGATTAATTGGTAGAAAGGGAGAAAAATAATGCATGCAAAGACAGCCAATAAGATTGCTACAGCTACTATTTATACCTTAGTGGGTATTGTAGTAATTATTTTGATAGGAATCTTGGGTAATATCTTGGTATCTGGTGTACCTCATTTATCCTGGCACTTTTTGACTTCTGAAGCTTCTTCTTTTCAAGCAGGTGGAGGAGTTAGAGATCAATTATGGAATTCTCTCTACCTCTTAATAATAACCCTAGTAATTTCGATTCCCGTAGCCATAGGAGCTGCAATTTATCTTTCTGAATATGCGGCCGATAATTGGTTAACAGGTTTGATCAAAACCACAATTGAAATATTAAGTTCATTACCTTCTATTGTAGTAGGATTGTTTGGTTACTTATTATTTGTAGTGCAATTTCATTTTGGCTTCTCTATCTTAGCCGGCGCTCTTGCTTTAACCTTTTTTAACTTACCTACTTTAACTAGTAATATTCAACAGGCCTTAGAAGGAGTTCCTCAAACACAACGGGATGCAGGACTAGCATTGGGACTATCTAATTGGAAGACTATTCGTGGAATTGTACTACCAGCAGCCTTACCTGGAATATTAACAGGAGTAATTTTAAGTGCTGGTCGTATTTTTGGGGAAGCAGCAGCTTTAATTTATACTGCGGGACAAAGTGGTTCAATCATTAGTTTCACTAATTGGAATCCATTTAGTCCTACCAGTTTCTTAAACGTAATGCGTCCGGCTGAAACACTAGCTGTTCATATTTGGCGTGTTAATACAGAAGGAATTATTCCAGATGCAAATATGGTTTCAGCTGCTACCGGTGCATTATTAATTATTGTAGTTATTTTGTTTAATTTAGGTGCACGTATATTGGGTAACCATTTATATAGTAAAATGACGGCAGCAAAGAGTTAGAGGTATTTTGATGGAAAATAAAACTCCTAGTTTTACTAAGGAACAACCACATATTATCAATTTTGATAAAAAAGATTGTATTTTATCAACAAAAGACTTAAGCGTATTTTATGGTGGAACCACGCAAAAATTATTTGATGCCAGTTTACAATTTAAAAAGAAAACAATAACTGCATTAATTGGCGGATCGGGTTCAGGAAAATCAACCTTTCTACGTTGTCTTAACCGTATGAATGATAAAGTTGCACGAGTAGACGGTGAAATTAATTATCATGGTTTAGATATTAATAAATCTAATATTAATGTTTATGAATTAAGAAAAAATATTGGCATGGTCTTTCAACGGCCCAATCCCTTTCCAAAATCTATTCGTGACAATATTACTTATGCTTTAATTGCTGACGGCGAAAGAAATAAGAAAAAGCTTGATCAAATTGTTGAAGAAAGTTTACGGGCTGCTGCTTTATGGGATGAAGTGAAAGATAATTTAAATAAGAGTGCTTTAGCTTTGTCTGGGGGACAGCAACAACGTTTATGTATTGCTAGAGCTTTGGCTTTGAAACCTGAAGTGCTTTTACTAGATGAACCAGCTAGTGCCTTGGATCCAGTCTCTACTTCAAAGCTTGAAGATACTTTAAAGCAATTACGTAGCGATTATTCAATGATTATGGTTACTCATAATATGCAGCAAGCTTCAAGAATTAGTGATTATACAGCCTTTTTCCATTTAGGACATGTAATTGAATATGATACAACAGCCAATATCTTCACGAATCCACAAGGAAAATTAACTGAAGATTATATTCGTGGCAGTTTTGGATAAGGAGAAAAACATGGTAGATAATGCAGGAGCAATTATTACTACTAAGGATGTACATTTAAGTTATGGTAGTCATGAAGCATTACATGGTATTAGCTTAGATTTCAAAGAAAATGAATTAACTGCTCTATTAGGTCCTTCTGGATGTGGTAAATCTACATTTTTACGTTGCTTAAACCGGATGAATGATGATATCCCGAATATAAAAATTACCGGTAATATTCGTTTTGAAGGCAAAAATATTTATAGTCCCAAAATGGATCTCGTTTGGTTAAGAAAAGAAGTAGGAATGGTTTTTCAGCAACCAGCTCCATTTCCCTTTTCTGTTTATAAAAATATTGCCTATGGGCTACAATTAGAAGGAATAAGAGATAAAGAGTTAATAGATCAACGTGTAGAAGAAAGTTTGAAACAGGCTGCAATTTGGAATGAAGTCAAAGATGATTTAAATAGAAATGCGCAGGACTTTTCGGGTGGTCAACAACAAAGAATTTGTATTGCACGAGCTTTGGCAGTACATCCTAAGGTCGTATTGCTGGATGAGCCTACGAGTGCACTTGATCCGATTTCAAGTTCTGAAGTAGAAGAAACTTTAGCAAACTTAAAGCATGAATTTACTTTCATTATGGTTACCCATAATTTGCAACAAGCAAGTCGAATTTCAGATAAAACGGCCTTTTTGATGAATGGAAATCTTATTGAATATGGGCCAACTGAAAAGATGTTTTTGAATCCTCAGAATCAAATTACAAGTGACTATCTCAATGGACGTTTTGGTTAGTAAAGGAAGGAGAGAAAGAAAATGCACGAAGTTTTTTTGGATGAATTAAAGAAGTTGAATACCAGGTTTATGAATATGGTCATTGATGTCAGTGAAGAAATTGATGATTCTACTCAAGCTTTTATTGACCATGATAAAAAGGCAGCCCAAAAATTAATTAAAGATGATAAAGATATTTCTGCTGATGCTCTTAAAGTAGAAAAAAGAACTTTAAAATTAATGGCTTTACAACAACCGGTTGCTAGTGACTTTAGAAATGTTATTGCTATTTTAAAAGCAACGACAGATTTGGAACGAATTGGTGAAAATGCAATGTCAATTTCTGCTGAAACGATTCGGGTAAAAGGTAATAAACGAATTGAAGCAACAGAAAAAATTATTACCGAAATGTCCCAAAAAGTAACATTTATGTTAGATCAAGTTTTAAAAGCATTTATTCAAAATGATGAAACTTTGGCACGTCAAGTGGCCAAAAAAGATGATGAAATTGATCAACTTTATGTAAAAGCTCGTCACTCTATTATTGATGGTGTTAAGGCGGATAATACTGCCGCTATTGCGGCTGCAAGTTATTTTATCGTGATTAGATTATTAGAACGCATTGGTGATCACGTAGTTAACTTGGCTCAATGGGTCGTCTATAAAGTATCAGGTGAATTGATTGACTTAAATGAAGATGAAAGTGTTGAAGATGAATTAGATCTTGACACTAATAATTCAAAAGATAAAAATTAAAAAATCTTCCTCTGGGAAGATTTTTTTGTTGAGCAATGACTATTAGATATCTAACTGTTATAATAATAAAAAACATGAAGGAATGATTTGATGCCAAGTAAAAAAGAAAAATTCGAACAAGCTAATCAGCTTTTTAGAATCTATATGAAAAATACACAGCGAATTTTTGATGCTTATGCATCGAAATTAGACTTAACATCACAACAAGCACGTTCCATTGCCTATATTAATCGGCATCCCGGCTTAATCCAACGTGAATTAGGAGAAAGATTTCGAGTAAGAAATGCCTCAATTACAAATATGCTTAAGAATCTTGAACGGGATGGATATATTGAACGTAGAAAAGATAAAGATTCTGCGCGAATAAAGCGGATTTATTTAACTCAAAAAGGAGAAGCCAGCGCAGAAAAAATTAACTTATTTTTTACTAAGATTAATGATCAACTATTGTTCAATATTGATGAACACGATCTGGATATGATAAATGAAGCGATGAAACATATTATCAAAGATATGAAAAATATCGAACTTGACTTTACATAAAGATATGCTTGAAAAGATATCTTTATTTTTTTAAGCAAATATTAGTTAGGCAATTGACAGTTAGATATCTACATGTTTAAATGTAAAACATAAGTTAGATATCTAACTATTTTTAAAAGGGAGAAATAGATATGGATAATCGAAATATGGCAAGAGGTCGAGAGGCCAAATCCAAATTTAGCATAAAGGATTTTTTTAGTTTAGTTAATAAATTGCATCCCCATTATTCACGTTTAATAATTGGCGTACTTTTAGGACTCTTAGGTACCGGAGCAAATTTAATTGTCCCTCAATTAGCACAACGCTTGATTAATAATTTTAAGTCGTTAAAGCCACAACTAATTATTTTAGCTGTTATTGTCTTTGTTGGTGGATTGATTGTTAGCGCTATCTCTGGCTACGTGTTAGGAGTCTTTGGTGAGAATGTTGTTTCTAACTTACGAAAGTTAGTATGGAAAAAATTACTAGCTTTGCCAGTCAAATACTTTGATAATAATAAAACAGGTGATACTACTTCACGACTTGTAAATGATACCTCGCAAGTAAAACAATTACTTGCCTCAACCTTACCGAATGCTTTAACCTCATTATTTCAATTTTTCGGTGCATTGATAATTATGATTGCTATGGATTGGCAAATGACAGTTATCATGTTTGTCGGAGTACCACTTCTGGTTTTGGCAATGTTACCAATCATGAGACAATCACGAAAAATTGGGCGTCAGCGCCAAGACGAATTAGCTAATTTTTCTAGTGAATCAACTACTGTACTAAGTGAAATTAGACTAGTTAAATCTTCTAATAGTGAGCAACATGAATTATCAAATGGACATCATCGAATTCATCAACTATATGATGTTGGAGTAAAAGAGGCATTTATTAATTCATTAACACAACCAATTACGAATATGTTAATGATGATTTTATTTTTAGGAATTCTGGGTTATGGTGCTATTCGGGTGATGAATGGTTCGATGACCATGGGTGCACTGGTTTCATTTTTAATGTATCTTTTTCAAATTATGAGTCCGGTCATTATTATCAGTCAATTTTTCAATGAATTGTCAAAAACTAGTGGTTCTACTGAGCGATTGCAACAGATTCTTAATGAAAATGAAGAATTTTTACCCGATAAAGAAGAAGTAGATATTGCAAATAAAGAATTAAAATTTGAAGATGTTAACTTCTCTTATGAAGATGGTAAGCAAATCTTGCATGACATTAATTTACATGCTGATCCAAATTCAGTAGTTGCATTTGCTGGACCATCTGGTGGAGGAAAATCAACTATTTTTGCTTTGATTGAACGCTTTTATCAGCCAACATCTGGTGAAATTAAGATTGGAAAAAGTAATATTAATGAAATTAACTTAACTAATTGGCGTAAGCAGATCGGTTTAGTAGGACAGGATTCAGCTGTAATGCCTGGAACAATTAGAGAAAATCTTGTTTATGGACTAGAAAAAGAAGTTACTGAAGATGAATTATGGCATGTATTGAAGTTAGCTTATGCAGATGGTTTTGTAAAAGAAATGGAAGAGGGTCTCAATACTCAAATTGGTGAACGAGGTATTAAATTATCTGGTGGGCAAAGACAGCGAATTGCCATTGCGCGAGCATTTTTACGTGATCCCAAGATTCTAATGCTTGATGAAGCAACGGCAAGTCTTGACTCTGAATCAGAAGCAATGGTGCAAAAGGCTTTAAACCAATTAATGAAAAATCGAACTACATTAGTAATCGCCCACCGTTTAAGTACTATTGTTGATGCAGATCAAATTTATTTTATTGATCATGGAACAGTGGATGGAGTCGGAACACATGAAGAATTAATAAAATCTACGCCAAAATATGCTCAATATGTAAAAAATCAATTTAAAAAATAATCTCATAATTAAAAGTGCTTATCTTTTTTGATAAGCACTTTTTGGTGTTAGGATAAAGCTGAATAAGGTAAGGAAAGAAGAAAAAATGAGGAGGTAGTAGTTATGGCATATCCTAAAACTGAACAAGCATTAAACCAAATAGTAGCAGATTTAACTCAAGCACACATGGTAGTGCACCAACACCACTGGTATATGTTAGGACATAGATTCATTAAGTTACATTTTTACTTAGATAAAGTAATGGCTGAACTTGCTGATCAACAAGACACAGTAGCAGAACGCTTGATTGAAATTAATGGTAGCCCAATTTCAACTTATGAAGAAGTTCTAGATGCAACTAAAATTCCTGACCAAAAGGGTTCTTGGGATTTAAGCATGGACGAAAGATTCCAAATTATTTTAGATGCTTATAAGACTATTCGTGATGATTACGAAGAAGGTATTAAAGTATCTGCCGCTGAAGGTGATGATTCAACTAATGATATGTTAATTGAATTCCATACTGCCGTTGAAAAGAGAATTTGGCTTCTTGCTGCTGAACTTGGTCAACGTCCTGGTGCCGGCGAATAAAAGTAAATTACAATTAAATATTATTGAAAGCATCTCAAGTAGGAGATGCTTTTTTTGATATAATTAAGTTACTAAAAGCTCATGAAAGGATATAGCAACTGATGAATAAAGTAACTATTATTGGATCAATCAATGTTGACAATATTTTACATATAAAAAAATTGCCTCAACCTGGTGAAACCATAGCTATGACAGAATTTTCTAAGGCAGCTGGTGGTAAGGGTGCAAATCAAGCTATTGCCAGTGTGCGTGGAGAAAATGAAACTGTATTTGTTGGTCGAGTAGGTGATGATGAAAATGGCAATTTTATGTTAAATCAATTTAAAGATAATGGCATTAAAATTGAACATATCGTTACTAGTAAGAATCAACAAACTGGTCAGGCCTATATCTTATTGCAGGAATCAGGTCAAAATTCAATTATTATTCAACATGGTGCTAATTTTGATTTAAGTGTTGAAGATGTTGAGGCCGCCAAAGAAGATATTACTAGTAGTGATTTTGTGATAGCACAATTTGAAACACCACTTGAAGCTACAATTGCAGCTTTTAAACTAGCCCATGAGGCTGGAAAAATTACTATTTTGAATCCTGCTCCTGCTAGAGGAGATATCCCCGAAGAATTATTAAAGCTAACTGATATTATTACTCCTAATGAAACAGAAGCAGAAAGTATTACGGGGATTAAAGTAACTGATGAAAATTCAATGCAAGCAAGCGCAAAATATTTTCATAATTTAGGGGTAAAAGGAGTAATTATTACCCTGGGAAGTATTGGTTCTTATGTCTCTTACGGAGAAATCTCAGAAGTAGTACCTGCTTTTAAAGTAAAGGCGGTAGATACAACTGCAGCCGGAGATACATTTATAGGTGCTTTAGCCAGTGAATTAAAAACTGATCTAAGTAATATTAAAGAAAGTATAATTTATGCATCTAAATCCTCTTCATTTACTGTGCAAAAGCTTGGGGCTTTTCCTTCAATTCCAGAACGTACAGTTGTAGAACAAGCTTTAAAGGAGGGAGAATAATGGATAAAAAAGAACAAGACCAACTAAAACGCGAAGCAGCCACCAAAGCGGCTGCCTTAGTAAAAAATAATTCTGTACTAGGAGTTGGTACAGGGTCAACAGTTGCATTTTTTATTGATGCTTTAGGACAACGAAAAGATCAAGAGGGGTTAACTTTAAAGCATATTGTTACTACGTCTAATCGTAGTAAAAAACAGTTAGAGAGTTTGGGTTTTAAAGTAGATGAATTAAAAGATATCGATCAAGCTGACTTAACTGTTGATGGTGCTGATCGTGTAGCTGATACCCTTGATGGCATCAAGGGTGGTGGTGGCGCCTTAACTTTAGAAAAAAATGTTGCTATTAATTCAAAACGTAATGTTTGGATTGTGGATGAATCTAAAGTTGTAGAACATTTAAGTGGGTTCCCACTTCCTGTTGAAGTTTTACCAATTTCAGCAGAGCAAAATTTTAGAAAATTTGCTGCTGAAGACTTGAAGCCACAATGGCGCGAGAATGAAGATGGTAGTCGCTATATTACTCATTATGGAAACTACATAATTGATTTGGCGATCGATCCAATTCCCGTACCTGAAGGACTAGCTGCTTATCTAGATAAAACCGTTGGTGTAGTTGAGCACGGACTATTTTTAGGAATTTGTAATGAAGTAATTATTGCTAAAAGTAATGGTACTATCGAAATCAAAGAAAGAAATTAAAAAGTGGATCATAAAATGAAAAATAATGAAGAAAATCAAGTAATCTCATCGCAACCACCAAAGGCGAAAAAACACTTTAACTGGCTTATTATCTTAGTAGTCATTATTGTTGCAGGAGTGGGTTACGTAATTTATCGTAATCACCAAGAAGCGACTACATTAAATGGTGCCTACAAAGTTACAGCTGAGGATGTTTTTATTGCAGAAAAGGGCGATAAAAGACCAGATTATTTCTATTTTAAAAAAGATGGTACCTTTCTTTATATGATGCCAGAAACCAAAAATTATTATGCTTCTTATGCAAGCGGTAGTTGGGTAAGTTTAGGTAATAATAAATTTAAACTTAATTTTGATTGGAATGGTGATAACGATCATTTTTCAATTACTGCTGAAAAATCTGGTAATTTACTAAAAACGTTTAAAAAGAAGGATTATTGGCCAACAAATGACATCTATAGCAGGATGAACATTCCAGAAACTCAATTTAGTAAAGAATATCAAAAAGCGCGTGAGTCAGCTGCAAAATATTCTGAAGATGATGATTAAAAATAATGGCTGAAAGGACGGAATAAAACAATGACAAAAAAGAGAGTAATTTTAAGTACCGATCCAGGAATTGATGATATTGCTGCAACAACGTTTTTACTATTTGATCCTCAAGTTGATTTACGTATGATTGTAGCTACCTGGGGCAATGTATCTTTGAAGTATACACTTCAAAATGCTTTGAAGTTAGAAACTTTTTTACATACTAAAGTTCCAGTTGTAGTTGGAGCTAATCAACCTTTAGTGCGTCCTGCAATCAGTGCAGCATCGGTTCATGGTGAAACTGGAATTGCAGGTTATGAATTTCCTAAAGAAGATACTAGTTTAATAAAAAAGGGCTTGGCTGCAACTTTAATGCACGAAGAAATTCAAAATAGTCCTGAAAAGGTCACTTTAATGGGAATTGGACCTTTGACTGATTTCGCTTTGCTCTTTAAGCAATATCCTGAAGATCTTGAAAAAATTGAAGAGATCGTAATTATGGGTGGAAATATTGGTCATGGCAATCACAGTCCTTTTGCAGAATATAATATTGCTGGAGATCCTGAAGCTGCCCAAATTGTTTTGCAAAGTGGGTTACCAACAAAAATTGCACCACTAGAAATTGGAAATAAGGCTCATATTACGGCATCTGAACTAGATAAAATTAAGGCATGCGGTGAAGTAGGTAATATGTTATATTCCTTATTTTCTAATATTCATGAGCCCGATGGTGATACACGTATAAAAATTTATGATCCAACTGCTGTAGGTATTTTACTTCAGCCTGAGTTCTTTAATCTTAAGCCTGCTCATATTGAAATTGAATTGGCTGGTCGTTACACTTATGGTGCTAGTGTAATGGACTTTTTGAGTGATAATCCTAATACTGAAGTTGCTACTGATGTAGATACCCATAAGTTTGCTGAATGGTTTATTGAAGAAATTAAACAAGCAGACCAAGGGAGAAAGTAATGGCCGATTTAGTTTATCGCTCAGTGATGCGTGACATCAAACAAAAAATTCTTAATAAAGAATATGATGGCATGCGTCTTCCCGATGAAAGATCATTAAGTGAGCAATATCACGTGAGTCGTTCTTCGATGAAACGTGCATTAGGATTACTTGCACAACAAGGAATAGTTTTTAAAAAACGTGGCAGCGGAACTTTTATTAATCCCCTTTATCTAAAAAATCAGGCCTTATTTAAATATGACGGCTCTAACTTGGGAATTACTGATTCTTTTAGTGTTCCGGGCAAAAAGCAAAGTATTGAATTACTAGATTATCAAGTAATTAAGGCAAACGATGATTTAAAACAAGATCTTTTTTTAAAAGATTCTGATTTTGTTTATCAAATTAAGCGTTTGCGTTTATTAGATGATCAACCTTTTATGATTGAAACAGGATTTATTCCGATTAAGATTACACCTGAATTAAATCCAGAAATATTAAAAAAATCATTATTTAATTACCTGGAAGATACCCAGTCAAAAACAGTAACTAGATCCTTTTTAACAATTACTGTTGAACCTTCTAATTTAGATGATCAAACAAAATTAATGCTGACCCCAAATGAACCAGTTGGAGTAATGGAAGGGATCTTTTTCCTCGATGATGGAACCCCATTTGAGGTGTCAAATATGCGAATTCACTACAAATATATGAAGTATAATACTTTTGTGAATTTGAATGGGGAATAAGATGGACTTTCAAAATTTAAAAGAAAAATTTATGCAAAATGCTGATGCTGGTGTAGCTGGCGAAATGCACCAGTATATGAAGAATAAATTTTTGTTTTATGGCTATCATACTCCTGCACGGTGTAAAATTTATGCGGAAAATCTAAAGCTGGAAAAGAAAAATAAAAAGATTGATTGGGATTTATTAAATCAAGCTTGGAATGATCCTTATCGAGAGATGCAGTATTTTGCTTGTGATTATTTAATAGCTTTGAAAAAGTATCTAATGTTTTCAGATATGGATAAAATTGAAAATTTCGTTCGAACAAAATCATGGTGGGATACAATAGATAGTTTAATTAAGCCTGTTGGTTATTTGGGATTACATGATGAACGGGTAAATGATTTAATGCTTAAATGGTCCCAAGATGATAATATCTGGATACGACGCTTTGCGATTGAACATCAATTACTGCGCAAAGATCAGATGAATACGGCATTATTGGCAAAAATTATTAAGAATAATCTTAATAGTAAGGAATTTTTTATCAATAAAGCTATCGGATGGGCTTTACGTGATTATTCAAAGACTAATCCCCACTGGGTTAAAAGTTTTATAAATGAATATTCTGAACAATTAACTCCACTTTCGATCAAAGAGAGTAGTAAGTACTTATAATAAAACAGGGCGGTTTTGACCGCCTTTTTTGTTTATGTTAAGAAAGCATAAAATTGGAACCTACCAATTAACTGAATGGTTGAATAAATGATTTAATTATTTTATTATTAACATGTAGGAATAAAAGTTTACACATAACTTTAAGGAGAAAATTATGGCAGTAAATTACGATTCAAAAGAATATTTAAATAGTGTAGATGCATATTGGCGCGCAGCCAACTATTTATCAGTTGGTCAATTATTCTTAATGTCAAATCCACTTTTAAAAGAAGAATTAAAAGCTGAAGATGTTAAACCTAAACCAATTGGTCACTGGGGTACTATCGTGCCACAAAACTTTATTTATGCCCACTTAAATCGTGCGATTAAAAAGTATGATTTAAATATGTTTTATATTGAAGGTTCTGGTCACGGTGGCCAAGTAATGGTTTCAAATTCATATCTTGATGGTTCATATACTGAAAGATATCCTGAAATTACCCAAGATGAAAAGGGTATGACTAAATTATTTAAACAATTTAGTTTCCCAGGTGGAGTTGCTTCACATGCTGCTCCTGAAACACCAGGTTCTATTCATGAAGGTGGGGAATTAGGTTATTCACTTTCTCATGGTGTGGGTGCAATTTTAGATAATCCAGATGTAATTGCTGCTGTAGAAATTGGTGACGGTGAATCTGAAACTGGTCCATTAGCTGCATCCTGGTTCTCAAGTAAGTTTATTAACCCAATTAAAGATGGTGCAGTAATTCCAATCTTACAAATTAATGGATTTAAGATTTCTAACCCAACTATTGTCTCACGGATGAGTGATGAAGATTTAACTAAATACTTTGAAGGAATGGGCTGGAAACCATACTTTGTATCTGCTTATAAAGATGGTGAATTTAATGGCTACAAGGACCATATGGAAGTTCATGAAGAAATGGCTAAAACTATGGATCAAGTAGTTGAAGAAATTAAGGCTATTCAAAAGAATGCTCGTGAAAATAACGATGATTCTCAAGTTAAATGGCCAATGATTGTCTTTAGAGTTCCTAAGGGATGGACTGGTCCTAAGTTTGATCTTGATGGTAATCCAATCGAGAATAGTTTCCGTGCCCACCAAATTCCAATTCCAGTAGCTCAAGGTGATATGGAACATAAAGACATGTTGATTGACTGGATGAAGAGTTACAAGCCAGAAGAATTATTCAATGAAGATGGTTCTCCAAAGGATATTGTTTTGGAAAACACTGTCCAAGGTGACCAACGAATGGCAATGAATCCTGTAACTAATGGTGGTATTGATCCTAAAGTCTTAAATATGCCAGATTATCGTGATTTTGCGATTAAATTTGATAAGCCAGGATCTGTCGAAAAACAAGATATGGCTGAATGGGCAAAATATTTAGATGAAATTGCTAAATTGAATCCAGATAATTTCCGTGGTTTTGGTCCAGATGAATCAAAATCTAACCGTTTATTCCAATTACTTGATAATCAAAAACGCCAATGGATGGAAAGTATCCACGAACCAAATGATGAAGATTTAAGCAAGACTGGTCGCTTAATTGACTCACAATTATCAGAACATCAAGATGAAGGTTGGCTTGAAGGATACGTTCTTACTGGACGTCATGGCTTCTTTGCTACTTATGAAGCCTTTGGGCGTGTTGTAGATTCAATGCTCACGCAACACATGAAGTGGTTGAGAAAGGCAAAAGAACAAGAATGGCGTCACGATTACCCTGCATTAAATATTGTAGATACTTCAACTGTTTTCCAACAAGATCACAACGGCTATACTCACCAAGATCCGGGTCTTCTTACTCACTTATTTGAAAAGGGACGTGCAGATTTAATTCACGAATATCTTCCAGCAGATACTAACTCCTTACTTGCTGTATCTGATAAGGCATTTAGAGATCGCGAAGTAATCAATGTTTTAGTTACTTCAAAGCAACCTCGTCCACAATGGTTTACAATTGAAGAAGCCAAGAAATTAGTAGATAAGGGTTTAGGTTATGTTGATTGGGCATCTACCGATAAAGATGCAAAGCCAGATATCGTATTAGCATCGACCGGTACTGAACCAACAATCGAAACTTTAGCAGCAATCGATTTACTTCACAAGCGTTTCCCAGAGCTTAAGATCCGTTACGTGAACGTAATTGATGTCATGAAGATGATGACTCCAGAGAAGAACCCTGAGGCAATGAGTAAGGAAGAATTTGACCGCTTATTCCCTAAGGATGTTCCAGTAGTATTTGCTTGGCATGGTTTCAAACCAATGATGGAATCAATTTGGTTTGATCGTGGTCGTGGTAAAGACGAAGTCCATATTCATGGCTATGAAGAAAATGGTGACATTACTACTCCATTTGACATGCGTGTTTTGAACCACATGGATCGTTTCGATTTGGCAAAAGATGTCATTGAAAGTGTACCAAGAATGGTAGATAAGAATGCTGCTTTCCTTAGTGAAATGGATGATTTAATTTCAAAACACCACCAATATATTCGTGATAATGGTAAAGATATGCCAGAAGTTACAGAATGGAAATGGGCAGGTTTAAAGAATTAAATAAAGGAGACTACAAATCGTAGTCTCTTTTATAATATATTTATAATGAATAACTAAATTTATTTGTAAAAATACTTGCAAATATTATATGAAATTACGTAATATTAAAGTAAGGGTATTTGGAAGAATATTTAGTTGTTAGGAGAATAATTATATGGAATTTGAAGAAGTTTTAGAAAAAGAACGGGCTGTAAGAAAATTTACTGATCAGAGGGTCAGTGAAAAAACAGTTCGTGCTATTTTAGCTGATGCGCAACGTTCACCTTCTTTATTAAATTCTCAACCATGGCGTGCCTACGTGGCATCTGGTGATGTAGTTAAGGAAATAAGAGCAAAATTCAAAAAATTGACTGAATCAGGTGAACAACCAAGGGAAGATTTTGCCTCAGTAATGAAAGTTGAATGGGATACTTATCCAAGTCAAAATATGGCTACTATGAGTGATACGTTAAATTATTTTCTTCGTGGAGAAATGAAACAATTTGATGAGGCTCAAATTACTTTGTTTAATGCTCCAACTTTGGTTTTCTTAACAATTCCTAAGAAATCACCAGCATGGTCAATTTTTGATCTGGGTGCATTTGCACAAACTTTAATGTTATCTGCAGTTGATCACGGTATTTCTGCAATGCCTGCTCACGCGATTGTTCGTTATCCTGATATTATTCGTCAATATATGCCAATTGGTGAAGATGAAGCAATTGGGATGGGAATTGGTTTAGGTTATAAAGATAAACGCGCATCAATTAATGATTACCGTTCTGTACGTGAAAACTTAGATCGAGTTGTAAAATTTATTAAATAATTAATAATCTTGAAAAGAACTAGAATCCGCTAGTTCTTTTTATTTTCAAAAAAATATTTAATGCTAGAATATAAGTGTGAGAATGTAAAAATATAAAGGTGAAAAATTTGTCTGCAAATACAATAACAACTAATTTAATTATCATACTTATTACTTTTGTAATTGCAACATTCTTTGTAATTGCGGAGTTTGCTTTAGTTACTACTAGACCAAGTCAATTAGAGGAAATGCTTGCCAACGGAACCGGAAATAAAAAGAAGGTTCAGCGTGCTTTGCACATGGTGCATAATTTAAATGAATCCTTGTCAACTACGCAAGTGGGGACAACTTTAGTCGGAGTTATTCTTGGCTGGTTTGGTGAATCTACCATTGAAGAATTGTTAACCGATTTATTTGGAATCGGACATTTTTTTGGAGAAAAAACTGCTGGAGTACTAGGAGCTGTTTGTGGGATTATCTTGCTTACTTATTTAGAAGTTGTGATTACTGAGATAGTTCCTAAAAATATTGCGATTGATATGCCAGTCAAATGTTTAATGGCAATTGTTAATCCATTAAATGTTTTTCATTGGCTAGTTTATCCTTTTGTATGGTTGTTAAATGTTTCGGCAAGTGGCATTTTACATTTGTTAGGAATGGAATCGGCAGATGAAGAACAGCAAGTTTATTCACAATCTGAGATTTTAAAACTTTCTAAGAATGCTGTTTCGAGTGGTTCCCTAGATAAAAATGATCTCGTTTATATGGAGCGTGCCTTTGAATTAAATGATAAGGTAGCTAAGGATATTATGACTGACCGAACAGAGCTAGAAGTACTAGATGTTACTGATAATGTAAGTAAAGCTCTAAAAATGTATTTAAAAGAGGGTTTTAGTCGGTTTCCAGTTGTACGTGATAACGATAAAGATGATGTAGTAGGATATGTCTATGCCTATGATATTATTAGCCAATACCAAGATGATCCTAAGGCGCCTATTGCACGGATTATTAGGGCAATGATCACTGTACCAGAATCAATGTTAATTCAAGAAATTTTACAATTAATGATTAAGCGTCATACGCCAATTGTACTAGTAGTAGATGAATATGGTGGAACGAGCGGTATTGTAACGGATAAAGATATTTATGAAGAATTATTTGGAACCATTAAAGATGAAATTGATGATGTTTCTGATGAATATATTATCCGGGATGATCATGATCAAATTCATGTATCTGGTAAAACTACACTTTATGATTTTGAACGTTATTTCCATGTGAAAATTAAGGCTTTTCAAGATAGTGATGTTATCACAATTGGTGGTTATATGATGGAACATTATCCAGATCTTGAACAAGGACAGAGTATTGAGTTCGGTGGGTTTAAATTCAAATTAAATAGTGTTGAGCAAGGTTTTATGCGTTGGTTTATTGTTTCAAAGCTAGAAGAACCAAAATCATCAGAAAAGCCAAGCTCAGATGAAAAAGAAAGTTAAGCATCAATGCATTAAATAAAAAAATACCTATTTCGATTATCCGATCGAAATAGGTATTTTTATTTAATTATTTTCTCGTATTTTTTCTCTTTTTCTAAGCCAAGGCATCACAAAGCCAAGTCCAAATAAAACAAGGACAGTGATAATATTCATGATTAATTGGTGATTAAATCCTTTAGTACCAAAGGCAATATTTTGAGGAATAAATCCTAAAGTTGCACAGATAAAGGTAAAAATTAAACACCAGAAACCCATAGTTAGAGCACCAGTTTTATTTTTAATAAAGACATAGCTAGAATGATATTTTTCCTGATGCATCCGCATTGCAACAAAGGCAAAGAACACCCAACAAGTTTTATATGGGGAAATAATCCCGTTCACATTTAAAAGCCAATTATAAATAGTATTAATGTTAGGTAAAGTACCGGTTAAGAGTAATAAGAATAAACTCAAACCAGCAGTAATAGTGTAACTATGAATTGGACGGCCGTTTTTGTTCTTTTTAGTAAGCCATTTAGGCATAAATTTGTCAGCAACATCTCCAGCAAAGACACGACTAGAAGCATCTAGAAGAACAGCAAGTTGTGCCATCATAAAGACTGCTTGAACTACTGCAAAAATATACATTAAGACTTTACCCATTCCTAAACTTTCACCAAGTAATTGGAAGGCATAGTAAGGTCCATTCATCTTAAAGTCATGAGGAATATGATGAGCATTAAAGAACATGGCTAATGCCAAAGTACCAAAAATAGTTAAGAAACCAGTCATAAGGGCTAATAGCCACATTGATTTAGGAAAATCACGCTTAGGATTCTTCATTTCGGAGACATAAGGTGCAGCTAATTCTGCTCCAGAAATAGCAAAAATTAAAAGTCCAGTAGTTGAGAAGTAATTTAAACTGAAGGAAGGCTTAAATGCACTCCAGTTAAACGGTTGGGTAGCAATATGATGTCCATGCATTACTGCATATCCTGCCAACAATACAAATAAGAATGACATGATAAACATTGCACCACCACCAATAAGTGATAAAACTTCAAGAGAATTCTTGAGGAGATTTTCCAAAAGAATAAAAACTAGGATAATAATAAATGTTAAAATACCAAACCAAAATGTAGACATTCTTTTATCTAGTGAATTATTTCCTAAAATCATCCAACTAAAAGATACGATTACTGAGTTTGACACATCAACAATATAAGGTACGCTTTGTACCCAATACATCCAACTGGTCCAATAGCCCAAGGTATCATTACTACTACGTCGTACCCAAGAGGCCAAGCCACCAGCTTGGTTATCAAAAGTTAAGCTCATTTGAGCCGAAATAAGTGCATATGGTAATACGTAAGAAAAGAATAGAAATATCCATGAAATGACTACTGAAAGTCCTTGATTTTGAAAAGGATAAAAAATATTCTCAAAACTAATAATTGTTACAAAATCGATTAAGGCAATAACTGGCCATGCCATATAGTGTTTTTTCTGTGGCTCAATATATTCCATATGTTCCATAAAAACCTCCAAAATAACTTCTTAAATCCTATTAATAAATTTACAGAATTATATTAGGAGGGCGTAGAGGTAAAAGTGGACTTAATATTTTCACTTGTACTTGTCTCCAAAATCTTTATAATTTATCCCTAAAGGATACCCGTCCCAAAATTATATAGTTTTTCATAAATAATTCAAGGCGGATTAGTTATCGTTATAGGAGGCATTTTTTGAATTTTTTAGATATTGCGGTGGGAAAAGATATTACCTTACCACAAAATTCAGAATGGAAATATGTTAGTTTAAACTCAAATCTTAATTTAGCCAGTGTAGCTGCTATTGTAATTAATTCTGATAATAGTCAGGATCTGACTTTAGTTAAAGAATTACAGGATTCATCAGGATTAAAGCCTCCAATTATTCAAGTCATTCCCAATAAGTTAGAAAAGAATATTAATTCTATTTTTACGCAAGCAACTAATTATCGCGATCAAATGGTGCCCCAATATTTACGTGATCTGATTCATTTTGCAACTGATCGACCAGTTAGTTTTACTACCCCGGGTCATCATAATGGACAATATTATGATAAACATCCCGCAGGAGTAGTATTTAATCGTTTTTTTGGGAAAAATTTGATGTATGCTGACACTAGTGATACAGTACCTGAACTAGGGGACATGATGATGCATGATGGCAGCCCCTTAACCGCCGAAAAACAAGCGGCTTTAACCTATAATGCTGATAAAGTTTATTTTTGTACTAATGGGACAACTAGTGCCAATTCAATTTGTGCTAGTGCATTATTAACTGATGATGATTTAGTATTGTTTGATCGAAATAATCATAAATCACTATATAATAGCGCATTGGTAATGACAGGGGCACGTCCAGTTTATATTCCAACAGATCGTAATGCTTTAGGATTAATTGGTGAAATGGATCCGGCCAAGCTATCAGATTCTGCAATTAGAGCTGAAATTGCCAAAGTTGATCCAGAAAGAGCAAAAAAGAAGCGACCTTTTCGTTTAGCAATTATTCAACTTGAAACTTACGATGGGATTTTTTATCGTCCTCAATGGATTATTGATAAAATTGGTCATCTATGTGATTACATTTTATTTGACTGTGCTTGGGGTGGCTTTGAAGGTTTTTTACCAGTGATGCATGAACTTTCACCACTTGATTTGAAGTTGGGTCCCGATGATCCAGGCATTTTAGTTACCCAGTCTCTGCATAAACAACAAGCAGGAATGGGCCAAGCTTCACAAATTTTAAAAAAAGATAGTCATATTAAAGGTCAAAAACGTTATGTAGATCATAAACATTTTAATAATGCTTATCTTAAATTCGTGACAACGAGCTATTCTTATCCTCTTTATGCTTCACTTGTACTTAATTCAGCTTTAACTACTGGTGCTGGCAACAAAAAGTGGTGGGATGATATTTTGCGTTTGGGGATTAAATTTAGAAAGCAGTTAATTAAAAAATCTGACCTATTTACTCCATTTGTCCCTAAAGACTTTATCAATCATTCAACTGATGAATTGGCTACTAATTCTACATTATGGCAAATAAATCCTGAAGATAAATGGCACGGGTTTAACAAAATTACCACTGGTGAAGCAATGATTGATCCGATGAAAATCACTTTGGCTACTACTGGTATTAATAATACGAATTCAATTTATGAATCTCGTGGTCTGCCAACACCAATTGTTTCTGAATTTCTAATGGAAAAAAGAATTATTCCCGCAAAGCATGATCTTTATTCATTATTATTTTTGTTAACACCAGGAGATACAAAAAAGGATTTAGATATTTTATTAAATGCTTTGCTAGAATTTGAAGAACTTTATAAGCAAAATGCAAATTTAGAACAGGTATTACCTAAATTAGTTGACCAATATCCTGACCGCTATCATAATTATTCAATTCAACAACTTGCTCAAGAAATGCATGATTATTATCGTGAGAATAAGACTTTCACCTTACAAAAGGAATTATTTGCCAAAAATAATTTGCAAAAGTACCCTCTTACTCCTAAAGAAGCAGATTATGAATTTATGAAAAATAATAGCGAATTAGTTGATCTTAAAGACGTAGAAAATCGCATTGCACTTGAAGGCGCGTTGCCTTATCCACCTGGTATTTTTGTTGTTGCGCCAGGAGAGCGATGGAGTAAAGTGGATAAACAGTATTTTGAAGTTTTACAAGGAGCAATTGAAGAATTTCCAGGTTTTGTACCAGAAATCCAAGGTGTCTATTTTAAAACAGATGAAAATGGTAAACTAATAGTTCAAGCAGAAGTTTTGAAAGAAAATAATTAGTAAAAGGAGATCATGAAAAGTGGTTTTATCTTGGAAAGAAAATTTACCACAAGAATTACAAGAAAAGGTTGCGAAAGTAGAAAAGAAAATTCAACCAAAGCTTGATGAAATTGATGAACAAGTTCTTTACAATCAACAAAGAGTTTTGGAATTGTTCAGAAAGCATCATGTTGGTGAAGAAGATTTGGTGCCATCAACAGGATATGGCTATGATGATATGGGACGTGACAAATTAGAAGAAATTTATGCTGATTATTTTAAAGTAGATGATGCCTTGGTGCGTCCTCAATTTGCTTCTGGTACTCATGCAATTGCAGTCGCACTTTTTAGTATGTTACGTCCAAATGATACTTTATACTATTTAACCGGCATGCCCTATGATACTATTCAAGAAGTGATCGGTTTAGCTGGGAATAAGCCGGGTAATATGAAAGAATATAGTATTAATTTTAAAACTACTGAATTGGTAGAGGGTAATGTTGATTATGAACAAGCACGTAAAGATATTATGGATCCATCGATTAAAGTGGTGGCTATTCAACGTTCTCTAGGTTATTCTACTCGTGCTAGCTTTACAGTTGACAAGATTAAAAAGATGATTGAATTTGTCAAAGAAGTGCGCCCAGACGTTAATATCTTTATTGATAATTGTTATGGGGAATTCTCAGAAAGTATTGAACCTACTTTTTATGGCGCAGATCTTATGGCCGGTTCATTATATAAAAATGCTGGTGCGGGATTAGTAAAAAGTGGTGCATTTTTAGTTGGACGTCAAGATTTAATTGACGGCGCTGGAAGTCGTTTAACGGTTCCAGGAGCAGGAAAAAGCGAAGGTGCTACTTGGGGCTATTTACGTGATATGTATCAAGGTTTCTTTATGGCGCCACATACTACCGGCGAAGCACTTAAAGGAATGATTTATACAGCGGCCTTATGTGAAGAAATGGGAATGGATGTTGCACCAAAATGGGATGCACCAAGAACGGATATTGTACAAACTGTTACTTTTGGTCAACCAGATCCAATGGTAAAGTTTTGTGCTGCTATTCAACATTATTCACCAATGAATTCTTTTGTAGATCCCATTCCTTATCACCAAGAGGGATATGAGGATGATGTTGTAATGGCTTCTGGTAGTTTTATTGAAGGCTCAACAATTGAATTATCTTCTGATGGTCCATTACGCGATCCTTATATGCTTTATATTCAAGGTGGTTTGTCATATGCCCATGACAAAATTGCGATTACTCGTGCTGTAAATGATACTTTTTATAAAAAAGGTTAAGTTTAATAATATAGATAGTAAAAACCGAATAATAATTGAAAAAGTACTCAGAATGAGTGCTTTTTTTAATTAGTAAATGTTATAATTCAACTAACAATTCCAACAAGTTTAAGCTTTAAGATATTGATAGTGGAGGGAAAAATGACAAAAAGCGATAATATCGATCAAATTATTGATCGAGTTTTATATAGTCAAGATGATATTCAAAAAATGTGTCAGAAATTAGGTCAACAATTAACTCAAGACTATGCAGGAAAAGATCCAATTGTTGTTGGTGTCCTAAAAGGTGCTGTTTTCTTTTTAACAGATTTAGTTCGTCAAATGGACGTTAAGATGCAAAATGATTTTATGGATGTATCTAGTTATGGTGACGGCTTTGAATCAAGTGGTAAAGTAAGACTAGATATTGATGTAGAAGCAGATGTAAAGGGACGCGATGTTCTTTTGGTTGAAGACATTGTAGATACTGGCCATACTTTGAAGTTTATGAAAGAACATTTACTCAAGCGTGGAGCCAAGAGTGTAAAATGTTGTGCACTTTTGAATAAGACTGAGCGTCGTGAAGAAGATGTAGTAGTTGATTATTACGGGGCTGATGTTGAGAATGAATTCGTTGTTGGGTATGGCCTAGATTATTTAAATGAGTACCGTAATTTGCCATATATTGGTGTTTTAAAACCTGAAGTAATTCAGGCTAACTTGAATCGTTAAAATAAAAATAAATTTAAATTAAAATTGACAATAATATAGTGTCATGTTTTAATAATTATTAATTAAAAAGAAGGGAGAAATACGATGAATAACTGGCATACCATGCAAAACTTTTTTAACTTTGCTTACTTTATGTAGAGTTTGTACTCGTGATTTGGGTACAAACTCTTGGCTGTTTGTACCTGAGCAAAGTATTTTGTTTTGGAGCTTTGCTAGGTAGTCTAGTAAAGCGAAAGTTATCATTGCGTTTCTTTACGTAAATAAAATTTGCAAAAGCTAACTAGATTATTCAGGTACAACTAGTTAGCTTTTTTTGATTGAAATTTTATGAAGCGAGGATAGATTATGAAATTTGATCTTCTTAGGAAGGAAAGTATTGGGAGATATTTAAATACTGATAAAAAATTTGCAAAAACTTTGGGAGCAAAAGACCTGTTAGCATTGGGAATTGGTGCGGTTATTGGAACAGGAATATTTATTTTACCTGGTACGGTTGCAGCCACAACTGCGGGTCCTGGAGTTACGCTTTCATTCTTGGTAGCAGCTCTGGTGTGTGGTTTATGTAGTATGTGCTATGCTGAATTGTCTTCAAGTATTCCGGTCGCGGGGTCTGCTTATTCATATGGCAACCTTCTTTTTGGAGAAATAGTGGGATGGATTTTAGGATGGGCCCTAATTTTGGAATATATGCTTTCAGTAGCGGCTGTTTCTTCAGGATGGGCAGCATATTTTAATGCTTTATTAAATAGTGTCAGTATCTCACTTCCTCATGCATTAACAAATGCTTATAATCCAACACAGGGTACATATTTTAATTTAATGGCCGCAATAAGTGTCCTATTGATTGCGCTTATGTTGTCAAGAGGACTAAAAGAATCAATGCGCGTTAATAATGTTGCCGTGGTATTAAAAATAATAATTATTTTTGTCTTTGTTGGAGTGGGCTTATTCTTTATTAAACCTGCAAATTACAAGCCATTTTTACCTTTTGGAACTAATGGTATTTTCCATGGGGCTACTACAGTTTTCTTTGCATTTTTGGGATTCGATTGTGTCTCGGCCTCTGCAGCTGAAGTGAAGAATCCAAAAAGAAATATGCCAATTGGAATTATTGGGACCTTAATAATTGCTGCCGTTTTATATATGGCTGTTTCGGTTGTCTTAACTGGAATGGTTCATTTTGATAAATTAAATATAGCTAACCCAGTTGCTTTTGCCTTGCGTCAAGTTAACCAAGGATGGTTAGCTGATTTGCTATCATTAGGCGCATTAGTGGGAATGAGTACGATGATGATATCAATGACTTATTCCAGTTCTCGTTTAGTTTATTCAATTGGTCGTGATGGGTTATTGCCTCCCCAAATTGGTAAAATTAATAAAAAGGGCTTACCGGGAAATGCTTTATGGTTAGTTACTTTAATTATTGTCTTAATGGGAGGATTTTTCTCATTAGATGAGCTAACTCATTTAGTCTCAATCGGTACTTTACTTGCTTTTACTTTTGTTTCATTTGGTGTTCTTTTACTTAGAAGAAGAAAAGACTTACCCGAACCCAGTTTTAAAGTGCCATTTTATCCTGTTTTGCCGATTATATCTGGCTTGGCCTGTATAGGAATGATGTGCTTTTTACCGCTAAATACTTTTATCTTTGCCGGAATATGGTTTGGTATTGGACTTATTATTTATCTAGTATATGGCTATCGTCATAGTAAAATTAATTCTAATTAAACATTACTCAAGAAATATTAGTTTGATTATTTGATCAAATCTTTTCAGTCCGTTTTTAAGATGATAAAATTAAAATATTGATTTTAAAGAAACGAGTAGATTATGAAAAGATTTAAAATAGCAATTTATTTTGGATTACCAATATTTTTGATTTTAGCCTGCTCAATTATGATTCAGGCCAGTTGGATCAGTAGTTTTGATAATTTTTATCAACAGTTGATTAGAAGTGTTGGTGGTCTCCATGGTTTTATGGTGGGAGTATCATTTCTTGCTTCACCAAAGATGAATATAGTGTGGATGGTTATTTTGGCAGTTATTCTCTGGTTAAAGAAGATGCGGCCAATGGCTTCTAGTATAGTAATCACGTTGCTTAGTGCAGACGCAATTGGTTTTGTAGTAAAGCATCTTATTCAGCGCGCAAGACCTGCCGGACATATGCCTATAGATGATGGCTTTAGCTTTCCAAGTGGCCATACCTTAGGTATGGGAATTCTAGTAATTTGGTTAATAATGGTATTGTTACCTAAAATTTTGAAAAATCGTACTACTAGAATTTGGGTAGATGTGGTTCTACTTATCTGGTTAGGATTAGTGATGTGTTCAAGAGTTTATTTACTTGCTCACTATCCATCAGATGTGTGTGGATCATTAGCGTTTGCTTTAATGTGGGTTGGAATAGTTGAATTATTCCTTCATAATATGGCAAAGAAATTGTGGAATATAAATATCTAACAAAATAAAAGTGGTGGATTCAATTTGAATCCACCACTTTTATTTTGTATCATGATTTGCTTTGCGACTGAAATAATAAATAGGTAGTCCGAGTAGGGTAATCACAATGCCTGTTAAGGAAAGCCAGAACTGGTTGATAAGGGTAAAGATAATAATAAAAAGCCCACCACCAATTGAAATAATTGGAACAATTGGATACCACGGGACCACATAAGGTCTTTCTAATTTCGGTTCTCGGAATCGCAAAATGACAACTGCTATGGAAATTAAAGTGGTAAAAACCCACATTACGAAAACTAGCATATTAGTTAACATATCGAAAGTTCCTAAAAGAATCATTAAGATTGAAAAGAAGAGAATTATTAAGGCCGAGATTGTTGGTACCCCGGTATTAATATTGGTTTTACCAATTTTATCGGCGAAAGGAAGAAATCTATCCTTTGCCAGTGTATAAGGAATCCTAATTCCAGTTAAAATAAAACCATTGATTGCTCCATAGACAGAGATTAATATTCCCAGGGTAATAATTTTACCACCTAAGTTTCCAAAGAGTTTTAGGGAAGCTAAGTAAGCTGTATTTTCATTGCCAATTATTTGATTAAAAGGTACCGTTTCAATAAAGGTATAATTAACTAAAAAATAAATAATAGTGATTGCAGAAAGGCCAATAATAATTGCACGGGAAAGATTTTTTTCGGGATGTTTTATTTCTCCCGCTAAATTAGTGACGTTTACCCAGCCATCAAAAGCAAATAGGGCCGCAAGCAATCCACCTGATAGTGCATTGGCAAAATTTTTACCGGGTGCAGTTTGAATAGGAAAGAAGCTGAAATTAATTTTATTGGTATTAAAGAGACCAAAAAGAACAATTAGGGCAATCGGTATAATCTTTAAGATAGTCATGATTGATTGCATTTTACTAGCAAATTTAGTTGAAATAAAATTTAACATCATTAAAAAGATAGCTAGTGCGAGTGCAATCAAAGTATTAAATTTGCTTGGAATATTAAATAAAACAGCAAATTGTTGAGCAAATATTACACTTAAGGCTCCGATATTTGCTGGAAAGTAAATTACCATTTGGGCCCAACCAAAAAGAAAGCCCCATGCTTTACCATAAGTGTATTCAATATATTTGATCGAGCCTCCAGTAACTGGAATAGCAGCAGCAATTTCTGAAACGGTTAAACCAGAAGCAATTGAGACAATTCCTGCTAATATCCAAACCAAAAGAGTTAAAGAAGGTGTGCCAGTTTGACTTGTAATCGCACTGATTTTAAAGAATACACCACCACCAATTACTGTTCCAACAACAGTGGCCAGTGCTTGACCGAAGCTTATTTCACGTTTCAATTTCTTACTCCTTTCGGCTGGTAATTTTAATTTCTATTATACTAAATTCTACTAATTCTGGTATCGAAGGATAGAATTAGTTAAAATAAGCGATAGGAGGAATGTCCTGTGCATCGTTTTCAGCATCGTTTTACTTTGCCTGCTATTATTATTCTTTTACTTATTGTAATTTGTGGTTTTTTATTTGCATTTTTTAATATGCGAACTAATACAACTGTACCGCGAGGATCGAATATGAGTGTCTTGGGAGTAGAGTTAGATCAAAATACTGATGGGGTAGATCTCCATAAATTGGAACATAATGGCATTTCTTTTGTCTATTTGCGAGCTACTCAAGGTAAAACATATTTTGATGATAATTATTTAATCTACCGTGATCGATTACAGGGAACTAAGCTTTCTTTTGGCTCAATCGTAACTTTTAGTAATCAAAGTAGTGCGACAGAACAATTCAATTATTTTGAGCAACAAGTCGGACAAAATACTGGAAACTTGCCAGTCATGATTGTACCAGCTGTAAAAGATAATTCTGCTAAATATTGGAATCAAATTGCACAGTTTAGTCAAAAATTAAATAATATTGGAAAACGTGTTCTAATTGCCGGTGATTATACTAAGAAAAAATATTTTCCGCACGGAACAGATTTCTTATATACTGGCGCAAGTTTACATAATAAAAAAGAGTATAGTTTTTGGTGCTATACACAGGCTGGTCGAGTAAAAAATGTTGATAATTTAAATAGTAATGTAACCATGTTTGCTTATATTGGTGGGATGAGTAATTATCAAGCACAATATGGTAGTAATTTTACACAGTAAGGAAATCTAAAATGTATCCAAACTCAATTAATCAAGTCTTAGAGAGAGAAAATAAAACTAACCCCACTTTAATTCAAGCTCGTACTTATGATGCAATCAAAAATGGCGCTAGTTTAGTTGCTTTAGCTAAAACTGGAACTGGAAAAACTCTTGCTTATGGTTTACCAACTTTGGTGAGAACAAAAGAATTAGCCGGTTTAACAATTATTCTCGAACCAACTACGGAATTAGCGATTCAAACGCGTAATGCCCTCCTTCCTTATGCCAAAGCGCTTGATTTAAAAATGTTAGCTTTAGTTGGTGCTGGAAATCGTAGACGACAACTAGAGCGATTAAGAAAAGAAAGACCGCAAATTTTAATTTGTACTCCTGGAAGATTATTTGATTTTATCTCTGATAATAAGATAAAAGTATCTTCGATCACTAGTCTAGTAGTAGATGAGGCAGATGATATTTTAGAGTTTACCAAAGCGGATTTGATTTCGTCATTAGGGCAAAACTTAAGCCCACAGGCTCAAATTTTACTGTTTGGCGCATCTGAATCTCAAATGACTAAAAGTGCAGAGGCATTATTTAATCGTACATTTTTACTGATTGATGTTAGACCAGAGCAACATTCTATCGTGAAACATTATTTTCTAAAAGTTTCGAATGAGTTTAAACTTCAGTATTTACAGCGTCTAGTTAAACTAGATAATTTTAAAGGTCTTTTATTTTTTGATTCCAATGACACTGAGGCCCGCACTGCTAGAATTTTTGCCCATAGTAAAAGTTCCTTTGAAGTTCTAAATAATGCTATTAATAAACAAAAAAGAGAAAAAATTTTAAAAAAATTTAAGCAGGGAAAAATTAGATTACTGTTTGCAACTGATATAGCGGCTAGAGGATTAGATATTCCTAATGTAACTTATGTGATCAATTTTGAAGTTCCAAGAGAATTAAATACATATATTCACAGAAGTGGAAGAACTGGGAGAATGAATCAAGCTGGAACAGTTCTTACTTTGGGAGATGATCATGATTGGCGAAATTTACGTAAGTTAGTTGGTGATAATTATGACATTGAACGCGTATATTTTGACGGCTATCATTTAACCACCACTCCCCCTCAAGAGCAGAAAAATAGAAAAATTGCTCAAGAAAAAAGTACGGCAAAAAACAAGCAAGAACAGAAGCAAGTTAAAGTTAAACATAAGAAAAATCGGTGGAAAAACAAAAAAAATAAGGGTTATCATCCAAAAAAGAACAATGGAGTTAAAAAATAATGGCAAAATTAGTAAAATGGCTTGAAACCTATATTTTACCTTTAGCTGCAAAACTAGCTTCAGTAAAATGGTTAGTTGCAATGCGAGATGCATTTATCACTTTGCTTCCAGTAACGATGGCAGGCTCGCTAGCAATCTTATTTAATAGCATGATTAATGTTTTTAAATTACAGTGGGGATGGGATGAATTAGCGCATATTCTACAACCCTTAATGATAGTTGATAACATTGTTTGGAATGGAACATTTGCTCTTTTTGCAATATATTTTGCTATTTCGTGGGGTTATCACCTAGGAAAAGCATTTGAAGTGAATCGATTTGTTACAAGTATAGTTGCATTAATTGCATTTGTAATGAGTATTACCAATATTGTTAAATTGAAAATTTCAACTGAGGACACTGTTGATTTAAAAAATGCAGTTGACGTTTCTCAATTTTCAACTTCTGGATTATTTACGGCGATTTTATTTGGGGCTCTAGGGGCCGGTTTATTTATCCTTATTTATAAAGCAAGGATAACGTTAAAGGTTCAAAGTAATATGCCACATGCAGAATGGGTGGCCTTATCAACTTTGTTGCCCTCTATTTTTGCAATATTTGTTGTAGGAATCGTCAACTATATTTTCCAACGTTTGACCGGAACCTATTTCGGAAGTTGGTTACTTAATGCAATTCAATCTCCACTTGTAAAACTAGGACAAGGTTTTGGAGTCGTGCTCTTAGTTACATTTTTAGTACAAATTTTTTGGTTCTTTGGAATTAATGGTGTAAGTGTTTTTACTCCAGTAATTGATTCATTATGGTTGACCCCAGAAAATAGTAATGTTAGTGCCGTTCATAGTGGGAGTCACATTCCCTTCATTTGGGTGAAAGATTCATTCAATGTTTTTGCATGGTTTGGCGGAGCAGGAGGAACTTTAATCTTAGTAGTAGCAATTTTAATTTTCTCTAAACGAGCTGATTTTAGAACGATTGCTAAAATGTCTCTGGCACCATCAATTTTTAATATTAATGAACCAGTCCTTTTTGGATTACCAGTTATTTTTAATCCCGTGTACTTAATCCCATTTGTGGTTGCACCTTTGGCGAATGTTTCTTTAGCGTACTGGGTAACAAAAATTGGCTGGGTTAATCCAGTACAAATTTTTGTTCCTAGTATAATGCCACCGATTATTGGTCCATATTTGGCATGTAACTATGATTGGCGCGCAATTGTCTTATCAATTGTAAATATGATAATTGCTCTTTTTATCTGGATGCCATTTGTTTTTGCTGCAGATAAAATTGCTAGTGAAGAAAATAATAAGCGAAATTTTTATATGCCACAATATTAAGAATAAGATAGTGTATTAACTAGTTTTATGATAAAGTAAAACTAGTCTGACCCCCTAGTTCATCTGGATAGAACAATGGTCTCCTAAACCGTAGAGGTGAGTTCGAATCTCACGGGGGTCATAAATAATAAAGGGCCTCTTTGTTTTCAAAGAGACCCTTTTATAATCCTAACCATGGTTTTGAAAGAATTAAATAAGATAAATAAATAGAAATGAATAAAGATATAATACCGCATATGCCTAAATATAAGCGTGTTCTTTTATCATAGAATGTATTAAAACTAAAAACTAGTAAAAAGACAGTAATTATTATCATAAAACCTGTAAAAAGCAAAAGCCAGTTCATAAAAGCCTCCTTATTAATAATTAAAGCAAAATATGCATAATATTTAAATATGACTGGTACAAAATCTATTGACTTTAGGGTATAGTAGAAGTAATTGTATGGAGGTATTATATGAAGAAGATCAAAGTAATGACTGTTTTTGGAACCCGGCCAGAGGCGATAAAAATGGCTCCCTTAGTCTTAAAACTGAAGCATGATGACAGATTTGAAGAAGTAACGGTGGTAACAGCACAGCACCGTGAAATGCTAGATCAAGTTTTAGATATCTTCAAAATTAAGCCCGATTATGACTTTAACATTATGCACAAAAACCAAACCTTAGGTGATATTACTGCTAAAGTTCTTTTAGATATGGGAAAAGTAATTAAGGAAGAAAAGCCCGATATTGTTTTGGTCCATGGAGATACAACTACAAGTTTTGCTGCTGGGTTAGCAACATTTTATGAACAAACAACTTTAGGACATGTTGAGGCTGGCTTAAGAACTTGGAATAAATATTCACCTTATCCTGAAGAAATGAATCGTCAAATGACAGATGATATGACAGATCTTTACTTTGCTCCAACAGAATTAAGTAAAGCAAATTTGATTAAGGAAAATCATAATGCAGACAATATTTTTGTTACAGGAAATACTGCAATTGATGCTTTACAACAAACAGTTCAAAAAGATTATCACCATGATGTGCTAGATGAAATTAAACCAGGAAATCGCGTGATTTTGGTAACTATGCACCGTCGAGAAAATCAAGGAGAACCAATGAGACGTGTCTTCAAAGTGATGAAACAAGTAGTTGATTCACATGATGATGTTGAAATTATTTATCCTGTTCATTTATCTCCAAGAGTTCAAGAAGTTGCGCAAGAAGTTCTAGGTGGAGATCCAAGAATTCACTTAATTGATCCACTTGATGTGGTAGATTTCCATAACTTAGCTAAACGTTCATACTTTATTATGACAGATTCTGGGGGGGTTCAAGAAGAAGCACCGTCTTTAGGTAAGCCTGTTTTGGTATTACGTGATACAACAGAAAGACCAGAAGGAGTTAAAGCAGGTACTTTAAAGCTTGTTGGAACTGAAGAAAATGAAGTTAAGACAGAAATGCTGCGCTTACTAGAAGATCAGACTGCTTATGAAGAGATGGCAAACGCTAAAAATCCATATGGTGATGGTCATGCAGCTGATAGAATTATGGATGCAATATATTATTATTTTGCTAAAGATACTGAAAAACGTCCAAATGATTTTGAATAAAAAGGCCATAAGTAGCTTTTGACTACTTATGACCTTTTTTTATCGGAGAATTTGTCATCTTTTTAAACATTTTTGCGAATTTACTACTAGATTCAATAAAGATAGATTTTGTAGTAAAGTAATTAAATAATCCGACTCCAATTTGATCAATTGATTTAACAAAAATGGTGTTCCAATGTAGCAAAGAAAGACCACAAAACATGATTAAGTTATCTGGTACTAAACTCAAAATTCGATAAAAAAAGAAAAGAACCAATTGGTAACAGACCCCATGACTTAGGTCTTTATTATGAGTAAAAACTCCATGTTTGTTAAAAGAAAAAGAAGAGAAGGTTGAAACAATGAATGCCATAATATTGGCCCAAAACCAGGGAATCTTTAACCAATTATGAAAAAGTGCAAACGCGATAATATTAATGATCGAAGCTAAGAAGCCAAAGAAAGTATAGGCATAAAAGTCATGATGCCGGGCTACTAGTCGATTACCTAATTTACGAATTTCTCCCTTATTGATAGATTTGCTCTCAGAGGGATAATCTTTAGCCATTTAAAGAACCAGCCATTTCCTTTGCGGCTTGATCAATTAAGGCTATATCATCATCTTCAACTGCATTTTCAATGGTTACAGGTTTAGCAGCTTCAATTGCACCTATTTTGGTGAAGGCTTTCTCAAAATCGTAAACATTTTCACAATAATGGTCCTTATAAGTTTTATCTCCAGAACCCATTACAGCAAATTTTTTACCAGTTAAGTCTAGTTCTAATAATTGATCATAAAAATCTTTTAATTCATCGGTCATTACACCTTCACCATAGGTATAGGTAACAACAATGCAAAGATCAGCTTCTTCAAATGAACTTGCATCAGCAAAGCTAATATCAATACTTTCGACATCAATACCAAGATCTTGTAAATCTTCTTCCAGTATTTCTGCCATATCCTCGTTATTACCTGTCATACTTGCGAATACGATCTGTGCTTTCATTTTTTAAACTTCTTTCCTCAATAGATATATTTTATTATACTAGATGGGAATTCGTTATGGGTAAAGAGATAAAGAAAAAGTTTAAAAAAAGCTTTATAATAATAATTGTATTTAAATAATGTTAAGTAAGTAAATTTTTTAAATTTAAGGAGATTGTATTTTGATTACTATAAAATCTAAACGTGAACTACAAGGTATGCAAAGATCTGGTCGCCTTTTAGCATCAATGTTTGAAGGCTTACGTGATGTAATTAAACCAGGTATTTCAACATGGGAAATTGAAGAATTTGCCCAAGACTTTATGAAAAAACATGGTGGTCGTTTATCTGAACAAGGTTTTGAAGGATATAAATATGGAACTTGTGTTAGCGTAAACGATGAAATTGCTCATGCTATTCCGCGTAAGGATAAAATCCTTAAAGAAGGAGATTTAGTTAAAGTTGATGTAACTTGCAATTTAGATGGCTATGAAACTGATTCATGCACTACTTATGCGGTAGGAAAGATTTCTGAAGAAGATCAAAAATTGATGGATGTTACCAAAAAAGCAATGTACATGGGAATTGATCAAGCCGTTGTTGGTAATCGAATTGGTGATATTGGTAGTGTAATTCAAAAATATGTTGAAGAAGACAATGGCTTTGGTGATGTACGTGAATTAGTCGGTCATGGGATTCAACCTACCATTCATGAAGATCCTGAAGTACCTCATTTTGGAAAAGCTGGGCATGGTTTACGATTACGTGAAGGGATGACCATTACTGTTGAACCGATGGTTGAAGCTGGTGGTGATTGGCGTATTAAGCAAACTACGGTAAATGATCCTAATGATGATTGGGTTTACTATGCTACTCCAGATGGTTCAAAATCAGCCCAATTTGAACATACTTTTGCTATTACTGAAGATGGTCCTAAGATTTTAACTTTACAGAAGCCATATGATGGGCTTGAAAAATATATTCCTCATTTTGATGAAGATGAAGATTAGTTTTAGTAAAAAAATAAAACTTTATTTAAATGAGTTAATCAAAGTTATTGCTCAAGGTGAAATAAATCAACATTCGATTATTATTGCTTATTATGCTTTATTTAGTATTTTTCCAATTATTATTATCGTAGGAAATATTTTACCTCTATTTAAAATTGATACGCGACCAATTACAGATTATTTGAAATTAATCTTTCCGGCGCAAATTTCTGAATTGGTGATTCCAATTATTAATACCTTGTTGAAAAAACGCTCTAGTGGATTTATTTCTTTTGGTATTATTTTATCTATTTGGTCTTTTTCGGGACTAACCAATTCGATACGGCTGGCAATGAATAAAATATATGGAGTCGATCAAAAAGAAAAACAGCGAGCATGGTGGTATGTGTTGTTTGCACGAACATTAACATTTATTATCACTGCTCTACTTGTACTCTCTTTTTCAGGAATACTGTTTCTTTTTATGTTTGGTCGACAAATAATGGAATTTTTAGATCCTATTTTTAATTTCTCATTAGGGTGGGTTTATAAAATTGAAAGTTACAAGTGGCCGGTAATTATTTTAATGATTGTGGTCATTAATTTGTATATTAATCTTGCCTTGCCAAATATCGATACAGCTAAAAGAAAAATCTGGCCTGGAGTCTGGGTTACTACAATATCATGGCTCGGTTTATCTTATGTTTTTGGTTTATACTTGCGTAATTTTGGAGTACGTTGGCAAAACTATGGCATTATCGGCTCATTTATTGTATTTATGCTTTGGTTAAATTTGGGAGCTTTATTATTGCTATTTGGGGTTTGTGTTAATGCAACTAGTGATCAATTAAAGTATGGTCCTACCAAATACAGCACTAATAGTTTAATTTCTTTTTATAAAAGAAGACGAGATAGTTCCCATTAAAGAATTTATTAGTAGTATAATTAAAGAGAATTACAAACTTACTTATTGAGGAGAATTAATAGTATGAAAGTCAGAAAGGCAGTTATTCCTGCAGCAGGCTTAGGAACAAGATTTTTACCTGCAACTAAGGCGATGCCAAAAGAAATGTTGCCAATAGTTGATAAACCAACAATTCAATTTATTGTTGAAGAAGCAAAAAAATCTGGAATTGAAGATATTTTGATTGTTACTGGAAAGTCAAAACGAGCAATTGAAGATCATTTTGATTCTAATCCTGAACTCGAAGCTGATCTTGAAGAAAAGCATAAAGACAAACTTTTGAAGTTAACTCAATCAATTACTGAATTAGGAGTTAATCTTTACTACACCCGTCAACCGCATCCAGCAGGTTTAGGTGATGCTATTTATCGTGCCCGTAGTTTTGTCGGTGATGAACCTTTTGTTGTAATGCTTGGTGATGATTTAATGGACGATCAACAACCGTTAACTCAGCAATTAATTGAACGTTACAATAAAACTCATGCTTCAACTATTGCAGTAATGAAAGTCCCTCATGAAGAAGTCTCTAAGTATGGGGTAATTGATCCATCAGGCGAAATTGAAGATGGTTTATATAATGTTGAATCATTTGTAGAAAAGCCTGCAGTTGAGGATGCACCAAGTGATCTTGCAATTATTGGTCGTTATCTTTTAACTCCTGAAATTTTTGACATTCTAGCTCATCAAAAACCAGGACGTGGAGGAGAGATCCAATTAACTGATGCTATTGATACAATGAATAAAACCCAACGTGTATTTGCACATGAATTTAAGGGAGCTAGACATGATGTGGGTAATAAGGAAGGCTACTTAGAAACTGCAATCCAATATGGTTTAACTCACCCAGAAACAAAGGATGCTCTAAAAGAATATATTATTAATTTAGGTGCTGAACTTGCTAATAGTGATAAGGCTGAAAAGAAAAATAATTAAGACAAAAGATCGAGTAAGAACTCGATCTTTTTATTTTAAATAAATTTGTTTATTTTCATTGTTAATTTGTAAGCCAAAAATATTATAGGTTGAATGTAAATATTCAATAAAAACTGGAATATTTTTTTGCTTAATTTTACCTAGTAAAGAGTTAAGATCTCTTAAGGTTCTAGGATTACCTTCTTTGCAAATTAAACAACATTTATCAGAAGTTAAATTAATTTTGCGGATGGGTATAGCGTGTTTTAATGAATCATTTGAATAAAATAAATTAAGATTTTTATCTAAATCTTGAGTTAATTGGAATAAATTTGTTAAAAGCATGGTATACTGTTGAATATTAGTTTGATAGTCTAATTATTTATTTTAGCTATTCTAATTTTACTTTAAAAAGTTAAGGATCGAAATACACAATGTTCAAAAAGCATAAAAAATTATGGATTGGAATAATTTCTTTAATAACAGTTTTAATTGTTGGATTTGCTGGAGCTGGCTATTATTTTTATAATGTAGCGATTGTCCCTGGACATAAAAGCTTTTTAAGTAAAAAACAACCATTAAAAAAGAGTGATCCCTTATATAGGCAGACTAAATGGTATAATAATGCCAAAAAAGAAAAGTGGTATATAACTTCAACCGATGATAATTTAAAATTGGATGCAAATTATATTCCTGCTATCCATAAAACGAATAAAACAGTAATTCTTTTGCATGGTTATATGAACACGAAGGATACAATGGGGCCTTATGCAGCCATGTTTCATCAATTAGGATATAATACATTACTTCCGGATGCGCGTGGACATGGTCAGAGTCAAGGTAATTATGTTGGTTATGGCTGGCGTGAAAAGGGTGATGTACGCAAGTGGGTAAATAAAGTAATCAAGCGTAATGGAAAAAATAGTAAAGTAGTAATATTTGGTGTAAGTATGGGTGGAGCAACCACGATGATGACAAGTGGTCAAAAAATGCCAAAACAGGTAAAAGCCTATATTGAAGATTGTGGTTATACTAATGCCAAAACGGAAATAGAACATGAAGCCCAGAGTATCTACCATATGCCAGCTTTTCCGCGTTTTCCATTGGTGGAAGTTTTGAGTGGCTATACTAAACTTAAGGCTGGATATTTTTTAAATGATGCTGATAGTCTTAAACAACTTAAGCAAAATCATAAGCCGATGCTCTTTATTCATGGTGAGAAAGATACTTTTGTTCCTACGAAGATGGTTTATGCTAATTATCATGCAAGTTCAGGACCGAAGGAATTATGGCTTGTTCCGGGTGCATCACATGCAAAATCTTTTGCTACGCATCCTTCTGAATATCAGCAAAAAATTGAAAAGTTTTTAAATAAATATGTATCTAAAAAGTGAAGTCGCGGGACTTCACTTTTTTCTTTAGTTTTGTTAAAGTTTTTAATTTTTCTAAATTAATTAGTTATTATTTTTAATGGAGTATATAAAAATTTATATTTAAAAGTGAGAAGTAACTATGGAAGAAATATATCTTATTGGAGCTCAAAGAACTCCTTTTGGCCGTTATCGTGGTTTTTTCAAAGATAAAAGTGCAATTGATCTAGGTGTAATGGCCTTAGAAGGGCTAATTAAAAAAACGGGAATCGCCAGAGATAAAATTGATAGTGTTTTAGTTGGGAATGTATTAAGTGCCGGGTTAGGCCAAAATGTAGCTCGTCAAATTGCTTTAGGTGCAGGCCTTCCTGAATCTGTAGTAGCAAGTGTAGTAGATGACGTCTGTGGTTCAAGTTTGAAAGCACTTCGTTTTGCTCAAGGACAAATGGCCTTAAATGATTTTGGTGTAGCTGTAGTAGGTGGAGCCGAAAGTATGACTAACGCTCCATTGGTCTTACCAAAGGCAGAAAAGAAGAGTGAAACTCCTAATTTTAAGGATACTTTACAAGTTGATGGTATTGGTGATGTATATTCACAAAAACCAATGGGTCTTACTGCTGAGAATGTTGCTGATCGTTATCATGTTACACGAGAAGAAATGGATAAATTTTCTTTAAAGTCTCATCAAAAGGCTGCCAGAGCGGTAGAAAATGATTGGTTTAAGGATGAAATTATTCCGGTGACCTTAAATGGGGAAACTTTGACTAACGATGAAACCATTCGTTCAGATACAACCATGGAAGCTTTGGGTAACTTAAAGCCAGTTTTTAAAGAAGATGGACGTGCAACGGCAGGAAATTCATCTCCTTTAAGTGATGGCGCCAGTATGTTGTTAGTAGCAACTAAAGCAAAAGTTGAAGAATTAAATCTTAAACCAATCGCTGTAATCAGTAATTTTGCTGAAATTGGTTGTGATCCTGCCTATATGGGTTATGCACCTTATTTTGCAATTAATAAATTATTAAAAAAGACTGGCACTACGGTTGATGATTATGATTTATTTGAAATCAATGAAGCCTTTGCTGCACAAGCTGTTCCTGTTGCACGTGATTTAAACATTCCAGAATCTAAGCTAAATATTGCTGGTGGAGCTATCAGCTTAGGCCATCCATTAGGAGCTACTGGGGCACGTTTAATTGGTGGCATTGTTAACAGTCTCAAACAAATCAATGCAGAACGTGGAATCGTTTCTCTTTGTATTGGTGGTGGACAAGGAATAGCTTATGAAATCAGGCGAGTGGATTAATGAAGTTTTATAAATTATCACCTACCGAACGTCGAAAAGTTTTACAGGAAAAGGGAGTCGAATTAAGCCCTATTACTTCACAACTGCTTAAAAATTTAAATAATCTCAGTGAAAATGTTGTTGGAAGCATTTCATTACCCTTAGGACTAGTAGAGAATTTACTAGTTAATGGAAAAGAATATATGGTGCCGATGGCAACTGAAGAACCTTCTGTTATTGCCGCTGCCAATCATGGTAGTAAAATTTTTGCTCGTCATGGTGGGGTCTCAGTTATTAATCGACGTGATGGAATTTATGGACAAATTGTTTTACAGGTAAATAATGATTTTAAGCTTGAAGATTTGAATAAAAAAGTACCTGAATTAATTAATCTGACCAATAATAATTTTGCTAGTTTAGTTCACCATGGTGGTGGAGTGAGAAAGATTACTAGTAAACAAGAGAATAGTTTAGTGTATTTAAAAGTTTTAGTAGATCCTGCTCAGGCAATGGGAGCAAACAAAACTAATGCTATTTTAGAGTTTTTAGCTAATACTTTATTAGATTTTACTGGAGTTGAAGAAAAACTTTTCGCAATTTTGTCTAATTATCCTAGTCAATTAGCAACTGGGAAAGTATCATTGCCATTAACAAGTGTAGGTGGCAAAGAAGTAGCCCAAAAAATAGTTTTATTGAGTGAGATAGGGATGCAAGATCCATATCGTGGTGCCACTAATAACAAAGGAATTATGAATGGTGTCGATGCAGTTTTAATTGCAACAGGAAATGATTTTAGGGCAGTTGAAGCAGCAACAGCAGTTTTAGCTAGTGAAAATGGTTATCATAGCTTAAGTAATTGGAAAATAGAAAATAATCAATTAATAGGTGAACTTACATTGCCAATGCCAATTGGTGTAGTAGGTGGATCTATTTCGGTCCGACAGGATATTCAAGATTCTTATCAAATTTTAGGAAAAATCGATAGTGAAACTTTGGCTTCAATTATTATTGGAATAGGTTTGGCTAATAACTTAGCAGCCTTGTTGGCAATCTCTACTGCTGGAATTCAAGCCGGTCATATGAGTCTACAAGCAAGAAATCTAGTTGCTACTTTAGAAACAAGTGATAAAAATAAAGAAGTTATTTTAAAGAAAATGCGTAAATCTAAAAGGTATACATTAGAAGATGCACAAAATTTTTTACAAGAACTCGAGGAGAAAAAATAATGCAAGTTGGTATCGATAAAATAGGTTTTTATACCCCTAATAAATATGTAGATATGGTAGATTTGGCTAATGCTCGTAATGAGGATCCGAATAAATTTTTAATCGGAATTGGTCAAGAAAAAATGTCTGTTGCTGATGAAACGCAAGATGCAGTTTCAATGGGAATTAATGCTACCTTAGATTATTTAGATGAAATTGATAAAGATAAAGTAGGATTGATGATTTTTGGTACTGAATCAAGTGTTGATCAATCTAAATCGGCTTCATTATTTGTAAAAACTGCTCTTAAGTTACCTCCAGAAGTTAGAACTTTTGAAGTAAAAGAAGCTTGTTTTGGCCTAACAGCGGCTTTGATGATGGCTACGGATTTTGTGAGATTACATCCCAAGCAAACCGCAATCGTCATTGGAAGTGATATTGCCCGCTATGGTATTAATACTAGTGGTGAAGTAACTCAAGGAGCAGGAAGCATTAGTATGCTAATTAAAGTTGATCCTAGTATCTTATCTCTTAATGAGGGACATAGTGCATATAGTGATGACATTAATGATTTCTGGCGCCCCAATAATTCTAAAACTGCCTTGGTTGATGGAAAATATTCAACACAGGTATATTTAGATTTCTTTACAAAGACTTTCGAAGATTATAAAAAGCAAAAACACCTTCAAACAAGTGATTTTGATGCTTTGATCTATCATTTACCATTTACTAAAATGGGACTTAAGGCCAACCGTTTGGCTTTAGCTGATCAAAATGAAGCAATAAGTGAAAAATTAGGGCAAAGTTTTGAAGCAAGTAAACACTTAAGTGCTAATGTGGGTAATATCTATACTGCTTCACTTTATTTAAGTTTACTTAGTTTATTGCAAAATGGTGAATTAAAGGCAAATGATTTAATAGGATTATTCTCTTATGGTTCAGGTGCAATGGCAGAATTCTTTACTGGTAATGTAGTAGAAGGTTTCAAAAAACAATTACGGCCTGAAAAAGTTCAAGCAAGATTAGAAGCAAGAACTAAGCTTACTGTGCCAGAATATGAAGCAATTTTTACAAAAGCATTGGCAGATCCAATCGAAGGAAAAGAATTAGATAGTGATGAAAAACCAGGAACTTGGTATTTTGCTGGAGTAAAAGATGGAATTAGACTATACAAAATGAAGTAATAAAAACTAAGACGATTTATTTGTAATTGGTTCTAAAGCTCCTATACTTAGGAAGTGGAAGAGGTAGAAATTTTATTTAATTAAAGATCTTATCTCCAATTGTAGAATTTTAACCTAGATTCTCAAATATATAACAAACCAAATAATCATTATCCTTACAAAAAGTATGTGGCAATGTTACAGCATGATGCACAAAAACATCAAATGTGAAAACTAGATGTTTACCTCCTCCAACAAAAAACCAGCAAATTGTTTTACAATTTGCTGGTTTTATTTTGGCTTTATTTGCGTAATACTAATTTAGTGACACCTTCCCAACGAGGAGTTTGGGGCATCATATCAACTGGTTTGATCAGACGAACATCATATGCTTCACTTAAAAGCACTAAATCTTTGGCAAGTGTTGAAGGATTACATGAAATGTAAACAAAAGTTTTTGGTTTTACTTCAAGTAATGTTTTAATCAATTGTTTATTCAACCCAGTTCTAGGAGGATCGACAATTAGAGCATCAATTGGCACACCTTGCTTTTTTAAATCAGGAAGGACTTTTTCAACGGTTCCTTGAATATATTGTGCATTTTGAACATGATTCAAGCGACAGTTTTCTTGAGCGTCATCAACGGCCTCAGGGATCGATTCAATTCCGATCACTTGGCGAACTCTGTCACTGGCTAAAATTCCTAAAGTACCAACACCTGAGTAAGCGTCAATCAGAGTTTGATCTGGTGTAAGATCTAGTAGTTTTAAGGCTTCACTGTATAAATTAGTAGTTTGTGCTGGATTTAATTGGAAGAAAGCACGTGGAGAAAGTTTGAATTTTTTCTCTAAAATTTCTTCCATAATATGTGATTTTCCGGTCAATTTAATCGTTTTGTTACCCCATACTTGAGCATTTTGCCATTGGGTTTCATTTTGAAAAACTGATACTACATGAGGAAGCTGCATGATGTCTTGAGCGAGTTTTTTAAGTCCAGGAATATTTTTCCCAATAGTAATTAAAGTTACTTGAATTTCCTGGGTGGCCTTTGATTCGCGCACTACAACAGTTTTAATTCCATCTAAATGTTTACGGTAATTAGCAATATGAAGATGGGCTTTATCGATTAAATGTTTAATAGCTCGTTCTGTTTTCTGTGTTTGAAGTGATTGAGTTGGCATTTCTGGAAGATCAATCAAGCGATGCGAGTTTGGTGCGTATAAACCAAGTCGAGTTTTTCCTTTGAAAAGTTCAATCTGATATTGAGCCTTATTGCGATAATAAAGTTCTGCTGGTGCAGCCAATGTTTTTTTTACTTTGATTTTTTGATAGTTACGTGGATGATATTTACGTAAAGCATCAAGAATCAAGTGCTGTTTAAATTCAAGTTGTTTATTATAAGCTAAATTAGCAAGTTCTAAGCCACCAGTTTCTTGATTAACCCCCTTAGGGAAAGGAACTCTATCTGGAGATTTCTCTTTTATTCTAACCAATTCGCCTTCCAAGTAATGGGGGTGTTCATTGGTAATCTTTGCGACAACGACTTCTCCAGGCAAAGCACCAGGAATAAAAATAATTTTCTTTTTATAATAGCCAATTCCTTCACCATTTATTCCTAAACGTTTAATAGTAATAATAATATCTTTTTGTCGTTTATTTTTAGTAAATTTTGTCAAAATTTAGTCTCCATTTCTTTTCCAATAGAAAAAGTGTCACAATTATCATATAAAGGATTAATCGGATACACAAGTAATCGCGTAAATTTTTAAATCTAAGGAGGTTTCTATGTCAATTGTCACTAAGGTAACAGCTCAAAGACGCAAGGGACATTATAATATTTTTCTAGATGACCACTATGCTTTTAGTGTTAGTGAACAAACTTTAACTAAATTTCGTCTTTTAAAGGGAGTTGAATTAACAAAAGATCAAGTAAATGAGATTAAGGACGCAGAAAAAGATAGTAAAGCGACAGAGTTAGCAATTAATTATTTAAGTTATCAACCACGATCAACTGCTGAGGTAAGACAATATCTTACCAAAGCAGAAATGACTGAGAATGCGATTGAAAATGCAGTCGTTAATTTACAAGATTTAGGATATTTAGATGATTATAACTTTGCAAAATTATTTGTTAAAAATAATCTTCAAGTAGGAAAAGATGGGCCTAATGCTATTAAACAAAAATTAGGCCGAAAAAAAGTAGAAAGTAATTTAATTGAAGATGTTTTATATGAAATTGAGAATGAAGCGTGGCTTGAACCCGGCTTAAGATTAATTCATTCTTTGGTGCATCAACAGGGAAAATTATCCACTAAAGAAATTGAACGAAAAGCACAGCAAAAATTATTATCGCATGGGTTTAATAAGGAATTAAGTGATTTAATTGTTGCAAAATTAGATCTAAAAAATGATGAGCAAGACCAGTTAATTGCCTTAAAAAAGCAAGGAATAAAAGTATATAAACGATATCGGAATGACGATAGCTTTACACGTAATCAAAAGGTTAGACGCTACCTCTATCAACATGGCTTTTCTGGAAATGAAATTGAGCAATTTTTAAATGGAGAAATAGTTGATCTTTCTGAAATAGATGAGTATTAATTTGCTGTATAATAATTGTGAGAGGTGAGCAAATTGGCATTGCCTAAAGAAGGCGACTATATTGCGGTAGAATCTTACAAACATGATGGACAGCTCCATCGTAAGTGGCGTGACACAATGGTCGTAAAAATTGAAAAGAATATTATAATTGGAGTTAATGATAGAACTCTGATAACAGAAAGCGATGGCAGAAAATGGGTTAGCCGAGAACCTGCAATTGTTTATTTTCATAAAAAATTTTGGTTTAATGTTATCGTGATGCTTCGCCCTGAAGGAACGGCGTATTATTGCAATCTAGCTAGTCCCTTTGTTATTGATCGTGAAGCTTTAAAATATATCGATTATGATTTAGATGTAAAGATTTTTCCCGATGGAGAAAAAAGATTACTTGATGTCGATGAATATGCTTTAAATAAAAAGCGTTGGCACTATGGTGAAGAAATTGATACTATTTTGCGTGGATCGACAATTGAACTATTGCAATGGATTGATAACAAAAGAGGCCCCTTTGCACCAGATTTTGCTAAGATTTGGTATGATCGTTACACCGATCTTAAACCTGAATACAAACATAATTTTTTGAAGGGAAAATAAAATGAAAAAAGAAGAATTTGCCGCATTGAACTTTATTGGAAAAGTATTTTTACCTGGACAAATTGATGAAAATAAAAGTTATGGACAACAAGTTCAAGAAACAGAAAATGATCCTGTATTTAAGAAATTCATTGAAAGAAATGGCTTATCTAATCAAAGAGCAAGCTTAGTAGTATTTGCACCAGAAACCTTTATGTTTTGGTATGGCGTCGTAACTGATAAAAAAATCAATCAATTACCTAAGCAATTAAATCATTTTAATTTACCTGCTAGTGAAGTAGCAGAAATTGAAACTAATAATATGAATCTAAGCTTTTTTGGTCAGCCATTAAATTTTGTGATTCCTACATTTTTAGATAAATTAGCGCAAAGTGATGTGGTATTCCATGAAAATCCAGGAGATAGTAAAAATCCATATTTACTTACCACTCTTAATTTAAGTACAAAAAAACTGGCACAAATATTATATTTGGATGCCAGTGTGCAAAAATAGATTATTTTTGTTGAGGGTCAATTGAAAGATTATCATATTCGATGTATGCACCAATGCAAGTAGAAACAAGCATAATTACGAAGACCCAACCTATTGAAGTGCCAGTAATAGCTGACAGTGGTAATAATAAGCGAATAAAAATCGTAGCAGCAATACATAAAAAGAAATCAAGGATTAAGTTCCCAATTAAAAGGAGCTTTCGTCTTTTTACACTAAAGAAACGTAAAAATTGTTTAAAAAGATTATCATTGATCTCATCTGAAATTAAATCTAAGGGGCGTTGAATAGTTGCCTTGATGGCAAACATGATTAGGGCCCCAATAATAGCTCCAATTATTGTACGTCCCGAATCTCCAGCATGTCTAACAAGCGCATTATAAGAAATACCAATTAGGCCTAAACTACAAAGATAAGGAATTAGAAGTAAAAATATAAAAACTAAGTATATACGTTCTTTTTTCATATGATGTACCTCATTTCATGGTCTATATTTTATCATATTTATTGACTATGATATAATGACGTTCAATTATATGGAGAATCTGGTTTAAAAGAAAGAGAAGGTTAACCCCATGAGTAAAGGCGCTCCGGCGAGTGATTTATTCAGTAAAATTAAAGCAAGATTTCATAGTGAAGAAACAGTTGAACCAGCTGAAAAAATAAAAAAAGACCTAACACGACTTTATAAAAATAATGAAATCACAGAACGTGAATTTTCAATGATGGAAGGAATCGTTGACTTTCAGACAACAATTGCACGAGAAGTAATGGTACCTAGAACAGATGCTTTCATGATTAATATCCAAGATGATCTAAAAGAGAACCTTGAAGAAGTATTGCGTCAACCTTATTCTCGTGTTCCTGTATATGATGGGGAAAAGGATAAGATAGTTGGTATTATCCATATTAGGACTATTTTACGAGTTGCTTGGCAAAAGGGATTTGATAAGCTTACTTATAAAGATTTAATTTCAGAACCACTTTATGCTTCTGAACTAACTCAAATTGATGAATTACTTAGTGAAATGCAAAGCACGCAACGCCAGATTGCAATACTAACGGATGAATATGGTGGAGTTGTTGGTTTAGTGACAATTGAAGATTTAATCGAAGAAATCGTAGGAGATATTGACGATGAGGTTGATAAATCTGAAGTACTTTTTAAGGAACTAACATCACATAAATATATAGTATATGGTAAGATGCCCTTAGCTGAATTTAATGACAAATTTAATACTGCTTTAGAAGTAGAGGATGTTGATACGATTGCGGGCTATGTAATAACTAAGCTAGGGATGATACCTGCAAAAGGGGAAAAGTTAAGCATAACTCTCAAGAATGGGATGACCTTAACTACCAGAAGAATGAAGGGGTCCAGGATACTGACACTCTTATTAACAATTCCTGATAAAGATGAAAAAGAGGAAGATAGTAAAAAGTAATGAATAAATTAACTGATGAAGTAAAAAAGAGAAGAACATTCGCAATTATCTCTCACCCAGATGCGGGTAAAACAACAATTACTGAACAAATGCTTTTATTTGGTGGAGTAATTCGTAATGCTGGTACAGTTAAAGCAAGAAAAACTGGACATTATGCAACAAGTGACTGGATGGATATTGAAAAAAAGCGTGGTATTTCTGTAACTAGTTCTGTTATGCAGTTTGAATATCAAGGTAAGAGAATTAATATTTTGGATACACCGGGTCACCAAGATTTCTCAGAAGATACTTACCGTACCTTGATGGCGGTCGATGCAGCCGTGATGGTTATTGATTCGGCCAAGGGTATTGAACCACAAACCAAAAAACTATTTAAGGTAGTAAAACAACGCGGTATTCCAATCTTTACTTTTATGAATAAATTGGATCGTGATGGACGTGAACCATTAGATTTGATTGCAGAACTTGAAGACTTATTGGGAATTGAAGGCGTGGCTATGAATTGGCCAATTGGCATGGGTAAACAATTAAAAGGTTTATATGACATTGCTAATAACCGAGTTGAACTTTATCGAAAAGATGGAGAAGATCGTTTCATTCCTTTGAATGAACAAGGAAAATTAGATGAAAATAGTGAATTAACTAACGACAGTCTATACCAAAATACACTTGATGACATTGAGCTTTTAAAAGAAGCTGGTAATCAGTTTGATGAGGCTAAAGTTTTAAAGGGTGACCAGACTCCAGTATTCTTTGGTTCTGCTTTAACTAATTTTGGCGTTGAAACATTTTTAGATAGTTTTGTTAAACTTGCTCCGTCTCCTGAAAGCCACATTGTAAATGGTGATAAAATTTTGAAACCAGATACTCCAGAATTTTCAGGTTTCGTTTTTAAAATTCAAGCTAATATGAATCCACAACATCGCGATAGAATTGCCTTTGTGAGAATTGGTAGTGGAGAATTTAAGAAGGGAATCGATGTAAATTTAGCCAGAACTGGTAAGCCGGTTCGTTTAAATAATGCTACTGAATTTATGTCAAGTGAGCGTGTTCAAGTTTCAGAAGCAGTAGCAGGAGATATTGTCGGCTTATACGATACTGGAAACTTCCAAATCGGTGATAGTATTTATGCTGGTAAGGATAAAATAGAATATCCTGAATTACCTCAATTTACACCAGAAATTTTTATGCGTGTTACACCTAAAAATGTAATGAAACAAAAGTCCTTTCACAAGGGGATGACTCAATTGGTGCAAGAAGGAGCTATTCAATTGTATCGTGGGTGGAGTACTGATGACTATATTTTAGGTGCAGTGGGTCAATTGCAGTTTGAAGTATTTGCTTACCGAATGAAGAATGAATACAATTCTGAAGTTGAACTTCATACTTTGGGTAATCGAGTAGCGCGTTGGATTAATCCAGATCAATTGGATCCCAAAATGTCTTCTTCTAGGAACTTATTAGTTAAGGATAAAGATGGTGAACCTTTGTTTTTATTTGAAAATAATTTCGCTGAAAGATGGTTCAAAGATAAATATCCTGACGTAGAATTAACTTCAAGATTATAAAGAAAAGAGCAAGAATATTTAAATATTTGATATGAACCCCGAAATTCGGACAAGAATTTCGGGGTTTTATTATGTCCAAATTAACAAAGCAAGATAAAATTGATATTTATAATTATTGGAAAAAATATGGAAAATCTTCTACATGGTTAAGTAAAAAATATGGAGTTAATTCAAGTAATCTCCGTTATATGCTTAATTTAATAGATCGTTACGGAAGTAATATTTTAAATCGATCTCATACAACTTATCCA
>NZ_BFBY01000003.1 GCF_003423665.1 Lactobacillus rodentium | reverse complement strand
GAATCTTGAAAATACGCCTTCTCTCCCCGATATTCAACTATTTTTCCAATACTTCCAGAAGCAGCAATAAGAAGATCACCTTTCTTAGGAAAAGGATAATTTTTCTTATATTCTTCAAAGAGTTCGTGAGAAATATAAGAATCTGCTTGTTTACCAAAAGTTCCAATTTTATAAAAGGGAATTTCTCCAATTGGTGTAGTTTGATGCTTAAAAATTCTTTTATTCATTGCAACTGACCCAAGATCACCTAACTTACCTTGCTGCCATGCATCAGTGTATCCCTTAAATCTCAGTTTTGGCGCTGTTTGCTCTTCTTTATTCTTCATGTAATTCTCCCTCAAGTACTTTTATTATCTCATTTAAGCCATCCATAATTTCATCATCTTCGGAGGTTAATTCCTTGAGCATCCCAACTAATTCTTTCTGATTCTTCTCAATTTCTGCATCGGTTTCTTTTAATTCAATAGCAACCTTTTTAAGATCAACCGGTGGTTCTGGAACAAATGTATCAACATAACGTGGAATATTTAGATTAAAATCATTTTCTTTAATTTCATCCATTGTTGCTACATGGGCATAACGTTTAACATCTTCACGCTTTTTATAAGTCTCAAGAATCTTATTAATATCTTCTTCTCTTAATTTATTTTGATTCTTTCCTTTTTCAAATCCTTTAGAAGCATCAATAAATAGAACATCTTTGTTTGTTTTGTTCTTACGTAAGACTAAAACAACGGTTGGGATCCCAGTAGAATAGAACAAACCTGCAGGTAATCCAATTACGGCATCAATTTGATTTTTCTTAAGCAAAGTTTCACGAATTTTACCTTCCTTTGCTCCTCTAAAAAGTACACCGTGTGGTAAAACAATCGCCATTGCTCCGTCATCTTTTAAGTGATACAAGCCATGTAGTAAGAAGGCATAATCTGCTTTAGTTTTTGGAGCTAAACCATAGTCCTTAAAACGTGGATCCTTTAACTTACGATCACTGTTATCCCAGCGTGCTGAATAGGGAGGGTTAGCAACTACTACATCAAATGATCTTGGACGATCGACTCCTTGAGCATCTAAACCATCAGGCCAATCTTGTTCTAAGGTGTCCGCATTCTTAAGTGTCATTCCATCATACTTAACTCCGTGCATCATCAGATTCATACGAGCTAAGTTATATGTAGTAGTATTTAACTCTTCTCCAAAATATAAAGGTTTATTGTCAAATTCATCTTTAAGAGTTAACAATAAAGATCCACTACCACAAGCAAAATCATAAACTGAAGGCTTCTTAAGATCTCGATCTAAGTTAGCTGTAGCTAGTTTTGCCAAGACTTGTGATACCTCATGCGGAGTATAGAATTCTCCAGCTTTTTTACCAGAATTTCCAGCAAATTCAGCAATCAAAAATTCGTAAATATCACCTAAAATATCATGACCATTTTCATCTTTATACTCAACTTGATCAACTAAACTAACTATATCAGTCAAAGCTTTTGCTCTAGCAGCTGTTGTATTTCCAAGACGTGAATTAGACAAATTCATATCACCAAATACTCCAGTAAAATCTTGTAAAGCATTAACGTTTAACTTCAAATTATTATCAAAGCTACTAAACATACTTTGGAAAGTATCAGGAGAGATAGTGCTATTATTAACTTCTTCCACAACAGTTTTCCAAGTATATTCAGGCGCAATTGCATATCCTAAAGACCCTGCAATATCTGCTAAATAATCTGAACGATACTCTCCGCTTGCTTCTTTCTTATAGGTTTCATTAATATCGTCAATATTATCAGCCAATTGTATTTCTTTTAGTAACCAATTTTCTTGGCGTTCGGACAAGTAACGATAAAACATGAATCCTAAAATATAATTTCTATATTCAGAAGCATCCATGTTACCTCGTAAACGATTAGCCATTTCCCAAATTTGACTAGTTACATCTTTTGCTTTACTCATAATCCTAAAGTTCTCCTAATATTTTTTGACAATATCATCGGCAAATTCTTGCAAATGATCTCTTAGTTGACGCCGATATTTAATCTTGTTCAATGCCTGTACTTCTTTATCTTCCGCGTCTGTCTGATATACTGCTGAAGCTTCACGGACAATATCATCCATTTCTCCAGAGAGGTTCAAATCATCTGCACCTTCTATGTGATTATAGATTACATTGTTAACTTCTTGACTTGAGGCAATATCAACTAAGCCCCATTTACGTTTGAAGGCTAAAATATCCTCACGCTCAGATTTATTAGAATATTTTTGTAATAACTCATCAACATCTTCTTGCTGAACTGGATATTCTTCACCTGTAACTTCATTAGCCAACACTTGATCTGCAAAATCGTTGATCTTATCAGCTTGCTTACGATCATCCATCCGAGCAGAAAGTTCCTTGATCTTCTGAGCCGTCTCTTTGGCCCCTTCTTCATCTTTTTCATGCTTTTGGTTCATTAATTTGGCAATCAATTGCTTCAAGTATGAATATGAAACACGTACTTCTTTTACATGTTCCATTTCTAGATCAATTGCAGAAAAATCAATATTCCTACGTTTTGCAATTGTCTTTTTAAGATCAATGGCAAGAGTAGTAGTTAAAACCTCTTCTTGCTTTTCTGAAATTCCAATTTCTTTCAAAAGAGTATTAGGATCTTTAGAATTATATTCATCGTCTTGTTTTGCCATAGCTATTAGATGATTATATTCACGTAAATCCTTTAGCATTTGATCTTGACGTTCCTTTTCAAGAGGTTGCGGAACTGTTGTAAACTCATCAGTTAAATCATTTAAAGAATTTACTACTTTAGTCAAATCTTTTTTAATATCGCTAAAAGTTGGTGCAATTACTCCTCCCTCATCATCATTCTTTTTATTTTCTCCAGTATCTGTTTGTTCATTCGCTGAATTACGATCCGCATATTTTGCTAAAGCTTGCTTCATATATTTCTCGTTTTGCATCGGCCAACGATAATTTACGATTCTACCAAAAGGTTTTGTTTGCATATTAAAGACACGATTTGTTCTTGAATAGGCCTGAATTAATGAAGCTCCCTTTAAGGTTCGATCGACATATAAAGTGTTTAACTGCGGAGCATCAAATCCAGTCAATAATTGATCAACGACAATCACAATATCAAAATATTTGCCATCATCAATTGAATGATTAAGACGAGCAACAACTTGATTAGTATATTCTTTAACATCTTTTGGTCCAAAGTTAGTGCCAAACTCTGCATTATAATCTTCTATTGCTTCATAGAGTGATTTATTATTCTCTAATTGCTTGTCATCATTACTCTTATCTTGACTAAAAGTAATTCCAATTCTTAATGGTTTATCCCGTAAAGAATTTTGTTTCTTAAATTCTCGATAGTACATCATTGCCATCGGTGTAGAAGCACGATTACCACCTACATGAGTGGTAAAGAGAGCATTAAATTCGCCATTACGTGAACGCTTATCCCAATTGGCTAAAATATCCTTAACAACTTTTTCGACATGCTTTTCATTATTGTCATAGACACTTGGTTCAATCATATCGTCCGTATCTTCCGGTTGGAGGTTGTTAATTCGATTTTTGATGTCATCATCGGTATAGTAAGGATAACGAGCTTTAAAATATGCTGGCAAATATTGCTCTTTTAATACTTCCTCACTTAACGTTGTTTCAAAATCAACCTTAAAACCTAAAGTATTACCATCCCTAATAGCATCAGAAATAGTATAGCTATGAATATTATTGCCAAAAATATCTTTCGTAGTTGGACTATTATCAAAATTAGGCGTTCCGGTGTAACCAACCCAAGCTGATCTTGGTAAAGCCTTCTTAATATTATTCAACATATCACCAGCAGTTGAACGGTGAGCCTCATCAACAATAAATAAAATATTCTTATCAGTTAAGGAACTAATATCCTTTTTATCTTTTACTAACGCTGACATTTTCTGTAGCGATGTAACAATGATGCCATTACGCTTAGATTTGAGTTTATTAGCCAAAACCCATCTGTTAGCTGCGTCAGTCACTACTCCGCCAATACCATTTTCATCTTTTTCGGGATCATAAGCACTATACTCTTCTACTGTTTGATTAGTAAGAGCAACTCTATCAACTAGAAAGACAACTTTATCTACATTTGGTAAATGAGAAGCCAGCCAAGCAGTCTTAAAAGAAGAGATTGTTTTTCCTGATCCGGTGGCATGCCAAACATATCCAATACCTTGATCATGGATATCAAAATTATGCTGTCCAACTTTTTCAATAATTGAACTAGCAGCATAAACTTGATACGGACGCATAACCTTAATGGCCTGATTCTTAGGAGTACCATCCAGAATCATGTAATTGGTTGCCATTTGGTGTGCCATTGGAATAGATAAGACATTAGAAGTAAATTCATTCCAATCCATCACTGGAGAATTATCATCTTTTCTTTGCCATCTGAAAGCAAAAGTTTTATTAAACTTTTCATGTGTGGTATTAGCCATATACTTAGCATCTTCAGGCGTCATCCCCACAAGAATCTGTAAAGTAGAAAAAATACCAGTATATTGTTTTTCATAAATATATTGTTGCATCTGATTTAAAGCTTCATCAGCATCATGATTAGAAGCTTTTTCTTCAATTTGAATAATTGGCAAACCATTAATAAGTAAAGTAGTATCAAAACGGCGATCTTGAAAACCAGGAATAACAGCTGGTCTTTGAATCTGATTTACCACTTGATATTTAGTATTACCTGCTCCTACTTGAGCTTGATCAAAAACAGTTAAATAAACATGTTCTCCAGAATCTAAATCAACTTCAATTTGAGAAACACCATTTAACCCATAAAGGAATTGTCCTGCCTCATATGGGGTCTTTAAATTTTCAATAATTTGTTTTACTTGATTAAATTCGGTCTTGGATAAAGGACGATCAAGCTTATCTTGATTATTATTTTCTAAGATACTTTTGAAATTATCCCACAAGTCAGCGGTAGTTTTAATATCAGGATGATATTCCCATTGCTTTACTCCACCCAAAGTGGATAGCTTGTTAATTAACTCATCTTCAAATTTCAGTTCACTAGTTTGAATGGCCAAAACATTTACTCCTCTATTATTTTCTAATAGTTCAATTATACAATAAAAAAACTATCACTTGATTGGAACGTAAGTTATCAAGACAATAAAAAATAGCTAGTATTAAACTAACTATTTTCATACCTCTATTTCCACCATAACTTAACCAAAGCTTGGGTTCCATCATTTCCTAAGCCTTTTTGATCTACCAAAATTTCATACAATTGTTTGGCTTCTTTTGTTACTGGTAAATCTAAATTCATCTTTTTGGCTTCTTCTAACGCAATTCGCAGATCTTTCAAGAAATGCTTAGCAAAAAATCCCGGTGTATAATCTTGCTTTAAAATTCTTGGTCCATAATTGCTCAAACTCCAGTTTTCACCCGCACCACTAGACACTGTTTCTATAACTTCATTTAAATCTAAACCTGCAGCTTTACCATAAACAAGCATTTCACTCATGCCTGTCATGGTTCCAGCAACCATAATTTGGTTAGCCATTTTCGCATGTTGTCCACTGCCAGCTGGGCCAAAATAATGTTGTTGACTACTAAACTGTTCTAATAATGGCCTAACTTTTTCAAAGTCCGTCTTTACTCCACCAATCATCATCGTCAAAGTTCCATTCTTTGCACCAATATCTCCACCTGAAACTGGTGCATCTAAAACATGCACATTCTTTTGTGCTGCATCGCTCGCTAATCTTTGCGCTAACGATGGCTTACTAGTTGTCATATCAATCAAAAGTTGACCAGACATCGCTGCATTTAAAATACCATCTTTACCATAATAAACTTGCTCTACATCCTGGGGAAATCCTACCATTGTCATTACTACATCATTATTCTTAGTTGCAACGGCTGGAGAATCAGCCCAAATAGCTCCAGCATCAATAACTTCTTGCGCATGTGCTTTAGTACGATTATAAACTGTCACTTCATTACCATTCTTCAACAAATTCTTGATGATACCAGTTCCCATAACACCAGTACCGATAAATCCAATTTTCATAAAATTTCCCCTTTTTTAAAAAATAAAACAATAATTTCAAAAGTTTGCGTAATATAATTTGGTCTATCTCTTAAATTCAAGTTACCTATCAAAAAACAAGATTTCTTATTACGGAAATCTTGTTTTCTTTAACCAACTTTACTTGTACCATCATTATAATTTAATGTGACACCTTTTTCGACATTGAAAATATAAACATTAAAGTGCACGGCGTTTGAATTGATAGATTGTCCTTCCATTTCTACCCCACGTGCCAGAAGTTCGTTTCCTCGAAAAATTGGCGTTACTCGATATCTTACATAGTGACTAGAACTAGCTTTTAAATAATCTGCTACTTGATCTTCGTAACGAACCATATCGGGGTCATTCAACTGACGTGTTCCCGTCATTAAATTTTTCCAATTATTATTTTGTCCGGTTAATTGATAACCAATTAAGTGAGAGCGATTGTACAACCAGCCACCAGCAATTCTCTTATTGTGCCAACCAGTAGGATTAATATTTAAGGCTTGTCTTTTACTTTTCGGCATCAAGGATTGATTTAATAAGGCATTAGCTGCACTAACACGGTTTAAGTTATCTAGATTCCCATATTCTTGCCAAGCACCCTGATTAGTTGATAAATCACTATTGGAAAACGATGGATCATTATTATTGACGGTAATCACATCTTGCCCAGAATAATTTAGTTGGGCCAATTTATTAGCTGCAACAGATTCAACTGAATGAGCACCAGAATATTTTTTTAACTCTTGTCGAACCTGAGCAATCTTCTGATCTAAATCTTGAATATCCTCTTCAGTATCTTTATTTTTCTGTTCTAACTTTTTAGCCTTGTGTTCGGGGCGGTAGTCATACTTTACTATTTGCTTAACTTTAGCAACTACTTCAGTCTGCATAGAAGAATTCAGAGTAACACCAGCACTGCCTAATAGTAATAAACAACTAGTAAGAAAAATTCGAATCTTTTTATTCATTATCTTAATGCCTTTCTATAACCAGCTGCAATTGCTTCTTGTTCACTATCAAAATAGACAGCATTTTTTGAACTCATATTATAACCAGCTTGGCCAGGTACGTGATAAATATGAGAACGTGAATTTCCCACAATTTGACCAGTAGCTGCTGTATTCAAATCCCCTTTATTAGATGAAGGAGCAGTATTACTTTGTTCTTGCGCAACTGATTGCTGTTTCTGTTGCTTATTTTCTTCTTGTTTTTGTTGCTCTTTTTCTTTCTTTTCTTGATCTTTTTGCTCAGTCAATTGATCTTGAAGTTTTTGATATTCTTTTTCTTTATCTTTCTTTTCTCGATCCAATGTATCCCTTTTTGATTGAGCCTGGGCTAATCTTTTAACACCTACTTTTTTAATTTTTACATTTTGCTGTTGAGTAGTTGTTGTTTCAGAACCACATGCAGTTAAAGCAATGGGCAATCCTACAAGCATCAACAAACTTGGTAAAATATGTTTTATTTTCTTACTTTTCACTCATCTTCTCCTCGTTTTACAAATTAAAAGCGAAACTAGATATCTAGTTTCGCTTTTGTCTTACTTTTTAGCTTGATTCAATGCTTCTTTTGTTGCTTCAATCACAGCCTTAGAAGTAGTAGTGGCACCAGTAATGGCGTCAACATCTGGAGATTGCTTAGCTAAAATTTCATCTTTTAAATGTGGACCAGCCATTTTACCAAACATGATGCTCTCACCAGAAACATCAACATTCATATCTTTAATAGCTGTCTCATCAACAGTAAGATCTACTTTAATTTCTCCTGACATACCTTTTGCAGTAGCAGAGTATGAACCTGGGTTGTACTTAATCAATTTTTCTCTTCACTTTCTATAAATAAGTATATATTGAGTGTATCACTAATTTTAATAATGAAAAAGGACAAATTTAATTATTTGTTAATCACCGCTAACATTTCTTTGCCAAAGCGGCGCATTTTTGTTTTTCCAATTCCATTAATAGTCAACATCTCAGCCTCATTTTTAGGTTTTAATTGTGCCATTGTTTTTAAAGTAGCATCAGAAAAAATCATAAAGGCAGGCACTCCCTCTTTACGCGCCAATTCCCATCGTTTCGAACGTAAGGCCGCAAACAAATCGAGATTTTCGATACTTTGCGTTCTGGAAGAGTTTTTAGCACTATAAGCACGTTGCTTTAGTTCACGACGTTGAACTTTTCTTTTATCATCAAGAACATCCCATCCCTTATTGGTTACGTGCAAAATCGGATATGGATTTCCAACAGATTCTAGGAATTCATTGGCTATCAAATAATTAATCAAATCACTGGCATACTTTTGGGAAGTTTTTAAACTACCAAAATGAGCTAATTCGTTTGCACCTATTTCACGCATCCGTTCCATCGTCGAACCGGTCACTGCTTGGACAATGACGCTTTTGCCAAAACGACCATCTAATTCATAAATCATTTGGATAATCTTTTGGGCATCCGCAGTAACATCAATTAATTTTCCACGTAACTTACAATTAGAACATTTGCCACATGGATCACAAGTTTGACCAAAATAACGGACAATATATTGTTGTAAACATTGATCAGTATGGGCATAAGCAGATATAATATTTAACTTTTTATATTGTCTTTTTTTATATTCCTTATCAGCATCCGACTCATCAATGAACCAACGGTACTGGCGCATATCACCTGGATGATAAAGAAAGATTGCTTCACATTCATCCCCATCTCTTCCGGCTCTCCCAGCTTCTTGATAGTAAGCCTCAATATTTTTAGCCGAATTAGCATGAATGACAAAACGAACATTACTTTTATCAATTCCCATCCCAAATGCATTAGTGGCCACAATTACTTGCAACCGATCAAAAAGAAAATCATCTTGAACCTGACTTCTTTTTTCACTAGTCATTCCTCCATGATAGCCAGCAACGTTAATACCATGATCTGCCAAATATTCATTAATTTCTTCCACATGCTTACGTGTATTGGTATAAACAATTCCGGCTTGGTCTGGATGTTGTTCGATATAACGTAAAATATAACGATTGCTATCACGCACACCATTTTCAACCGTAAAGGCTAAATTCGGTCGTGCAAAAGAAGTAATGACATAATTACTGCTAGGAATTTCCAACTGGTCGCCAATATCATTTTGAACAGCTGGTGTTGCTGTAGCAGTTAAAGCTAAAATATTGGGTTTACTTTTTAAAGATTTAATTCCCGCAAGAATTTGTCGATAGGCCGGCCGAAAGTCATGTCCCCATTGAGAAATACAATGGGCCTCATCAACTGCTACTAATTTAATATTAAGAAAATTTAATTGATAGCGAAAATAATCCATGGCCAAACGTTCAGGAGTAATATAAAGTAGTTTAATTTTACCTTCGTAAGCCTGACGTAAAATTGGATTAACTTCACTTTGAGGAGTTGTGGAATTAAGAGCAGCTGCAGCTATTCCATTTTGACGTAAAGTATCAATTTGATCTTTCATTAAAGAGATAAGTGGTGAAATTACTAATGTTACTCCGTCCATGACTAAGGCAGGAATCTGATAACATAGTGATTTTCCCCCTCCAGTTGGCATAATGGCCAAAGCATTTTTACCAGAGAGAGCCAAATTAATTATTTTTTCTTGTCCAGGACGAAAAGAATCATAGCCAAAAGTATCTTTTAATACAGTTTTCGGGTTACGCACTTTTTTCCTCCTGTTCTAATCTAAATACATACCTGCTTATTCTACTCTTTTTTAAGCCAACAAAAAACCACCTCTTTTGAGATGGTTTTAAATAGTTAATTTAAGTGTGCTTTGTTTAAAATATTAAATTGTTAAAATTAAAATTGGTTTAACAAGCCGACTTTTATTGTTCAGCTTCTTCGATTAATTCTTTCAAAGTACTGTAAGTGCAATCCTTACCGTATTTATTTTCTAATGATTCAAGAATGTAACCATTGTCCTTGTTACGGTGAATCATTTCACGAGCATCAGCAATGATTTGTTCCTTTAAATCATCAGAAACCTTAATATTACCATCTTCATCAACTTCTGCTAAAGTAGTATCACTTGCATCAGTATCTGAAGCGTCACCATTTTCAGCTTCATTTAAGTGCTTTTGCTTCAAGTAATATGCAGTTGCAGCTGCAGCAATTCCACCTAAACCAGCAATTAATCCAACTCTACCTAATACTCTTTTACTCATAATTATTACCTCGATTTCATATATTAACTTTACACTTATATTGTAGGTCCCATAGGGAAAAATTACTAATAAAACGCTCTCTTATTTTATAAGATAATCATCTACAAATTCTCCTGCTTTAGGATCTAAGGCACGGGCATAAGCCTGACGTGGTTGTAAGCCTTCAAGTACTTTTTGATTAATAATAATTACTGGTACATGGTAACTGCCCAAGTCCCTAAAACTAGCTTCTTGGTTTAAAACATCTTCTCGATAAGCTGAAGTTGTTAAGACTTCTTGAGCTGCTGCAACATCAAAACCAAGTTTCTTTACAATATCTAGCAAAACTTGGTGATCACTTATATTCTTATTTTCCGCAAATTCTGCCTTAAAAATACCATCAACCAAAGCTTCGGTTTTAGCATTATCATGCTCCACACTTTGGATCCAAGCAACTAATCGATGTGCTGCTAAGGTATTAGTAGCATAAGCATAACCTGCTTCGACGGAAATTCCCTCTGCTTGTCCTTGCTTTTTCCATCTTTCAAAATATTGTTGTGCTTTTGCTAGAGTAATATCTTTAGCAAGAGCAAGTTTTGCTGCATTTGTTTCTACTGCCTCAGTTGATGCATTGGGATTGATCTGAAAAGCTCTTACTTGATAATTCACTTTATCATTTAACTTTAATGCTTTAATTACATGCTGCAACCTTACTTGTGCCACATATGATGCTGGTGAGGTAAAGTCTGACCAAACAATAATATTCACATTTATCACCTCTCACTTTAAGTCTAGTTTTCCCAGAGATTTCTTGCAATAAATTAGACTTGCAAAATAAAAAAGATAATCAAACTGATTATCTTTTAAACTTGAGGTGTAGCCATAATTTGTGTAAAGTTATTATTTAATTCTTTATCATTACTTCTAACTAAATTAATAGTCTTTCCTACCTTAGTCGTATCCATCAAAATAATTGGTTTATTGTCATGTAAGCAAAATAAATAAGTTTCATGGCTGCCATTAGTGCCATCATGATTATAAATTGACATTACATCATAATCATATTTATGTTCACCTTGTGGACTCCAGCCAATAGAAATTTTCTTACCTTCAAAATAAAAATTATCTTTTTTAAAGGTTTCAGGATACAGACGTGCATTAGCTAATTTAAGGTCATGTTGACCATCATACTTAGTTAATTTGATCTTTTTTTCCTGGGCATATTTTTGCATGGCTTGATTTAAGCTGGTATCCCGCTTTTTATCCCATTTGGTCGTTTGTGGCTGTTGCTCACTGGCAGATTGTGAACTCGATTTTTTACTAGTTGAGTGCTTTACTTGTGAACTAGAACTTTTGTTAATTTCTAAGCTCTTGCCATCTTGAGAAACATGCAAGCTGCAACCACTAGTAATTCCGGCTAAAGATAAAGTTAATGCACCAATTAAATAAATTTTTTTCATTTTAAACACCTAATATTAATCTTTCCTCTTTATCCTACCATTATTTTTAAATTTTTGTAGAAAAAAAGAAAGTAAGTAATCCTTACTTTCTTACTCAATTATCGTTCGATATTATCTTCTCGTAACCTTATAACGACCACTACGATCAGTTTCCGCTTTTAATTCTTCTTCAGGATGACCAATAGCTATAATTACGCTCGCTTCAAATCCATGATCAATTCCAATATGAGACATCACTTCAGGATTTTTGTTTAATTCCATTGAAGAAATTGTATAAGTAGATCCTAAATCTAGTGAAGCAGCTTCAATCATTACATTTTGGGCAGCGACAGATGCATTTCTTTCACCCATCGGATCATCTTTCTTCGTTGCAATAACAAAAAGTACTGGAGCATTATGACCATGTCCATGAATTGCATTTTCAACTTCATCAAGATATTTTGGTTTTTGAACAACTACCGCTTGCATGTTTTCAAATTTTCCCATTGCTGCAGGTGAAGCATGAAACGCCTTAATTAGTTTTTCAATGTCTGCTTCACTTACTGCTTCATGACTAAATTTTCTGACTGAAACACGTTTTAATACTGGATCTGACATAATTACCTCTCCTTTTATTCACTTTCAATTACATTTTATTAGTAATCAATCATTAATGCCAATGAAAGCAATTGGTGCACAAACGTAAAATCGGAAGCCGACATTCTTTCGCCAGTTTTATCAATGATTCGTTTTTGGTCAAAACTATGGATTTGTGAGCAATTTACACGACCATGAACAGTATCATAATCGACTAGTTTAAAGTAAATCGGAGCGTCCGATCCATGAGAAGTAATAGGGCAAACAATCACATAATTGCCTGCTGAATTATAAGCATCTGTTGAAACAATTACCGCGGGATGTTTACCACGCATCTCATTTCCTTCTGAAGGAGAAAAATTCAACCAGACAAAATCTCCCTGGTGGTAATTATTTTCTCTTTTTTCTATTTTAGTCTTCCCACTCTTGAGTTGCCCTTTGTTCAAAATAATCACCTTCTGGATCACTCATATTTACTTTTCCATGTGTATAAGGGTTTTCAAGTTTTGGCGTTAAGATCAAAGCACCATTATGAGTTTTAGTAATTAAAAAAGCTTGATCGACTTCTACGTTTAAACTCTTAGGCAAAATAATTGAAACAGAATTACCCACTTTTCTACTTCTAATTTCTATCATTAACGTTCCCCTTCCTATCTTTTATTTATAATTATACATGTAAAACTAAAAATTGTATAAATATTACTCACATTTTAGCTAAATTCGTGTGCTCAAGGCTTACAAGCGGTAGAATAAAGATGATAGAAAAATGGAAAGTCGTGTAATTATGGACAATAACAATATTCTTTCTTACATAACTTGGCGTGGTGATCTAGACTTCTCAGCTCGTAGTTTATCTGCAGTAGATGCACTAGTATTAGCATGTTTTTCATACCTTGATTTAGAAAATGTTGTTTCTGCTGGTAATGAAACAATTACTGTTAAAGAAGCAGCAAAAAAATATTTTAGTGTACCCCATCCCCCTTATAACGGTTCACGTTATGAACCTTTACTTAAATTGATGGCCAAATCATCACGTTTTAGTGCGGCTAAATTATCTAATTATGTCTTCGCCTTAACTGATCAAACACAGTTCTGTGCTCTTAAAATTCAATTAGATGATGGTACCAATTTTATTTCTTTTCGGGGAACAGATGATACGATTGTTGGTTGGCGGGAAGACTTTGAAATATCCTTCAAAACAACGCCAGCTCAGGAGGCAGCTTCCACTTATCTCAAAGAATTACTGAAAGATAATCAAGCTGTTTATAGTTTATGTGGTCACTCTAAAGGTGGGAATTTAGCCGAATATGCTCTTTATTCTTTACCAAACAATGAACGCAATCGAATTAGTGCAGTTTATACTTTTGATAGTCCCGGTTTAATCAAGCGCGTAGAGAAAAATAATCCTAAAATTCATCGTTTTGTCCCTGAATTTAGTATTGTTGGTCGTCTTTTTGAGCCTGATGAAGGCAGTGATGCCATAATTGTTGAATCTGATCGTAAAAAATTCGCCCAACACGATCCTTTAAGTTGGCAAGTAGAGGGATCAAAATTCGTTACCAAAACTCACCGTAATGGGGAATCAAAATTATACAATGATATGATCAATCAATGGATTGAAGAAGCTTCACCTGAAGAAAGAGAATCATTAACTAATGATCTTTTTGATGCGTTTGCGGCCAGTGGCTCCGATAAAATTACGGAACTTGGTAAAAATGGCTTTGGCAGTTTTGGCGCAATTCTATTATCTTTAACTACTTCTTCACGTCGCACACGATTTGTTTTAGGTAGTCTTTTTCAAACTATTTGGGAAAGAATCAGAAGTCTCCACCTTGAAAGGCTTTTTATCACACGAGACTCCATTATTGGCTGGTCTTGTATGTTAATCGGAATTATTGCTCTTTTGGTCCCCCACTATGCCTTTAGAGCCTTTGGATTTTTAGCTGCAATAACTGGACTTGGATGGAGTAGTTTTAAAATTATTAAAACTGCAAATCAAAAACTTAATCATCGGTCTAAACGATTTTTCATTATTACTTATTTAATTGTGTTCGCTTGTTGTATGGGAATTATCTCTAACAGCACCTGGTTAGCCTTCTTAGCACACTTTGTGGTTGGAATCTTTTTAATTGGCTTTGCCTATGTTCGACTGCGAGCCGTAATTTTTAGACGTATTGATGGTGTATTACGCAATTTAATCGATATAATTGAAGCAATTTTAGCTTTTGTGGTGGGAATTTTAATCATGATTAGACCAAAAAGTTTAAGTAAGCAGGCTATTATTGCATTAGGAATTTTTCTTATTGTTTATGGCCTCTTCAAATTAATTATGGATCTCTTCAAGCAAAGAAAAATTCGTTTTCCTAAAGCCCATAAATAATTATTACCTCTTTTAATTAGACTTGTAATTAAGGTATAATTACAGCAACTAATTTTAGGAGGTTTTTTCATGGAAAAAATTTTAGTTACTACTACTGAAAACATTCCAGGTAAAAAATATGAAATTATTGGTGAAGTTTTCGGCGTTACAACCCAATCACGAAATGCTGTTTCTGACTTTGGCGCTGGTTTAAAAAGTATCGTCGGTGGTGAAATAAAAGGATATACAAAAATGTTGACCACTTCACGTATTGATGCAATTGAGCGCTTACGTCAAGCCGCTCTTGATGTTGGTGCAGACGCGATTGTAATGATGCGCTTTGATTCTGGATCCATTGCGAGAGATATGCAATCTGTTGTAGCATATGGTACAGCAGTTAAATTTATTTAAAACTAATCTAATAAAAATAAAAATCACTTCAAATTGAAGTGATTTTTTTATTTGGTTATTCTTTATTTTCAATTTTATTAAAGAGTGCTTCACACCCTCTTTTTATATCTTGAAAGGCCGTTTCAAAATCTCCAGTGTACCAAGGGTCATCTACATCAAACATCGAATCTGCATAAAACAAAAGTTTCTTTTCCTTTAATTCAGGATCTCCACCAGAGATTCGATTCATATCATATAAATTTTCCTGATCCATCCCCACAAGGTAATCATACTTTTGGTAGTCTGCCTTCGTCATTTGACGGGCAAAATGAGTATTGAAAGGAATCTGATGTTTATTTAAAATTCTTTGAGCCCGACTATCAATTGGATGTCCTTGTCCATTCCCACTAATCTCATCCCTAGTTGTTGCTGCAGAATCAATTTCATATTGATCACTCAGATTATTTTTATTAACAATATCTTGCATGATAAATTGAGCCATTGGTGAACGGCATATGTTGCCATGACATACAAATAAGATTTTTTTCATGTTATCCTCTACACTTTTCTAAATTCTATTATTTATTAATTTTAAAATTATACTACTTACATTAAATAAGGCATTTACCAATATAACATGTTTTTACTAAATGTTACTAATTTAAAAGTTTATTTTAAAAAAATCTAAAAAAGGCACTGCATCAACAGTGTCTTTTTAAACTCATTAATTAGCGGCATGTTTACCGGAATAAGTCTTTTGGCTCTTTTTATTTTGAGCATGCTTTTTGAGAGTGGCTGCCCAAAACCAAACGATAGTAATAATAATTGCAATAACAATACTAGTATTAAACCCATTTGCCATTGTAACAGTAATTCCTTGATAAATTTCACTTTGTAACTGTGTTTGAAGTTGTCCTGTAACAAAAGCTATTAGAGCATAACCACCAAGAGAAGCAAGCAAAAATGGATAGATGCCAAATCTTTTACCAAATAAGACCAAAATCATCCCAATAACATAGAGAGCAATAATTACATAAAAAATCATTTTATAGTAAGAAATTGCTTGGTTAATATCATCCTGATTCTGTTCTAAAGCAGAATTAATGTATTTTGTGACTAAATCACTGACTGTTTTTTGACTATCGGTCGCATTGGGCATATTTAATTCAGAAGCTGATATCTTCCCTTCTTTTTGATAAGAACTTGTCAGATCATAAAGCTCTAAATATGATGTTTTTACCTGCAATTTTTTGGGCAATTGATCAAAAATTTGATCTTCAATACCTAACGCATTTAAAATACTCCAACTATTTTTAGCTAACCCACCAACACCATAATTACTGGCGGTTTTATTAATCGCTTCTTTTACCAAACCTTTTGTAGAGACCTGCATTGAAATTGTGGAAGAAAGGGTTAAACTCATTGTAAAAATCATACCAATTATTACTGCAATTCTTACCAGCCATGAAATAATTTTATTCATTTTCTTATCCTTTCTTTCTAAATTGCATGAATATGCTTTTTAAACAAAACTACACCAATCCAAGCTGACATAAACGAAGGTAAAATAATCACCGCTAATAAATTTGGATCTAAAATATTTCCTACTTTAATGTATTTAACCCAGTGGCTTACCTTATCGATATTCGCAAAGACTGCTTGATAAACGGTAAAATAAATCAATGTCCATTGAATATAATATTCAATAATTGTTAAGATGGTGACCTCAAAAGGAAAAACTTTATTCCAAACTCTTAATCCCAAATAAAGAAATTCACCAGCAATTACAATCATTATTGCCACTAAAATAAATAAATTACCTAGCTTTAGCCCCTTATCAATATGCATCGATAGAAACGCAATATACAATAGGGCAATAAATATTAATAATGACATAATTAGCATTAAGGCAAATAAAACTAGAGCTTTAATAAATTCAAAATGTCCTTTTTCTTTAAAAATAATAAATATTAGCGGAATTATCAGTATACCAAGAAAAATTGGCCAAATTTGTGTCATGTTTATCTCCTTTTTAACTCTTTATATTATATAAGTCTTTCAGGCGAAAATAAAAGAGAATAGTATAAACTATTCTCTTTCATTACATATTTGCTTCAATCCAATCCCAAAATTTATCAACATTTAGTTTAGTTACACTTGAAAAAGGCAAAAATGAAACTTGTTCATGATTCAAATCTAAACTTTTTCCAATTTTTTGCTCAATTTGACTTGCTTCCATTTTCTTGAGTTTGTCCATCTTTGTAGCTACTACTAAAATTGGAATATCTAACATCAGAGCATAATTATACATATTAATATCATCATTTGTTGGATCATGACGTGCATCAACTAAGAGGACTAATCCTTTTAAATCAGCCCTAGTTTCTAAGTAGTCTTGAATCATTTCTCCAAATTTAGCTCTTTGTTTTTTGGAAACTTTTGCATAACCATAGCCGGGGACATCTACTAAATATAAATCTTCATTAATTAAATAAAAATTCAAAGTCTGAGTTTTTCCCGGTTGTTGAGATGTTCTTGCTAATTTCTTACGATTAACTATCGTATTAATCAAACTCGACTTTCCCACATTAGAACGTCCAGCTAAAGCAAATTCTGGCAAATCATCTTTAGGATATTGCTTTTCACCAACAGCACTAATAATAAAATCACTTGATTTTATTTTCATTTTTTAACCTTCTCTGCTACTTCATCTTCAGTTTTATCCTGCTTTTTATAAGTAATACGAGGTTGTGCATGTTTGGTAATGACATCTTTAGTCACTTGAACACTTTCAATATCATCTTCACTTGGCGTGCGATACATAACATCCATTAGCGCATTTTCAATAATCGAACGCAAACCTCTGGCCCCCATATGACGATTGATAGCCAATTCAGCAATTGCTTGTAAAGCACCATCAGTAAATGTTAATTCAACATCATCAAGTGAGAATAGCTTTTGATATTGTTTAACTAAAGCATTCTTAGGCTCAGTTAAAATACGAATTAAATCTTTATCTTCTAATCCATCCAAAGTACTAATAATCGGAATACGACCAATAAATTCAGGAATTAAGCCAAATTTGACTAAATCTCCTGTAGTTAAGTATTTTTGCCAATTATCAGCGTCTTTAGTATTAACATCATTCTCTGCGCCAAAACCGATAGTTTTTTCACCTAAACGGTTTTTAACAATATTTTGAATACCATCAAAAGCACCACCAACAATGAATAATATATTGCTGGTATCAATATGAAGCATTTGTTGTTGAGGATGTTTACGTCCACCTTGAGGTGGAACTGATGCCATTGTACCTTCAAGAATTTTCAAGAGAGATTGTTGCACACCTTCTCCTGAAACGTCTCGTGTAATAGACATATTTTCAGCCTTTTTAGAGATTTTATCTATTTCATCAATATAGATAATTCCCTTTTGTGCTCGTTCAATGTCATAATCAGCATTTTGAATTAACTTTAACAAAATGTTTTCAACATCATCACCAACGTAACCAGCTTCTGTTAAAGTAGTTGCATCAGCGATTGCAAAAGGTACATTCAAGATTTTTGCAAGTGTTTGAGCAAGATATGTTTTACCGGATCCAGTAGGTCCAATTAAAGCAATATTGGACTTTTGTAATTCAGTTCCTTCTTGCTCAACTTCCATTTGATTAATACGTTTATAGTGATTATAAACTGCAACAGATAATACCTTTTTGGCGCGGTCTTGCCCAATAACATATTCATCAAGTTGCTTCTTAATCTCCATAGGCTTAGGTAATTCCTTGCTTTCTTTCAAAGAATCAGCCTTTAATTCATCATCAACTATGCGTTTGGAAAGTTCAATACATTCATTACAGATATAAACTCCATTACCTGCAACAATTTTTTTAACTTGAGATTGTGATTTACCACAAAAAGAACATTTAATTTCTTCTGTATCTTGAGTATCAGTAGGCAAATTAAAAACCTCCTTATAAATAGTAAGCATAGTAACTTTATCATGTACGCGAAATTACGTAAAGAATTTTGTTTCAAAAAAAGAAGCGGCTTCGAGCCGCTCCTTTTCTCTTCTTATTCTAATTAGTCTTTGTCAGATTTTTTAGTTGAAGATTTCTTAGTAGTCTTCTTTTCAGTTGACTTCTTAGTAGTTGACTTCTTAGCAGTTGATTTCTTGGTAGATGACTTTTTAGCTACTTCTTTTGCCTTATCAGTAATTAAATCGATAGCCTTTCTTACAGCAATGTCATGCTTAAGCATATCATCAGATAAAGTGTTACGTACAACCTTTTCATCCATGTTGTATTCTTTTGCTAAGTCCTTGATTTCTTGATCAATTTCTTTGGCAGTTGCATCAAGTTTTTCTGCTTTAACAATTGCTTCTAAAACAAGGTTAGTCTTAACACGTTCTTCTGCATCCTTAGCAATTTGTTCACGAAGTTGTGCTTCAGTAGTACCAGTTAACTTGAAGTAAGTTTGTGGATCGATACCTTGACGTTGCATATTGCCTAAGTATTGGTTCATTTGATTTTGAACATCTTCATCGATCATTGCTTGAGGAATTTCATCGATAGTAGCATTCTTAACAGCACCAGTAATTGCGGCATCTTGAATTGCTGCCTTAGCTGCATCTTCCTTTTGCTTCTTCAAATCAGCCTTAATCTTGTCTTTTAATTCATCAAGAGATTCTACTGAATCATCAATATCTTTAGCAAACTCATCATCTAATTTAGGTAATTCTTTAGATTTAACTTCATGAATCTTAGTAGCAAAGTGAGCTTCTTTACCAGCTAAATCCTTTGCACCATAATCTTCTGGGAAAGTAACCTTAACATCAACATCATCGCCAGCCTTGTGACCTTCTAATTGATCTTCAAAGCCAGGAATAAAGGTGTTTGAACCAAGTTCAAGAGAGTAGTTTTGTGCGCTACCGCCATCAAACTTCTTACCATCGATAGTACCTTCGTAATCAATAGTAACGGTATCACCCTTCTTAGATTTACCATCCTTTAAAACTAATTCCGCATTTTGTTCTTGACGCTTCTTAAGTTCAGCGTCAACATCTTTTACTAAAACGCGTTTACTTTGCTTAGGTACTTCGATACCCTTGTAATCACCTAATTTAACTTCAGGTTGTACAGAAACAGTTGCTTTCATTACCCAAGGCTTATCTTTATCCATTGAAACTGGAGTGATTTGTGGTTGACCTACAGGATCAATACCAGCTTCCTTAACAGCTTCTGTATAAGCTTCTGGTAAAGCAATATTTAATGCATCTTCGTAAAGTGCTTCTTCACCATAAAATTGGTCAAAAATCACACGAGATACGTGACCCTTACGGAATCCAGGAACACGTAAATTCTTCTTTACACGGTTAAATGCTTGATCTAAAGCTTTTTTTACTTGTTCTTGTGAAATTTCAAAAGTTAATTCACCGGTGGTTTTACCGGTCTTTTCCCATTTTACAGACATTAATTAATACCTCCGATGTCAAATTTGGGTTTGCTATTGCACACTTAATTATATTACCCCAAACCGGCCTTAAACACAAATGTAGCAGCTAATTTTATTTTGCATAAAAAAAAGATGCGCAAAGCGCATCTTTTAAATTATTGGAATTAGTCAAGAATTTCAGTAACTTGACCAGCACCAACAGTCTTACCACCTTCACGGATAGTGAACTTAGTACCCTTTTCAATGGCAACTGGCTTAATTAATTCAACAGTGAATTCAACATTATCACCAGGCATAACCATTTCAGTACCTTCTGGTAATTCAATCTTACCAGTAACATCAGTAGTGTGGAAGTAGAATTGTGGACGGTAATCTGAGAAGAATGGAGTGTGACGACCACCTTCATCCTTGTTCAAGATATAAACTTGGCCCTTAAACTTCTTATGAGTCTTAATTGAACCAGGAGCAGCTAAAACTTGTCCACGTTCAATTTGATCACGGTCAATACCACGAAGTAATACACCAACGTTATCGCCGGCTTCACCAAGGTCAAGAGTCTTGTGGAACATTTCCAAACCAGTAACAGTTGATTTTTCAATGTCATCCTTTAAACCAACGATTTCAACTTCATCGCCGACTTTAACAGTACCACGGTCGATACGACCTGAAGCAACAGTACCACGACCAGTGATAGTAAATACGTCTTCAACTGGCATTAAGAATGGCTTATCAGTATCACGTTCTGGAGTTGGGATGTATTCATCAACAGTGTCCATTAACTTCATGATAACTTTTTCTTGTTCTGGATCGCCTTCAAGTGCCTTCAATGCTGAGCCACGGATAACTGGTACATCATCACCAGGGTAATCGTATTCAGTTAATAAGTCACGAACTTCCATTTCAACTAAGTCGATTAATTCTGGATCATCAACTAAGTCAACCTTGTTTAAGAATACAACGATGTATTCAACACCAACTTGACGAGCAAGTAAGATGTGTTCACGAGTTTGTGGCATAGGACCATCAGTTGCAGCAACAACTAAGATGGCACCATCCATTTGTGCAGCACCGGTAATCATGTTCTTGATGTAGTCGGCGTGTCCTGGAGCATCCATGTGAGCGTAGTGACGCTTAGCAGTTTCGTATTCAACGTGGGCAGTGTTAATAGTGATACCACGTTCTTTTTCTTCTGGAGCTGCGTCGATTTGTGAGTAATCTTCTGCTTGTGCTAAACCTTCTTTAGCTAAAACAGTAGTAATAGCTGCAGTTAAAGTGGTCTTACCATGGTCAACGTGGCCGATAGTACCAATGTTAACGTGCGGCTTGGTTCTTTCGTAATGTTCTTTTTCTGCCATTAAAATGACCCTCCTGTAAATTTGCAAGAAGTCCGTTGAGTAATAACGGATAATTCTCTGTTGATTATTATACTACTTTCAAAGGTAAAAGCATAGTCAAAATTGCTTTCTGCCCCTTTGAAAATATCCTTAGTTGATTATACTAGATCTAGAAAAAAAGTAAACCTTTTTAATTAGTAAAATTATTAAATATTTCTAATTGAAATTATCATTTAATTTTTCATTGGCTAAATAATTATAAATTTTATCCAATAACTTCTGATTTACTCCACCCTTTTTTTCCTCTAGATACTTTCTAAAATCATGTGCAAACTGATCTGGATGAGAAATATAATCACGTAACTTAGGATATAACATCCCCATTACAATATTCAATTCCCCTACCATCAGGGTTAACTTGCTTGGATCACGACGTAAATAATCCGCAATACTTATGCATACTTCTCGATAAATTGGATCCTTCTCCAGTAACATTGTTTGGTTAGGAATAAAACTTTTTATTTCGCCCAGTACTATTACTTGCATTTTTTGCTCTACTCCTAATTTAATGAGATCTTCACAAAGTGATAAGCGTAAAGCAAAATTTTGACTCGGATCAAGCAAAAGACTTTGTGCCAATAGAATAAAATTTTCTTTACTCAACTGAAATAACTTTAAATAATCTGCTTCAGTAATATTTTTTAAATACCGAAAATTTTTCATTAATTTTTGTTGGTCAGCTTCCGAAACTGGACTCACGGTTGGGTGAATTTCTTTGTGTAGTAAATGATTAAGTTGTAATTTTTCAATATTAAAATGTCTTGCTTTTAATATTGCTAAATATGTTTCAAATACTTTTTGATCTGAAAAAAGATCAGGCTCTTCTTTGATTAATGAATATGCCTGATCTGCTTTATTCTCACTCAAGTAAATTTCACTTAGTTCACACACAATGGCTGACTCATGTCCCAGTCTTAACGCCTCAAGCAAATATTGCTTAGCCTGAGGTAAATCATTATTTTCTTTAGCTTCGTGAGCTAAAGTTATGAGATTTTCTTGACTTGAACTTTTCATCTTTTTAAGCCTTCTTTTGTGCTAAGTTATTTTTACTATTTTGTTGATTATTATTTATTTTTTTACGTGGACGTCTATTTTTGGAATGAGTCGAATTAGAAACACGTGTACGACTAGGACGAGAATTTTTTTCTCTTATTTCTTCCTTAGCTTTATTTTGTTCATTACGTTTTACCATTGCACGATGTCTGTTTTGGTTAACTTCCATTACGACTGGCAAAACAACTGGACGACGTCCTGTTTGTTTATATAAAAACTTTTCGACACTATTTCTTACATCTTGCTTTAATTCAGTCCAATCAAAACGTTTATGTTCAAAATTATTAGCAATTGCTTCTTTAATAGCATCAACTGCACCATTCATCAATTCATGATTGGTTTTAATATAAACAAATCCACGAGTAGAAACTAAAGGTTCTGAAACAATTTTTTTCTTCTTTCGATCGATCGTTACGGCAGCAATAAAGACACCATCATCTGATAAAACTTCACGATCTCTTAAGACAATATTTCCTACATCCCCTACCCCAGATCCATCGATCATTGTATCTTCGCCAGGAACAGGATCACTAAGATAAAATCTGTCTTTTTCAAGTTTTAATACATCACCATTTTTAGTTAGGTAGATATCTTTAGGATCCATTCCTACTTCTACTGCTAGGTTTTTATGGAGTTCTAATAAACGATATTCACCAATTGCTGGAATTAAAAATTTAGGCTTCATGGTATCAATTAAGATTTGTAAATCTCGTCCAGTAGCATGTCCACTAGTATGACGTTCGCGCCCTAATTGTTTTACTGTACCGCCAGCACGATAAATCATATCGCTTGTTTGTGCCACCATAGTTTCTACTGAATGAGATGGTGTAGTAGCAATAAAGACTAAATCACCCTTTTTAATTTTAATTAAACGATGGCGATTAGTAGCCATTTTTTGTAATGATTTAAGTGGTTCTCCCATACGACCAGTTTCTAGAATTACTAATTCATTATCGGGAATCTTCTTTAAATCTTTACTATGAACAAGTAAGTCTTTTGGTACATCAAGATAGCCCAACTTCATTGCCGTATAAACAATTTTACCAATATCTCGTCCAGTTAAATAAACATGACGACCAGTTTTCGCTGCTGCGTGGAAGATTTCTTGAATTCTAACAATATTTGAAGCCTTTGAAGCAACAATAATTCTACCTTCTTGATTATTAAAGGTATTGAGGATGTAATTTTCAATTGATGACTGACGATCATTTGGAAATACTGCTTCAGCATTTGTTGAGTCGCTTAATAATGCCAAAACTCCTTTTTGTGAAATCTCAGATAATCTCACAAAATCAGTTCTATAACCTTCCTTAGCAGATGGATCGAACTTAAAGTCCCCAGTATAAACAATTTCTCCTTCTTTAGTAGAAATATCAATTCCTAAAGAATCAGGAAGTGAATGCGTTGTCTTGAAGAAAGATACACTAGCATTCTTAAAATCAATTTCAGTATCAGCATCAATTACATGAAATAAATTATTTTTTCGACGTTTATTTTCACGTTGAACGGCTATTTTTGCTAATTCTACGGTTAATTTCGAGCCAAAAACTGGAATATCATGATCACGCAAAATATATGGTAGTGCTCCGATAGCATCATCATGACCATGAGTTAAGAAAATTCCTGCAATGCGATCGCCATATTCTCTAAAGAAATCTAAATCAGGAATGACTACATCAATTCCAAGCATTGAACTATCAGGATACTTTAACCCTGCATCCATAATAAAAATTTCATCATCAACTTGGACAGCGTACATGTTCTTTCCATTTTCACGTACTCCACCCAACATCATTATCTTAATGTTTTGTGTCATAATTTTCTTCTTTCTAAATAATTATTCAATTTTCTTGTGGATCACTAAGATCAAAACGAAATTTGTCTAATTAATTTTAGCATATTAAGACAACATTTTAAAAGTTTACAAAAAAAGACAGACTCCAAATTGAGTCTGTCTTTTGTGTGCAATGCAAAATAACAATGATTAACGACGTAAACCTAATTGTTGGATTAAGTCACGGTAACGTTGAATATCCTTATTCTTTAAGTAACGAAGTAAGTTACGACGGTGACCAATCTTTTTAAGCAAACCACGGTATGAGTGGTGATCTTGCTTGTTTTCTTTTAAGTGTGCGTTTAAGTTGTTAATTTCATCAGTAAGTAATGCGATTTGAACTTCTGGTGAACCAGTATCACCATCGTGGCGAGCATACTTCTTAATTAATTCATCTTTTTGTTCTTTTGAAATTGCCATTAATATATACCTCTCTAAATCATAATTGCCATTAACATCGTTTACCGTTGGCGACGTGTAGACAGCGCTAATGGTTCCAACAGAGATATATATTACCCGGATTTTTTTAAAAAAGCAAGTACAATTTACCTTGCAAGCTTATGTCTCATTTAGTACAATTAACAGGTAAATCTATATTTTATCGAGGTGAAATTCATGCCACAAATTAAATCTGCAATCAAGCGTGTTAAAACTACTGCTACTGCTAACAAGCGTAACGCTTCTGAAATGAGTAAGTTGAGAACTGAAATTAGAAAGTTCAACGAAGCTGTTGAAGCTAAATCAAAAGATGTCCTCGAATTACAAATTAAAGCTGCTCGTGCTCTTGATAAGGCTGTTTCAAAAGGTCTTATTTCTAAGAATAAGGCAAACCGTGACAAGTCACGTATGGCTAAAAAAGTTGCTGCAAAATAATTTTATAATCATAAAAAGACAGGAGTTAAATCTCCTGTCTTTTTTGCTTTATATAGATAAAATAAACATTTCTAAATAGTTATTTCCTTGATAACGTCCACTTTTATAGCCATAATCTAATTCAATACTCTTTTGTACTAAAAGCTTTAACTTTTCCAGAGAAACTTTATTTTGCATCGCAAATTGAATTCGATATGGATTTGCTTTTAATTCATTTATAATTTGGTCTTTTGTCCAACGTCTATTTTGTAAAGTTTTGACGACCATTAAAAATTCTAATTGAGATTCAAAAATGGCCAAAAGTTGAATAGCACTATTTCCTTCACGCAAATGTTCATTAAGTCGTGTTATTGCCTGAGTATAATCTCCTTTAAGCGCAACCGTTAAGATTTCAAATACATTTTCTGATAAAGAACGATCAATATTTTGTTCTACTAAAGATTCTTTGATTGTTTGATTATCACTAATATTTTTTAACTTAACGTAATTACTTAAAGCTGTATCCAATACTTGATCACTTCGTTGAATTAATAATTGTAAGGCCTGATTAGTAAGAGTATAGCCTTCACTTTTACTAATACCTTTAATCAAACCACTTATTTCATATGGTCGAAATCTTGTTTCAACTAAATTTACTTGCTGTAACAAAGTTTTGACTATTTTTTTACGTTTATCTATTTTTTCATAACTAGCAATAAAAATAACTATATTATCTAACTCTTGTAAATGATCTAAGATTACTTGTAACTTATCAACTTGTTTTCTAAATTTTGTAGCAACTTTCGCTGTTAAAAAGAAAGGATTTTTAACAATAATAATTTTTTGCTGTGAAAACAGTGACGACTCAGTTAAACTGGCCATTAGTTCATCTAATCCATCTTCACTACAATCAATTATCGTTTGTTCTAAATCTTTAAATTTTTCCTGTTTAACAAAATCCTTGCTCACATACTCATTTAAATAAGCATCCGGTCCAAAAATTAAGGTATGAGGAATTTTTATATTTGATGGTGTAAAAAGATTAATTAGTGCCATGTAAAGGTCCTTGATTAAAAGTTGAAAATTTATTTTTTTGTGTAAAAGGAGAATAAGTCCATGTAATTGTACCACTATCTTGCGTAGTATAATATGGAATTTTTAACGTCTGTAAGGTCTCTAGCGTCTCTTGATGAGGATGACCGAAGCGGTTATTTCGTCCAGCTGAAATAAAGACAAGTTTAGGATTGATATTATGTAAAAATTCTGGATTTGAAGAAGTTTTACTTCCGTGATGACCTAACTTAAAATAGTCCACCTGAAGAGGAAAATGTTGCCACAGTCTTTGTTCTCCGGCTTGATCTAAATCCCCAGTAAAAAGCCAACTTTTCCCACCCAATCTAAACCATAACGATAGAGAATCTTCATTTTTGCCTGTTCCTGGCTTAAAGGGATGAACCGTATGCAAGTCAATGCCCTCTTCCTTAACAACATTGCCTGCAATAAGCGGAATTAATTTTGTATGATTAACTTTTCCTTTAATTCTTTTTATAAAAGATGGATTTTCATTTAATCCTTGAGCAAAATATAATTTTTTAACTGCTACCTGCTCCAATAAGGGACCTAAATCACCAATATGATCTGCATCTTGATGAGACAAGAAAACCCCATCTAAATGATCTATTCCTTGTGCATTCAGATAAGGCAAGGTAATACGATTAAATTGTGGTTCACTTTTCTTTTTGCCGAAATTTACTTTTCCACCTGTATCAATTAAATAAGCCTTTCTCCTCAAAGGCGTAGTAATTAGAATACTATCTCCTTGTCCAACATCAATAATTGATACTTGACCTTGCAAGGGAAAATGAATCGAAAAAAAGATACTACAGTATCCTATTCCTAAGGCTAGACAGAGACGATTTCTTATCTTTTTATTATGATAAAAAATAATCAAACTACTCGAAATTATTAATAAAAAGATTGTTTGCCACCAAGTAATTTTACCAAAAATAATCATGCCAAATTTAGTTTGGGCGACCATATTGATGCCATTCATTATTAATGTAAAAATTTTTTCAATAAAATAAGTCACAGCTGGTAAGAATTTATATGAGATTGCCCCTAAAAATGTTAATGGTAACAAACAAAAATTAAATACTGGTACAATCATAAGATTAAATATAATTGTAAAAATATTAAATTGATAAAAATTATTCAATAAAATTGGAGTAGTAAGTAAATTCAAAAAAAATCCTTGTTTAAGAGGATTCTTTTCACCAATAATTTCTAAACCTAGTACTAATAAATAAGATAGAATCGCACCACAATTAAGAAACAAGGTGGGTTTTATTCCTAAATGAATTATAGTAACTAAGCCCAAACGATCACCTTTAGCCAAAGGAATGTTTCCTAAAGCAAAAACTTTACCTAAAAAATACCCCAAACTTGCTCTAACAAACCCAGCTTGAAAATCTGCTAAGAAGATTTCAGCAATTAAAAATGTTGTACAAATAAATAAGGTTTCATATTCATCTCGCTTTAAGAGTGTACAAATTGTGGAAATAAAGACTGTATATAATCCAACATGTAACCCGGAAATACTTAAAAGATGAATTACACCTAAATTTCGATAATTATCTAAGATTATTTTATTTTTACTATCTGGATTTTCAGCTAGAATCATTTCACTAATCATAAAACTAACTATTCTTGGTAATTTAGCAAAATAATTTTTTAACTGATTACGAAAAACATGTAGATAATCAAAAAAATTCGCTTGCTTTATTCTTAGTTGATAATTTTTTAGACTTAAGCGTTCATAAATATTTTTGCTGCGATAATAATTGCGATAATCAAATTGTCCAAAATTAGTTGGAGGATCAAGTGGCTTTACTTCAGCACTAATATTTGATAAATAGAGTATTTGATTTCTCTTTAGAGCTAGTTCTAATTCTTTATTTGCAGGCATACTAATTAATATTTTATTTTTACCAATTTTACCTTCTCCACTGGCAAACCCGTCTTTGATATTTATTTGATCAGGATAAATTAAAATATCATTGTGTAAATCACAAGTAGAGTAAGATTTTGCTTTTACACTTAAACCTAAAAAAATAATTACTACGGTCAATGTTGTCACGACTAATTTCTTTTCATATTTAATGATGATTAATGAAAATAAATAGACAATAATTAGAAATCCAATACTATGCTGAATTTTTTGGTGTGCCGCAAATATACATAATGAAAATATGGATAAAAGGAAGCCCAGAAGAAATAAATAACCCGGATTTACACAGTTATAGAGCCAATTGATCCTTAAATTTTTCAAAAGTTTTTTCTCCAATACCAGAGACCTTTGTTATATCTTGGATTTGTTTAAAACCACCATTCGCATCCCGAAATTGAATAATTTGCTCAGCCCTCTTTTGGCCAACACCATTTAATTTTTGCAAATCAGATACCGTAGCACTATTCAAATGAATTTGTTCCTTAGAAGCATCTGTTGAATCACTTGATGCACCCTTATTTACGGTTGTATCACCTCTTGGTTCAATTTTTTCACCTTCATGTGGAATATATATTTGATCTTGGTCTTTTAATAATTGAGCGCGATTAATTGCCTTAACCTGAGCTTTTTCTGTTAACCCACCTGCTGCTTCAATTAAATCTAATAATCGGGCACCGTTTTTTAAGGTATAAACCCCTCCATGCTTGACAGCACCTGAAATATCACAAGTTACTTTAGTTGATGTCGTAGAATTAGTAACATTTGGCGCAGATGAAGAAGATGAGCTTATTTTGTCCGTCTCACTTTCCGTTTTTGCCGAACTTTGACTGGTTTGCGTTAATAAATTTGTATTATCAACTTCGGACTTTTGATTAGTACAATAATATAAAATACCGATAATTAATAAAACTCCAATAAAACAATATTTCTTATGTTCTTTAATAAAATCTTTGATTAATTGAAAATTCATTTTTTTCACCTCAAAGATAATTACGCAAATTTTTTTATTTTTAAATAAAAAAACTTTCTTACGAAAGCCTTTAATTTTTATGGCTTTTTATGTAAGAAAGTGCATCATCAAAATTATTAACAGGAATAATTTTCATTTTTGAATGAATTTTTTTAGTTGTCTTAACTGCTTCACTGTAATTAGTCTCGCTTTTTTTAATACCGGCCGGTTGATCCGTTGGAGCAAAAAATACTTTTATCCCCTTTTTATCAGCAGCAACAACTTTTTTATCAATTCCTCCAATCATCCCCACATGACCATTTTCATCTATTGTTCCAGTTCCAGCAATTTTATTGGTAGATAATTTTTCATGAGTAAAAATCTGATAGCAAGCCAAGCTAAACATTAATCCGGCAGAGGGACCTCCAATATTGCCAGCATCAATTCTAATTGAAGGTTTAGACGTTACTTGCGTGTGATCAACCAATTGGATTCCAATACCTGAGTGATTTGTACCAGTTAATGGGCTAACTTTACCGGTTAAATTTTTTACTTTTCCATTACGCAATACTTTAAGGTTAATTTTGGTCTTATTAGGCAGAGTTTTTATATAATCTTGTAATTGTGCTATCGAACTAACCTTAGTGTTATTGACGGCCACAATCGTATCTCCAACTTGAAGTTTATTTTTAAAATTTGAATGAGGCAAAATACTCATCACATATACACCTAAATATTTTTGTTGATATGGAACTTGAGCTTTTTTAGCAGCATAAGCAATTGCATTATTCTCACTTGTGCTCATATAGTATTTTTGCATTTCATTATATTCACTACTACTTGCATTGCCTCGTACTTGTTTTTGAGTATATCGACTATCATATGGTCTTAAATATGAAGTCAAATAATCAATCATTACTGCAGGCCGTTCAGAAACAGTAACAAAATAAAAATTAGAATAATTATATTTTGAGTTGGATTTTATTAAGTTACTTACTGGACTTGCTTGTCCAGGAGCATCAATAACATAATTTGTTGGCCATACGCAAAAGATAATTATGACAAAAAATGCTGCTAATACAAGCAGCCATTTTTTTATTTTTGATTTATTCATCTGATCTTACTTTCTTTTTTAAAGCAATTGCAACTTCTGGAGGCACCAATTTTGAAACATCCCCACCAAATAGCGCTGTTTCCTTAATCATGGAAGATGAAATAAAGCTATTTTCTGGTCCAGTCAGAAGAAAAATTGTATCTAATTCTGGAGCTAACGTTTTATTTATTTGTGCAATTTCACGTTCATAGTTAAAATCCGCATCATTTCTTAACCCTCTCACTATGGTAGAAGCTCCCAATTCTCGTGCTACTTCAATAGTTAATTCCTGTGGTCGCCCAATCACTTCAATTTTTTCATCTGCTTCAAAGATAGTACGAGCTAATTCAACCCGCTCTTGTTCATTAAAAAGATACTTTTTCTGCGTATTAGTCATGATTACTACATAAAGTTTATCAAACATTTTAGCCGCAGTTTGAATTGTTTCTAAGTGTCCATTAGTTAGGGGATCAAAACTTCCAGGAAAAATTGCCTTTACCATCACTTACGTCCTTTCATAGACTTTGACTTTTGTTCTGCCTAAATGATGATCTTTTTTTAGTTCAAATCCTTCAACCTCAGGTAAATCCGTATGTTCATCCGTTTCCGCTATTACAAGAGCATGGGGTGCTAATAAGTTATTTTCTAGTAATGTATTCATAACTTTAATAATTTTTTCTTTAGCATAGGGTGGATCTAAAAATACAAGATCAAAGATTTCTCCTTCTTCTGCAAATTGTTTCAAAGCTCTAAAATCACTTGTCTTAATAACTTTAAAACGCTCTGGTTCTTTAGTAAGATCAACATTTTTCTTAATTATTTTACATGCTTGACCACTAACATCAACTAAAAAGGCTTGATCATATCCTCGTGACACAGCTTCAATCCCTAATGCACCACTACCAGCATAAAGGTCTAAAACTTTTCCACCCGAAAAAAATTGTCCTAAAGAATTAAAAAGAGATTCCTTTACTTTATCACTGGTTGGACGTGTAGCATTACTTTTTAAAGTAAATAAATTTCTTTTAGCATATTTTCCTGAAATAATTCTCAATTATATGATTCACCCTTTTCTAACATTTGTTCTGCTTCATGACGAAGATCATTCATAAACTTTTCTTCATACTCAGCAGAAAAATTTAAGTTATCGTGTTGTGATTTTTCAACTCTTTTAACAAACTTTTCTTTTTTTAGTGTAGCTATAATCTTTTCTACTTGCTCCTGATCCACATAAATAATCACGTAGTTCTTCTTGCGTGAAAAATAAACAATATCACCAAAATGTCTTAACTTAAATTGATCTTTAGAATTATAAAGCCAAACAATCAGACTTTTACGTTTGTCCAGTTTTTTTTCTGAATTAGTATCTTTAAAAACTAGTCCCATTAGTGGATACGCTCACTTTCAATCACATATTTACGTTCACTTGCAGCTATATTTAAAACAATTCCTAAACCGGCTGTTAAAACAATCATTGAAGATCCACCATACGAAATAAAAGGTAATGTAACCCCTGTAATAGGTAATAATCCCAAAACGGCACCAACATTAAAGAGAGTTTCGGTAAAGATCATTGTTGTTACCCCGAAACATACCAAGGCATTAAATTGTGTATGGGCATGAATACCAACTTCCATAATTCGCCACATTAAAAAGAAGAGTAATGTCACAATTGCAATCGCACCAATTACACCCAATTCTTCTGCACTAATGGAAAGAATAAAGTCAGTGTAAGGTTCAGGTAAATAGCCACGTTTTTGCATTGAATTACCTAAACCTACTCCAAATAATCCTCCATTATGAATTGCATAATAGGAGTTAACTAATTGCGCACCACCAGTTTTTTCTAATTGAAACGGATGAGCAAAAGCAAGTAATCGCTGAAATTGGTAAGAACTTTTAATAAAGCCCGGTTCCCAAACAAGTAGTACAAATAACAAGATAATAATCGCTGCTACTAGAATTCCAAGCCATTGTAAAGCCATTTTTGTTGGTATTCCCGATACTGAGTACATGACGAAGACAATCATGAATAGAATGGCTGAACCCCCAAAATCTGGTTCAACAATAACAAGTGCAATCATCAAAAAAGAAATAATTGTTGGGCCGGAAAGGTTTTCTCTAATTTGTCCTGGAATAATTTTGCCATCTCTTCGGTCGAGGACATAAGCCAAATATAAAACAAGAGATAATTTTGCTAACTCAACTGGCTGAATATTAATAAACCCTAAGTTAATCCAACCAACTGCCCCATTAACAGCAGCTTGTCCATGACTAATAATCTTTAAGGCTACTAAAAATAAAAGCAATATAAAAGAAATTCCTAAATATGATAATACAAATTTTTTACTTTTGAAGATCTTCAATTTCATTCCAAAAGTTGGAATTCCAAACAAAACAAAAGCAGCCACAAAATAAATTATCTGGCGAGACATATAAACCGTTGATTTAAAGCCATTTACTAATAAAATATCAGAACTAGCTGAATAAACCATTATAATTCCTAATAAACAAAGAATTAGATAAGGAATTAAAATAGAATAATCTAAATATTTAACTTTTTTTCGCACGTTTGCTAACTCCCTTTTAGTTAATTGCTTTTATTATATCATGCCCTATTTTTAAAAAAGCCATAAAAAAAGACAAGGAGTTATTTCCTTGTCTTTTAAGCTTATTTACCGCGTTTCTTGTCGGCTTTCTTTCTTTCGTTTGTATTTAAGATCTTCTTACGTAAACGAACACTTTGTGGAGTAACTTCACAATATTCATCTTCATTTAAGAATTCAAGTGATTCTTCCAAAGTTAACTTCTTAGGAGTCTTGATTGAAGCTGAGTGGTCCTTACCAGAAGCACGAGTGTTAGTTAAGTTCTTACCTTTAGTAACGTTTACGGCAATATCACGTTCACGAGATGATTGACCAACAATCATACCTTCATAAACTTCAACACCTGCACCAATGAATAATTCACCACGTTGTTCAACTGATTGAAGTGAGTAAGTTGTTGATTGACCTTGGTTAATAGAAACTAAGGCACCATTACGACGACCTGGTTCCCAATTCTTAATTACTGGTGCATACTTTTCAAAAGTGTGGTTCATAATACCATAACCAGCTGTTTGAGACATAAATTCGTTGTTGTAACCAATCAAACCACGAGATGGAACTAAGAATTCTAATCTAGTTTGACCATTACCAGTTGATTCCATATTCTTCATTTCACCTTTTCTTTGTGAAAGAGAATCAATAACAGAACCAACATATTCATCAGGTGTATCAACTTGAACAGCTTCATATGGTTCACTCATTACACCATCAATTTCACGATAAATTACTTTAGGACGTGAAAGTTGTAATTCAAATCCTTCACGACGTAATTCTTCAACTAAAATTGAAAGGTGAAGTTCACCACGACCAGAAACAGTCCACGCATTAGTTCTATCAGTAGGTTCAACCTTGAGGGAAACATCAGTACGAGTTTCACGAATTAAGCGATCTTCAAGCTTCTTAGGTGTAACTTGATCACCTTCACGACCAGCAAATGGTGAATCGTTAGCAACGAAGTCCATTTGTAAAGTAGGTGGATCAATATTAAGAAGTGGTAAAGCTTCTGGTTTATCTGCTGATGCAATAGTTTCACCAACATAAATATCATTAATACCTGAAATAGCAATGATATCGCCAGCCTTAGCTTCTTTAATTTCATTACGCTTCAAACCAAAGTAACCAAATAACTTAGTTACTCTAAAGTTTTGAGTTGAACCGTCACGTTTCATAACTGTAACGTTATCACCAACTTTAACAGTTCCACGGAAGATACGACCAACACCGATACGACCAACATAGTCATCCCAATCAAGCATAGTAATTTGGAATTGTAATGGTTGATCAGCATTATCTTCAGGTGCTGGAATACTCTTAATAATAGTATCAAAAATTGGATCCATAGTTTCTTCTTGCTTACTTGGGTCAGAATCATAAGAAGAAGTACCGTTTAACGCACTAGCATAAACAACAGGGAAATCTAATTGTTCATCAGTAGCACCTAATTCGATAAATAATTCAAGAACTTCATCTAGAACTTCTTGAGGACGAGCACCTGGACGGTCAATCTTATTAATTACTACTACTGGTTTAACTCCAGCTTCTAATGCCTTTTTTAATACAAAACGTGTTTGAGGCATAGTACCTTCATAAGCGTCAACTAATAAAAGTGCTCCATCCACCATGTGCATGATACGCTCTACTTCTCCACCGAAGTCAGCGTGTCCTGGGGTATCCAAAATGTTAATAGTAGTATCACCATATTTAACAGCAGTATTTTTAGATAAAATGGTGATACCACGTTCACGTTCGATATCATTTGAATCCATTGCACGATCTTCAAGATTCATATGCTCTGGTAAAGTATCAGATTGTTTTAATAATTGGTTAACCAAAGTAGTTTTACCGTGGTCAACGTGCGCAATAATCGCAATATTTCTTACATCGTCTCTTGTTGCCAAAAGAAATTCCTCCCTGAATTTCATAAAAAAACTGTGACTTCAGTCACAGCTCTTCTATGCAAAAATAAAATTGCAGTTTGTTGAAGCTTTATATCTGTATAGTTTCAGTTGATGATTTTATCAAAATAATAACCTTTGGTCAATACGATTAGTTTCTATCAATAGATATTACTTCAATATTTTTTTAAAGTGTTATAAACTTAAATAAGTTATTTTATATTTCTATTTGACAATTTTAGATAAAAATATGTATTTTTAGTCTTAATTTAAGGAGAGTTTTATTTTGATCTTAATGCATGATATTGTTCGCGATGGCGATCCAGTTTTAAGAAAAGTAGCAAAACCTTTATCTTTCCCACTTTCTGATGAAGATAAAAAATTTGCTGAAGAGATGATGGAATACTTGGTTAACTCACAAGACCCAAAAATTGCTGAAAAACATCAATTACGAGCTGGAGTAGGTTTGGCTGCTCCACAAGTGGGTCGTAGTATTCAAATGGCTGCTTTACTTGTACCAAATAATGAAGGTGAAATAATTTTTAAAGAGGTTTTTGTGAACCCTAAAATTATTTCAGAATCTGTCAGACAAGCTTGCATTGCTGAAGGTGAAGGTTGTTTAAGTGTTGATCAAGATATTGAAGGTTATGTTCCTCGACCAGATAAGTTAAAGATTCATTATTATACTGTTGATGGTGAAGAAAAAACTATTCGTTTAAAAGATTACCCAGCAATTGTTGCTTCACACGAAATCGATCATCTGAATGGTCATTTATTCTATGATCGCATCAATAAAGAAAATCCTTTCAACCTTGCTGAAGATACAGTAGTAATTTCCTAACGATAACAAAAAATTATTGTTAAAAAAGGGATTAGAGTTATAACTCTAATCCCTTTTTTAACGTGCTTATAATTTAGCACTTTAAATATGTTCAATAAAAAAGTGCTAGCACCCTGCTAGCACTCCCATGTTACTTAAGAAGAATGAAGATACTTCTAATGTAGATGATAACCACTCATCTACACTAATAATAATACTTATAGTATGATAATTTGTCAATTATATTTTGTATAAAATAATGGATTTCTTACTTATATACTTACCCTGTAATTTATGGTAAAATTTTATTAGCTATTGAGTCAAATAACACATTTTTGATTCATAATTTGAACGTTTTATATTAAGGAGATTTAACAAATGATCTATAAAGTTTTATACCAAAAAGACCAGATCGTTAATCCAAGAAGAGAAACAACCCAAACTCTTTATCTTGAAGCAAATAATTTAGTTGAAGCAAGAAAATTGGTTGAGGATAATACCCCCTATAACATTGAACTCATCCAAGAACTAACTGGTAATTCATTAGCTTATGAAAAACAAAATCCAGAATTTAAGCTTACAACTATTCAACCTAAGGATTAATGGCTGTTAATTTAAAAAATAATGAAGTCGGCATTTACGCCATTGGGGGGTTAGGCGAAATTGGCCGCAATATGTACTGTGTTGAATTCCAAGATGAAATTATCATCATGGACTGTGGAATTAAATTCCCTGAAGATGATGAAATGGGAATTAACTATGTCATCTCAGATTATTCCTATCTAGTCAAAAACCGTAAAAAGATTAAGGCTTTAGTCGTAAGCCATGGACATGAAGATCATATTGGTGGGATTCCTTTCTTATTAAAGAAAATCCCTGAAATTCCAGTCTATGCCCCACCTTTTGCCTTAGCCTTAATTAGAGGCAAACTAGAAGAACATGGTCTACTAAAAACAACTGAACTTCATGAAGAACTCGAAGATACAGTTTTAAAGTTTCCAAAACTTTCTGTTTCTTTCTTCAGAACTACCCACTCTATCCCTGATACTTTAGGAATTACTGTTCAAACTCCGGAGGGTGCAGTGGTGTTCACAGGAGATTGGAAATTTGATCTAACTCCAGTAATGAATCAACCAGCACCAAATTTCCAAAAAATGGCTAAAATTGGTGAAGAAGGAGTTCTAGCTCTACTTTCTGATTCTACTAATGCAGAAGTTCCAACTTTTACTAAATCAGAAAGATTTGTAGCTCAATCTCTCCACAATATCATTACTGGTATTGATGGCCGAATTATTTTTGCCACTTTTGCATCTAATCTATACCGTGTATCAACTGCAATTCAAGCAGCCATTGATACAGGAAGAAAAGTGGCTATTTTTGGCCGTTCGATGGAAAATGGTGTACAAAATGGTATTGATCTAGGATATTTAGACATCCCAGAAGGAACCATCGTTGATGCAAGTGAAATTAATAAACTGCCACCAGAACAAGTGATGATTCTCTGTACTGGATCTCAAGGTGAACCATTAGCTGCCCTTTCTAGAATTGCAAATGGTACACACCGTCAAATATCTTTAAAGCCAAATGATACAGTCATTTTTTCATCAAATCCTATTCCCGGCAATACAACAAGTGTTAACCACTTAATTAATAAATTAACTGAAGCTGGTGCTAAGGTTGTGCATGGGAAAATTCATAATGTACATACTTCTGGACATGCAGGCCAAGAAGAACAAAAGATGCTGGTTGAATTAATGAAACCTAGATTTTTTGTTCCCGTTCATGGTGAATACAGAATGCAAGTAGTTCATACTGAAACTGCTCAAGAAACTGGAATTCCAGCTGATCATACTTTTGTTTTAAAGAATGGTGATGTCTTAGCATTAACTAAAGATTCATCAAGATTAGCGGGTCATATTAATATTCCTGATGTTTATGTAGATACTTCTGGTTCAGATGATGTTGGTAACGTAGTAGTACGCGATCGTCAAATTCTTGCTGAAGAAGGATTAGTAGTTGTAGTAGCAACTGTTGATTATGAACATCAACGAGTATTGGCTGGTCCCGATATCCTTAGTCGTGGATTTGTTTACATGCGTGAATCTACTGACTTAATCAGTGCTGCCCAAAAGCATGTCTATCATATTCTCAGAGAACAAATGGCTCAAAAACCAAAACCTGATGAACGTGAAATGAAAAAGGCAATTATTGAAAACTTGCAAGATTTTCTTTATTCTCGTACCGAACGTCGTCCAATGATCTTACCCATGATTATTGACAAAAATAAAGATAGTAAACCTATCAAAAAGAATAAGAAAAATGAACAAGATCCAAATCAAATAAAAAATGATTAAAGTTAAAACCCATCGTGGGTTTTTCTTTTTAGAAAAATATACACATGAGTAAAAAATTTTATCTACTAGTAAATTTAAAATCAGGTGCAGATCGTGGTACCTTTTCTTATCGCAACACTACCCAAATTTTGGAAAATAATAATTTAGCTTATGAGACAATTTTTTCAAAGTATCCTGGTTATTTAACACAGGCGGCTCAACAACTTGCTAATGATTTAAAGTTAAACCCTAATGCTATTATTATTGTAATTGGTGGTGATGGTTCTTTAAATCAAGTTTTAAATGGAATCAAACGATCAGCCTATCCTCAAACACCAATTGCTTATCTTCCTTCTGGAACTGGGGACGATTTTGCCCGTGCTTTAAATCTTCAATATACGCCTCAAGAATTAATAGCCAAATTAAATAATCATCCTGAAGTAAAAGAATTTGATTGTGGCTATTATTTTAATGTTAATACCAATCAAGAGGGATATTTTGTAAATAATTTAGGTATTGGATTTGATGCCTATGTGGTAGCGGAAACCAATAATTCAAATATGAAAAAAAGATGGGGACATTTTTCTTACGGAATTAATGTTTTTAAGGCGATCTTAAATCAACCTGCCTTTTCAGTTACAGTCAAGGTAAACGATAAAATTCATTCTTTTAATAATGCTTATCTTGTTACCACTACCAATCATCCCTATTTTGGTGGCGGTGTTCCAATTTTACCAAAAGCTAAGCCAACTAACCATTTACTTGATACAATTGTGGTTGAAAAACCTTCATTTTTTAAGTTTGTCTACCTTTTTAGTAAAATGATTATTACAAAAAAACAAATTAAAGATCCACATTTTCATTATTACGGTGCCAAAGAAATGGAAGTTATTACAAAAGATCTTGAGTATGGCCAATTAGATGGTGAAGAATTAGGTAGTAAAAATTTTGATTTATTATTTCATGTAGATAAATTTAACCTATTACTCTAAAAAGAGGTGTGAACATAAATGTTCACACCTCTTTTTTATTTAAGCTTAATATTTTCCATACCTATCATCGGATCGATTTTACCTGAATAAATTAATTCAGGTGTTAAAATTTTTTCTTTACTATTCAAGACTTCTTCTTTTTCTTTACTTAAATCTGTATTTTCAGCCGTTGTTTCTGAGTCAGATAATTCTTTAGATGAAACTTCACTAATTTCAAGAATTTCTTGGATTTTTTGAGTGAGTCCAGTATGCCGATTATTTCCTGGAGTTTTGAGAGCCATTTCATAAGCACGTTTTTCTCCAACCATCACTAAATTTTTTGATGCTCGAGTAATTGCAGTGTACAAAAAATTTCTTCGTAGCATCATGTAATTTTGCATAGTAAGATTTAAAATTACTAAAGGAAATTCAGAGCCTTGTGATTTATGAACAGTAATTGCATATGCACGTGTAATATCAAGCAAATCCTTACTACCGAATTTTATTTCACGCCCATCAAAATTAGCAATTAAACATTCTTTATTACTTTCTTCATCAATTCCAATTACTCTTCCAATTTGACCATTATAAATATCTTTTTCGGGATTATTTTGTAACTGTAAAATTCGGTCACCAATATGAAAAACTTCATTATGTGCTTTTAATTCTTTTCTCCGTTGGTCACTGGCTGGAGCTGGATTAATTATCTCTTGAATAAGTTCATTGAGATGATTAATTCCTCCTGTTCCATTATACATGGCCCCCAAAACTTGGATATCATCCTTTTTAAAACCACGTTTAAGGGCATAATTAACAATTTGCTCAATTGCCGGTCCCACTAAATTTGGTTTACAAGAAATAAATGAATAGTTATTTGTTTTTTCAAAAATAATTTTTTCAGCTAAATCTTGATCCTCATTAATAGCATGAGCTAATTTGATAATCGAAGAATCTTCACCTTGGCGATGAATAGTATTTAATTGCGTTGTGGGAAAAGCTTTGGAAGCTATTAAATCGTGAAAAATATTTCCAGCTCCTACTGAAGGTAATTGATTTTGATCACCAACAAAAACGATGTGTCTAGTGGAATCAATACTTTTGACTAATAACCGGAATAAGAACATATCTACCATTGACATTTCATCAACAATTAAAATATCACCATTAAGCTCATTTAGTTCACTATCATCATTTTCACCAATTCCTAAACCTAGTAACCGGTGAACTGTTTTAGCCGTAATACCGGTAATTTCGCTCATTCGTTTAGCTGCTCTGCCAGTGGGTGCAGCAAGTAAAATCGGAGGATCCTCACTATAAATAGAAGCACTAGGAATTTGTGCTAATTCTTGTAAGCATAAAATAATTCCATTAATAATAGTAGTTTTTCCTGTTCCGGGCCCTCCAGTCAAAATTGAAACAGGATTATTAATAGCATTCTTGATGGCCAATTTTTGAGTATCATCATAGCTAATTTCTAAAGATTTTTCAGCTTTTTTAATAGCTGTATTAATTTCTTTATCAGTAAATTGTTCTGTTTTTGGTCGAGTATTAACAATCCTTTTTAATTCTTGCGCAATATCTTGTTCTACTTGATAAATATTTTGAAGAGCAGCCGTTTCTCCATTTACTACTACTTTCCCCTCTTTTTGTAATTCATTAAGAGCAGTTGCAATTGGATCATATTCATTAATAGAAAGTAACTCTTCAGCTTGTGTTAATAGGTCAGTAAGGGTTCTGAAAGTATCTCCATCTTGACCTAAAGCATTTTGTAAAATTTGAAAGATAGCTCCTTTTATTCTTCGAGCATCATAAGGCTCAATTCCCAAATCTGCGCCAATCTCATCAGCAGTTTTAAAGGAATAACCACTGATTTCACTAATCAAACTATATGGATCAGATTTTATTTTGTCTAAAGCCTCACCATGAAAACTTTTATAGATTGCAGTGGCTACCTTTTTTTTAATTCCAAATTTTGATAATTTTAAAACTACTTCTGATAAGGAATCCATCTTATTGATTCCACCTAAGAGACTATCCTTTTGCTTTGCTGTTAAATCCAATCTATCAATTTTTCGAGGATTTTCTTTTAATAAGTCTAAAACATCAGTCCCTAATTCAGTAACAATTTTTTCTGCCGTTTTTTTACCAATTCCAGGAAATTGCTCAGAACTTAAATATTTTGTTAGACTATCTTCTTCATGCGGCATTAATTGCTCATAACTTGTTGCTTTAAATTGAGGTCCAAATTTTGGATGAACCACTAATTCACCTTTAAATTTATAAGAATTACCAAGTTGAAGTTCACCAAAGTTTCCTGTTACACGAATATTTTCTTGGTCATAATCTGGTAACTTATTAAGAAGCTCAACATCAATAATTTTGAATAGATCTTGATCATTTTCAAAAACAATACTATTTATCTTTCCAATTAATTCAATTTGGTTCATCTTTTCCTCTTAACATTTTTGCAATAGCGGCATACTGTGATTGAGCTTGTGTAAAATAAGCAGAATCTAATTCTTTAGACCGATCAAAATAATTTTGGGCTTGGTCACGATCATGATCAAGAATAGTTAAACCGAGTAAGAAATTCACCTTTGCATTTCTTTTAGCACTTGGAATTTGCTCAAATTCTTGCCTTGCTGTTTTAAGGTCTCCCAGACTAAGCCAAATATCCCCTAGTAATTCATAGGTACGATCATCTTGCTTTTTTTTCGTTAGAGCATATGCAAGTGCCTTTTGAAATTGCCCTAATTTCATAAAAATTAAAGCCTTTTGATATAACGTTTCATCATCATTAGGTAAAGTATTAATTATATTTAGTGATTTTTCAAATTCGCCTTGCATGTAATAACAAATAGCTATATTATAGCTGAGCTTCTCTGGTTCTATAACTAACCCTTGCGCTTTTTTTAGTAATTCAAGAGCTTGATCAACTGAATTTTCTTCAATCAAATACGTTGAAAGTTGAAGATAGTTTTCAATATTTTTTTGATCTTGATCAATTTTGTTTATTAGTAAATGAATTGCCTTATCCTTTTGGCCTGCATTATAAAGCTTATCTATTTTTTTATCCATTAAATCGTATCCCTACTTGTAATCTTACGATCTAAATATGAGGTTTCATTCCATAATTTTTCCTGGAAGTTTTTCCCACCATCATTTGTCTCAAGTACTGTCAAGCTGGTATTTGTTAACCCACCGCGTTTACGAATATCAGCAATCTTATAGCCTTCTAACGTTCTGGTTAAAGCACATAAAGCCGCACCATGGCTAACTAAGAGAATGTTATCATCTTTATCAGGATACTTTTTAACCAAATCATTAATTAAATCTTTACCACGAGCAATCATATGCTCAAAAGTTTCCCCTTTAAAAGCTGAAGGGTCATAATAGGCAGGTTCATAGCGAAAAGCATGAATTTGATCTGGATATTGAGCTTCGGCATCTACAAATTTCATACCCTCTAAATCACCTAGATTAAACTCTTTAAGACGCTTATCTTCGATTACTGGTACATCTATTCCCATATCTTTTTTTAGAGTCTTGGCTGTAGTTACTGCACGTTCAAGCGGACTGGCATAAAAGGCCTTAAATTTAACGCCTTTTTTATTTAGATAATGAGCTAATTTTTTAATATCTTCATAACTACTTGGAAGCAACGGCGAGTTACCACTACCTCCTTGATAGCGTCCCTCTAAATTCCATTGTGTTTTTCCATGTCTAACAAAATATAACTTCATAAATACAAATCTCCAATCATTATACCTTTAATTATAATGATTTCAGCCTTATATTTACAGTACAAAAAAAGCGCTATTAATAGCGCTATTTTTTGTATCTCTTAAACTAATTGCAATTGTTTTTCATTTTGATATGCCTTATCAATGGTTGCACTTCCTAAACACTCATCCCCTTGATAAAAGACAATTTCTTGTCCAGGAGTAACTGCACGAGCTGGTTCATCAAAATCAACATGAACGGTATTTTTAGCAGCATTGTAATGCATTGTAACAGCAACATCAGCTTGACGATATCTGAACTTAGCGGTGCATTTAACTGTCAAATCTTCACTTGGCATTCCAGTAAAGAATGATACTTCACTTCCATCTAAACTAGTTGAGTAAAGTAAATCACTATCATAACCTTGTTCTACAATTAAGCGATTATTTTCTAGATCTTTACCTACTACAAACCATGGGGCAGTTGATTCCTTAGTAGAGCCCAAACCAAGACCTGATCTTTGACCAATAGTGTAATACATTAAACCTGCATGTTCACCAACAACTTTTCCATCCGGAGTAACCATTTCTCCAGCTTTAGCAGGTAAAAATTCGCTCAAGAACTTCTTAAAGTTTCTTTCACCAATAAAACAAATTCCTGTTGAATCCTTCTTATTAGCGGTAATTAGACCAGCTTCTTTAGCAATCTCACGTACTTGTGGCTTAGTGAGGTCAGCTAATGGGAACATAACCTTTTTAAGTTGATCTTGTGATAATTGACTCAAGAAGTATGTTTGATCCTTATTACCATCCTTTGGACGCATCATATGAACAAGTCCGTTTTGATCGGTGCTTGTCTTAGCGTAGTGTCCCATAGCAATGTAATCCGCATCTAAACTCATCGCAAAATCTAAGAAAGATTTAAACTTAATTTCCTTATTACACATAATATCTGGATTTGGTGTTCTTCCCTTTTTATATTCACCTAAAAAGTATTCAAACACTCTTTCCCAATATTCCTTTTCAAAGTTTATTGCATAATATGGAATACCAATTTTATCAGCAACTTTTTTTACATCTTCATAGTCTTCAGTTGCCGTACAAACGCCAGAATCATCAGTGTCATCCCAGTTTTTCATGAAGACACCAACAACATCATAGCCTTGTTGTTTTAACAAAAGAGCTGAAACTGACGAATCTACTCCGCCACTCATCCCTACAACAACTCTGATTTTGCTGTTATCTACCATTTAAATCCTTCTCCTTTAAAATCAGGCCAATTTAATAATTTGATGATCTTCCATATCCTTTAAAGTATAATCTAATAATTTCACCATTTCTGCTAATTGTTCATTTTTAAAAATATTTACTTTTTGTAATCCATTCCGATCAGTTACAACCATTGTAATATGATCCATCTTTTCATTAATAGTAATTTTCAACTTACAAGTAGCGTTATATGGTGAATCATTATATAACGGTCTATCATATACATAATTTCCTCGTTGTGTTTGACGAAAACCAACGTCAATCAAAGCATAACGCTTAATTTCAGGATCGATTGTATATTTACGGGTATCACCATTAATTATTACTGTATTTGCCATTTTTATCATTTCTCTCTTTATATTCTAGCTTACTTTTAATAAGTGTCAAGCTAATTAAGTTCTTTTTCTCATTATACAAAAAATAAGTCTCCTACGAAATCAAATGTAGAAGACTTATTATTATTTATCAGTTAACCTTTGACACATTTTTACTAATGCTTGACTAAACTTTACTACATCATCTTCAGTAGTAAAACGTCCAAAAGATATTCTGATTGATTCCGCAATACGTGGAGAATCTTCACCATACATTGCCATCAATACATGCGATGGTGTTAGAGAACCAGCTGTGCAGGCAGAGCCACCCGAAACAGCAAATCCCGCTAGATCTAAATTGGTTAAAGCAGAATAAGTATTAACACCTTTCAACCAAAGATTTAATACATGATGAGAAACATTTCCAGTTATCGCACCATTAATTTCATATTCTATCTTTGCATCATCTAAATTATTTAAAATAATTTGTTGCAATTGAGAATATTTTGCCTGCAATTTCTGCTTATCAATTTTACTTTCTTCGTCAACTGCTACTCCGAAACCTGCAATAGCCGGTACATTTTCAGTTCCTGGGCGTCGCTTTTTTTCTTGTTCTCCCCCTAATAAAAGGTTGGAAACATTAATCCCATCGCGTTCATAAAGAAAGCCTAAAAACTTAGGGCCATTAATTTTATGAGCTGAAGTCGATAAAAGATCAATATGCATTTTTTCAACATCGACCTCAATATTGCCATATCCTTGGACATTATCTACATGAAAATAGGCATTTGTTGGCGCAACTAACCTACCTATTTCTTCTAAAGGCATAATTGAGCCTACTTCATTATTAACGGCCATAATTGACACTAAAATTGTATCAGGAGTAAGTTCTTCTTTTAACTGGTCTAAAGAAATATGACCACTTTCATCTACATCTAGATAGATAACCTCATATCCCTCTTCTTCCAGCCGTTTCATCGGATTTAAAACAGAAGGATGTTCTATTTTGGTAGTAATAATTTTTTTACCCACATCACTTCTTGTTCTTACAGTACCAAAAATCGCAGTATTATTACTCTCAGACCCACCAGAAGTAAAAATAATATCATCAGGCTTTGCATTAATAGATTGTGCTAAAGTATCACGGGCATGATCTACAGCTTCCCTAGCTTTACGACCAAATGCGTGTTGACTTGATGCATTACCAAAATCATTAGCCATTTCTTTACTAATCACTTCAACAACTTTTCCATCCATCGGAGTTGTTGCCGCATTATCTAAATAAATATGTTCAGTCAAAATAACTCTTTCTTTCTTTTTGTAAGTAAGTGTTTAGTATTAATTTAACACTTCTTTTTCTAAATAGGAAGAAATAATTGTTGCTGCCTTTTGTCCTACTTCTTTAACAAAAGTATCAAAGTCCTCATCAGCTCCTTCATCTCCATTATCCGAGATCGCACGTAGAGCGACAAGAGGTACATTAAATTTGTGAGCCACTTGGGCAAATGCAGCCCCTTCCATTTCCACCCCTAATGCATTAGGAAAATTCTTTTTGATTTCATCTTTTTGCTCATTAGATGCAATAAAGCTATCCCCAGTAACAATTAGACCTTCTTTAAAATCAATATTATTTTCTTTTAAATAGTTTAAAAACGCTTGTCTAGCCGAGCTATTTAACTCAAATTGCGCAGGTTCTTGTGGAATTTGTCCCTCGACGTAATTTCCTGCACGTGTATTATGCGCATCATGATAAGTAAAGGCATTTGGTAAAATCAAATCTTTTTGATGTACATCTTCTTGCATAGAACCAGCAGAACCAGTCATAAAGATCAAATCAATATCTTCATTTGCAAGTAAAGCGGTCAAGTTCATGGCAGCATTAACTTTTCCAATTCCACTTAATCCTATATAAACATCATTCCCATTAACAGAAAAATGTTCGAATGCAGTTGATCCGAACATTTTTTTGTTATCAGAATGGAAATGTTGACCGTAGTATTCAGCCTCTTCAGCCATTGGTACAATAATTGCTACTTTCATTTCTATTCTCTTTTCTTTTACAAATTAAACAAAGCTACAAATACTAAAACTATTAATAAAAGGACAATAATAATAGCAAGATTTAAGCGATTTTTTAAACGTTTTATTTTATTTTCCCGAATTTCGCTATTATTTAATTGTTTCTGCTTTACACGAGTTGTTGGTCGAGAAGATAGTATTTTTTCCTCACCTAACCGACTGTCGCTTTTATTCCTATCTCGCGTAAAGTCAGGATTTACATTTAAATCATCTTTTTCATTACTCAAACTATCTTTATTAGTTTGAGCTCGCTTTAATAATCGCTTAACGCTATCCTGGCGCTGCTGTTTTCGGTATTGTGCTCTCTTTTCAGTCATTATTTTGCTGTCCAGTTAATAACATATTTTCCCAAAACATAATTGCTGTAACAGTTTTGCCATCAACAATCTTGCCTTGTGCTATTAATTGCTTTAATTCATCTAGACTATACCATTCCTGAGTTAAAAACTCATCTTCATCTAAAGGACGTTTATCTTCTTCTTCCAACTTAGTTAAAGTATCACAATAAAATAAGTATAACTTTTCATCACTAAAACCTGGAGAAGGATAAAATTCAGTTACTTTTTCCCAGTATTCAGCCTTGTAGCCGCCCTCTTCATTAAGTTCACGTTTCATTGCATCTAATGGTGAATTATCAGTAGGATCAATTAGCCCGGCTGGTATTTCTAATGTTACCTGCTTAATTGGCTCACGCCATTGTTTTACAAGCAACATCTTTTTTTCACTATTAATTGCAATTGCCGCACTAGCATCTGGATGTTTTACTATTTCACGTGTTGCAGTTTTACCGTTTGGTAAACTTACAGTTTCAACCTTGAGATCTATTAATTTCCCTTCAAAAACAGGATTATTTGATATTTCGGTCTCAGTCAGATCCATTTAATTCTCCTCTTTACGGTGCTTATCAACGTAAATATTAATACATTGTAAGCCCTTTTTACCTTGAGCTAATTGGTAACGAACACGTTGACCAACCTCAAGTCGCTTATAACCATCTTCTTTAATAGATTTATAAAAAGCAAAGTAAGTTGAATGAGTTAAATCATCTTCAATAAATCCATATGGTGCATTTTCATTAAATTGAGTTACAGTTCCAGTACGCATTAATCATCAAGTCCTTCTTCAATTGCTTCTGGATAGTTTTCACTAACAATTTTAGCACAACGGGCACATAAGTTAGGGAATCGAGGATCCGAACCAATATCAGTTGTAATACGACGACATCTTGGACAAACTTCACCTTCAGCGTGTTTAACCACAATTTTGCCTGAAGGGAAATCTTGTGCATCAGCTGGAGCTTCATCTTCCGGACTCTTAATATCTAAGTCAGAAACAATTAAGACTTGGCGAATATTAGCATTAAGTTCTTTTAAAAGTTCTGCAGTAGCTTGTGTTGGATAAACTGTCACGGCAGCTTCAAATGATTTACCAATTACCTTATCATTGCGTGCTACTTCCAATGCCTTTAAGACATCTGAACGGAATTTCATAAATTCGGTCCAACGGGCAAAAATTTCTGCTTCATTTGCAAAATGTTCTACTTCAGGCATATCACTTAGTTGAATAAAGTCTTCTGGCTCTTTTAAGAAGCCCCAAATTTCTTCCATTGTATGTGGCAAAATCGGTGTGAGGACCTTAGCTAATTTAACGATAATATCGTAAATAACTGTTTGCATTGAGCGACGAGTTTCACTATTTTCAGGATCGATATAAAGAATATCTTTAGCCAAATCGAGATAAAAGGCCGATAAATCATTAGAAATAAAACTTAAGACCTTCTTATAAACAGTTAAAAAGTCGTATTCGTCATAAGCTGCATAAACTTCTTGCAAAAGTTTATTAAGTTTTACTTCCATATATTGATCAACACCATCCATTTCCGGATAGGCAATTGCATTAGCCTTAGGATCAAAATCAGATGTATTAGCTAACATGAAACGGAAAGTATTTCTAATCTTACGGTAGCTTTCAGCACTTTGACGCAAGATATCTTGTGACACTGCAACATCAGAAGTAGTATCTGAACTTGCCACCCATAAACGGATAATCTCAGCACCCATTTGCTTAATTACATCATTTGGAGCAATTACATTTCCTAATGATTTAGACATCTTGTGTCCTTTATCATCAAGAACAAATCCTTGAGATAGGGTTGCTTTATATGGAGAAATACCATTTACCGCAGTTGAAGTAATCAAACTTGAGTTAAACCAACCACGGTATTGGTCACTACCTTCTAAATAAAGATCTGCAGGATAACCAAGATTACGTGCTTCTAAAACGCCAGCCCATGAAGAACCGGAATCGAACCAAACATCCAAAATATCGGTTTCTTTAGTGAATTTTCCATTTGGTGAGTGTTCTGACTTAAATCCTGCTGGAAGTAGTTCTTCTGCTGAGTGAGTATACCAAGCATTAGATCCTTCTTTAGCAAAAATTTCAGCAATATGTTCGATAGTTTCTGGGGTAACAATTGGTGTTCCATCTTCAGCATAGAAAATTGGAAGTGGTACACCCCAAGCACGTTGACGTGAAATTACCCAATCACCACGATCTTCAATCATATTGTGAAGGCGTGTTTTACCCCAAGATGGAGTAAATTTAGTTTCATCAATTTGCTTGAGAATTTGATCACGAATTTTATCAATGGAAGCAAACCATTGTGTAGTTGCACGATAAATTACTGGTTTCTTAGTACGCCAATCATGTGGATAGGAGTGAGTAAAGAATGAAAGTTTAAGTAAGGCACCAGCTTTTTCTAGTTTTTCACTAACTACTTTATTAGCATCATCGTAGAACATACCAACAAGATCAGGATCTGGGATTTCATCAGTAAAACGGCCTTGTGCGTCCATTGGACTAAAGACTGGTAAGTTATATCTTTGAGCAACATTGTAGTCGTCTTCACCAAAGCCAGATGCGGTATGAACTAAACCAGTACCATCACCGGAGGTAACGTGCATTGCGTTCATTACTAAACTGTCTTGATCATATAATGGATGCTTAGCAACCATGCGATCCATGTCAGTTCCCTTCAAATGTTGTACAACCTTATAATCTTCCCAACCAAGGTCCTCAGCAACTGCATCTAAGCGATCAGTACCAACCACATAGCGTTTGTCACCTACTTCAACAACTGAGTAATCAAATTGTGGGTTTACAGTAATCCCTTGGTTTGAAGGAATAGTCCAAGGCGTAGTAGTCCAAATTACAAAGTAAGTATCCTTTTCATCTAAAATTCCTTTACCATCTTTAACTGGAAAAGCAATATAGATTGATGGTGATTTTACATCGTGGTATTCAACTTCAGCTTCCGCCAATGTTGATTCACTTGACCATGACCAGTAAACTGGTTTTTTACCCTTGTAAATCAAGCCTTTTTCAAACATCTTACCAAAGACACGAATTTCTTGTGCTTCAAATTCTGGTTGAAGGGTAATATAAGGATGAGCCCAATCCGCCATTACACCTAATCGCTTAAAATCAGCCATTTGTTTTTGAACTTGTTCTTCAGCAAATTGACGACATAATTCGCGATATTTGGCACGATCCATAGTTTTTCGATCGACACCCTTTTTAGCTAATTGTTGCTCAACGGGTAAGCCGTGAGTATCCCATCCAGGAATATAAGGTGCATAAAATCCCTTCATGCCTTTATAACGTACGATAATATCTTTTGAGATTTTATTTAAAGCATGTCCCATATGGATATTACCATTTGCAAATGGAGGGCCATCATGTAAATCAAAACGTGGATGGCCTTCATTTAGCTTTAAACGTTTCTGGTAAATATCATTATCTTCCCATTCCTTTTGCCATTGTGCTTCTCTGACAGGAAGATTTCCACGCATTTTAAATTTAGTCTTACCCAAATTCAAAGTATCTTTAACTCTCATTATATTTCCTTTCTAAAAAGAAAAAACTTCACCCTAAATAGGGCGAAGTTTCTTCGTGGTACCACCTAAATTGAACAATAAAAATTGTTCCACTTAATTCCTTATAACGGAAGGAGACCGATTAAGATTATTGGCAGCTGATCAACTTTCAACTTTGTTAGTCTTTCACCATCACTAACTCGCTAAAGGGTTTACTTGTTTTACTGTCATCTTAATTAATAATTAGTGTTTCTTGTAATCATCTGGAAAAACAATTGTTGGTCCCTTATCCTGATTAGGAGAAGGTGCCGGCTGATTAACGTTTTCTTCATGACTAGGAGAGTCACCACTCAAAATCTTTGGTTGATGCTCTGCTAAACCTTGTTCAGAGTTTACTTCATTACTAGTAGGATTGTCAACTGGTTGAACAGAAATATTTACTGGACTTGCTTCAACAGTTGGTGTTTCCTTTTCTGAATCTTCAGTAGTTGGGCTATCTTCGCTACTTCCTGGTGTTTGATCAGGGAAAACTGGTTGACCGCCATCAGCTGGATATAAACGTGTACGACCATAATATTGATCAAGATAATACTGCCAACTATCATCATCTAATTGTTTTAGTTGATCCTTTAAAAGCTTTTGCGTTTCATCTCTAAAGTTTGCTACTTTTCCCTTTAATAATTCATAATCATTATTTAAAGTATCATATTGAGCTTGTAAATCTTTAGTTTTATCCGCTGCACTATCTTTAGCCTGTGCTAAAATTTTACGTGCTTCTTCATGAGCATCTTGCTTAATTTTCTCTGCATTAGCTTGAGCAGTAATTAATGACTTATTTAACGAATCTTTAATTCGATCATACTCTGCTAATTGCTGCTTTAAATCACCAATTTCTTTCTTTAATTGATGATTTTCATTGGTTAGATCAATATTTTTATCTAATGCGTCACCATAAGCATCAACAATTCTATCTAAAAAACTATCTACTTCATTTTCATCATATCCACGCATTTTAGTATTAAATTCTTTATTGTGGATATCCATTGGTGTTAAAGACATATTTTCACCTTTTCTTTGATTGCCATATTTTTAAAGTTAAGCGATATTTTCCTTTTTTCGTAGTATCAATTTTCATAATCTTTACTCGTCCAAAATGACGAATACTCAAAATATCGTCTTCATTTACAATTATATTCGATTCCGTTAGTTCATGCCAATTTAATTTAATCATCTTTTCCAAAAGTTGCTTTTTAACTTGGCTTCGAGATAGATTAGTTATGGCCGAGACAACTGCATCAACACGCAAAGAAATGCTAATAGCATTTTTTTCTTGGCTATCATCGTTTACGTCAATAACTTGTTTGAAGTTAATTTTTTCTAATTTAACTTTAGCATGACCAATACGATCAATATTATCGATAAAAAAGCTTGCCAAATCTTCCTTAACAAAAAATTGCCATGTGCCTTTATCATCTGAAATAATATCTCCAAAAGTAGAAATTTCTACCCCTAAATTGGTTAATACTCCAAGAATTTGACTGTGAGTAAGCTCATTCCATTTTTGGTTATAATCAACATTTAATGCAACAATATTAAATACTGCAGGAGTAATCTGTTCTCCCCATTCACATAAATAAATTCTTTTCTTCTCAGCATTCTGATATCCGCCGAATTCCATTATTTGCGCTTCATTTCCAACTATCTTTTTAAAAATATAACGTTCTCGTGGATTCAAAAAATCTGTCAAGATGGATTGTGAAGTGAAAATAAATCGATTAAAAAGACCGGTATAGTAATCTATTACCGGTCTTTCTTGAGAATCAAAATGTTGATAAAAACTACTTGCTTGTCGTTTTTCCATCATTTAGTCTCTTAATTAAATTATCCAAAAAAATGTAATACAATATTTGCAATCCAAACTAACACATAATTATTAACAAAATAAATTACTAATAAGGCTATAATGGGTGCAAAAGAGATACCTGCAATTGGTGGAATGAATCGTTGAAACAAATTTAAATAAGGTTCAACAATTCTTGCCAATATTTGTCCTAGTTTTGTCTGTAAGGTTCTTGGTATCCATGTAAGTAATGTATAAATAACTATTAAAATACTATAGATATAGAGAATCTGCATTAAGATTCTTATTATCCACATAAAAATAGTTAACATTAATCAATATTATCTTTCTTTTCAACTAATTCGGCAATTTTACCATCAGTTTCAAACTTAGGTGGAGTTGCTAAAAAGATTTTATCACCTACACGTTGAATTTCCCCATTCAATGCATAAACAGTACCTGTAATAAAATCAACAATACGACGAGATTGTGAATCATCCATCCGTGCGAAATTAATAATAACAGCCTTATTACTTAAAAGATTTTGAGCAACTTCTTTTGCATCTGAATAAACACGTGGTTCATATAATACAATTTTGCTGGTTGGGGTATTTACTGAATTAATTGAGACAACATTAGTACGTCTTTCATTTTTCATTGGTTGATCATCTTCACCCATTTCTGGTTCTTCGACATATGAACTTTCGTCCATTTCATCATCTTCAGCAATGCCAAAAAATCTACCTAACTTGTCAAATGCCATAATTTTCTCCTCCTAACTAACGCTTACGACGATGTTTGAAAAATGGAATATCATCATCGTCATCATCTGCACTAGTTTCAATTTGTGAAATACTATTTTGTGTATCCGCACTGAACGAATCAAACTCATTTTTATCTTCTTCGATTTTTTCTTGATTCATCTCTGGACGGTTAACTTCTTTTTTATCTTGTTTCCAAACACTTGTAGGATCTAATAATGAATCTTGATCTTCTTCGGTTTGGTTATCAGTTTCAGTTGCTACTTTCTCAGTCTGAGTATTAGCAGAATTTGAAGCAACAGAAGCAGGCTTTTCGGAAGAAGTTTGTTGCATTCTAGAACGACGATTTAAACGTGTAGGTTCTTTTGAAGCTTCTTCTTCCGCAGCTGCGTCAATTCCTGTGGCAATAACTGTTACGACCACTTCATCACCAAGGTTTGCATTGATTGAAGTACCAAAAATAATATTTACTCCATCTCCTGCTGCCTTAGAAACAATATCTGATGCATCTTGTGCTTCAAATAAAGTTAAGTCAGGTCCACCAGTTATGTTAAGAAGAACTTGTTTTGCACCATCAATTGAAACTTCAAGTAATGGTGAAGAAATAGCTAATTTAGTTGCTTCAACGGTTCTATTTTCACCACTTGCGCGACCGATTCCCATCAAGGCTGCTCCTTGATTTTCCATAACGGTTTTAACATCGGCAAAATCGAGGTTAACGTAGTCTGTGGAAGTAATCAAATCTGAAATACCTTGCACACCTTGTCTTAAGACATTATCTGCTTCTTTGAAAGCATCCATCATTGGTGTCTTCTTATCAACCATTTCTAATAAACGGTTGTTAGCAATAATAACTAAAGTATCAACATATTGCTTTAATTGTGCAATTCCTTCAGTAGCATTCTTAGAACGCTTTGGTCCTTCAAAAGTAAAAGGACGTGTTACAACACCGACCGTAAGAGCACCTGTTTCTCTTGCAATTTTTGCAATTACTGGTGCAGCACCTGTACCAGTACCACCACCCATTCCGGCAGTGATAAAGATCATATCTGCGCCTTTAAGTGAATCTTCAATCGTTTGTTGACTTTCTTCAGCAGCTTTTTCACCTACTTCAGGATGTGAACCTGCGCCTAAACCTCTAGTTAACTTTGGCCCAAGTTGAATCTTGTTTTCAGCTTTATTGCTATTTAATGCTTGAACATCAGTGTTTGCGGCAATAAATGATACGCCTTGAACGCCTTCATCTATCATCCGGTTAACGGCATTACCACCGGCACCACCAACACCGATTACTTTAATGACTGCATTTTTGTTGTCATCCGAATCGAAAGTAAAATCCATCTAATTAACCACCCTTAAATTAATCGAAAAATTTCTTAAAGAAATCTCCGAGTCCTTTTTTATTCTTCTTATTATCTCTGGCATTATTATTTTTTTGCTTAGATGCCACAGTATCTTTATTATAATCTTCTTTTCCAGCTATTTCACTATTAGACTGAACTCTTTTGAAAAATTTCATTTTTTCTGGTGTCTTTTCTTCCACTGAAGAAGAAACAGTAACTGGTGTATTATAAATTACACTATTTACTAAATAATCAATATCTGCCAAATCATAGGCATATTTAACCACACCAAAACTAGCTGCGTAAAGGGGATTTCTTAAGCCGATTTGATTTGGCTGGAAAATTCTTGCTTTTACATCATAAACATCTTTTACAATATCATCAGTGCCTTGTAATACACTGGTTCCGCCAGTTATTGTTACTCCTCCAGGAAGACGAAAGGCATCATGTGCATCGAGTCCCTTACCTATTCTTGCAAGGATTTGTTCTAAACGTGCGTTAATGATTTCGCTTAAATATTCTTCATCAACCATTTGTGGAGCATTTTCACCCACAACATTAACTGGGAATTGATTATCTGGAGATGTCAACTCAGGATCAGCATAACCAAATTCTTGTTTAATTTTTTCGGCTTCCTTCTTAGAAGTGTTAAGTACTACAGATATATCCTTAGTTATATCATTTCCACCTTCTAAATCAATAGTGGCATACTTAATTTTGTTTTCATGAATCACTGTAGCTGTCGTGGTACCACCACCCAAATCAAGAATAATGGAGCCAAATGTTCTTTCACCTTCATCAAGAGCTACACTAGCTATTGCCAATGGAGTTGGGACAAAGAAATTATTTTGATATCCAGCTCGTTCAATAGCCTTGCGAATATTATGTAAATCAGCAGCTGGAGCTGTTAATAAAATCCCATGAACTTCTAAAGAATGTGCAATCATTTTACGTGGATCATCAACATCAGTTTTACCATCAATTAAAAATTTATTAGGTAAAAATGCAATTGGTTCTTGGCCCTCTTTAGTGGCAGAACTAATTGCTGAAGCTAAGACACGTTTAACATCGCTATCTCCAACTTCTTGTCCTTTTTCACCGATATTGATCAGGCCACTAGCACTATCTAGTCTCAACATACCAACTGGAATACCAGTTACTACTCGATAAATTTTAGAATTTGTTTTTTCTGCTACCTTTTTTAGAGCAGAAGAAATACTACTTGCAGTTTGATCAATATCGACAATTTTTCCGTGTCGCATTCCTTTTGTAGGACTACTTGCAGCCCCAATTACTCTTAATTCATTTGATGAAGTATCAGCAACAACTGTTTTTACACTAGTTGTTCCAATATCTAAACCAACTAATAAACCTGTCTTATCCATGATTATGCCCCCACATGTTCACTGTTATTAAAAATTTTACCATAACCTCAGCTTGATAGTATAGTAATCATTTTATTCCTAGTTGTGACTTTTCATTTGACGATAACGGTCGTGAAAATGCACCAATTTCCAAATCAACTATTGATGGTTCGGATAATTGTTTTTTTATTTCAGGATAATATTTAATTTTTTTAGTGATTGTGGTTGTATTACCAATAATCACATTATTATCCTTCATAACTAGAATTATTTGAGTAGGTCTTTTTGTTTGACCACTCATTATTTTCACTTGCTTCTGAATTGATCGTGGTAATTTTGCATAAATATCTAAATCATCTATCAAGGAAACACTTTTATTGTAGCCGATAAATAAGGGCTTTTCATGGTCAATTTGTTTATCAGAAATAACTTGACTACCAACTTTACCATTACTTAATATTTTCCGATATCCGCCATCTTCTTTGATATAGCCAATAACCGGTTTTTCTTCAATATCTAAAACTAAATGATTTAAATTATTAACGTGAAGCTTCACGCCTTTTACTTCAGGGAATCGTTTTTCTAAGCGCGCTCTATAATCATTCTTTTTGAGCAATGTAGGAATTACTTTATCTTGAGCGGTAATGCCACTTGCCTTGACAACTTCATGGCTGTTTAATTCATCCGCCCCTTTTATTTGAACACTAGTTACATTTGCCTTTGCGGAAACATAGTAAGATAGTCCTACGATACCCACTACTGAGACACCAATTATTATTCCCAATCTTTTGGTTAAGGATTTTCTTCGCTCAGCTTGTAATTTGTTTAATGAGGCAGATACTTTTCGATTACTACCTGAATTTTGATCATTCTTCTTGTATTGTACCCAACCTGAAATTTCAGCTTTCGGGTCTTTTTTAGTAATTTTTTTCTTTGGCATCTACCTCACCTCTCTTAATTATTTTTCTTCACTAACTCTTCCATGACTTTGATTACTTGATCAGAAGCATCTGGAACTCCAAGTTGCTTTGAAGCTTGACTCATTTTTTTAGCATAATTTTGATCTAACAAAATATGATCAATTGATGAAACAAAATTATTAGGATTTAGATCATTTTCACTAATTACTAGTGCAGCTCCAGCTTTTTCAAGATCTAACGCATTTTTCATTTGATGATTATGCGTTACATTTGGACTAGGAATTAAAATTACTGGTACTCCTAAAGCAGTGAATTCTGCCAAACTGGTTGCTCCTGAGCGAGCCACTACACATGTCATTTGGGGTAATAATCCTGGCATATTATCAATATAGGGCACAATTTTGATATTTTCACTTAATTTATGATCAGCTAATTCTTTTTTGATATTACCATAATACAATTGGCCTGTTGCCCATATTATTTGATATGGTTTTTGTTCTAGCTCAGGTAATGATTTTTTTACTATTTGGTTAATAGCAAGTGCACCTCGTGAACCACCAAAAATTAATACGGTTGGAACATTGGGATTCAATCCCCACTTTTGCTTAATATCCACTTTACTTTCATTCAAGCCTAAAACTTGTTGTGAGCGTGGGTTACCTGTCTTAACCAATTTTTTCTTTTCAGGAAATTGTTTAGCTGCATCATCAAAGGTATAACAGATTTTATCAACATAGTGTGCCAAAAATTTATTAGCCAATCCCACTACTGAATTAGACTCATGAATCATGGTTGGTATGTGCATTTTAGCAGCAGTATAAACAATTGCTCCTGAAACATAACCACCTGTCCCTAAAACAATATCAGGTTTAAAAGATTTTAAGATTCTTTTAGCCTGTTTATTAGCATCCAAAAACAATTTAATTGTTTCAAAGTTTTTAAGTAAATGTCTCCGATCAAAGCCCTGAATTTTTAGAGTTTTAAAAGGAACGCCTGCTGCAGGAACAATTTTTGATTCTAAACCTTTTTCTGTTCCCACAAATAAAATATCTTCATTAGTTACAATATTGCGTTCTTTTAATCTTTCAATTAATGCCATAATTGGATAAATGTGGCCACCAGTACCGCCACCAGAAAAAATAATTTTCATTTTATTTAGTATTTAAATCCTTTATAAATTTAACAAAATAGTCTCCACGTTCTTCAAAAGTATTGAATTGGTCCCATGAGGCACAAGCAGGTGAAAAGAGAATTACATCTCCCTTTTCACTTGCCTCATAGGCACGTGGTACAGCTTCTTGAAGTGTATTAACAATAATTATATTTTTATCTTTTAAGCCGGCCTTTCTTGCGGCATCCGCTAAAAGATACTTTGTTTCTCCATAAAGAACAGCTACTTTAATATGTTCTTTAATCAATGGTACTAAATCATCAAATGTAAATCCACGATCTAATCCACCCGCAATCCAAACCTCAGGATCTGTAAATGATGGAATTGCTACACTTGCAGCTTCAATATTAGTTGATTTTGAATCATTATAGAATCGTCTATCTTGATAAGTTGTCACATATTGGAGACGATGTTTTGCACCTGAAAATGTACTCAAGACAGCCTGAATATCTTCATTTGTAGCCCCTAAAATCTTAGAAATGGCAATTGCCACCAAACTATTTTGTTGATTATGAATACCTGGAATTTTTATATCCGCTTTTTTCATAATCTTAGGATCGGTTTGACTTGCTAAATATTCTTTTCCAATATAATAATCTGCTTCTGTATCCTTTTCAGAAAAAGTTAAGGTTTTAGCTTTAGTAACCTTTTTTTCCTTAGCTAAAATTTCTTTTTGATCATAATTGATAATAAAATAATCATTTTTATCTTGAGCTTGGGTAATTCTTAATTTTGCATCGACATAATTTTCAAATGTCTTGTGATAATCTAAGTGAACATTATTGTAGATATCAACAATTGCAGCAATCTTAGGTTTAATATCAGTAACACCTAATAACTGAAAACTAGACATTTCTACAACTAATAAATCTTTCGATGTTACCTTAGGCACTACTTCTGAGATGGGAACACCAATATTACCAACTGCATAGGCATGCCCACCTTTTTTACTTAAATAGTGGTCCATGATTTCTTGTGTCAACATGACAGTTGTTGTTTTTCCATTAGAACCTGTCACACAAACATAAGGAGCTTCGCTAACACTTAAGGCCACTTCTGGCTCAGTAATAACTGGAATTTCTTTAGCTTGAGCTTGTTCCACCATCGGATTTTCATATGGAATTCCAGGATTTTTTACTAAATAATCAAAAGTTTCTTGATCAAAGAGATCAATGGGATGATAACCTGAAATTACACGTACGCCCATTTTTTCTAACTCTTGTGCTTTTTGGTCAGACGATAGATCCTTTTTATCATTTAAAGTTATTTTAGCTCCTAATTTTAATAATAATTTAGCAACTGCAAATCCACTTTTTCCTAAACCTAAAATTAAGATATTTTTACCATCATAGGTTTTAATTTGTTTCATTTACCCAATACTCCATACTAATTAATAAATAAAAATTAAATAAATTGCACTAGCCAGTAAACCAATAAGCCAAAATACAATATCTACTTTCCATTCTGACCAGCCTAACATTTCAAAATGGTGATGAATAGGAGTCATTTTGAAAATTCTTTTACCTGTAGTTTGGAAAGAAATAACTTGCATGATTACACTTAAGGTTTCACCTACAAAAACAATACCAATTAATAAGAGTGACCAAGGGTGCTGAAGATAAATCGAAACTGCAGCCAATCCACCACCTAAAGCCAAAGAACCAGCATCTCCCATAAAGATTTTTGCAGGTTTATGATTATAAATTATAAAGGCTACCAACCCACCAATTACACTAGAACAAAAGATTAAAATTGCCCAAGCTTGTTGTTGAAAGGCCATATATGCATATGTACCATAAGCAATAATTGATAATCCAGTCGCTAAACCATCTAACCCATCAGAAAGGTTAACTGCATTAGAAAAACCAACTAACCAGAATAAAACAAAAACCACAAAAAGAATTACACTCTGAACAACTCCAATAAATGGAAGATATAGAGCAAATGGAAAATGATCTGCTGCAGCGATCAAAATAATAATTGCAGCAATAATTATTTGACCAAGTAGTTTTTGCCATGCTCTTAAGCCCAAATTACGTTTGAAGTATAATTTTAGACCATCATCTAAAAAACCAATGATGCCATAGCCTAAAAAGGCAATAATTAAAATCCAGATGCTTTTATTTAAATTGTGTTGCCACGTAGCAACCCAAATTGAAGAAATAATACTTGAGAGTACAAATACTACTCCTCCCATTGTTGGTGTTCCTGACTTTTTTTCATGCCATTTAGGACCTTCATCTCTAATTTGTTGGCCTTCCTTGTGCATAATCATATATCCAATGAATAGTGGTAGTGTGATTACTGCAAGCACAAAGCTGGATATAAATGGAATTAAACTATCCTGCAAATGCATTCTTAAACTCCTTTAATTTACTATCTTATTTACATGTAACGGTTAATTTACTACTTTGATTAATTACTTGATCCTTCGGAGTATTTTGAGAAGTTACCTTATCTCCTGCACCAGAAATCGTAATAGAAATTCCAGTTATTGAGCTAAAACTCATAACTTCTTCTTTAGTCCAGCCCTTCATGTCTGGACATTTTACTGTCCCACCAGTATATAAGAGCACTTTAGCCCCATTGTTTACCTTTACTCCTGCAGCAGGTGCCTGTTGCACAACATTTTTACCATTACCAATTATTTCAGCGCTTAAGCCTTTATCTTCTAAACTTGCTTTAGCCTTATTAACTGTCTTATTGGTAACATCTGGTACTTCAACTTTTGTAAGGGCCGTTGTAGCTGAAGATACATTTAAGCGATTAACCAATGGTTTAAAGATTTGAGCCAAAATCAACTCTGGATCATCCGTCATTTTTTGTGGCTGACGCATTGTAATATAAACACAATAACGTGGATCACTAGCTGGGGTTAATCCTACAACAGAGAAAATATAATTATTATCACCAGTTAAATAGGCTCCATGAGAGCCAGCAATTTGGGCAGTACCAGTTTTTACTGCCAAACTAGTACCATCAATTTTGTAAGCTCTACCCGTACCATATTCTTTATTTACTACATCTTGCATTAAATCTAATGTTTTTTGTGCAGTTTCTTTTGAAAAGACTGGTTTGCCAACTTTTTCACGATGGAAGGATGAAACGGTTTTACCATTTGGAGAAACAATCTTTTCGACTAACTGTGGTTTAATCATTTGTCCATTGTTTGCCAAGGCACTGTAAACTTGCATCATTTGCATTACATTTACATTGACACCTTGTCCAAAGGAGGTAACTGCTCCATCGAGATTGTTTTTAACATTAACTAAACCAGGATTTTCTCCAGGCAAAGTTACATTGGTTTTTTCTCCAATATGAAACTTTTTAAGATATTCTTTCCAGGTCTTGTTACCCATTTCTTGTTCTAAGGTTGCCATCCCCACATTACTTGAACGAGGGAATGCTTGAGACATCGGAATTGATCCCCAACCACTGGTATTCCAGTCATGAATGGTTGAGCCATTTAATGTAATAGAACCGGAACGATATAATTGATTTGGATTATAATGACCCGTCTGAATTGCGGCGGTCATTGATAAGATCTTAAATACTGAGCCTGGTTCATAAGAGTCCTGAACTAAAATATTACGCCAATTTGAATCAAGTCCCTTTTTAGTTTGAGGGTCAAAAGTAGGACGTTGTGAAGCTGCAAGTATTTTACCTGTTTTTACATCTTCAACAACAGCAGTTAAACTTTTGGGATCATATTTACTTTGAACATTGTCCAATAAGTTTTCCATGTATGTTTGTAATTGTGAATCAAGAGTTAAATAAATACTATCTCCATCTTGTTTAGGCTTATATACATGATCGTTTGAAGAAGTTTGATATTGCGAAGCGTCAACAAAAGTTTCGCGATAACCATTTTTTCCGGCTAACTGCTTATTAAAGTACTCTTCTATTCCCATTGTTCCCACTAATGATTGACTAGAACTTGTTTTGTCAGTATTTTGCAATTGCGCTAAGCCAATAATATGAGAAGCAAATGCACCATTTGGATAAAGTCGTGAATTAGTTTCTTCAAACTTAATTCCCGGCAATTTCATGGCCTGAATTTTTTTCTTTTGTTCCATTGTTAATCCGGAACCAGCACTACCAAACTCAACTTGATAAGCTTTATGTTTAGGATTTAAATACTTTAAAATTTTCTCTTTACTTAGGGGTAAAACTTCGGCTAATTTACTTGCAGTTTTTTCTTTATCACTTACATACATTGGTCGATTTTTATAATCAACCGAGCTTTTATCTAAGATTGCATAAACAGTATAAGCATGTGAATCTTCTGCAATTGTTAAACCATTACTATCATAAATAGTACCTCGAGTTGCTTTTAAAACTTCATTGCGCTTATATAAATCGTTAGTTCGTTTATTAATATCTTGACCCGCAACGTCTTTAGAGATACCCAAATATAAAAATCTACCTATAAATACAAGAAAAACCAAAGCCAGGGCTACTTGGAGGATTCTCCCCACCGTAAAGCGGTAGCCGTGGGCTTTGGATCTATTCTTGTTCAAATTATTGAATTTTTTCATTAACGGACATTCCTAATGTTACTTTCAATTAGGCGTAAGCCTTCTTTTTTTGCAATTTTGTTCATTCTTGATGATGATGTTAATTCACCAATTTCTTGACGTAAATCTGTATTTCTATTTTGTGTAGATATTACGCTTTGTTCTGAATCAGTCAACTTATGTTGAGCATTAGTAGAAGAAATACTTGCAGATACTAATAATGTCATCATTATTAAAGTGATCATGCTTCCCAATACTATTAATGATTTTTCCAATCGATTGAGTGGAACATTTTTAGGATTAAGAATTATTTTTTTCTGTGGCTGCCCAGCCTCTCGGCTAACTGGTTCTTGATAATTATATGTTTTTGCTGAGCTATCAGCCATACTTTTCTCCTTAGAATAAATACTCTATAACTTTTCTGCAACCCTCAACTTGGCACTGTGTGAGCGATTATTTTCGTTCAATTCTTCACTACCTGCCACAATAGGTTTACGACTTATAAGTCGCAATGTTGGTTTGGCATCCGCAGGTGCCATTGGCATTCCTCGCGGAATTTCCACTTCGGAATATTTTTTAAATATATTCTTAACGATTTTATCTTCATGAGATTGAAAAGTAATGACACATATTCTACCACCTGGTTTTAGCAATTGAATTGCCTCTTCAAGTGATTCTTTCAAGACATCCAGCTCGTTATTTACTGCTACTCTAATAGCTTGAAAAGTTTTCTTTGCTGGATGACCTCCACTTCTTCTCGCAAATGCAGGAATTGCTTCTTTAATAATTTCTACCAAGTCAAAAGTAGTAACAATAGGTTTTTCCCGTCTTTTTTCCACAATCTTACGTGCTATTTGTCGAGAATACTTTTCATCACCATACTTAAAAAGAATATCGGCTAATTCTTTTTGACTCCAGGTATTAACAATAGTATATGCATCTAATTCTTGATCTCGGTTCATCCTCATATCTAATCTTGCATCAAAACGATATGAAAACCCTCGTTCAGGTTGATCAAATTGCGGAGATGAAACCCCTAAATCATAATAAATTCCATCAATTCCATCTGAAAAACCTAGCTTTACTAGATCATCTTTCAAATGACTGAAATTATCATGAACAAGTTTTAATCTCGGCTCACTGCCTTCTGCCATATAATCCGCAAAGTTTAACTTTGCTGCTTCTATCGCGTAGTCATCTTGATCAAATCCAACTAAAGTTCCCTTATTGAGTTGACTTAAGAGATATCGAGCATGACCCCCACCTCCAAAGGTGGCATCTACATAAAGACCATTCTCTTTAAGATTTAAATTTCTAATTGTTTCGTGCAAAAGCACACTATAATGCTTGAATTCCATAATTAAATCTCGATGTCATCCAAGTCTTCAGCGATGTCGTCATAGTTCTCATTGGCATCATCGGCGAAATCTTCCCACCGATCTGCTGACCAAATTTCGATTCGATCAGATACACCAACAATCACACATTCTTTCATCAAGTCAGCATGGTCTTTAAGTGTCGTGGTCAGATTGACACGTCCTTGCTTATCGAATTCAGTTTCCATCGCTCCTGAGTAGAAAAGCCGTGTAAACTTACGCGCACTTCTCTTTGTCAGAGGAAGTTTGGCTAACTTAGCTTCAATTTTTTGCCATTCTGGTAAAGGATAACCAAAAATACAGCCTTCCATTCCACGAGTAAATACAACTTTTTCACCAATCTCGTCACGAAATTTGGCCGGTATAATTAATCGGCCTTTACTGTCAAGATTGTGATGGTATTCACCCATGAACATGGTCTAGCCCCCTTTCCAAATTCTAATTTACCACAAATCCCCACTTTCTACCACACAGTTTCCGATTTTTTTAAAAAATAGTTATTTAATTAGTAATTTTAATTTATAAAAAACAAAAAAAGACTCTCTAGATCCTTATCTAGAGAGTCTCACATAATTTAATTAACTTGTGGGGGAATATTAAAGTAATACCACAATTAATAATCCAATATACCAAAATACCGAACATGCAATTAAATAATTCCATAGTCTACGTAATGTTTTTTTCATAGAAATATTTTTATTTTGGACCGCAATTCTAATAGTTACTATTAGAACAAGGACAAAATAAAATAAAAAACCATAAGGTAAAAAAGACGGCTTATGTTTTATTGATGTAATTAATTGACACGCTGGAATGAAAAAGAAAGGTAATACATCATAACCTTTAAATTTAGCTTTTGGAAACACTCTTACAATTAGAGCATTTAATAATAAACCTAAAGCAGGTAATAAAAAAATCCATATAATTTGCATGATTTCCTCCAGCTATTATTTTACCCTACTTTTAAAAATTAAAAATATAAAATTGCAAAAGTTTAATTGCTGGGCTAGAATAAAAACTATTCAGGAGGTTCATTAATGAGCAGAAGAAAGAAAAAGAAAAAATCAGGTTTTCAAAAATTAACAATCGTGATGGCATGGATTATGGCTATCATTACTTTAGTTGGTGTTGTTACAGCTGCACTTCCATATATTATGAATTAAAAAAGAGAAGGTCTTAAGACCTTCTCTTTTTTTATAAATAATTTTTTTGATTTTCTAAAAATGGATATTTTCCAATCAAATTTTGCCAAAAGGCATAAGTAATAAAAAAGATAATTGCACAAACAACCCAACTGGGAAAGATACTTAATAATAATGACTTTATTCCGATTTGCTGAGTTCCTATAATTGCATAAATAAAGAAAACATAAACTGAAACAAATAAGTAAGAAAGCAAACATACGATTAACCGAAACCAAAAAGTCTCTGGTAAAAAGCGGGTCAATTTTTGCAAAATATAATACAACAAAGGAAAAGCTACAGTATAGATACCAAAATATCCAAAATAATAACCATCAGCAAGTACACCAATTGCAAGAATTAACCAAATATTATTTTTGTTTAAGTCATCAAATAATGCTATTAAACAAATTCCTACAACTGTAAACCAACAAGCTGTTCCCCAAGTCGGATGATAAAATATTTTTTGAAAAGCTAAAGCCAACGAACCATCAAGAATCATAGCGAAAAATAGTGCAATCCCAACATACCATTTGCGTAATGTAGCCACTATTCTTCCCCCTTTCTCTTAATTACACTAACCACTGAAGGATCATTTAAGTTACCGGCTGGTTTAACTTGAATGACATCTGATAAGCCAAAACTATCTCGCGTTGTTTTAGTTACAGAACCGATGAGTAACCCTTTAGGAGAATTACCACCCATACCACTAGTATAAACTTTAGTACCTTTCTTCAGCTTACTTGAGTCGACTACTTGAGTAAAGGCAAGTTGATTTTTACTTAAAACGGTTATAATTCCATGAACTTTTTTACCCTTTGTCGAATCAGCCTCAACTGAAAATCGGTTAGCTGATTTATCTGTTGAGGTAATTAACTCAACTTTTGAACTAGTTGCATCAACTTCAATTATTCGACCTATCACCCCTTCACCAGACATAACAGGCATATTTTTCTTTATTCCTGATCGAGAACCACGATTAATGATTAATAGATCTGACCAAGTATCCGGACTTCGAGAAATTACACTGGCATCTACAATGTCATAGTTAGTAAGAGTATCTTTAAGTTTTAAAGCAGATTTTAATTGTTGATTTTCCGCTTCTAGCGCACTATTACGAGCCTTTGTTTGAGCAAGATTAGTAATTTCTTGCTTTAAATGATCATTTTCATTTTCAGCCTCTACTAATTGACTTACACTATCGGCTCCTCCCGAGACCAAGCGAATTGGCCAATCAACTACTTGACTCACAATAGCCATCGTATCATTACCAAGTCGTTGTACAAATAAAGGAGATTTACGATTATTTCTCATTCTGACTGAAACCGAAAGCATACATAGTACGGCTAGAATAATAAGAAGAATTGTAAGAACTTTACGATTTCCAAAAAATTTTTTCATTTGTTTAATTATCCTAATAATAAAAGCCGGCAATCGCCGGCCCCTAATTACTTAACTTTGCGCATTACTTCAATGTTTTTTAATGATTCACCTGTACCAATAGCAACACAATCAAGCGGGTCTTGAGCAATAAAGACAGGAACTTTAGTAGCATCTGAAATAACTTCTGGAAGATTCTTTAATAAGGCACCACCACCGGTTAAGACAATACCATGGTCAATGACATCGGCTGCAATTTCTGGAGAAGTTTCTTCAAGAGTTTCTTTAATTGCAACAATAATACTTTGAACAACCTCTTGAATTGCCTTCGCTACATCAACTGCATTGATATCGATTGATTTTGGTAATCCAGTAACAAGATCACGGCCACGAATATTCATTGATTCGATTTCTGCTGCTTTTTCAACAGATGCAGAGCCAATTTGCATTTTGATCGCTTCTGCAGTACGTTCACCAATTAATAAATTAAAGTTTTGGTGAATATAAGCTGCAATCGCACTATTAAATTTATCACCAGCCATGCGTGTAGAGCGAGATGAAACAATTCCACCTAGAGAAATTGTAGCCACATCAGTAGTTCCTCCACCAATATCAACAACCATTGAACCTGTTGGATCCATAACTGGAAGGCCAGCACCAATAGCAGCTGCAAAAGGTTCTTCAATTACATAAGCTTCACGAGCACCAGCGACACGAGCCGCATCAATTACCGCACGTTTTTCTACTTCAGTAACACCAGAAGGAACACAAATCATAGCTGCTGGTTTTGAATTACCTACAGTTTTTTCGATAAAATACTTAAGCATTGCTGCAGTAGTATCATAATCAGCAATTACTCCATCCTTCATAGGACGAATAGCTTTGATTGAACCAGGAGTTCTTCCGATCATTTCCTTTGCTTCAGAACCAACGGAAATAACTTCTCCAGATTGAGTATTTTTTGCTACTACAGAAGGTTCTCTTAATACAATTCCTTTTCCTTCAGTGTAAACCAGAGTATTGGCGGTACCTAAATCGATCCCAATATTCTTACTTCCAAATCCAAACACGTTAGATCTCTCCTTAATTAGTTAATTTTTGTTTTCTTATTTAATTGCTAAATTATCGGTATTTAGTCTTTGTAATTATAGCATACAATAGTAAAACTTACCTCTTAGCTTAAATTTTTTAAAAACCTTTAGAGAATCTATAATAAATTTGTTTCACGCATACTTAAATAATTCTTATCAGTGACAATAAAATGATCAATAAATTCTAATCCCATCATTTTACTACTATTCTTTATTTTCTTAGAAATTTCAAGATCTTGCTGTGAAGGAGTGGGATCACCACTAGGATGGTTATGTACCAAAATAAAACCTGCACAATTATATAAAACAGCCCACCTAAAAATATCACGTGGATGTACAATTGCCTTATTTAAAGTTCCTTGAAAGATTAATTTTTCAGCAATAATTTTATTTTTTGTATTTAAAAAAATTACAAATAATTGTTCCTGTTCTTGTCCACATAACTTATCACATAGATAATAACCAAGTTGCGAACTTGAACAAAAAGTTTCTATTTTACCCGTTTCTACTTGTTTAATACGTTTAAAAATTAATTCTAAATAAAGTGCTAGCTGGGGAGAACACTTTTGACTTCTTGCAAATTCCCATAATGTCTTAAAATCAGAAATTTCCAATTTACTTAACCAAGTTTGTAATTGGGCAAAATTCATTATTTTAACTTGCTGCAAATATTTAATTAAATTAAGTAATAGTTCTTTATCACTTTGTAAGGGATAAGGACGATTATGTTTTTCGATTATAAACACCTCCATCCCTTATTACGACAAAATTACTCAATTCGCTCTATAAATTCATTAAAATTTTTACAAATTAAAGCAGATTCTCTATCTTTAGAGGTTGGTCGCTTAAGGTCAGGAATCATGATACAGGAAATGCCAGCGTTTTTGGCCGCTGCTACTCCTGTGCTAGAATCTTCAAAAACTAATAAATTTTCTTTTGGTAAATCCAATTTTTTCTGTGCCAATAAATAAATATCAGGTGCTGGCTTTGGTTTTAACTTATTTTCTAAAACATCTTTATAACTGAGTCGAAAGCGAAAATATTGGCGAATACCGGTTAGCCAAACAAATTTATCTACCACCTGCTGATAATTACTAGAAGCAATCCCCATTTTTAACTTCTCTTTATCAAAGAGAGTTAAAGCTTCTTGAACTCCAGGTTGAAGTTTGATTCTACCTTCATCAGCCCAGTGCCAAACTAAATCATCAGTTCTTTTAATAAATTCGTCTCTTACACGTTCATTAGGAAAATATTTTTGATAAAAATCCTCCATTTGTTGATTACTAGCCCCAATTAATTTGAGGTATGAATCTTCTGGAATTTTTAGTCCATATTCATGGGCTGCCTGAATATTTGCCTGCCAATATTGTTTTTCAGAATTAACAAGCAAACCATCCATATCAAAAATTAAGCCTTTGATTTCATTTGGAACTCCCTTAACTCTCATCTTTTTTCTCCCAATAATTCAAAATTGCTCCCACTAAATAAAATGAACCAGTTACTATCAAAATATCATTTTCTCCTAGCTGCTCTTTTACCCGATCAAAAGCTGCTTGATAATTTTCAATAAATTGTGATCTATTTCTAATAAATTCAGGAAAATCTTCAAACTCAGCAGCCCGTGGATAATCAATACGGGTTAAAACAATCTCTTCATCAAATCTAAATTGAGTAAATACTTGATCTAAATCTTTATCTTTCATCATTCCCATTAAGTAATAGAGTTTATGATGAGGTTGTTCACGAACAAAGCCTACTAAATTAGAAATTGCTTGAATATTATGCGCGCCATCTAAAATTATTTCAGGATGACGACTAATAATTTGATAGCGACCTGGAATAACAGTTTCATTAATTGCTTGTTCAACAGCTTGAGGTTTTAACTGTAAACCTAAAATTGTTATTACTTCTACTGCTATCCCCATATCAATTGCCTCTACCGGAGATCGCAGATTAAAACTAAGTTGATATTGAGAATTAGTAAACTTAATCTTTTTATCTATTATAATCTGATAATCTTTTTCATATTCAAAATATCTTACTCTCATCTGCTTAGCTTGATTAATTAAAATATTTAGTGGCTTAGCAGCTATTTCCCCAAATACTACTGGGCGGCCTTTCTTGATAATGCCACTTTTTTCTTTGGCTATATCTTCAATTGTTGGACCAATAATATCTTCATGATCTAAGCCAATAGAAGTTATAACACTTACTTCTGGCGTAATAACATTTGTTTTATCATGTTGTCCACCAATTCCAACTTCAATTACCGCATAATCACAGTGCTTTTCAGCAAAAAGCCAAAACGCCATCACAGTTTCAAATTCAAATGTTACTAATGAAAATGTATCATCTGTTTCTTTAATCTTATTAATTACTCGTGTAACAACTTGATAAGCTTTTATTAAATCTTTATCACTAATTAAATCTAAATTGATTTGAATGCGTTCATTAAACTTAGAAATATATGGTGATACAAAAAGGCCGGTTCTCTTACCGGCCTTTTTTAAAAGATTAGCAATGTAATAAGAAGTAGAGCCCTTTCCATTTGTCCCAGTTACATGAATTGTTTTTACCTTATCTTGGGGGTTTCCTAAATAAGCTAAAACTTTTTTGATATAAGAAAGATCATTCTTTTCATGCAATTTGGGTAAATGTTCAATTTTACTAATTACTTCTTCAACTTTCATTAATTACTTTCTTTCAAATCTTGAATACGTTGACGAACACCAGCCAATTGACTTTCATAATCAGCCTTCTTAGCTTGTTCTTTTTCAACTACAGCTGCTGGTGCATGGTCCACAAAGCCTTTATTAGCTAATTTCTTCTCAGCACGTGCTACTTCATCTTCTAAGTGCTTTTCTTCTTTTTCCATTTTAGCAATTTCTTCATCTACATTAACTAATTCAGTTAATGGCACAAAGATTTGAGCTCCTGGAACAACCGCATTTTTAGCAAGTTTTGGTGCATCAATCTTAGTAACTACTTCTAATGACTTAGGATGTAAGAAATTATTTACATAATCCATATTATCATCCAAGATATGCTTGTTTTCCGCATTATCCAATTGAATCATGATATCAATTGAAGAAGACATTGGTGCATTAACTTCCATGCGGATATTACGTACAGATTTAATAATTTCAATTAAGAAAGCCATATCTTCATCAGCTTGTTTATTTTCGAATTCTTGATGAGTAACAGGATAGTCGGCTACCATGATGCTTTCACCTTCATGAGGCATTGATAACCAAAGTTTTTCAGTTACAAATGGCATAATTGGATGCATTAAACGTAAAATTTGGTCTAAAATCCAAATCAAGTTTTCTTGTTTACGTGCTTTTAATTCTTCATCATCACCATTTAAAGCAACTTTAGAAATTTCAATATACCAGTCACAGAAATCATTCCAGATAAAGTTATACAACTCTCTACCTGCTTCACCAAATTGGTATTCATCAAATAAACGAGTTACCTCAGATACAGTATGATTCAAACGATCAAAGATCCAACTATCAGCTAAGTCAAATTTTGAGGTATCCGGCATGTGTGCTGGTTTGGCATCATCTGGTAAGTTCATAATTACGAAGCGACTTGCATTCCAAATCTTGTTAATGAAGTTCCATGCAGCATCCATCTTGGTGTAGCTGAAACGAGTATCTTGACCAGGAGCTGTACCGTTAAGTAAGAACCAACGTAGTGCATCAGCACCATATTTATCAATGACATCCATTGGGTCAATTCCGTTACCTAATGACTTAGACATCTTACGTCCTTGTTCATCACGAATTAAACCGTGTAAAACAACATCATCAAATGGTTTTTCCTTAGTAAAGTGTAAACTTTGGAAAATCATTCTTGATACCCAGAAGAAGATGATGTCATAACCAGTTACTAAGGCATTAGTTGGGAAGTAACGCTTGAAGTCTTCGCTATCAGTGTCTGGCCAACCCATCGTTGAAAATGGCCATAAAGCACTTGAGAACCAAGTATCTAAAACATCAGGATCTTGTTCCCAGTTTTCAATATCTTCGGGAGCTTCTTCTTGCACAACCATTTCGCCAGTCTTCTTGTTGTACCAAGCTGGAATCCGGTGTCCCCACCATAATTGACGTGAAATTACCCAGTCGTGAACATTTTCCATCCATTGTTCTAAAGTATGAGCAAATCTTTCTGGAACAAAGTTTACTTTTCCTTCGCTATCTTGGTTTTCTAAAACTTTATCTGCTAATGGTTTCATCTTCACGAACCATTGGGTAGATAATCTTGGTTCAACTTGAACACCAGAACGTTCTGAGTGACCAACGGAGTGAACGATGGGTTCTTCTTTAACTAAGTAACCTTCTTCTTTTAGATCAGCTACTAATGCCTTACGTGCCTCAAAGCGATCCATACCTTCGTATTTACCTGCTTCTTGGTTCATTGTACCGTTATCATTCATAACATTAATACGTTCTAAGTTATGACGGTTACCAACAGCAAAGTCATTAGGATCATGTGCTGGGGTAATTTTTACAAGTCCAGTACCAAATTCTGGATCAACATGTTGATCTTCAATAATTGGAATACGACGGCCAACGATTGGCACGATTAATTCTTTTCCAATTAAATCCTTATATCTTTCATCCCCGGGAGCAACAGCAACAGCAGTATCTCCAAACATAGTTTCTGGACGAGTAGTAGCAATTTCGACGCTACCTGAACCATCAGCTAAAGGATAATTAATATGATAGAAAGCACCATTGTCATCTTTGTGAATAACTTCGATATCACTTAAAGCAGTTTCCAATTTTGGATCCCAGTTGATGATATATTGGCCACGATAAATTAATCCTTCATTATAAAGTTGAACAAAGACCTTTTTAACCGCCTTTGATAAACCATCGTCTAAGGTAAATCTTTCACGAGAATAATCAAGTGATAAACCAAGTTTTGACCATTGACTCTTGATAATATTTGCATATTCATCTTTCCAAGCCCAAACTTGTTCTAAGAATTTTTCACGTCCTAATTCATGACGATCCTTACCTTCTTCACGTAAACGTGCTTCAACTTTAGCTTGAGTCGCAATTCCAGCATGATCCATTCCTGGTAAGTACAATGTATCATAACCTTGCATTCTCTTTAAACGAATCAATGTATCTTGAATTGCAGTATCCCATGCATGGCCCAAGTGTAATTTTCCAGTTACATTTGGTGGTGGGATAACAATTGAATAGGGATGAGCTTTTTTATCACCAGAAGGTTTAAATAAATCTTCATCAAGCCATTTTTGATATCTGCCTTTTTCAACAGCAGAAGGATCATATTTTGGGGCTAAATCTGCCATGATATTTCCTCCATAAAAAAAGTCCTAGACTAAAAGTCTAGGACGATTGAATTCTAAATAACCGCGGTACCACCTAAGTTAGATATATTAAAATATCTCTCTTGAATGCGGTAACGTTGCACAATAAACGGAATAACTTACTAACTTATTCAGTTACTCAGCTAACTAAGCTACAAACAAATCTCCAGCCTTTCAGCAAGATGGCCTTTCTCTGTTAATGAAATTCATACCTCTTAGTTCTGGCTTTGTTAAAGATTATAGCATGTTTAATCTAAATATAAAAGAAGTCATTTTTTCTAATCATCTTCAGGTGAACTAGGTAAAGTGAATTTAGTTGAAGATTGTTTATAAACTTGATTACCATTAATAAAGTACTTGTCACCATTTTTTTCAAAAGTTAAGTTGGCTATATTTTCGCTATCAGATGAACCAGTACCAAAACGATGTACTTTTTCATCAAATTTTAGATTATATTTATCTTTACCTATCTTTTGATATTTTACATTTTTCCCAAAAGATTGAGACATATTTGAATGAAAACAACTAATACCATCTGATCTTAAATCATAAACATAAAAAGTTGCTAGCTTAGACTCCTCTGATTCATCCTTATATGAAGCATATTCACCCACAATATCTCTGGCTACCCCAGATTTCCAGTTACCAGATTCATTATTAGAAGTAGCTTCCTCATCTGATGACGAAGAAATGTGGCTAACTAATGACTTAATCGTACTCAAATCGTTACTAAAGCTCTTTTTCAAAGTATCTTTGGAAAAGGTTGAAGTGCCATCATTTGATACAACTACTTCATCATCTTTGACGTCAACATCAACGCTTCCATACTCATTAGACAATGTATAAGACGTAGAAGAATTCTTATGTGCAGTTAATTCGCCATCACTAAAGTAATTCTTTACATCATCAATCGCTTGCGTAGTACCTGAATCTTTTGCCTTGTAGGCAATATATCCCATCATCATCCATTCATCATTACTATATTCAGATGAATTTTGATGATTAGATTCTTGATTCTTCTTAGTAGCTGGAGTTGCTTTCTTTGTTGTAGGCTTACTGCTTTGAGTAGTTTTTACTTCTGCATTTTTATTACTTACATACTGATGTCCTGCAAAAATTCCACCACCAATAATCACAGCAGCTAAAACCCCACCACAAATCCACATAATCGTTTTATTATGCTTGGGATTATGATTCTTTTCCATATAACTAGCACGTGTATTTGATAATGTCTTCTTGTTTGAATGAGCTATATTTCCTTTTGCTACTGATCTATTTACTGGTGAATTATTAGTTTCTTTTTTCTTTAACTCATAGCCACAATTTCCACATACATTATCTGTATCTTTAACTGGTTTCCCACAATTTGGGCAAAATTTTTTCACTATCTTTCTCCTCATTAGTAATAATTAACAATCTAGCAATTAGTTTACCTTTTCATTTTTGATTATGTCAACGAGACTACTATGGCTTGGTATAACTAAAAAGCCTAAGGAACTATCCCTAGGCCTTTATTATTTTTCAATCTATCTAATTCTTCCTCAGTTAACTCACGATAGTGTCCTCGTTTTAATTGCGGATCTAACTGTAAGTTATCCATTTGCAGCCGATCAAGTTCAAGTACTTTCATCCCTACCGCCCCAAACATACGCTTAATTTGATGATACTTACCTTCTTTGATCGTAATTCTTACCTTACTTAGATCTTTACTTTCATCAACATCAAGAACTTCTAATTTTGCCGGTTTCAAAACTGTACCATCTTTTAATTCCATGCCTGATGCAAAAGTAGTAACAGTTTCGACAGTAACTTTGCCTGCAATCAAGGCTTGATAAACTTTATCCACATGTTTATTGGGAGCAAGTAGTTCATGATTCAACTGTCCATCATTAGTGATTAATAGTAAACCAGTAGTATCTTTATCTAATCTTCCTACTGGCGCTAAATCTTTATATTGATCTTTAACTTCAAGTAGATCAATTACTGTCTTTTGGTGAAGATCTTCAGTTGCGGACAGAACTCCTTTAGGTTTATTAAGTAAAAAGTAGTGATACTGCTGATAAATTATTTTTTGCCCATTTACTTCAACTACGTCACTTTCTTTTACTTTTTCTTTGGGTGTTTTTACGATTTTACCATTAACCGATACTAGCCCAGCTTTTATTAACTTATGAACTTCTTTTCTGGAGCCAACATTCATGTTGGCCAAATATTTATCAATTCGCATTATTTACCAAATTTTCACCCTTTGCTCAGGATCAAGCCACATGCCGTCAGTTTCCTTTACATCAAAGGTTTCGAAGAACTCATCTTGACATTGAGATGGAATATTTACCCGTGTAGGCTGTGGCGCATGCACATCAACCGCAATTTCGGTTTTAATTGCTTCGGGACGTTGCTTTTGCGCCCAAGAACGAGCATAATTTTCAAACAATTCAGTCATACTGCCATCTTCTGACTTATTAGCTTGAATTGCACAAGAAAGACCACCAAGGTCAGCAATATTTTCAGCGACAACTTGCTTACCATTAAGTTTTGCAGGACCATAATTTAAACCATCATAAATATCAATAGCCGCTTGCGTACGCTGATTGAATTCTTTGAAGTCTTCATCAGTCCACCAGTTCGTCATGTTTCCATGTTCATCAAACTTAGCACCATTATTATCAAATGCATGAGAAATTTCATGAGCAATAGTTGCGCCGATCCCACCATAATTAGTCCCACGAGATTGATTTAAATCGTAAAATGGAGCTTGCAGAATTCCAGCTGGAAAAGTAATGTCATTTCTTTGTGGATCATAGCAAGCATTATTCATATTTCCTGGCATTACCCAAACTGAACGATCAACTGGCTTAGTTAATTGATTCAAATTATACTTTTCAGCTACTTGAGCAATATTTTTTTCATTCTCATAAAGACTTTGGCTAGGATTAACTTGAATTAGGTCATAAATTGCTTCAATTTTTTCGGGATAACCGATTTTGAGGACTAAGGCACGCAATTTAACAATTGCCTTTTCTTTAGTTGCTTCAGAGAGCCAAGTGTTGGTACGAATTCTTTCTTCATAAACGTTGATCATGCGCTGAATCATATCAGTTACGTCAGCCTTAGCTTCTTCACCAAAATATTTCTTACCATAATAAACACCAAATACTTCACTAAAAGAATTATTAGCTACATAGTAAGCATGACGTTTTTGAGGAGTTAATTCTGCTTGCCCACTAATTGCTTGATGATATGGGAAAGCAGCCTCACGAAAATTTTGTGAAAGTGAGCTAGCCACATTATTAATGAATTTGGTAATCATCCAACCTTTAATTTCTTCAAAATTAGTAGGATTAATTAATTCTTCAGCATGGTCTAAAAATCTAGGTTCTAAAACAATTACCTTAGCTGGTAAGACTGGGAGAATCTGGGACAAAAATTCCTTCATATTAAATGATTTAAATTTAGCTAAAAAATCTTCTAAAGAATATGGATTATAAGCTGCTGGATAATCAGCCCATTCTTCGGTTGATTTAACTACTTTAGCTATTTTTTGATCAAATGCTAAAGCATTTTTTACATACTCTCCTGCTTCTTGTTCATCAATACCCGCCATTTTTAACAAGTTAATTGATTGCTTTTCTAAAATACCAAGTAGTTTTTCAGCATCTTCTTGTTGATAACTAGTAGTATCAGGTAAAAAGGTACTTGGTCCACCAAATTCAAAAACATGTTCTGCAGTATTTTTCATATCTGCTTCTACATCGAATGAAAATGGCAAACTAGTAATAACATTTAAAGCAGATGCAGTTTGATTAAATTGAGTAAAATCAGTTAGTTCAGTAAGCTGCTTAAGATCTGCTTTAATTGGCTCAGCTCCCTCATGATTACGTCGCTCAAAATCAAGTGCAAGCTTATATAAATTTACTCCCTTTTCTAAATCTGGAATCTTTGGTAATGCTTCTTTTCCGGCAGCTAAATTGTCAAGATCAGCCATCATTCTTTTTTCAATGCGTATATCAATTTCAGTATTTACACCAATTTCAGTTCGATCAGCTGGAATTACGGCATCTTTTTGCCAAGCAGAATTAACTGCCAAGTAAAGATTATCCTGAGGACGAGTAGCAGTATTGGGTTGAGTTAAATCTCCGGCTCCACCCCGAATTGTAAAATTATTCTTCATCATTATCACCATCTATTATTAAATTTTGCATTATTTTTCTAAGTTTATTTTAAACTATAGCATATATTTATAAAAATAGTTACAAAGAAAAAGCCCCATTATTAATGAGACTTTTTCTTTGCGATCTTATTTTCTTTTATATTGACTAAACCTACAAATCAAACTTAATGAATACAATTAATCTTCATAATATCCCTTTTTTACTTCCTTCCGATATTTTTCCCAATTCTTTTCATATTGTTTAGCAGTTATATGAGGATAAGAATACGTAACGACTGTTTTCCATTTATTTGTTTCTCTATCTATTAACTGAACTTTTATTGGCAAGCAATCATGGTTGTAAAATATTTTTACTCTATAACCTTTAAAGCCGTCATCATGCAAAATATCAACTACCTTTTTTGTTCAAGATAATCCTTTACATTTTTTACTATCACATAATTAGACCGTTTTATTTCATATTCTGTAGTTTCATCAGCAATAATTGGATATAATAAAGCTATTTTTTTGTATAATTAAACCCCAACCATTTAGAGGGAAAAGTATCTCCATAACCGTATACAGTATCACCTTTAACCGCATCTTAATCTCCATAATACTTCTTGTAAAATAAATTCATATCTAGTGTTGTTCCAGAATCCTTGTCTATTGGTATATATACTTGAACGTCACTAGCTTGATCAATCTTTTCTTTTACTGTTGTGTGATTATTGCTGCAACTAGACAACATTCCTACCAAAATACACAAAAATAATACATAAATAATTTTAAATTTTTTTATTAATATCATTTTTTAATCTAAATAATATCCTGCTTTTACTTCCTTCACATACTTCTTCCAATTCTTTTCATACTCCTTTTCCGTTATACGAGGGTAAGAATACTTTGTAATTGTTTTCCATTTATTTGTATCTCTATCTATTAGTTGAACTTTTACTGGCAAGCAGTCATGATTATAAAATATTTTTACTCTATATCCTTTAAATCCATAATCATGTAAAAACTCAATTAATTTTCTTTGATTAGAGTTATTTTTTACATTTTTTACTATGACATAATTAGCCTTTTTTACTTCACCGACTGTAGTTTGATCTGCAATAAAAGGATACAAGGCATATACTTTTTTCGTATAATTAAAACCCAGCAATTTATCTTGATAAGTATCAGGGTAGTCATAGATGGTATCACCATCTACACCAACACAAATTCCACCATACAAACGTTTAGTAGCTAGATCCATGTCTAAAGGATCCCTAGAACTTGAAAGTTCAACTCTTACAAAATTAGCCTTATCAATTTTTTCTTTTATCGTTGTGTAATTATTTGTGCAACCTGTTATCATTCCCATTAAAATACATAAAAATAATGTATAAATAAGCTTAATTTTTTTCATTAATATCTTTTCCTAATCTACAAAATCTCCCTCTCTTATCTCCTTCACATATTCTTTCCAATTCTTTTCATATTCTTTGGCCGTTATATGAGGATAGGAATATTTGGCTATTGTTTTCCATTTATTTGTTTCTCTATCTATTAGTTGAACCTTTACTGGTAAACAATCATGATTGTAAAATATTTTTACTTTATATCCTTTAAATCCATCATCATGCCAAATATCAATTATTTTTCTTTGTTCAGGCCTATTTTTTACATTTTTTATTATTACATAGTTAGATTTTTTTACTTCACTAGTTGTGATTCGATCTTCCATTATCGGATATAAAAAATATAAGTTTCTAAAATAGTTAAAACTCAACTTATTATCTCTAACTTGCCGTCATAAGTATAAAGTAGCCTATCTTTAACAGCCCATTTATACCCATACCACTGCTTTGTGGATAAATTCATATTTAGACTTATTCCAGATGAGGGTAAATATATTCGAACATAACTAGCTTGATCAATCTTTTGTTTAACTGTCGTGTGTTCATTCGAACAACCAATTAAAGTTCCTACAAAAACGCATAAAAATAATATATGAATAATTCTTACTTTTTTCATTTATTCTTTACTAATCCAAAAAGTTTCCTTCTTTTACTTCTTTCACATAATTTTTCCAATTCTTTTCATACTGCTTAGCCGTTATACGAGGATAGGAATATTTCACACTCGTTTTCCACTTATTTGTCTGTTTATCTATTAGTTGAACTTTTATGGGTAAACAATCATGATTATAAAATATTTTCACTTTATATCCTTTAAATCCATCACCATGTAAGATATTAATTATTTTTCTTTGTTTAGAATTGTTTTTGACATCCTTCACTATCACATAATTTGATTTCTTTACTTCCCCAACCATAGTTTTGTCTGCAATTATTGGATATAGTAAATAGATATCTTTATCATAATCAAATCCACTGTTCGTTGTTGAATACGTACCTTCGTATGTATAGTCCATATCTTCTCTTATTGCATGACCATTACCATACCAGCGTTTACTACTCAAGTCCATATGTAATGTAGGCGGTAATTCTATTGTTACATAACTGGCCTTATCAATTTTCTCTTTAATTGTTGTGTGATTATTACTACATCCTGCGACAATAGCCATTAAAATATATAAAAGTAATGCATAAATTAACTTATTTTTTTTCATCTTATTATTTGTTCTCTTTCATATATTCATTAAATCCAATAAATTGTCTTTTATCATTTTTTTCTTTCACCCATTTAACAAATCCCTTATATTTCTTTGGCTTCTCTCTATCTGGTATCTTATTCCAGGCTTTTACATCTTTCTCTCCGCCTGCTCCAACAATATTCACATAGTTTCCACTATCTTTACTATTTCCTATATCTCTTTCAGAAACATACTTATCAGTTGCTGCATCTCTAAGAGCTGGATCCTCAGGGTGAGATATATCAAGTTTATTATGTGTTTTTTCATACTCTTTCAATAGCTTATGACTTCCCTTTGGTATCCCATAATTAAACGATTCAGTATTCGCTATCTGGTACAGGTCATCTTCACTATAATCCGCTGGATTTGAATCTATTTTTCCATTTATCATATGTTTATCATAGGCATTCCATTCACTCACCAATTGTCCAGTTTTGATATTAAAAATGTACTCAATCATGCGCGCATCATTATTTTTTTCTTTTTTACTGTCTTTTTTGAGTTGCACTTTCATATTTTCTGGATACTTAAATTGCCCTTCCAAAGTTCGATTATGGTAATTTGCTCCTGTTTGGTAATCTGCCTCAAGAATTTTCAAAAGCTTCGATAATTTATTGTTTCTTTTGGGGGAAGTTTATTAAGGTTACTTTTTAATCTTCAAATTCACCGGATTTCACCCGTTTTACATACTTATTCCAATTATCTTTATACTCTGTATGATTTATATGAAGATAAGAATATTTTATAATTGTAGTCCACTTACTTGTTTCTTTACTTATTAGTTGAACCTTTATTGGTAAATAATCATGATTATAAAATATTCTTACTTTATATCCCTTAAACCCATCACCGTGCCATATATCAATTAGATTTTTTTGATTAGCTTTATTTTTTACATCTTTAACTATTATATATTTAGACTTTCTTACTTCAGTAATTCTTATGTTATCAGTAATAATTGGATATAACATATCTTTTCTTTTAAAGTAGTTAAATCCCATAAATTTATTATGAAAAACAATTTGATAAGCATATATAGTATCCCTAATCGCACCAGTCTCATTTCCATATCGTCTCTTAGCAGCGAGATCTACATATTGTATAACTCCCGATTGTGGAAATTCTACTCTCACATAATTCGCTTGATCAATCTTTTCTTTAACTGTAGTCTGACTATTGCTACAACTACTCAAGAGCTCCATTAATATAAATAATAATAAAATGATTTTAATCTTTTTCATTTACTTTTTATCTGCTTTCATATATTCACTAAATCCAAATGATTGATTATTATTCATTCTTACTAATGCCCATTGACTGTATTCCTTGTACTTCTTGGCCTTTTGACTATCCGGTATCTTATTCCATGCTTTTATGTCTTTTTCTCCACCGGCACTCACAATATCTATATACTCTCCTCCTTTACTCCTATCTCTTTCAGAAACATACTTATCAGTTGCCGCATCTCTAAGAGCTGGATCCTCAGGGTGAGATATATCAAGTTTATTATGTGTTTCTTTATACTGTCTCGACAGCTTCTTATGGTTTCCTTTTGGTACTCCATAATTAAATGATTCGGTATTCGCTATCTGGTACAGGTCATCTTCACTATAATCCGCTGGATTTGAATCTATTTTTCCATTTATCATATGTTTATCATAGGTATTCCATTCACTCACCAATTGTCCAGTTTTGATATTGAAAATGTACTCAATCATGCGCGCATCATTATTTTTTTCTTTTTTACTGTCTTTTTTGAGTTGCACTTTCATATTTTCTGGATACTTAAATTGCCCTTTCAAAGTACGGTTATGATAATTTACTCCTGTTTGGTAATCTGCCTCAAGATGGTTATCTTTTAGGAATTGCAAGAGTCTTTGATAATCGGTCGCATCCTTTGGTAGATTATGATTCTTCCCATCATATTCCCTAATGAACTGAATATAAGTGCGATCTAAATAGGTCACCTTCAAGATTAATTCAAATATTTAACCGCATCTATTCATCTAAAAAGTCCCCTGCTTTTATCTCCTTCAAATATTCTTTCCAATTCTTCTCATACTGTTGGGAACTTATACCAGGATACGTATACTTCACACCTGTTTTCCATTTATTTGTTTCTCTATCTATTAACTGAACCTTTACTGGCAAACACTCTTGATTATAAAATACTTTTACTTTATATCCTTTAAAGCCATCATCATGCCATACATTAATTATTTTTCTTTGTTCAGAATTGTTTTTAACATCTTTTACTATTACATAATTAGACTTTTTTACTTCATCAACTCTTGTTTGGTCTGCAAGTATGGGGTAAAGTAAAAAAATATTTCTATAATAATAAAATCCACTAATCTTCGACTCATATGTGCCATCGTAACTATATTCCACATTTTTTTTAACGGCATGACCATTACCATACCAGCGTTTACTAGTTAAATTCATATGTAATGTTGGAGGTAATTCTACTGTTACACAACTAGCCTTATCAATTTTCTCTTTAATTGTTGTATGATTGTTAGAACATCCCATAAAAGTTCCAAATAAAGCACAAAAAAATATTGTATAAATAATTCTTACTTTCTTCATTTTATTATTTACTTTTTTCTTTCATAAAATCATTAAATCCAAGGAATTGTCTTTTTTCTCTTGCTCCTTTTACCCATTTAACATATCTCTTATATGCCTTTTGTTTCTGACTAGCAGGTATCTTATTCCAGGCTTTCACATCTTTCTCTCCGCCTGCTCCAACAATATTTACATAATTACCACCATCTTGTAGATCTTCTTCGGCAACATATTGATGTTTTTTCTCACTTGTCGCTAACTGTCTCAGCTTTGGATCTTTAGGGTGATTAATATCAAGTTTATTATGTGTTTCTTTATACTGTCTCGACAACTTCTTATGACTTCCTTTTGGTATCCCATAATTAAATGATTCAGTATTCGCTATCTGGTACAAGTCTTCTTCACTATAATCCGCTGGATTTAAGTCTATCTTTCCATTATGCATGTGTTTATCATAAGCATTCCACTCACTTACAAGTTGTCCAGTCTTGATATTGAAAATGTACTCAATCATGCGCGCAGCATTATTTTTTTCTTTTTTACTGTCTTTTTTGAGTTGCACTTTCATATTTTCTGGATACTTAAATTGCCCTTTCAAAGTACGGTTATGGTAATTTGCTCCTGTTTGGTAATCTGCCTCAAGGTTATTATCTTTTAAGAATTGCAAGAATCTCTGATAATCGGTCGCATTCTTTGGTAAATTGTGATGCTTACCATCATATTCCTTAATGAACTGAATATAAGTATGATCAAGATAGGATCTGAACAAGTGTAGGACTTCGCCTAATGGCGTAGCTCCTACTTTTAAATCGTCTTTACAATCAAGGCCATTTGTTTTTTCACCATAAGCATCAATTACTGTTTGCCGAAAAACAGGGAAAAACTTACTTAATGGATTAATTGATCCTTGCAAATGATATTTTGCATTCCCATTAGCATTTAATTGTAAGAAATTCTCATCTTCAACAACTTCACTTCCCAATTGATCCTGCATTAATTTTAGTTTATGCATTTTATCTAACTTTGAAGCTTCAAAAACATCTGTATAAAGATCAGAACCAACTAGATGAAGTTCATTCCAGTAATCACTGATAGTCTGAGTCAATGAAAGATAAGAATTTTTTGCATCATTCACTGTATACTTGATAATATGTTTTAAATACGCATTCACTGCGGCTGGATCCCACCATTCACCTATACCAGCCATTTCTTTTACTTGCTGTGTCAACTGCTGTTTTAATAGTTCTATTTCCTGCTTAGGTCTTCCCTTTGCAATTAAGGCAACTACAATATCAACTTCAAATTGATATATTTCGTCAGTCTCTTTCCCCTTTATTTTGTGGTCTAAAATTTGCTCAAAGTTTACTTTATCAAACAAAATACCTGTTAGTTTACCAGTAAGCATACGTAGGTCGCTGGTTACCCTGGTAAATAAATTTGCTGTATTTTGATTAAATTCTCGCAAATCTCTTAACATTTTGTGATATTCATGTAACTGCGCTTCGGCACTTTGCAAAAGAGGATTTAAAATTCCGCCTACTCCTACCTTATCTAATGTTGATTGCAGTTCATGCATTCTATTTATTTTTGACCTGGTACTAGTAATTAAAGATTCAAGTCGATCCTCATCTAAATAACCCCAATGATTAACTAAACTATTTGCGTGAATATAGATAGTTAACTGGCTTTTCATTTGTTCAGCTACATGTTCTAATTGATTGATTAGGGGTACAACTTCATTTTCTAGGGCAAACTCTCCGGCTTCATAGGCCAGTCCCTCCATCCCCAAGGTGCCAATTTTATTAACTAAGTTATCCTTAGCCACTTTTAATTTTTTTACTACTTCTTTTACTTCTCCAATATTATGACGAGTGGTCTCAATTAAATGTTCAGACTCACTACTTACATAAATTAATCCCATAACCTTATTCCAACTTTACCTTTCATCTATCCTATCTTGCAGCTTAAGTTTTTGTTTACGATAATCTTCCTCAAGCCGGTCAATTTCTTCCATACATTTTTGTTTTAATTTTCTTTGGTCATCTTGGATTTGTTCATAAATTAATTCCATGGTCTTATTACCTGCTTGTGCCATTAGACCTAATTCCTCTAATAACTGGCGATCATCTCTTTGCAATTCTGCAGCTGCACTATCAATTATTTCAATGACCTTATTTTTTTGATGATAGAGGTTTATTAACTCTTCCTCCAGCCTTCTTCGTTCTTCTTGTTGCATTAAATCCCAAACTTTCCCTTATCTTGACTATCTTCACTATGCTTTTTAGCATCAACCTTTTTAAATTGTTCAGTAAATTCTTGCACACCTTTAACTAGCTGTTTCGTATACTTAATTACATCTTTATCAACTAACTGACATTCAATCATTCCGCTACAATTTGATTTTCCTAGTTCAACTTGCTTTCCCTTTACTTCGATATCTTGAAAATTCTTAACAACACTATTAACAATCTCCGAATCAGATGAAATTTTCACCTTTCTTCTCCTCCTTGAATTTAATTATCCTAATTTTATCAAAGCCTCTTTCTTCATAAAAATAAGCTCTATGTATCAACTTTATTAGCTTTTCCTTTTGATTTTTAACCATACTAAAAAAGCTAGAAACCACTAATGCGATTTCTAGCTTTTTATTTTATAAATAGCTTATTCAGTTTATTATTTTTGACTCATTACTTCTTTACCATTAGCAGTGATAGTAAAGGTCTTGTTAGCAGCGTCTGCATCTAGGACAGCAACATTCTTACCATCCTTATCTTTACGAGTAATCTTGATAGTAGTTTCAGTTGGAGTTTCAACATCAATTGAACCATCAAGGTCAAAAGCGGTAAACTCATTTCTCCATGAAAGAAGCTTCAAGAGGTTAGCAACAACTGGACGTTGAACTTCCTTGGCAACTTCTTCCTTAGTGTAGTAATGACGGTTAATGTTTCTTCCTTCCTTAGTCTTTTCAAGTAAGTCAAGGTCATTTGAACCAGCCAATAAACCAACATAGTAGATCATTGGAATACCAGGTGCAAAAACTTGAATAGCACGTGAAAGTAAGTAAGCATCATCATTGTCACCCAATGCTGAGTAGTAAGTTGAATTGATTTGGTAAATATCAAGGTTGTGGTATTCAGCACTTGAGTACTTACGTTTAACATTAGCCCCAACCTTGTAAAGTTCGTTAGAGGCATACTCAATTTCATCGTCAGTTAAGATATCTTTAGCATCAACTACTCCGATACCATCATGAGTATCAAGAGTAGTAAATTGCTTCATTGGAGACATCTTTAACCACTTAGCAAGACGGTTAGTCTTACCAGAGTAAAGAGTGTAAAGGGTAGTCATTGGTAATGCAAAGTCGTAAACAAAGTAACCATGATCAGAAATCTTTTCTGGAATAGTGTAGTGTTCGTGGATTTCTGGCAAAATTTCAGCCTTGTAAGGAGCAAGGATATCACGAACTTCATTTAAGAGATCCCAGATTTCTGGTTCAACAAAGAAGTCATTAGTATCAACCTTCTTTACAGCGTAAGCAAAGGCATCCAAACGAATTAAGTCAGCACCGTGCTTAACCATGTCAATTAAAGTTTGCTTGAAGAATTCTTGAGCAACCTTACTCTTAACATTGATATCAATCTGTTCTTCACCAAATGTGTTCCAAAGATGTTCCTTAGTACCATCATCGAAATCAATTTCTTGTTCAGGAGCCTTGTCTTTGCGCTTGTAAATCATATCAATATCCTTTTGAGTAGGACGATCTTTACCAGCAGCTTCCCAGAACTTTTCCCAACGAATGAAGAAATCGTTGTATTTAGAATCATCATGATTCTTCTTGAAGTCTTGGTACATTTCTGACTTTTTGGAAATGTGGTTGATCATGAAGTCAAACATTAAGTAGTATTCTTCACCTAAGGCTTCAACATCATCCCAGTTACCAAATGCTGAATCAACAACATCGTAACGGTATGGAGCAAAACCACGGTCACCAGTTGATGGGAAAAATGGAAGTAAGTGAACACCACCAATAGCATCTCCGATATAGTTTTTCAGAACTTCATGAGTTTCTTTAATGTTCTTACCCATTGAATCAGAATAAGTAATTAACATTGCTTTGTTTTGAATAGGCATAGTAAAAATCCTCCTAATTAATTTTAATTAAGCCTTTTGTGCGTGACGACTTGCAAAGAAAATGATGATTCCAATTAGAATCAAGACAACACCATAAACTGGGAATGGAGCCGCAAGACCAAGACCATTTAATGGTTGACCAAGCAGATTGTTTGTCCATTGACCAATAGTTGGTGAGAAGAATGAACCAAAGTTAAACCCAATTAAACACAATGAGGTAACTAGTGGTTGCCTCTTGGCTGGAGCCAAGTCAGGAAGTAAGTTGAAGATTAATGGTGAAACCAATTGAAGTGGGAACCCAATTAAGAGTAATCCAATAACCATCAATACGAAATTATGGCCGGCAAAACCAAAGAGAAAGTTTGAAATAGCCATTAAACCAAGACCAAGGTAAACCGTTCCAAAACCAAGTCGTTTATTAATTGGACCATAGAAAATTCCACCAAGAGTTGCTCCAATCAACATTAATGAAAGAAACATTGATGAACCTGTATAGTGGTTACCATTAATAGCAACAGACAAACCAGGAAAACGGTTTTCCATTCCTACATAGTCAACAACCAAAAGGAAAGCGAATAAGACAAGAAGATAAACAACGGGACTAATCTTTGTGATTTTTTTGGTTTTTTCGTCGGTTAACTCTTCAGCTAGGTTATCTTCAGCAACACTATCATCTTGAGCTTTGCTATCGTCAGGAACCCGCATTGCAAAGAAGAACAGAATAACGAACGCAAAGGCATAAACAAGAAATGATGCGTGCCAGCCAGCATAGTTAAGAAATAAACCAGCTACAGCAAGAGTACATGCTTGACCAATTTGTTCAGCAGCTGCCCGCCAGCCAAGCATTTGAGCACGGGTATCACCCTGGTACCAAACTGAGATTAAGGAAATAGCTTGGGAGTTATACAATCCGGATCCGGCACCTAAAAGTAGACGGGAAATCAAGATGATGGTGTAGTTACTAATAAACATTGGAACCAAACCAGCAATTCCGACGATGGTAACACCAGTCATAATGATCTTTTTGTCAGAAATATTAAACCATTGTTGAAGTAATGGTGAAAGAATGACAAAGATCATAACCGCAAATGAAGGAATCGTAACTAAATACTCCGATTGCGTTTGACTAATTCCTAATGCAGCCTTTAATTGAGGCAATGAGCCTTGAATGGCATATGCACTAGTAATCATGAAGGAAACTGATAAGAAAGCTAGTTTAGTAACCAGTGAATTCTTATTATTCATAGTTTAAATTACTCTCCATATATTAAAATTCTGATAAACGTTTAACATATACACATGTGAATAATAGTACAATGACCATTTTTTTATGTCAAACTACTCTCACAGAAAAAATCACCATTTTCATTGTTCTAATCGTACTGGAAGAAAAAATATCCTACTAAAAGAAAAAGCATCAAGCCATTATTAAACAGCCTAATACTTCTCCCAAAATCATATTATTAAAGTAAATCCATATCTATTTGAGCTTGGTCATCCATAAACTTTTGATTTGGATAAATTGGTGTAATTTCAATTCCATCAATAGCTCTTTGAATTAACCCTTCAACATCTAGTCTATCTTCTAATTTTCTTGCTTCATCCAATTTTGGTTTTGTCTTAGGACGAGGTGGTGCAAAAATTGTACAGCAATCTTCAAATGGTTCAATTGAAAGATCAAAAGTACCAATATCTTCAGCCAATTTGATAATTTCTGTTTTATCCATTGTAGCAACTGGACGTAAAACTGGCGTTGAAGTCACGTCATTGATTGCGACCATTGATTCTAAAGTCTGTGATGCAACTTGACCTACAGATTCACCATTAAAAATTGCTAGACCGCCACGCATTTCACGAATACGATCAGCCAATTGCAACATGAATCTTCTTTGAATAGTCATTAAGTAGCCTTCTGGCAACTTTTCCTTAATTTGCTCTTGAATTTCAGCAAAAGGAACAGCAATAAAATTAATCTTTCCACTATAGTTTGCCAAAATTCCAGTTAATTCTTTTGCCTTAGCCAATGCTTTATCAGTAGTATATGGTGGACTAAAGAAGTGGACCATTTCAATATCTACCCCACGCTTTAAAGCTAGGTAAGACGCTACTGGTGAATCAATACCACCAGATAGCATCATTATTGCTTTACCAGCAGTTCCAACTGGCATTCCACCTGCGCCTTTAAGTAATTGATTAGAAATGTAAATAGCATCATTTCTAACTTCAATTCTTAAAACTAAATCAGGTTTCTTCATTTGTACTTTAAGATTATCCATATTAGCAAAAAGATAATCTCCAATAATACTATTTAATTGGTTAGTATCATATTCAAAGTCATGATCACTACGTCTCGTATTAACTTTAAAAGTCATACCATCTTCAAAGGTTGCTTGCATTAATTCAAGCGAAGCCTTTTTAATCGCATCCAGATTCTTTTCTACTTTTATAGTTGGAGAATATGTTTGAATTCCAAAAACACGTTTTAAACGTTGATCAATTTCCTCAAATGGCGCCCCATTTAAGACAATGTGCATACGGTCATGCTTAGGATGAATTTCTACTTGTGGAAAATCATTCAATAACTTGGTTATATTACCGGCTAATCTACCGATAAAGTCCTTTCGGTTTTTTCCTTTAGTAGAAAGTTCACCATAACGAACCATCACTTCAGTATATTGCATAAATTTCACCTACTTTAAATGATTAATTTCAGCAAAATGCTGATAAATATCGTCAAAAATTTCTATAAATTTATCTGCTTCTTCCACAGTATTACTTGGATCAAAACTTAAACGAATTGCTCCTGTGGCAATACTATCATCAACCTTCATTGCGCTCAAGGTAGAACCTTCTACCCCACTTCTTGAAGAACAGGCACTTGTAGTTGAAGTAAAAATTCCTTTATCTTCAAGAGTATGAACTAAAGTTTCACCTCTAATACCTTCTAAGGCAAAACAAAGAATACTTGGCGCAAACTTATCATTATCTTGAGAAAAGATATGAATACCTGGTTTATCTTTTAGATAAGTCATAATCTTTTCTCTTACTTGGGATTCTTGCTTGGCATTTTGTTTTTCATCCTCAAGATATAAACGCATTGCCTTAGCTGTAGCAGCAATTGCTGGCAAGTTTTCAGTACTTGATCTAAGTGCCTTTTCTTGCCCTCCCCCATCAATTAAGGGCTTGATCATCTTGCCGGCCTTTTTATAAAGAATTCCAACTCCTCGTGGTGCATGGAATTTATGCGAAGAAAGACTCATGAAGTCTACTCTTGGAGTAAAAACTTCAGACCAAATATTTTTACCTAATGCTTGAACATTATCGACATGGAAAGTTACATTAGGATAATCTTCAAGAATCTCACTTATTTCCTTAATTGGTTGAATACTACCTACCTCATTATTTACGCCCATAATTGAAACCAAGATTGTTTCATGATCAAGAGCAGCTTTCAAATCAGCAGGATTTACTCTACCATCTTTATCTACTGGCAAGACTGTTACACGAAAGCCCAGATCTTCCAATGCTCTTACAGAATTTGAAACAGCTGCATGTTCAACACTACTCGTAATTATATGATTACCAAATTCTTTCTTGGCCAATGCTGTACCTTTTAGGGCCCAATTATCTGATTCACTTCCACTTGAAGTAAAAAAGATCTCATATGGTTTTACTCCTAGTAAATCAGCAATTTGTTTACGAGAGGCTTCTAATAATTGATGAGAACGGTCACCTAATTTATGAAGACTAGAGGGATTTCCCCAAATTTCTTTACTTACTTTATTATAGGTATCTAAAGCTGCAGGATTAACTTGTGTTGTCGCACTATTATCAAAATATATCACTTTTATTACTCCCTATAAAAAACGGCCACAACTGCGGCCGTTATATAACTAATAAGATACTAACTAAAAATTAGTAAAAAATCAATTAATCTTCATCATTATCTTTATTTTCATTTAATTCAGCGTAATATTCTTTTTCAATTCTTTGATATGCACCTGGTTCTGCTTTCTCAAGTGCAGTCGCAATAGTATCCAAAGCTTCCTTATAAGCATATTTATTTTTATATAGATCATATGCTTCTTTACGTGCACGCGCAATTTCTTTTTGCCCTGCATATTTATTTGAATATTGCATTGTTAGTTCAAACAAATCAGCTGAATTAATAATTTCATCTGCTTCTTTTTGTAAGCGATCAATATCTTCTTGAATTTGAATTAATTCTTGAGAAATTTTCTCTAAATTAATTCTAACCTGATCAAGTTCATCACTAGTTTGAGTAATCTCCTTGATAACCAAAGTATAAAGTTGAACAAAACCTTCAGGTTTACCAGGAAGACGACGGCGTTCAACTTTACGATAAATTAAGGATACTCTTTGTTTAAATTGATTGATTGAGTCATTAGCAATTTTTTCTGCATCAAATAGACCATCAACATCATCTGAAATTTGTTTTTCTCGACTTTCAATTTGGTCTAATTCTTGCAGCATTCCTAGCCATTTACCTTCAATCTCTGAGTAAACTCCCTCACCATCAGCTAGTTTTTGACAATCTGCTTCGAATTCCCCATTTAAGTGTTTAACCCGACTCTCTAATTCTTTAGCCTCTTTTAATTCGCCATGATTTAATTCATAACTTTCATCAATGTGTTCTAACTTAGCAACTAATTTATTTGAACTAGTACTAATATGACTTAAGACCTGGAAAAGTTTATCTTGATTTTTAACTACAAAAGGCTTAGCTTTAAATTCTTTAGTCAAAATATCATATAGATTATCAATCTCATTAGAAATTTCATCATTAGTCTTTTTTACATTAGATAACTCTAATTTTGCTAGCTCATTCTGGCTTGTTTCAATTTGATCACGTAAATTTTTTATTGTTGTTAAAACATCAACTTCATTGATCATGAACTTATCTTTGCGCATTTGTTTATAAGTAGAAGTAAGTTCATCTAATTGAGGCGGAAAGACAGTCTTCAATTCGTCATCATAATCTTTAATTTGTGGAAGTTCATCTTTTAATTCAGTTAGCCTATTATCAATTTGATCAAGAACAGTCTTAGCCTCAACATGGTCACCTTGATTAGTTAGATTTTTAACTGCTTCAAAATTTTCTTCCAAAATCGTCAATTCTTTTTCTAACTCATCAAAAGCACTTCCAAATTCAAAGGAATTTGCCAAGATGCTCTTTCTTTGTTCTTGATAATCCTTTAATAATGAAGCATATTTCTTTTGATTATCTTTGTTTGATTCTAATAAATCTTTTAAAGTTTTTTTGCTCTTAGCTAAAGTTGCTTTGGCTTCCTCATACACAGTCTGAATTTCTTTGATATACTTGTAAGCCTTAAATAAAGAGTATTTTTCATTTGCTTCATTAGCTTGTTCTAGTAAATGTTGCAAAACACCAACTTTTTCAGTGATCACTTTCTGATAAGCTTCACGATTTTGCTGGAAAGTCTCTAAACTTTTACCAGCCAAGCCCATTTTTTCTAGACGTTTAATGTCCTCTTTAATTTCAACATCATTTAATTGATCACATTGTTCATCTAACAATGAAATCTGGCGGCCAAAATACTTATTAATAATTACTACACTTGCAACCACCGCAATAATTATTACAATTAGCAAAATAATAAATAATGATTGTGCTGATGACATAATTTCCTCCAATTACTATTATTTTAATTATAGCAAAATAAAACAGATACACATAGTAATCATCTGGTTTTCCTTGATTAATATAGTAAAAATTCGTATAATAGTCTTCGTGTAAAATATTTGCAGCAATAAGTGACAAGAACGTCAACATCTTAAGACGTTGAGTGAACGAGTAACCCGCCGCTGCACTGGGTGAAACTTACAACTTAAGATGCACGAATGTTGAACTTATTCTCATATTTTACTCCAGAATTTTTTATTAATTAAATGGAGGATATTATTTATGTCAAGATATACTGGTCCAAGTTGGAAACGTTCAAGACGTTTAGGTATTTCACTTTCTGGTTCAGGTAAAGAAATTGGCCGTCGTAACTACGCACCTGGTGACCATGGTCCTAACAATCGTGCTAAGATCTCAGAATATGGTCAACAATTACACGAAAAGCAAAAGTTACGTTGGATGTACGGATTAAACGAACGTCAATTTAGAAACTTATTCGTTCGTGCTGGTAAGATTCGTGAAGGTAAACACGGTGTTAACTTCATGATTTTACTTGAAAGACGTTTGGATAACGTTGTTTTCCGTTTAGGTCTTGCTACTACTAGAGAACAAGCTAGACAACTTGTTAACCATGGTCACATTTTAGTTAATGGCCAACGTGTTGATATCCCTTCATACGAAGTTAACGTCGGAGATGAAATTAGTTTAAGAGAAAAATCAAAGAACTTACAACAAGTTAAGGATGCTCTTGAAGCAACTTCATCTCGCCCATCTTATGTTTCATTTGATGATAACAAGATGACTGGTACTTTAGTTCGTCTTCCAGAACGTGACGAAATGAACCCAGAAATCGACGAAGCTCTTGTTGTTGAATGGTACAACCAAAGACTTTAATTCAAAGTCTACATTTCAAAAAGGTCTTTTCAATTTTGAAAAGGCCTTTTTTATTTACTTATTTTGTTTATTTTATCTTCCCTGTTAAACTAGTAGTTATTAGATATTAAATGGAGGCTATTAAATGACTGACTCTTTAAATGATCGGTTGGAAAAATCAGCGGCTGGAGTTTCTCCCCAAACTAAACCTGATGAACGGCGGAAATTTTTGGGTTCATTAAGGGAACGTACTTATTTACGAATGACTGTAGCGCAAACTCAAAATCCAATCTTACAAAAGATTTTTTTAGACCATTTAAATGACTATCAACCCTATAATATTTTAATTAATGGTAAAATATCGCAATCAAAATTTGTAAGTACCGTAATGAAAGAATGCTCAAAAAGAAATATTAAATTCACCCTAGTCAATGATCAAACTGCAATCGATGAACCGGATGCAACGGGAATTTTAGTAGTAGCAAAAACGGCTATAAATCGATATAGAATCGCAATTAATCAAGTTTATGCCCCAACCATTAAATCCGCAGATCAGCTTCCTACTCCACCTCAAAAAAAGCATAGTTTCTTTAGCAATCTTTTTAGAAAAGGAAAATAAAGATGCAACCTCTCGCATATCGTATGAGACCCACTACTTTAGATGATGTAGTGGGTCAAGAACATTTAATTGGCCCAGGAAAAATTATTCGTCGTATGGTTGAAGCACGGTTACTGTCCTCAATGATTTTATATGGACCTCCCGGAATTGGAAAAACCTCGATCGCCAGTGCAATTGCTGGCTCAACTAAATATGCTTTTCGCAAATTAAATGCTGCAACTGATACCAAAAAAGATCTTCAAATTGTTGCTGAAGAAAGTAAAATGTCAGGAACAGTAATTCTTTTACTTGACGAAATTCATCGCCTTGATAAAACTAAACAAGATTTTTTATTACCACTGTTAGAATCAGGGAAAATCATTCTAATTGGAGCTACAACCGAAAATCCTTATATCTCTATTTCGCCAGCAATCAGATCGCGGTGTCAAATTTTTGAATTGAATCCCCTCTCTGCCCATGACGTTGAAAAGGCAATCAAACGATCCTTAGTAGACAAGGAAAAGGGTTTGGGAAAATATCATGCAGAATTAACTGATGCGGCTCTACAGATGTTAATTGATAAAGGGAATGGTGATCTTCGCGCCACGCTAAATGGTTTAGAACTTGCTGTCACCTCTACTTATCAAGAGTTAAAACAAGAAAAAAAAGAGCCTTCCCACATAAAAATTGATGCTGCAGAAATGGGAAACTCCATTCAAATGAAATCTCAAAACTATGATCAAAATGGTGATGGACACTATGACCTAGTTTCTGCCTTTCAAAAATCCATTAGAGGTTCTGATACTGATGCTGCCTTGTATTATTTGGCACAACTATGCGAATCAGGGGACCTGCCGGCGATCTTCAGAAGACTACTTGTCATTGCTTATGAAGATATCGGTTTAGCTAACCCTGCTGCTTGTCAACATACGACTAGTGCAGTTCAAGCTGCTAACATGGTAGGTTTACCTGAGGCACGAATTATTTTAGCCAATGCAGTAATTGAATTATGTCTTTCTCCTAAGAGCAACAGTGCAATCAATGCCATTGATACGGCTCTTGCTGATGTTCGTGAAAACAAGAATGATCCTATTCCCGATCACTTAAAAGACAGTCATTATAAAGGGGCCGAAAAGTTAGGGCATGGTATCAATTATCTTTATCCTCATGATTATCCAGGAGATTGGACTGCGCAACAATACCTCCCAGATAATTTAGTTGGGAGATCATATTTTAAACCTAAAGGGAATTCAAAATATGAAAAGGTACTAAAAAAACAATATGAAACATTGTCAAAACTTCAAAAAGATGGATTAAAAAACAAATAGTGTAAAAAACGTTTAGATTGACTTAAATAGTTTATCTGATAAAATATGAATGTCTGAGTTGATCGTGAAATTAATAGTACAGTTGACCGATCAAACAATTGACGTTAGAGTTTGCGAATAACTACTGAATCGGAATACTAGCTATGTCCTAGGATCCATATTCACTGCGACGTGAACTCAGATTTTAACCATTATACGGGTTCAACAGGCGTCATTAACAAGAACGGCAACTCAGATTTTCTTTGAAATCTACCAAGCGGCAACTTAACTTGCCGCTTTTTTTATTAGTGAGGATTAAAACTGTCATGATTCTTTATATCGTAATGATACTTTTTATTTTGGTTTTACTTTTAACTGCTGCCTATCTTCGTTGGAGCGTTCGTCATGGGCAATTTTTAGTTTTTAATTTTAATCATGATCCTAAATTAAATAGACTTTTTACAGTAACAAGTATTGCCCTTTTAATTATAAGTATCATTGGAATTATTATTCTTTTTACTTTAAATAAAAATTTTAATTTTATTACTCTTATTTTAGCTACCCTAACTATTTCAATTTTTTCTATTAGTTTTAGTAAATATAATAAATAGACATTTTATTAATTGCTTTTTCTATCTTTTGGTAAAATAGAACTTGAGAGGTGATTTATGATGTTAAAACAATATAAGCACATTCAAGTTGCTGTTGACGGTTCAAAGGAAGCCAAAATAGCTTTTGCCAAGGCTGTGGAAGTAGCAAAACGAAATAAAGCTGAACTTGAGATTGTTCATGTAATAGATACAAGAGCCTTCCAAGATATTTCTAGCTTTGATTCCGAAATGGTTGAACAAGTTACCAAAGATGTTAAAGAACGAATTAAAGGATATTATCAGGAAGCTAAAGACGCTGGTATTGAAAATGTGAACTATAATATTGAATATGGTTCACCAAAAAACATCCTTGCGCATAAATTTCCTGAAGAACATAATATTGATTTAATTATTATTGGTGCTACGGGACTCAATGCGGTAGAAAGAATCCTCATTGGGAGTATTACGGAATATGTTACTAGAACAGCAGATTGTGACGTCTTAGTAATTCGTGAACCAGCTGCTCAAACTGAAGATATCAAAAATAATAAAGAAAATAATAAATAACTAATAACAAATTAAAAAAAGCTTTGAAGCTAACCCCTAAAACTGGACGTTAGTTTTAAATATATTTTTCTAAGGCAAGATTCCAATATTCCATTGGAGTCTTGCCTTTTAATGTATGGCGAATTCTCTCAAAGTTGTAATATCTTAAATATTTCTTTATTGCTTTGATCAATTTCTCTTTAGTTTGATAATGTTGATTAAAGTACATTTCAACTTTCATAGTATGGAAGAAGCTTTCCATAGCCGCATTGTCATGACAATTTCCTCTTCTAGACATACTCTGGAATATCTTTGTTTGTTTTAGTTTATTTCTATATTTATTTGATTGATATTGAATTCCCTGATCACTATGGATAGTCATCCGATAATTTAGATTTGGTCGTTTATCAATTACTTGCTTAAGTCCTTCCATTACAAATTCAGTATTTGGATGATCACTAATACTAAAACCAATTATTGCACCACCACATAGATCCTTATAAGGTGAGATATAGATTCTTTCATTCATACTCATATTTCCATATCTGAACTCACTTACGTCAGTGACAATCTTTTGGTAAGGTCTATCTGTTTTGAATTTTCGATGAAATCTATTCTTAGCCTTTTTACCTTGTGGTCCCTTAGAAGAATCATACTTACCAGCCCTAAGATTATAAATTCTTCCCGAAATATGATTTTGATGCATAATCCGTTGAACACGTTTATGATTTACTTTATGTCCCAGACGATGAAGCTGATCAGTTACTCTAAGATAGCCATAGCCCAGATTATGCTTCTTAATTTTTAAGATTAATGTTAATAATTTTTTGTCACTAATCTTTTGTTTACGTTCATGAGGCTGATAATAATATGTGCTCTTAGATAAAGAGGTTAATGGCAATAACTCTGTTAACTTAAATCCAAATTCTTGCCTTAATTCTTTAATTATTTGCCGTTCTTCTTGTTTTGTTCTCTGTTTTGAATTAAGGCGTCTAATTTTTTTAAGTATTCATTTTCAATGAAGAGACTACGATTTTCTTTTCTTAATCTTTCTAATTCTTCACGCTCTGATTTAGACAGCGGACTTATTTTCTTTTGATTTTTAACCAATGGAGGTCGACCTCGTTTTTTATTTGAAGCAACAAGATCTCCTTTATCTTTAGCTTTTTGCCATTGATAGATAGTGCCTGGATTTGAAATACCAAACTTAACTGCAGTTGCTTCATAAGTTTCATGATATTGTTTTTTCCAGTTTAAAACATTAAGTTTAAATTCACCACTATATTCTTCATGCTTTTTCTTAGGATTGAGGATATTAGGTCCATGTCTTTTATATTGTTTTACCCAAAAAAGAAGTTGAGCATGCTCTCCGATATTAAATTTTTTTATTATTTCTCCTGAACTTTGACCTTCAAGATATAATTTAACGGCTGCTAGTTTTTGTTCATAAGTAAATTTAGTCAAAATAAAAACCTCCAAAATTGAACATTTTGTCCAACTTTGGGGGTTAACTTCACTTTGGATAAAAATCCAAAGCTTTTTTTGTTTAAAAATCACCTGCTGTAGAAAACATGTAATCTTTGTGATGCCATTTCATCGATAATATTAATCCAACGCCAATCATATTTCCGATCAGGGCTGACCCACCTTGAGATACGAAAGGTAATGGGATACCAGTTAAAGGAAGTAAATCAATTCCCATACCAATATTTTCAAAGACGTGAAATAAAATCATCATAATAATTCCTGTTGAAATATAGGAATAAAAAGCATTTTTAGTTTCAAAGGTAATTTGTACCATTTGAAAAATTAAATAAAAATAAATAAAGATAACCACACAAGAGCCAATAAAACCAAATGTTTCACCAATTACGGAAAAGATCATATCAGATGTTCTTACAGGAACATAAACATTGATTTTTCCAACCCCTTGTCCAAATAATTGTCCTGAACCAATTGCTTTCATACTTTGCCACAATTGATATGCCCCTTTGGATGTATCACCAGACGGATCCAACCAAGAATTAATTCTTTCAAACTGGTAAGCTCGGAAGAAATGTCCTAATATTGCTTGGCCACCAGGAGTTACAACCAATATGATAGCCGTGGCTCCAAGGACAAATACAGTTCCATATACAGGAATAATAATTTTCCAAGAAATACCGGAAACTAAAATTACGCCTCCAACTATTGCAAAGAAAACTAACATTGTACCAAAGTCATTTTGTAATTTTAACAAAACTGCTACTGGGATCAACCAGGCAAATATTTTACCAATTAATAACCAATCATTTTTTATGGTATGACTGTATTCAGTATTATGTTTTTGCACTACTCGCGCTAACATTAAAATAAAAGCCGGCTTCATCAGTTCTGAAGGTTGAAAAGTTAATGGTCCTAATTTGAACCAACTTTTTGCTCCCGTATCAGCAGCTACCTGTCGGTTGTAAAGAAACAAAACAGCTATCAAAAGCACTATTCCGACACCATATGCAATTGGTGCCAACCTGTATAACTGCTCTGCATCAAATTGCATCACTAGCACTATCAAGCCAATTGATACCAAATACCAGATAGCCTGAATAAGAACTGTTTGCTTGGGACTTCCCATTTTTGGGTCATTGGCTGCGGCAATCCAAATTGAATACAAACTGATAAGAGCAAGTAGCACTACTGGAATTACAATTCCCCATGCTATTCGGTCATACCAATTCATTCTATTTTCAACTTTTGCCATAAATTAAACCCACTAAAATTTACTTTTCATGCAATGTAAAGTAAGAGAGCAATTCGTTAATTGCACTCTCTAAAGTTTTTGAATATAAACTATAGTTATTCTTACTTGAAACAGCATGATATTTTTCTTCTACTTGTTCGATAATACCAATTGAACGTTTTCCAGGAATCACAACTTCCCAAGTAGGATTGTTGGCTCCTTTACGTTCATTAACTTCAATATCAATACTTTCTAATTTTCTTGACATACTTTCTCCTATTTTTTATGAAATGCTTGAACAATAATTTCATCCTCATAATTTTCGGGATGAGGATTTCTTTTAAGAGTAAAGAAATCCGGGACTGGATCTACCCCACCTCTAACAAAAGGATTACATCTCAAAATTCTTGCACTTCCCATGATAAATCCTGCAAGAAATCCATGTTTTTTTACCGCATCAATCATATAGGTTGAACATGTTGGATAATACCGACATGATGGTGGCAAAATTGGTGAAATAACTTTTTGATAGAGAACTATTAATTTAATAAATATTTTTTTTATCATAAAATCAGCTAATTCAAAAATTGAAAGAAATGAATCCATGTAGATGGGAAAAAGAGGTTAAAAGGATTACCACTTGCAACTCCACATCCAACAAAAGCTCCAATTAACATTACAATAAAAAGTAGCAGTAAATATTTTCCAATATTTTTTAGTTGAGCAAGAATTGCTGCTCCATTAAACCAATTATTCATTTTAATGCTTTCGTTTTGACTGATTTTCAATATTTTTTAGTAAGGTTCCAGTTCCTAATGCAACTGCCTCTAATGGATTTTCAGCTTTTAAAACTGGTACTTGTAAGTAGTAGGTGATAAGTTTATCAATATTTGATAACATTGCTCCCCCACCTGTTAACATGATACCACGATCAATTATATCTGCTGATAGTTCTGGAGGTGTTTCTTCTAGGACTTCTTTAGTTGCTGCCACAATTGACATTAAGCCATCGTTTAGCGCACCCTGAATCTCAGGAGCCGTAACAGTTATTTGTTTTGGAAGTCCATCAACAATATCTCTTCCTCGAACAGTAATTGATGTATCAGGATCAGGTTCAAAGGCAGTACCAATTTGTTTTTTAATTTGTTCAGCTGTTCTTTGACCAACCAAAAGATTCTTTTCATTTTTAATGTAATTAATAATGGCCTGATCCATTTTATCTCCAGCCCATCGAACTGATTGTGAGGTGACAATTTCACCCATTGAAAGAACAGCAATATCTGTTGTTCCACCTCCAATATCAATTACCATGTTACCTTGAGGTTTAAAGATATCAAGACCTGCACCAACAGCAGCAACTTTAGGCTCAAAATCAAGGTAAACATTACCTCCGCCTGATCTTTCTGCTGCTTGGATGATCGCTTTTTGTTCAATCGAAGTTACACCTGTTGGTGCACAGATAAGAATATTAGGTTTAGACATGAATCCTTTAACATTGAGTTTTTCAATGAAATAATTTAACATTTCACCTGTAATATCGAAATCTGCTATTACACCATTCTTTAGCGGTCTAATTACTCTAATATTGCCAGGGGTACGACCGACCATTTTATATGCTTCTGTTCCTACGGCTACAACCTTATCATTAGTTGTGTCTACAGCTACGACAGAAGGTTCATTTAATACAATTCCTTTTCCAGAAACGTTGATAAGAACGTTTGCTGTTCCTAAGTCAATTCCTATATCTCTTGCCACGATAGTGCCTCCAGTATTTAATCATTAAAAATTGTAACACAAAAAGTGTCTTTCTTTAAGAAATACTCATAACTTCTCAATTTTTAACTAAATTATTAGATTTTAAAAGAGAACTTTAAGATACAGTGATTGATCGATAAGAGTGACAAAAAATTGTCCTACTAAAAATCCTAGTGCGATTGCAATAAAAATAAGAAAAAGTTGAATTTCAAAATTATGTCCCTTTTTAAATATTTTATCTAATCTCAATGATTGAACTGCTCTAAATGCTAAACCAATCATTATTAAATATGTCAAAATACTGACAATTGCATGAATTCCAATTTGTTGCATAATTTCTCCATAAAAAAAGACGGATTAAATCCGCCTTTAAAAATCCTATTGACCAAAATGCTTACGAACGTTGAGCCGGTTAATAGCTCGACGAAGAGCAATTTCATTTTCCAATCTTTCACGATCGTTATGTTTTGCTTTAGCTTCAGCAATATGCTTTTCTGCACGTTCCTTAGCTGCTAAAGCTCGTTCAGCATCAATATTACCAGCACGTTCAGCACTACCGGCAATAATGGTTGCCTCGTTATTAGAAAATTCTACATACCCACCACTTACTGCAATTTCATCAAGTTTATGATTCATTTCTTGACTACGTTGTATTTTTACTTCACTAATTTCTAGTGGAGCAACAATTGGCATGTGATCGTGCATGATTGTCATATCACCATCGGTAGCACGCATTTCTACATAAACAGCACGATGGGAATATATTTGACCATCAGGAGTTACGATGTTAACTGTCAAAAGATGTTCTGGTTCTGCCATTTTGCATCACCCTACTTTTCTTCCAACATAGCTTTAGCATCTGGATCTTCAGGAGTAACACCCATTTCTTTAGCCTTCTTGATTACATCTTCAATTGGGCCGACGTTACGGAAGGCATCTTCAGGAAGATCATCCAGTTTACCATCAATAATCATCTTGAAACCTTTAATAGTTTCTTTGATTGGAACATATGAACCTGGAAGTCCAGTAAATTGTTCAGCAACAAAGAAGTTTTGTGACAAGAAAAATTGAATCTTTCTTGCGCGTTGAACAATAAGCTTTTCTTCATCAGATAATTCATCCATACCTAAAACTGAGATAATATCTTGTAGTTCTTGGTAGCGTTGTAAAATATGTTGAACTTCAACTGCAACGTGATAGTGCTCTTCTCCAACAACTTCTGGGTCTAAAGCACTAGAAGTTGATTCAAGTGGATCAACTGCTGGATAAATACCTTGTTCTACTAAACGACGTTCCAAGTTAGTAGTTGCATCTAAGTGTGCAAATGTAGTTGCTGGAGCTGGATCAGTATAGTCATCGGCAGGAACGTATACGGCTTGAATTGAAGTAATTGAACCCTTCTTAGTAGAAGTAATTCTTTCTTGCAATTGTCCCATTTCAGTAGCCAAAGTTGGTTGATAACCAACGGCACTTGGCATACGTCCTAACAAGGCTGAAATTTCTGATCCGGCCTGGGTAAATCTAAAGATGTTATCGATAAAGAGCAATACATCTAGGCCTTGAACATCACGGAAGTATTCAGCAATCGTTAATCCAGTTAATGCTACACGCATTCTCGCACCAGGTGGCTCATTCATCTGACCAAATACCATGGCTGTCTTAGCCAAAACGCCAGATGCTTTCATTTCAAAGTAAAGATCGTTACCTTCACGAGTTCTTTCCCCAACACCGGTAAATACTGAAATACCACCATGTTCTTGGGCAATATTGTGAATTAATTCTTGAATGATAGTTGTTTTACCAACACCGGCACCACCAAACAAACCAACTTTACCACCACGAATATATGGTTCAAGCAAGTCTATAACTTTAATACCGGTTTCTAGGATTTCTTCACTAGTACTTAATTCTTCATAATTAGGAGCACCCTTGTGAATGCCTTCGCGCTTAACATCTTTACCAATAGCAGGACCACCATCAATTGGTTGTCCCAAAACATTAAACACACGACCTAAAGTTTCTTCACCTACAGGAACGGAAATTGGAGCACCTGTATCTTCTACTTCCATTCCACGTTGTAAACCGTCGGTAGACTCCATTGCGATAGTTCTTAATACACCATCACCAAGTTCAAGCGTTACTTCAAGAACGATGGTCTTACCATCTTTATTTTTTACCTTCAAGGCATTATTAATATCTGGTAAGGAATCATTGATTGGAAATTCAACGTCAACCACAGGACCAATAACTTGGTTAATTTCGCCTTTACTCAAAACATCTACCTCCTTTTCTTTCTATTTTATTCAAGAGCATTTGCACCACCAATAATTTCAGTAAGTTCGGTAGTGATTTGTCCTTGTCTAGCTCTGTTTAATTTCTTCTCTAAATCAGAAACGATATCTTTTGCATTATCAGAAGCACTCTGCATTGCAGTCATTGAACTAGCATGTTCAGCAGTTTTAGCATCTAAAATAGCACCAAATATCATTGATCGGGCATATTGAGGTAAAATAGTTTGCAAAACTTCATCTACATTTGGCTCAATTAAATAATCAGTAGATGTTTTTTGTGCCTCTTCATTAATATCAATATCAGAAAGTGGTAACATCTTTTCCACTCTAAAAGCAGATGTCAAACTATTCACATGGTGAGTGTAACAAACATATAATTCATCATATACACCATTTAAATACATTTTAATTGCTGTTTGAATAACATCTTGTACATCTGCATAAGTAGGTACATTTGCTATTCCACTATCTTCATATACAACATTCAAGTTTTGTTTTTTAAAGAATTGAGCAGCTACGCTACCCACAGCAAGAATTTTGCTATCTTTTTTCTGAGCCTCATTGTTTTTAAAAATATTCATCATATTTTTAATTACTTGACTGTTATAAGATCCTACTAAACCTCTATCTCCAGCAATTACAAGATAACCAGTGGATTTTATTTCTTTACGCGGTTGAATAAGATCAGTCATACTACCAAGATCAAAAATATCTCCGTAGTTTAAGCTAGACAGATTACTAGTATCACCATTTCCAACATCTAAAAACTCAGATATTCTACCACTCATTAAATGCGAAACTGTAGCTCTCACTTTATCATGGTAAACAGAATAATGTTCATCTAGCTTTTCAGTCTGATTTAAGTGTACCCCTGAAACCATTCTCATAGCTTCAGTAATTTGACCAGTTTTCTGAGTAGAAGAAATTTTCTTCTTTAATTCAAGGAGAGATTCTGCCAATGAAAAAACCTCCTCTAATCTTTACTGATTGAAAAACCTTCATTGAAGTTCTTTAAAGCAGCATTAAGCTTTTCTTCATCAGGTAAATCACTAGTTTTGCGAATTACATCAAGTAAATCATCATAATTACTTGCGAAGTAATCATATAAGTCTAATTCATAACGTTGAATGTCATCAACAGGAATTTTATCTAAGAATCCATGTGTTAATGCATAAAGAATCAGAACTTCATCTTCTACTGGCAAAGTCTTATGTAATGGTTGTTTTAAGACTTCAACGGTCCGACGACCACGATTTAACTTAGCTTGAGTAGCTTGATCTAAGTCACTACCAAATTGAGCAAAACTTTCAAGTTCTCTATAGGAAGCTAAATCTACACGCAAGGTACCAGCAACTTTCTTCATTGCCTTAATTTGTGCACTACCACCAACACGAGAAACAGATTCACCAGCGTTAATAGCAGGACGTGTTCCCGAATTAAACAAATCTGCTTCCAAGAAAATTTGACCATCAGTAATGGAAATAACGTTAGTTGGAATATATGCAGAAATGTCACCCGCTTGAGTTTCAATAAATGGAATAGCGGTCATTGAACCACCACCAAGTTTGTCACTCAATTTAGCACTTCGTTCCAATAAACGTGAGTGTAAGTAGAAAACATCACCTGGGTAAGCTTCACGACCAGGCGGACGACGAAGAAGTAAGGAAATTTCACGGTAAGCAACGGCTTGTTTACTCAAGTCATCGAATACGATTAACACATCCTTACCATTGTACATAAATTCTTCACCCATAGCAGTTCCTGCATATGGAGCGATATAAAGCATTGGTGCAGGTTCACTTGGTCCAGCTTCTACAACAATAGTGTAGTCCATAGCACCATAGCGTTTTAATGTTTCTACAGAATTTTTAACTGTAGATTCTTTTTGTCCGATAGCAACGTAAATACAGATAACGTCTTGACCTTTTTGATTGATAATAGTATCAAGTGCTAATGCAGTTTTACCTGTTTTACGGTCACCGATAATTAACTCACGCTGTCCACGACCAATTGGAACTAAAGCATCGATAGATTTAATACCAGTTTGTAGTGGTTGATCAACAGATTGACGGTCCATAACACCAGGAGCCTGGCTTTCAATTGGACGACTTTTATCTGTTTTAATTTCACCCAAACCATCTACAGCTTGACCTAGAGGATTTACAACACGGCCAATTAACGCGTCACCTACAGGTACTTGCATAACTCGTCCGGTTCTCTTAACTTGATCCCCTTCACGAATATCATCAAATCTACCTAAAATGATAATACCAACATCATTAGCTTCAAGGTTTTGTGCAATACCATAAGAACCATTTGAAAATTCAAGTAATTCACTTGATAATGCATTATTAAGGCCGTGAGCACGGGCGATTCCGTCACCGACATAGGTTACAGTTCCTACTTCGTCTATGTTGAGCTTATCATCATAGTTTTCAAGCTGTTTTTTAATTAAAGAACTAATTTCTTCAGCTTTAATGCTCAATGGTTTCACCTCTTTTATTTATTTTCAATTAATTGCTCACGAATTTCTTGCAATTTTGTTTTAATTGAACCATCTATTCTAATATCTCCAACTTGGAGAACGACACCGCCTAAGATACTAGGATCAACTTTATTTGTTATCTTCAAAGTTGTTAAGCCGTATTTCTTTGCATAAGCTTTAGCAATTTTGTCCAACTCTTCATCTTTAAGAGCAATAGCAGTGATAGCAGTCCCATCAGCTATATTCTTTGATTCATTGTAGCGGACATCGAAGGCCTCGATGATATCAATAAAGTCATTAAAACGGCCATATTCAACTAAGAATTTTAAAAATCCTTTTGTTTCAACTGATGCCCCTTGAGTCAAAGTATCAAGAAATTCCTTCTTTTCTACTTTATTCAAAATTGGATCAGCCAAAAGTTGAATAACTTTGGGATTGGCCTTAGTCACTTGTAAAAGAACATTCATTTCATCATGAACTTCGTCAAGTACCTTGGCATCTTCACTATATTCAAATAAAGCCTTACTGTATCTAGCGGCAATTTCTTCTCTACTTAAAGCCATTAGTCATCGAGCCCCTTGATAAAACTATCAACCAAGTCTTTTTGATCTTTTTCATCTAAATTCTTGCTAATTAATTTTTCAGCAATTGAAATGGAAAGATCTGCCACTTGATCACGAGCCTCGTTTAAGGCATCTGCCTTTGCTTGTTTTGCATCTTCAGCTGCCTTTTTTCTAATAGCGGAAGCTTCATCATCAGCTTGACTAATAATTTGAGTTTTAGTCTTTTCCGCATTGCTTTTTGCAGTAGAAAGGATTTGAGTAGCCTCTTGCTTAGAGTCTTTTAAAGCAGCTTCACGTTCATTTGCAAGTAACTCTGCCTTCTTGCGATCACTTTCAGCATGATCCAAGTCGTCAATGACTTTTTGACGACGTTTCTCCATCATATCTGAAACAGGTCCCCAGGCAAAATGTCCTACAAGAATTAGTAAAAGCGCAAAAATCAAAAGATAATATAGTGTATCCCCTAACTCAAGCTTTAAGGCTGCATACATTAATTGCATAGTTTCCCCTTCTTTCCTGTAATCACGATCTCCTTAACGAAATTACATAAAGAGGATTAAGAAACCAATAACTAATGACAAAATAGGAACAGCTTCGATTAAACCTACACCGATGAACATCATTGATCTCAATGAGCCAGCAGATTCAGGTTGTCTTGCCATACTTTCAATAGTCTTTGAAATAACCTTACCGTTACCGTAGGCAGCAGCTAAAGCAGCAAAACCAGCAGCGATTGCGGCACCAATATATTTCATAATAAAACCTCCGTAAAATTATTCTTTTGTAACCTTCTTACCAATATAAACCATTGATAAAGTTACGAAAACATATGCCTGGATAGAGCCAATAAAGACAGAGAAGCCTTGCCAAACTAAGGTTAATGGAATTGAAGCAATAGTGGTAATCCACCCTGCACTCTTAGCAAATCTGTCACCGATCAAAGTTAACAAAACTTCACCAGCATAAATATTACCGTAAAGACGTAGTGATAATGTCAAGAAATTAGTAAATTCCTCGATAAGATTTATTGGCAACATAAAACCAACAGGTTTTGCATATGATCCTAAATAGCCTTTTAATCCATACTTAGCAACTCCATAGTTATATGACAATAGCAATGTCATTAAAGCCATTGTCATTGTAATCATGGGGTTGGCTGTTGGTGATTTAACAAGGATATGGTCATTAATTGAGAACTCGAAAAATAACCCTAATTGGTTCATGAAGAAAATAAACATGAACAAAGTAAATGCATAAAGTGATAAATGCTTTTGAGCATCTTTATCTTCAACATTATCCTTAACAATATTGTTAGTAAAATCTATGAAATACTCAATAAAATTTTGCTTTTTGCTAGGCTTTATTGTTGCTCTATGCCCTAACCAGTAAAGGAGTATAAAAGTACAAACAGCAACTAATGTACCACCTAAACAGTTAGTTAAGTTAAAGTTCAAGCCGAATAAATTAACGACGACTGATTTCTCACCCACTTCGTAACCTCCCTTCTTGTGCTGAATACCTCAAACACAATACTGATTTTAACACCAAGCAAAATAATTAAAAACCTGTTTTTCAAATCTTTTGAATACTTTAGATGTTATTTTTGGTGTTATTTTGTACCGAATAAACGATCACCTGCATCCCCTAATCCTGGGTAAATATAACCGTTATCCATTAATTTTTCATCAAGAGCAGCAGCATAAATATCAACATCTGGATTAGCATCTTGAATTGCTTTTACTCCTTCAGGGGCTGCAACTAAAACAGCTAGGCGAATATTTCTTGCTCCACGCTTCTTGAGTGCCTCAATGGCCATATTAGCTGATCCACCAGTGGCAAGCATAGGATCAACAATAATACATTCACGTTCTTCAATATCAGGTGGCATCTTAAAGAAATATTCATGTGGTTTCAAAGTTTCTTCATCACGATACATGCCAATGTGACCTACTTTTGCAGAAGGAATCATTTGCAAAACTCCATCTACCATTCCTAGACCAGCGCGTAAAATAGGTACAATAGCTAATTTTTTACCTGCTAATTCTTTTTGAGTTGATTTGCCCACAGGAGTTTCTATTTCAACATCCTTTAATGGTAAATCACGTGTCATTTCATAAACCATTAGACCACCAATTTCACCAACAATCTGACGAAATTCATTGGTACCTGTATCTTTCTTACGAATAATAGTTAATTTGTGTTGAATCAAAGGGTGATTTAAAACAGTAAACTTCCCCATAATAACCTCCTAATATTAAATAATTCCCACCTCCATTTTAGCAGACAATTAACCAAATGATTGAGCTAAATAAAAAAAGACAAAGCATTAGTAATACTCTGTCTTTATAAAAAAATATTAATTATGAAAATGATGACCTGCTGCCGACTTATTTAAACGATTCATATAAGCTGCACTAATATTTCCTGTACTAAATCCTTGAACATAAATTTCTTTAATATCTGGTTGATTATCAAAGAAACGCAACGCATTAAACAAATTATGAGCAGCATCATCAATCGTTTTCCCCAAACTAAATTTATTCTCTGCTTCAATTTTGTCTAAAACAGAATCTAAAGCGACTACACCAATATCATCTCTTTGTGGAATGTCATTAAAATCTTTTTCATTATCAACGATATACACTGGGGCACTCGGGGCATAATGACGATACTTCATTCCTGGAGCCTTAGGAACACCTGCTGTTTTCGTTGTTCCTTTATTCATTAAAACTTTTTCCCCTAAGACTTTTGCCAGGTCCTCAGGAGTGATTTCTCCCGGACGCAAAACAATTGGTTCTTCCACTGATAAATCAATAATTGTTGACTCCAACCCAATTTCTGTAGGCCCATTATCAATAATTCCTGCTATTTTCCCCTTTAAATCATGATAAACATGTTCAGCAGTTGTAGGACTAGGTTTAGTTGAAGTATTAGCAGATGGACCAACAATCGGAGCACCTAATTGACTAATTAATTCATGAGTTAATTCATCGTTTGGGCATCTAAAAGCCGCAGTTGGCAACCCACCAGTTACTGCAGTTGATAAACTTCCCTCTTTTGCTGGCAAGATCATGGTTAAAGGCCCTGGCCAAAATTTATCAATTAATTTTTGGGCACGTTCTGGAACATTTTCAACATATTGCGCCATCATTTTTTCATCAGCTACTGTTACGATCAACGGATTATCACTTGGTCGCCCTTTAGCTGCATAAACCCCTTTAACAGCTTTTTCATTAGTAGCTAAAGCGCCTAAACCATAGACAGTTTCTGTCGGAAAGGCAACTAACTCTCCATTCTTTAGTAATTCTACTGCCTCCGGAATCTCATCTTTCTTGAAAATCTTAGTTTCCAATTACTTTTGCCACCTTCCATGAACCATTCTTGGCTTTCCAGCTAAATCATCTTTAAATTCAATCTCAAAATCTGGTAGTTCTTCAGCAAAAAGTTTTGCTAATTGTTCCTTTTCACTAAAACCAAACTCCATGAAAAACTGACCATGGCTATTTAAATGATCACGGACTTGTTTAACAAATTTACGATAAAAATCCAAGCCATCTTCACCACCGTAAAGTGCCTCTTCTGGCTCATTCTTCTTTACGTTTTCATCCATCAGATCTTTTTCAGACAGTTTGATATAAGGTGGATTAGAAATAATCACATCAAATTTTTCTAATCCAATTAAGACATTCGCTTTTCTCGTAATCACATCAATATCATACTTTAAAAAGTTTTCTTCGCTTTCTCTTAAAGCATTGTCAGTGATGTCACTCGCATATAGTTGAAGATTAGTGATATCTTTTTTGGCTAATTCTTGAGCTAAGGCCACCATAATTGCTCCAGATCCTGTTCCTAGGTCCAAAATTTTAGCCTGATCCTTAATGTTATCAAGAGCCCACTTAACTAATTCTTCGGTTTCAAATCTTGGTATTAATACTCCACGTTGAACCAAAATCTTATAACCATAAAACCAGCTAAATCCGAGAATATATTGGGGAGATACCCCACGACGCAATTTTTTGATATCTTTTTTAGCTTGCTTTATCTGTTCTTCATTTAATTCATCATCAAAATGTAATTGATATTCAGAAGGAGTATATCCAAGGCGTTCGCCCAAAACAAAATCAAGATCTGCTTCACGAATATCTGGATTATCTTTTAAGGTAGTTTCTTTTATTGCATTTAAAGTATTAGGCATTTTCTTCCGCCATCTTCTCCAATTCTTGAGTTTGATAATACAAAACAAGCGCATTAATTACTTCATCAAGTTCACCATTCATTACTCGATCAAGCTTATTAATAGTTAAACCAATACGGTGATCAGTCACTCTGTTTTGTGGATAATTATATGTTCTAATTCTTTCAGAACGATCACCAGTACCTACAGCACTTTTTCTTTCAGCATCATACTGATCACGGTTTTGACTTTCATAATAATCATAGACACGTGATTTCAAAATTTGCATGGCTTTTTCACGGTTTTGTTGTTGACTACGTTGATCTTGCATAGCAACTACAATACCTGTTGGTAAGTGAGTCATACGTACGGCACTAGAAGTTTTGTTAATGTGCTGACCACCGGCACCAGATGAACGATAAACATCTACTCTAATATCTTTAGGGTCTAAATCAATATCTACTTGTTCATATTCAGGCATAACCGCTACTGTAGCAGTTGAGGTGTGAACTCGACCTTGAGATTCAGTTACTGGAATACGTTGCACCCGGTGAGCACCATTTTCATATTTTAATTTAGAGTAAACTTTGTCCCCTGTAATCATAATAGCAACGTGCTTGTATCCACCCACTTCAGTAGGTTCTGAATCGATGACTGAAACTTTCCAGCCTTGAGTTTCGGCGTATTTTTCATACATTCTAAGTAAATCACCGGCAAATAATGAGGCTTCATCACCACCAGCAGCTCCTCTAATTTCCATAATGATATCCTTATCATCATTAGGATCCTTAGGAAGCATTAAGATCTTGATCTTTTCTTCAAGTTCTTCAACTTCTTTTTCTAATTCTGAATTTTCTTCTTTTGCCATTTCTACCAAATCAGTATCAGATTCATTAGAAATAATATCTTTATTATCAGAAATTTCTTTTTGATCAGCAGTATACTTCCGATATGCTTGAACAACCTCTCTCATATCAGCTTCTTCTTTTGAAATTTCCATATAACGTTTTGTATCATTAATTACTTCCGGATCAGCCATCATTTCTTGAAGTTCTTCATAATGGGCAACTAATCCTTCTAGACGTGCCATAACTTTATCCATTAGTGTATAATCCTTCCTTAAATAAACTTAATCTCTTTTTTCTCCAGGATGAAAATAATGAAAACGACAAACTGGATAATAGCTTTCATCGCCACCAATTTGTACTTGCTCTCCTTCATAAATAGGTTTTCCATTATTAATTCTCAAGTTCATGATTGCTTTATGTCCACAATAATGACAGATTGTTTTCATCTCTTCTATTTTATCAGCAAAAGTCAATAAATTCTCACTGCCTTCAAATAAATGATTTTGAAAGTCATTTTTTAGTCCAAAAGCCATTACTGGGATTTTGAGTTCATCAACAATTCTAGTACATTCAAGAACATGATGCTTTTTCATAAATTGCGCTTCGTCAATCAAAACACAGGCGATTTTTCCATCCCCATTGGCGATATCTTTTTTATTAAGATCATTAACATAGTCAAAAAGGTTCATTTCTTCCTTTATCGGAAGTGCTTGGCGATGAAGACCAATTCGAGAGGCTACAATCCCAACACCCTTTCGATTATCAAGTTCACTAGTTAATAAAACTATCTGTCGCCCTTGAGCTTCATAATTATGAGCAACTTTCAAAATTTCGATTGTTTTGCCTGAACTCATGGCTCCATATCTAAAAAATAATTGTGCCATCTTTTTCCTCTTTTCAACCAGCTTCTGTTTTAATAGTATAGAGGAAATAAATATCGTTTAAAAGTCTTTCCTATGATATAGTAAGAGCTAGTTAAAAAGTGAGGAATTAACAATGAGTATCAAAACAGGAACTGCAAAATTAGCAGGCAAATCTTCTTATTGGTTTTTACACAATATTTTAAAGGGCGGTACAAGTTTTCCTGGAAAATTAGCCATGAAGATTGACCCAGATGTTTTACAATCTTTGGCTAAAGATTACGAAGTTATTATTGTAACTGGAACCAATGGTAAAACCATGACTACCGCTCTTATTACTGAAGCACTAAGAAAAAAATATGGCGAGATTTTAACCAATCCTTCTGGTTCAAATATGCAGCAAGGTATTGTAACGGCGTTCTTAGCCCACCATCCTCAACGTAACGGTAAAAAACTTGCTGTGCTTGAAGTTGATGAAGCCAATGTTAAATATGTTACAAAGCTTCTTCATCCTACTGCATTTGTTTTGACCAACATCTTCCGCGATCAAATGGATCGTTATGGTGAAATTTATACCACTTATGACAAAATCGTTGAAGGAATTAAGTTAGCACCTGATGCAACTATTATTGCTAACGGAGATGCAAGTATTTTTTCATCAGTTGATTTACCAAATAAAAAAATTTTTTACGGCTTTAAACTACCTGACGATAAGCCGGACAATGATCTTACTGCTCCGGTTAATACAGATGGGGTTCTTTGTCCTAAATGTAACCATATTCTTCATTTTCATGAAAGAATTTATGCTAACTTAGGCGATTTCTTCTGTCCTAACTGTGGTTATCATCGTCCCGAGTTGTCTTATACCGTAAATCAAATTATTGAGCAAACTCCTAATAGTTTAAAATTTAAAATGGGTAAGAAAGATTATACTATTGGTATTGGTGGTACCTATAATATCTATAATGCCTTGGCTGCTTATTCTGTTGCCCGTGAATTTGGATTAAGCGATGAAGAAGTGGCTGAATCTTTTGCTGAAAACAAACGTATTTTTGGCCGACAAGAACTAATTAATTACCACAATAAAGAAATAGATTTGATTCTTGTTAAAAATCCGGTTGGTTTAGACGAAGTACTTCATATGCTTAATACTGAAAAAGATGATTACTCCTTAATCACTCTTTTAAACGCTAACCATGCTGACGGAATTGATACTTCTTGGATTTGGGATGCAGATTACGAAGGCCTAGATAAGAGTAAAATAAAAAAGGTTCTAGTTGGTGGAGAACGTTGGCGTGATATGGGATTTCGTTTAGAAGTAGCAGGATTTGATCCTGGACTGATGACAACAGTAGCTAATAATGATGAAGTAATCGATTCACTTTCAAGCCTTCCTACCAAAAAGGTTTATATATTGTCTACCTATACCGCGATGTTAGCGTTACGCAAGACAATGGCAGAAAAGAAAATTATTAAAGCAGGAATGTAAAAAAGGTTTTCAAAATTGAAAACCTTTTTTTAGTACTCTATTATATTCTCCTTTAAAAATGTTTTGACGATATGTTCACGCATTGATAGAAACGTAAGGTTATGTCCACTAGGATGAATTCGATTTGTTAAAACAATCAAACCGGTTTTGTTCAAACGGTCAAGTAGCATAAATGTTCCAGTAAATCCTGTGTGGTATAAAATCGGATGATTATCTTTGGGATCAAAACATAAGTCCCACCCCCAACTTCTTGGATGAATGCCTTTAGGTGTTTGAACTTCATATAAATTAGCAATAGTATCTTGCGATAAAGGTAATAAGTCTTTATTGATACCCAGATAAGCTTGACTCAATTTAATTAAATCATGCATATTAGAAAACAAACCTGCCGATCCACAATGCTCTCCTAAAGTTCTTGCCTTAGGATCATGGACAATTCCTTTTAAAACTTGACCATTTGGTAATAAGGCAGTAGGTACGCTTACACCAGGCTGCGGGTTAAATGTAGTATTTTGTAAGCCAGTTGGTGCAATAATTTCTTGTTCAATAATTTGTTGAACTGGTTTATGGTAAATAGTTTCGAGAATTAACCCTAACAAAATATAATTAGTATCCGCATACCGCATTTTTTTATCAAATTCTTCTGTTACGGGAAGTCTCACTAATGCCTTAATTAATTCTTCTGCATTTAACTGATCACGATTCGGTATCCATCCTTTTATACCACTAGTATGGGTCAATAAATGCGATATACGTACCCTTTTATCCTTAAAATCAGGTAAAAAGCTTGCAACTTCCTCACTAAAGTTAATTTTTCCAGCTTCATATAATTTCAAAAATACATTTGTTGTTCCCAGTACTTTAGTAAGACTAGCTAAATCATATAAGTCAAAAGGATTAAGCTGAGTTACATCCGGAAGAAGACTTTCAAATCCCACTGTAGAAGTAAATACCTGATCTTCTTTTAATAAAGTATAGTTAACACCAGGTACAATGCGATCCCGAACCATATTTTCAATTAAATGTTTAGTATTAAAATATTCGATCATTTTGTTCACCTATAGTTATCATACCTTAAGCTTTATCCCTAAAAAAGAACTTTTCCTCTTGACAATTAGTGAGTAATTCCATTATATTAACTTATGTTGATTTTGCCCGTTGGTCAAATGGTTAAGACGCCACCCTCTCAAGGTGGAGTTACGAGTTCAATTCTCGTACGGGTGATATTACTGAGATATAGCCAAATTGGTAAGGCACAGGTTTCTGGTTCCTGGATGTTCCGGTTCGAGCCCGGATATCTCAATTTTGTGAAAGTCCCTTAATTCTGAGTGAGAGTAAGCCTTGGTATTAAGGGATTTTTGTTTTTTGAAATTATCTGGAATTTGTGAAAATTAACTATTTTAGGTGCAATATTAGACTTCATATTGTGAAAATTAATCATTTAGGTAGATACTTTACATAATTACCTAAATTGGTCTAATTTTATTTAAAGTCATAAGGCGTATTAAATGGTTGATTATAGATATTTAATTTGAGTAGTGACTTTTTGTTTTCTAAACAAAAAAAGAGATAAGCTATTAAACTTATCTCTTTTTATATCTCAATTTTTACCAATATTGATTAGTTAAAGTCTTAATTTTTTGCTTAGCAATCATATAGTAACCAACTGCTGCAATTGACCAGCCCCATACTAAGTGGCCTAAAAACTCGGATAAATGTTCTGCAAACGGCATCTGCCATGGAGCAGGTGTGGTTCCAAATAACGGCATCAAAATCAAATGCCAAATTACCCAAATTAAAAAGCCATAAAACGTACCTTGCCATAATCCAGCCCAAGCAGTCTTTTTATATTGCACCATATAAATTAAAAGCCAGGCAAAAAAGATTGAAAATGAAAAATGTAAAATTAATGCAACCCAGAAAACTTTTTGGTCAGTATTATAAATAACATAGGAATGAGTAAATTGGTAACTTGCTCCCATTTGTTGCAACATATGCTGTGGTGGGTTAACAACGTCGCGCGCTATTGTTCTTGGTGGGAGAATCTTTTCCCATCCTATCTTAACCATTCCGGAAATTAGTCCAGCGATAATCCCAACCCAAACACTTTTCCAAAATATTCGCCAATTTGATACTTGTTTTGCATCTTGCATTTCAATAACTCCTTTAGATAAAGTATTGATTAATGATTACAATATGTATTTATTGAATTTAGATTTAATAACTAAACTCTTCACCTTTATTTTAATCTTTTTTATCTAAATTAGCTTGAATATTTTTTATTTCTGCAATATTCATTTGATCTAAACGTTCTGCCATATCTTTCCATTCATGAGTTAACCTATGACCCTTTTTTTCACGAATTTCTTTGACATAGTTTACTAATTTTAATAAATTATCATAATTTTGGAGTAACTGATCTACTTGATTCTTAACTAAATCAAAGTCTGGCTTAACGTCTTTAGCATCCCCACTAACTTCAATAATTGCTTTAACTTGTGGCTGACAAAAATCAATTAAAGTTGCCCTAATTTCCTGCATTTTTTGTGCTTGTTCTTCGTTTAAGGTTAAAAGATCTTTTTGTGCATTTAGACTAACTAAGTTTGCCATTGCTATATTTTTAAAGTATAAATCTTTAGCAAAGGAATAAATTGTACTTTCCATTTGTTGAAAATCATTATTAGTTTCAGTCATTTTAAACACCTTAATTCATAGTCTTTTTCTCTAATTTAAACAAGAGATAGTCACTTAATAAAATTAAAAGTCCGATTACGAAAATCAAATAAAAAGTTACCTGACTACCTTGAGCAGTTAAGGTCGCATAAGAAGCACCGCCTCTATTTTGATAAATGGCTAAAATTGCTGCTAAGATAGTTGTTCCGATAGAACCAGCTAATTGCTGTGCGGTTTGGAAAACTGCGGTTCCATCACTTTGTAATTCTCTTGGCTGAATTTTTGAAGCTTCAGCCATAGTATTTCCAAATGACATCCTATGTCCTGCTGAGAAAATTCCATAAAAAATCATAATCATCATCATACTTAGGTTTAAGCCCCAGATGGCAAAAAGTAATCCACCGGCTGTAAATAAAATTCCCCCTGTGTATAATAGTTTTTTACCTCCTAATTTATCATAAAGACTTCCAAACCATGGAGTTAATACACTAGCAATAATACTTCCGGGTAAAAGTATTAATCCCCCAATCAAAGAAGATTGATGCTCAACGATTTGAGCATAGTTAGGTAAAACAAAACTTGCACCGATATTACCGAATTGTAGTAAAAAATATGCCAAAGCTGCAAAACCAAAGGCCTTATTCTTGAATACACTCAAATTCAATAATTTTCTAGTTGAATGTTGTGAATATTTTGCGTAACCCCAAAAGGCCAGCACAGATATTAATAAGAGGACCCAAAGTTTCCAATTAGAGAATCCTTGTCCAAGTTGATTAAAGCCAACAACTATACTTACTAATGCAATTGTAAGAATTAAGTATCCAACCCAATCTAATTTTTCTTTTTTGGGTTCATGATATTTACTAATTACAAATATTCCTACGATAAAAACAATTAGTGCAAATAATGTAACAATCAGAAAAATCCAGTTCCAACCCATGAAATAAGTAACAGCACCACCAAATGAAGGACCAAGAGTAGGTGCTAAAGCTAAAATCATGCCAGCTAATCCCATATAAAGTCCCCATTTTGCTTGAGGCATAACTTCCACAATTAAATTAAACATTAAAGGAATTGATAATCCAGCTCCAAAGGCAGAAATTAATCTTCCTAATAGCATTAAGGTAAAATTAGTTGCAAAAGCTGACAATAAACTCCCTACCATAAAACTCACACAAGCAAAACTAAAGATTTGTTTGGCTGTAAATCTACGATTTTGATAAGAAGAACTCAACATAATTACCGCAATCATTAGTAGGTATCCAGTCGTTACCCATTGCACCGTATTCATTGAAACATGAAATTGTCTCATTAAAGTTGGAAAGGTTACGTTTAAACTTGTTTCAGTTAATATTCCTACAAAAGAAATGCAAGCTACTGCTAAAACCGCAAAAATATTTTTTCGACTTACCGATTTATTCATTAATTTCCCCTTTTCACAAGAAAAAAGAGTAGAAGAAAAACTTCCACTCTTATTCTATTATCTATTAAATGATTTAATTAAAGACGCTTAGTTAAATCATCATGTAAGTCTTCATAACCTGGTTTGTTCAAAAGACCAAACATATTTCTCTTGTAACTTTCAACACCTGGTTGGTTAAATGGGTTAATACCATTCAAGTAACCTGAAATACCTACAGCTAATTCGAACCAGTAGATCAAGTAACCTAAAGTATGAGCTGATTGATTTTCAATATCAACAGTCATTACAGGTACACCACCATCAGTGTGAGCTAAAACTACACCTTCGTAAGCACGATCATTTACATAGTTCATGGTCTTACCTGATAAGAAGTTTAATTGATCCAAGTTTTCTTTATCATCAGGAATAGTTACATCGTGTTTAGGATTTTCAACACGAATTACAGTTTCCATTAAGTTACGACGACCTTCTTGGATGTATTGACCTAATGAGTGAAGATCAGTAGTGAAGTTAGCACTTGATGGGTAAATTCCCTTTTGATCCTTACCTTCAGATTCACCCATCAATTGCTTCCACCATTCACCAAACATTCTTAAAGTTGGTTCATAGTTTTCAAGAATTTCAGTAGTGTAGCCCTTACGGTAAAGAATATTTCTAAGAGCGGCATACTTATATGGATTGTCGCCTAAAACATCTGGATCTTGATATGCAGCGCGTGCATCTGCAGCACCCTTCATCATTTCATCAATATCACCGCCAGCTACAGCAATTGGAAGTAAACCTACAGCTGAAAGAACTGAGAAACGACCACCAATATCATCAGGAACAACAAATTCTTCGTAACCTTCAGCATCAGCTTCAGTCTTCAAAGCACCCTTAGCACGGTCAGTAGTAGCATAAATTCTCTTATTAGCTTCTTCTTTACCATACTTCTTAATTAATTTTTCTTTTAAGACACGGAAAGCAATTGAAGGTTCAGTGGTAGTACCAGATTTAGAAATAATATTAATACTAAAGTCTTTGTCACCTAACCATTCAAGTAAGTCATAAAGGTAAGAACCAGAAATTGAATTACCACAGAATACTACTGTTGGGTATTTTTCTTTTTCTCTACCATAAAAGGCACTATTTAAAAATTCAATTGATGCTTGAGCACCAAGATATGAACCACCAATACCAATACCAACTAAAACTTCTGAATCATTTTGGATCTTCTTGGCAGCCTTTTTAATACGATCAAATTCTTCTTTATTGTAATCTACTGGTAAGTTAACCCAACCTAAGAAATCTGAACCAGCACCACTGCCTTCACGTAATTCCTTATCAGCAGCAGTTACCATTGGTTGCATTTCCTTTAATTCATTTTCATGAACAAAAGGCTTTAATTTACTAGCGTCAAAATGCACAACTTTTGTCATTTTTCATACTTCCTTTGCTTGAGATTTATATTAACTTTTACACCTTTATTTTAGCAGATATTAAGCAAAAAATTACACTAATTACTAATTCTGTGATGAAAGTTTTTTACTAATACATAAATGCCGTATCCTAATATGGCACCGCAAACATTAAAAAAGACATCATCAATATCGCTAACCCCCGTCATTAGAACAAACTGAAAGCTTTCAATTGTTACTGATAATAAAAATCCCAGTAAAGTGGTTAAAGCAAAGCATTTTTTCTTTTGTAAAACGATAGGTAATAATGCACCAAAAGGAATAAACCAAATAATATTTCCTAGTGAATTATAAAAGAAATCTAACAAACTGGCTCCACGAGTTAATTTCCATGTTTCCTTTAAAAATACAAGATTTATATCACTGAAAGATCGATGAAGATTTAACGACCATTGCCAAGGAAAATAAGTATCTCTAAAAGTAGTTAACATCATCAATAGTATTAGATAAAATGCAAAAATCCAGACACATGTTTCTGAAAAAAGTGATCTTCGATGTCGCACAAATATTAACCAACATAATCTTAAAAATGCAAAAATCAAAAAATATAAAATAGTTTTATCAAGACTATAAAAGATCAATTTTAACAAAGCAAAATGATTAATCCTACTAGCAGGAGAGTTAGTTAAAATATTATATAAAGGCTGTAAAAATAGCATAATCTCGTTCCTTTTCTTCTTAATTTCTATTATATGCTACTAAAAACTATATTTTATTTTTTTGGATAAATATTAAAAAAATTAAAATCTTTCAAGAAAATTTGTCGGATATCCAATAAACCAGTAAAATATTTCTTATTAAAGGAGAAATATTGTGAAGAAAAGAAATTTTTTGCAAACAAGAATTGGTTTTTTTACTCTTTTAATACTTTGTTTTTGGCTAAAGTATATGTTTGCAGTTTACTTTGATTTTAAATTAAATCTGGGTGATCCCTACCAACAGTTTATTGTATGGCTCACTCCACTAGGTAGTGGCATTATTTTAATAAGTTTAGGATTATATCTTTCTAGACCCCTATTTTCATATCTGGCAATGTTAATCTTAGACATATTAAATACTGTGCTACTATTTTCCAATATTATTTATTATCGTCAGTTTAATGACTTTTTGACTTTTAAAACTATTGAAAATACTAGCAAGGTCTCTCAAGGACTTGGTAAGAGTACCATAGCCCTACTTCAACCAACAGATATTATCATTTGGCTTGATATTATTGTGATTGTCTTATTATTAATTTTTAAGGTAATTAAAATTGATCCTCGCAAATTCGGCTTTACGCGCCCCTTTGCAGTTACCTCTTTTGGAGTCTTTTTATTAACACTAAATATCATGTTGGCTGAAACTTCAAGACCACGCTTATTGCGTAATACTTTTGATCGTTCATATGTAGTTAAATACCTTGGTATTGATACTTATTCGGTTTACGATATCGCCAAAAGCACCCAATCTGAGCAAAGCAAGCATAATGCTAATTCTGATGATATTAACCAAATTCTTTCCTTTACTCAAAACAATTATGCCAAACCAAATCCAGTAACTTTTGGACAGGCCAAAGGTAAAAATGTGATTATTCTTCACCTTGAAAGTTTTCAACAATTTCTAATTGGTATGAAAGTTAATGGGCAAGAGGTGACGCCTTTCTTAAATTCACTTTATCATAGTAAAGACACCTTAGCCTTTGATAATTTTTATCACCAAGTTGGATTAGGTAGAACTAGTGATGCTGAAAATTTGATGGAAACCAGTACCTATGGTATTTCTGACGGTTCTCTCTTTACCTCATTAGGATCAGAAAATACTTTCCAAGCTGCTCCACAAATCTTGCGTCAACAAGGATATACTTCGGCAGTTTTCCACGGGAATACAGGAACTTTTTGGAATCGAAACGAGGTTTATCGCAATCTAGGCTATAATTATTTCTTCGATGCACAATATTTTTCACACAATAAAAATGATTCAATTGGATATGGTTTAAAAGATAAACTACTTTTCTCCCAAAGTATTAAATATCTAGAACAAATGCAACAGCCATTTTATGTTAAATATTTAACTGTTACTAATCATATTCCTTTTGATATGGATCAAATGGATCGTGATAAAACTTTTACCACTACAAATACAACAAATTCTACCATTAATAATTATTTTGAAACTGCTCATTACCTTGATCAGTCATTACAAGAATTCTTTGATTATCTAAAAAAGAGCGGACTAGAAAAGAATACTATGGTTATTCTTTATGGTGACCATTATGGAGTAGGAAGTTCAACTAGTGAAACCAATGCTTTGGCTCCTCTCTTGGGCAAAAATAATTCAAATTGGACCGATTATGATCAAACTGAACTTCAAAAAGTACCATTTATGATTCATATGCCCGGCATTAAGGGTGGTATTAATTCCGAAATTGGTGGAGAAATTGATGCCTTACCAACGATTCTTCACTTACTAGGTGTGAATACTAAGAATTATGTCCAATTTGGAACAGATTTATTATCTTCACAACATAAGCAAGTTGTTGTTTTCCGTAATGGTACGATCGTTACACCAAAATATATTATTATTGGTAATAAGGGAAGTAAAAGTGTAATTTACGATCACCATACCGGTAAAAGAATTACCAGATTAACTAAAAAACAAAAATCTGAAATCGATAAATTAGCCACTTATGCTAAAAATCTACTTCATAACTCTGACTTATTAAATAATCATAACCTTTTACGTTTTTACACTCCTAACGGTTTTATTCCTGACGATCCTAGTCAATTTAACTATAAAACTAATTACACTCAGATGCTCCAAATAGCTAATCAATTAGGAAGCAATTCAACTTCCCTATATTCACTACATAAGGGGTCTACTACTAATCTTTATACAACAGATGCAGTAGAAAGCAATAAAGAAGAAATTACAACTGTTCCAAAAGATGTGGCTAATGGTTTTAATGATAAATCTACTAAGACTGATTCAAAATCTTCTACCACTAAGAACTAAAAAAGAAGCTCGGCTAACCGAGCTTCTTTTTTAGGATTCTTTTTTATTCTCATAGTTTTTATCATACAAAGTAACAGTAAAGGTAGATCCTTCTCCTAATTCACTCTCAACTTCAATATTTCCTCCATGTTGCTTAATCAAAGACATCACAATTGCCAAACCTAAGCCTGATTCTCCTGAACCCAATTTCACACGCGAAGGATCAGCTTTGTAAAATCTTTCAAAAATAAATTTACTTTGTTCTTTACTCATACCAATTCCAGTATCTTTAATACTAATTTGAGTAGCATGTTCAATTCTCTTACCGGTAATTGTGATCTGTCCATCTTGAGTAAATTGTAGCGCATTTTGAACCAAGTTCACCAAAATTTGAGTAACCCGATCTTTATCACCATAAGTAGGTAATTTTTTCGGAGCAATAAGTTTAAGTTTATCATTTTTAGCTTTTGCTTTTTGACTCATTTGAGTTAAGAGATTATGCAGAACCGGATAAGCATTAAACTCTGTTTTTACTAATGCTACCTTATTACTTCTAATTCTTTCATAGTCTAGATTTTCATTTACTAAACGAATTAATCTTTTTGTTTCACTTTGCATCAGATCAATTGATTGTGGCACTGATTCTTGAGGAATAGCGCGATACTTTAATCCTTCAAGTAAACCATTAATTGTTGTTAATGGCGTTCTCATTTCATGAGCTGCATCAGCCATAAACTGGTCTCGGCGTTTTTCTTGAGCCGTAATTTCTTCGGCGGTTCTTTTTAACGAACGCACCATAAAATTAAAATTGCGGGCAAGCTCATCTAATTCATCAAGCTCATGATGAGAAATTTGAATATCATAGTTACCTTGGGCAACTTTCTTCGTTGCACGAGAAAGTTTTCTAATTCGTTGCGAAATAAAGTAGGAAATCCCAAAACTTAGCATTATCGCAATTACAGCTGTAATTATTAAAGCTGTAAGAAGATTATGTCTTTCATGTACAATTACATCTTCAACATTTTGAACCCGCGAACCAATCCAAATTACACCAATCATTTTTCCTTTTTCGAACCAAGGGACTAATACACTCGTGTAAGCTTCATGATCAGAAAAAGTCAATTGGGCATTCTGATGATCATTCTTAATTCGAATGACTTTTCCCTTTTTTAATTTATTAAAATATTCTTTGGGCAATTTCCATTGCATTGGGGAATGAGGATACACTAAATGATTAGATTTATTAAAAATTCTTAGCGTGGTATCTTCCCCTTGCATGACAATTTGTAATTTATCTAAAAATCCGACGTCTAATTCACCATCATTATTTTTGTGTGATAAAACGATTTGTTCTAGTGATTCAGCATAGCCCTCTAACCTGTTATAACTCTGATTATAAGCCTGTTCAGTGTAAAAACTTGTTGAAGAATAACCAATAATAGTAATACTAGAAAATATAATTAACAAAAATCCTAGCATTAATTGATAAAAGAGTTTCAAAATTATACCTCAGTATCATCAAACTTATAACCAACACCCCAAACCGTTTGAATCACTTGAGGTCCTGCGGTTTCTAATTTCTGACGTAACTTTTTAATGTGGGCATCAACAGTTCTTTCTTCACCAAAATACTCGTAACCCCAGACTAATTCTAATAATTTTTCTCGAGAAAATACTTGTTTTGGTTTTTGCGCCATTGTAAGTAAAAGATCAAATTCTTTTGGTGTTAAATCATTAATTGTTTTTCCATCAAATAAAACTTCTCGACGATCTTTTGAAATACTTAAATGCTTGGTAGTAACATCAAAATCTTTATCATTAGGATTTAGTTTATCTGATGATGCACCTAAATTTGTTCGGCGGTATAAAGCTTTAATTCGCGCAATTAAAGCCAATGGGCTAAATGGTTTAGTGACATATTCATCTGCACCAATTTCCAGACCTAAAATCTCATCTGATTCAGTATCTCGAGCTGTGAGCATAATAATCGGAATTTGTTGTGAACTTTCACGAATTTCTCTAGCAACTTCCATACCATCTTTTTTGGGAAGATTTAAATCCAAAGTAATGATGTCATATTTATCTTTGTTTGTCATAAACTTTTCAACTGCTTCTTCACCATCAGTTGCTACATCAACATTCCATTTTTCTTTAGCAAAATACAACTTCATCATTTCTGCTACAGAATTATCATCTTCAATCATTAAAATATTCATTATTTATCTTTAAAGCCTTTAACTTTCTTTTTTTTAATTTTATCAAGTTTAACATAATCATGTGGCAATTCATGTTTTGCTTTGAGATAATTTTGCAGTTTAGTTTCGACAATTATTAATGGAAAAATTATAAAGAAATAAAAGGTTAATAACCAAATTATAAAATAATTGTCCCAACCTAACCGATAGATTCCATATCCCAAAATCATCTGAATTACTCCAAATATTATAAAATATTTTGTAGCTAACTTTTGTGCTAATTTAAAACTTTCTTGATTAGTAACTGCTAGATACGAAAGATAGCCATACATACGATTTGGTCTTTTGGCTGGAAAAAAAAGCCAAGTGACCCCGACCGCGAACATAATGGCTCCACAAGCTAGATAGATCATTTGACTTCCTCTTTCTATTCAATTACTTAATCTTCTCTACCAGGTGCTGAGATAATCAAGCGTAAATTCTTTCCTGAAAAACTAAAATCCTTCAATTCATTAGGAATAATAAAATTGGTTCCTAACTTGATCGAATAACTTTTACCCTGGCAAATAAATTCTCCTTCTCCCTTAATAACGGAGACCAATAAATAGGGATGCTTGCCAAACTTCCAATCAAACCTTCCCGTGACATCAATTTGCCACAAGTAAAAATGTGGCGACATAGGAGGTTGCGCTAAAGTAGTAATTTCAGCACCGGGAACTTTTTCGCGCTTAATATCTAATTTAGGATCACGATGTGGTACTTTTATTGTATCAAGAGATTGTTTAATATGCAGGTCTCTTTTTTTACCTGTTTTTTGATCAACACGATCCCAATCGTAAAGTCGGTAAGTTACATCACTAGATTGTTGAGTTTCGATTACCATAATGCCTTTAGTTAATGCATGAACCGTTCCTGCTGGAACATACAAGAAATCACCTGTCTTTACAGGGACATAGCGAAATAACTCTTGCCATTTTCCTTGCTTGATTAAATCTTCAAGTTCTTCTTTTGTTTTTGCATTATGGCCATAGATTAATTTTGCACCTGGTTCGGCATGAAGTACATACCAACTTTCTGTTTTACCAGAATCATTTTCATGAACGCGGGCATATTCATCATCAGGATGAACTTGAACCGATAAATTATCATTTGCATCTAAAAATTTAACTAGTAAAGGAAATTCTTTTGCTTTAGGATTGCCAAATAATTCTGGATGATCAAGATAAACTTCACGTAATGTTTTTCCTTTATAAGGACCATCAGTAACAGTTGAAGCATCATCCTTGTATCCAGAAATGACCCATGCTTCTCCTACTTTTCCATCAGGAATCTGATAATGTAATTCTGTATTTAATTTACGTCCACCCCAAATTTTAGGACGAAAATATGGGGTTAAAAATAATGGCTCCATTAAGCTATACCTCCAAAAAAACTTCCTTAACCTATATCTCAATTCTAGTTATTTTTAGAGTATAAAGCAACACCTTTTTGTAAGCGCTTTAGCCCCTCCTTAACCATTGCTAGAGGGCAAGCTAAATTAATCCGAATAAAGTTATGTCCATTACCACGATAAAGTGCACCAGAAGACACAATTAACCCAGTTTTTTCTTTTAAGAATGTAGTAAATTCTTCACTATCAGTAGTTAAATTGCTGATATTAATCCACATCAAATAGGTGGCTGGGCCACTAACTACTTTTAAATTTGGTAATTTTTCACTTATCGTATCAATCGCATAATTAAAGTTCTCATTTAATTGAACTTTTAATGCTTGTAACCATTCATGACCTTGTGTATAAGCAGCAATTGTTCCTGGAATTGCTAATAAATTAGGTTCTGCGACTTCATCTGAATTTAAACCACGTTCTACAATATGACGTAAGTTTTTATCAGGAATGATCACTGTTGCTGCGTGTAAAGCAGCAACATTAAATGTTTTACTTGGTGATACTAAGGAAATGACACTATCCTTTGCATGACCTTTAACTGAAAAAGCCGGAGTATAATCTTCTCCATATCGAACAAGATCACCATGAATTTCATCAGAAACTAACGTAACATGATGCTTATGACAAAGATCAGCAATTTGTTGCACTTCATCTTTTGTCCATACCTGGCCAATAGGATTATGGGGATTACAAAAAATCATCATTGTAGTTAATGGATCTGCGAGTTTTGCTTCTAAATCTGGCCAATTAATTTCATAACGATCCGTTTTTGCAATTAAATCATTAGATAAAACGTGACGTCCATTATTTTCAATAGAATTATAAAAAATATTATATACAGGTGCTTGGACTACTACATTATCACCGATATGAGAGACTCGTCTAACAATAGAAGATAAAGCTGGAATTACTCCGGTTGAAAAAATCATCCAGTCATTTTTAATTTCAGCATTATGTTCTTCCTTATACCATTTTTTTACTGCATCAAAATAATCTTTACCTGGCCATTCATAACCAAAAGCTTCTAGATCAATTTTCTTTTTCATAGCCTTCACAATTGCTGGAACTGTCTTAAAATCCATATCTGCGATCCACATAGGAAGCTGTCCAGGTTCTACATCCCATTTAATTGAATCACTGGCTCTGCGGTCAGGTGCATTAGTAAAATCAAAATTTGTCATTTTTATATCTCCTTGGGAGATTGATTTGTATCAGAACGATCAATCTCTTCCCCAATCTCATCACAAATTATTTCTGTTTTTTCAGGATCAATTTTATTCGGATCCATAATTAATTTTCCGATTGCCGGAACAATTATTTTGCCCGAAATCGGATTTTTAATACTTAAAATCGGAGCAGTTAGTTGTGCATCAATGTTTGATACATTTTCAAAGGCCAAATCAGTATGATTTAATTTACAGTTATCTAGAACCAAATCATCAATGTAATTTAATCCTTGATTGCTTTCAATTTTACAGTTTACAAATTTAATATGCTTAGTATTCCACGCTAAATATTCGCCATCAATTACGGAATCATAAATAGTTACATTTTCACAATTCCAAAAAGCATCTTTCGAAACAAACTGACAATTATGAACTTCAATATTCTTCGCACCATCAAAGGCATAATTTCCAATAATATTTACATTTTCTAAATAAATGTTCTCAGAATCTTTTCCAAAATAGTCCCCATTAATATCAGTATTGGTGATTTTAATATTCTTACAAGTCCACATTGTTTCTTGCGCATCAGAAAAGTGAATCTGATCAAGCACTATATCATCACATCTTCTAAATAATTTTGGAGCTTGTAAGGATGAATTTTTTATGGCAATATGATTTGTATACCAAATACCACTGCGCGACATAGTTTCAAAGGTGGATTTTTCAACTTTAACGTTCTCGTCATACCATAAGGGGTATTTCCACTTAAAAATTGAATCTTTAATTTCAATATTTTTTGCTTCCTTCAAAGGTGATTCCCCGTGACCAAAAGTAACATCAATTAATTTAGCATCTTTTAAGCCATACAATATTCTTTCACCTTCAAAATATTTATCTTTAATTACTTCTGTCATTCTTTTCTGATCTTCTTTCTTACATCATTATTTTAAAACTATTTAATACTATCTACTAATATTAGGTTCTTAATAGTAAGAATTTTTTATTTCTCACTTGTACACGTAAATAAGCATACTCCTTGAAGTTCACTCCAAGTCAATTAAATTTTGATACAAAAAAACACCTTCTATTGATTAAAAGGTGTTTTAATTTTGTCGAAAAATATAACGACATTTTTTATTAATATAGTGGAGCTGAGGGGAATTGAACCCCTGTCCAAACGCATTTTGTCATTAACCTCTACGATTATAGTTATATTACTTGAGTTCACCGTAACTTCACGCCATATAACAGGGCAAAAAAGTTATGGCTAACCTAGTCAATCTTATTTTTAACTATTCAGGTGAGGTAGTTAAACGTAGCTTGCTAAATGGTAAAACCTAATGATCATCACAAGCAAACCATCATTAGATCACACAGGCTGACTAAGCAGCTACTGCGTAAGAATTATTATTTTTTGCAGTTATATTTAAACTGTGACGTTTTTACGTAGACGTGACCTACGAACCGCAGTCAATGCAAATCTACGCCTGTCGAATCCCAAAACAGCCCCGTAATGAAGACAACCATATTATACCTTGAAATACGGTTATCCTCAATATTATTGAGTTATTCTAAACCTGCTAAACGAACAACATCTTCTTCAATCATTAATTCTTCATTAGTAGGAATAATCATTGCCTTTATTTTAGAATCAGATTGAGAAATAAATTTCTGACCATTAGTTTCATTAGCCTGCAGGTCAGGTTTTAAACCAACAAATTCAAAATATTCCATTACTCGTTTACGTAGATCATTATCATGTTCTCCAACACCTGCAGTGAAAATAAGAGCATCCATTCCTTTCATTTCTGCCATATATGCCCCTACAGTACGAACTACTCTATTTATATAAATATCACGAGCAATTTTAGCACGTTCTGAATCTGATTTTCTTAAATCACGCATGTCTGGAGAAATTCCAGAAACTCCATCAAGACCTGATTTATTATTTAAAATGTCAATCATTTGATCAATATCTAAATTTTCTTTGTGCATTACATACTGCAATAATGATGGATCAACACTACCGGATCGCGTAGCCATTTCTATACCATCAAGTGGACTAAAGCCCATAGAAGTATCATATGATTTTCCATCTTTAACAGCTGTAATTGAAGCACCTGAGCCTAAATGACATACAATCAATTTTAAGTTTTTAAGATCTTTTCCAAGCATCTTTGCAGCTTCATTTGAAACATATCTTACAGAAGTACCATGAGCACCATATTTACGTGCCTTATATTTTTCATAATATTTATAAGGAACGGGATAGAGATAATGAACTGGGTCAAGACTTTGGTGAAATGCAGAATCAAAAACACCAACCTGAGGAACTCCAGGTAAAATTTTCATAAACGCTTCAATACCTTTTCCTTCAGCTGGATTATGCAAAGGAGCATAGTCTTTTAAATCAAAGATTTTCTGTAGATTGTCTTTTGTAATAATAGTAGATTCTTTAAAATATTCTCCACCCGCAACAATACGGTGTCCTACTCCAGCAATTTCATTGATACTTTCTACAACATGATATTCTTGCAACAAGTCTAGTAACTTTTGCACTGCATCTTCTTGAGTAGGAATATCTTCTCTGATTTCATGTTTTTCACCATCTGATAATTTAATTGTGAAAGTAGAATCAGGCAAACCAACGCGATCTGCCATTCCTTCAGCAATAACTTCATTACTAGGAAGTGAAAATAATTTAAACTTAAATGATGAACTACCAGAATTGATTGCTAAGACTTTCTTCATTTTAAGTTCCTCCCTTATTTACTACTATTTTTGTACCATTCATTTAACTTAACGTTAAATTCTACTAGGGCTTTATTATCCTTTAATGAAGGTAATTGGGCAACTAAAACATTTCTTTTAATTGCTTTGTCCCCATGATTTTGAAAGACTAAGATAGATTTTTGTTGAGTATCACTTGCAAACATATCAGTTGGTAAATCAATGATAGCCTGAATATTAACTTTTTTGCCTAACCAACTAATAAAGTCGCTTTGAATTAAATTAGTAAATAATCCCTTTGGTACTACTAAAAAGGCAAAACCATTTTTAGCTAAATTTTTAACAATTTGTTCAATAAATAAAAGATGAGCTAACGAGTGTCCTTCCTTTGCCTGATTTTCAAAATTTTTGGCATTATTATCTAAGGGATAATATCCTACTGGTAGATCACTAACAATTACATTTGCTGGTGGAATCATCCAGGGATCTAAAGCATCTTGATTAAACAAGTCAATCTTAAATCCATCTAAATGTGCACCTACATCAGCCAAATCAAGTAGGGTTTCATCATTGTCAATCCCAATTAATTGATAATTATTTTGTGAATGATTATCTTGAACTAACTGACGAATTACTGAATAAAGTAAATTTCCAGTACCAATAGCCGGATCAACGACTTCTATTTTTTTATCATTTGGTACCAATTTTTGCCATAAAAGAGCAATAATTGTAGCAATAATTGAAGGGGTAGGAAGCTGAGTATAATTTCTTCCATCTTCATTAACTGATTTTAAGGCCAAAAGAGTAAAAATCTGTACTTTTAAATCTTTAGGAATACTTTCATATTTTAATTCACGATATTTGTCAGTTAATTCTGCCACTGTTTCCTTGTCAGGAGCACCTTCTTCAACTTTGATTTTTTCATTTTCTAAATTATCAAATGTCTCTGTTACAGCTGAAGCAAATGAGACATTTAAAGCCTTTTGTAGTAGTTCTACTACTTCTTGAAATTTTGGATATAAATCAGTAATTTTTTCCATTTATAATTGCCCCTTTCTTCACTTCTTATTTTATTAATTAATAAGTAAAGGAGCAAGAAGATCGTTTTAATTATTTAAGTATTTCAATAATAATAAGTTATTTTCCAAATTTTTCATAAACACTTCTTGATAAAAAGTAACGAAAAGTATGCATGCAAATAAAAGTAAAATTGCTGATAACATTGCACTTCCCCTAACTTTTGGTCTTTGCATTTCCTTTTTTATTTGGTTGTAAAGTATCTTTATCATTTTTTGTTTTATCCTTTAGCTCAATCGGCTTGTCTGTTTTAAACCTTAAAACACTATTTCGTCGATCACTTTCTTGAAGATAAATTTCAAAATATTCTTTATCATATTTAAAGCTCGATTTTCTCAAATTCATAATCAATGGCATATGACCACCATCAGCACCAGTTAGCCGTATCATATTTCGATATTCTTCAATACAATAATTTCGAAAAATTGGATGTTTGTCTTTTTCACCAATTTGTTTCTTTAAAATAATCTGATGGCTATTAGAATGAATGGCATCAATTTCCACATGTCCTTCATCATGAAGAAATTCTTTAAGTTGAATATAGGAAAATGCAACTTCATTAATTGGTGCTACTTGTTTATCGGCTTTTTTCACAATTCCTAAAATTCCAATCAACATTTCAACACATAAAGCTGTAATAAATAAAGCTAAAATTGCTTCTGCAATTGAAAAAGCTCTAACTTTAAAAATGGTTTTCATTTTAATAACATTTATCATGTATTTTTATACTTTTTACTCCAGTTGATTTTTTTATTTGAGTTGCTAATTTATGATCTACCTTTAATTCTATTTTTTGCTCTATCTTTTTTTCCTGACCAACTGTTGAACTTAATAAACTTATACTCAGACATGCAATAACTAATCCCATGGTTGCTTCTAGAAGTAAAAATCCTTTAACTTTCAATCATACGCCCCCATTTCATTTGAATTTTTATAATCCTTTTCTTGTTTTTATTTTTTATCATAATGGTACGTGGTGAAATTGATCCTTTTGGATTTACAAAAACATGATTTAAATTATCAATTTTAATTTGATGATTAATTGGAAAGTATTGCATACTTTTACCTTGTTTTACTGAAATTCTATTATTTTCTTCCGAATAATGAATAAAAATTGCATTTTTCTTTAAAAGAGACTTTCTAGTAGAACTTTCGATAATACTTTTGACTAATCGCGTTGTATTACTTAATTCTAAATCTGATTTAAATTGAGTTAATTTCAAGGTTGGTATCGTAAAAATTAAGCAAAAGACAAATAAAATAATAATTGCTTCAACTAAAGTAAATCCCTTATTTTTTACTTTCTGTAACCTTTCCATTTGTAATTGTAATTCCTTTTTCATTTGCCTTTTTTAATTGTTTATCAGAGATAAATCCTTCTTTATTCAATTCTTCCAAACTAATATTTTTATCATCGGCTAGTTCGACCTGAGTTTGTAATGTTGATCTAAAGGCTTCATCAGTTCTACTTTCTGCACGATCTTTTTGTTTAGTCAAATTAGGAACAACCAAAAGAATTAGAATAGCAATAATTGCAATTACAATAACCATTTCAATCAAGGTAAAACCTTTTAATTTTTGTGATTTTTTTAAAGTATTAGTTAATTTTTGACGCATTTTTTCTCCTTAAATTGTTTGCAGTACTGAATACATTGGCATTAAGATTTTTAGATACATTCCCAAAATACAAATCCCAATGAAAATAAAACAGATTGGTTGTATATTAACAACTAATTTCGTAAGTTTGAGATTTAATTCATAAAACAGGGTTTTACTTAACAAAACTGCCTTACGACTCATTTCATCACGTTTACCTCCACTAGTAATTAACATCAAAAGACTATTGGGCAAGAACGCTTCTTCTTTAATAATATTTTCTAAACTTTTTCCTTGACTTAACTGATTTTGAACCTTTAAGCCAATACATTTTTGTACAGAACCTTCTTCTTGTTTTTGGGTAAATTTACAAATCTGTTGTAATGAAAAGCCATCGGCAATTAAAATTCCAATATCATAGACTAAAAGATATTGAATATATAGGACTAAAGTCGAACCTAAAAAGGGTAATTTTTTTAATTTATTAAACGACGCATAATCTTGTCGATGTAGTAAATAGATAATCCTACTTCCAATACCACACCCAAGAAAAATAATAGTTAAAAGTCCAATAAAAATTATATTTTCTCCTAAATCACTATTATTTATCTCTGTCTTCAAAAACGTTTGCATCCCAATTAGTAAAAAGATCATCATCCCTACTAATAAAATGGGATAAGTTAATTCAGATTGTAATTTTTTTATTTGTTTATTTTTTAACCTTAAAAGTTCTGTTAATTGGGTCAAGCACTCTGGTAAACTTCCTTCTATAAAAGACATATTTAATTGGGCCGCAACTTGTTTAGAAAAGCCTAATTTAACTAGAATTGCTCCCAAAGACACCCCATTTTCAATTTGTAAGTTTAAATTTTGAAGGATATTTTCTTTTTCTTTCCACAAAGTTGGAATTAGTTTAAGACTAAGATTTAAAGAAAAACCATTTTTTAAACATTGACCTAAGTAATCTAAAAACATTAATTGTTCAGTATTTGTTAATTTACACTTATCCCTGTGAAAATATTGAATATTGTTCATCGCTAATTATTTCCTTCTCTTTAAGTGTGGAAATATTCTTATTCCAAGTTATAAACTCTTTTCTTTTTTCATTTTGAATTTCATCTTTCAAAATTTCTCCACTGGCAATATCAAATAAACAAGCAGGTTGTTGTAATTTTTGATTCCAAATTAACCTCTGATAAGATACACCAGTTAAACTATTTAATAATTCACTTTTAGATATTCCCAAGCCTTCTAAACGACTAATCGTTTGTAAGGAACTTTTTGCATGTACCGTAGCTAAAACTAGATGACCACTTAAAGCAGCATTTATTGCGACTTTGGCAGTTTCACGATCTCTAATTTCTCCTATAATCAATATATCGGGGCGATTACGCAGTGCTGCTTTTAATAATGCTAGATATGTAATATTAGCCGGTAGATTAATTTGTGTTTGTAGGAAGCTTTTTTCAAGAATTTCTACTGGATCTTCAATCGTCATTACTATCTTGTCTTCACCAATATTCTTAGCTAATTGATACATTGTTGATGTTTTACCAGATCCAGTTGGCCCACTAGTAATTACTAAGCCACGTTTTTGACATAATTTTTCCAGTTCAGTAAATTGTTCAGGAAAGAAATAATTATTATGTCTGTTGCCATAAATAAGACGAATTACTAGCGCTTCATGATTTAAAAAATCTCCCGTACTAGAAAAACGTAAATAAATTCTTTCATCTTGAATTTGTCTAGCTAACGAACCTACTTGTGGTCTACGATGTTCAGCAATATCCATCTCACCAATAAATTTGAAATAGTTAATTAATTCCGTTCCTGTGCTTAAAGTAATGTTTTCTAACTTATTAATTCCTTTGTCTGTTCGTATCTTTAACTCAAAATTATCCGATTTAGGAAAAATAAAAATATCACTACTATGGCAGCTAACAGCAGTCTTCAATATTTTATTTGCTAATTCTTTTATTTCCATCTCTTTTCTTTTTCTTTCTATAAATTTGGATCCATTTTAAATTACGCAAAAATTAAATATTTGTTTTTAAAATAAAAAAGGATTCAAAAGTTTATCACCTTTGAATCCTTTTTTTAATTCTTAATTACTATTATTCATCGTCATCTGCAGCTGCAGTATAAACGTTAGAAACATCATCACTATCTTCCAAAGCATCGATAAGATTATTGAATTGATCCTTCTTATCTTCAGGAACTGGGGTAGTGTTTTGAGGAATCATAGTCAATTCTGCATTAGCAAGCTTGTAACCAGCCTTTTCTAAGCTATCTCTAACATCTGTAAATTGCTTAGCATCAGTATAAATTTCGTATGCATCATCACTGGTTTGTAAATCATCGGCACCTGCATCCATTACATCAAGTAACATTTGATCTTCATCAGCATCAGTAGTTGAACGATCAATTACGATGTAACCTTTTCTATCAAACATGTAGGCAACAGATCCGGTAGCACCAAGAGAACCACCATTACGAGTGAAAGCAACACGAACATCAGAAGCAGTACGGTTCTTGTTATCAGTTAATGCTTCAACTAAAATTGCTACACCACCTGGTGCATAGCCTTCATAAGTAATTTCGTCGTAGTGTTCGTCTGAGCCACCTTCGGCCTTCTTAATCGCACGTTCAATATTACTCTTTGGCATGTTAGCTGCACGAGCCTTATCCATTACCAAACGTAAAGCAGGGTTTCCGGAAGGGTCAGGACCACCACTCTTTGCAGCCATATAAATTTCACGAGATAATTTTTGGAATACTTTACCTCTCTTAGCGTCTTGCGCATTCTTGCGGCCTTGAATATTGTGCCATTTTGAATGTCCTGACATTATAATCCTTCTTTCTTTTCATAAATATTGTATAACCTTGTTAATCTTAACGCAGTAAGCGCTCAAATTCAATTCGATTTAAGCGTCATTTTTGCTATTTTTAAAATTCTTTATTCCATACACAATCATGCAGATTAAAATTGCCAAGAGGGCTCCTGAAGAATCCAACATTACATCATGTACGCTAGGAGTTCGGTCCCCAGTTAGCATTTGATGAAACTCATCACAAAATGCAACAAGGATTGTTCCTAACCAAATTAACAAAGGTCCTCCCCAACTTTGAAAGATCTTTTTTAGACCTAAAGAACCAAATAAGCCTAATAAGAAAAAGCTTCCAAAGTGTGCCATTTTTCGCATTACAAATTGAGTCATTCCGGCTACACCCTGATCAAGATGAGCATTATGCCATCGACCACCATAGTAGATGTTCCAATGACCTACCCAATTTTCTAGCAAGGGAAAATATTTATGAATAAATCCTGGTTTCATTTCTTGTTGGTGGTAGGTCATTGAACTTGAAATAAAAAGTCCAATTAACACTAAGACCATTAAAACGATAAAAATATAATGTAGTTGCTTTTTCATTATTTCTCCTCATTAATTCTTACAGCATAATAAAACAAATTATTTTTTATTTTTCAAGACTTTATTTTTGATTTAATAAAATCTTAGTCCATAATGGAAAGTGAAAAGAGAAATCTAATTAGTTTCCCAAATATATTTATTAACAAAAGGAGATAATATTTATGTTTACTACAATTTTTTGGATTTTAGCTATTTGGTTTGTTATTAATGTTATTTGGATGTGGTTCCAACTTAATAACAAGACTTTACAAAAGACCTTTGCATGGATTAACGTTGCAGCCATCATTATTGGTTTCTGGGTATACTACGGTGTCGGAGCTTCACATAACCCTGGTATAGCTGGTTGGTTCATCGCAATGAACTGGATTAACATCGTTGTTGCATGTATCCAATTTTACTTCGGCTACCGTTCAAATGATTAATTAAGAATTCCTAAAAGCGTTGTGACTAACTTTGAGGTTAGTTACAACGCTTTTTTTATTTAATCTTTTTGATTATGCTACAATAAACATTTAAAGGAGGTAACCATGTTCGAAAAACAAATTACTTCAATTTTAAATAAACTTTCAGATACGAAAGATTTAACCACTTCAAATAAGTCGCTTGTTCAACAAATAGAAAAAAATATTAATAAAAGAACTAGTGATAGTTTAGATTCAGCAGATACTACCCTTGCAATCAAAGAAAACTTAGAAGAAGTAGATCGGATTTTATCGTCTCCCTATACCGATAAATATGCTCAAATCAGTCAAAAAAGACTTAAAAAGATTATCCACCAACTTATAAATTTAAAACTTACTCAATCCTTAAACCTTAACCTTCAAGGGATTACTGAAATTCATTTGAATTATCGTATTGGAGATTTATTAATTCTTCCTACCAAGGCTAAAACTGCTTTCTTAAGTGATTGGATGTCACGAGATATTCAAAAATTACATTCGGCAATTGAAAAAGTTGGTAATGTAATAAAAATTACTCAAGGACCGCGAAAACATATAGGTTTTTTCAAAAATAAAGTTATTCTGTTTCTCCCACTGGATTATTCTGGTTTTATTACCATTAGAAATCAAAGTGGACGAGTTTACTTAACCAATCTAAATAGTGATTGTATGGTTGATTTAACTTCAATTTCAGGTAATACTTTATTAACCAATCTTCATGTAAAACGTCTTCAAGCTGATTTGAATTCTGGAAATATTATTTTAAATCATTGTCAAGCTGAAGATATACATGTTAATACTCGCTCTGGAAATATTACCGGCTCTTATTTAATAGTCATGAACCCTGATGCCGATACTCTTTTCACTTCAACTAGTGGCAATATCAAATTAATTTCTAGTTTAAGCAATCGTCTTATTCTTAATACTAAAAGTGGAAATATAACAACTAAGAATTTGAATGAGGATGAAGCAGATATTTCAACTGTTTCGGGTAATATTAAACTGAATAACTATAACAGTAATGGAAGAATTAATAGTTCTTCTGGAAAGATCAGAATTTCTCTTGATAAAAAATTTGATAAAGAACTTAGAACTAAAACACGACTTAGTTCTATTAAAATTAAAATTGATGAACATTTACCAATTAAATTTCAGGCTAAAGGTAATCTGTCGACTATCAATCTGCCGTTAGATGCAATTATTTACGATAGTGATGATTATAAATCAATTAACGGCTATCTTAATGATGAAGAGGCATTACCATTTTTACTTTTAGAAAGTAATCAGGGATCAATTGAATTAAAGACAACAGAACAAAATAAAACAGACTAGTTTATCAGCTAGTCTGTTTTATTTTCTTCCTATCAAGAAACCTAAAAATACTAAGCCAAAGCCGCCCAAATATGAACATATCCCATAAATCCAAAATTTTTTTCTGGCCTTTTGCTTTAATTCATTTAATAATTCTACGTTTAAAGTTGAAAATGTAGTATAGCCACCCATTACTCCTGTTCCTAAAAGGGTATAAGAAAGTGATGAGAAGTGTAATGAAAAAAATACTCCTAATAAAAAGGCACCACTTAAATTGATCATTAAGGTTGCCCAAGGAAAATTATCTCCCCAATGCTTTTTACCATAATCGGTAATAATATATCTAATTAAGGCACCAAAAATAGCACCAATTCCTGCACAAGCAATTATTACAATCATTATTATTCAACAACTTTCTTTCCTAAACTTTTCCCTACTTTCATCCCTAACCAGGCAAAAGTCAAACCTAAAAGTAAAGATAAACCAAAATATAAAATTCCATTATACCAATACTTTGTTTGTAGTAATTTTAACGTATCTAATTGAAAAGTTGAAAAGGTTGTAAAGGCACCCACTAATCCAGTCGTCAACCCAGTTTTTAACCATTGTGGGACTAGTTTATATTCAATAAAAAAATATGTAAATAATGCTAATAAAAAGCAGCCTAAAATATTTGCAATAAATGTACCATAAAACGACCAAAGTAAATTAAAATAGCACCGTAATGCGCCACCTAAAAAGGCAAAAATTCCAATACTAAAATAGTTTTTTACTTTTTCTGACATTAGATCTACTCTTCTTTTAGTAAAATAATTCTTTCACAATGATTATACAAAAAATGAGCTTTACTTAAAAGCTCATTTTTAAATTGTTTATTCAACTGTAACAGATTTTGCTAAGTTACGTGGCTTATCAACATCTAGTCCCTTATTCTTAGAAGCGTAATATGCAATTAACTGTGCAGGAATGGCAGTTACTAATGGGGATAAGTAGTAATCAATTTGGGGAAGAACCACATCGTCTCCTTCACGCGCAAAATCTTTTGCTACAAATGTCATAACATTTGCACCACGTGATTCTACTTCTTGAATATTACCACGAGTTAAGTCTGCTGTTGCAGGGTCATTAATTAAGGTAATCACTGGTGTACCCTTTTCAATTAGAGCAATCGTACCATGTTTTAATTCAGCAGCAGCAAATCCTTCTGTTTCAATATATGAAACTTCTTTAAGCTTCAATGCACCTTCTAAAGCAACAGCATAATCAACACCACGACCTAAGTAAAAGGCGTTACGAGTAGTTGATAAGTATTTCTTAGCTAATTCATCGATCTTTTCTTTACCATCAACTAATTCTTGCATTCCTTCAGCAGCAAGAGCAAATTGATTCTTTAAGTCAAAATTCTTTGCTTTTTCAAGATTCTTCTTTTCACCAACTGCTTTAGCTAAAATTGCTTGAACTGCAATTTGAGCTGTATATGCCTTTGTAGATGCTACGGCAATTTCTGGACCAGCTTCAAGAAGCATTGTATAAGTAGCTTCACGAGAAAGAGTAGATCCTTCCACATTGGTCATCGTTAAGCTTGGTAAGTTTCTTTCATTCACTTGTTTAAGCACTACTCGTGAATCAGCTGTTTCTCCAGATTGAGATAAGAAGATAAAGAAAGGCTTCTTAGAAAGTTTAGGGAAGTGGTAACCAAATTCAGAAGCAAGTCCGACTTCAACTGGAATATCAGCGTATTCTTCAATGATATTTTTACCAACTAAGCCAGCATGATAACTAGTTCCGGCTGCTAAGATATAAATTCGATCACTTTGGGCCATTGCATCAACAATTGCAGGATCTACTTTTACATCATCACCATCAAAGTAATCTTGTGATAAACGTCTCATTACTGCAGGTTGTTCATCGATTTCCTTTAACATGTAAAATTCATAAGTACCCTTTGAAGCAGCGTTTGGATCAATATCTAAAGTATGAGGTTTACGTTCTACTTTTTCTCCATCAATAGTTTCAATAACTACATTATCCTTAGTAACGTCTGCTACATCACCATCTTGCAAATCAATAAAAGTCTTAGTTTGATCTAAAACAGAAATTGCATCTGAAGCAATAATGTTAAAACCATCACCGATTCCTAACATCATTGGACTCTTATTCTTAGCAATAAAAATGTGGTCAGGTTGTGTATTATCAACTAACAAGAAAGCGTATGAACCACGAACTAACTTAAGCGCTTCTTTAAATGCTGAAAAAGCATCTAAGTTCTTTTCTCTAGCAATTTTATCTACTAATTGCACTACAACTTCTGTATCAGTAGTGGACTTAAAATCAACATCTTGAAGATATTTTTCTTTTAATTCAGCGTAATTTTCAATTACCCCATTATGTACTAAATAGAAACGTCCATCTTCTGAAACATGTGGGTGAGCATTATCAACAGTTGGCTTTCCATGAGTAGCCCAACGTGTATGTCCAATACCAACTAATCCCTCTTCATCTGGAGTTAACTTTTCTTCTAAATTACTTATTCTACCAACTGCTTTAGTTAAGTATTCATTTCCTTGTAAATCATTTAAGTAGATACCAGCAGAATCATAACCACGATATTCCAGGTTCTTCAAACCATTTAACACTACTTCGCGAGCTGGTTTACCAACTACACCAACAATTCCACACATAATTTTTCTCCTTTGGTATATTCAATTTTTAAAATTGGTCTATACTATTAAATTCTTTTGCTATAGCTCTATAACAGCTATAATATTAGTATTTTTAGAATTGGTCAAGTGATTTATTAGAAAATTGGTATAAAAATAAAATAGACAAATAAAAAAAGCTTGTAGAATCATGACTACAAGCTCTTCTATAAGATCAAATTAATTTTCACTACCCATTTCTTGCTTAACAATATTAGCAACTTGTTTACTATATTTATCGGCTAATTCTTGTGTAGGTGCTTCTGTCATTACACGTAAAAGATCTTGGGTTCCAGATGGTCTTACAAAAATTCGTCCGTCATCTCCAAGTTCTTTTTCTACAGTATCAATTGCATCTAAAATTGCTTGGTGATCTTTCCACGTCTTTTTATCCTTAACAGGCACATTGATCAATGTTTGAGGATATTCTTTAAAATCAACAAGTAATTCGCTTAATGATTTTCCTGTTTCTTTCATTACGTTAAGTAAATGCAAACCAGTAAGCATTCCGTCACCGGTATTATGGTAATCACTAATAATTACGTGGCCAGACTGTTCACCACCCAAGTTATAACCATTAGCACGCATTTCTTCAGATACATAACGGTCTCCAACTTGAGTACGAACATTTTTGAGACCCTTCTTTTCTAGCGCTTTAGTGAAACCCAGATTACTCATAACAGTAGTAACAATCGTATCTTTTTTTAAGCGTCCATGATCAGCCAAATAACTACCAATCACGTACATAATATGGTCACCGTCTACTTCATTACCGTTTTCATCTACAGCAATACAACGATCAGCATCCCCATCAAATGCTAAACCAAGTTGAGCACCTTGCTTAACAACTTCTTCTTGTAATTTTTCAGTATGAGTTGCACCAACATTATCATTAATATTCAAACCATCAGGATGAGTTGCGATAGTAGTGAAATCAACACCTAAATCAGCAAATAAACGTGAAATTAAAGCGCTTGAAGCACCATTGGCACCATCAACAACAACCTTGATCCCACTTAAATCTTCAGGCAAAGTATTTTCAATAAATTGTAAATACTTGGCTGAACCTTCATGATAGTTTGTAACAGTTCCTAATCCTTCTGCAGAAGGACGTGGTAACTTGTCTTCAGGAGCATCAATCAATGCTTCAATTTCTTCTTCTTTAGCATCTGAAAGTTTTAAACCATCACTACCAAAAAACTTAATTCCATTATCTTGAACTGGATTATGCGATGCAGAAATTTGTACACCTGCATCGGCACCTTGTGCACGTACTAAGTATGAAAGTCCAGGAGTTGTAATTACTCCCAATTCTAAGACTTCAATACCAACAGATAAAAGACCAGCAATTAAAGCATATTCCAGCATTTGTCCTGAAATACGCGTATCACGAGAAACTAATACCTTAGCCTTTTCTCCATCTTTTTTATCTTTAGTTAAAACATAACCACCATCACGTCCTAATTTAAATGCCATTTCAGGTGTTAAACCTGCATTCGCAACACCCCGAACACCGTCGGTACCAAAGTACTTAAGCATATTAATAACCTCTCTTAATTCTTTTTACTATTACTGTCTGAAACTTTAATTTTTACTGGAATTTCTGCGGGATTAGCCTGATAAATTCCCTTTGGCAATTTTAACGTTACATTTTTTTCGGTATCAGAAGTTACATGTGAAAGATCTACATCCACTGATAGTTCATCTAGCTTCTTCAATATATCACTTTTACCATAGATCTTAACACTTTCGATATCACTTGATACTGAAAAGACCTTATTTTGGCTGCCACCATGTGAAGTTAAATTAAGTTTAACTGTCTTCTTCGGCAAACTAATTGGAATTGTTACATTAGTGGTGGCAGGATCAATGACAACGTTTAATTGCCTACCTGCCTTGTCTTCAGCGACAAGAATTACCTCTCGCATATAAGTTTTAATTTCATCTTTAGGTATAACCACACGAGCAACAATCTTATCAATTTGATTTACTTCACTTTTTGCACCCGTAACAGTAACCACTGACGGATCACTTTTAGCAGTACCTATCTTATAAGGAGATGGCACAGCATCTTTATTATACTCTATTTGAACTGGAAATGATTTAGATTTTCGCTTCTGAATATTAACAGTAATTTTTTTAGGATTTAATGAATATGATAATTGATTGCTTAGACCATTAATTTTAACTGGAACAGTATGTTTTCCTGGTTTTAATCTGCTTAAATCAATAAATGCCCTAAAATTCTGAGTATTTACAGTAGATGTTACTAATGCGGTAGAACCGGATAAGCTTAAAGATACTTTATCTGGATATCCAGTAACGTAGTATTTATCGGTATCAACCGAAACTTGAAGCGGTACTTTTAAATTTTCTTTCTTGGTAGCAGTCTTGACAGTCGCATTACGTTGTCCTTCAGGTACAAAACCTTGCTGATTATAATTAACATATATTGCCAATAAAATTGCTAAAAATAAGGCTACAATTTTATAAAACCAGAGGCGATCAAAAAATTTTTTCATTTTTTATTTGACCCCCAATTCCATACTTTATTAATAATTTTTTGAAACCAGTTTGGACCTTTATCTTCAACTGGTACTAATTGAGCCCGTAAATACTTCAAGTATTCTTCTCTAGTTAAATCCACCATAAATTGACTATTACGCGTAATGGTAACACCACCAGTTTCTTCAGAAACAACAATGGTTATTGCATCTGTAACTTCTGAAATACCAACAGCAGCCCGGTGTCTAGTTCCCAAATTTTTGGGAATAGCGCGGTTATCTGATAACGGTAAGTACGCCGCAGCTACAGCAATTTTATTATCTCTAATAATTACTGCTCCATCATGAAGTGGAGTATTAGGAATAAAGATATTAATCAATAAAGCTCCTGATATATCTGCATCTAATGGGATTCCAGTTTCAATATAATCCTCTAATCCGGTATTTTGTTGAATCGTAATCAGAGCTCCGATTCGTCTTTTAGACATATATTGAATTGCTTTATCTAATTCTTCAACCATTTTTTCAGAACTGTCATGTGCACTCATGGTATTGCCACCAAAAATTGATGAACGTCCAAGGTGTTCAAGACCTCTCCGAATCTCTGGTTGAAAAATCACAATAATTCCGATAACGGACCAAGATAAAATTTGATCGACAAAATAAGTTAAGGTATGTAAATTCAAAAAGCCTGCTATAATTCGAATAATTATAATTAAAGAAATTCCTTTAAGTAATTGAACAGCCTTTGTTCCACGTGCTAATAAAATTAGACGATAGATGATATACCAGACAATTAGAATATCTATCAAATTCATTAAATTTTGCCAAGTAAATAGACTCGCAATATTCAAATTCATAAATTCTCCTTTTCTTAATAATTTAATTATATCGAATCACTCATATACTGACTATTTAATTTAATAATTGATAAATAAAAAGGTCATGGAACTCACGCCATGACTTTAATCTTTTTCTTTTCCAATGATTCTTACTTCTGTTTCAAGATCAACATCAAATTGTGCTTTAATTTCGTTTTGAATCAAATGAATCAAATTGAGATAATCGGTCGCTGTTGCTCCACCTACATTTACAATAAAGCCAGCATGTTTTTTAGAATCTTCTGCTCCACCAATTCTCTTACCTTGAAGACCTGCTTTTATGATCATTGGTCCAACATAATGGCCTTGTGGTCTTTTGAAGACACTTCCACAAGAAGGATATTCTAAAGGCTGTTTTGCGCGACGAAGACCATTAAAATATTCCATCTTATTTTTGATGGCTAGTTTATCTCCCGGTTTTAAAGCAAAAGTAGCTCTTATAACAATATCCCCATTTTCTTGAACTAAAGAATGGCGATAACTGAATTTCATTTCATCGTGAGTATATGTCTTAATATCTCCATTGCGAGTAATAACATCAACTGAATGCACTGTCGTTTGTGTTTCACCACCATAAGCACCTGCATTCATAAAAACAGCGCCTCCCACACTTCCAGGGATTCCGGCAGCAAATTCGAGTCCAGTAAGTCCGGCTTGACAGGCTGCTTCTGAAGTATCAATAATTCTAGCACCTGCATCAGCAATAATATAATGATTTTTAATATCGGCAGTTATTTCCTTCATTTGAGTTAAAATTACTACTAAACCTTCAATTCCACCATCTCGAATTATAAGATTAGAAGCATTTCCAATTACTGTTAAGGGAATAGTTTGGTCAGTCGTAACTTCTACCAATTTTTTTAATTCATTAATATTTTTAGGAAAAGCCAAAAACTCAGCTGGACCACCCGTTTCAGTAAAAGTAAATCGACTTAACGGAATATTCTTTTTAATATCAATTCCTTCATTTTTTAGATCCATTAACTGCATAACTTTCCCTCCCTTTTCTTTATGGTCTTATGGTATTGTACCTCAATTAGCATCTGATATGATATACTTTATCTAAAATTAATTATAATGAAGAGGTTAAAATGAATTTTACTGCAATGGATTTTGAAACAGCTAATCATTTTCCAGAAAGTGCATGTTCTTTAGCATTAGTTTTAGTAAGAAATAATAAAATAATTGATCGCTTTTACACTGTTATCAACCCTCAAATGCCTTTTGATGCTCAAAATATTAAAATTCATGGTATAACAGCCGCAGATGTCAAAAATGCACCGACAATGGCAGAAGTTTGGCCAAAAATAAAAGAATTATATCAACCAGGAATGTTAGTAACAGCACACAACGCACGTTTTGATTGTAACGTTATGGCAAAATCATTAGCCCGTTATGATATTCCTACACCTCACTATCTAGTGGTAGATACTCTGGCTACCAGCAGGCGCTTTGAGCCAGATCTAAAAAACCACAAGCTTGATACAGTTTCTGAAGCTTTAAATATTAACTTATGGCATCATCATAATGCATTAAGTGACAGTGAAGCCTGTGCAGAAATTTTAATTCATCAAAACAAGGAATTTGGTGATGAACAAATAAAAAATCTCGTTAAGCAAATTTAATGCCTAACGAGATTTTTTTATTTTAGATTCTGACTAACTTCTTGCCACCATTCCTGGTTACGTTGTCCTTGAGCTTCAATTTCAATTTCGCGTTCAGTTGAATCCCAAGAATTATCGAGCCTCTTTATTTTTAGTTTCAGATATTCAGTAGGTAAATCATTCATAATGAATTCTGGCCATTCAATTACTACCAATCCTGGACTAGCTAGATAAGCCGGTAAATCAATACTGGAAAGATCGCCATCTTCTAAGCGATACATATCCATATGGAACAAAGGCATCAGACCCTCTTGATATTCTCTCACAATTGTAAAAGTCGGACTTTTAACTGGACGACGAATTTCCAAAGTCTTAGCAATTCCCTTTGTTAAAGTGGTTTTACCTGCTCCTAAATCTCCAGTTAATAACAAAAGATCATGAGCTTGAGCAAATTTACCTAAAGTATTTCCTAATTGTTGCATTTCTGCATCTGAATTAATTTTTAAACTTTCCATAGTTATTCCATATTAGCTTGTGCTGCTGTTAAGATACTTAATAAATAAATATCTTCTGTACTACATCCTCTTGATAAATCATTTATTGGAGCGGCCAAGCCTTGTAATACCGGACCAATTGCCTGAAAATTACCTAATCTTTCTGCTATTTTATATCCAATATTACCGGACTGTAATTCAGGAAAAATAAATACGTTAGCTTGACCCGCTACTTTAGAATCAGGAGCTTTTGCTTTACCTATTTTTGGAACAAAAGCTGCATCAAATTGTAACTCCCCATCACACATAATTTCAGGATGTTCAGCATGCATAATTTTTACTGCCTTTTGTACTTTTTCAACCATGGGGCCTTTGGCTGATCCCTTAGTAGAAAAGCTTAACATTGCAATTTTAGGATCTAGATTTACCATTCTGGCAGTTTGAGCACTTTGAAACGCAATTTCTGCCAAAGTTTCACTATCAGGATCTATATTTATGGCACAATCAGCAAAAATATATTTTTCTTCATCCCGTTCCATAATCATGGCGCCAGAAACTCTGGTCATGCCTGGCTTTGTTTTAATTATTTGTAAGGCTGGACGTACTGTATCAGCAGTAGAATGAGTTGCGCCTGATACCATACCGTCTGACCAACCTTCATATACCATCATGGTTCCAAAGTATGGAGGTGTTTTTAAAAGCTCATAAGCTTCATCTATATTGACTTTTCCATGTCTTAATTTCACTAAATCATTTGCCATTTGATCAAGTTGAGGAAAAGTTTCCATATCAATGATAGTCACCTTTCCTAAATCAATTTCATTTTCTTGAGCCGAAGTAAGAATTTCCTTAGTTTTACCTGCAATTTGGACATTAGCATAACCATCGGCTTGCAGTCGGGCCGCAGCTTGTAAAACTCTTTTATCTTTACCTTCTGGCAAAATTATTGTTCTTTTCTTTTCTAAAGCAACTTCTTTTAATTTTTCAAATACTTTCATATTTAAGCCTCATAAATAAAATTTCTTTTTTCTATTTTACCTACTTACGATATTAAATCAAAGTCCTTAGTGTTAAACAATTTCGGTTCGATTCACTTTGGCAGGTAATTGCCAATCAATTGGTGCTTCATTGAATTGCTTTAAAGCATCATTACAGCGTGAAAAAGGTCGAGAGCCAAAAAAACCACGATCAGCCGAAAAAGGGCTTGGATGAGAAGATTTTATAATAAAATTTTTATTCTGATCAATTAAAGGAATTTTATTTTGTGCAAATCTGCCCCAAAGAATAAAAACTACGTTTCCTCTTTCACTAAGACGCTTGATAGCTTGATCAGTTACGAATTCCCATCCTTTTCCCTGATGGCCATTAGCTTTACCATAAGGGACAGTTAAAACAGCATTTAAAAGTAATACTCCTTGATCAGCCCATTTTTTTAAGTAGCCATGGTCCACTGGTACCGCACCTACATCATCATATAGTTCTTTATATATATTTTTTAGTGAGGGTGGAAGAGCAATACCTGGATTTACACTAAAACTCATTCCGGTTGCCTGACCAGGATTATGATAAGGATCCTGTCCTAAAATTACTACTTTTGTTTTTGCAAATGGAGTTAGTTTAAAGGCCGTAAATATATGATACATATCTGGATAAATAGTTTTAGTTTGATATTCTTCCTTTAAAAAATTATGTAACTCTTGATAATTTTCACTTTGAAATACTGGTGCTAAAATTTCGTCCCAATCATTTCCAATTAAATTTTTCATCAAAAATTTACCTACCTTCAATCTCTATCTTGCTTCATGATATCATAGACATAAATATTTAGTTACTATGAGGTAAAGGAGGGAAAAATGAAGTACTCTGTTTTACTTAATAAAAGTCCTATTTTAGGACAGATTCCTGTTATAGATGAAAAAGGAGAAATAATATTTTTTATTTCAGGTAATCTTGATAATGTTAATCATACTATTATCTTGACTAATAAATTTCGCAAAGAAATTGGGCGATTATATTTAGATAGTTCTAAACTTATTAATTCTTATACAATTGACGTTATCGGTCATTCACTCGTAAAAGTTAAAAAACTAAATAGCTCTTTTACTAATGTATTTTATATTACCCAATTAAATTATTGGGTCAAAGGAAGTATAAAAAAGGGAAATTATGCATTTTATAAGAACATTCATGAAATGGCTGCTATTAAGACCATAATTACTGAAAACGGATATACTTTAAGTTGTAAAATCAAAAAACCAGAAGATATTCCATTTATTTTACTTAGCAGCATTCTTTTTACGCAATGGCATTCAACCCCCTTGCACCTACCTGTTTTTCCTATTTTTCCTCAAAAATTTAGACTAATGAAGTATAATTAATCTTCAAACTCCTTATGGCCCCATAAATAATGATAATTTTCTAATCTTAACTTTTCGATAAAAGCTGCATTTGTGCTCATATGATTAAGACGATTCAAGACAGACTCTACTTGATGATAAACTTTTCGCATATCTTTATCACAATGATGCTTTAACCAGAAAAATAAATGGACATATATTATATCTGTCATTTCTTTAACTAAAACTCGCGCTACTTCATCATCAAGTTTCATCTTATTCCAGATCATTTCATGAAGTTTATCCTTAAGTAATGTGCATATACAAGTTCTTTTTAAAAGACGTCCCATATTTTCATAGTACATTCTGTCATTTTGCAAATGTCGGAGTAAATAATAAACTGATTCATTTACTCCACGTTTTTTATGTTTTTTCATTTCATCGTGAATGTTCTGAATTAAACATAAAGTTAAAAAATTATTTTTATTATCAAATCGCTTGTAAAAAGCATGTCTACTACATTTTAAAGTTCTACACAGATGAACAACTGAGATATCATTTACCTCTCTAGTAGCTAACATTTCATAAACAGTCTTTTGTGCATATGTAAATTTAATTTGCATAACACTTGGGCCTTTCTATATTTTTTCGCTAATGCGATTCATTTAAAATTCAGCTTACCAAAGCTCTTAGTTAGAAACAAGCACTTTATGAAAGCAGAACATTTCTATATTTTATCGACTTTAAATAGCCCATGAAGTTAAGGTATCATAAAATAACAAAAAATTTTTTTATAATAAAAAAACTAGAGAGTAATAATCACTCTCTAGTTTTTTAATTTAATATCATATGATAATAAGATCGATCACCAATTTTCATTTCGGAAATCACTTTAAATCCCATGTAATCATATAATCTTTTTGCTCTAGGATTATCTTTATCTACATTTAAACTAATTAACTCATAACCATTTTTATGAGCTATCTCTGGAACAATTTTTAAAAGTGCTTGTCCAATTCCATTTCCCCAGTATTTCGGAGCAACTGCTAAAGAATCAATATACCATTCATGTGGTAAAGCCTCATCATCAGCAAATATAGTTAATGTAGTAGGTAAGCCCACCTTTGGTTGATACTTCTTAATTACATTATGACTCCCTTGTTGTTGATCATCATAACTATACATATCTAAAACTCCAATAGGATGATCTTTCTCATCAGTTGCTACCCACATATGAGTATAACTAAAAGTAAACTTTGGGTCTTCAAATCCCAAGGCCATTAATTGATAAAAAGTAGTTGCTGCCATTTTCTTTATGGGCTCAAGTTCCATTTCATCAAAAATTTGGTTTAGAATTGGAAAAATATACGGAAAATCATTTTTGGTGGCTTGTCTAATCATAGAAATTATTATACACGATACTTTCTTCTTAATTCGCGCTCTTGATCACGCTTTTTGATGGTTTCACGCTTATCAAACTGTTTTTTACCTTGGCCAACACCAATTAATACTTTAGCAAAGCCATGCTTAAGATAAACTTTTAAAGGAATAATGGCCATCCCTTGCTGACTTTGAATCCCAGCTAAACGTGCAATTTGTTTTTTGTGAAGTAAGAGCCTTCTTTGACGTAATGGATCATGATTATAAATGTTACCTTGTTTGTACTCACTTATATGTACATTTTCTAAATAGGCAGAACCATTAATAATTTGAACATATCCATCGCGTAAGTTAATTCTACGGGCACGAACCGACTTTATTTCTGTACCTGTTAATGCAATTCCAGCTTCTAACGTTTCCTTAATAAAATAATCATGACCAGCCTTTTTATTTTGAGCAATTAAATTTTCTTCTTTTTTTTGCTTCATTATGAATCCTATTTAATTATCTATTCTTTGAAGATTTTTGAGCTTGATTTCGCTTACGAATGGTAAATCTATTATTTTTACCACGGGAATTGCGGTTATTTCTATTTCTTGAATAACTTCGTTCAAAATTACGTCCGTGCTGATTACGATCACGATTATTATTTTTTGGTGCATTCGGATCATAAATTTCAAAATCCAATTGATGTTGTTCAACATCAGCTCGAATTAGTTTTACTTTAATCGGCATTCCAACTTTAAATTCCTTATGAGAATTACGTCCAGTTAGAGTCATTGATTTTTCGTTAAAGTTATAATAATCATCATTTAAGTTAGAAATATGAATTAGGCCTTCTACGGTATTAGGCAACTGAATAAACATTCCAAAACTTGTAACTGATGATACTATTGCATCAAAGACTTGACCAACTTTATCAGCCATGTATTCTGTCATCTTTAGATCATTAACACCACGTTCTGCATCAATTGAGCGACGTTCTTGACTAGAAGTTTGTTCAGCAACTTCTGGTAATTGAGACTTAAAGTGATCTTGAACCTTTTCTCCCTTTCCTTGATCAGCGTATGTATGAATCATGCGATGAACCATTAAATCTGAATAACGTCTAATTGGTGAAGTAAAGTGAGTATAATCTTTTGCAGCCAAACCAAAGTGACCCAAAGGATCAGGAGAATAGTGCGCTTGCTTTAGACTACGCAACATCATCATTTGTACAACCATCTCTTCGGGAGTACCTTCAGTTTTAGCAACAACCTTTTGTAATTCCTTTGGATTAACATGAGCTGGATCCGCCGTGATATGTAAACCAAATGCACTAATAAATTCAAAGAAACTCTTCATCTTTTCTTCATCGGGTGTTTCGTGGACACGATACAAGAAAGGCACGTTCTTTTTATAATAATCTTGGGCAACTGTCTCATTAGCAATCAGCATAAATGATTCGATCATTTTTTCCGCTGTACCACGTTCACGTAAAATAATATCGACGGGTTTACCATCTTTATCTACTTTAATTTTTGCCTCTGGTTCTTCAAAATCAATGGCCCCACGTAGATGACGTTGCTTATATAGCGCTTCATGTAATTTAGCCATTTCTTCAAGCATTGGTTTTAACTTGCGGTATTTTTCTTCTTTTGGATCCTCTTGTTTTGGATCTAAAGTCTGATTTACCTTGTTATAAGTTAAACGGCCATGAGATTTCATTACAGAAGGGTGAATATCATATTTTACACGTTGTCCATCAGGTGTAATTTCCATATCACATGACAAGACAAGACGTTCTACACCTTCATTTAAAGAGCAAATACCGTTTGATAATCTAAACGGTAACATCGGGATAACTCGATCCACCAAATAAGTACTATTCCCACGTTTAAATGCCTCTTGATCCAGTGGTGAATTTTCTGTTACATAATGCGAAACATCAGCAATATGTACACCTAAATGATAGTTTCCATTTGGTAGTTTCCATAAAACAACTGCATCATCAAAGTCTTTTGAATCATCGCCATCAATCGTTACCGCTGGTTGTTCAGTTATATCTATACGACCTTTTTTATCCTCAGGTGTAACATGATCCGGAATGCTATTAGCCTGTTCCATTGCGTCGGTTGGCCATTCAGTCCGAATTTCATTATCAACAACAATTGACATAATATCCACACCGGGATCATTTTTATTTCCAAGCGTTTTAATAGCTACTGCTGTCATTTCATCAGGATGATCTTCAGTAGGATACTCCTTTAATGAAACTTGTACCATATCCCCCATTTGAGGCTTTAAACCAGTGTCTTCGAGATTGATTTTAAAACGTTTTAATTTACGGTTTTCACTAGTTACATATCCGATGTAACCATATTTTTTAACTAAATCATCACTATACGGATGAAATTCTCCTACCAGGTTTTCAACCCCGTGAGCTAAAATTTCATTAACCTTACCCTCTGGTCCCTTACCATTCCATGGATTTGATCCTGCAATAATAGTTACTTGAACTCTATCGCCATCAATTGCAAACATTGTATTGTGCTTATCCACAAATACATCTTCAGCCTTTTCATCATCTAATCTTACAAAACCAAATCCTTTATCATTAGCTTTGAATAAACCTTCGACGATGATGTTTTCTTGATTCAATTGATACTTTCCTTGACCATTAGTTATAATCTTCTTTTCATGTTCCAAAAATGTCAAAGTCTTTACAAGGTCGGAAAATTCAAATTTATTATGTTTACTTAAGTCTTTTTCTAAGTGATCTACATCAAATTGTTCTTGTGGATTATGACGAAATGTTTCAAAAACTTCCGCTAATAATCTTTCATTTTGTGCCATATAAACACCTCATAATATTATATTTCTAGGCCTAATAAAAAGACCTCCACCAAGGGTGGAGGCCGATTCTTTTACTTAGATGATAATGTCGCTAAAATAATCGCTAATACAAAGAAAATAACTAGTAAAACACCAGTAATTCTTTCCATTAAAGCCTCAAAACCTCGCTTTTTGGATTGGCCACTAAATACGGCACCACCAGATAAAGCATTCAAGGCATCTTGCTGTTTTTGTGGTTGCATTAACGTTGCAATAATTATTAAAATACTAACGATAATTATTAACGTCATGGTTACGTTATACAAAGCGCTGCCTCCATTGCCTAAATTAACTACTATTAGAAGTTTACCATAAATCACTCATAATTGCGAAACAAAAAGAGAGACTAAAAATAGTCTCTCTTTTTGTAAATTTCTAATCTTTATTAGAATTGTTTATGTAAGTTGTAGAAACTGTGAATACCAAGGTATTGACCAGTTGAACCTAAAGCTTCTTCAATACGCATTAATTGGTTGTACTTAGCCATTCTATCAGTTCTTGACATTGAACCAGTCTTAATTTGACCAGCATTAGTACCAACAACTAAGTCAGCAATTGAAGTATCTTCACTTTCACCAGAACGGTGAGAAACAATTGCAGTGTAACTAGCTTGCTTGGCCATTTCGATAGCATCAAATGTTTCAGTTAAAGTACCAATTTGGTTAACTTTAATTAAGATAGCGTTAGCAACGCCCATTTGAATACCCTTCTTCAAGTAGTTAGTGTTAGTTACAAAGAGGTCATCACCAACAATTTGAATCTTCTTGCCTAAACGATCAGTAAAGGTCTTCCAACCTTCCCAATCATTTTCATCCAATGGATCTTCCACAGAAATAATTGGGTATTTATCAACCCAGTCTTCAATTAATGAAGTCCATTCTTCAGCTGAGTAATCACGGCCATCAGCAATAGTTACATACTTCTTAGTATCCTTGTTGTAGAATTCTGAAGCAGCACAGTCAAATGCAATGGCAATATCTTCACCAGGCTTGTAACCAGCACGTTGGATGGCTTCTACTAATAATTCAAATGGTTCTTCGTTGTTTTCAAGGTTAGGTGCAAATCCACCTTCATCACCAACAGCAGTTGATTCGCCACGTTCTTTAAGAATACTCTTTAAAGTATGGAAAGTTTCTGAACCCATACGAACTGCTTCATGAAGTGATTTAGCACCAACTGGCATAATCATAAATTCTTGAATATCAACATTGTTATCAGCGTGTTTACCACCATTAAGAACATTCATCATAGGTGTTGGTAAAACGTGACCATTTGGTCCACCTAAGTATTCATATAAAGGAAGACCTAATTCATCTGAAGCAGCACGTGCAGCAGCTAAAGAAACAGATAAAATTGCATTAGCACCAAGACGTCCCTTGTTTGGAGTACCATCTAAGTCAATCATAGTTTGGTCAATAAGACGTTGATCAGTAACGTCTAAACCAATAACAGCTTTTGCAATTTCACCATTAACATTTTCAACCGCAGTTAAAACACCATTACCATTAAAACGTGATTTGTCCCCATCACGTAATTCAACAGCTTCGTGTTCACCAGTAGAAGCACCAGATGGAACAATAGCACGACCAAAGCCACCTAATTCAGTGTAAACTTCAGCTTCAACAGTTGGGTTACCACGTGAGTCAAGAACTTCACGTGCGTGAATATCAGTAATTACAGACATTAAAATTCTCCTTTTATTTCTGTTTAAATAAATTGTTTATAAATTAATCTTGGTAGTTAACTAATGCAAGGTAAGATTCTGGATCTAATGAAGCTCCACCAACTAAACCACCATCAATATCTGGCTTAGCCATTAATTCTTTAATGTTAGCAGGTTTTACAGAACCACCATATTGGATACGAACATTTTCAGCAGTTTCTTCATTGTAAAGATCCTTAACAGTTTCACGAATAGTCTTACACATTTCTTCAGCTTGATCTGCTGAAGCAGTTTTACCAGTTCCAATTGCCCAAATTGGTTCATATGCAATAACAACCTTAGATACTTGTTCTGCAGTTAAACCATCAAGAGCAGCCTTAATTTGGCCAACTACCCATTCTTCTTGCTTATTAGCTTCACGAGTTTCAAGAGATTCACCACAACAAATAATTGGGGTTACGCCATTAGCAAATAAAGCCTTAGCTTTCTTGTTAATGTCTTCATCAGTTTCGTGGAAATAACCTCTTCTTTCTGAGTGACCAATAATACAATAGTCAATACCCATTTCGTTTAAAACTTTAGGTGAAGTTTCTCCAGTAAATGCACCTTCAACTTCAAAGTATGCATTTTCAGCACCAGTATGTAAATTAGTACCTTTAGCATTTTCTGCTAGAACATAAAGGTCTACTGCAGGTGCAGCAATAACAGATTCAACTTTAGATGGATCTGGCAATTTACCCTTAACTGCCTTAACAAATTCAGCAGTTTGTTCTGGATTCATATGTAATTTCCAGTTACCAGCAATAATTGGTGTACGCATAATTAAAATATTCCTCCTATGAATTACTTATCTGAAACGCAAGCGATACCAGGTAATTCCTTACCTTCAAGATAGTTAAGTGAAGCACCACCACCAGTAGAAATGTGGCTAATCTTAGGAGCAATACCCAATTGCTTAGCAGCTGCAGTTGAGTCACCACCACCAATAATAGTTACAGCATCCTTTAATTCAGCTAAAGCACGACCAACTTCTAAAGTACCTTCAGCATAGTTAGGCATTTCAAATGCACCCATAGGTCCATTCCAAACAACAGTCTTCGCATCTTTAAGAATATCCTTAAATTTTGCAACAGTCTTAGGACCAATATCTAAGCCCATCATGTTATCAGGAATATCATCGCCAACTACTTCATGAGGTGCATCATTTGAGAATTCAGTAGCTGCAACGTTATCGACAGGTAAGACAATCTTGTCGCCAGCCTTTTCAAGTAATTCTTTTGCAAGATCAAGTTTATCTTCTTCAAATAATGATTTACCGATCTTGTGTCCTTGAGCTGCCAAGAAAGTGTAAGCCATACCACCACCAATTAAGATGTGATCTGACTTAGGAATCAAGTTTTCGATAACACCAATCTTATCTGAAACTTTTGCACCACCTAAAATAGTTACAAATGGGTGTACAGGATTTTCAACCGCATCACCTAAGAATTGGATTTCCTTTTCAAGTAAGTAACCTGCTGCTGCTGGTTTACCAGCTTTCTTCATAGCTTCAGCAATACCAACGTTAGATGCGTGACTTCTGTGTGCAGTACCAAAGGCATCGTTGACAAAGATGTCACCTAAACTTGCCCAGTATTCACCAAGTTTTGGATCATTCTTAGATTCACGTTTACCAAAGTCATTATCGATATCTTGGAATCTAGTGTTTTCAAGAACAACTACATCTCCATCTTTCATGTTATCGATAGTTTCTTCTACTTCTTTACCTTCATTTTCAGGAACAAAAGTTACAGGTTTCTTTAATAATTCACTTAAACGTTCTGCAACTGGCTTTAATGATAATTCTTTCTTATCTGCATCACTCTTAACACGACCTAGGTGACTTAATAAGATAGCTTTACCACCGTTGTCAATGATGTACTTAATAGTTGGTAAAGCAGCAACGATACGATTATCATCACCAATTACACCATCTTTAATTGGAACATTAAAGTCTACACGAACAAGAACTTTTTTGCCTTTAAGTTCATTTTTAAGATCTGAAACAATTAATTTAGCCATTTAATTAGCCTCCATGTTTTCATTTTCTAAAAAAGGCGGAGGAAGAACTCTCCCTCCGCCTTCTCTTTGCTTATCTAATCGTTAAATAATAATTAAATATTACAGATTAAAGAGTAGCAAACTTCAATAAAGTACGAACCATTTGGCAAGTGAATGAGTATTCGTTGTCGTACCAAGCAACAGTCTTAACTAATTGCTTGTCACCTGCAGTAGTAACCATAGTTTGAGTTGGGTCAAAGATTGAACCAGCAGTCATACCTAAAACATCAGTTGAAACGATGTTGTGGTCATTGTATGCAAATGAAGGACTTTCGTACTTCTTCATAGCTTCGTTAACTTCGTCAGCAGTTACGCTCTTGCCTAAAATAGTAACTAATTCAGTAACTGAGCCATCTGGAACTGGAACACGTTGTGCGTGACCATTCAACTTACCGTTCAATTCTGGGATAACAAGACCAATGGCCTTAGCAGCACCAGTTGAGTGAGGAATAATGTTGATTGCAGCAGCACGTGCAGAACGTAAGTTACCACCACGTACAGGACCATCCAAAAGCATTTGAGTTGAAGTGTATGCATGGATAGTAGTCATAGTACCAACTTCAATACCAAATTCGTTTTGTAAAGCATTAACCATTGGAGCTAATGAGTTAGTAGTACATGAACCAGCTGAAACGATCTTGTCATCTGGAGTTAAAGTGTCTTGGTTAACACCGTAAACAATAGTCTTAAGATCGTTACCTGCAGGAGCAGAAATTAAAACTCTCTTTGCACCAGCTTTAAGGTGAGCTTCTGACTTAGCCTTGCTAGTGTAGAAACCAGTACATTCAAGAACGAAGTCAACACCATCGTTCTTAACCCATGGAATGTTTTCTGCTTGTGGTTCTGCGTAAACACGGTATTTCTTACCATCAACAACGATTGAATCATCAGTTGATGAAACTTCGTGGTCAAAAGTACCATGAGTTGAGTCGTACTTAAGTAAGTGTGCTAAAAGTGAAGGAGTAGTTAAGTCGTTAATTGCAACAACTTCGATATCCTTAGACTTTTCGCCTAAATCCATAATACGACGGAATGCTAAACGTCCGATACGGCCGAAACCGTTAATACCAATTTTAACTGTCATATCCAATATTCCTCCTTAGGAATCTATGTAACAATTTATTTTAAACAGGAATTACTTCCCCTTTAAAACCATATTTGAGGCTCCTTCATCCGTGATAAGCCACGTTTGTTTAGGAGCATGATGCATGTATGCTTCAATTGCCGGTGCTTTTTCAGCACCTGTTGCAATGGCAAATACATGAGGTATTTTACCTAAGTCCTCAAGCTGTAACCCTATTCTAGGAACTCGGTCAATCAATCGTCCTTGGTGATCGAAGAAATACCCAAAACTTTCGGCCACCGCTCCCTTTTCACGAAGCTTAGAACGCGTAATTACGTCTAAATCACGCCGCTTAGCCATTTCATCAGCTAAGCCAATTCCATGAACGACTGCATCACTATTATATATGTTTGAAATCGCATTCGCAATGTTAGGATCCTTAATTAAAATATCCAATGCTTCTGAAGAAACATTTTCTGGTAAATACAATCCCTGGTGCTTGCCACCAGTTTTGGCGGCCATGACCTGCGCAATTGTATTACTCTGTATTTCAACACTTTCACCCAAGGCTCCTCGTCCTGCAACAAAGAGCAACTCACGATAACGATTCAATTTTGGAGAAAAATGTTCAGCTGCCTTAGCAACCGTTGATCCTCCCAAAACTGTAATAATATTTTTTCCTAACGGAAGTAATAAATCGAGAGCTGACTCAAGTTGTTCACTAACATGCTCAAACACACGCTCTTGACGATCACTATTTCCTGGAACTATTATTGCACGCTCAATTCCCAACTTTTTAGCAAGATCCTTTTCAAAATTACTTGCATTAAAGATCCTGTCAATAAGAGGGGCTGCCTCTTTCAAAACATGATTACCCTTTTCAGTTAGAGTCATCCCATAGTTTTTAATTTCAATTAAGCCTAAAGTTCGTAAATAATCAGTTTCTGTTCGAATATTACGTTCACTTAAGCCCAATTTTTTTGCAACTACTCTTCGACCAACTGGTGCAAGCAAAGAAATTTGCTCTAAAACTAAGAATCGCTGTCGAACTATTTTAAAAATATCTGGAGCTAAATCTTGTAACAAGGTTAAATCCGTGTCCATTTTTGCTCCTTCCGGGTCATAATCGTTCCCAACATGTGACGATTCATGACCCACCAACTTTAAAAATATTAGAGAAACTCGAAAATACTTAGTTTTCTCATTTCTCTTTCGACACCAATAGTATAGCAATATAAAAATTATATTTCAAGCAAAAATAAAACGATTTCAAATTTATTCTTTTATGTTCTAAAATTATTTTTTCTGATACAATACTGATAGTTTCATTTGTTCCCTTAGTGTAATGGATCGCACGTAAGATTCCGGTTCTTAAGATCTCAGTTCGATTCTGAGGGGGAACACCATATTCATATTTCTAGAAAGAATAAGTATAAGGCCTTTTTACTAACCATATACTTATTCTTTTTTTCTTCTCCAATTATAAGCTTAAGTTGAGTATAATTAGCTGGGTAAGTCATTCTATTTTAGAGAGGTAATTTTAATGGAAAATGAATTAAAGCAAAACCAGACTAAAAAGATGCTATGGCCGACATTAGCTATGATGGCATTTTCGACTGTCTGGGGTTTTGGAAATATTATTAATGGTTATGGCTACTTTGATGGTACTCATGTCATATTTAGCTGGATCATCATGTTTGCTCTTTATTTTGTACCTTACGCGTTAATGGTTGGTGAACTAGGGTCGACATTTAAAAATGCCGAAGGTGGTGTTTCTTCATGGGTAAACGCAACTATGGGACCTCGCTGGGCTTATTATGCTGGTTGGACTTATTGGGCCGTTCACGTTGTTTATATTTCCAGTAAAGGTACTGGTGGTTTAAGAGCTATGGCGTGGGGCATCTGGGGGTCAATTGAGAAATTTGACTCTACACCTACTCTTTGGATTCAATTAGCCACTTTACTAATTTTTCTTTTCTTTTGTTGGTTTGCTAGCCGAGGTATTTCCTTTTTAAAGACCTTAGCTACAGTTGCTGGTACCTCAATGTTCATTATGTCCATTTTATTTATTCTCATGATGTTTGCAGCACCTGCGATAAATCCTCACAGTAATTTTCAAACAATTTCTTGGAATTGGAAAAATTTTTTACCTAACTTCAATGTTAGTTATTTCACTTCACTATCTATTTTGATATTTTCTGTTGGTGGCTGTGAAAAAATTTCTCCTTATGTATTTAAAGTCAAAAATCCTGCCAAAAATTTTCCTAAATCAATGATTTTATTAGCTGTTATGGTTATAATTTCCGCAATTTTGGGAACTTTTGCCTTAGCCATGATGTTTGATCCCCAAAAAGTATCCGGTAATAGTCAAGCCTTAGCAAATTATATTTCAAATGGACCTTACTGGGCCTTTCAAAATTTAGGTAACTATTACCATGCTGGCAACCTTTTTCTTTACCTTTATGCTTGGTGTAATGTAATTGGTCAATTTGCCACTCTAGTTATTTCTATTGATGCACCTTTACGAATGCTTTTAGGTAGTAAAGAAGCACATGATTTTATTCCCGCAGGATTGTTAAAACAAAATCGTCATGGTGCTTATATTAATGGTATTTGGATGGTAGTTGTTCTTTCAGGCGGATTAACATTGATTCAAGCCGTTGTGCCAAATGCTACGCAAGTAATGGAACAATTAGTTAAATTGAACTCAACCACCATGCCACTAAGATATCTATGGGTTTTTGCAGCTTATATTGCTTTACGTAATCATCACAAGCAATTTAATTCTGTATATCAAATGACAAAACACCAATGGTTAGCAAAATTAAGTGGTTATTGGTGCTTTGCTTTAACAGCAGCATGTTGTTTAGTGGGTATCTATTCTCCCGATCCCTTTACTTTATTCTTAAATATTTTAACCCCAATCATCTTACTTGCTTTAGGCTTAATTCTTCCTATTATTAAAAAAAGACAAGAGCAAAAATAAATATCATAAAGTTTAAACGTATTTCTAGTTAGGACCAAATATCTAATTTGGTCCTTTTCTTTTACTGTTGCAGACGATTAAACAAGTAAAAGAATTTTTATTTTCTTGTTTCAATAGTTGACCTTATAGTAATTATGTGCTTTAATTAGCACAGTACATATTAGAGTGCTAATTTTTATATAATTAGGAGGTATTTATTAATGCTTGTACCTACAGTTGTCGAACAAACCGCACGTGGTGAACGTGCATACGACATTTATTCAAGACTTTTAAAAGATAGAATTATTATGTTGAGTGGTGAAATTAATGACCAAATGGCAAATTCAATTATTGCTCAACTTTTATTCTTAGATGCACAAGATAATACAAAAGATATTTCTTTATACATCAATTCACCAGGTGGTGTTATTACCTCTGGTTTAGCAATTATGGATACCATGAACTTCATTAAGTCAGACGTTTCTACTATTGCAATTGGTATGGCCGCATCCATGGCTTCTATTCTTTTAACTAGTGGTACTAAGGGTAAACGTTTTGCTTTACCTAATTCAACCGTTTTAATTCACCAACCTTTAGGTGGTGCTCAAGGTCAACAAACTGATATTCAAATTGCTGCCGAAGAAATTTTAAAGAGTCGTAAGAAATTAAACCAAATCTTGCATGAAACCACTGGTCAACCTTTAGATAAAATTCTTAAGGATACTGAACGTGATAATTACCTTACTGCTGAAGAAGCAAAAGATTATGGTTTAATTGATGACATTTTAGTTAATAAAGAAAAATAATCATTTTTCACTAACAAAACATTCTAAGCTAAATAGTGAATTAGTTATCCGACGGGATAATTAATTCACTATTTTTATTCTCTTGTAGAATTTAAGTAGTAGTAAAACTATATGTCAAAGTTCTCTTAGACACTTGATGTCGTAAACAAAACTGGCAGTTTTACTTAAGTTATCAATAGTCTCTTCGAAGAATGTGGACACTTTGATGTCGAGTTTAGAAAATTAGATCTGATTTCTTA
>NZ_BFBY01000002.1:218411-222571 GCF_003423665.1 Lactobacillus rodentium | reverse complement strand
TATGGAGCGGACTAGTACTAATCAGTCGAGCACTTGACCAAGCAAAGGCTCAGCGGTTTTTTGCGAGAGATTATATTTAGTTTTGAGTGTAAAAGCTCAAAAGAGTACGGTGGCGAAAGCGAGAAGGATACACCTGTTCCCATGCCGAACACAGAAGTTAAGCTTCTCCACGCCGAAAGTAGTTGGTGGGAAACTGCCTGCGAGGATAGGAAGTTGCCGTGCTCTTTTTTAATATTCCGGCTTAGCTCAGTTGGTAGAGCACCTGACTGTTAATCAGGTTGTCGTCAGTTCGAGTCTGACAGCCGGAGTTGTAGCTTATGATTATGGAGTGTTGTCCGAGTGGCTGAAGGAGCATGATTGGAAATCATGTATACGGGCATTACCTGTATCGAGAGTTCGAATCTCTCACACTCCGTTGAGCTACACAAGTTCTTATTTTTAAAAAAGCGATTGCCAAAATAAAATAGAACTGGTATATTTATATACGTGCTCAGATGAATATGACCCGTTGGTCAAGTGGTTAAGACACCGCCCTTTCACGGCGGTAACATGAGTTCAAATCTCGTACGGGTCATGAATGGAGGATTAGCTCAGCTGGGAGAGCATCTGCCTTACAAGCAGGAGGTCACAGGTTCGAACCCTGTATCCTCCATAGTTCAGTGAAAGCTACCACTTATGTGGTAGCTTTTTTTATTACATTGAACTTACATAATATTATTTCTAAGTGGAATCGGTTCAGGTCCCGAAAGGATTCGTTATTAAACGAAGATGCCTTGTAACCGAAATATTTTTAGGGGGACACCATGGAAAAGGAAAAACGTTTATTTACATCAGAATCTGTTTCGGAAGGTCATCCAGATAAAGTTGCTGATCAGATTTCAGATGCAATTTTAGATGCAATTTTGGCCAAAGATCCTAATGGACGTGTAGCCTGTGAAACGACAGTAACTACAGGTTTAGTTTTAGTGGTAGGAGAAATTACCACTAATGCCTATGTAGATATTCAAAGTGTTGTTAGAAAAACAATCCTTGAAATTGGATATGATAAACCAGAATTAGGATTTGATGGCAACAATTGTGCCATTTTAGTTGATATTGATGAACAATCGGCTGATATTGCTGGTGGAGTAGATAATTCACTAGAAGTTAGAGATAATGCTAGTGATACAGATGAATTGGACCAAATTGGTGCTGGGGACCAAGGGTTAATGTTTGGGTTTGCTATTAATGAAACACCTGAATTAATGCCATTACCAATTTCTCTTTCTCATAAATTAATGAAGAAAGTTGCTGATTTAAGAAAAGATGGCACTTTACCTTGGCTAAGACCTGATGCTAAGGCACAAGTGACAGTTGAATATGATGATGACAATCAACCAAAACGGATTGATACTGTCGTAATTTCAACTCAAACAGATGAATCTGTTAGCTTAGATGAAATAAAAGATAGTATGATTAACCAAGTGATTAAAGAAGTTATTCCAGCTAAGTATTTGGATGAAAATACAAAATATTTAATTAATCCATCTGGACGCTTTGTAATTGGTGGACCAAAAGGAGATTCTGGCTTAACTGGTCGTAAAATTATAGTTGATACTTATGGTGGATATGCTCGTCATGGTGGTGGGGCATTTTCAGGTAAGGATTTAACTAAGGTTGATCGTAGTGCTAGTTACGCTGCACGTTATGTTGCGAAAAATATTGTGGCTGCGGGTTTAGCAGATCGTTGTGAAATTCAATTAGCTTATGCAATTGGAGTTGCCCATCCAGTGTCAATTATGATTGACACTGCAGGAACAGGAAAAGTTGATGATGATTTATTAGTAGAAGCGGTTCGTCATACTTTTGATTTACGACCTGCTGGTATTATTAAAATGTTAGATCTTCGCCGCCCAATTTATCGTCAAACTGCTGCATATGGCCACTTTGGTAGAACTGATGTTGATTTACCATGGGAACATACCGATAAAGTAAATGACCTTAAAAAATATGTGGAAGAACATAAATAATTATTTAAAATAAGGCTCAAATTCTAACAGGATTTTGAGCTTTTTTATTATAATAAATTATAAAAAGAGGAGATTACAGTAATAATGTACTATATAGATAGCTTTGCTCATATTTTACCTAAAAATTATTATCAAGCTGTTTTAAAATGCGATCCAACTCTTCCTACTAAGTATCCTTTCATTAATATTCCAACATTAACTAGTCTTGATGAAAGAATTAAGTATTGGCCATCCAGCCATGTAAAGCAAGTTATTTCTTTTGCAAATATTAATGCGGAGGACTTTGCTGAACCAGAATTGGCTGCTAAGTTGACGCATGAGGGAAACAATGAGTTAGCAAATATCGTAGAGACTCATTTAAAGTATTTCGAAAGTGGAGTAGGAATGTTAGCCCTCAATAATATTGAACAAAGTAAGCATGAACTTGAGTGGATAGCAAAAAATAAATATTTAGTAGGGGCACAAGTTTTTACACGACATTTAGGCAAGAGTATTGCTGATCCTACTTTTGAACCAATTTTTGAAACGGCAGCTAAATTAAACTTACCTTTATGGCTTCATCCAGTTTTTGATCCCCGTAAGCCAGATAATAATTTGGTCTTTTCTTGGGAATATGAATTATCTCAGGCAATGTTACAATTAGTACAAAGTAACTTATTTAAAAAGTTTCCAAAAATAAAAATTATCGTACATCATGCAGGTGCAATGGTACCATTTTTTGCAGGAAGAATTAAGTATATTCTTCCGGCGGAATTAACGCAGGATTTTAAGAAGTTTTATGTTGATACTGCAATTTTAGGAAATCCTCCAGCTCTAAAATTAGCACTAGATTATTTTGGAATTGATCACGTTTTATTCGGAACGGACGCTCCCTTTGGAGTCAAACCTGCGGGAGCGACAGAAATCATTATCAAGGCCCTTAAAAAATTAAATTTAAACGAATCAGAAAAACTATATTTTAAAAATTATCAAGTTTTAGTAGGAAAATAAGTTATGAAGAGAAAGTTTGTATGGTTAGGTATCTTAACTGTTTGTATATTTATATTAACCGGGTGTAGCAAAGGTAAAGAAAATTCAACTTCTAAAGTTACTATTCATTCAACACCAACACTTTTCTTTCATGGAGGTGGCAGCTCATATCATGCAGAAGAGCATATGGTACAAGCAGCCGAAAAAGCTGGTGTTACACATTCTGTAATTAGGGCTAATGTTGATAAGAAGGGTAAAGTAACATTAATTGGTCACTGGAATAAAGATGCTAAGAACCCTATTGTAGAAGTTAATTATGAAAATAACCGTAATTTAGATTTTCCCCTTTATGGTCAATATGCCACTAATGTTGTTAAAGCCCTTCAGAAACAATATGGAATAAAGAAAATAAATATGGTAGGCCATTCAGCTGGTAATATTTCTATTATTTATTACATGTTACAAAATGGGCGCAATAAGAAGATGCCTCAATTACAAAAACAAGTTGATATTGCTGGCCATTTTGCCGGATTAGACTTCAAACGAGCTCCTGCTGAAGTGCGCCAACCTGTCGGTCTAAAACTAAATAGTGCAGGAAAACCTAATAAGATGAATGCAACCTATAAACAGATGACAGGGGTCCGTCAAACTTATCCAAAAGATCAGGTCAGAGTCCTTAATATTATTGGGGATATTGGAGGCAATACTGATGGAACTGTTCCAAATGTTTCATCGCTATCATTAAAATATTTAGTAGCAGATCAGGCAAAATCTTACCAGGTTATTAAATTTACTGGAAAAAATGCACAGCACTCAAAATTACATGAAAATCCCAAGGTAGATAAGGCTCTAATCAAATTTTTATGGAATAAATAGAAAGGGACAGATTCTTGTCCTTTTTATTTTGCAAAAATTAAAAAATTTTATATAATGTATCAATAACTAATACATTTGAGGGTAAAAAATGAATGATGTTAAATTTTCAGTAGCAATTCATGTTTTAGTAATGTTAGCAACTAGTTCAAAGAATTTAAATTCGGAAAATCTAGCACATAGTGTGGGTACAAATCCAAGTTATATTCGCAAAATTTTAGCATTATTAAAAAAGAAGAATTTAGTTGAGAGCCATCGCGGTAAATCAGGTATTAAATTAACCAAAAGACCAAAAGAAATTTCACTTCT
>NZ_BFBY01000002.1:0-218227 GCF_003423665.1 Lactobacillus rodentium | reverse complement strand
GCAAAATTACGGGAGGATGACTTGTTGGTAGAAGTCTTAAATGCTGGAGTCAATCCATTAGACAACTTGATTGCACATGGAGAATTAAAGTTAGTGGTTCCATATAAGTTACCCCAAACAATGGGCAACGAATTTGTTGGTCTTGTTAAACAAGTTGGCTCTAAAGTAACTGATTTTAAAGTCGGTGATCGCATTTTTGCTAGAAATCCTCTTGATAACATAGGTGCCTTTGCAGGTGAACTGGTAATTAAACAAGATGCAGTTGCTAAAGTTCCTGAATATTTGACTACTCCTGAAGCAGCTGCAGTGCCCCTAACAGCACTTACTGCTATGCAAGCGCTAGAATTAATGCACTTTAAGCCTGGTCAAACTTTATTTATTTCTGGTGGAACGGGAAGTTTTGGTGCCATGGCAATTCCAATTGCAGTTGCTAAGGGATTGAAGGTCATTACTAATGGTAGCAGCGCTAAAAAAGAAGAAGTTGAAAAATTAGGTGTTAGCCAATTTATTGATTATAAGAAGGAAAACTATTGGGATGTGCTCTCTAACGTTGATTTTGTAATTGATACTTTAGGTGGCGATAATATTGAAAAAGAAATGAGTATTATGAAACCTGGTGGAGTATTAGTCACTTTAAGAGGGATGCCTAATAAAGCTTTTGCTAAGTCAATGGGAATGAGCAAGGCTAAACAAATGTTATTTAGTATGGCTGGCTCAAAAATGGATCGTTTAGCTAAAAAGTATGGTGTAACTTACCACTTTATTTTTGTTCATGCTGATGGAAAACAATTAAAAGAAGCTAGTGAAATTTTAGCGCAAAAAGAAATTCGTCCAGCTTTAGGAAAACACTTTACTTTGGATCAAACTGAAGCAGCTATGAAGCAGGTTGCAAAGGTTGGCAATACTGGAAAGATTATTTTAGATATTTCGAAATAAGATAATTGTCTTATTGAATCTGTGCTTGTATTTTGTACAAAATATGTGTTAAATTATAATCATTATCTTAATAAAATAATAAAGGTTAGAAAGTAGTAATATCTGAATTCTTTTAGAGAGAGGCTGGCGCTGGGAAGTCTTAGATGAAGGATATGAACTTGTTCTCAAAAATACCTTTCGTTTTTACTATTTGCGTTAGGAATAGTACAAGGGTCACAACTGTGAAACTTAGGTGGTACCGCGATAACTCGTCCTATGATTTTAATAATCATAGGATTTTTTTATTGGGAGGAAATTAATGTATAATCACAAAACCGTAGAAAAAAAGTGGCAAAAGTATTGGGATGAAAATCATACCTTTAAAACAGGTACAGATCCTAAAAAGAAGAATTATTATGCTTTGGATATGTTCCCATTTCCTTCAGCAAAAGGACTTCATGTAGGTCACCCAGAAGGTTATACTGCAACTGATATCCTAGCTCGTATGAAACGTGCACAAGGTTATAATGTGTTGCACCCAATGGGTTGGGATGCATTTGGATTACCAACTGAACAATATGCTTTAAAGACTGGTGAAGATCCAGCAAAGGTTACTGATGAAAATGTTCAAAATTTCAAAAAACAATTAAATCGCTTGGGCTTTTCTTATGATTGGGATCGCGAAGTTAGAACCTCTGATCCAAACTTTTATAAGTGGACTCAATGGGTTTTTGAACAAATGTACAAAAAGGGCTTAGCCTATGAAGCTGAAGTCCCTGTTAATTGGTCACCAGACCTTGGTACTGTGGTTGCCAACGAAGAAATTATTGACGGAAAGACTGAACGTGGTGGCTATCCAGTATATCGTCGTAACATGAAGCAATGGATGCTTAAGATGACTGCTTATGCTGATCGCTTGCTTGAAGATCTAGATGACTTAGATTGGCCAGAAGCAGTTAAGGAAATGCAACGTAATTGGATCGGTCGATCAGAAGGTGCACAAGTTACTTTCAAAGTTAAAGATAGCGACAAAACTTTTGATGTCTTTACTACACGTCCAGATACTTTATTCGGTGCTAGCTATACTGTTTTGGCGCCAGAAAGCAAATTAGTGCAAGAAATTACCACTCCTGAACAAAAAGAAGCGGTTGATGCTTATATTAAAAAGATTGAATCAAAGTCTGATCTTGAAAGAACTGATTTAAATAAAGATAAGACTGGTGTCTTTACTGGTGCTTATGCAATTAACCCGGTAAACGGTAAAGAAGTACCAATTTGGATTTCTGATTATGTTTTAGCAAGTTACGGTACTGGTGCGGTAATGGCAGCTCCAGCTGGAGACCAACGTGATTATGAATTTGCTAAAAAATATGACTTGCCAATTATTCCTTTCATTGAAGGTGCTGATCTTTCTAAAGAAGCTTTTAGTGGGGATGGCAAACACATTAATTCAGAATTTTTAAATGGGCTTAATATTGAAGAAGCTAAGAAAAAAATGATTGCTTGGCTTGAAGACCATCATGCAGGACAAAAGAAAGTTAACTACAAACTTCGTGATTGGGACTTTTCTCGTCAACGTTACTGGGGTGAACCAATTCCTGTAATTCACTGGGAAGATGGAGAAACAACTTTAGTGCCTGAAGATCAATTACCTTTAGTTTTGCCACATGCAACAGATATTAAACCATCTGGTACTCCTGAAAGTCCTTTGGCCAACTTAACAGACTGGGTAAATGTAGTAGATGAAAATGGTCGTAAGGGTAAACGAGAAACTAATACAATGCCTAACTGGGCAGGCTCTTCATGGTATTACTTACGTTATGTTGATCCACATAACGATAAGGAATTAGCTGATTATGATTTACTTAAACAATGGTTACCAGTTGACCTTTATATTGGTGGAGCTGAGCATGCGGTTCGTCACTTACTTTATGCAAGATTCTGGCATAAAGTACTTTACGATCTCGGCGTTGTTCCAACCAAGGAACCATTCCAAAGACTTTATAATCAAGGCTTGATTCTTAAAGATCACGAAAAGATGTCTAAATCACGTGGAAATGTAGTAAATCCAGACGAAGTAATTGATGAATATGGTGCAGATGCCCTTAGAATGTACGAAATGTTCATGGGACCTTTAGATGCATCAATTGATTGGGATGATAATGGTCCAGTTTCTACTAAGAAATTCTTAGACCGTATTTGGAGAACTATGGTTAATGATCTAGATCTTCAAGCTATTCCTAGTGAAAAGATCGTTGATGAAAATGATGGAACTCTTGATAAGGTTTATAACGAAACGGTTAAGAAAGTAACCGAAGACTTTGAAAACTTACACTTTAATACTGCTATTTCTCAAATGATGGTCTTTATGAATGCTGCTCAAAAGGCTAAGCAGATTCCACGTGAATATGCCGAAGGCTTTATTAAACTAGTTGCACCCGTTGCTCCACACATGATGGAAGAAATCTGGTCAATTTTCGGTCACGATGAATCAATTACTTTTGCGCAGTGGCCAACATACGATGAAAGTAAGCTTGTAGAATCAACGGTTGAAATCATGGTACAAGTTAATGGTAAATTACGTGGCAAATTTGAAGCTCCTAAGGATTCAAGTAAAGATAATTTAGAAAAAGAAGCATTAAGTTTAGAGCATGTACAAAAATTCTTAGAAGGAAAAGAAGTCAAAAAGGTTATTGTAATTCCTTATAAGATTGTTAACATTGTGGCTAAGTAAATTAAGTTTTTCCTAAAATATTAATTTTCTTAAACAAAGTAAAAATTTCTGAGTATGATAAATTTCAGGCTCGTTTTAAAGTAGGAAAAATTTATGGAAAATAACACAAAAAAATCTAGTACCCAGGAGACGATGGTTAAAGGTTCTGCCTGGATGACTTTCGGCTCTATCTTTTCAAGAATTTTAGGAGCCATATATATTATTCCCTGGTATGCTTGGATGGGTAGTCACGGGAATATTGCGAATGCCTTAACTGCCAAAAGTTACAATGTTTATAGCTTATTTATTATTGTTTCTACGGCTGGTATTCCTGGAGCAATTGCCAAGCAAGTGGCAAAATATAATGCTTTAAATGAATATGGAATAGGAAGGCAGCTATATCGACGGGGTTTAATCCTAATGGCTATATTTGGTATAGCCTGTGCAGCTTTGATGTATTTTGCTGCACCAGTTCTAGCAGCTGATGATATTTTGGGTGCAATCTTTCACGGTGCAAATTCTGATCCTGCACAAGTTGCAGTTATGAGGAGTTTGTCCTATGCTTTATTATTAATCCCAATTTTGAGTATTATGCGTGGTTATTTTCAAGGTTATGCAGATATGATGCCGCCTGCTATGTCACAGTTAGTTGAGCAAGTTGCAAGAGTAGGATGGATGCTTTTAACGGCCTTCTTAATTATGCAAATTCAACATGGGTCATATGTTACAGCGGTAGTGCAATCAAACTTGGCAGCTGCAATTGGGGCTGTATTTGGAATTTTACTGTTACTATGGTTTTTATATCGCAGAAGAAATACCTTAAATGCCTTAATTGAAAATTCAAATAATGCTATAAAAATTTCTACTTTAGAAATTTTTAAAGAAATAATTAATCAATCTATTCCTTTTATAATTATCGATTCAGGAATTACTTTATTTCAATTAGTTGATCAGTATACTTTTCCATCAATGATTAGGATGTTTGTTCATGCAAATCAATTACAAGTAGATACTTGGTATGCTTTATTCGGACTAAATGCAAATAAATTAATTATGATTATTATTTCATTAGCCACCGCGATGGCCGTAACTGCAATTCCCTTATTATCAGGTGCACATGCTCAAAAAGATTTTCACAGTATTTCTAATCAAATTGAAAATATTTTAGAATTATTCTTTTTCGTGATGATGCCGGCTTCTCTTGGAATGGCTGCTATTTCGAGCCCAATTTATACAATTTTTTATGGGTTTGATGCTTTGGGAGCAAGGGTACTCTATTTATCAGCATTTACCGCCATAAGTTTAGGGGCCTTTACTGTTTTAATGGCGATTCTTCAAGGTTTGTCTGAAAATGGTTTAGCTATTAAATATTTAATTTTAGGTCTTATTATTAAACTTGCAGTGCAACTACCGATGATAAAATTCTTTAAGGTCTTTGGTCCGCTGATTGCTACAAATATCGGAATGATTGTAATTATTTGGTTAGCTATACAACATTTGAAAGTAAAATATAAATATAATTCTAATCGAACTGGCCGGAGGTTTATCGGAATTACAGTCTTTTCATTAATTATGTTTGCCTTTGTAAGTGTCGCAGTATATTTATTAGGGAAATTTATTCCCCCAACAGGTCGAATGGGATCGATGATTTTGGTAATTATTGCAGTAGCAATAGGCGGTATCGTGTACGGCTATCTAGCTTTAAAAACAGGTCTTGCTCAAAAAATTATGGGTCATAAAATTAATGCTTTATTAGCTAAATTACATATTAAAATTTAAAAAAAGAGAGTTATGAATTATCTAAGATCCATAGCTCTCTTTTTTGGTTTATTTTGATTTTAATCAAAATACGCCCCTGCCAAGGTAATTAAATTATACACTATAATGGTTAAAATCTTTTTTAAATATGAGCAAAGAGTGTAAAATAAAATTGAAAGAAAAGAGGAACAATAATGAAAAAAGATACTTACATGACTTTATTAGGTTTAAGGGATGTTTGTTATAATGATTTCAATTTTGATATTGATAATAAAAATCCTTTTTTAGGCACAGATACATATAAAAAAATTGAAGAGATTCTCAAGAAAAATCAAACCGAAGAATTACTTAAAGAATTTGAAGTTGGTGCAAATATTTATCAAGATTATGCTCCTGAATATCTTAGTTTAACTAATAAACATGAAATTGAGCATGATATTAATGCGGCTAGAGAATATATAAATAATTATTCTGGTGATAAAGATGACTTTAAGAAGAATTATCAGGCATTTATAGATGATAATTCTTTAAGTTATGCTTTTGGACCAGATGATAATTTAGATCAAGTTCAAGAAGATTTAAATAATGTTGATACTGAAAATGTAATTGTTTGGGAAAGAAGAAAAAATGAATATCTTCTTTTACCTCATTCTTTCCAAAGTTTAGAAAGAATAAAAAATAAGATTTCTTCAGTTAAAAACGAAAACGATAAGGCAATTCGTTTGGCAATGGAAAAATTATTTAATAATATTAATGAATTTTTAAAGCCGTTTAGTAAAAGTCAATATGGAAAATATGAAAAAGATTTACCAGAAAATTTAAGAATGAAACTTGAACATGAGGCTTTACTTTTGCAAAATGATGCTCGTGATGTAGGAGCAGAAAAGCTAGCAAAAAAGGCTGAAGAAATTGCACGTAAAGCAAATAATGATATTGAATAAGAAAAAGTACTTACATAGTGGTGTAAGTACTTTTTTGTATTTTGTAAAATTAGTATAGGAATTGTTATTTTTATGAGATATACTAGTATAAGTTAAAAGGAGGAAAAGATGAAAAAAGGTATTTTAACTACTACATTTATTACAGGCTTAATTTTGTTAGGTTTAAATATAAATAATGCTAAGGCGGCAGACTTTGAAAATACTCAAGTTACCCAATCTACTGAAAATAATAATTCATCAATTTATGTTGATCCAACTGCATCCCATCCTCGTTTAAAAGATGTAAATGGTTATATTAATCAAAATAAATTACAATTTTCTGGGGTAAAAGATGAAACTGCTCAAAGCACTTTTACAGCAGGTAAAGCATATCGTCACGGAACACCTGAAGGTATTGTAGTTCACGAAACTAATAAGCCTAATATTTCAGCTCAAGAATGGGCTAATATGTTTAATCAAAATTGGAAGACAAATCAAACTTATGTCCATGCTTTTGTAGATAAAGACCAAGTTGTTCAAATTGCACCTACAAATAAAACTGTGTGGGGAGCAGGATATTATGCAAATCAACGTTTTATCCAAGTAGAATTATGTGAAGAAAATACTGAAAAAGATTTTGCTCAGAGTATTCAGAATGATGCTACTTATATTGCACAACTACTACATCAATATAATTTAAAACCTAGTTTAGCTGATGGTAACGGTAACGGTACTATTTGGTCTCATCATGATGTTACTAAGTATTTAGGTAACACTAATCATACAGATCCAGATGATTATTTTGCTTGGCATAATTATTCTATGCAACAATTCTTTAATTTAATTAAACAGCGTTATGATGAAATGGCACCGTTATACAATAAAAATAATGTGATTGATCAGAAGGGAATTGGTCAAGTACGTTATAACGGTAAAGGAAAAGTAGCAATTTGGTCATCACCAAATAGTGGTCATAAAATTATTAAATATGTAAGTAAGAATACTAGTTGGAAATTCTTTAAAGTAGCCAAAATTAATGGTCATGTTTGGTATAACTTAGGTGGAAACCAATGGATTGACGGTTCTTATTTAGTAAAAAAATAATATTTTAGCATCTATTTAAGATAGATGCTTTTTTTGTTGAATAATTTAAAAATCAAAATTATAATTAAATCTGATTTTGTTTTTAAGTTTTACATATCGAGGAAACTAAATGAAAAGAATTAATTGGATTTGTGGTATGACTTTAGTTGGAGTAGCACTTTTAAGTACGGGTAAGGTTCATGCAGCAAGTGAAAATACTCCTGATCAAAGTAGTGAAACTGAAATTGTTACTAATGAGAATAATCACGAAGAGAGTAATGATAATTCAAGCAATGTAACAACAGTAAATGCTAAAAATAATAATTTAAGCGCTAGTGAAAAAGCTGCTAAAATTGAATCTAAAAATCAAGTAGTTACCATTAATTATGATGGTAAGGGTAAAGTGGCAGTTTGGAATAATTATGAACAACCAAAACAAATTGTTAATTATCTTTCTAAAAATACTTCATGGAAATCATTTAAAGTCGCATCAGTTGAAAATGATCATAAATGGTACAACTTAGGTGGAAACCAATGGGTTGATGGTAACTATGCGAAAGTACAAACCACTTTTTTTGAAAATCAGAATCATCCAAATACTTCTATAACTAATACTGATCAAAATATAAGTTCTGAAAATAAAATAATTACAATTAATTATTCCGGAAAAGGAAAAGTAGCCATTTGGTCAAGTTATGATCAAAGCAAAAAAATTAAGCAATATGTAGCTCCTAAGTCTAATTGGGTGGTCAATAAAAAGGCTACTGATGCAAATGGTAGATTGTGGTATGACTTAGGCAATAATCAATGGCTTGATAGTCAATATGCCAAAGATATTAATGGAGTAATTTATGATAACCGACTAAAAGCAAATGTATATTGCAAAAATGGTCGAATTCAATCTGGTAAAATTATTAATGGAAAACAAACCTTATTTACTCATCCAAATGGTGCAATTTATCAAGTAGAAATGAATGTTCCTGTAATCAGTCAATTACCACAATTACCGACAGGTTGTGAAATGACGGCCGTTACGATGTTATTACAGTATGCAGGAGTAAATATAAGTAAACTCCAAGTTGCAGCACAAACTCCAAGATCTAATGATGGTAATCGAGGCTTTGTCGGTAATCCGTATAGTCCCAGTGGTTGGTGGGTATTTCCAAGTGGAATTGCCCCAGTAGTAAATAGACATCTTGGGCATAGTTCAAATCTAACTGGAGTAGGTATATCTACAATCAAAAATAAACTACTTCAAGGACATCCGGTAGTTGCCTGGATGGCTAATATGAATGGCTTTGTTAACCATGCAATTACTTTAACTGGGTTCTCAACTGATGGGAAATTTTACTATAATAATCCCTGGAGTGGCAAACGAGAATCAATGAGCGAAAAGAATTTTATGAGTCATTGGAATGCCGATAAAAGACGTGCATTAAGTTATTAATAAGGAGAAAAGAAATGAAAAAAATTAATTGGTTATGTGGTATGACTTTAGTTGGAATAGCACTTTTAAGTACCGGAAAGGTTCATGCGGCTGATGATTCCAATAATTCAACTACCACGCAGACTTCTGCCTTAACTGCTGAAAATAATAATTCTAGAGCAGATTCAAATAGTACTAATACTCCTGCTCTTAGTCAAACTCAAACAGAAAATAAGACAAACTCAAATTCTATTAGTTCAACTACTGCGTCTACTACCGCCAACAATACAAAAAATAATACTGCTAATAGTACCGCTAAAGTAGAAAATGTTAACGGAGTAGTAAAAGTTCAATATTCCGGTAAGGGCCAAGTAGCAATTTGGAATAATTATGATTCATCAAAAAAGATTATTAAGTATGTTCCTAAAAATAGTAGTTGGAAAGCTTTTAAAGTTGCCACTCTAGCAGATAATCGTCAATGGTATAACTTAGGTGGCGATCAATGGCTCGATGGTCAATATGCGATTGCCAATTTAAAAAATACTAATGCGGAAACTAAGACACCTACTGCCCCAGTAAAAGAATCCAGTGATTGGAAAGAAAATAATGTAAATGAAGTAGTTTCAATTGCATATTCTGGTAAAGGCCAAGTAGCAGTTTGGTCTTCTTATGCTAATGGTAAAAAGATAATTAAATACGTACCAAATGCTTCTTCATGGAAAGTTTTTAAAGAAGCAACTCCAAGAAATGGTTATGTTTGGTATAACTTAGGTGGTAACCAATGGATTACTTCTGAGTTTGCAAATATCCAAAAGACTGCTAAAAATGGTGTGGTTTCAACTAAAACCGTAGCTGTCCCTTCAAGAAATCCACACCAACCATTTGCAGATCCAGCAGATATGCGTAAGAGTAATTACTGGAATCAAACTAGTGAAACTAAGGCACATCCAAACTTGAAATATGTTAAAAACTTGTGGATTAGAGTGTCTATTTTAGGTAATAGAACTTATGTAATGTCAGGAAATAAACCAGTCTATACTTTGTATTCTTCAGCTGGTCGAATTGTAAATGGTAAGAGCTTGACTCCTACTGGAACTTATTATGTTCAACCTGAAAGAGGAACTACATTTGTAGGAGCTCACTACTATGTAAGCTGGAAAGATCATGGTGTATATCTATTCCACTCAACTATAACGAATGGTTATAACGGCCCTTACGATATGCAAGCTGCTAAGTTACTAGGTACACAACCACTTTCACATGGTTGTGTTCGTTTAACCGTTCCAGATGCTAAATGGTTCTATCAAGAATTACCAGTAGGTACCAAGGTTGTTATTGCAAATAACTAAGATAAAAAGGCAATGATTTCAATCATTGCCTTTTTATGTTGATTATTAAAAGTTGATGCGCATTTACAATCATCAATGCTTATATATCAACGTTTAAGTGTGTTATGCGAATGCCCTGAACAAGATTCGAACTTGCACTTTCGTAAGAAAACAGCGACCTGAACGCTGCGCGTCTGCCAATTCCGCCATCAGGGCTAAAAATCACATAGATAATCATACCAAAGAATTGGTAAAATGAAAATGTCGACTATTTGAATAAAAAATAGATTAGGAGTTAAAGATGGCAGAAATTAGCCAAGACATTTTAAAAAATGTAATTAAAGAGCGTCCTAGTGCAAGCCATAAGGGAGACTATGGTAAGTTATTATTAATTGGTGGTAGCAGTCATTATGGCGGTGCAATTATTATGGCTACCGAAGGAGCTTTGAATAGTGGTGCAGGGCTTGTTTGCGTTGCTACCCATAATTTAAATGTAACGGCGTTACATAGTCGTGATCCAGAAGCAATGTTTTTAGATTGGCGTGATGAAGCAGGCCTTAAACAATTAATTCCCCAAATGAATGTAATAATTTGTGGAATGGGATTAGGAGTTGAGCAGCAAAGCATAAAATGTCTAGAAATTTTGCGTGATACTGTTCAAGAAAACCAAACAGTGGTGTTAGATGCCAGTGCTTTAACTTTAATTGCAAAAGATAAGACTTTAATTCCACGTAACGCCAAAAAGATAGTTATAACTCCTCATCAAATGGAATGGGAACGCCTTAGTCAAATCAGAATTAACTACCAAACGGATGCAGCAAATTTTGAAGCTTTAGATAATTTGTTTCCTAAACAAAATGCTTATCTCGTTTTAAAATCTAATCATACAAAAGTTTATGATCAAATGGACCATCAAGTATTAGTTAATCCATTAGGTAATCCGGGAATGGCAACCGGTGGAATGGGAGATACCTTGGCGGGAATTATTGGCGGATTTTGTGGGCAATTTTCAGTAAATTTACAGACTCTTGCAGCAGCTGTTTATTTACATTCATTAGCTGGAGATGTAATATTTGAAGAAAATTATGTTGTTCGTCCTACCAAACTAAGTGCGCTCTTACCCAAACTTATGAAAAAGTATAGTGAAGGAAAGAATAAAAATTAATATGAAATTTTTTACGAAAATTACTGTTAGCCTTGGCTTGATTTTAGGTTTAATAGGAATTGCGAATTTACAAAATAATACTGCCAGTGCGGCTGTAAGTAATTATCAGGAAAAACAATTAGATTTAAACGTGAAAAGTGCAATTGCTGTGGATGCTAAGAACGGACAAGTTTTTTATGCCAAAAATGCCAATAAAAAATTACCGGTTGCATCGATGTCCAAATTAATTACTATTTATCTAACATTACAGGCTGTTAAAGAGGGAAAAATTAGTTGGGATCAAAAGGTTACACCGACCGAACAAATGGTTAAGGTAAGTAAAAATCCTGATTATTCTGGTGTGCCATTAGAAATGGGGCATCAATATACAATTCGACAACTTTACGAAGCTACCCTAATTGCTTCAGCTAATGCTCCAGCGATGCTATTAGCTCAAACTATTGGTGGAAGTCAGGTTGGCTTTGTGAAGCAGATGCAAAAGCAAGTTAAAATATGGGGAATTAAAGGAGCAAAAATTTATACTCCTGATGGTCTGCCAAATTATACACAGGGTAAGGATGCTTATCCTGGAGTAAGCAAAAATGCAGAAAATGAATTATCAGCTCAAGATATGGCAATTATAGTGGATAAATTAGTAACTGATTTTCCTGAAGTAATTAATACAACTAAAATTGCTCATAAGAATTTTGATGATAATGGCAAAATTACTGTGATGGATAATTGGAATTGGATGTTAAAAGGTCTATCTCAATATGATAGTACTTATCCTTTAGATGGCTTAAAAACTGGAACCACCGATGCAGCAGGGGGATGCTTTGCTGGTTCAATGATAAAAAATGGTCGCCGAATTATTACGATTGTGATGGGTGCACGCCATAAAGACGGACCTGATCCTTCACGTTTTACTCAAACCAAGAAATTATTAAATTATGTCTTTTCTAATTATCAACTCTATATTATGAAAAAGGGCCAACCGATTGATGGTGTAAAGCACGTTTCGGTTCCTAATGGTAAGCAAAAAAATGTTAATGTCGTAATGCAACAAGATACTGGTATTTGGATTGCCAATGGAAATCATATTACGGCTAAATTTTCAGCTTCCAGTATTAATGCACCAGTAAAAAGAGGACAAAAAGTAGGTTATTTTGACATTAAGCAAATACCTTCAATAAAATCAAATCAAGGGGTACAACTACCAGCGACGGTAACCCAAAATGTTGAAAAGACAAATATTTTTGTAAGAATTTGGCGGTTAATTTTCGGATAATTATCTGGGAAAAATGGTTGGCTATTTTCCTTTTACCTGTTATAATCGTTACTTGAAATACCAAAAGTAGTAATTTTAAATTTGTTTTCAGCAAGCCTAAGATGTTGGAAGTTAGGTAACAAATTAAGATGAAGGCGTGTTTGGTAATACATTTAATATGATTTTGATAAAGCGGATTCTTGAATCAAATAGAGTGGTACCGCGGGTAAAATTCTCGTCTCTTTCTAACTTTTGTTAGAAGGAGACTTTTTTATTGCACGAAAGGATAAAATCTATGGACTTTAAGCAAAAAGTTGTTGATTTAATTAATGAACAAGTTGACCTACCAAAAGAAAAAATCAATTTATTGATTGAAAGACCTAAAAATGAAAAAATGGGTGACTATGCTTTCCCAGCATTTGCTTTAGCAAAAATTGAACATAAAAACCCAGCAGAAATTGCTAAAAATATTGCAGATCAAATTAATGACGAAAACTTTACTAGCATTCAAGCAGTAGGCCCATACGTTAACTTTGCAATTGATCATGCAAAATTGATTAATACTACTTTAAATGATGTATTAAAAGATGGTGAACATTATGGTGACCAAACTCTTGGTGATGGAAATGTGCCGATTGATATGTCTTCTCCTAATATTGCTAAACCAATGTCAATGGGCCACTTGCGTTCAACAGTAATTGGTAATTCAATTGCTAAGACTTTAGAAAAAGTAGGTTATACCCCAATTAAAATTAATTATTTGGGTGATTATGGAACCCAATTTGGTAAATTAATCGTGGCGTATCGTCTCTGGGGTAACGAAGAAGATGTAAAGAAAGATCCTATTAATAATCTTTTCCATTACTATGTTAAATTCCATGAAGAAGCAGAAAAGAATCCTAAATTAGATGATGAAGCTCGTGCTACTTTTAAGAAATTAGAAGAAGGTAATGAAGAAGAAGTAAAAATTTGGCAATGGTTTAGAGATGCCTCATTAAAGGAATTTAACCGTATCTATAAAGAATTAGGTGTCGAATTTGATTCTTATAATGGAGAAGCTTTCTTTAATGATAAGATGCAACCAGTTGTTGATGAATTAAAAGAAAAGAATCTTTTAGAAGAATCTCAAGGTGCACAAGTTGTTAACCTTGGTGAAGATGAAAATCCGGCTTTAATTTTAAAATCTGATGGTTCTAGCCTTTACATGACACGTGATTTAGCAGCTGCTATGTATCGTAAAAATGAATATGATTTTGTTATGTCCCTTTATGTGGTAGGTAATGAACAAGGAGAACACTTCGAACAAATGAAGAAAGTTCTCAAAAAAATGGGTTATGATTGGGCCGATAATATTCATCACATTCCATTTGGTCTTATTACCCAAGGTGGTAAAAAACTTTCGACTAGAAAAGGAAATGTTGTTTTCTTAGATCAAGTATTACAAGATGCTGTAAATTTGGCACATAAACAAATTGAAGAAAAAAATCCAGATTTACAAAATAAGGATCAAGTTGCACATGATGTTGGTGTAGGGGCCGTTATTTTCCATGATTTGAAGAATGATCGTCGAGATAACTTTGACTTTGATCTTGAAGAAGTTGTGCGTTTTGAAGGTGATACAGGTCCTTACGTGCAATATACTAATGCTCGTGCACAAAGTATCTTACGTAAGGCAAACCATGAAACAACTGTGGATAATTTAACTCTCACGGATAATCAAGCTTTTGCCGTAGCCAAGCAATTAGCAGATTTCCCAGCAGTAGTTGCTAAAGCTGCAGAAAAATTTGAACCTTCAATTATTGCTAAATATGCGCTTAGTTTAAGTAAAAAATTTAACAAATATTATGCTAATGTACGTATCTTAGATGAAGATGATCAATTAAATGCACGTTTGGCTCTTGTACAAACTACTTCTATTGTTTTGACCGAGGCTTTGCGACTTTTGGGTGTAAACGCTCCAAAAGAAATGTAATTTTCTAAATTAAATGGTGCGAAAGTATGTTAATTTTTGCACTAATGGGTTAAACTAAAGTTGTACAAGAAATTAGGAGGTATTTTATAATGGCTTATTTTGTAAACGGTAACGAAATTTTTAAAGCTGCTCGTAAAAACCATTACGCTGTAGGTGCTTACAACACTAACAACCTTGAATGGACTCGTGCATTATTAAAGGGTGCTAAGGAAACTAGAACTCCATTATTGATTCAAGTTTCTACTGGTGCTGCTAAGTACATGGGTGGTTACAAGACTGTTAAGGATCTTGTTGAAAACGAAATGGATAACATGGACATCGATGTACCAGTTATCTTAAACTTAGACCACGGTGACTATGAATCAGCTAAGGAATGTATTGCACTTGGTTACTCATCAGTTATGTTTGATGGTCACAACCTTCCAGTTGAAGAAAACTTAGAAAAGACTAAAGAAATCATCAGATTAGCTCACGAAAGAGGAATTTCTGTTGAAGCTGAAATTGGTAAGATTGGTGAAAACCAAGGTGCCGATGGCGGTGAATTAGCTTCTGTTGAAGATGCTAAGAAGTTCGTTGCAGCTGGTGTTGATAAACTTGCTTGTGGTATTGGTAACATCCACGGTGTTTACCCAGAAGGCTGGAAAGGCTTGAACTTTGATCGTTTGAAGGAAATTGCTGAAGCTGTTCCTGATACTCCACTTGTTTTACACGGTGGTTCTGGTATTCCTCAAGATCAAATTGAAAAGGCAATTTCTTTAGGTATTGCTAAGATCAACATTAACACTGAATTCCAATTAGCATTCCAAGCAGCTACTCGTAAGTACATCGAAGAAAAGATGGACTTAGACAAGGGTAACAAGGGTTATGACCCTCGTAAGCTTTTAAGAGCTGGTACTGATGCTATTACTGATTCTATGAAAGAAATGATTTCATGGATGGGTACTGCTCCAATTGATTCAAAAGAATCATCAGTTCACTTTGATGAAGCTTCATTAAACGAAGAATAATTCAATTTAAAATGATAAAAACCTCAGGTGTTTTCCTGAGGTTTTTTTATTTTTATAGTGTAACCGTAATTTTTTCAAAAGAGAAAGGTTTTTGAAAACTAAGACGATAAGCTTTTAATTGTAAATCCTGGCCTTCTTTGTAAGTAGGATTGTAGAGAGGATCACCAATAATTGGGCACCCAATACTAGCTAAATGAACTCTAATTTGATGAGTTCGGCCAGTTTCTAACCTGATGGCTAATTTTGATTGATTACCAGAAGTTTGAATGACTTTGTAATGTGTAATAGCTGGTAAACCAGTTTTGCTAACTATTCGTTTTCTTTGATCAAGAGGATCTTGCCCTATGGGGAAGGTAATTGTTCCACTCTTATTTTCTAAATTTCTATTATCTACCCAAGCATAATATTCTCTATTTAAGGTTTTATTAGTAAGCTGTCGATTTAAAATAGGAACTACGGCTGGATTCTTGGCTATTAACAAAAGGCCATTTGTCAGCATATCAAGGCGGTGAACAATATAGGGTGAATAAGTCAAATATGTTGCGGCATCGTTCAAAGCGGTATTGGTTTCCGTTAAATTTGGATGTGTTTTTTGACCGGCTGGTTTATTAATTACCAAAATATTTTGATCTTCATAAGTTATTTTTGGTAATTTACCACTAGTAGGATAAGATTGCTGGGTTGATTCAACATGGCTCAGCGTAAGACTGACAGTATCACCTGATTTAACTTCAAAGTTTAATGGTAAATACTTATCATTTACTAATATTTTTTGTTCAATGCGTAAAAAGTGACGCCATTTCCTAGGAATAAGAAGCTGACGCATAAGGTTATCAACTGTAACAGGTGGATAATTTTGTGGATATTTTAAAGTGAAATTATATTCTTTCATCTTGATTTTTTATTAAACTTAATTTAGGTTGCAATAGAGTATTAATTAATATGCTAAAATCAAAATATTGATTTAGTTAAGGAGAAGCAGTTAATGCATTCGGAAAAACATAGTTTTGCACACAGCCTCTGGGTGCATCTTAAAAATTTTAACCATCGATTTCAAATTATTCGCTGGTTAATACTAATTATTTTGACTTTATTTTTACTTGTCTGTACTTATTATACCGTTAAAGTCAAAACTTCTAATATCCCAAATTTAAAGGCTTCTTTGGCCACTACGACTGTAATTTATGATGATAAGGGACAAAAAGCAGGTGAATTATATTCACAAAAGGGTTCTTTTGTAGAATTAGATAAAATTTCACCTAATATCCAAAATGCAGTAATCTCAACTGAGGATCGTACCTTTTATCAAAATCATGGTTTCAGTATTAAAGGAATGGCACGAGCAGCTTTGGGAGGCATCATTCATCATGGTATTGTTGGTGGTGGTTCAACATTAACCCAACAATTAGCCAAAAATGCTCTACTTACTCAGCAACAAACATTTTCAAGAAAATTCGAAGAATTATTTTTTGCCATTGAAATTAATCATACGTATTCAAAAAAAGATATCTTAACTATGTACTTAAATAATGCTTATTTTGGTAATGGTGTTTGGGGCGTGCAAGATGCTTCAAGAAGGTATTTTGGTAAGGATGCCAGTGATGTAACTTTGAATGAAGCAGCAACCCTAGCAGGAATGCTTAAAAATCCTAGTGGGTATAATCCAATTGATCATATGGATAATGCAATTGCGCGGCGAAATGTGGTTTTAGGTCTCATGAAAGAGAATAATAAAATTTCAGCAACGCAAGAAAAAGAAGCTCAAGCAACAAGTTTGACTTTACACAATACTTTTACTCAAAAAAATGGATATCGCTATCCTTATTTCTTTGATGCAGTTGTGGATGAAGCAATTAATCGTTATGGCTTGAAGGAAGAAGACGTAATGAATAAGGGCTTGAAAATATATACAACTTTAGATACAAGTTATCAAACTGCCATGCAAAATAGTTTTGAAAATGAAAGTAATTTTCCAGCTAATGCAAGTGACGGAACGCAAGTACAAGCTGCAAGTGTAGCCTTAGATCCCAAAACTGGTGAAGTTCGTGCGATTGTGGGTGGCCGTGGTAAACATGTATTTAGAGGCTACAATCGAGCTACCCAGACGAAGCGTCAACCGGGATCAAGTATTAAACCACTCGCAGTATATGCACCTGCCTTACAAAATGGTTATAACTATGATTCAAAGTTATCAAATAAGCTCCAAAAGTTTGGTAAGAATGACTATGAGCCCCATAATGTTGATAATGAGTACTCTAATACAATTCCAATGTATCAAGCAGTAGCTGAAAGTAAAAATGTTCCTGCTGTTTGGTTGTTAGATAAAATTGGGGTGTCAAAGGGCGTTCAATCGGTAGAAAACTTTGGCATCCATGTCAATAAAAAAGATCAAAATTTAGCCTTGGCTTTAGGTGGTTTATCAACTGGAGTATCTCCATTACAGATGGCCCAAGCCTATAGTGCCTTTGCTAATAAGGGAAATTTACCTAATCAAACGCATTTTATTACAAAGATTACTGATGCAAGTGGTAAAGTAATTGCGCAAAATAAAGATACTGGCTCGCATCGAATTATTTCTGAAAATACGTCAAAAGAAATGACTTCTATGTTATTAGGAGTCTTTGAAAATGGAACGGCCCAGTCAGCTGCTCCTTCAGGTTTTAAAGTGGCCGGAAAAACTGGTTCAACTGAAGTTCCAGATTCTTATGGCTTTGGTACTAAGGACCAATGGCTTGTAGGATATACGCCAGACGTAGTAGTTTCAACTTGGGTTGGTTTTGATCAAACTGATGAAAATCATTTTATGCATGGTGTTTCAGAAACTGGGGTTACCCGTCTATACCGTTCAGAAATGGAAAATATTTTACCGTATACACCACAAACTCAATTTACTGAAAAGAGTCCAAATCAAATAGCAAAAGCAGCCGGAAATGATAAAAATTGGTTTAGCCAATTCGGTGATCAGATCCAAAAGGGAGTCAATGATGCTGGGTCCAAGGTAAATGAATGGTATAATAATGTTAAAGGATTTTTTGAAAATCGATAAAGATTAAAAGAGGAGATTTAATTATGGTTAACATTTATGATGATGTAAATAAATTAGCAGAAGACTTAAAGCAAACTCCAGAATATCAAGCTTTGCAAAAAGCAGTTAATGAAGTTAAAAATAATCCAGAAAGCCTAAAACTTTACCAAAGAATGGATGCTTTACAACGCAAAATTATGGCAGCCCAACAAACCGGACAACCAATGACCGATGAAATGAAAAAAGAATATGAAGAAGTAAATAAGGCTGTGACAAATAGTGATTTATTAAAGAAAATGATCACTGAAGAACAAAAATTATATAAGATTATTAATGATATTCAACAAAGCATCACTAAATCTGTTGGTGATTTATATAAGGAATTGGCAGAAGATAAAAAATAATTATGAAATTTGTTCATTTAGCTGATGCGCATTTAGATAGTCCTTTTTTAGGACTATCTTTTTTGCCATCTAATCAATTTGAAAAGATTAAAAATACTACTCAAACTTCTTTTAAGAAAATTATTGATCAGGCAATTGCGAATGAAGTAGATTTAGTACTAATTGCTGGGGATACTTTTGATTCTATTCATCCCAGTCCTCAAAGTCAGATTTTTCTTAATAACCAATTGCAACGTTTAGTTGATCATGAAATTCAAACAGTAATGATTTTAGGTAATCATGATTATTTAAAACCAGATGAATTACTATTACCACAGTCTCCATATTTTAAACTTTTGGGATCTGACCAAGAAGTAGAAAAAATTGAATTTAAAACTAAGAATAATTTTACTTATCGAGTAGTTGGCTTCTCATACCAAGAAAATCATATTACTTCTGATAAAATTAATGAGTTTCCCGAAAAAACCGATAATGTTTTTACTTTTGGTTTAATGCATGCTGGTGAAAAAATGCATAACCAAGGCCAAGATAATTATGCTCCCTTTGAAACAAGTGAAATAAAGGCCTTGAATTATGACTATTTTGCTTTAGGTCATATTCATTTACGGCAAGTATTGAGTGAGCAACCAAAAATTGTCTACAGTGGTAATATTCAGGGACGTCATATTAATGAAAGTGGTCCGAAGGGATATTACTATGGTGAAGTTAATGAAAATATTAATACAGTACAAATTAAGTTTGTTCCAACTGCACCAGTAATCTGGCAAAAAATTACAATTAACCTAAACCAGCCACAGAGCCAAACTGAATTAATTCAATTACTTCAAACTGAATTGAGACAACATCTTGAACAAGAAACACTTCTTGCAGTTGAACTTAAAGGGGCACAATTTTTAACTGATGAAGAAATGGAATTTATTCGTGATCCAGATAGTTGGGAACAAATATCAAATAATTTACCTTTCAACTCACGTTTGGTGAAGGTTTATTTAAAAGATAATGATGTTTTAAGTTTAAATGAAAGTGATAAAGAAGCATTTGATCAAGCAAGAGCTGAAGTTTTATCACCTGAAAATATTAAAATATTAGGGAAAAATTTGGCTAAAAAAGACGATACTGTACGAGAACTTTTTGAAAATGAAGAGTTTTTAAAAGAAATTCAAGATTTAGCCACAGTTAAGTTGGGACAAGAACTAAAAGGATTTGATGATGAGATTAAGTAAAATCGAAATTATTCACTTTGGAAAATTAAGTAATGTTTCCTTTGAGCTAGATAAAAATTTAAATCTTTTTTTGGGGAATAATGAAGCAGGAAAAAGTACAATTGTTGCTTTTATAAAACAGGTATTATTTGGTTTTCATTTAAAATCAAAAAAATCAAAATTTTTTGAGGATTATTTTCCTTTAGATCATGTTAGTCCGATGGGAGGAAAATTATTTTTTGAAGATGAAAAAAATAAATATATCTTAGAAAGACTTTACGCTAAAGGTGATCCCAAAAAAGGAATTCTTACTGTTTTTCTGAATGGTCAGGAAGTACCAGAAGCTACATTTTTCAATTCCCTGAAAAATATTGATGATGATTTTTATACTGATTCTTTTATTTTTAATCAAGATTTATTAGCCGAAGTAACGGGGCTTGATGAAAAGCAATTAATTGAACGAATCTATTTTTTAGGAGCAGCCCAAAGTAATAAACTCTTAAGTTTGCGCGATAAATATGGAGATGAAGCTGGAAAATTATTTAAGCCTACGGGAAAGAAACCAATTATTAATCAGCTGATATCTCAAATAAAATCACAAAAAGAACTTGTTGGACAGGCCGCCAGTGAATATGAAGATTATCAAAAATTAGATCAAGAAAAAAAGGACCTCTTAAGTGAGTTAACCAAGTTTCAAAAAGAACTAGCAAAGTTAAAGAAAAAGCAACAACAACTGCAGCTATTACAAACTAAAGAAAAGAATTTTGTTGAATATCAAAACTTAAAAGCAAAGTATCAACCAGTTGAATTTTCACAGGAAAATTTTGATCAAATTAAGAGTCTAGATCGTGAAATTAAAGTTGAAAAAGAACAAGTTGAAAAGCTTAAAAAGCAAATCCAAGATTTTGATCTAGATCAAAATCAGGTCAATACTGATCAAATTAATGGCTTGCTTAACGAAAAAGCAGAGTTTTTACAATGGCAAAGTCAATTAAATAATTTATCCCAACAAGTAAAACGTTTAAATGATGAAATTAAAAGGTTAGAAAGTTATCAACCAGAGTTAGTTAAGCTTCAAAAATATAATGATCAAAGTTTAGCAGAATTAAAAACAGACTATCAGCGGGCTAAACAGGAGTCACAAACTCTGCAAAAACAAACTAATATTGTTCCTATGGCTATCAGTGGTTTAGTACTTCTAATTGGTCTCATACTTGTGTTTAGTCAGCAAAATTTAATGATTGGAATATTATTAATTCTTGCTGGAATTGGAGCTGGAATTTACTTTTTAAGACCAGGAACTACTTCTAATAGTGCCCAAAAGTTATTCGAAGATAAATATCCCTTTGATTTAAATAGTTTTGATTTAGATAATAGTTTAAGTCAATTAGTAAACTTATTATCTAAACAAGAAGAATTGAAGCATGATCAAACAGAAATCACAAAATTAAATCAGGCAATTAATACTTATATTTCACAAATTAGTGTTGCTCTTAATCAGGAGCTAAGAAGTAGCAATGAAGTAAATGATGCTTTAAATTCACTCCATAAATTACTCGAAAAACAACAAAATGCAAGATTTAAGCAAAACAACTTAAAAAATCAAATTATTGACTTAAACTTAAAAATAAAAACTAATGAAGCACAACTAAATAAATTATTGGTGCAAGCACAAGTAAAATCTTTAGCTGAATTGGATAAAAGACGCCAACTCTTTTTAGAGCAAGAAAAAATCAAATTACAATTAGCGACTTTAAAAAATAACTTAGCGGGTGATTTAAAAGAGTTACAAACTTATCGGCAAAATCATGAATTAGATCAAGAACTCTCCAAAATTAATGATCAGATTATTCGACAAAATAGCCAAGTTAATGAAAAGCAGCAAGCAATTGCAGATGTTAAGGCTAAGCAAAATAATTTAGCAGATTCTGATGCGGTGTTTAACAGTAACCAGCAGCTTGCTAATTTAAAGGCACAATTGAGACAAGAAAGTACAGAATATTTATCAGATTTAATTGTGACCAACTGGATTAGTCGAAGTTTAGATCTGGCTTCTAATGAACGTTTCCCTAAAATGTTATCTAGTGCCAAAGAATATTTTGGATTACTAACTAATGGGCGTTACCACGATTTAGATTTTGAAAAGGGTCTTACAGTAAAAAATAAGAATAATAAAAAGGTAAAAGTTCAATATTTATCTCGTGGAACCAGTGAACAACTATATTTTGCCTTGAAGTTAGCTTTTGTTGAACAAATCGCTGATGAAATTTCTTTACCCGTTTTGATTGATGATGCATTTGTTAATTTTGATCAACAAAGAATTGATAATATTATCAATCTTTTAGAGTTATTAAGTCAAAAGACGCAAGTGATCATTTTTACCCAACGAGTTGACTTAGCAAACCAATTAAATTGTAAAGTGATTGATTTAAATCAGGAGAATTAGATGCGAAAAAATTTAATGGAATATAATGATGGCGAAGAAATGGAAATTCTTGTCATGATAAAAGAATCGAAAATGAGAACTAGTAAAAATGGCAAGCCTTATTTGATTCTTAATTTTAGTGATGCGAGTGGTACCATTAGAGGTAATTACTGGGATGCGACTAAAGAAGATGCCCAGCGATATGCTTCAGGTACTGTGGTGGAATTAAATGGTAAGCGTGAAGAGTATCAAGATCATCCACAAATAAAAATTTTTTCCATGCGAGTGGTGGGTGAAAATGAAGGCTATGATTTTAGTCAATTTGTTAAGTCTGCTCCAATTAAGCGTGAAAATTTAGAAGAAACAATTAACAAAAGGGTTTTTGAAATTTTAAATCCCACCTGGAATCGGATAGTTCGTTACTTATTAAAAAAATGGAATCAAGAGTTTTTTACTTTTCCAGCTGGTAAATCTAATCATCATGCAGTACGTGGTGGCTTAGCGTTTCATACAGTAACCATGTTAAAAGATGCTGAAGGAATTACTAATACCTATCCTCAAGTTGATCGTTCACTTTTATACGCGGGCTGTATTCTCCATGATATGGGAAAGGTATTAGAATTATCAGGACCCGTTGCGACCAAATATACGACTGAAGGGAATTTGATTGGACATTTAGTTCTAATTGATGAGCAGATTATTTTGGCTGCTAAAGAACTACAACTCGATCCAGAGGCCGAAGATGTAGTCTTGTTAAGACATATGGTCCTTTCTCATCATGGTTTACCAGAATATGGGGCTGCTAGAAGACCCGCTTTACTTGAAGCTGAACTTTTACATATGATCGATGATATGGATGCGACAATTTATGCTATTACACGGGCCTTACAATATACCAAGCCGGGTTATTTTACTGATATTATTCCATCTCAAGATAATCGAAGATTTTATCGTCCTAAGCAAGATGAGGCCATAGATAATTCACAAAAATTAGAATAATTAAAAGCCAGAAGATTACTTTTCTGGCTTTTAATTATATTTTTTCTTGACACATTTATGTAAAAGCAAGTAGACTTGTGATAATTAAATTAAAAGAAAGAGAAGTTTGTTTATGAAAGCAATTTTATCAGTAATTGGTCACGACAAAGTAGGCATAATTGCGAGTGTTAGCAACTTATTAGCAGAAAATAAAATCAATATTTTGGATGTTTCTCAAACTATTATGGAAAAAGAATTCGTGATGATGATGTCTTTGGCTTTGCCTGAAACAATAGACTTCCAAGAATTAACCAATAAATTTAATAAATTAGGTAAAGAATTAGGAGTAGAAATCAATCTTCGTAATTCTAAACTTTATGAAGCAATGCATACGCTTGATTAAGGAGAGCTTATGGACTCACAACAAATTTATGAAACTAGTCATATGATTAGTAGTGAAAATCTTGATATTAGAACAATTACAATGGGAATTTCACTACTTGATTGTATTGATAGCGATAGTGATCGTGCCTGTCAAAAAATTTATGACAAAATAACTACTAAGGCTAAAGATTTAGTTAAAGTAGGACAAGAAATTGAAACCGAATATGGAATCCCAATCGCTAATAAAAGAATTACTGTAACTCCGATATCGTTAATTGCTGCTGCTAGTGGTGATCATGATTATGTAAAGTACGCTAAAACTTTAGATCGTGCTGCTCGCACTTTAGGAGTAGATTTTATTGGTGGTTTTAGTGCTTTAGTGCAAAAGGGCTTTCAAAATGGAGATAAAGTATTAATTGATTCTCTTCCTCAAGCCTTAGCGGAAACAAATTATGTTTGTGCATCTGTTAATGTTGGTTCAACTAGAAGTGGAATTAATATGGATGCAGTTAAAAAAATGGGTCAAGTTGTAGTCGATAGTGCCAAACTGGACTATATGACCAATACCAAGCTGGTTATTTTTGCAAATGCAGTTGAGGATAATCCCTTTATGGCCGGTGGTTTTCACGGTGTAAGTGAACCGGATGTGGTTATCAATGTTGGTGTTTCAGGTCCAGGAGTGGTTAAGACTGCTTTGGAAAAAGTAGCAGGTAAGTCGATGGATATCGTAGCTGAAACAATTAAGAAAACTGCCTTTAAGGTTACGCGCATGGGTCAACTAGTTGGTAGTGTAGCTGCTGAAAAATTGGGAGTTCCTTTTGGAATAGTTGATCTTTCTTTGGCTCCAACGGCTGCTGCAGGAGATTCAGTAGCTGAAGTATTAGAAGAAATTGGAGTTTCTCAAGTTGGTGCACACGGAACAACTGCTGCTCTTGCCATGTTAAATGATGCAGTTAAAAAAGGTGGCTTAATGGCCTGCAACCATGTTGGAGGCTTATCAGGTGCTTTTATTCCAGTTTCTGAAGATGCCGGGATGATCAAGGCAGTTGAAAACGGAACCCTTAATGTTTCCAAATTAGAAGCAATGACCGCTGTTTGCTCGGTAGGGCTAGATATGATCGCAATTCCAGGTGACACACCAAGTACAACCATTAGTGGTATGATTGCTGATGAAGCAGCTATTGGGATGATTAATAATAAAACCACTGCGGTTAGAGTAATTCCCGTTCCAGGTAAAAAAATTGGCGAAACTGTTGAATTTGGTGGACTTCTTGGCCATGCTCCAATTATGGCAATCAGTAATGCCGATAGTAGTAAAATGATTAATCGTGGGGGATTAATTCCAGCACCAGTTCATAGCTTTAAAAACTAATAGATGAGATATAGATAAGAAAAAACGACTCGATTTAAAATCGAGTCGTTTTTTTAACTTTAAAATAAATTATTTTGCATCTGGAGTAACGTACTTAGTTAAAACATCCTTTAAGTCACTATCCTTAATTGAAACATCAGCACGCTTCAAGACAGTAGCAAGAACACTTTGCATTGTTGTTTGGTCTTGAGCCATCTTGGCATAAATTTGGTTGTCGAGTTCCTTCTTATGTGACTTAAAGCTACCCTTAGAAGGTTTACTAATCATCTTAATTACGTGATAACCATATTCACTCTTAACTGGAGTCTTAGTGTATTCACCCTTCTTAAGCTTAAAGGCTGCAGTCTTAAATGATGAATCTAAAGAAGTGTCTGAAGAGTCAAATTTTGGTAATTTACCACCATTATTCTTAGTTTCACTATCAGTTGAGTACTTCTTAGCTAAACTTTCAAAGCTAGCACCATTATTCAATTGATTAATAATATCTTTAGCGGTACTTTCTTTAGATACTAAAATGTGTTCAACTTGTACCTTTGGTTGGTAATTCTTCCAAGCTTTTTCTTCTTGTTTTTTACTAATCTTCTTAATGTGACGAAGAGCTTGATTCATTAAAAGATTAGTTTTAATACTTTCTTTATAAGTTGATTCAGTTAATCCTTGTTGTTGTAATGCGGCAGAAAATTGAGAACCATATTGTTTCTTAGATTCATTAAATTGCTTGTTTACTTGCTTGTCGGTTACGTATTTACCATATTGTTCTTCTAATGCATCGTTAACAATCATTGAAGCTAATTGTGATTGACCGGCAGCAGACTTTTTCATCTTGTTGTAGTAATCTTGTTGAGTGATTTTACCACCCTTATAGCTCACAACAGTTTTGTTATTTGAACAAGCAGTTGCACTTAATGCAATACCAGCAAATGCTACTACAGCAGCAGCCTTTTTCCATGTTTTTTTCATATATAAAAATCTCCATTACTTGATAGTTTACAAGTTCAAATATAACATAAAAAAGCCTCAATGCCCAAAAAAGCAAAGAGACTTTAAAAATTATTCAAATAATAAAAATAAAATTAAATAAAACTACTTTAAATTTTCAATAGTTTGATTAATCTGATTTAAATCCGTTTTGATCTTGTTAAGATGTGGTTGGATATTTCTTTCATACTTTTGAACTCTCTTTTCTAAAGAAGAAAGGGTCCGCATTGCTGAAGGAAGTTGAGCTTTCAAATCAGCTAGACTAGATTTAGTGTTTTGAATATTAGTAGTTAATGCTACGCTATCATCCTTTACACCAATTAACCAATCTTTAACATCATCTTTTACTTTTTGATTTGTTTCTGGATCATATAAAAAAGATGAAGCTACGCCCAAAATAGTACCAATACCAAATCCGCTTGCAAAATATTTCATTTTTTATTCCTTATGTTCTTCTTCAGAAGCACCAGTTGCTGCATCTGTTTCTTTATGTTCTTCTTCAGAAGCACCAGTTTCAGTATCAGTTGGCTTATGTTCTTCTTCTTCAGAAGCACTAGTAGTACTGTCTACATCTTTATCAACTTCTTCTGGTTGAGCTTGTGGACGTTCACCATGAACGTAATCCTTGATTGCTGCAAAGACCTTCTTATGATCAAGAGCCTTGAAAGAAGCTGCTGTAAATGCATCAGTAAATACTTTAGCGCGAGATTCCTTGTTACCTTCTTTTTTATTCTTTTCTTCAAGTTCATTGTAAATATTAGATAAACGGTGAACTGAATCAGTGAAAGTATCAACAGTATTACGTACATCTTTTCTTAAAGGACGTCCAGTAAGTGGATCTTTTGCAAAAGAAGCAACTCCACCAACAACTGCACCTGAAATTACACCAATTAAAAATCCTGCCATTTTTATTACCTCTATCTATACTTTTGTAACAATAAAATATTATTTTAAATACTTATTCAATTAATATTGTACCGCATTCATTGCGGAGAGGATAATATTATAGATTGTCTTTTATGGCATCTGCTACTTCTTGGTAACGAGCTTCATCGTAATTATCTGCGTTATCTACATGTGGAACTGAAACCGCCTCTTTGTCACCATAGCGTGGTACAAGGTGAATATGAGAATGCATCACAACTTGTCCAGCAACCTCTCCATTATTAACAAAAATGTTTAACCCTTTAATTTCTGGATCTGATTTTTTAATTGCTTGGGCTACTTCAGGGATGTATTGTAAGAATCTTTGAGCATCTGCTTGACTATAATCAAAAATATTAGTGAGATGTTTTTTAGGTACTAAAAGAGTATGCCCCTTAGTAACTTGTGAAATATCTAAAAAGGCCTTCACATCATCATTTTCAAAAACGGTATAAGAAGGAATTTCACCTCTAATAATTTTACAAAAAAGACAATCGTCGACTAATTCATTATCATTCATTTTGAACTCCTATTTATTTAATTTATTTAAGAAATTTTAGTGTAACTATAGTGTTCATGCTATCATATAAAGGAAGTTTTTTCAGTAAGGAGAAAGAACAATGTCATTAAAAATCCAAAATCTTAGCGGTGGCTACGCTGGGATTAAAGTTATTAAAGATGTAAATTTAACCATTGAACCAGGACAGGTGGTCGGATTAATTGGTTTGAATGGAGCGGGTAAATCAACTACCATTAAGCATTTACTCGGATTACTGCGGATGCAAAAGGGGAGTATTAGTTTAAATGATGTTAAATTAATGCAAAATCCTAGTGAATTTAAGAAGATGGTAGCTTATATTCCTGAAACTCCAATTCTTTATCCGGAATTAACCTTAAAAGAACATTTGGAATTAGTCATGCTTACTTATGGGTTAGAAAAAAAGCAAGCCTGGAAGCGAGCTCATGAATTATGCCAAATGTTTCGCTTAGATAATAAACTAGATTGGTTACCAATTAATTTTTCTAAAGGGATGAAGCAAAAGGTAATGATCGTAACAGCCTTTTTGGCCAATGCGGATTTATTAGTAATTGATGAACCCTTTACTGGTTTAGATCCGCTTGCAGTGGCTAATTTGATTGACCTTATTAAAGAAGCTGTCAAACAAAATAAAATGGTCTTGATGACTACCCACGTTTTGGCTGAAGCACAAGAAGTTGTACAAAAGTTTGCCGTCTTAAATGGTGGTACTATTCAAATTGAAGGCAGTTTAGATGAAATCCGTAAGTTTTATGGACTCAAACCAACTGATTCATTTGATCGCTTATACCAAATTTTAAATCAGGAGCAAAAAAAGCATGAATAATATTATTAAAAAACGGCTTAATGCCAATTTTAAACGTTCAATGCATTATTTAACTCTTGTTTTTAATGACTTCTTTATTTTGGCTTTGATATTTTTATTTGGCGCCTTGATGTTTTGGTATGCTCAAAATATTAAGAAATGGCCTCATAATCTTTGGTTTTATAAGCCATTAATTGCTTTAATTTGGACAGTAGTTTTAGGAATTGGCAATTTTGCCACACTCTTCAAAAGAGCTGATGAGCAATTTTTATTTAATGAAGATGATCAACTAAAAGAGTATTTCAAACCTCTGTATCGACATAGTTTGATTTTACCAGTTATCTTAATCGTTTTAGTTTCAGGTTTGCTATTTCCGTTTGCTACATTAAGAGCAGGTGTGTCAGTTTTAGCCTTAGTTTTAATAGCAATTGGTTTAGTATTTGCTAAAGATATACAGTTCCATTTAGTAGCTCGATCTTTTTATTTCAATAATAAGGAATACTACAATTACTGGATGTTCTTATTAGTTAACTATATTTTTATTTTATTGTCGATTCAGCTTAACTACTTATCATGGCTCTATCTTGCCATAACGCTAATTGTGTGGGGAATTTTGCCCCATTTCGAACAAGGAAAGGCTTTTAATTGGTATAAGGCCATTGACTATGAAGAAAGACGACAAGACTTAGTTAATAGTTTTTACAGTATGTTTACTGATGTGCCAGAAAAGAAAGTTAAGATTAAACGAAGAAAATACTTTGATGTATTTCTTACTCATAAAAAACAAACGCCAAATACTTTCTTGTATCAAAGAGTACTCTTACGAGATCCAGAATATAGCAATTTGTTACTAAGAATGATGATCTTTTCAGTCTTATTATCTTGGGCACTGCAAGATTACATTTGGGCTGGTGCAATCGGCGCCTTGATTATTTTCTTAACCTTGTACCAGTTAATTCCTTTAGGAATCGTTTATGAACATAATGTCATGTATCATGTACAGCCTATTCCGATGGCAAAAAGAGGACAGGCTCTAGCCAGAGTTTTACAAAAAGGAATGTTAATCGAATGGGTAGTAATTAGTGCTGGAATTATTGTCTTTTCACCACAAAAATTATTGGCAATTGGGATGAGTATTGGATTATTAATTTTTACTTTTGCCTTACTTTATGGTTATTTACCATTACGAATTGAAAAATTATTTAAAAAAGTTAGATACTAATTATTAAAAGGAGACTTCATGAGATTAAGAAATAAACCTTGGGCGCAAAAATTAGTTAAAGAACACCCAGAAGCTATTCTTAATGAACCAAATATTGATGAAAAAATTAATTGGGAAGAAAGATTTGCTGATTTCTCCAAACCTTTAGCAATTGAAATTGGTTCAGGTAAGGGTCAATTTATTACGACCTTGGCTAAACAACATCCCGAAATGAATTTCATCGGCGTAGAATTACAGACTACTGCGGCCGGGATGATTTTAAGAACTAAACTTGAAGAAGGCATCGACAACTTGCAATTAATGTGTGCTGATGCGGCTAATATCGCTTATTACTTGCCAGAAAACAGCGTCGATGTCCTTTATCTTAACTTTTCTGATCCTTGGCCTAAAACACGTCACGAAAAACGTCGCTTAACTTACAAGAGCTTCTTAGATAAATACCGTAAAGTTTTAAAGCCAGAAGGGCACTTAGAATTTAAGACTGATAATCGTGGTTTATTCGAATATAGTTTAGTAAGTCTCAATAATTATGGGATGAAATTTGAACATGTAAGTGTTGATTTACATCATGATGAGGATGAAATTGCTGCAAGAAATGTTGAAACTGAATATGAACATAAATTTGCTGAAAAAGGAAATCCAATTTATTGTTTACATGCTTCATTTGTAGAAGAATAAAAAACTCCATTACTGCTAATTTAAACAGTAATGGAGTTTTTTGATACAAATTTTATTTAGTAAGATCCGCACCAAAATATTTCTTAGAAAGTTTGGCTACTGTTCCATTATCCAGTAATTTTTGCATTGCCTTATTATAAGAAGCGCGCAACTTCGTATCTTTTTTATTGAAGAGGGCCGAAATATCATCTGGCTTTACATCTTTAGAAATATCAATAGCTTTTAACCCTTTGGTGTTGTTCTTTTTGCGATAAGTATACCAAGCACCACTTGAGTTAACTTCACCATCTACGCGCCCATCTCTAACCATTCCAATAGCAGTTGAAAAATCACCATTAGGTACCACGGTTGCACCATATTTTTTGGCAATTGCGGCATTTTCCGTACCAATACCAGCAACGATTCTTTTACCTTTAACTTCTTTAATTTCTTTAATTTTGCTGCTTGCTGGCACAATTAAAATTGAACGAGATTTGATATACGGAATCGAATAATCGTAATGTTTAGCCCGTTCAGGTGTTGGAGTCATATCATTCATAATCAGGTCAAATTTCCCTGTTCCCAGCCCTGCAACTAAGGAATCCCACTTAGTAGGGACAAATTTAGCTTTCATACCCATTTCTTTAGCTACGGCCTTACCAAGTTCAACTTCAAAACCAGTGAGTTTGCCATCTTTACGATAAGAATAGGGTGCATAGGTTCCTTCAAGTCCAATGATTAAGGTCTTTTTACTAGTATCAGCCTTTTTGTCATTCCTAACACTATTAGCCCAGGCAAAAATACCAAAACCAGCTACGATAAGAGCGATAATTGCGATTGTAATTTTCTTCCAAGTTTTCATGATAAATAAACTCCTTTTTATAAATCTTCTAATGTCATTGAGCTAATAAAATTGCGAATTCTCTGATTAGGATTATTAGGATCAAAAAATTCAGTCGGTGAGCCATCATAAAGAATTTCCCCATTTTCGACAAAAATAATTTTGTCTGCTATTTTTTTTGCAAAAACCATATTGTGAGTCACAATTGCCATTGATTGTTTTTCTCTTGCTAACTGTAAAAGAACTTTTAAAACACTTAGTTCTAATTCTGGATCAAGGGCAGAAGTTGGTTCATCTAATAAAATATATTTTGGCTTCATAGCTAAAGCTCGTGCAATGGCAACGCGTTGTGCTTGTCCGCCTGAAAGTTCATGCGGATAAGCAGTTGCATAATCAGCTAGTCCTACTTTTTGCAATAATTGTTGTGCAGTTGTGATTGCATGAGTTTTATCTTCTTTTAAAACTTGGGTCGGACCCTCAATAATATTTCCTAAAACAGTTTTAGTAGGAAAAAGGTTATAATCTTGGAAAACCATCCCAGTTTTTTGCCGAAGAAAAATTTTTTCTTTATTACTAATTTTTTTAGCAAAATCTAGTTTTTGCTTTTCAAATTCATATTGTCCACATTCTGGGGTTACTAAGAGATTTAAGGTACGCAAGAGCGTCGATTTGCCGGATCCAGAAGGTCCAACTAAAACAGTTGTCTTACCCGTTGGAAAATCTAAATTAATATTTTTTAGTACTTTTTTATTGCCAAATGTTTTATTGATATTAGTTAATTTCATTTTTACCTCCGTTTTAGTTGGCTTTTACATAACGGTCAGTGATATGTTCTAAATATTTTTGTAAAAACGTCAGTACTGTTGTGAAAGCAGCATAGATAAGAGCGACCAAACTGTACATCAATAAGGGTTGATAATTTTCGGCAGCTAATTGTTGACTAACAGCAAACATTTCCATAATTGTGATTGAAGCAGCTAAAGACGTGTCTTTAACTAAGCTAATAAAACTATTTGAAAGTGGTGGCAGGGCAACTCGAAATGCTTGGGGTAAAATAATTCGCCAAAGAGTTTTTAATTTGGACATCCCCATGGCAAATCCTGCATCCCATTGACCTTTTGGCACTGAGCTAATAGCGGCTCTGATTGTTTCTGAGGCATACGCGCCAGTGTTTAAAGAAAAAGTAATTATGCCAGCGGTAAAGGGCTCTAACTTAATTCCATTTGGAAAAATTCCCTTGATTTTGAAATATGGTAAGCCAAAAAAGACAATGAATAATTGAACTAAAAGTGGGGTTGAACGAAATAACCACACATAAAAACTAAAAATCCATTTTATTATCCGAAAAGGTCCTTTTTTTCGAGTTAGTCTAACTAAAGCTGTTATCAAAGCTAAAATTAGCCCAAAGAAAAATGAAATAATTGCTAGGGGGATCGTATATTTAAATCCGGCTGCTAGCATTTGCGGTACTGAACTTTCAATTATTTTCCACATAAAAAAACTGTCTCCTTTATTTAAAAAGGGATAGAAAAAAGGCACAAATCTGATTAATCCGAATTTGCGCCTTATGCTTATATCCCGTAATTTTGTTATTCGAAACTCATTTTAGTTATGAGCACGCCAAAAAGTGGGTCGCATAAGACGCGATCCACAGCAACATAATGCAGCATTATTGTTGTTTTGGACGTAAAACATAATTTGTTCTCCTAACTTAAAGTATGGAATAAGATTAACTTATAAAAAATAAGTTGTCAATAAAAATAATTTCAAATTGCTAATTTTAAGGTAAATAAAAAGTCCCTCTTCTTATATAATAGGGACTCCGACACTAATTTAAAATATAAATTAATGATTCAATTTAATTTGCAACATCACACCGTTGGCATCGTTCACAGCATCAATTAATTGGGTAAAGGTTTTGGGTTGGGTACCTACGTCAATTAAATTGTTGAAAGCAATGATTTCATCATTGAATTTATCCATTAATTCTAGACTTAAATGATTACTCTTGGCCAAATAATCTGGTAAACCATTTTTTCTGGTGTGTTCAGTAATTCTGAGCGCCACTTTATGATAATCATAGATTAGTCTAGACAAATCCTCGATTTGTTCATCAATGTAATTTGTCCAATTAGTGGGATCTTGCTTAATTAAATTGAGAAGGTTACTAAAGGCATTATGAAGATTAAAACCTGCACGTAATAATGCCTTATCGTTTGATTCAGCCATGTTTGTTCCTCTTTTCATAATTCTTTTATTATATTCCTTCGCCATTTATTATAGTTCAATATTATTATATTAAGTATTTTTTTAGTTGATTAATGAATACTTTGTTCAAGTTTAGCATCACGAAAGATTTTAACTAAGTCTGTTATTGCAGGGGAATAGTCTTTGTCCTGCTTAATTGCAATAAAGTATTTAATCATTAAAAGATTACGATTAATGGGAAGCAAATTGATAGGAAGGTGCTGGAGTCGTTTTAAAATACTGGCTGAAGAAATAGTCAAACCAATTCCTTTAACTGCTAAATTAGCAACCGTGATTACACTATTACTTTCCATCACAATTTTTGGAGTGACATTATATTTTTGAAATAAACCATTAATTTGGTGGCGTATGGCTGACTCTGGCTGACTTAAAACTAATGGTTGCTCAAGTAATTCCTTAATATCCAACTCATCTTCTGCCAAAATAAATTTATCTGTCTGAAAATATTTTGAATTAGCAGGGATAACAATATAGTATTGTTCACCACCATTTGTATAAACATCAAAACCCCGACTAATTGCCTCAGGAGTTTGCCCAATATAGCAATCTATTTCTTCATTTAAAAGTCGACGCTCTGTTTTGCGAGGAAAGGCTTCAAAGAGCTGAATTTCAGCATTGGGATGTTTGTTTAAAAAAGTCGGCAAGATTTCGGGCAGAAGATATGAACCAAGACTTTCTAAGATTCCAATCTTAATTACTTCCTTTTCTGGATGGGAGAACTGGGCAAGTTTTCTCTCTAGTTGTTGGTCGTTATAAGAAACATTTTCTAGATATTTATAATAAATTAAACCTGCTTCAGTAAGGGAGAAGGGTTTAGTATCGCGATTAATAATCTTAGCACCAACTTTTTTCTCAATCCGTTTGATCAACTGAGTTAGATAAGGTTGAGAAATATAAAGCTGTTGAGCTGCTTTAGTAAAATTGCTTTCTTTTAAAAGCATATCGAGATCATGTAATAATTCTTCAGCATCGTTCATCTGATCACCTCTTAAGTGTAATAACAATTTTATTATAGCGTACTTGTAATAATACTATTTCACTTACTCCAAGATTGTCTTTAAAATATAAATTGAGAGAAAAACATGGCTTAAATTAGGAGGTATCGCAATATGCAAGCAGGTAAATACAATGTTAAGGCCAAGGGACATGGCTCAAGTTTTATGCCGATGGAAGTTACAATTGGAGACGATAAGATTAAGGCTATTACTGTTGATTCACGTGGTGAAACTAAAGGAGTAGCTGATGAAGTCTTTAAGCGTTTGCCGCAAGAAATTGTTGATCACCAAACTTTGAACGTAGATACCGTTTCAGGTGCTACTATTTCAAGTAATGGGGTGATTGATGGTGTAGCGCAAGCAATTACCGAAGCCGGCGGGGATGCAAGTGAATGGAAAAAACGTGCCAAGCCTGTGGCTACTAACTATCAGGATGAAGAAATAACAACTGATGTGGTTATCGTTGGTGCTGGTGGTGCAGGGTTAGCTGCAGCAGTCCGTTCTTTAGAAGAAGGACAAAGCGTTGTAATATTAGAAAAATATCCCCAAATCGGCGGTAATACTTCACGTGCAGGTGGCCCAATGAATGCGGCCGAGCCGGCTTGGCAAGATAAATTTAAGGCTTTACCGGGTGAAAAAGAAACTTTAACTGAGTTAGCAGCCACTCCAATTGAAAAAATTGATCCAGAATATCAAGCTGACTTCAAACAATTACAGGCACAAATTAAAGAATATTTAGCTTCTGGTGCTAATAATTTATTCGATTCAACCTTATTACATGAAATTCAAACTTATTTAGGTGGAAAAAGAACCGATCTTAAGGGTAATGAAATTCATGGCAAATATCCTTTGGTTCATGAACTAGTGACTAATGCACTTGATTCAGTTAAATGGTTAAGCAATTTGGGCGTTAAATTTGATAATGAGGATGTAACCGAACCGGTTGGTGGCTTATGGCGTCGTGGACACAAGCCAGTTGAACCAATGGGTTATGCTTATATCCATGTTTTAGGTGATTGGGTTAAAGATCATGGCGCTAAACTTTTAACTGAAACACAAGCTGAACATTTAATTGTGGAAAATGGTGAAGTTAAGGGCGTAATTGCCCACAGAAAAGATGGGTCAACTGTTACTGTTCATGCCAAAGCGGTAATTTTAACGGCTGGTGGCTTTGGTGCAAACACCAAAATGGTCCAAAAATATAATACTTATTGGCAAAAAATTGCGGATGATATTGCTACTACTAATTCACCAGCTATTACTGGTGATGGCATTAAATTAGGTCTCGAAGCAGGTGCTGATTTATTTGGGATGGGCTTTATTCAACTAATGCCGGTATCTGATCCAGAAACAAGTGAATTATTTACTGGGCTGCAAACTCCTCCTGCCAATTACATTATGGTTAACCAAGAAGGTAAGCGGTTCGTCAATGAGTTTGCAGAACGTGATACTTTGGCTAAAGCTGCAATTGCTAATGGTGGACTATTTTACTTAATTGCTGATGATAAGATTAAGGAAACGGCTTATAATACCACGCAAGAATCAATTGATGCTCAAGTGGAAGCCGGAACCTTATTTAGAGCTGACACTTTAGAAGATTTAGCCACACAAATTGGGGTGGACCCAGAAGTTTTGGTCCAAACTATTAAAGATTACAATTCTTACGTTGATCAAGGTAAAGACCCAGAATTTCATAAAAATGTCTTTGATTTAAAGTGTGAAGTTGCACCATTTTATGCTACTCCTCGTAAACCTGCAATTCACCACACAATGGGTGGTTTAGTGATTGATAAACAGGCCCATGTTTTAAATCAAAATGGCGAAGTAATTAGGGGGCTTTATAGCGCCGGTGAAAATGCTGGTGGTCTTCATGCGGGTAACCGTTTAGGAGGTAACTCCCTTTCAGATATCTTTACTTTTGGTCGGATTGCCGCTGAAACTGCTGCCAAAGAAATTAGTCCAGATGTAAGTAGTGGGGCTTCAGTTCATTAGATAAATTTTTTATGCAGAAGACTAGCTTTTTTTCACTAAGGTAAGTAAAATAGATTTAAACTTATTAAAAGTAAGAAAAAGGGTGAAAAAGATGGAAGAAATTAAAAACTTAACTAATGAGAAATTAAAAGAAATCACTGCCGATGGTAGAACAGTCTTACTATTTTCAGCAACTTGGTGCCCAGATTGCCGTTTTTTAGATCCTTTTTTACCAGAAATTGAAAAAGATTTTTCAAAAGATAAATTTTATAAAATTGATCGTGATGGTTCAATTGATGTAGCTAAAGAATTAAATATTTTTGGAATTCCTAGCTTTGTTGTCTACCAAGATGGCAAAGAAATTGGTAGACTAGTAAATAAGGATAGAAAGACTAAAGAAGAAGTAGAAAACTTCCTTAACTCTCTAAATTAGTCGCAGAAAGGAATTACTAGAAATGATTATTTCTACCAATAAAGAAAGTTATCCAGATACATTAATTGTAATTTTAGGTCAAGATAAGGGCCGTAGTAGTTTTGAAGAAAAAGAAAACATTACCCGTGTTAAAGATGAAGATGGTAAGGTAATTGGTTTTAATTTCTTTAACGTTAGCGACTTTTTGGATTATGAAAAATTACCAAATGGTCAAGTTACACCAACTCAAGAATTAATTGATAGCCTTAACAAGCAAATTGAAAAAGCTGGTTTTGATGATAAATTAGAAATTGGTAAACCAACTTTGGTTTATGGTTATGTAGAAACTTGTGAACCACACCCTGATTCAGATCACCTCCACGTAACTACTGTGAATGTGGGTGATGAAACTCATCAAATTGTTTGTGGTGCTCCTAATATTGCTCAAGGCCAAAAAGTTGTTGTGGCTTTACCAGGTACTTTGATGCCAAATGGTCAACAAATTTGGCCAGGTGAATTACGTGGCGTAGATTCATACGGCATGATCTGTTCAGCACGTGAATTAGGACTTCCGCATGCACCACAAAAACGTGGCATTATGGTTGTTCCAGATAGTTTCCAAGTTGGTGACGAATTTGAACCAACTAAGACTGATGAGTTACTTGCCAGTGGTGACATTACTTTAGATTAATGATTTTTAAAAGAGTCTCAGATTGAGGCTCTTTTTTGCTATAAAAATGTTAAAATTAAAAGCAGAAATTTAGACAATACTTTAATTGGAGAAACAATAAATGTTAGATAAAAATAAGCAAATTTGGTTCATTGGTATTAAGGGTACAGGAATGGCTTCTTTAGCCTTACTTTTACATGATCTTGGTTACAATGTGGCTGGTTCTGATATTGAAAAATATACCTTTACCCAAGTTCCTTTAGAAAAGGCTGGCATTAAAGTTACCAACTTTGATCCTGAAAATATCAAGGATGAAGGTCAAGTAATAGTTAAAGGTAATGCCTTTAAACAAGATCATCCTGAAGTTAATGCCTGCATTGAAAAAGATGTAGCTTGGCAAAGTTATCCCGATACTGTAGAAGAAGTTGTCCAAGCTCATACTTCAATTGGAGTTTCTGGAACTCATGGAAAGACTTCAACTACTAGCTTACTTGCACATGTCTTAGGTGAAGTAGCCCCAACTTCTTACTTAATTGGTGATGGTCGCGGTAAGGGCGTTGAAGGCTCACGCTTTTTTGCCTATGAAGCTGATGAATATCGTCGTCACTTCTTGGCATATCATCCTGATTACCAAATTATGACTAACATTGATTTTGATCACCCTGATTATTTTAAAGATCAAGCTGATTACACTTCTGCTTTCCAAACAGCCGCCGAGCAAACTAAAAAGGCCTTATTTGTATGGGGCGATGATCCACGTTTACAATCATTAAAAATTGATATTCCTAAGTATACTTATGGATTTAAAGATTCTGATGATTTTCAAGCTACTAACATCGAAAAGACTACTCAAGGTTCAACTTTTAATGTCATTGCCAATGGTAAAGATTTAGGACGTTTTGAAATTCATTTATTTGGAGATCACAGTATTTTAAATGCGACCGCTGTTATTGCTTTGGCTTATACTGAAAATATTCCAATGGAAGATATTAAGAAGGGCCTACCTACCTTTAAAGGCGCTAAGAGAAGATTTTCAGAAAAAGACTTTGGTGATATTGCCGTAATTGATGATTATGCTCACCACCCAACTGAAATGCGCGCGACCATCCAAGCAGCTCGTCAAAAATTCCCTGATAAGGAATTAGTTGTTGTTTTCCAACCACATACTTATTCAAGAACCAAGAAATATCAAAAAGATTTTGAAGAAATCTTGAGCGATGTAGATAAGGCGTATGTTACTCCAATTTATGCTTCAGCACGTGAGAGTGATGGTGATATCACCAGTGAAGATTTAACAGCAAATATTCCTGGTTCAGAAGTTATTGATTTAGACAATATTAACGATTTAACTAAACATAAAAATGCTGTTGTTGTCTTTATGGGAGCTGGGGACATTCCTAAATATGAGGATGCTTATGAAGCAAAGTTAAAATAAAACTAATCGATCTTAAAAACTGTTAGAATAGACTCATAAAAGTTCTTCTAACAGCTTTTTTCTTCAAGGAGATAATTAAAGATATGGCTCAAAAAAAATTACTTTTAATCGATGGAAATTCAGTTTCTTTTAGAGCATTCTATGCACTCTTTCGCCAACTTGAAAATTTTAAAAGTCCAGATGGTCTTCATACTAATGCCATTTTTGGCTTTAAAAATATGCTTGATGCCTTATTAAAAGATGTTGAACCAGACAACGTTTTGGTTGCTTTTGATGCTGGCAAAGTCACTTTTAGAAATGAAATGTATGATGATTATAAAGGTGGCCGTCAAAAAACACCAAGCGAATTATCAGAACAATTACCAGTTATCCGCGAATTACTAAAGGATATGGGGATTGAAAGTTATGAATTAAAGAATTATGAAGCTGATGATATTATTGGGACGTTTGCCACTTTAGGTGAAGAAAATAATATGCAAGTCACGATCGTGACAGGAGATCGAGATTTAACCCAATTAGCTTCTGATAAAGTTACAGTAATGGTCACTAAACGTGGGGTTAATGACTTAGAAGCTTATACACCTGAACATATGAAAGAAGTTAATGGGGTTACTCCCACTGAATTTATTGATATGAAAGCTCTGATGGGTGATAGTTCAGATAATTATCCAGGTGTTGAGGGAATTGGCCCTAAAACTGCTTCAAATTTAATTCAAAAATATGGTTCAGTTGAAGGACTTTATGAACATATTGATGAGCTTAAAGCTTCTAAGCGTAAAGAACGTTTAATTAGAGATAAAGACAAGGCTGTTCTCGGTAAAAAATTAGCAACTATCGACCGTCATGCACCAGTCACGATTACTTTGGCAGATACTAAGTTGCGTGAGCCAGACCAAGCAGCCTTACGTCAATTATATGAAAGACTTAATTTTAGAAGTTTTTTAGCTAAAATGAATGCGAGTGCAGATGGAACAAACGAAGAATCTGCAACTGAAACTTACACTTTTGAAGAATTAAATTCAGAAAATATTGACGAACTAACTAATATTAAGGGGCAAGAAGTCACCTTTTACTTGGCAATGCTCGGAGAAAACTATCATCTTGCACCAATTGAAGGCTTTTGCATCAAAGCCAATGGCAAAATTTATGCTAGTGAAAATAGTGAACTTTTAACTGAGCCAGTCTTAAAAGATTTATTGGAAGATAAAAATATTAAGAAAAACGTTTTTGATATCAAACGTACCTTAGTTGGGTTGGATCGTCTTGGTATCAAGGCTCAAGGCTTGGATTATGATATGCTTTTAGCCTCTTATTTAGTTAATAATGAAAATAATTCCAATGATCTTGGGGAAGTTGCTCATTTATATGGTGAATATTCCGTAAAAAGTGATTTAGAAGTTTATGGTAAGGGTAAAAAAGCTGCCGTTCCTGAAAAAGATATTTTTTATAATCACCTAGCTGCTAAAGTTGCTGTCATTGAAAAATTAAAACCAGAATTATTAGAAAAACTAAAAGATCATGAACAAGATGATTTGTATGATAATATTGAAATTCCAACGGCATATGTTTTAGCCAAAATGGAACGTAATGGTTTTAAGGTTAATGCTTCAACTTTAGAAGAGTTGGATCAAGAGATTTCTAAAAAATTAACAGAATTAGAATCCACAATTTATCAACAGGCTGGTGAAGAGTTTAATATTAATTCTACTAAGCAATTAGGTCATATCTTGTTTGAAAAGCTCGGTTTACCACCAATTAAGAAAACCAAGACCGGCTATTCAACTTCAGTTGAAGTCTTAGAAGCCTTAAAAACTAAGAGCCCAATTGTTTCTAAAATACTTGATTATCGTCAATTAAATAAACTGGAATCAACCTATATAAAGGCTTTACCTGAGTGGATTATGTCAGATGGAAAAATCCATACTCGTTACTTACAGACTTTAACTGCTACGGGCCGTTTGTCTTCGGTTGATCCAAACTTACAAAATATACCAACTAAAACTGAAGAAGGTAAGCAAATTAGAAAGGCCTTTGTACCTTCTACACCAGATGGTTATATTTTTTCTTGTGATTATTCACAAGTGGAATTACGTGTTTTAGCTCATGTTTCAGGTGATGAAAATATGCAAGAAGCCTTTAAATCAGGCTATGATATCCATGCTCATACAGCGATGCGTATTTTCCATCTAGATTCACCTGATGAAGTAACGCCATTAATGCGTCGTCACGCCAAGGCGGTTAACTTTGGAATTGTTTATGGGATTTCAGATTATGGTCTATCTAAAAATATAGGAATTAGTCGTAAACAAGCCAAAGAATTTATTGAAAATTACTTTGAACAATATCCACAGATTAAAGATTATATGGATAAGGCGATCAAGGAAGCACGTGAAAAGGGCTATGCCGAAACAATTATGCACCGCAGACGTTACTTACCTGATATCCATGCCAAGAACTTTAATGTCAGATCATTTGCGGAAAGAACAGCAATTAATTCGCCAATTCAAGGTAGTGCAGCTGATATTATTAAAATTGCCATGATTAATATGCAAAAGAAATTAGATGAGCTAAAGCTCAAGACTAAAATGGTCTTACAAGTTCACGACGAATTGATTTTTGATGTTCCTCAAGATGAATTAGAAACTATTAAGAAGATCGTTCCTGAGGTCATGCAATCAGCCATTAAATTAGATGTACCTCTAATTGCGGATTCAAATTGGGGTCATAATTGGTATGATGCAAAATAAAAGCCAGTAAATTTTATAAGGAGAAAGATTCAAGTGCCTGAGTTACCAGAAGTAGAGACAGTAAGAAGAACTTTAGAACCTTTAATTAAAGACAAAACGATCAAAAACGTTACTGTTTGGTATCCTAAAATTATTATGGGGGATGCAGAACAAGTAGCTAAACAATTAAAAGGAAAAAAGATCATTACTGTGGATCGGTATGGTAAATACCTCTTAATTCGCTTATCTGATGATTTAACCTTAGTTTCGCATCTAAGAATGGAAGGAAAATATCGTTTAGTTACTCCCGAGCGACCAAAGCAAAAACATGAGCATGTTCAGTTCGAATTTACTGATGGAACTGCTTTACGCTATGATGATGTTCGTAAATTTGGGAGGATGCATTTAGTCGAAACGGGTACTGAAAGAATAACTACAGGAATTAAGCACCTAGGTCCGGAACCTAATTCTAGTGAATTTAGTATCAATTATTTTGAGAAGGCAATGGCTAAGAAAAAGAAAAATATTAAAAATACCCTGCTTGATCAAAGTGTTGTTTGTGGATTGGGAAATATTTATGTCGATGAAGTCTTATGGTTGAGTAAGATTCATCCCTTAAGTAGTGCCCAAAAGATCCCGCGTGAGCAAGTTAAAATTTTACATGATAATATTAATGAGATCATGCAAAAGGCAATTAAATTAAGAGGGACAAGTGTCCATACCTTCCTTGATGCAGCAGGTACTTCAGGCAATTATCAAAATGAACTGAAGGTTTATGGTCATGCAGGCCAGCCTTGTGTGAGATGTAGTACAAAATTAGAAAAAATTAAGGTAAATGGCAGGGGGACAACTATTTGCCCGACCTGTCAGGTGGTATATTAATGACAGTATATTTAGGATTAACTGGTGGAATTGCAACTGGAAAAAGTGCAGCTAGTAATTATTTTATTAATCAGGGAGTACCGGTAGTGGATACCGATAAGATTGCTCATGAATTAATGAAACCAGGAAAAAGAAACTATCAAGGTATTGTTGAATATTTCGGTAAAGGGATTCTTAATCAAGATTTATCAATTAATCGCAAGGTCTTAGGACAGATTGTGTTTAATGAAGCAGAACAACTTGCTGCTTTAAATGCAATTACACACCCTGGGATTAGAGACGAAACCATGCTTCAAATGCAGCGTTACCATGAAATGGGTTATCGGATTTGTGTGGTGGATGTCCCTTTGCTTTTTGAAGCGGGATTGGAAGAAATTGTGGATAAAACTTTAGTTATTTACACAACGCCTGAACTTGAATTAGAACGCTTGATGCAACGCGATCATTTGAATAGTAGTGCTGCATTGGAACGTATTCATAGTCAAATGCCTTTGACACAAAAAGTTAAAAAAGCTGATTATGCAATTGAAAATACTGGTACAATAGATGAACTAGAACGAAATTTAGGTAATTTACTTGATGAATTGAGAAAGGTTGAGGAAGATGGAATGTCCTAATTGTCATCAAAATTCTTCTCGAGTAATTGATTCGCGACCGAGTGATGAAAATAGAGCGATTAGACGACGCCGAGAATGTGAAAACTGTGGTTTTCGCTTTACTACATTTGAAAGAATTGAGCAGGCTCCACTTCTAGTAATAAAAAATGATGGAACACGCGAAGCCTTTAGCCGTGACAAAATATTACATGGAGTAGTGATGGCGGCTCAAAAACGTCCAATTTCAAGTTATCAATTAGGGACTTTGGCTGATCATGTGGCTAATGCTGTTCGTAAACAAGGAGTTTCTGAAATTTCATCCAAAGAAATTGGTGAATTGGTAATGAAAGAGTTAGCTAATTTAGATGATGTGGCTTATATCCGCTTTGCCAGTATTTACCGCCAGTTTAAAGATGTTTCTGGGTTTATGGATGCAATGGAAGATATGATCAAAAAGCATAACAATGATAAGGGGAATTAAAGTAAATGTACGCTAGTACAAATCCTAAACAACCTTTTTATGTTGCTAATCAGATTGTTTTAACAACCAAGGATCAAAAAGTCTTAACGAAACTTTATCAACCTTTGGTAGGAGTCTTAGGAATAGGCTTATATACTACCTTAGTAAATGAATTTGACACAATTCCGTTTGCTGGTGATTATAAGACGCTTTATCAATTGCAAGACCAAACTGATAGTGATTTAAAAAGTATCTTTTCAAGCTTACATCATTTAGAAGCCGTCGGCCTTTTGAAGACCTATCTTGGTCAAAATCCAGTCTTGGGTGAAGTGTTAATTTTCCAATTATTACCAGTTCCAAGTCCTCAAGAATTTTTTAAAACCTTTTTACTTTCTAGTTTATTAAGAGAAAAACTTGGAACGGTCAGTTTTGAACGATTAGTTAAAGAGTTTACTCCTCGTCAATTTTCAGGATTAAAAGATGCTGCTGAAGTAACAGCTGGATTTTTTGATGTTTTCCATTTATCACAAGATACGGCTATTGAGCCTCCACCGGCAGTGAAAGAGGCTAGTGAAAAAGTCGGCAAACCTGAAAAGATTCAAGTAGATTTGGGTGCTAGCGCACATAAGATAGATTGGGATTTTTTGATTGCTCTTTTTGATGCTTATCACATTAATAAAAATGAAATTGACAAACACCGCAGTGAAATAAGTCAATTAATTTCGTTTTATGATTTAAGTGAGCAAGATTTCATTAATGAAGCAATGTTAACCTTTTCTGCAGGTAAGTCTACGCTTGATATGCAAGCTATTGCAGCGGTAATCGCTGAAAATTATGGTAAAAAACGTACAAAGGCTTCAGTTCACAAGCAAATTACCCCTGCCAAAGATTCACTAGCAACTATTAAGAATTTGTCAGCTCAAGATGATGAACTTCTAAAAACAATTAATCAATATTCAACGATTGATTATCTTTATTACTTAAAAGAAGAAAAGGGCGGTTATGTTACAGCTAATGAAAAAAAGGTAATATACCGGTTACAGAATCAATATGGTTTAAGCCCACAGTTAATTAATGTACTGATTTATACCTGTTTAGAATATGATTCAGTCTTAGCACCAAATTTAGCTGATCGGATTGCTAATGATTGGTTACAAAAAGGTGTAACTACTGCTGTTCAAGCAATTGAATATGTAAAAAATAGACGAAAAAAATACCAGCAACGGCGTTACCAAGTCAAAAATAAACCAGTTAAAAAGACTAATAATTGGCAAAAACAAAAGAAGCAAGCAGCGCAAAACTCTAACCAAACTATGACCGAAGAAGAGATGAATCAAATCTTTAATGAGTTTGGAAAAGAAAATAAGAAGGAATAAACTATGGAGTCAATTTCAGAAGTAATCAGCAAAATTTTGAAGGAACGAAAAGTTCAAGGAAATAGTGTAGAATTGGCCAAAAGTTCACTTCAAAATCCAAAGGTTAAAAATTTTTTAACTACTCATCAAGCCGAAATTTCTAAAGATATGATTGCAGCTTCCTTAACTAATCTTTATATTTATGCTCAACAAGTTGAAAGTGCAAATGATAAAATCGTTGCCGATTATCAACCACAATTATTTATTAATGGTGGGATTATCGATATTACTTATGTGCCAACAAAGGCCAAAGCCTTAGCTAGCCAAGAAAAACAAACGGCTAAAAAAATTGAACTAATTGATTTACCGGCAAAATTACGTCAAGTAAAGTTAGCGGATGTAGAACAGACGCCTGAACGTAAACTAGCATTACTCGAAATTGCCAGTTTCTTAAAATCATTTGAACAAGATCCCCATACTCGGGGACTTTATCTGGAAGGTGATTTTGGCGTAGGAAAAACTTTTCTCTTAGCAGGTTTAGCTAATACGATTGCCTCTCGCGGATACCAAGTTAGCTTTTTGCATGTGCCCTCATTTATTGCAGGTCTTTCTAGTCATTTTTCAGATAATAGTTTAAATCAAGAAGTGGATCGCTTAGCGAATGTACCTGTTTTAATTTTAGATGATATTGGGGCCGAAACTTTGAGTGAATGGTCGCGAGATGATATTTTGGGTGTGATTTTGCAAAAACGGATGGATAATGTTTTACCGACATTTTTCTCTTCTAATATGGACATGAAACAATTAGAAGAACATTTTGCTGAAACCAGAAATAATCTGGATGAAGTAAAGGCAAAGCGATTAATGGAACGAGTTCGTTTTTTAAGTAAGGAAGTTTTTGTCGATGGGGCCAATCGTCGTAATCCTTCATAAAGAAAAAATTAAAAATATGCTTGCAACTCAAGCAAGAGCTAGTATAATAAAAATCAATGAAAGACATGACAATTTCTAGTTCAGAGACAAGGATCTAGTTCTGGAAATCCTTGATTAAGAAATTGCCCCAATTTCATCAGCCCAAATATAAATATTTGATTAGGTAACATTAACAACCTGTAGAGGAGCCAGTCTAAACTAGCTCGAATTTTGGGTGGAACCACGTACTTTAACGTCCCAGTGCATTAAGCACTGGGATTTTTTTATTTGGAGGTAAAAAATGAGTTTTTCTGTAACTTTACCAGATGGATCAAAAAAAGAATTTGACCAAGCAGTATCTGTGAAGGATTTAGCATCTTCAATTGCTACTTCTCTTGGCAAAGCTGCTGTTGGAGCAAGAATTGATGGTCATTTAAGACCTTTAGATTACATGATTGATGGTGATGTAGAAGCAGCCATCGTCACTGATAAGGATGAAGAAGGTTTAGATATTTTACGTGCAACCACTGCATTCTTACTTGAAGCAATTGCTAAACGTGAATATCCTGAATTACGCCTTGGTATGCATGAAGCTGATGAAGGTGGCTTCTTTGTAGATACTGATAAGAGCGATCAAATTAAGATTACTGAATTACCAAAACTTGAAAAGGCCATGGAAAAGGCTATTAAGAATGGTGAAAAAATTGAATTCGCTACTATGAGTAAGAGTGAATTACAAGAAATTTTCAAAGACGATAAATTTAAACTTGAATTACTTGAAAAAGAAGATAATGAAGTTGAAGTTTACAAGTTAGGTGACTTTGTTGATTTTGGCTTTGATGCTTTACTACCAAATACTGGTAAGATTAAGAACTTCAAGCTTTTATCAGTAGCTGGTGCTTACTGGTTAGGTAAATCTTCAAACCCAATGTTACAAAGAATCTTTGGTACTGCTTTCTTCAAGAAGAGTGCTTTAGAAGAAGACTTAAAGCGTCGTGAAGAAATCAAAGAAAGAGACCACCGTACTATTGGTCGTGACTTAGATTTATTCTTCGTTGATCCTAAAGTTGGTGCTGGTCTTCCTTACTGGATGCCAAAGGGTGCTACTATTCGTCGTACAATTGAACGTTACATTGTCGATAAAGAAGTTGCTGATGGTTACCAACACGTTTATACACCAGTTTTAATGAATGTTGACGCCTACAAGACTTCTGGTCACTGGGCACACTACCGTGATGACATGTTCCCACCAATGGATATGGGTGATGGCGAAATGCTTGAATTACGTCCAATGAACTGTCCTTCACATATTCAAATTTACAAGCACCACATTCGTTCATACCGTGAATTACCAATCAGAATTGCCGAATTAGGTATGATGCACCGTTACGAAAAATCAGGTGCTCTCTCAGGACTTCAACGTGTACGTGAAATGACTTTAAACGATGGTCACACTTTCGTAGCCTTAGATCAAATTCAAGAAGAATTTGCTAAAGTTTTGAAGTTAATCATGGATGTTTACGAAGACTTTGATATTACTGATTACTACTTCAGATTATCTTACCGTGATCCAAAGAACACTGATAAGTACTTTGCAAATGATGAAATGTGGGAAACTGCACAAAAGATGCTTAAGGGTGCAATGGATGATCTTGGCTTAGATTACGTTGAAGCAGAAGGTGAGGCTGCCTTCTACGGTCCAAAACTTGATATCCAAACTAAGACAGCTTTGGGTAACGACGAAACTATGTCAACTATCCAATTAGACTTCATGCTTCCAGAAAAATTTGACTTGAAGTATGTTGGTAAAGATGGTGAAGAACACCGTCCAGTTATGATCCACCGTGGTATTGTTGGTACGATGGAAAGATTTATTGCTTACTTAACTGAAATTTACAAGGGTGCTTTCCCAACTTGGCTTGCACCTGTTCAAGCAGAAATTATTCCAGTTAATGAAGATGCTCATGGTGAATATGCTGAAAAGGTTAAAGAAGAATTAACTAAGCGTGGCTTTAGAGCTGAAGTAGATCACCGTAACGAAAAGATGGGTTACAAGATTCGTGAATCTCAAACTCAAAAGGTTCCTTACACTTTAGTTTTAGGTGATGATGAAATGAATGCTAATAGTGTTAATGTTCGTCGTTACGGAACTGAAGAACAAATTTCTAAGAGTTTAGATGACTTCATTAATGAAATTGATGCTGATGTTAAATCTTACTCACGTAAAAATAAATAATCTTAACAAAAAAGGGTTCTCAGAAGAGAGCCCCTTTTTTGTTGTTTATTGTTATTCTTTGTTTATTAATTTTATTTAAATTAATTGAATAATAAGAAAAAACTAACTACAATATTTTGCTTTTTTGCCGTTTTATCGGTAAAATTTAGATTATAATAACAACAATAATCTAGTAAATTTTTGCTTGTGAAATACAGTTATTTAATTTGCTAATTACCAAGGAGAATTGCATGATTTATTTTATTAATTTTGGAATGCCAGATCATAAGTCTGGGATTGAACATGCCGAAATAAAAAGATTGAATTTATTTAAAAACCATAATCAACCAGCTAAAGTTATTGCACGTGATTGGAATCGTACTCTTCACCAAACTGCAAATGCATCTGGGGTAGATGATGATAGCTTATTAGGAATGTTTGATTATTTCCAAGATGCAACCAAGGTAGCTGCAAAGAACGTAACAGTTGATGATTTGGATTTTGGCGTTGTTAATACCAACCGGGAAGATGAAACAGATAAAAATCGTTATTTAGTTACCAATGCAGCTAATGGGAAGTTAGTTGCTCGTGTGAATTATGATCCGGTCCATGATCGTCAAGTCGTATCAACTGAATTATTTGATGAATACGGCAATCTTTACCGTGTAGATCATTATGATTCACGTGGATTTAGATCATTAATTCAATGGTATACACCTGATAACAAGATCGGTAATGAAGAATGGTTAACTCCTGATGGTCGAACTGTAGTTAGAACGTTTAATAAGTTTGATATTCACCACAAGTTAGTTAAAACCGGTTGGTGGTTACAAGAAAAGAATGGTGAAATTCATACTTTTGATACCATTGATGAATTATTCGAACATTTTCTAAATCGAATTAATGAAAAAGGTAATAATATCTTTATCCTTGACCGTTCGCTTTTGGCAGATGGTGCTTTAACTAGATTGAAGAAGCCAGCTTATACAGTTATGCACTTACATAATTCACAAGCGGGGGATGCCCAAGATCCACTTCATTCAATTGTTAACAATAACTACGAATATGCTTTGGCAAATCTTGATCGTTATTCTTCTGTGGTTTCAGCAACTCAACGTCAAACAAATGATGTGATTGAAAGATTCAAACCTAAGGCCAAAATGTTTACCATCCCAGTTGGGATTGTTGATAATGAAACTTTAAATGAAGATCACGTTGCTATGGATAAACGTACTTTTGGTAAAGTAATCGCTGTGGCCCGCATTGCCTATGAAAAACGTTTAGATGATTTAGTCCGAGCAGTTAAAATTGTTCATGATCAAGTTCCAGAAGTAACTTTAGATCTTTATGGTTATGCTGATTCTTCAAATAATTATGGTGAAAAACGCAAGATTGAAAAGTTAATCAAGGAATTAAATCTTGAAGATGTTGTAACTTTTAAGGGCTATACCAATGATATCGCCAAGGTTGAAAAGGATGCGCAAGTCTTTGGCTTAACTTCTAGAATGGAAGGATTTAACTTAGCTGTCATGGAAGCTTTATCACATGGTGTCATCGGTGTAACTTATGATGTTAACTATGGTCCAAATGATATCGTCGTTGATGGCAAAAATGGTTATATTGTTGATTTTGGTGACTACAAGGCTTTGGCTGAAAAGATGCTCAAGATCTTTAAGGATAAGAAGTTAATGCAAGAACTTAGCGATGGCTCATATGAAACCAGTGAACGATTCTCAGATGAGAATGTGTGGAATGCATGGCAAGATTTAATTAAAGATGCAGAAAAGACATTGGGAGGTGCAGTGAAAAAATGATTTATTTAGTAGGAGAAAACGTATTTACTTTTAATTCAGGTACTGAATTCTCTCAATTTGAAAGATTGAATGCTTTTAATAATAATGATAAGCACGTTGTCTTATTACTACGTAATTATAACCGCATGCTTAGCAATGAAGTTAAGAAGCATGGCTTAAGACAAAAAGATGTCATCAACATGTATGATTACTTCCAAGGCACAGTTAAAACTAGACGCAAGGAACAATCCTTACGTTTGCTTGATAGTATTCCCCTCACTGATTACCACATTGTTGGAGTAGATAATAACTATTCTAATATCGAATATAAAGGTAAAAAAATTGGAGAAATTCGTGTTATGCCAGCTACTGTTGGACTAGTGGGATCGATTGAATATTATGATTCACTTGGCCAAACTGCAGTCAAAGAATATTGGGACTGGCGTGGCTTTAAGTCAATGGTTGAAACTTACCATCCAGATGGTTCAGTTGCAATGCAGCAATACTTACGTCAAGATGGTAGTCCAGCAATTGAAGTAACCCACATGTACATTGGTGATAAAGTACTACCAACCATGTGGAAGTTAATTAATTATAAGGGAAGAGATTGGCAATTTAGAACTGAAGATCAACTCTATACTTTCTTCCTTAATGAAATTAACAACCAAGAACCAGGCACATTTATTTCTGATCGTCGAACTTTAGATAGTTCAGTCTTAAATGTTGAAAATGCGGATAAGAAGATTTCTTATCTTCACAGTGTGCCGTTTAAAGACTATAACCGTCCACAACAAGGATTAATGGATGTTTACGAACGCGCAGTGAATGGTGAAAATGGGAAAGAATTTGATTATGTGATTTTGCCTACACAAGATCAAGCCGATGAAGTAGCGAAATTAACGACTGCACAAAGTCAAGTAGTGGCTGCTCCTGATAGCTATGTCAAAGCTGGTAAGGCAAAAGAATTAGGCCAAGAAATTAATTTGGTCTATGTTGGTCGTTTGGCTGCTGAAAAGCACACCGACGATGTGATCAAGGCCTTTAAACATATCAGTAATAAGTTGCCTGAAGCTAAGCTCAAATTACAAGGATATTTTGGTAGTGGTGAGTATGAAAAAGAACTCAAAGAACTAGTTAAAAAGTTAGATTTAACTGATAAAGTTGAGTTCGTTGCCTATGATCCAGCTAAACAAGTTCTGCAAGATGGAACTTTATTCTTGAATGCGAGTCATAGTGAAGGATTCGGAATGAATATGCTTGAAGCTTTAGCAAGCGGTATACCAGTAGTAACTTATGCTGTTGACTATACTAGAAATAACTTAATTAAAGATGGAGTAAATGGCTTTAATGTGGTTAAAACAACACCAGTTGGTTTGGCTAATAAAGTTTTAGAGCTTTTGGGTGATAGTAAAGAATATGCTAACCTTTCTCAAGGAGCAATTCAGACAGCTAAAGAAAATTCTGAAGCTAACTTTATGAAACAATGGGATAAATTTATAGATTAATTATTTTATTTTAGTAGTTGGATATGCTAAGTTAGTTTAGATAGATAAATTTACTTAGATGAAGAATAGGGGAAATTTTAATGTCTAGAAAAGACTTACATAAAAAAGAGGTTTTCTCTTTACGAAAATTATCCGTTGGTTTAGCCAGTGTGATGATTGGTTCGTTTTTCTTTTTATCTCATGATACCGACTTAGTACATGCTGATGAAGTGAAAGAACCAGAATCAGCTGCTGTAGACCAAGCTACGCTTGATGCTGCAGGAGAACTAGCCAACGATACACACTTAACTGATCAAATTTCACATGATAGCGAAGCAACAACTGCAAGTGAAGCTGTTACACCTCAAAGTGCAAGTATATCAGTTGCTGACGTACAAGTAAGTGCTGCTAGTGCTGAGATTAGCAGTCAATCAGCATCCTCAGCAAGCGATAGCAAAGAAGCTGATGAACTTGCTCATAAAGAAGCTGATGAACTTGCTCATAATGAAGTAAGTAAAAATAGTAGTGCTGAAGTTGATACAGATCAAGTGCAAATTGCTAATCTTGTAGAAGCTAACGCTGATAATGTTCAATTAGGTGAATCAAAGGTTGCATCTAATGCAACTGACTTTTCACAATATGTTGATAATGCTAATTCAATGGCATCAATTGCTACAAGTTATGCAAATCAAGCAGATTTATCTAGTGCTACGACTGCATTGTCTAATGCTACTAGTGTAGCTAATTCAATTTCTAGTTTTGATCAGTCAATTACAAACTCAATTCCTACGATTGGACCAGATTCAAGCTATACTTTAACCGGATTTCCACCTGCTGCGGTTCAAGATGATATGGCATCTTTAGCCGATCTTTATAATGAAAGTGAAGACGACGACGGAAACACAATAACAATTGCAGATTATATTAATGATTCATTGGCAAGTGCAGCTGCAGCAGCAAGTAGTGCAAGTAGCCTCGCTACAAGTATTGCCAGTGCCGTTGATAAATATAATAATGAGACAAATGCAGATTCAAAAGCGAGTTTGGCACAAAGTTTAAGTTCAAGTCTTGATAGTGCGATGGCTTCAGTAGCTAGCTATGCAAAAGATACTATTAGCTTTGTCCAAAGTGCTCAAAGTCAGTATCTTTCAGCAGCAAGTACTGCAACTAGTTTAACGGCAGATATTATTAGTGAAACAGCTACTGCTCTAGATTCTATCGCAAGTGTGGCTACCAGCAATGCGCCAGTAGCGAGTTCAGTAGCTAATGAATTGAGCAGCTACAGTAATAGCTATCCAAATGGTATTACAGTTTCTGGATATCCAATTGGTACTGCCACTTCTGTAAAACCTGCGGAAACTAAGGTAGATTCCTTGTCTAGTGCGGCCGACAGTGTTGCTAGTTTGGCTGTAGGTCTCTCCAATGTTGCCAGTTCAGCTCGTGAAACAGCCGCACAGTTAAGTTATGCAGCTATTGATGAAAGTACTATGCATAGTGCTACCAGTGCAGCAACTCAAAAGGCTAGTGATTTAACTGCTGCTATTGAAGCTTTAAGCCAAAATAATACTAGTGAGGCGGATGCAAGTTTGAGTGCCGCTGCAAGCAGTAATACTGATTTTGCAAATATTAATAATCAAATTAATAATATGGCACCAATTCTTGATAAAACTAGCACTTCAAGCCCAATTGGGGTAGCTCAAAGTCTTGCTAATGAAGCAAGTGCCCTTGCAGGAATTGGTGAAGCTGCCAGCACATTTGCAAAGAAGGAAGGATTAGTTGCTGCGCAAATCCTGCTCTTTGAAGTTCAAGTGGCAGCTGCTAAGGAAACAATTACAAGTGCTGCAAGTGCTGCAAGTAGTGCTCAAACTGCTGCTTCTAGTGCTACCGCTTCAGTAGCTACTAAAAGTAATGCAATTAGTCAATTAGTTGATCAGTATCCAGATCAATTAGCCTCTTATGCTAAGGCAGCAAGTAGTGCATATAACATCTCATCTACTGCAACTGGAGATGTTCCCAGTCAGGGGGCAAAAATTAATGCAGCTTCAAGTAGTGTTGCAAGGGCAACAAGGGTAGCAGATTCAGGTTATAATAGAAGAAATGGTGCTATTACAAACGCTGCGAATGTTCTCGCTGGGGATGTTAATACGGCGCATTTAATGTATAATATGACCTCTGATACAGCAGTCGCAATGGGAAATCCTTTTTATTCAGTTTTATATACAGCCTTGGCAAGTCTGCCTCAAAAGCTAGCATCTTATGCTAGTGAGGTAAATGCAGTAACCAGTAGTGCTGCTGCTGCTCAGCTTGCAGCTTCAAGTGCTGAATCTGATGCGCAAAGAGCTCAACAAGCGGTTGCTGATATTGATTTAGCTTATGAAAATACTGTTAGTGACTACATTAAGCTTAAGTCAGAAGCTGCCTCAACAGCTGTTTCAAGTGCAGCAGTTGATTCTACTACTGCTTCAAGTGCAACTAGTTCTGCACAATCTGCTCAAGATGCTGCAAGTTCAGCTGCTTCAAGTGCAAAGGATAACATGTCTAGTGCAAATAATGAAGTTAATAGTGCTGCAGATGATTTAAATAGTCTCACTAATTTGTCAAGTGCAAATGCTGATAATAAAGTTGTAGCTGACAATTTAACCAAAGCTACCACAGCTAAATCTAATGCAGATAGTTATGCTAAGGTAATTGCAGATAATAGTGATCTTGCAAGTTCGGCTGCTGCAACTGCCGCAAAAGAAACAGCTACCGCTGCAACAGCAAGTAGTACTGCATCACAAGCAGCAAGTAGCGCAGCCAGTTATGCCGCTCTTGTAGATACTGCTAAGGCAAATGGTGATACTTCAGCAGCAAGTAGTGCTGCGTCACAAGCAGCTGCTCAAGCAGTTATTGCGTCCCAAGCTAAGAGTGCCGCTCAAAGTGCTGCAACTGCTGCAAGCTTAGCTCAATCAACTGCTAATGCAGCATTAGCTTCAATTGCAAGTGCTCAAACTTCACTTACCAGTGAAGCAAACAAGATTGTGGATTATTTAAGTGCAGCTCAAACTAATGTAGAACAAGCTAGTGCTGCCAGTTTAGCTGCCAGTCAAGCAAATTCAGGAGCAATTGCTGACAAGACAAATACTGATCAAACTCAAACAGACATTAATAGTGCAGCTAGTGATATTAAGACCGCAAGTAGTGCTGCAGACTCTAGTGCAACTGAAGCTGGTTCATATTCTTCAAGTGCTGCAAGTCAAGCAGATTCATTAGCTACTGATCTTACTTCTTACTCAGATAATCCAATTGTAGTTAGTGCCGCAAGTAGTGCTAAGAGTTTAGCTGGAGTATCAAGTACAGCTGCAAGTAATGCAGTTACTCAAGCTCAATCAGCTAAAGATTTAGCTTCAACTGCTGATTCATTAACAAATGCTGCAAGTAATGCGGCTACTAAGGCAAGCAGTGCCGCTAGCGCCGCAACTAGTGCTAGTGCAGCCGCAAGTAGTTATGCCGCTTTAGGTGATATCGCTAATGCTCAATCAGCTGCAAGTGCCGCAAGTAATGCAAGTACAGCTGCCAGTGAAGCTGCAAGCACTGCCGCAAGTTTATTATCAGATGCTAAGAAGACTTCTGAAAGTGCATCTAGCGCTGCTAGTGCTGCAGATTCATATGCTAGTGCTGCCAAAGTAGCAAGGGTAGCTGCTTCAGTTGCTGCTAGTGATGCTGATCAAGCAATTTTAGCAGAAAGCTATGCAAGTAATGCAGCAAGTCAGGCTAGCCAAGCTCAATCAAGTGCCGCAACTACAGCTGCTACTTCAACTGCTGTTTCATCTAGTGCTTCTCAAGCAGCTGGTTCAAATAGTCAAGCTTCAGATAATGCTACAAGTGCTGGTAAGAATTCAGATGTAGCTAAGAGTACTGCAGATGAAGTTGACTCAATGGCAAGTGAGCATCCAACTAATCCATTAGTAAGTAGTGCAGCAACTAGAACTAATAATGATTCACAAGCCGCAAGTAGTGCCGCTACTAAGGCAAGCAGTGTTGCAGATGTAGCAAGCTCAGCTGCTCAAGATGCTGCAACTCAAAGTTCTGCTGCAAATGCTGCAAGTGAAGCTGCAAGTAGTGCAGCCGCAAAAGCCTCAAGTGCCGCCAGCGATGCCGCAAGTTTTGCTAAAGAAGGAAACGTCAGTGCTGCAAGTAGTGCTGCCAGCGTTGCTTCAGCTGCTAACTCAGATGCCGCGAAAGCCTCAAATGCTGCAAGTGTAGCCAGTGAAGCTGCAAGCATTGCTAACTCAATCACTTCAAGTGCTGCTAGTGAAGCTGCTTCATACCAAGCTATTGCCTCAAGTGCCGCCAGCGACGCAGAAGTTGCCAAGAGTGAAGCTAGTGAAGCAATTGTTGGTGAAAGTGCCGCAAGTGAAGCAAGCGAAGCTGCTAAATCTGCTTCAGCTGCCTCAACTGCAGTTAACTCATACGAAGTAGTTGCAAGTAGCGCAGCTAGCGTAGCAAGAGATTACAATAGTAATGCAAATAGCGCGTCTACTTCAGTTGCTCATACTGCTGAAGATACTAAGGCTATTGCCGATCAAGTAGCCTCAATGGCAAGTGAACATGCAAGTAATGAAGTAGTTTCAAGCGCAGCCGCAAAGGCTTCAAGTGCAGCAACTGCTGCAAGTTCAGCTGCAAGTAGTGCAGCTAGTGTAGCATCATATGTAAGCTCAGTTACTAGTGATGCTGCAACTCAACGTTCAATTGCTGCTGATCAAGATCATATTGCAAGTGAACAAGCAAAAATTGCTAATAGTGCTGCTAGCGCTGCTGATGCTGCATATAAGGCAAGTAATGCTAGTGCAGCTGTCAGTTTGGCTGCGGTAGCTAGTGCCGCTAAGAGTGCAGCACAAAGTGCTGAAGCAGTAGCTTCAAGTGCTGCCAGTCAAGCTCTTGTAGATGAAAGTGAAGCAAATAAATCAATTGCAACTCTCAATAGCTATGCGCAAGATGCTTTGAATTTTGAAAGTGAAGCTAGTGCTGCTAAGAGTGAAGCAATTAATAACATTTTGGAGAATGTAGTCGATGATGCAATTGCTAGTGGTGCCGCCAGTGCCGTTGATTCTTCAGCTCTAAAGACTCAATCTTATGCAAGTCAAGCTTCGAGTTCAGCTAAGGAAGCTAACAGCTCAAGTACTGTAACTAGTGAAAATACTAATTCAGCAGCCAGTCAAGCAAGTGCCGCTAGTGATACAGCTACTGCAGTATCTTCAATGGCTGATGCTCATCCAACTAATTCCTTAGTATCAAGCGCTGCAGTCAAGGCTAATAGTGCTGCCAAGCGTGCAAGTAGTGCCGCTAGTGCAGCAAATGTGGCTAAAACTAATGCAGATTCAGCAAGTAGCATTGCTAGTGAAGCTTATGATGCTGCAAAAGTTGCTGATGATTTAGCAAGTAGTGCCGCTAATGCTGCAAATGTAGCCAAAAGTGAAGCTGATTCAGCTGCTGCTGAGGGTAACACTGCTATAGCAAGTAGTGCCGCAAGCGTAGCTAGAAGTGAAGCAGCTGTAGCTAAGAGTGCAGAAAGTACTGCTCAAAGTGCTGCAAGAAAGGCAAGCAGTGCTGCAAGTATTGCCAGTCAGGCCGCAAGTGCTGCAAGTTCAATGGCCGAAATTGCAAGCCAAGCAAACAGCACAGCAGAGGTTGCTAAGAGTGAAGCCAGTGATGCCATTAGAGGTGAAATTGCTGCAAGTTCAGCAAGTCAAGCCGCAAATAATGCCGCTGATGCACATACAAATGCCACTTCAGATGAATCAGCCGCAAGTAGTGCCGCCAGTGCTGCTGGAAGTTACAGTCAAAGCGCTGCTGATCTTTCAAGTACAGCTACTAGTCAAGTAAGTGATGCTCAAAGTAATGCAGATGATGTAGCAAGCTTAGCTAGTGAACATCCAACTAATAGTGTGGTAGCAAGTGCCGCTGATAAGGCTAATAGTGCTGCAAGTAATGCTAAGTCAGCTGCCAGTGCTGCAAGTAGTGCTGCAGTAGTATCTTCAACTGCAGCAAGCAGTGCAGTTGTTGAACATTCTACTGCCAGTGAACAAAATAGTATTGCCAGTGAAGCCGCAAGTAATGCTGCTGATTTAGCAAGTAAGGCTGATAGTGCCTACAAGGCTAGTGATGCTTCAATGGCTGAAAGTTTAGCTAGTGAAGCTTCAAGTGCCGCTTCTCTTGCAAGCAGTGCCGCCAGTGCTGCTTCAAGTGCTGCCAGCCAAGCAATTATCGACGAAGAAACTGCTAAAACTCATGCCGAGCTTGCTTCAAGTGCTGCTAGTGATGCATTTAATTTTGATAGTGAGGCAAGCGCAGCAAAGAGTGAAGCAGAAGATAACTTAAGTCAAGCTAGCGATGCTGTAGATAGTGCATCGAGTGCATCAAGTGCTGCAAGTAGTTCAGCAATTCAAACTAGTTCATATGCAAGTATTGCAAGTAGCGCCGCTAAGTCAGCAAGTTCAGATGAAAGTGCTGCATCCGACTCAACAAGTGCAGCAAGTTCATCAGTAAGTCAAGCTAGTGAAACAGCTAGCGAAGTAGCTTCAATGGCAAGTGACCATCCAAGGAATTCACTCGTATCAAGTGCTGCAGACAAAGTATCAAATGCTGCAAGTACTGCTAAGAGTGCTGCAGACAAGGCTTCAAGTGCAACTAGTGCCGCTTCAGAAGCTGCAAGTTTAGCAAGTGATGAATACAAGAAGGCCAGTGAAGCTGATGCAGTAGCTAAGAGTGCTGCAGATCTTGCTTCAAAGGCCAAGAGTGAAGCAGAAAGTGCTGCATCTGTAGGTGATACAAGCGCGCAAGTAGCGCAGCTGCTAAAGCAAGCAGCGCTGCAAGTGCCGCTAAGAGTGCAGAAAGTGCTGCAAGTACGGCTGCCTCAATAGCGCAAAGTCATGCCAGTGTGGCAAGTAGTGCTGCAAGTGTCGCAAGTTCAATGGCTGATATTGCCAGCCAAGCAAGTAGCACAGCTGAAGTGGCTAAGAGTGAAGCTAGCGATGCAATTAGAGGTGAAATTGCTGCAAGTTCAGCAAGTCAAGCCGCAAGTAGTGCCGCTGACGCACATACAAATGCAAGTTCAGCTGAATCAGCTGCAAGCAGTGCAGCCAGTGCAGCTGGTAGTTACAGTCAAAGTGCAGCTGATCTTTCAAGTACTGCTACCAGTCAAGCAAGTTTAGCTCAAAGTAATGCAGATAACGTGACAAGTTTAGCTAGTCAACATCCAACTAATAGTGTTGTTTCTAGTGCGGCCGAAAAAGCAAGTAGTGCTGCAAGTAATGCTAAATCAGCAGCTAGTGTAGCAAGCAGTGCCGCAAGTGTATCTTCAAGTGCTGCCAGTGAAGCTGTAGTTCAACGTTCTACTGCGAGTGAACAAAATAGTATTGCTAGTGCAGCAACCAAGAGTGCTGGAGATTTAGCTAGTGCAGCTGATAGTGCTTATAAGGCAAGTGAAGCTGATAAAGCTGAGTCATTAGCAAAGGAAGCTTCAAGTGCCGCCAGTGTAGCCAGCAGTGCCGCAAGTGCTGCTTCAAGTGCTGCCAGTCAAGCAATTATCGATGAAGAAAAAGCTAAAACTCATGCATCACTTGCTTCAAGTGCTGCCAGTGAAGCCTTTAATTTTGATAGTGAGGCAAGCGCAGCAAAGAGCGAAGCTGAAGCTAACTTAAGTGAGGCCAGCGAAGGCTCATCGTCAGCTGACTCAAGCGCTTCAAGTTCAGCATCAAGTGAAGGCTCATCATCAGCTGACTCAAGCGCTTCAAGTTCATCAGCCAGCGAAGGCTCATCATCAGCTGACTCAAGCGCTTCAAGTTCATCAGCCAGCGAAGGTTCATCATCAGCTGACTCAAGCGCTTCAAGTTCCGCAGCAAGTGAAGGCTCATCATCAGCTGATTCAAGTGCTGCAAGTTCTGCCGAATCAGAGGCTAGCTCAAGTGCATCTTCAGAAATTACATCAGGTTCTGATAATCAAGTTTCTACGAGTGAAGCTGATAGTACTAACAAACCAAATGGAGAAGGTTTATCAACTTCAGAAGCACATCACACTTCAATTGCTGAAAGTAAGTCAAATAGCAAAGCACGCTTACCACAGACAGGTCTTAAGGAAAATAACCAATCCCTTGGCATGCTCGGCCTATTATTAGCCGGTATCGGAAGTTTATTAGGACTTGCTGGTGCAAGCAAGCGTAGAAAAGATAAAGATCAATAAATAATTTGATTTGAATAAAGGAGTACTAACTTAAGAGAAAGTACTCCTTTTTCTATGAATTTGCTTGACGCTTATTTGAAGAATAGGTATAATATCATAGTTGAGAACAAGAAGAAGCACCCGCTTCTCGCCTAAGTGAACAACCTCTGGGCTAATCGATAATATCTGTTGATTAAAAGCGGGCGTTAACTTTGCCCGCTTTTTTCTTGTCCTCGAAATTAACATGGAGGTGAATACTCATTCCAAGAAATCTTATCTTGAACGAAGATATCCGTGCACGTGAAGTTCGTTTGATTGGCGAAGACGGCCAACAAGTAGGTGTTGTATCTAAGAACGAAGCGTTGAACAAGGCAGCTGATGCTGGTTTAGATTTAGTTCTTATTTCTCCAAACGCCAAGCCACCTGTTGCAAGAATTATGGATTATGGTAAATACCGATTCGAACAACAAAAGAAGGCCAAGGAAAACCGTAAGAACCAAAAGGTAATGGCTGTTAAGGAAATTCGTTTAAGTCCAACCATTGAAGGAAATGACTTCGATACCAAATTGAAGCATGTACGTAAATTCTTGGGTAAAGGTGCTAAAGTTAGAGTTTCAATTCGCTTTAGAGGCCGTGCCATTACTCACAAGGAGTTAGGTAAAGAAGTACTAGAAAAGATGGCTGATCAGGTTAGTGATATTTCAACTGTCACCACTAGACCTAAGATGGAAGGCCGTTCCATGTTTCTAATGCTTGCTCCTTTGAGTAAGAAAGACAAAAAGAAAAAGTAGTTAATTGGAGGAATAGATATGCCAAAGCAAAAGACACACCGCGCTTCAGCAAAACGTTTTAAGAGAACTGCTAATGGTGGTTTAAAGCGTCACCACGCATACACTGGACACCGTTTCCACGGTAAGACTAAGAAACAACGTCGTCATTTGAGAAAAGCTGCTATGGTTTCAAAGAGTGACTTAAAGCGCATCAAACAGATGCTTTCCCAAATGCATTAATTATTGGAAATACTTTTTGAGGAGGAATTTTAGATGCCAAGAACTAAAGGTGGAACCGTAACACGTAAACGTCGTAAGAAGATTTTAAAATTAGCCAAGGGTTACCGTGGCTCAAAGCACGTACAATTTAAAGCAGCAAGTACTCAAGTATTTGTTTCTCGTAAGTACGCATTCCGTGACCGTAAGCAAGTTAAGAGAGAATTCAGAAAGTTATGGATTGCTCGTATTAACGCTGCTGCAAGACAAAACGGTCTTTCATACAGCAAGTTAATGCACGGCTTAAAACTTGCTGGTGTTGATATGAACCGTAAGATGTTAGCTGATATTGCTTACAACGACGAAAAGGCTTTTGCAGAATTAGCAGAAACTGCTAAGAAAGCTTTAGCTTAATTAAATTAAGTATTTAAAAAAGATCGAATCAAGTGATTCGGTCTTTTTACTTACGCTTTTTTTGCAACTCTTTTAATAATTTAACTAACAATTTTTTATTGTAAAACATTTTGATTTTTCTTTAATAGCAACCGCAAAAATTTCTCTAAATGACGCAATTTTGGTATATTATATATGAGAAAAAATCGGAGAATTTTAGATGTTATTTAGACCTCGTTATACAATAGATACAATTTATAATTTAGATCCTCAGACATTAAATAAAATGGGGATAAAGGCCGTCTTTAGTGACTTAGATAATACCTTACTTGCTTGGAATAAAGCTGATTCAGCCCAAGAAATGCAAGAATTAAATCAGCGTTTAAAAGATGCTGGCATTAGATTGGTTGTTATTTCTAATAATAATGCTGAACGGATTGGAAGAGTCTTAAAGCCTTTAGGTATTGATTTTATTGCTAAAGCCCGGAAGCCTTTACCAACGGGTATTAATGAAGAAGTTAAAAAGTTAGGCTTGAAGAAGAATCAAGTTTTAATGGTTGGTGATCAGTTAATTACTGATATTCAAGCTGGTAATTTAGCCGGTGTAGCAACGGTTTTAGTGAAACCTTTAGTGCAAACCGATAAATGGAATACCCGAATTAATCGATTTTTTGAAAAAGGAATCTATTTCTTTTTAAATATGAAAAAGCCTGTAACTTTTGGAGAGAAACTAAAATGAGTAATGAAGAAGAATTACGTTGTATTGGTTGTGGTAGTGTCTTGCAAGATCAAGATCCTAAAAAATCAGGATACTTACCAGCTTCAGCCTTAAAAAAGGCAATGGAAGAAGAAAATGCAGAAGTTTATTGTCAAAGGTGCTTCCGTTTGCGCCACTATAATGAGATTATGCCAGTGGAAGAGAATAATGATGATTTTTTGGCATTATTAAATTCAATTTCTGAAAAAAAGGCGCTAGTAGTTAATGTTGTTGACCTTTTTGACTTTAGTAATTCCTTAATTACTTCACTAAAACGCTTTATTGGGAACAATGAATATATTTTAGTTGGTAATAAGGTTGATCTTTTCCCGAAAAATACTAAGGAATCAAAGGTCAAAGACTGGATGCGCCAAGAGGCTAATCGCAATGGTTTACGTCCAGAAAAGATTTTCTTAGTTAGTGCTGCAAAAAAGAAAAATCTCGATGCCCTAATTGATTTTATTGCCCAAGAAGGAAAAAATAAGGATGTCTACTTTGTTGGAACTACTAATGTGGGGAAATCGACTTTAATTAATGCTATTCTTTCAGCACGTAGTGATTTGAAAGATTTAATTACGACTTCTAAATTCCCAGGGACTACCCTTGATGAAATTAAGATTCCGCTGGATAATGGTCACTATTTAATTGATACTCCGGGAATTCTAAGTAAGAAGCAACTGGCTAGTCATTTAAGTGGTAAAGAACTAGAAGTAGTGGAACCTAAGAAACCGTTAAAACCTGCTACTTATCAATTACTTCCTGGTCAAACTATCTTTTTGGCTGGATTGGGACGCTTTGATTATGTTGATGGACCATCAGCCGGCTTTACAATTTATGTAGCACGTGATCTTTACTTACACCGTACCAAGACCGAAAATGCAGATGAATTTTACAAGAAGCATAAGGATGATCTTTTATTGCCGCCAAGTAAAGCAGATGATCTTGGTCCCCTCAAAGGACAAACGTTTAGACCTCACCAAAAGAGTGACATATTATTTGGTGGAGTAGGCTTCATTACTGTCCCTAAAGATGTAGTTGTTAAGGCATATACGCCTGATGGAATTGGATTAGGAATTAGAAGAGCGTTGATTTAATGAATTGCGTTGTTGAAGAAAAAACACAAGTACAATTTAAGCCCATTGCTACTTCGGCAATGAAAATTGGAATTATGGGAGGAACTTTTAATCCAGTTCACCAAGCCCACTTAGCGATGGCTGAACAAGTGCGCAAGAAATTGCACTTAGATCAAATTTGGTTTATTCCCGATAATATTCCTCCCCATAAAGAACTAGCTAATGAGGTTAGTGCTAAAGATCGGGTGGCAATGCTTGAATTAGCTACGCATGGCAATCAATACTTTCGTGTTAAACTTTTCGAGATTATGCGCGGTGGAGTTTCTTATACGGTGGAAACTTTGCGTCAGCTTAAAAAATATGCTCCTAAGAATCAGTATTATTTGATTATGGGCACTGATCAAGTGAATAATTTTGAAAAATGGCGTGACCCTGATGAAATTGCAAAGTTAGTGACACTAGTTGGTGTTAAAAGACCTAATTATCAGGCTGAAACAACAAAATATCCGATTGTCTGGGTTGATGCTCCGATGATGGATATTTCTTCTACGCAAATAAGAAAAACAATTGCTGATGGTGGTTCGATTCGTTATTTAGTACCTGAAGCAGTAAGACTATATATTGATTCAAGAGGCTTGTATCGTGAGTAAGCTTAATTTTAAAAATACTTTTTCACCACTTAGTTCAGAAGAACTTGTAGCACGTGAAAAAGCTAAGATGGATGATAAACGTTTTCAACATTGTATTGGAGTAAGTGAAACAAGTCGTAAATTAGCTGAGTTAAATAATTACGATCCTGATAAAGCTGCTTTAGCTGGCTTTATTCATGATTATGCTAAGCAAATTCCTAATGAAAAGTTTATTGAAGTAATTAAAAAACAAGGATTTGATCAAGATCTACTTAACTATAACCGTGCAATTTGGCATGGTATCGTTGGGACTTACTTTATTGAAACTGAATTAAAGATTACCGATCCAGAAATTCTTACTGCTATCCGGCGTCACACTACGGCAGATACAGAAATGACAACCTTAGATAAAATTGTCTTTGTAGCTGATTTTATTGAGCCTCACCGTGATTTCCCCGGAGTAGAGGAGGCACGTAAAGTGGCCTTTGCCAATTTGGATCAAGGTGTTGGTTATGAATTAGCTCATACATTAGATTTTTTAGTAAAAAACCGTCAAAAAATTTATCCCAAGACTTTGGCCGCATATAATGTCTGGTCAATAAAAAAATAAAATTAAAACTTAATAAATAAGCTGAACAATTAAGATAGAAATTCGAGGTAAAAATTTGGAAGCAAAACAATTATTAGATTTAACTATTGAAGCCATTGATGAAAGACATGGTGAAGATATTGAAGCTTATGATATGGCAGGTCAAAGTATTTTGGCTGATTACTATGTGATTACTAGTGCTGGTTCTAATAGGCAATTACATGCAATTGTTAATGCAATTGTGGACAAAATTCATGAACATGGTCAAGATGATTACCGCATTGAAGGGAACCGTGATTCTAACTGGCTCTTAATTGATATGGGTGATGTCATAGTGAATGTCTTTACTGAAGATGCTCGTGATTTTTATGGCTTAGAAAAATTATGGCGTAACGGTAAAAAGCTTGAACTAGATTTAGATGAAGACTAATAGGTAAGAATGAGTACAGTAGGTATTATTGCTGAATATAATCCACTACATAGTGGGCACGATTTTTTGATGAACCAAGCTAGGATAGTAGCCAAAAATGATCCGATTATTGTGGTGATGTCAGGAAATTATGTGCAACGCGGACAAATGGCAATTATGGATAAATGGCACCGTGCTCAAGCAGCCTTACAATCAGGTGCTGATTTAGTTTTAGAATTACCTTTTTCTTTTGCCGTGCAACCAGCAGATATTTTCGCTGAGGGTGGAGTTGAAATCTTAAGTAAGTTAGGGGCAAAAACTCTAGTTTTTGGAGTCGAAGATGCTAATTTAAATTTGGATTATTTAGCCAAAAAGATTAGCCAAATTCCTCAGGAAAGTTTAAATTTTCGTGATTATACTCAAACTTATGCTACCCAATATAATCAATTAGTTGCACGAGAAGTTGGGCAAGAGGTTAATCAGCCCAACTTAATGCTAGCAATTGCTTATGCTGTAGCTAACTTGAATTTAGGTCATCCGCTAGACTTACATCCGATCATGCGGATTGGAAGTGGTCATGATGATCCCTTGATTACCGAAAAGGTAATTTCATCAGCAACGGGAATTCGAAATTATGTATTAGAGCATCAAGATCACGATTTACAGGCTTTAAAAAACTTTTTACCTAAAACTGAATTAGCGCAATTATCGGCGCAAAAGGTTTACCCGAATTGGAATATTCTCTATAACTTTTTAAAGTATCGTCTGGAAAGTGCTTCAGTCACCGAATTAGGCACAATTTATCAAATGAGTGAAGGCCTAGAATATAAGATGAAAGAAGAAATTCACGATGCTACTAATTTTACTGACTTTTTACGTCGTATTAAGTCTAAACGCTATACCTATGCGCGTTTGCGACGCTTAAGTCTTTATAGCTTATTAAATATTAAAGATGAGGATATGCGTGCTTCGCAAAAAGATGTCTCAACTTTATTACTGGGTTATACGCAGCGCGGTCGTAATTATCTCAAAAAGTTACGTAAAGATAGTGAGATTCCAATCATTTCAAAAGTAGATAAGAAAAATAGCAGTCAAGGTACTTTAGGCTTACAAGTTAAAGTTGATCGCTTTTATGAACAAATTATTGGTCAAGATCAGAATTTTGGTCGCAGACCACTTGAAGTGAAATGAGGTTAAATAATGTTAAAATATTCTTTTTCACAAATAAAAAATGATCGTAGTCCCTTAGTTGAAGTGGATGAAGATGTCGAATTAAGACCGGAATTTTTTGAAAGAAGTAAAAATTTAATTATTGATGCTAAAAATGTTCATGTAAAAGGACAATTCTTTTATGATGAACCATTTGTTACTGGTAATTTTACCGTTACTGCTGATGTAGTTGCACCTTCAACTAGAAGTCTAGCACCAGTATCCATGCATCAAGATTTTAACTTTACAGAAAATTACAGTGAAGTAAAACCAACTCCAGAACAACTTGAAGATGAGGAAACAATTATTCAAGTAAAGGATGATCAAATTGATCTCCAAACAGCAATTGAAGATAACTTACTATTGAGTTTACCTTCCGTTGTATTAACTAAAGATGAAGATGAAAAGGAAATTTATCCTGAGGGACAAGGCTGGAAAGTTGTTTCAGAGACAGAACATGAAAATGAAGCTAAAGAAAAAGTCAATCCAGCCTTCGCTTCACTTAAACATCTATTTGATGATGAAAACAAAAAATAACTTGCAATAATCTAGTGAAAAACTTACTATTAAATTATTCATAAAAAAGCACTAGAATTATTTAAGTGAAATATAATAATTGTGATATTGTTTTAAATCACAAAGATGGGATAGGTTAACTAGCATGAGCAAGATTTTAATTATTGAAGATGAAAAAAACTTAGCAAGATTTGTTGAGTTGGAACTTCAACATGAAAAATACGAAACGACTGTTGAATCTAATGGTCGTAAAGGATTAGATGCTGCCTTAAATGAAGATTATGATGCTATTCTTTTAGACTTAATGTTACCAGAACTTAATGGTCTAGAAATTGCTCGGCGTGTGCGTCAAGAAAAGACGACACCAATCATTATGATGACTGCACGTGATTCAGTAATCGATCGTGTTTCTGGACTCGATCATGGTGCAGATGATTATATTGTCAAACCATTTGCCATTGAGGAATTATTGGCACGTTTACGTGCAGTCCTTCGTCGCGTTCAAATTGAAAAGAAGGCAGTCGATGACACAATGGGTGTGCAAAAGGTAGTTCACTTTAATGATCTAACTATTGAGACGGCTAATCGAATTGTTCATCGTGGTGATAAGACCGTTGACCTAACTAAACGTGAATACAACTTATTAATGACTTTGATTGAAAATAAAAATAATGTTGTAACTCGTGAACAATTATTAAATAAAATTTGGGGACCAGATTCTAAAATTGAAACCAATGTGGTTGAAGTTTATGTACGTTACTTGCGTAATAAGATCGATGTTCCCGGTCAACCTTCCTATATCAAAACAGTTCGTGGTACCGGTTATATGGTAAGAGCGGATGAAAATGATGAACAAAAACAAAATGAAGCAGAAGACGAATAAAAACAAAAAAGAGACCAGACAGTCATCATTAACTTTTAAATGGGTTAGTGCGGTGGCTGCAATTATTACGGTCTCTTTTGTTATATTTTCAATTATTATTTATTCCGTTGTTAAACGGCAATTGATTGAACAAGAAGCACGAGTTAGCAATAACATTGTGCAGACATTTAATGATCGGTTAAATAATATTCCTGGTAAACTAACAATTTCAAATGTGGTGCCACGGCTTTCGCCCAATACTCAACGTCTGTTAGAGGGGAAAACTACCAAAGAAAATGATCAAACACGTCAGCATTTTAATGATGATGTGATTGCCTCTTTAGCTAACCGAGAAATGACCGTTATTATTTATGATCCTAGTGGTTCTGTTGTATTTTCAAATGGTAATACTGATACAGCCATGAAAATGCCAAAGATTGGTAAAAATGATCAGCAAACGATTGTTGATCAAAACCACCGCTTACATTTAATTGATTCACAACCAATTCGTTCGGAAAGCAGCGGTAAATTAACTGGGTATATTGTTGTTGATAATTCTTTGTCACGCGTCAATGATATTCTTCGTTCTTTGCGTTTATGGATGGCGACGATTTCAATCGTAGGAATTATTCTATTTAGTTTATTTGCCTTCTTTATTGTTAATAACGTTGTAAAACCAGTTAAGCAAATGTCTAAAATTTCTCGGGCGGTTAATAATGATCCTAATAGTCAAGAACGAATGCCTGTTTTGAAGCGCAATGATGAATTGGGTGAATTAGTGCAAAACTTTAATCAAATGCTCGATCGGATGCAGGCTTATATTCAGCAGCAAAAACAATTTGTAGGGGATGTTTCTCATGAATTGCGTACCCCAGTTGCAGTAGTGCAAGGGCACTTGAATTTACTTGAACGCTGGGGAAAGGATGATCCAGAAGTATTAGAAGAATCAATCGAGGCCTCATTACAAGAAATTAATCGAATGAAGCACTTGATTCAGGAAATGCTTGATTTAACTCGGGCAGAACAAATAGATGTTCAATTCCCTAATGAAGTTACTAACGTTAATGAGGTGCTTAACCGGACAATTAGCGACATGCGGATGATTCATCAGGATTTTGTTATTACTTATAACGATGCCCTAAAGCCAGATACAATGATTAAAATGTATCGCAACCATTTAGAGCAAGTGCTAATTATTTTGATGGATAATGCTATGAAATATTCAACTGATCGTAAAGAGTTAATTGTTGATGCATCTACTGAAGAAGATAAAGTAGAAATTATTGTACAGGATTTTGGTGAAGGTATTTCGCCTGAAGAACAAAAGAAGATCTTTAACCGTTTCTATCGTGTTGATAAGGCGAGAACTCGTGAAAAGGGTGGTAATGGACTTGGTCTTTCAATTGCCCAAAAATTAGTCGAAAGTTATCATGGTAAAATTAGTGTAATTTCAGAATTAGGTTCGGGAAGCAAGTTTAAAATAGAATTTCCACTTTTAAAAGATGAGGAAGATTAGTTTAAAGTCAGTATTCAATTAGAATACTGACTTTTTTGTTGCATAAATTATGGTAATCACTAAAGCACTCTATGGTAGTATTCTTTAAAATGATACAATAACACAAGTTATATATTTAGGAGGATAAATCAGTGAAAAACCTTTTAGGTCGAAGGAAAATAAAAAGCTGTGAGAAGGAAAATGAAGAATAAAAAGCACAAGAAAACTATCAAACACGTATTTTTTGGATTGTTAATTGGTGTAGTTACGTTAATAGGAGTCTGGCAATTATTAGCGTTTCAAACAAGAATTCAACAAGCACAGCAACGAGAGAAAGTAGCTTTATGGTGCGTGCAGAATCTGAAGGGACCGAAGATTAAAGAAATAAAGGTAGGAAAGCTTGTCAAGCATGGATTAGATGGTACTGGTGGAGCATCAATAGATGTGCAAATTAATGATAAACAACGCAATATTATTGTGTTGACCGTTGATAGTGGAGATTTAGAACCATCTGGAGGAGCCTTTGATGAAAAAAGTGAATATATTTTAGTCCAAAAGCCCTATAAAAATAAGAATCTTAATGGAATAAAAGTAGAAGAATGGAAGGAGAATTAAAAGCTATGAGTAGGAAGAATGAAAATAAAAAGAGTAAAAAAACTATAAAATATGTATTTCTTGGATTGTTAATTGGTGTAGTTACGTTAATAGGAATCTGGCAATTATTAGCATTTCAAACAAGAATTCAGCAACAACAGCAACGAGAAAGGATTGCACTATGGTGTGTACAACATTTTTCTGGTAAAAAGCCTATCAGAAATATAAAAGTTGGTCGAATAAGGATTAATGGAATTGGAGGAAGTGCTGGTAAAAGTACTTCAGTCATTATAAATAATAAAGATGTGAATAGATTAGAAGGAATGGGATTAAATGATGATGGAGAACCTGATGGAAGTTTTATTTATAATGATCAAATTGAATATACCTACCATAGTAAAAAAAATACGTGTGCAACTCTAAGAGGGGTAAAAGTAGAAGAATGGAGGAATAATTAGAATGAGAGCAAATAAAATAAAGGATTTTAATATAATTTCTAATGAAGTATACAGGGTTGATCCAAAAAAGGAAAATAAATATGTAGTTAATAATAATTTTCACCCCAAGAATATTTCTCAAACTTACAAAATTCTCGACATCTCTCGCAACGGTACATATGGTCCCCATCAAAAATATGGCGCAAAAAATGGGATGCAGGCAATGACAGTAGCTCCAGTAAATAGGAATGGTAAAGTAGATTATAGCCATATTACAATTGCTTATGCTGGTACCAATTTCGGAGATATACAAGATGATGGTACGGATTGGAACAATGTCATCATAGGAAAAAAGTATAAGAATAGCCAATTTGATACAGCTTATGGCTACGCCAAATATATCAAAAAGAAATTTGCTAAAACTAAATTAAATGATAAGGGAGCTTATAACCCTAAGTTAACTTTTACAGGATATTCGCTTGGAGGTTCTTTAGCCTTAACTATTGGAGTAAAAATGAAAGCGCCAGCTGTGACCTTTAATGGTCCTGTTCCAGCTAACCAGATGTCTAAAAAGGAAATAAAGTTCCTTCAAACTCATCCTACAATGTATCAAAATTATCTAAATAGCTCAGATTTTATTGGAAATTACAATAATACTTATGGATTAAATAAAGTTACAGGAGATTTCCAACATATTTATGATAATGATCAAATTTTATCTCATCTTATGTTTATGAATAAGATAAATAACAATGACATTAATTGGGCACAAACAATTAGAGATACATATTCTGCACCACTTCGTATGTTCATTGGAGGAGGACCAGGATATGTCTATTTGAAAAATGGTAAAGCGCTCAATAGTCCTTTCTCATTATATGATTACGTTCTTCGCAATCATGGGGTAGAATCATGGTTCAATGATAATAATTATATTAGGACAGCCAATATCAAAATTAATATACCTAAAAACCAATCAACTTTTGAAAATACAAGTTATCAAATTGATAAAGCTTTAAATGATCATCTTGTTGCAATAGTGAATCAATTTGGTGGTGCAGGAACTGGAAATGAAGGAGAAATATATTTAGATTCTCTAAGTGCCCTTGCAGTTAAGGATGCCATTCAGGAACATGCCCAGGCTGGAATTAAAGCTATAAAACAAGAGAAGCAAAAAACTAGTCGCTCTCTTAAAAATAATTGGACTAAAACCCATGAGGCCGCAACTGCTATTGGCCAAGTTTTGACTGCAAGTGAAATTGCTGAAGCGCTCGCCACAGTAAAAGCAGACAAAAATAGTATTTACACTAACCTAGATGATAAGTTAGCAAGTAAAGTCAAAGGTATTTCTCAATTATCACAAGATTTTGATGATTTTAGTGACAAAATGACAGAACGAATTGATAAAAGAATTGGCGATGATGGAGAATTAGCAAGGAAATTTGGACTATGAAAGAAGAGCAGAAGAGAGAATTAATCAAAGATATTAGGAGCAAACAAGAACAATTAGAAGATGAATTTTATACAAAACGTAGAGAGTTCAATGAAAAATTGGCCTTATTTAACCAGACAAATAGACAGCTTGGACAGTTTTATCAAGAAACTAACGCTAAAGTGAACTTGGTTTTAAAGAAAATGGATTCTGCTCCTGAATATTATTCCAAGGCTGAAAAATTAAATAGTCAGTTGCAAGAAATGACTAATGATATTTATCAAAGAGAACAACGTTCATTAGTTAATAATTGGGAAGAATATGAGCATAGTTATCGTCGACAAAAAATCAATTTAGAAGACAAGCTAAGTAAATTACAGATGGAGAAGTAATGATTATTAATATAAACGATATAGCTGCCAAAACTAGTGAGCTTTTTAATGTATTGAGTAAGGGACAATTTGATTCAGTTGCAGCCATCAAACAAGAAATTGAAAAAATGACAGAACTGATGAATATTATGAATACAGTTGGGCCTAGTGGAGCATCTAAAGCAAGTCAAATTTATAATACAGGCTCTAATAATATCAATTCCTTGGCTACTGAAGTGCAAGAGGACATAGAAAGAGATATTGAAGCAGTTAATAATGCAATTAAAGGAGAAATGGCAAAAGGAGTAGTTGATGCAGCTACGAAGTTAAATAAGCAATTTGATCAGTTTAAATAAAATGAAAAAGAAGCTAAAAAAGAGAGGCAAAAGATTGCTCTGTGGGTAGTAAAAAATATAGAGGGTCCTAAGCCTATAAAAGAACTAAAAATTAGTGCAATAAGTAAGAATGGAATAGGTGGTACAGAAGGAAGTAGTGTTAGCGTGGAAATTAACAATCAAGAAAAAAATACTTTTATCTTCCTTGTTAATGAGAATGTACCTATTTCTGAGGTAGCTTATTCAGCTCCAAATTGTGAATATAAAATTTTACAACATAAAAATAAGAATAAAAATCTTAAGGGAATAAATATAGAAGAATGGAGCTAAAAAGTGAATAGCTTAAAAGATGCTAACTTCTGCCCAAAGAATTGAGAAGATAGTTGGGTATGATCAAGAATTAACTGATTGGTTTAAAGATTAGGGTTAAAAATAGATCATTGTTAGTTAAACAAAATAATTTAATTGAGTTATGTCCTCAATTTAAAAATGATATACTTAATATGTAATAAGTTAGAAGGTCTAAATTTCAATAGACTCAAAAAGCATTACCTAATCGCGACAAAAGGTAATGCTTTTTTAATACTTAAATTAACGATCAAGTATTGAGGTTAGAATAAAAGCGACTATTAATGTCTCTTGTTATGAAATTTGATTCATTGATTTCTTTAGTTGGTTAAATAATTGTAATGATGATTAATAGTTAATAAGTTAGTTTTAAAGATTTAGGTAATAATAAAGCAGTATTCTATATACGCAAATAGAATACTGCTTTTTTTGTAGTTTAAATATAAAATTAAAATTACTATATTTAAAAATGATATAATTACACCAGTTATTTTTTGGAGGAATAATATAGAAAGTTCAGAACCAATTAAAAAGTTAAAAGTTGGTGATGATGGTAAACTAACAAGGAAATTTGGACTATGAAAGAAGAAAAGCAAGACGAATTAAAGCGCAAGATAAAGTTAAAACAAGAAGAACTTGAAGATGAATATTATGCCAAACGTAAAGAATTTAGTGAAAAATTAGATTTATTTAGTCAAACAAACCATGATCTTAGCCAAATGTATAATGAACTAAATTTTAATGCACACCAGGCTTTAAAAGAAATGCAGTCAGAACCAGAATACTTCACAAGTGCTGAACAGATAAATCAACAATTGCAAAGCATGAACTATGAAGTTTATCAGACTAAAAGAAGAAAGTTGCTTAATGAATGGGAAGAATATGAAGAAGATTATCGAAAGCAAAAACGAAATTTAGAGGATGATCTAGATAGCATAAGGAGAATGAAAGATGGATATTAATTTTATTTTTGAAAAAATAGGAAGTTTAACAGGGCAATTATATGATGCGTTAAATCTTAAGCAATGGGGAGTGGCTGAAGACATAAGAAAAGAAATAGAAAAGGCATCAGAAATACTAACTATTATAAAAAGCGTTGGCCCGGCTGGAAGAAGTATAAAAAATGATATTTATCACACTACGCTAGATAGGGTGAAGTCACTAGCGACTGAAACTCAAGAAGATATTCAAGTAGATATTGATGCAGTAGATGGTGCCATTAAAGGAGAAATGGCCAAGGGAGTAGTTGATGCAGCTACGAAGTTAAATAAGGAATTTGATCAGTTTAAATAAAATGAAGAAGATTACAAAACGAATACTAATAATTTTAGGAATAATAATAGGAGTAACTGGGTTAACAACAGTCAGTGTACAAACTACTAATAAAATTATTGAAAATAGGAAATCTAAAAAGATGGAAGAAGCTAAAGAAAAGAAAATTAAAGAAGAGAAAGAAGCTAAAAAAGAGAGAGAAAAGATAGCTCTGTGGTGCGTGCAGAATTTAAAGGGCCCAGAGATTAAAGAAATAAAAGTGGGAAAACTTACAAAATATGGTTTAGATGGAACGGGAGGCGCATCAATTGATGTACAAATTAATAATGAAAAACAAAATACTATTGTACTCGACCTGGATGGCTTAGAAAAGAATAGTAGTCCAACAGGAGGAGGTTTTGCTCCAAAATGTGAATATACATTTACACAAAAGTCCAATAATAATACCTTAGATGGAGTAAAGGTGAAAGAATGGAAGGGACATTAAAATGGAGTTAAACAATCTCAATTTACAACAGCTCACAGTAGTATTAAGTAAATAATTGAATGAATTTAAATAAAATGAAGAAGAAAAATATTTTAATTGTTGTAGGAATTATTTTAGGTATTAGTGCAGCAACATTTATAAGTGTAAAAGTTAATCAAAAAATTAGAGAAGTAAGAGTTGAAAGAGCAGAAAAAATGGAAAAAGAAAGAAAAGAAGAAAAAATTAAGAAAGAAGAAAAAGCTGAGAAGGAACGTCGAAGGATAGCTCTGTGGTGCGTACAAAATCTAGAAGGCCCAAAAATTAAAGAAATAAAAGTTGGCCCAGTAACAAAACTTGGCATAGCAGGAACTGGAGGAACTTCAATAGATGTAGAAATCAATAATATGAAGAAAAATAGTATTTCATTTATCGTTGATAGTGAAGATTTAGTTCCTAAAGCAGGAACTTTTGATCCGCATAGTGAATACGATTTTACTAAAAAAACAGATAAGAGTAAAAATTTAAAGGGTATAAAAGTAGAGGAATGGAAGGAAAATTAGTGAATGCACAAAACAAGTTTAAGAGATTATAATATTCTCTCAATTGTGGTTTATAAAACCGATCCTAAAAAGGGAGCAGCTTATATTGTAGGAAAAAATGTAAAATTTCCAAATAGTTCCCAATCCTACGAAATCCTCGATATCTCCCGTGGAACCTACGGACTCCATCATAAATATGGCGCCACCAATGGAATGCAAACAATGACAGTTGCGCCAGTAGATAAAAATGGCAACGTTAATTATAGTCAAATTTAAAAATGTAGTGGTAATAAAGTAAATAAGAAGTTTGATCAGTTTAAATAAAATGAAAAAGAAGATTATAAAACGAATATTAATAATTTTAGGAATAGTAATAGGAGTAACTGGGTTAACAATAGTCAGTGTCCAAACAACGAATAGGGTTATTGAAAATAGGAAGGCAAAAAAGATGGAAGAAGCTAAAAAAAAGAAAATTAAAGAAGAGAAAGAACATAAAAAAGAGAGAGAAAAGATAGCATTGTGGGTAGTACAAAATATAGAAGGACCTGAACCTATAAAAAGTCTAGAAATTAGTGAAATTAGAAGAAATGGGATTGGCGGTACTGGTGGAAGTAGTGTAAGTGTAAAAATTAATAATAATGACAATAATAGTTTTGATTTAAGTGTTGATGGAGAAGTTCCAATGAAAGGTGGAGCATTTATATCTTCAAATTGTAAATATGAATTTACTAAAAAAGAAATAAAGTCTAGAACTTTAAAAGGAATAAAGATCGAAGAATGGAAGGAGAAATAAATGGATTTTTCAAATAATTTAATTGATAATAATTATTTGGCTAATGCTGTATATGATGTTGATCCTATTAAAAAAGTCTCAAACAAAAGGCCGCAAGTTGGAAAAATAATAAGAGGGAACAGTACGAAGTATAAAATCCTCGACATCTCCCGTGATGGAATTTATGGACCCCATCATAAATATGGCGCCACAAATGGAATGCAAGCAATGACAGTTGCGCCAGTAGATAAAAAGGGGAAAGTAGATTATGGGCATATTACCATTGCTTACGCTGGAACAAATACTGGAGATATAAAAGATATTTTAACTGATATAGAAAATGTGATAAATGGCTCTAAAGATTATGTTGGTCTTAGTGTTAAACAATCACAATTTACTACCGCTGATGGTTATATGAAATATATCAAAAATAAATATGGGCAAAAAGTTCCTAATATTAAGATTTCTGTAACTGGACACTCTTTAGGAGGTTCTTTGGCACTAGCAGTTGGTGGTAAGCATCACCTCCGTACTGTAGCTTTTAATGGGCCTTTTTTGATTCAAGGTCATGTAAAATTCTACAAAATTAATCAATCCTATTAGATCAATTAGTAAAAAGTTGATTTAATAGGATTTTATTTTGTAATTAAGTTTATAGGAAGTTTGAAATAGTGACTAGTTAAGCTTTATAATCTTTGTTTAAAAAGCAACTGTTATGTTTATTTATATTTAATATAAGTCGTTTTTAAATAAAGTGCTAGTACTAGTAAAGTTAAGAGGGAGTATTAAGAATTAAGATAATTTTAAATATAATCAAAGTTATTTTAATCTTTTAGACTTAAAGGGTGAATATTGTGTGAAGTAATTATGAAAAAATATTTTAATTTATTAGCGTTAATGATACTCTGTTATCATGGTATTTTTACCTAATCATTTTTATATTAGTAATTTATTTCTTTAACAAGAGTCGATATCACGCCAAGAATGTGACTGATCTCCATATTTTAGATCGTTGGCAAAAAGCAGACACTTCTAAGACTTTGGCAGTTCCACTTGGTCTAAGAGGAAAAGATGATGTTGTAGATCTTAACTTACACGAACGTGCTCATGGTCCCCATGGATTAATTGCCGGAACAACTGGATCTGGTAAGTCAGAAGTTATTCAAAGTTATATTTTGTCACTAGCAGTTAACTTTGCTCCTGAAGATGTGGGCTTCCTCCCAATTGATTACAAGGGTGGAGGAATGGCTAACTTATTTGCCAAATTGCCACACTTAATGGGAACAATCACTAACTTAGATGGAGCTGGAACTGAACGAGCATTAAAGAGTATTCGTGCTGAATTAAATAAGCGGCAAGAATGGTTCAGAAAATACCATGTAAATAATATTAATGCCTATACCAAGCTTTATAAGAAGGGTAAGACAATTACTGATCCGGAAGAAAAGAAAAATTATCCTGATCAACCGCTACCACATCTCTTCTTAATTAGTGATGAGTTTGCGGAATTAAAGGCTAATGAGCCAGAATTTATGGACGAGCTTGTTTCAACTGCGCGTATCGGACGTTCACTTGGGGTGCACTTAATCTTAGCGACGCAAAAACCAAGTGGGGTAGTTAATGATCAAATCTGGTCTAACTCACGCTTCAAAATTGCGCTTAAAGTTGCTGAACCAGCAGATTCTAAAGAAATTATTCACACACCAGATGCTGCTTCCATTACTCAACCGGGCCGTGCTTACTTGCAAGTTGGTAACAATGAAATTTATGAATTATTCCAAACTGCTTATAGTGGTGCAACCTATCAACCTGATAGAGAAGAAGATCAAAAAGTGGATAACCGAATTTGGATGATTAATCACTTAGGACAAGCAGAATTATTAACAACTGACTTATCTGAAGAAGATCAAGAAGAACAAGTTGATGAAGATATTACTCAACTTGATGCTGTTGTAGATGAAGTAGTTAAGGAAAGTAAAGTAGCCAAGTCAGTAATTCCATTGAAGCCATGGTTGCCACCACTTAAGGAAGTGATTCATGGTCCAGAAATAAACTGGCGTGAAGAATGGCAAAAGAAGTGTACTTTATCTGTTCCATTTGGATTGTTAGACATTCCAAGTCATCAAGAGCAAAAGCCTATGAATTTTGATTTGGCCGAATTCTCACCAGCTGTTTTAATTGGAAGTTCTGGCTATGGTAAATCCATGGCTTTACAGACTTTAATTTTAAATTTGGCAAAAGAAAATTCTCCTGAACAAATGCAATTCTATTTACTTGATTTTGGAACTAATGGACTATTGCCTTTGGCACAATTACCACATGTAGGAGATATTGCAAGTTTTGAAAACATTGAAAAATTAAATAAGATGCTTAAACGCTTAAGTTCATTAATTGATGAGCGTAAAGGACTCTTACAAGAAAATGGAGTATCTACACTAGAACAATATGAAAATCTTCTACAAATAAAATTACCAGTAATTGTTGTGGCCCTTGATGCTTATGATACCGTTACTGAAAATGAAGATTATCGAGAAACTATTGACCTTATAATCACAAAACTATTGCGTGAAGGACAAGCTCTAGGCATTTATACAATAATGACCGCAAATCGATACTCAAGTTTTAGATTGACAATTACAAGCAATATTACTAAAAAGATAGGTCTTTACATGGTAGATGAAACTGCACCAAGAGACCTGCTTGGAAGGAATGTACTAACTCAGTCTGCTGTTCCTGGACGAGGACAAATGGAATTTGAAGATGAAGTCCTTGCGTTTCAAATTTATACTCCAATGCCAGATACAGATTCTTTAGAGATAATCAATGATATTCGTGAATTATCTACTACTATGGATCAAGAATGGCAAGGTAATCGACCTAAGAAGATACCAATGTTACCTGAAAAACTTGATCAATCAGGTTTTGCTAATAATGAGCAAGTTCAAAAAGCATGGCAAGAATTTAAGTTACCACTTGGATTTGAAATAGAATCTACTTTACCGTATATATTTGATTTAAATAGAGATGGATATTTGGTAATGCTTTATAATAGCCTTTCACAACAGCAGGGATTGCAAAAGGCTATTGTCACAGGTATAGATCACTTGAAAGGTAAAGTAAGTTCAATTCTTATGAAGCTTACAAACTCGGATGATAGTTTTACCAGTCATTTTGACACAGTAATTGAAGATGAAGGAACTAATATTGCAGATCAATTTGCAGATTTAAAAGATGAAGTTGAAAATCGTGAAGTGGATGGTGGCGGAATACCAATGCTTATTTATGTTTTAGGGGCTCATCAATTAGGAAATAAATTGATGGATTCAGAGGATGATTTCAATGACTTCCTTTTACGAGCAAGGAAGGTACAAATTTACTTTATTTTTGATGCTCCAGAAAAGCAATTCTTTGCTCAATTTAATAATGTAGTTAAAGCAATAAAAAATAATATCCCTATTGGAATAATTGGTAGTCGTTTCCGTGATCAAAGTAACATTGATATTGAAGCTAGTTATCGAGAACCACGTCTTAAACAAAATGAGGTTAATGCATTTAAAGGTCAAAGGGGTGTAAGAATTCAGGTTCTTAGTTAGGAGGTCAGAATAGTGTCAAAATCAGAAATTACAAATATGATAAGTGGTTTAGAGAGTCAGATAAGTTCATTAAATACAAAAAATAAAGATATTGATAACAAGATAGCAAAATTGAATAAGGTTAAGCGCAACTTGGCTCATGTCAGTGATCATTTAAGTAAATCACATAGTAAATTTGAAAAAATTAGTAATTCAAAAAAAGAAGATTTTTGTGGGCAACAACGTGATAAGGTTAACCAAAAAATAAGTGATGTCATGAGTGAAATTAATGCTTTAAAGGTTGATATTCTTGAAAAAGCTGGAGCCATTGAAATGAAAATTGTCCAATTAAGAGCAGAACAAGTGTGGAACAATACAATAATTGGAGGAATTTTAACTGACATAAGTTCATTAAAAGGCAGTTTGGCATTGTTAAAAAAATAAATGAAAGGAGAAGACTATGGTACAAACTGGAGTTAGACCTCAAGAATGGAATGCTACAGTAACATCTTATGGCAGAAATGTAAGTGGAATTAAAAAGATTAAAAAAATTAAGTTAAGCAAAACTACAATGACTCCGTTTACAAGTTTTAATGAATATATTAATGAAGTAAATAGTTCACTTTCATCTTTTAAATCCTATGTCGCTAAGCAACAAGCAAATATGTTACAAGTTGGAGAAAATAAAGTGACGGTTGATTCTCAAGGTGCAAATGATTTACGGGGTTAATGGGAGGACTATTTTTGGAAGAATGGCAATTATACGCAGATAGCTGTGGTTTTAAGATTAAAAGTTCCCACCTTATTAATTCATTTATAAGTTTATTAAAGAGAAAATCTACTATTGCAAATGATCTTTTAAATGCTTTTTTAAGTGGAGCTTTAGATTATCATTATGATCCACAAATTGGAACTGGGTTTAGTGTTGTATTTAAAGAGAAGGTAAAAATAATACGTCTTAATGATACTGTTGAGCTTACGAAATCAGAATTCTTAGAAATACTGGCTGTTGTTGATGCTTTATACTCAAAAATTTATCCTTTGGGAACGATTGTTGAAATAGATAAAGAATTATTAACAAGGGATGCTAAGGAAGAATTTCCAGATATAGATTATTATTACATGTCAATAATTGGGCAAAGAATTTCAATAGATAATAATACATATATTGATTATTTAGCTAGCTTCTATCCAAATGGTGTACGAGGTAATGGGGTGGAAAAACCAATTCCCTTAAATAATCATCTTGTTAAACGAGTAATTGGAGAGGGACCAGAAACTCCTTTAACCAAAAATTATGCTAATTATCTCAGAAAAGAGATTATTTCTAATGGATTAATACCAGTAAGTTATGAATTATGGATAAAAGGGATGAACAATGCGAATTGAGTTAAACGAAGTAAATGAAGCAAGATCAAAGTTAGCAGCTTCAGTTAAAGCAACAAAGTCAGATCTTTCAAGAGCTAGAACTAATGGTAACCAAATTCAAAGTACTGATTCATTAAAGGGAAAAGTAAAAGATGCGATAAATAATGAAATAGGCAATTATACGATTCCGTTAATGAATGGTTATGAAACTGCTGCGTCTAAATTACAAACAGAATTTCAACATCTTATTAATGAATTTATGAACATCGTCCAGGAAACAGATTCTAATGCGATTATTGATACTGATGCTTTAGAAAGTATGTCGCGAGATCTAAATCACGAAAGAGATAATGTGGATGATGAAATTAAGGATGCAAATAAAGCAATAAGTAGTGTTTCAGATATTATTGATCTAGGGAAGTTATCTAATAGTAAGGTAGATAGTAAAGTAAAATCAGCAACTAGAAAGATAAAGAAAATATCTGATAATATGGAAACCTTTAACAATGTAAAGGTTAAAGGTGACATAGATGCAGTAATGAATTCAGTAAATTCAACCTTAAAAGTGATTTCACCAACAGCCTCAGCAGCAGGAGCGTATAAGTCGATTTCGAATAAGAAGATCTTTGAATCCAAGAAATATCGGAAAATGATAAGTCAAGGAATCAAAGATAGTAACAAGATTTCAACGGCTTATGAAGAAAAGGATAATAAGGAATTAGATAAGACCTTTGCAAGTTTAGATAATGAACAACTAACGTGGTTTGGTAAAAAGTTACAAGGTTTTGGACTGGGAGTCCAGGGATTTTATGATGAAATTGATGAAGTTATAAAGCCGATAAAGGGAATCAAAGATGGAGTAATTAATTTAGATCAGACACTATATAAATTTTATAAAAAGGATGGAAAATTTAGAAAAGGACCCGCTATAAAAGGAGTAGAGTTTTTGTGGAATAAAGCATTAACTAAAAAATGGCTTAGTTCCAAAATTAAAGCAGGAAAATTATCTAGTTCTTTATATATCAATTTGAAAAAGATAGGTAATTTAAAATATATCAAAGCATTATCTGAGTGTAAGGGAGTTAAAGAGATATCAAAAGGATTGGATTTGGCAGAAAAAGTAGTTCATCCTGTTAAATCCTTAGTAAAAGCTTTTGAAGCAGATAATTTGTCTACAATAGTGCGTAAACTTAATTTTAAATCTATTCAACAAATGGCGTCTCCTAAAAAATTAGAGCAAGTAAAAGGATTATTAAATAAAAAAACTGCTGGTGCATTAGGATACTTAGGCAAACATGCTAAATGGCTTAATAAGATTTCTGGTAAAGGTGGTTGGGTCGCTGCAGGTCTCTTAAGTGGAATTAGTGCAGGAGCAGCTTATCTCGATAAATCGAATAAAAAAACATACCATAATTTTGGACATGCAGTCGTGCACACAGCAGTAGAGTCCGTAAAAAGTGCTGGTCCTATTAGTGGAGCGCTTGCTGGTGCCCAAGCAGGAAGTTTAGTTGGTGGGCCTGTGGGTATGGCTGCTGGTGTTGCAGGAGGAGCTATAGCAGGAACTGCAAATTGGATATGGGGAAAGGTTGATTCTAAAGGAAAGGATAAATTTTATGAAAACGTTGAGAATACGGTAGATAAAGGAGTAGATAAGGTTAAAAGTGTGGTTCGTTCATTTAAATTTGGCCCAATTCATATAGGAGGATAGAGAATCTTGAAACTAAAAAAACTCTTTCAAGGAACCTTTGAACAATCAAAGGAAATTATAATGAAAAGAAATTGGCTATTATATAGCAATGATTATAGAAATATAAATCATAATAGCTTTTTTACTCGTATATTTACAATATTATTATTTTTAGGTTTTATGTTAATGACCTGGAGTTTTATTTATTTATCTTTAGACAGTAAAGGAAAAAATTTAAATTTAGCGCCTAATACAGGAAACTATGTCTATGGAGTTGGAAGAGTAGTACAAGTAGTATTTTTTATTGTATTAATATTAGAATTGATGGTTTGCTTTCGAAGACTGTTTCCATTTAAAAATTTAGCAAATTTTATGAATAATGGATTCAATATTATGATTTTATGGATTTTATCTACAATTATTTCAATTTTGCCATTAGCTCTCGGTATCTCATTAGGAAATAGTGGAATTATTGCTACAATTGTGGCAGCAATAATAGTAGTAGATTTTGAAATTTATCATTTTAGAAGTTGGTTAATGGATAGTTTACAGAAAATGTATGGAACAAAAGAAAAACTGAATATTTTTGATAAATTTAACAAAAAATTATTACCGATAGATGAGTTTAAGACCTTCGTTAGATTAATAGGAATATTCTTTATAATTGCAATATGTGGAATATTTGAAACAAATGGTCAAGTGGGACCTTCTTGGAAAGAACGATTACTAATTGGTTTAATCGTACCTTTACTTTATGTAATCTTAATAGAGATATTACGGCTCTCTTTTTCTGCAAAGCTGAGTTGGTATTACATCAAAAAATACCCAACTGAATATCGACTTTATTATAAGATTTCTGATAAATTGTGGTACTTAGGAGAAAAGCGTGCCGCAAAACATCCCTCCGTTTATCGGCCAGAAGATGAAAAGAAAATAAATTCAAATGAAATCTAAAGAAATGAGGAAAGAATAAAATGACAAAAAAAGCAGATTTATTACCATTAGGTTCAATTGTTTACTTAAAAGAAGGAACAGTAAAGATTGTAATTGTCGGTAGAGGAACCGTAATTGAAGATGATCAAGGAGAGTTCTATACAGATTATCTTGGATTTGTTTATCCAAGTGGTTTTGAACCTGATGATGGAATTTTCTTCAATAATGAAGATATAGATAAAGTACTTTTTAAAGGATATGTAGATGACGATGAAGAGCGCTTCTTAGAAATTTATGCCGAATGGGAAAGCAAACTTAATATTCCAAAGAGAAAGTATGGAGAATAAATGTATTACGAGCATGTAAATAATTTTCATTAGACTGAAATTTAGTATCAAATTAGACAAAAAAGATATTTTATATCAAAAGGTATAAAATATCTTTTTTGAAATTAACAATAGCGCAGTTATAGACACTAGCACTGTAAATTCATTAAAAAGCAAACTTAAAACTAATAGTGTGGATTTAGATGAATTACATGATTCTGCAAAGAGTATTTACCAGAGTGTAGAAGAAGATGATATTATTAAAATTTCAAATCCAAGTATAAGTAAAATTAAAAATTAATTTTCAAAAGCAAAAACTGTGCTAACGCATACAAATAATTGGATGGATAATTTTAATTCCATTAGCGACCCGTACAAGGAAATAGAGGAAAAATTAGCTAATCAAAAAGTTGTAATCGGAAAATTAACGTCTGCATTATCAGGTGGCTATGCTCAAGGCTCTTTTGTATTCAATACAAAGTATCTACAAGATACAGAAAATTTTGATAAAAAGGTTAAAAAACAACTTATAAAGAAAACGCCCGCTTTAGATATTATTGATGGTAAAAATATAAAAGCTTCAGAATTAAATGATTTAGTTAATTTAATTGGTGAAGTGAAGAATAATGGAAATGATATTTTTAAAAAAGGTAAAAAATTTCAAAAAAGGTTTGCTGATTTATTTGTTGTAGCAGCCCTAACTAAAGATGATAAGGGAAGAATTGGTTTTAGAACAGTTGAGGACATGGTAAAAGCTTATGAGATGAAAACCAAAAAAACTGTTCCCAAGGTTATTATCAAATTACTAAAGCATATGGATCAAAAATATATTGTTGATCAATTAACCAAAGGATTAAATGAAAAAACTATAAACAGTACTCTTTCCAAAAAAAATATGAGAGTACTACTTAATATAAGAGGAGATATACAAGAGTATTCAGCAGATATTGCGAAAAAGCACTTGCATTTACTAGATGGGCATAAATGGTTTAATCCAGAATCCAAAGAGCATACAAAATTAAAAGTGTATGGTAAATCTGCTTTAAAGGCTGGAGTAGATAGTATTAATCCCGTATCAATGTTTAAGGAATTTAAAAATGCCAAAGGAATAGGTAAAACACTTCCATTTTTAAATATAGTATCTACAGGAGTAGATGTTAAAGACGGAGTAGAAGAGTCTCAGAGAATGGCTGATGAGCGAAAGCTAAAAGGAAATTGGAAAGTAGCTAGTGTGAGTGGCGGATTTGTTACAGATGCAGCTACAGATTTTGGTGTAGCGGCTACAGCCGATTTTGCTGCAAATATAGCAGTGAGCGGACTTTTGGCTGCCGGTGCGGCCGCAGGAATGACTGCAACCGCACCAGCATGGGTAGTAGGTGGCGCAGTAGCTGCAATAGGAGTTGGTGCAGCAATGGGTGCTAATGCATTAGCAAAACATTGGCATGTAAAAGAGAAGGCTAAGAAAGCTTGGAACAATGTTCTTTCCTGGGGAATAAAAGCAATGAGTCATTAGAAGGAGAAGAATAGTGAATAAAAAGGGATTAAAAAAATATATGTACTCGTTAAGTAAAATGCATACTCTTACTAAGACCAGTAATTTTCATTGTCTAATGGGTACTATGATTGTGATCTTTATATTAGGACTAGCTGACAATGTAATGACGAATATGAGTGTGAGCTTTCAAGGTAAAAGAAGATTAATATTTTTCTTTATAATTGTTTTATTTTTTTTGGTGATAGATCGAATTTCTTGGAAAAAATATAGTCAAAGTAGGTTGGCAGGACTAATTGAAGTAATCGCTGTATATGCAGATATGATTATGTTAACGGAACTTTGTGGGGACGGGTTTGGTTTATCGCTTCAGACAATTATAATTGCTGTATTCATAATGTTTATTTATTTTATTTGCTGGTCTTTGATTGTAATTTGGTATGAAAGTAATGAAATAGCAGGTAAAGATCGAAAGTTCTTAAAGAATATTTATTACGGTATGGTATTAATTGGTCTTATTATAATGATGATATATATAATCTCTGAAAAAATAATATTTTTCTTGTTATCAGTTTTGATAATTGGATGCCAAATGGGAAGCTATATTTTTTGTTATGTACTTATTCTTAAATTTCCATTTAAACGAAAATTAGAAAAAGAATTCGGACCTAAGGATATTGAGGCAAATAGTATTTTTATAAATAAAAAGAAAAATAAGGAGAAATAGCATGGATTTAATTTCAGTACATGTTGAAGATATGATGACAATTGAAAAACATTTAAAGGGAGAACAATTTGCTGATTTAGTTGAAGATATAAGCCAACTTACTTTTGGAGAAGGGGTATATCAGATAGGTCCTACCATAATTTCTATTCCGACAGAACACTTTTTTGATAAAGAAATTGATTTTAAAGCTTATGTACCGGTTAGTCAAGAAGTCGAAGTTGAAGGTAGTGAATTTAGTTGGCAAAATGTTCTAGATATTCCTAAGGCTATTTCTTCAGAAATGAAATTTAATGATCAAGTTAGTGAAGAATTTAGAAAGCTGCGTCAATATCTGGATGATAATAATAAGCCTGTACCAGAAAGAATATTCTTAATTTTGACTCCCGTATATACAGATTACTGGGTAAATATTGTGGTGCCTTTAGAAGATGTAGTAGAAGAATAGGAAGAATTATGGTTGGATACGAACAAGCAATAACTGAAAAAAATGTAATTGAGTATAAGTGTATTGCAGATATGGATATGATGAATGAGGCATTCCAAGATTTTGCACAAACAATCAAGGATGCAGGTTATACTCCCGTAAAAAGTATTTTTTATGCCAATGGTGGAGAGATAGATCAAACTGAAAATATTCCTTTACAAATATTTGTACCCGTCGCAGAAGATTATCATGGAAAATTACCAGAAAACTTTATTTACCGTTCATATTTTCAAATTCGACATTTACTTTCAGTCCGAGTAAAAGGAATGACAAATTTAGATTTTGCACGCGGATTGGAAAAACTTGGGCAAGCTGTCTTAGAGACAGGAGATTTAGAAGATCCTAATACACCTACTTTTTTTGTTTTTCATGAATTAAATGGCGAAATTTATACAGATATTAGTGTAGGTTTGCAACGGAGATGGGAGGATTAACAATGAAGACTGGGGTAGTACCTGACCGATGGGAACAAACAGTGTTAACTGTACAGCAAAGTGTAGATAGTATCTCAAAAGTAGATAAGATGCAATTTAGTAAGACTGATCTTAAACCGTTTACAGATATTAATAAGGTAATAGATAGCTTTAATTTATCCGTTAGTGCTTTAAAGCAGCAAACAGACGGAGAAACAAACAACCTTTTAGGTGTTGGATATAATAAACAAACTGATGATGCTAATTATGGTAAGTAATTTTGTGAGTATTTTATAACATTCGTTATAAAATATTAATTTTTCTTATCGACTATGTATAGCCTGTAAATGGAACATGTAATAATAGTAATTACACATCACATCAAAGAGAAAAATGGGTTCGCTATGAAAGCAAGCAAAGTAAGGCCTTTGATGAACTAGATAGTGAAATTAGTGCAATAGAAAATCTGATTGATCAATATAAGAGCAAGAGTCTGAACGTGATGACAGGGTATCAAGAAGGAATGTTTAATGCCCAGATGTCTGATCAAACAGCTCAAGTATTAACCAATATGTACCAAAATATTGATTCAGATAGTAAAAAAGCAAAGGTAGCGCAAAAGAACATTAGTCATGCCATTAAAGATTATCAAAAGTTTATGGAAGCCAAAAGAAAAAAACTGAAGAAGCAGCGAACAAGCGAGATGGTTGGAGTTCATTGGCAGTTGATGCAGCGTTCATCTTAGGAGGTGCAGTTCTTACGATAGCTTCAGGTGGTACAGCAGCACCTTTAATTTAACGGCAGGAAGTATGTTGCTAGATGGTCTTCAAATTGGAGAAGATCTTGATAAAGCAACTTCTGGTAAGAAATATGGTTTTAATTTTATAAAAGATAGTATGGTCCATCTGGGTATGTCTCGAGAAAATGCAGAGAATGTTTATAGTGTTTTAAATATAGCAGCAGGAACTGCAGGTTCGGATAAAGCATTTAAAGGCCTAGTTAAAGATGGCTTTATGGTAGGGAAAGTAGATAAAGCCGCACCTGTCTTAAAAAATACGAAGAATTGGCTGAAGGGTGATACTAACAAAACTATCTTACAAGCAACAAAAGGTGATTTTGAAGCTATGGGTAGTAATTCAAAAATGGCAGTATCAAGAGTATTTTCAAAAGAAAAATATGAACTACCAAAAATAGTAGGAAAATCAGGATCAGAACTACATGAATATAATCATGCTGTAGTAATGTCCAAGTATGGACACGAAGGAATTAAAGAGACCATAAAAGAAGGAGCAAAACAACAGATTATTGATCCAATGATGGAATCTAGTAACAATGACAACAGTATTTCTGCTAAAGGTGCTAAGAAAACAACGGAAAAATTAAACGATAAGATGATAGATAAAATAATGGGTGAGTAAGAATTGAGGATTAAAATGATTGAATTAACAATAATGGATGACATAATGCGCCCAATTCCCAAAAGCACTTTATTACTAGTTATGATTATAGTTTTTGGTGTTTCAATAATTGCAAGTATTATTTTTGGCAATCGAGCAAGTAAACAAAAGACTGGAATTTTAGAAATACTTCTGTTTGCATTTATCATAGTAGGGTCAGTAATCATAGAAATGATTTTAATTGCTTATTATTTTCCTCTAAAAATGCACATTATTTCAAATATATTAGGTTTAACTGCATTTGGTTTAATTTTTTTAGTAAGTAGTTTGATTGTACTTACACTATTTTTAAAATATGTTAAAAAAAATCCAACTGACTTTATTTATAATAATGAAATTAATTTTGAAGCTGGACCAGTATTTGGAACAATATTCGGTTTTAGTATGGTAGGAATAATGATGTTAGGAGCAACAGGAACAGGTTGGCTGGAGCAAATCATTCCAGAATCAGTAAAAGGATTAATTCCTTTTTTGATTATTATCTCTCCACTTGTGCTAGGAATAGTAATAGCTATTAAATCACGAAAATGGATGCTTAATTTAATGACCTATGTAGTGAGAAAGAACTTACCAGAGGAAGTAAGAACAAAGTTAGTTGAAAATAATGAAGATTAAAGGAGTAAGAAATGAAAAAGAATAAACGTATAGGGGATATTATTTGTTATGTAAGCTTTGCAATAGGAATAATTGGCTTGCTAATTACCCAAAGTACTAGGGTAGGTATGATTATTTTTACCATTGGGTTAGTAATTAGTTGTCCTTTTTATCGTAAATATAATAAAGCAAGAAAAGCAGTAATTAAACAGGGTGAGGAAAAAGAATAATTATGCTGGGCGTACTTTTTATCATTATTTCACTAGCCTTAGTCATTTCCTATAATAAAGTTTTAATTCGCCGCTGGTTACAAGAAAAAGCTAATCTTGGTGAAAATATTTTGAATTTATTAGTTAACTTCGCCATTGCAGGCATTGGAGTTTTTTTAATCATTGTAAGGTCAAATGATATTTCCCAGCATCAAGTAGCTCTTAGTGGAGGATTAAGTGGAATTGTAGCCTCAATATCTTTTTTGGTTAGTAGTATTCAATTTTATCGTGGCTTAAGAAGAGAAATTTTGCAAAAGCCAACAGAATTCAGTTGGGATGGTCACATTGATCCGACGCTTTCTAATTTGAATGGAATATTTATGGCTTACTTTATTCTAGGGGTACAAGCTTTAAATCTAGGGCTAATCTTAATAGTCTATACTTATTTTGGAGCTAGTTTGTTAATTTTATTAGAATTAACTGCAGTAGTAATTAGTCAGTTAATCTTTGTTAAATGGTATCCACATCATTTTGAAAAGCAATTGGTGATAGTTCAAACAAGTCAAGGAAAAGATAATGGGGATTAATAGTCAAAAAGGTTCATGGTTATTCTCGTTTAAAGGAAAAAATTAAATAAATAAAAAAACAACTTAACAAATAAAAGTTAAGTTGGTTTTTTTATAGCTTGATAGTGTCTGACCTTCTTTTCTAGTTAGTGATTGTAAGATTTGAGGTCAATAGAGGAATAAGTTTACTTTTTTATGAGATCCAATATCAACGGCAACTAAAACTAAATCTTGATTATTAATTTTATAAATAACTAAAATATTATTAATTTCAGATGGATGATATCCTTTCGGAGTATCACGAAGATGAAATTCGCGGTAACCTGCATAATTTCCGATGAGTTCATGATCATGAAAATCTTCTTTAATATATTGCAAAAAACAATGTACTTTATTTCTCTGAATAGTCTTAGAAATTATGATAGAAGAGTATAAAAAAAACCATCAAAATGACCGAAAAGGTCAATTTTGATGGTTAATTTTAATTATATTTATCATCCTTGTTACGTTTTTGCTTACCAGCATTACGTGAACGTAAATCTTCATGAAGTTCTTGATTAGAAAAAGTTGCTGAAACATCATTACCATTTGGGGTATTACCACCAATGATATCGGCAATAGTTTGTTCAGTGACAACTTCTTTAATTGGTTTTTCTTTTAATTCCTTATCAACTTCTTTTTTAACGCGTGGCATCAAGATGAAAGTAGTAATAAGTTGTTGAATTACCATTACAACACCACCGGCAGCAAAGTAAAGGGCTAAAGCACCGGAATAAGTGATGGCGAAGAAGAAAGTAATCAATGGACTAATAAAAGCAGTTGTCTGCATGGTTTTCTTTTGTTCAGGAGATAAGCCAATCATTGAAAGGTAAGCTTGAATAACATAAAGAACGGTTGCAATGATAGCTAAGGTTACTGAACGTTGACTTAGTGAAATTCCATAAAAACTTGTTTGGGCAAGTTTACTTGAATAAGCTACAGCTTGATAAATTCCTGCCATAATAGGTAACTGGATAATTAAAGGTAAGCAACCCATACCACCCATTAATGAAAGGTTATTTTCACGATAGATTTTCATTTGTAATTGACTAACTTGCATCTTTTGGTCTTGGGTCAAGTTAGGATTCTTTAAAGTCTTTTGCACCAAACTAATTTGTGGTTGTAGACGTTTAGTACGTTCTTGCTGCTTGGTCATCTTGTAAGATTGATTTAAGCGCAGTGGCAAAACAATGAATTGGACGACTAAGGTAATTAACACAATTGCCCAACCAGCACCATTACTACCACCAATTTTGGCTTCTACAAATAGCATGATATTTTGTAATGGGTGACCAAATAAGTTATAAATCCAAGCATAAGGTCCAGAAGTTGGAGCTTGAAGTGCTCCAGAAGTGGTCTTTGAAGCACATGCACTAAGGAAGACCATCATGATTCCTAAGAGAGCCGCAATTTTTAAATATTTACTTTTAATTTTCATTAAATGAATACCTTTCTCTTTGTATTGAGTAAAGTTTACTAGTAATCTTAGTTTCAAGCAACTTAGTAAACAATGTTAAATGAATGAAATTTATCTTTTGCTGGAAGATCTTCCACGCTAACCCGATCAACTCTTCCTGCCGGAGTTGGGCAAGCCTTAACTTTACTGATAAAGTGAGCCAGCTGGAGTGAATTTCCTTGAGCAATAATTTCGACATTACCATTTGCTAGATTCTTAACAGTTCCTTTAACTTTTAAGTCCTTAGCAAGAAGTTGTGTTGCCCATCGGAATCCTACTCCTTGGACTAATCCTGAAACAATGATTCTTTTTGTTTCCATACTTAATTGCCAGCTTTCTTAAAATTAATTCAAATAAATTTTAACATGTTAATTTTCTACTGCGTACATTAAAATAGAAGTAAGAGAAAGAAGAGTAAAAATGATAGAAATCAATTCCGTTAAAAACACTAAAATTAAAGAAATAAAAAAATTATTACAAAAAAAGTACCGTCATGAAGAAAATAAATATTTGATTGAGGGCTTTCATTTAGTCCAAGAAGCATTACAGGGTAATCAGGCATATGATTATCTATTGGCTACTGAAAAAGCTTATGATCGCTTATTAGAACTAGCAAATATTGATGATCGCAAGGTAATCATCATTAAAGATGTAATTGCTGAACATTTGTCAGCTACGAAGAATAGTCAAGAAGTCTTTATGGTACTCAATATCAATCAACCTAAGACTTTTTCCTTTGAATATGGGAAGTGGGTCGTACTCGATAATTTAACTGATCCGGGTAATGTTGGTACGATCATTAGAACGGCGGATGCAGCTGGATTTGATGGGGTAGTTTTATCAAAAGAAAGTGTTGACCTTTATAATCCTAAAGTACAACGCAGTATGCAAGGCAGCCAATTCCATGTACAAGTAATTCAAATGCCAATTCTTGAGGCCTTAGCTAGTTTTAAGGCAAACGGCTTCCCAATTTATGTTAGTGTGCTGGATAAGTCTGCTAAGCAACTGAATAATTGTGCACCGGTTCCGCAATTAGCACTTGTAATTGGTAATGAAGCTCATGGTGTAAGCAAGGAAGTAGTAGCCTTAGCTGATAAAAAGATTTATATTCCAATTAAGGGGCAGGCTGAATCATTAAATGCGGCTGTTGCAGCAGGAATTATGATTTATCATTTTAGTTAAACTAAAGCAAAGGGGACTTGTTTTTAGTAAGTGGTTTTCTTATAATTAAAGTATATTTTAGCTTTAATGAACCACAAATACTTAGGAGGAAGCCAATATGACTGCACAAAATAAAAAAGAAAAAATAGATTGTAAAGATCCACAAGAATATGCTTTATGCGATCATTTTATTAGTGCTTTTGGAATTATTGGGAAGAAATGGAATGGCCTAATCATTTCATCTTTGTGTGATACTAATGCTATGCGTTTTAAGGATTTAGCGCGCTGCATTGATAAGTGTTCTGATCGTGTATTAGTAGAGCGTTTAAAAGAATTAGAACAGCTTAAAATTGTCAAACGTAATGTTAATGATGAGTCTGGAATCATTTCTTATTCCCTAACTGAAAAGGGCGTTGAATTAAAGCCAGTTTTTGATCAAGTCCATGATTGGGCTGATAAGTGGGCATAATTTAAGTTTGCAAGAATCTTTAAAATGCATTAAGATACTATCATAAACAATAAATGCGATAATCAAGATTAGTAGTGTTGATTCCTATTTTTAGCGAGAGTATGGTTGGTGGGAGTACTTAATAGGAAGACATGAATTTCATCTTGGGAGCAGAATCTAATCAATTCCGGTGTTTCCCCGTTAAACGAAAAGAGTGTGAACACGCACTTTTAATAGTTGCTGTTTAAACTAGGGTGGTACCGCGAAGCTTCGTCCCTTTTGGGACGGGGCTTTTTTTGTTGGAAAGGAAATAAGATGGACTTATTTGATCGATTAAAAGAAATAAAAGAAAAGGGAATAAAAAATATCCAAGATGCTGATAACCAAAAGGCATTAGAAGAAATTAGGGTCAAACTTTTAGGTCGTAAAGGTGAATTGACTGAAATTTTACACTCAATGAAAGATGTTGCCCCCGAAAATCGTCCCAAGGTAGGTCAAGAGGTTAATCAAATTCGTGACCTCTTCCAAACTTCTTTAGATGATGCTAAAGAAAAGTTTGTCCAAGCAGTTATTGCCAAAAGACTAGAAGAAGAAAAAATTGATGTTACTTTACCTGGTCGTAAAACTCGTCTTGGTTCAAAACACCCAATTAATATTATTTTAGATGATTTAGAAAGTTACTTTATTGGGATGGGTTATCAAGTGGTTCAAGGCCCAGAAATGGAAACTGACCATTATGTTTTTGAAATGATGAACTTACCTAAGGATCACCCTGCGCGTGATATGCAAGCAACTTTCTATATTAATGATGAAAGACTCTTACGTTCACAAACTTCTGGTGACCAAGCCCGAGTTTTAGAAAAACATGATTTTTCTAAGGGACCTTTGAAGATGGTAGGGCCGGGTAAGGTTTATCGTCGTGATGATGATGATGCAACCCACTCACACCAATTCCAACAAATGGAAGGTTTAGTAATTGACAAAAACATTACGATGTCAGATTTAAAGGGAACTTTAGAAATGATTGCTAAGCACATGTTTGGTCAAGATCGGGAAACCCGTTTGCGTCCATCATACTTCCCATTTACTGAACCATCAGTTGAAATGGATGTATCTTGCTTTAATTGTGATGGTAAAGGTTGTCCAATTTGTAAATATACTGGTTGGATTGAAGTATTAGGTGCTGGTATGGTTCACCCAAATGTTTTAGAAAATGCGGGCGTAGATTCATCAGTTTATGGTGGTTTTGCTTTTGGTGTTGGACTTGATCGTTTAGCAATTTTGAAATACGGAATTAATGATATCCGTGACTTCTATACCAACGATGTTCGTTTCTTAAAACAATTCCGTAAGGAGGAAAAATAATGCTTGTTTCATATAACTGGTTAAAAGACTTTCTAGATCTTGATATTGATCCCCAAGAGCTTGGCGAAAAAATCACCCGTACTGGGGTTGAAATTGAAACCGTAACTCACCCTGCTGAAGGTTTAAAAAAATTAGTAGTAGGTCATATTTTAGAATGTGAAGATATTGAAGGTACCCACTTGCACAAGTGTTTAGTTGATGTTGGAGAAGATGAACCAATTCAAATTGTTTGTGGTGCACCTAATGTGGCTGCAGGTGAAAATGTAATTGTTGCTTTACATGGTGCCCGCATTGCTGGTAATGAAAAAATTAAAAAGGGTAAAATTCGTGGAATTCAATCTAACGGTATGATCTGCGGTTTACAAGAAATTGGTTTTTCTGATAGTGTTGTACCAAAAGAATTTAGTGATGGTATCTATGTTTTTCCAAAAGATGCTGATGTTAAACCTGGTGAAGATGTCTATGAAGCATTAGGCATGAATGACTATATTTTAGATTTTGATATTACACCTAATCGTGCAGATACCTTGTCAATGGAAGGTGCAGCCTATGAGGTAGGTGCTATTTTAGATCAAAATCCTAAAATTGAAAATGTTGTCTTGAAAGAAGATGGCGATGATTGGACTGATCAACTTGAGGTAAAAGTTGATCAAGCTTTGGCACCAAGATTTTACTTGAGAAAAGTTAATAACGTTAAAATTGGCCCTAGTCCTTTATGGATGCAAAGAAGACTTTGGAATGCAGGTATTCGCCCGATTAATAATGTTGTTGATGTGACTAATTATGTCATGCTTTTAACTGGCCAACCAATGCATGCTTATGATGCAAAGACTTTTGCTAATGGCAAGCTTGAAGTTAGAAAAGCCCAAAAAGGTGAAAAATTAACCTTACTCAATGATAAAGAAGTAGAACTTGATCCTAATGATATTGTGATCACAGATGGTGACAAACCAGTTATGATGGCTGGAGTTATGGGTGGCAAAAACTCAGAAGTTGAAGCAGATACGACTGATGTTATTTTAGAATCAGCTATTTTTGACCCAACTTTAGTAAGAAAGGCTGCTTTGCGCCATGCTAATCGAACTGAAGCTTCAAGTCGTTATGAAAAAGGTGTTAATTGGGATAATACCCAAAAAGCTCTTGATATGGCTGCATTGCTTTTAAGAAATGACGCCGAGGCAACCATTGCTAATGGTGAAATTAAAGCCACTGATACTGAAAAGAAACCAGCAGTAGTTAAAACTACAATTTCTTACATTAATAAAGTTTTGGGAACTGAACTTACTGAATCAGAAATGAAAAAAATTTTTGATCGTCTTAATTTTGAGACAGCAATTAATGGGGATGAACTAGTTGTAACTGTTCCTAACCGTCGTTGGGATATTGAAATTCCAGCTGATTTGGTTGAAGAAGTGGGTCGTATTTATGGCTATGACAATTTGAAGTCAACGCAACCATTACTTGCTGAAACTCATGGTGGTTATTCTGAAAAAGAAAATCATATTAGACGCTTCAAGCAAATCGCTGAAGGTCAAGGTTTGATGGAAGCAATTTCTTATTCATTGACCTCACCTGAAAAGGCAGTGCGCTATAATCTTGAACCAGCTGCACCGATAGTTGAAGTGGAAATGCCACTTAACTCAAGTAGAAGTGCTATGCGTGAAAACTTAATTACTGGTCTAGTTGATGCCGCTAGTTATAATATGGCTCGTAAAGAAGATCAATTAGCACTTTATGAACAAGGTCGTACCTATGATCATGCCAATGGTGAATTTAATGAACATGAACACTTGGCCGCTCTAATGACTGGTGATGTGCTTGATGCTAACTGGCAACATGAAAATGAAAAGATCGACTTTTTCTACCTTAAAGGTCTTGTAGAAGATATGTTGACTGCCGTAGAACTCGATCCTGAAAAAGTGATTTATCAACCAGTTGATAATGTTCCCGGTCTACACCCAACTCGTAGTGCTGCGATGTATCTTGATGACCAATATATTGGTTTAATAGGGATGGTGGCTCATGTCGTAACAATGCCAGATAAAGCAATGCGTAACCATGAAATCTACGTATATGAATTAGATTTAGATGCTTTAATTCCAATGCTTAAAGATGGCATGAAAGCTAAGCCTGCGCCAAAATTCCCAGCAATTGAACGTGATTTATCACTCTTACTGGATAAGAATATTACCAATCAACAAGTGGTAGATGTGATTAAGTCCGCTGGCGGCAAATATTTGCACCAAGTGAATGTAATTGATGTTTATGAAGGTAGCCATATTGATGCCGGTAAGAAGTCCATCTCTTACAAGCTAACTTTCCTTAATGAAAAAGATACCTTAACTGATGAAGTGATTAATAAGGCAATGACCAAAATTAATGACGATTTAAAGGAAAAATTAAATATTATTGTTCGTTAAATTTGGTAAACTGTTCCTAGAGTTTTTGTCTGGAGGAAAGTTAATTTGCAAGATCAAAATAAACAAAGAGAGCATGAATTAGAGCAAGAAGGTTCTAATAAAGTAATGCGTTGGGTGGCTAGCGTAGTCGGAATTCTCATCGCCTTATTTGTTATTGGTGGTGGTGTTTATACCGTTTACGCCTTACAACCAGCTAATCGTCATAATGAGAGTGTAGTTAGTGTTCATATTCCTGATGGTGCAACTAATGATGAAATTGCCAATATCTTGAAAAAAGATGGTTTAATTCGGAATACATCAATTTTCAAAATGTGGCTCAAAACTCATTCAATTGCTAACTTCCAAGCAGGAGACTTTTATGTTTCACCTTCAATGAATAACCGTCAAATTGTTAGTCAATTGCAAGGCGGTGGTGGTCGCCCAGTAGTGGGGCATGTACTTGTTAAAGAAGGGCAAACAATTGATGAAATTGGAAATACAATTGCCAAGAATACTAAGTACTCTAAGAAGGATTTCTTAGCTTTAATGAAGAATAAGAAGTTTTTGGCCACCCTTGAAAAACGTTATCCAAAATTATTGACTTCTTCAATGAAGAAAAAAGATGTCCGTTATCACTTAGAAGGTTACTTATTCCCAGCTAAGTATGATGTTTACCAAGGGGCAAGTTTGGATGAATTAGTAACGCAAATGGTTGAAAAAGAAAACGAAGTTTTAATGCCATACTACAGTTCGATTAAGAAGAAGGATTTGACTGTTCAACAAGTTTTAACCTTAGCTTCTTTAGTTGAACGAGAAGGTGTTAAGGATACTGACCGACGCAAGATTGCGGGTGTCTTCTTCAACCGACTTGATGCTGGCATGCCATTACAATCAGATATTTCAGTTATGTATGCTCTAAACAAGCATAAACATTCATTATCTCTAAAAGATGTTAAGGTGAAATCACCATATAACTTGTATGTACATAAGGGTTATGGACCAGGTCCATTTAATAATCCAAGTCTAAACTCAATTAGTGCTGTCTTAAACCCACTTGATCGTGATGATAATTACCTTTACTTCGTTGCTAACCTTAAGACTGGAGAAGTTAAGTTCTCCCATACTTTAGATGAACACGAAGCAAATAATGCAAGTTTTGGGCAGTAAAAGTTGACAATTAGACTAATTAACCATACTATTTGATTTGCAAAGAGAAAAAAGTGAGGAGTTAAATCGCTATGGCACAAAAAGTATATCCGATGACCGCAGAAGGTAAGGAAAAGCTTGAAAAAGAATTAAGAGATTTAAAGTTAGTTAAACGCCCTGAAGTTATTGAACGAATTAAGGTTGCTAGATCTTACGGTGACCTTTCTGAAAACTCAGAATATGATGCTGCTAAGGATGAACAAAGTGCAGTTGAACAAAGAATTGCTCAAATTGAACAAATGCTTAAATATGCACAGGTGGTTGAGGCTGATAGTGTAGATCCTAATGAAGTTTCAATTGGTAAGACCATTACTTATACTGAAGTAGGTACTGATGATCCAGAAACATACACTATTGTCGGTTCAGATGAATCAGATCCATTAAGTGGTAAGATCTCAAATGAATCACCAATTGCTAAGGCCTTACTTGGAAAAAAGAAGGGTGACACTGTTACTATCAATACTCCAGGTGGAAGTTTTGATGTAACTATCGATGATGTAGAAAGTAAATAAATTTATTCTAAGTAGCAAAATAACCAAGGATTTTATCCTTGGTTATTTTTTTACATAAATTTTCGTTTAGACAAAATAATTATAAAAACAATTAAAGCTATTAAAGAAATCAGCATCCCTACTAGTAAAGTAAGAGGGAGATAAATTAATTTTATTTGATGATGCCCTGGTTTTAAATCAAAACTCAAGAAAGTGTGGGCAAAAGGTTTGGTCTGAATGAGGTGATGATTATCATACACTAACCAAGCTGAAGAGTAAGGAATAGTAGATTTAAGAGTTTCTCGTGATTTTGTCTTGAAGTTAAAACTCAAGGACAGAGCCGATGTTTGTTTGATTTGGGGTTGCTTTTTTAAATATGATTTTAGTACTTGATTAAATTTAGTTTGATTAAATTGCCAAATAAGGGCATTTCCAAGATATAGCTCTCTATGGTGTAAGGTAAAAGTAATTTTAACTGGTTTATCTTTTTGCTGGTTAGCAATTTCAATTAGATGATTATTATTTCCAAGTTCACTATTATCAATTAGCTGATGATTAACTCGTATAGTGGTGTTATTTTGATCTAGATCTGGTGGAAGTTCTAAATAGTAAGGATCATTGGATGTTGGGACAAAAGTGAAACTTACTTTACTTGGGAGCTCAGGGTTAATTTTATTAAATTCATGCCAATTGGATTTTGATTCTTTTGCATTCTGTAATTGGGCTAATGGCCAGTAATTTTCTTGATAAAGGATAAATTTTTTACCGGTAATATTATTTAAAATGTTAGTTTGGTTTTGAGTTGGATCATTTGAAATAAGGTGGGGATTGGAGCTTGTTGGAGACGCAAATATTAAAGGCAAAGCAGTCTGATTTTTGATAATGTTAAAGTCTTGATACTGCTTAAGCGTCTTTTTATTCATCAAGCTCGGGCGATAATCATAAGTGTTGAAAGCAGGATTATCATATTGATGAGAAGCCACTAAATAATATTTAATTCCTAAAATACTATCTGTCGCCAATGTAGCGTATTGGTTTTCAAAAGAATTATCATTATTTTTTAGCCCCAAATAATTAATAAAACGGATTACTTGGCGGTTATTAATAGAATTAAATGAACTTACGCCAGCGTAATTACTACTTAGAGGATCATTATCTGAGCGACTAAAATTCTTTTCGGTACGATAAAAATGATAATCGTGATTTTGAACCCAGGAGCTGGCTTTACTTACTTCAGTAGTATAGTTACTATATTCAGAATTATTTTGGTAAGAAATTGAACTTAAACTTAAAACAAGGTTGCTGGTACTACTCAAGGCCACCAAAGCAAAAAGTAAAAGTGGACTATATTTATAATTGAAAAAAATAATTAAAAGCAAACTACAGATGATTAAGATACTACTAATTGTTAGATTAAGTGAGTTGGCAAAAGCAAAATACTTTCTCGTAAAAATGAAATACATAAGTAAAGCGAGTCCAGCAATTAGGAGAATTATTTTTTGCCAATTTAGAAGTTTACTTTGTCTTGCTAAAGTGAGAATCATGAGATCAAGCAGGTAAAAGATCAAGAGAAAGCTTTGCCGGCCAGGATACCAAACTGGGAACTGACCTAAATGCCAAATTAGTACTAAAGGGGTAAAACTTAAAGATATAATTAGAAAGCTCAAAAAAATGAAGCTTGCTAGTTTTGGTCTGACTTTAATCTGCGGGTTAAAGAAAAATAAGAGACTTAGTAAAAGTAAAATACTAGGAAGATAAACATTTGGCAGACCATGAGACATTTCGTGAAATGAAAATGCCCCGTTTAAAAACTTACTGAGTCCTTTCCATAAGGGAAATTGCCAGGTTAAAGTCCAGTTAGTTTTTCCTTGAACTTTGCCAGCAAATAGGTCACTAATCGTCGGTAATAAAAGAAAACAAGCAATTAAGCTAGCACTGATTTCTGCAAATAAATAAGAAAAGATCGTCGATTGAAAGGATTTAAGCGGAGCTTCTTGACAAAATACTTGCCACAGATAATAAAAGAGACCGAAAAGTAATACCATATAACCAGTATAAAAATTAGTGGTCCACATCAAGAAGGTTATTAGAGTTAAATAAACCAACTGCTTACGGGTGATTATAATAAATAATTGATCGATTCCTTTAGTTAATAAGGGAAGTAAAATTAAACTATCAAGCCACATTAAATTTAAATTGAAGGCAACTACATAACCGGAAAGTGCATAGGCAAGACTGGCAGCTAGGGCATAAATTTTTTGGTAGGTCTGAAATTTTGTTTGCCAAAAATAGTAAGCCGCTAAGCCAATCGCACCAATTTTAAGGCTAATAATTATCAGAATAGCCTGAGGTAAATAATTATTTGGAAAGAAAAATAAGAGCCAGTTAAACGGACTGGTTAAATAATAAGCGCTCGTCCCAATAAAACTACTGCCTAACCCTTGATTAAAGTTGTAAATTAATTTTAAGGGATCAGAAAAGAAATTGTTTTTCAAATAAGCCAAAAAATCGATATATTGTTGCCCAAGATCAACAGTTAAAATATTGGTTTGATTTGATAAAAAATAAGATAGGAAAATGAAGCCGGGCAGGAAAAAAGATAATAAATAAAAAATTACTTGAGGAGATTTTTTGCTAGGTGTCATAGTTAACTCACTTTACTCATAAAAGAATTAAATATTAGTAAATTGTCATAGTGAAAATAGCAATAAGTCGCATTTTTTGCTAAAATCAAATCTAGTTTAGAGAGGTTTCAAATTGAATTTTAATATTTTTAAACGTAAAAATAAAAAACAAAAAAATAGCGGTCCTTCAACTGCTTTAAGAATGAATATTATCCTCGGGATAATTTTAGTCTTATTTTTACTTTTGATTGGTCAATTAGTCTATCTACAGATTATCTATGGGGGACGTTTTAACTCGGAAGTCCAAAAGACAGATTCCAAAGTCGTCACGACTAATGTCCCACGTGGGGTAATGTATGATTCAACTGGAAAAGTTTTAGTAGGTAATAAGGCTAATAATGCGATTACTTATACCAAGAGTAGTACAGTAAGTACTGAACAAATTTATTCAATTTCAAATAAATTAAGTCATTACATTACCATTGATAATGAAAAACCAACTAAAAGACACTTATATGATTATTATCTCGCAAATGAGGCAAATAACAAACGAGTAGAAGCTAAACTACCTAAATCAGCCAAGGTAGATAGTAATGGCGACCAACTAGATAGCAGTACAGTTTATGAAAATACTTTAAAGGAACTCGAAAAAGAAAATCCTAAATTTACCAAGAGACAAAAAACTGCTGCTTTGATTTTTAATAAAATCTCAGGTGCTTATACTTTATCTACTATTTATATTAAGAATAATCACTTATCGGATAAGGAATTAGCTACTGTCGGTGAACACTTATCTGATCTTCCAGGTGTGGGAATCGGAACTGACTGGGCTCGTAACTACCCTAATGGAAAATCAATTCAAAGTGTGATTGGATCTGTTTCTTCTGAAAAATCTGGCCTACCAAGTGATAATTTGCAATATTACCTAAGTCAAGGTTATTCACGAAATGATCGTGTCGGAACTTCTTATTTAGAAGAAGAATATGAACCTTTATTAAAAGGAACCAAAGGTCAATCGGAAGTTACTTCCAAAGACAATGGTCAAATCGAACAAACCAAAACTGTTTATAAAGGTGAAAGTGGTTCAAGTTTAGTTTTAACTATTAATGCCAAATATCAACAAGAAGTTCAAAAAGCCCTCACCCAAGTTTATAATTCAGCTGAAGCAGCTGGTGCTACTCAATATTCAAGTGGTGCTTATGCAGTAGCTATGAATCCTAAAACTGGTGCAGTTTTAGCTATGGCCGGAATTAGTCATAATCCTAAGACTGGTAAAGATACGGAAAATGCCCTTGGCGTTATTAACCAATCCTTTGTTATGGGGTCAGCAGTTAAGGGGGCAACTGTTTCTGGTGGTTTAATGAATCATATTATTACTCCAACTAGTAACACTTTACCCGATACTCCGATTTACTTACCTGGTTCACCAGTTAAAAAGTCAGTTTATCCGGTGGGAACCTTCGGTGCCCTCGATGCACCAACAGCCTTGGAAGTTTCATCTAATATCTATATGATGCAACTAGCTTTGAGATGGGTGAAGGCAAAATATGAACCTCATACTTATATTTCAATGCCTAAAGATGCTTTCCAAACACTAAGAAATAACTTTTCAATGTTTGGTCTTGGCCAAAAAACTGGGATTGATTTACCAGGAGAAGTTGCCGGAATTAAAGGAGCTTCATTTAACTCGAAAGGACAATTATTAACAGGATCAGTGCTTGACTTGGCTTATGGTAACTATGATGCTTATACGCCTATCCAAATGGTCCAATATGTATCAACCATTGCTAACGGTGGTTACCGGATGCAACCATATGTCGTGCAATCTGTTGGTAAGACTACTGCTGATGGTAAGAAAGTGGCTATTAATTACAATAAAAAACCACAAGTACAGATGCGAATTCCATGGACGCAAGATGAGTTAAATGTAGTACGTGAGGGATTCGATCGCGTAGTTCACGGTAGTAATTCATGGGGAACGGCACATGCCTTGAGTGATGTTAAGCCTCGTATTGCTGGTAAAACCGGTACGGCTGAAACCTTCTACTATGATCCTGACAAACCTGGTAATCCTAATGCTCCAGAAGTGATTAATGCGACCTTTGTTGGCTATGCACCAGAATCAGATCCTAAAATTGCCATCGCTGTAGTTTTCCCTGGCTTAGATCCTGACAAAGAAGGTACTTTTACCCTTCAAGTAGCTAAAGCAATGGTTGAAGATTATGCTGAGTTATACAAATAGAAAAAGACTGGAAATTTAACCTGAATAATGGTATAGTTTAACAGTCAATATAAAAACAAATAGGTGGTGGAAAAGATGGCAGATCATATTATTCTTGAATGTACCGAATGTGGTGACAGAAGTTACTTATCTGAAAAGAATAAGCGTAAGCATCCAGAACGTTTAGAATTAAAGAAGTATTGCCCAGTTGAAAGAAAGGCAACACTTCACCGCGAAACTAAGTAATTAAAACAACAGGTTTGCCTGTTGTTTTTTTATTTATGGAGATCATATGATAGATAAAACGACATTTCGCCAGAAGCAAATCAATTTATTAACTAATTTTGCACAGACATCAAGAAAACTAGCAGAAGATCAAATTTTGGCTACTAAATTTTTGCAACATCCTTTAACTAAAAAAGCGCAAAAAATTGCGATTACTTTTGCAATGCCACTTGAGGTTAATACGCAACCAATTATTAGATCTTTATGGGAGCAGGGAAAAGAAGTGTATATTCCGCGTGTTTTACCGAAACGACAAATGGAATTTACCCAATATAAGCCAGAGACGAAGTTGACCAAGAGTAAGTTTGGTGTTTGGGAAAATTGGAATGAAAATGTTAAAGTTTCTTCACAATTAGATTTAATGGTTGTACCAGGACTGGCTTTTAGTTTAAATAATAATGAACGACTTGGCTTTGGGGGAGGATATTATGACCGTTATTTAGCAAAGCATGATTTACAAACGGTTGCCCTAGTAAATAGTAAACAGCTAGTAGCAAGCCCCCAATGGCCAGTCGAAGATTTTGATATAGATTTGAAGCAGCTTATTTTAACTGATGAGGATAAAGATAATGGAAACTAGAAAGACGCGCTTACCCTTACCATATATGACAATTGCTATCTTGGCAGTTTTAGTAGTAATGTATTTGGTTGAAACTGTGATGGGTGGTTCGACAAGTGGGACAGTTTTAATGCGACTTGGTGCGATGAATAATTTAGCTGTCGCCGAACACCATCAATTTTGGCGTTTATTTACTGCTCAATTTTTGCATATTGGTTGGCTTCATTTAGCCTCCAATGCAGTGATGATTTATTATTTGGGTCAATATTTAGAACCAATTATAGGTTCTTGGCGCTTCTTAGGAATTTACCTTTTATCAGGTGTTGGTGGTAACTTGTTGAGTTTTGCAGTGGGAAATGACTATAGCATTGCTGCAGGTGCATCTACCGCCTTGTTTGGCTTATTAGGTGCCGTGATTGCTCTCTATGTTCGCAATCGCAATTTGCCTTTTATTGAACAGTTAGGAAAAATGTCAATTGCCTTGGCTGTGATTAATCTGGGATTGGACCTCTTTATTAAAGATATTGATATTTTGGGACATGTTGGTGGTTTAATCAGTGGATTTTTCTTATGCATTTTGATTGGTAATAAGAATTTACGTCAATACCATACAAAATTAAGGGTAATTAGTTTAGTAGTATTAATTTTATACACTGTTTGGAGTTTGAGATCAGGAATGGTGATCAGTTACTAATGAAAACTTTATATGATGTCCAACAACTATTAAAACGTTTCAATATCTTGGTTCATGTTGGTAAACGTAAGTGGGATATTGAATTAATGGGAATTGAATTAGATAATTTACATCATCGTGGCGTTATAACGAAAAAAGAATATATGAATGCCAAGTTAGTTTTGCGCCATGAATATGAATATGAACTAAAAAAAGAAGCTAGCACAAAAGCGTAGATTAGCTTATGATATTTAATAGAATAAATAAAAGAGGAGTCGTGCCGGTAAATGAATAATATCTTTTGGATTATCAACACTGTTTTAATTATTATCATTTTAGCTTTTGTACTAAGTTGGCTTTGGCAAAAAATTCAAGCAAAAAGCGTAGGCGGAAAACTTACCCAAAAAGAATTTGAAGCAGGTAAACGTAAGGCGCAAATTATTGATGTTCGAGAAAAAGGACCATTTAAAAAGAAACATATCTTAGGTGCTCGCAACATTCCCTTGACTATGTTTAAATATCAATTTTCAGAAATTAGACCTGATTTACCAGTATATTTATATTCTGATTCGCAAGCAATGACCTTAAGAGCAGCCAAGATCTTAAAAAAGAATGGCTATCAAAAAGTGTATTGGTTAGAAGATCCCTTTGATAAATGGGAAGGTCAAACTAAGGCTTCAAAATATTAAAGCAAGCAAAAAGGCTACAAGTATTAAAACTTGTAGCCTTTTATTATTGAAAATCATGAATTAAGCTTGGTGAGAAACGTGACTCTTTCTGTTAGCCTTAATTCTGTTTTCTTCCATCTTATTTTCTTGTTCAATTTCTGGATCAAGAACCTTTTTCTTGTAAGTAAAAGCACCTGCAGCAATTGCACCAATGCTTGCTAAAATACCAGTTGCTAAACCTGCACCAAATTTCTTTGCCATAATTTGTGCCTCCTAATATATTATTTTTCTTTACACTTTTAATTTTAGCAGTTAGTGAAGTTGAAATAAAGAATTATGAATAAGGAAAAGCGAATAAAATTTGAGATTTATTTGTTAAAATTAAGATGAATTAAAAAAGAGAAAACAGGAATAAAATGCAAAAAATAATTGTAATTGTAGGACCTACTGCAGTAGGGAAAAGTGCTTTTGGCTTAGACTTGGCTGAAAAAATAGACGGCGAAATTATTTCAGGTGATTCAATGCAAATCTACCAAGAAGTCGGAATTGGCACAGCGAAGCCTACACCAGCAGAACAAGCTAGGGTCAAGCATTATTTAGTAGATGAAAAATCAATTTTTGAAGAATATTCGGTCAAAGATTTTGTCAAACAAGCAAATGAAGCAATTGGGCAAATTGCTCGTAATCACCATGTTCCGCTTGTAGTTGGAGGGACAGGTTTTTATATCAATGCTTTGGTTAATAAAATGCAGCTAGGAGAACCAGGTGAATATCGTACAAGTGTCGATAAGGAGTGGGAGGATTATTTGGCTCGCTATGGTCCAGAAAAATTATGGGCGGAGTTAAATAAGAGAGATCCTGAAGCAGCTAAAAAAATTGCTATTCAAAATTCAAGAAGAACGTTGCGAGCCCTCACTGTAATCTCGCGGACCGGTAAACCTTTTAGTAGCCAACAAAAAAAGATTGAACCGCGTTATAACGCTTTAATTATTGGCCTTAATAGTGAGCGCCAGCTAGTCTATGACCGGATTAATCAGCGGGTAGATAAGATGATGGCAGCAGGATTATTAAATGAAGCGCGTTTTGTCTTTGATCATCGCGATCAGGAACATCAGGCGATTCAGGCAATTGGTTATAAGGAATTTTTCCCTTATTTTGAAGGTGAGCAAGATCTTGACCAGGCAGTAGCTAAATTGAAACAGGCCTCACGCAAATATGCCAAAAGACAGTTAACATATTTTAAACATCAGTTACCAGTAGAGTGGTTTGATCCTCTCCAGGATAAAAACTATCAAGAAAAAATTATCAAGAGAGTAGAGGAATTTTTGAATGAATAATTTACCTGATAAATTACAAAAAATTGTTAGAGACGTTGATGCAATGATTGATCCACGGTTAAAAGAAATCGATGACCAAATTTTATATAACCAAAATAAGGTTTTACAGGCCTTCAAAGATCATCAAGTAGCCGAAAGTGACCTTTTGGGAACTACTGGATATGGTAATAATGATGAAGGTCGTGATAAATTAGATCAAATTTATGCACAAATTTTTAAAACTGAAGATGCTTTAGTACGGTCGCAATTTGTCTCGGGGACTCACACTCTAGCTACAGCAATGGCAGGTAATTTGGTTCCAGGTGACGAATTAACTTATTTAACAGGGATGCCATATGACACCATGCAAGAAGTAATTGGTATGGCTGGCGATAAGCGAGGAAGTTTAGCCCAATATGGCGTTAAGTTCTCTTACATCCCACTAAAAGATGGTGATGTCGATTATGAGCAAGCACCCCAATTTTTAGCGCAACATCAACCAAAAATGGTGGTAATTCAGCGTTCTCGTGGCTATGATCCTCGTCAAAGTTTTACGGTTCAAAAAATCAAAAAAATGATTAAAATGGTTAAAAAGGCATCACCAAAAAGTATTGTCTTTATTGATAACTGTTATGGCGAATTTTCTGAAAAACATGAACCAACTGAGTATGGTGCTGATTTAATGGCAGGATCTCTAATTAAAAATGCTGGTGGTGGTTTTGCTAAAATTGGTGGTTATATTGTTGGTAAGAAAGAATATGTCGAAAATGCAACTTTTAGATTGACCGCAGCAGGTATTGGCCGTGATGAAGGAGCTACGTTAAATAATAATCGTGACTTTTATCAAGGACTCTTTATGGCCCCAACCACTACCGGAAGTGCAATTAAAGGCGCGATTTATAGTGCCGCACTATTAGAAAAGATGGGTGCGGATGTTTCACCAAAATGGAACGAACCAAGAACCGATTTAATTCAAGCCATTATTTTTAATGATCCTGATAAAATGATTCAATTTGTGCAACAAATTCAGGCTAATTCACCAATTGATTCATTTGTATCGCCAGTTCCTAGTGAACAACCTGGTTATGAAGACAAAATTATTATGGCAGCTGGATCATTTGTGGAAGGTTCAACAGTTGAGTTTTCAGCTGATGGACCAATTAGACCTCCATATGTGGTTTATATGCAAGGTGGGCTAACTTATGCGCATGTTAAGTTAGCAATTACGGCGGCAGTTAGAGCAATTTATTTTAAAGATTAAAATTATTTTAAAATATCTTTTCACTTTTAATTGACGATACCAATTTCTTTTGCTATTGTTTAGATGTGCTTAGCACAAAGCAAAAAAGTTGTTTTTGAGGACTATACCAATTTAAAGTCCTTTAGATAGGTGTGTACAATGACAAAACAAATTAGTGCTGAAGATATTAGAAAGAGCGTTAAAGATAATGACGTTCGATTTTTACGTTTAGCTTTTACTGATGTAAATGGAACAATGAAAAGCGTAGAAGTTCCAACTAGTCAATTAGAAAAAGTTTTAACTAATGATATTCGCTTTGATGGTTCTTCAATTGAAGGTTTCGTTAGAATTGAAGAAAGTGATATGGTATTACATCCAGACTTTTCAACTTGGATGATTTTACCTTGGGATACTGAGGATGGTAAGATTGGTCGCTTAATCTGTGACGTTTATAAGACTAATGGTGAACCATTTGAAGGTGATCCCCGCAACAATTTGAAGCGTGTTGTCAAAGAAATGAAAGACATGGGCTTTTCTACTTTTGATATTGGTTTTGAAGCAGAATTCCACCTCTTCAAGATGGGTGAAAATGGCGAATGGACTACTGAAGTTCCCGATCATGCTTCTTACTTTGATATGACTTCTGATGATGAAGGTGCAAGATGTCGTCGTGACATTGTGGAAACTTTAGAAAAAATTGGTTTTGAAGTTGAAGCTGCTCACCACGAAGTAGGGGAAGGCCAACAAGAAATTGACTTTAAGTTTGATGATGCCTTAACAACTGCTGACCGTGTTCAAACTTTCAAGATGGTGGTAAGAACTATTGCTCGCAAGCATGGTTTAGTAGCTACCTTTATGGCTAAACCACTTGAAGGTGCTGCTGGTAACGGGATGCATACTAATATGTCACTATTTAAGGATGGCAAGAATGTCTTTTATGATAAAGATGGTGAATACCACTTATCAAAGACTGCTTTATACTTCTTAAATGGTATTTTGGAACATGCACGTGCAATTACTGCAATTGCTAATCCAACTGTTAACTCATATAAACGTTTAATTCCAGGTTTTGAAGCACCTGTATATATTTCATGGGCAACCAAGAATCGTTCACCGCTTGTTCGTATTCCTGATGCTGATGAAGTTGGTACTCGTTTGGAAATGCGTTCTGCTGATCCAATGGCTAACCCATACTTATTATTAGCCGCAGTTCTCAAAGCTGGATTAGATGGAATTAAGCAAGAAAAGATGCCAATGGAACCTATTACTTCAAATGTCTTCGAAATGAGTGAAGAAGAAAGAGCTAAACGTGGTATTAAACCACTTCCTTCAACTCTTCACAATGCGATTAAGGCATTTAAGGAAGATGAGTTAATGCAAGAAGCATTAGGTGACCACTTAACTCATAGTTTTATTGAATCTAAAGAATATGAATGGGCACAATACACCCAATCAGTTTCTGATTGGGAAAGAAAGATGTATATTAACTATTAATCTTTTACCTAAATAAGATTAACAATAGCGATTACTTGAAAAAGTAGTCGCTATTTTTTTATAAAAATTAAAATTAATTTCGTTAAATCTTTGAAAATAATTAAAAGTAGGACCATAATAAAATAGGTGTTTTACAAAAAGGAGTTTTATTTTTTATGGATCAGAAAAATGGCGTCAAGCTAAAGACCGGTGCTTTAGTTTTGATGATTTTCTCAGCTATCTTTGGATTTAGTAATTCATTGACAGCTTATTATCAAATGGGTTACGCCAGTATTTTGTGGTATATCTTAACTGCGGTACTGTTCTTTATCCCATCTGCATTAATGTTCGCCGAATATGGAGCAACTTTTAAGGGTGCTAAAGGAGGAATTTTTTCTTGGCTACGTGGCTCAGTTAGTGAAAAAACATCCTTTATCGGAACTTTCATTTGGCTCGCTGCTTGGGTTGTCTGGCTTGTGTCATCAACTCAATTCTTCCTGGTATCATTATCAACTGCAATTTTTGGTCACGATACCACCCAAAGTTGGCATTTAGGAAATATCTTGACTTCGACTCAACTTTTAGGTGTGCTTGAAGTAGTTTTCTTAGTCGTTGTTACTTTTTGTGCAGCTAAAGGTGTTGATAAAATTGCCTTTGTAAGTAACATTGGTGGTTTCTTTACCTTAGCGATCGCAATCGGTTTTATGGTAGTATCTTTGATCGTCTTCTTTCTTAATCATGGTCAACTTGCCGAACCATTAACCACAACTAATTTGGTTCATTCACCGAATCCAGCTTTCCAAAGTCCAATTGCAGTTATTTCATTCATTGTTTATGCTTTATTTGCTTATGGTGGTTTGGAAACTTCATCAGGTGTGATTGATTCAGTAGATAAACCTGAAAAAACTTATCCCAAAGCCTTGATTATTGCCATGGTTTTGATGACTGCACTTTATGTCTTTAACATTTTAATGTGTGGGGTGGCAGTTAACTGGAACCATGCTTTGGCTAGCAAAAATGTTGACTTGGCCAATGTTGAATATGTTTTGATCAACAATTTGGGTCTTGTTATGGGTCATAGTTTGGGCCTTTCACATAGTACTGCCGCAACTTTAGGAGTAATCTTTTCAAGATTTGCTGGTATTGCTGATGTTTTAGCTGGTATCTCAGCTGCTTTCTTGATGGTTTATTCACCAATTAAGTCCTTTATTGAAGGTTGTGATCCTAAGCTTTTACCAAAAGGCTTAACGAAGTTAAACAAGCACAACATGCCTGAACGCGGTATGTGGGTTCAAGCATTAATTGTTAGTGTCATTATTTTGTTCATTGCCTTTGGTGGTAATGCGGCTGGACAATTTTATACTATCTTAATGGATATGATGAATGTTTCTTCATCAGCTCCATACCTCTTCTTAATCGGTGCCTTTCCATTCTTTAAGATGAAAAAAGACCTCGATCGTCCCTTTGTCTTTGTAACTGGGATGAAAAAAGTCTGGACAATTACGACAGTAGTTTGGTTAGTAGTGGCAATCGGTATTATCTTTACTTGTATCGAACCATTATTTACTGGCGATTATATGACTTCATTCTGGACAGCAATTGGACCAGTAGCTTTTGGAATTGTAGCTTGGATTTATTATTCCTACCAAGAACGTAAGAATAAGTAAAAATTAACTAATAGGAGACCTAGATTTGAAGAAATCTAAATCAATCTATACGAAAGACGTGGTGCTAGTAATGGCGGCCTCGTTTTTCTTTATGTTTTCAGTAATGTTTGTGACACCATTAATTAATGGTTTTGCCCTTGATTTGGGGGCAAGTACCATTTTTGCCGGAGTAATTACGGGGATGATGAGTATTATTTCCATGTTTTTACGTCCAGTAGCAGGAAACTTAACTGATCGTTTTTCAAAATATCAATTATCTTTTATTGGTGGTATTTTGATTTTTATTGGTGTTGGGGGATATTGTTTTTCACCATCTGGTGCTTGGCTTTTAATATTTAGACTAATTAATGGTGTTGGCTTTGTTTTGGCGACCGTTTGTATGGCAACTTGGCTTTCCATGCTGGTACCGCGGGCAAATGTTGGTCAGGCAATGGGTTTTTATGGCTTGATGAATGCGTTAGCAATGGCAGTGGCTCCCGCAATGTCGATTAACTTATATAAAGTTATTGGCTATCGCTGGTCTTTGGCAATTGCCGCTTTGGCTGCCTTATTGATGGTGATTATGATTCAATTTGTGGGCGATAAAGGCCAGCCTCAACAAAAGCAAGCTGATCAAAGGCAAAGGAAGTTCAAAATTATTCAGCGAGATTCTATCCCTGTTGGGATTTTAATTATGCTTTTTGCCTTTCCATACTTTATCACGCAGGCTGATATTGTGATGTACGCAACTTATCGCCACTTAAATATCTCTGTGGGATCATTCTTTATTATTTATGCAATTGCTTTATTAATTATTAGAACTGTACTCAAGAAAGATTTTGATACCGTTCGATTTGGTCGCTGGTTCTGGATTAGTATTGTAGCCATGATTGTTTTCTTAATTGCGGCTACTTATATGTTTAATGACTGGATCATGGGTTTAGCTGCGTTAGCTTTAGCAGTAGGATATGGTGTAATTTACTCAGTCTTGCAATCAACTGCTTTATTATTAGCTCCAATGGAAGAACAAGGTTTAGCCACAGCCACATTTTATTTGGGTATGGATATTGCGATGGCCTTTGGACCAATGCTTGGTGGGGTATTAGCAGCAAAAATTCCACATAGCTTATTCTATCTAGTTTTATTAATTGAAATTCCATTTATGATAATTGTTTACTTGATTTATCATAAACGGTTAAACGGAGCAATTGATCATCATTAAAGTATAACGACAGTATAACGTTAAAACGTTATACTTTTTTTATGAAAAATAATTCTGAGATATTTACATAATGCAAAATAAAGCATTAAATAATATAAGTAAGTATTTGAAGGAGGAAACAAACAATGACATTACCTTTTAAAGCAGTGGCCGTTGATATGGATGGAACCTTTTTAAACGAAAAAAGAGATTTTGACCATGAAGAATTTGCCAAAATTTTATCTATCTTTGAAAAAGAAGGGGTTCATTTTATTGTTGCCTCTGGTCGACCTTATGCACGCTTAAAGCAAGATTTTGTTGATTTTAGAGATCGGATGGATTTTGTAACGGTAAATGGTGCACGTTTAATTGCAGAAGGTAAACAAATTGGTATCACTCCAATTAAGCGTGACTTGATTCTAGCCACTGTAGCCTTTGGTGAAAGAACTTATAACGGCGTTACAACCTTAGTGTTTGGTCCTGGTAAAGCTTATGTGCTCAAGAGTGCGCCCGAAGAAGAGAAAAAATTCTTGGCTTATTTTGCTGGGGATGTCGGTGAGCTCGATAAGTGGGAAGATTTACCTGATGAAGATTTTGTGCAAATTACCTTTAATTGTGGTGGTAAAAATGCACCAGATATTCAAAAAGCCATTAACGATAAATATGGTAAGGTGATTTCTGCTTACGGCTCAGCTGACTTTGCGGTTGACGTTGATGCTTATGGTGTAAGTAAGGCCGAAGGCTTAAAAGAACTTCTGGCTAAATTTGGTTTAACTGGGGAAGACTTAATTGCCTTTGGTGATGGCGGTAATGATATTGAAATGCTTAAGCTAGCTAAATATTCTTACGCGATGGAAAATGGCATGGATGAAGTTAAACAAGTTGCGCGTTATATCGCTCCCAAAAACTCCGAAAATGGGGTCTTCAAGGTTTTAGAAGATTATATTAAGAAGTATTTGAATTAGTTTTAAAACTTGTGTTCGTAGTTCTGCTATGAAAGAATTAAGTAAAGAATGCAAGGATTAAGGAAAACAGAATGATTAAATATGAACAAATCTCCAAAAAATATGGAGAACGAATGATTTTGGACGATGTTTCATTTACCGTTAAAGATGGTGAAATATTCGTTTTGGTAGGTCCAAGTGGTAGTGGTAAAACTACCTTGCTTAAGATGTTCAATCGTCTTATTGAACCTAGCAGTGGCAATATTTTTTATAATGATAAAAATATCAAAGATTATAATTTAAGAGAATTAAGACAAAAGACAGGCTATGTTCTGCAGTCAGCTTCTTTGTTTCCTAATTTAACTGTGGGTGAAAATATCACTTTACCACTTGAACAAAGAAAGGGTTTCACTAAAAAGGAGCGCTTAAAAGTACAAAAGACTGTGCTTGAAGGAGTGCAACTGGATCCCGAAGTTTATTTGGATCGATATCCAGACCAATTATCTGGTGGTGAAGCACAAAGGGTAGGAATTGGCCGTGCTTTAGCAGGTGATCCTAAGGTGGTTTTAATGGATGAACCATTTTCTGCTCTTGATCCTGTGGTCCGGAAACAATTACAAGATTTAGTACTCAAACTTCAAAAACGTTTCCATGTCACAATCATGTTCGTAACACATGATATGAATGAGGCAATTCGCATGGGTAACCAGATTGGAGTAGTTCACGAAGGTCATTTGGAACAAGTGGGTAAACCGAGAGAGATTTTACAACACCCAGCAACTGAATTTGTTAAGAATTTCTTTGCGGGCAGCGAATCTCATAGTGCACTTGATTTGGAAACATTAGTAAAGAGTGAAATTGGGGTAGATGTGAAGTATTATCCAAAAACAGAAACCTTGCCTCACTATCACGTTTATAATGTCCAAGACTTAATTAAAGATTGTTCAGATAATCCTGATAAGTTATTTGTAGCGGAGACGAGTTTTGGTGATTATGTCATTGAACCAAAACAAGTGTGGAAATTTTTATTGAAGAGGGTGAGCGCCAATGATTAATTCTTTAGGAAAAATGATTGTCGAAAATCATGACCAAATTTGGGCTACCACCTTGGTTCACATTAGGATTTCATTGATCTCGCTCTTCATTGCGATGATTATTGCAATTCCTTTGGCCTTTGCTGTTAGGAACCATAAACGTGCTGCAGGCTTTTTCTTACAAATTGCCGGTATTATTCAAACGATTCCTAGTTTAGCTATCCTGGGTTTATTATTACCATTTGTTGGTATTGGAACTACACCAGCAATTATCGCTTTAGTGCTTTATGCCTTAATGCCAATTTTTCAAAATACTTATTCAGGCTTAGAAAATATTCCTGATAATTTGAAAGAAGCAGCTACAGCATTTGGTCTTACTAAATGGAAAAGATTTCAAAAATTAGAATGGCCTTTGGCTTTTCCAATGATTCTTTCAGGAATTAGGATTGCGTTAGTTATGATTATTGGTACCGCTACTTTAGCTGCTTTAATTGGTGGTGGTGGTCTTGGTACTTATATCTATCAAGGTATCAATTCTGATAATTCCACCGAGGTCTTGTTGGGAGCAATTCTTTCTGCATTGCTAGCCCTAGTATTTTCTTGGTTCTTGAGTTTTATCTCTAAAAATAAAACTCGTACTAAATTTGGTTTAGGCCTTGTGGCAGTGTTATTACTTTTTTGGGGTGGAACCAGCGTTTACAACAACTATGTCAAACCTCACACGCAGCCACAAACGCATCGGGTTGAAACTAAGAAAATTGTCATTGGCGGTAAGATGGGAACAGAGCCAAATCTTTTGATTCATATGTATAAAGATTTGATTGAAGCTAATGATCCTCATACTGAAGTAGTTTTGAAACCAAACTTTGGTACTACCAACTTTTTATTCAATGCTCTCAAGACTGACAAAATTGATATTTACCCTGAATTCACAGGCACTGTCTTACAGACAATTGTCAAAACTGGGAAAAAGACCGGTAATGATCCAAAAGCCGTTTATAAACAGGCTAAAGATGATTTAAATAAGCAATATCAAATGACTTATTTAGAGCCAATGGCTTACCAAAATGGTTACGCACTAGCTACAACCGAAAAATTTGCCAAAGAAAATAAATTGACTAAGATTAGCGACTTGAAGAGGATCAATAAGAAGGTTAATGCAACCTTTGATACTGATTTTGCTAGTCAAAATGATGGTTACCCAGGATTGCAAAAAGTTTATAAATTAGACTTTGCTACGATCAAAAGTACCGATGCAAGCATTCGCTATCAAGCGATTGCTCAAGGTAAATCTAATATCGTGGATAGTTATACAACTGATCCTGAAGTAAAACAAAACAAATTAGTTTTACTCCAAGATGATTTGAAGTATTTCCCACCATATCAAGGGGCACCACTGATGACAAATAAATTTGCCAAAGAAAATCCTAAAGTTGTCAAAGCTTTAAATAAACTCGCTGGTAAAATTACTACTGAACAAATGCAGACAATGAACTATGAAGTTAAAGTTGAACACAAGTCTGTAAGTAAAGTTGCCCGTGATTTCTTGATTCAACAAGGATTATTGAAGAAATAATAAAAATCGATGAAGTACCTCATGATTGTTAGACATAGATCTAACGATTGTGAGGTATTTTTTTATGATCATAAGAAATTATTTTATACACCATAATTGTTTTAGTCGGTCTCACCTTTTCAATATAACGTGGTTTGTTTATTTGAGTCTGACTTAATTGAGAAAAAGCTGGTATACAAGGGTTTAGTTTTATATTTAATTCATCCTAATTGATTACTATTTTTAATTTATTGCAACATTCGTTATCTAATTATAGGGAAAAGAATTTGTTATTTAACTTGCAATAATAAAGTATTTAATTTACCCTTAATTGGATTTAGGGCTTACTAAAATGCCAATTATCGTTTAATGTTATTTAAAATTTTTCAAAAATAAAAAGTACTTTTTAAATACCTTTTGATGTTTAAAAGTGCTTGACCAAATTATTTTTAAGTAAAGATTGAGGAATATTCATCAATGCAAAAAAATTATGAAGATACTAAACATCACTTTTCAATTAGAAAACTTACCATCGGTGCAGCCAGTGTACTAATTGGTACAACTTTTTATCTAACCAGTGGCAATATTGTTCATGCTGATACATTCACACCTGCATCTGATCAACAAGAAACAGCTGCTTTAAATAATAATCAAGATGATTCGTCTAAAGTACAAGCAAATTTAGATAACCAAACTGACGACACTAATAGATCTAGATCTGAAACAGGTGCAATTTCTCAATTATCTAAAAAATCAGCTTCAGCAATGAAAAATACAGATAGTCAATCAGCTAATACAAAAATTGATAATACTAAAGTAGCTGATAACAATATTCAGAAAACTGAAAAACTATCTGCAAATGCTGTTAGCTCTTCAATACAAAATGATGTTAAGCAAATTAAGCTAGTTAAAACAGAGCAAGTTGCTAATGATACTCAAGATATTAAATCTACACCAACTTTTGTGCCCGTTAACGCTAATGACTGGAACACACAAATTGATGGTGACGAATTCCTAATCACTGGCTACAAGGGCAGTGACACAACTAGCAATTTAACTATTCCAAACAGTGCGGACTTTGAAGAAGCAGGTTTTAATACTAATGGTTTGCAAACTTTTGCAAACATTGAAACTGTTAAAAATCTTATCCGTAACGGAGTTGCACCCAAATTAAGTGACACTGATGGTCAAAAGGTCGCATTATTAAGACGAAATAGTAATGATATCGATACATTTACTAACTCTAATTTAACTGATATTAGTGGCTTAGCTAATGCGGATACTAGCCATATTACTGATATGTATTCTATGTTTGATCATAACAAAATTAGTGATTTATCACCATTATCTAATTGGGATACAACTAATGTTACTGATATGAGTTCTATGTTTGATCATAACGAAATTAGTGATTTATCGCCACTATCTAAATGGAATGTAGCTAATGTTACTGATATGGATAGAATGTTTTGGAATAATAAAATTAATGATTTGAATTCATTAATTAAATGGAATGTAGCTAATGTTACTAATATGAGTTATATGTTTTACAATAATCAAATTAGTGATTTAATACCTTTATCTAAATGGAATGTAACTAACGTCACTAATATGAGTTATATGTTTTACAATAATCAAATTAGTGATTTAGTACCTCTATCTAAATGGAATGTAACTAACGTTACTAATATGAGTTTGATGTTTGAATACAATCAAATTAGTGATTTATCACCATTATTTAATTGGGATACAACTAATGTTACTGATATGAGTTCTATGTTTGATCATAACAAAATTAGTAATTTAACACCTCTATCTAACTGGAACGTATCTCATGTTACTAATATGTATGTTATGTTTGGTAACAATCAAATTGATGATTTGACGCCTCTATCTAACTGGGATGTATCCAATGTCACTGATATGAAAAATATTTTTTTGAACAATCAAATTGATGATTTAACGCCTCTATCTAACTGGGATGTATCCAATGTCACTGATATGAGGGGTATGTTTTATATGAATCCTATTAAAACAGGCGATCTATCTAAGTGGAATATGTTGAATGTAGTTGACACTGACCTTATGATAGATGAAAATTCAGCTGCTGTGATTTATTTAGGTAATAACACCAATTTACCAACTAATTTCATAGATCCTAAGAATGAGAATATTTTCACTACATCAAAAGGTGGCCATTTAATTGTTACATCAAATCATGATTTATTAGCTAACCCAAACAAAGCTTTTAACAAGATAACTTTTAGTAATGGTACTACAATGGATACGCCTGTGTTTATTAATGCGGAAAATAATGATGAATCGATTTTAAATGCCGTTAAACAAGCTGTTGATAACGCGATTGAAACTAAAAAGACAGAACTTGAAAAAGCTAATCCCAATAAAATTGTTACTTTATCGCTTGCTTCAAATACTACCGATCCAATTAAGTTAGCAAACTCTAACGTTAATATTTCAATGACTGATAAATATAGAGATGTAACAAAAGATCATGAAAACGATAGTAATGTTGATACAGCCACTAAATGGACAGTAAATGAAACAATTAATGTAACTGATCCAAGCGGCAATAAGACAGTTCCTGTTAATAAATTCGTTACTTTTACCAGAACTGCTACAAAAGATAAACTAACAGGTGATGTAACTTATGGCACTTGGAATAAGCAAAGTGATACTTTTGAAGCTTATACAGCACCAACTTACGCAGGCTATACGCCAAGTCAAAGTAGTATTTCAGCTCAAACTGTTAAACCTGGCGATAAGGATTTAACTTTTAACATCACTTATACAGCTAATACTCAAACTGGTGAAATTGTTTATGTTGACCAAGATGGCAATCGAGTTGGAACTACTCCTATCACAGGTAAAACTGATGAAACTATTAATATCACTCCTGAAGTGCCCGATGGTTATGTTCTTGATGGTGACAAAGATGTGCCAACAACTATCACAGTTCCTGCTGACGGGATTCCAAATATTACTGTTAGCGTAATCAAAAAGGTAACTTCAAATGGCGATGTGGCAGAAACTGATAAATTACCTATTAAGAATATTATTGTCTACAAAGATGACAATGGCGACGTTGTTGGAACTGAAGAAATCACTGGTGAGTCTAATGATAAAGTAAAACCAAACATTCCTGAAGGTTACTTTAACGGCGATGTAACGGATATTACAATTCCAGAATCAGGTGTTGTGACTATAACTGTTGTCAAGAAAGAAACTTCAAACGGTGATGTAGCAGAAACTGACAAGTTACCAACTAAGAATGTGATCATTTATAAAGACAACAATGGTAATGTGGTAGGTAATGAAGAAGTTGAAGGTAAGCCTGGTGCCAAAGTAAAACCTAATATTCCAGAAGGATACTACAGCGGTGATACAACCGAAGTAACTATCCCTGAAAGTGGCATCGTAGAAGTTACTGTGACTAAGAAGGAAACTTCAACCGGTGATGTAGCAAACACTGATGCATTACCAGCCAAGAACATTATTATTTACAAAGATGACAATGGTGATGTAGTAGATACTCAAGAAATCACTGGTAAACCTGGCGACAAGGCAAAACCTAATATTCCAGAAGGTTACTGGAACGGCGATATAACGGATATTACAATTCCAGAATCAGGCGTAGTGCCTGTAACTGTAGTCAAGAAAGAAACTTCAACTGGTGATGTAGAAGAAACTGATATCCTACCAACCAAGAACGTTATCATCTATAAAGATAAAAACGGTGATGTAGCTGGCGTTCAAGAAATCACTGGTAAACCAAACGACAAAATAACTCCTAAGATTCCAGAGGGCTATTGGACTGGTGATGTAACTGATATCACTATTCCTGAATCTGGTATTGCTATTGTCAATGTAGTTAAGAAGGAAACTTCTAATGGTGACGTAGCAAACCCTGATGCATTACCTACTAAGAATGTAATCATTTACAAAAACGGTAATGGTGATGTTGTAGGTACCCAAGAAATAACTGGTAAGCCAAACGATAAGGTAACACTAAACATCCCCGAAGGATACTGGAACGGTGATATCGATGAAGTAACTATTCCAGAAAGTGGTATTGTTGAAGTCACTGTAATTAAGAAGAAAACCTCAAACGGCGACGTAACTGCTATTGATGCATTACCTACTAAGAATGTAATCATTTATAAAGATGGCAATGGTGATGTAGTAGGAACTGAAGAAGTAACCGGTAAACCTAACGATAAAGTAACACCTAATATTCCAGACGGATACTACACCGGTGATATTACTGAAGTAACAATTCCTGAAGGCGGTATTGCAACTGTTAATGTAGTTAAGAAGAAAACTTCAAATGGTGACGTTGCTAATACTGATGTATTACCAATTAAGACTGTTGTCATGTACAAAGACGGTAATGGCGATGTCGTAGGTACTCAAGATATCACTGGAAAACCAGGTGAGAAAGTAACACCTAAGATTCCAGACGGATACTACACTGGTGATACAACTGAAGTAACTATTCCAGAAGACGGAGCACCAATTACTGTTAATGTAGTCAAGAAGGAAACTTCAAATGGAGATGCTGCTAATCCTGAAGCGTTACCTACTAAGAATGTAATTATTTACAAAGACGGTAATGGCGATGTAGTGGGAACTGAAGAAGTGGATGGTAAACCTGGTGACAAGATAAAACCTCATATTCCAGATGGATACTACACTGGTGATACAACTGAAGTAACTATTCCAGAAAACGGCATTGTAACTGTAAAGGTTGTTAAGAAAGAAACTTCAAATGGTGATTCACTAATTCAACCAAGTCTCCCAGCTTACACTGAACCTAGTGATAACAATAATGATAGTGATGTTACACTTGATGTTCCTAACGTACCTAATAGTGGTAATAATAAATCACAACAAGACAATTCAAACACCCAAATTATCGAACGTGTTGCAAATAACTCCAGTGATGCTCATATGGACGAAGCAACTAATGCTTCTAGTGGCAACAAGCAAAATACCTTGCCACAAACTGGTGAAAACGATGCTAATATGGTTGCAGTAGGTGCATTGTTTGTTAGTCTTGGGGCATTAATGAGTGGATTATACAGTAGACTTAGGAAACGTAACTAATATTAACTAAAATAAATAATCTGTATTTTGAATTGATTAGAATATTTAGTCATAAAAAATCACTTAAGATAGAGTTCTTAAGTGATTTTTTGTTGGAGTTGTGATTTAGTATATAGTTAAAAGGAGAGATTTAGATGAGTGAGTATTTTGTAAATTCAGAATATAGTGGTGAACCTTGGGCAATTGAAAATGCAACGCAAAGTTATACTTTTCTGGCGGATGAAGGTAAGGGGCAAGGTCCAAATCCAGTAGAATACTTAACTGGTGCAGTTAACTCTTGTCTTTCGATTTCGGCGGCAATGCTAATTGCTCATCGCAAACTAGATATCAAGAATTTTAAAATTCACAATACTGCCCATACGCGCAAATTAGAGCATGGGATGAGTGATGTTGCAAGCATGGACCTGCATATTACTTTTGACAGTCAAGCCAGTCAAGAACAAGAAGATGCTTTTATTAAACGATTATTTGAGGTGTCGACTGTTTATCAAACTGTGGCCAAGGCAGTTAAAATGAATATTAAAATCAATTAGGTCAAAGCTAAAGGAGAAATCTTTTAGCTTTTTTGCTAAGATTTGTTAATTTACGGGCAAAGAGAAAATTGTTTGGTATGATAAGACGTATGAGGTGAGTTCATGAATATTTATGGTAATTATCAACCACTTTTAGAAAATTTATTAGCCCAAACTATGGAACATTTTGAAAGTATTAATCAGGCTTATGCTAAGCAACATGGAGACCATTTATATGAACACTTAATTGGACGGGTTAAGACTGAAGCTAGTATGACAGAAAAATGTGAACGTAAGCACTTGCCCTTAACTCCTCATTCCGCCCTCAAGGAAAATAAAGATAGTGTTGGTATTCGCGTAGTCTGCAATTTTATTGATGATATTTACCAATGGATTGATTTGATCGATTCCTGGGAGAATGCGACCATTATTAAAAAGAAGGACTACATAACTAATGTTAAGCCAAACGGTTATCGATCTTATCACCTAATTTTAGATCAAGAACTACCAGAAACAGATGTTGATGGTAATACACCAGGCCATTATTATATTGAAATTCAATTACGGACAATCGCCATGGATACTTGGGCTAGTCTTGAACATGAGATGAAATATAAGCATGAAGTTAAGCATGCAGAAATGATTAGCCAAGAATTAAAACGTGTCGCTGATGAATTGGCATCTTGTGATGTAAGTATGCAAACCATTCGCCAGTTAATTAGAGAAGAGGATTAATGATGAAAATCTTAGTAGCCGAAGATGAACCCCAACTTTCTCGTGTCTTAGTTGCTGCCATGACTAACGCTGGTTATGAAGTTGATCCAGTTTTTAATGGTAAAGATGCAGTCGCAAAAGCGCGCCAAAACACTTACGATATCATTATGTTAGATATCATGATGCCAGTAATGGATGGGATTACCGCCTTGAAAAAAATTCGTGAAAGTGGTGACAAAACTTATATTTTGATGTTGACTGCTAAGGCTGAAGTCGACGATCGCGTTACGGGCCTTGACAGTGGCGCTGATGATTATTTGACTAAACCATTTTCACTGAAAGAATTATTAGCACGCTTGCGTTCTAAAGTACGCCGTGATGACACCTTTACCCCAAAGGAATTAGCTTTTGGGGATGTGACTTTAAATGTTGAAGATCAAGAACTAGAGAGTAAAAACTCAATTCGCTTAAATAGCAAAGAAACGCAGTTAATGAACTATTTACTGCTTAATCAAAATAAGCAGATTTCAGTTCAAGAAATTTTTAACCATGTTTGGAAAAATGAAACTGATGTTGAGGAAGGGATTGTTTGGGTTTATATTTCTTATTTACGCCAAAAATTAACTTCGATTCAAAGTCAGGTACGTATTGAAGGTGACCAAGAAACGGGTTTTACCTTAATTAAGTAGGAGGAAAGTGTCAATGATTCAAAAATTCAGGTGGCATTTCATTTTCCTTTCAATTACTTCTTTATTTATTGTGCTAATTTTTACTTTTGGTGGTTTGCTTGGCATTACCTATCACCAAAACCGTAGTGAAGAAGAAAGGGTAATGACAGCCTTAGTAAAAAATGATGGTGGCTTAACTCCTCGTAATGCTAGTCCTGTTCTGGGCGAAGACGGCGGTCTTAATAATAGTTTGTTACGTGGACCTTATAATCCGGAGCAGGTCTTTCAATATCGTTATTTCACGGTACAGGTAGATCCTAATGGTCAATTAACCTTGCAGAATAATGACGGCAAGAATCGAGTCAATCAGGATTTAGTCTTTAAGAAGAGTCAGCAAATTATTGATAAAAACAATAAATCTGGCCAGGTCAGAATTGATGATAATATTTATGCTTATCGACAAAGCAAAACTAAAACTGGTCAAAAAATCATTATTTTCCTCAATGAAACTTTGATTTTTAACCGTTACTGGACCTTACTTCGCATTAGTATCTTCTTCGGTATAACAGCCCTATTAGTTTTTGCCTTAGTTTTAATTTTACTTTCTGGCAAAGCGATTAAGCCAATTGTCGAAACTTATAATAAACAAAAAGAATTCATTACCAATGCCGGACATGAATTAAAGACTCCATTATCAATTATTTCTGCTAATACTGAAATGGAAGAAATGCTAGGGGATAATTCTGAGTGGAATCAAAGTACTAAGGAACAAGTAGTGCGTTTGCAAAACTTGATTAATCGGTTAATTGCCATAGCCCGCACACGGGAGCAGCAAGATTTAACCTTAAGTCGGATTGACTTCTCACAAGTAGTTGAAACAAGTGCACATAGTTTTAAATCAGTGATGGAAAAAGATCACCTGGACTATCAAGTAGATGTTACTTCTGACTTGTTTGTCAATGCTGAACCACATTCATTAACTGAAGTGGTAAATATTTTAATTGATAATGCAGCCAAGTATTGTGATGCCAATGGTAAAGTAATCGTTTCGCTGCAAAAGAGTCGTTTGGGTAAAACGGCAGTTTTAAAAGTAGCTAATACTTTTGCTAATGGTAAAAGAGTAAATTATCGTCGCTTCTTTGATCGTTTCTACCGTGGGGATCAATCCCATAATTCGCAAAAGAAGGGTTATGGAATTGGCTTAGCCATGACTGCTGATATTGTCCAATTATTCGGTGGGAAGATTAGTGTTCATTGGAAAGATGGGATGATTTACTTCAATATTAATTTGAAATTAGTTAAATAAAAAAACCAATTCTACGGAATTGGTTTTTTTTATGGCATTTTTGCAGATTTCAAGTCAAAAAAGTAAGTATTATCACAGAGAACAGTTTAGTGTACATTAATGTATTTATTACCTGCTTAAGCAAAAGTAACTGATAGTTTTTTTCCAAGGGCAGTAGCAATTTTGGTTAAAGTTCCGATGCTAGTGTTATCTCCGCGTTCTATTCTAGCAATAGTAGATTGGGGAACATTAGAAATATTTGCAAGCTCTCGTTGAGAAAGCCCTTTCTGTTTTCTAATTTTAGCTAAAGCAACTGCACTTTCTAATTTGGCACTTTCTGTATCAAACTCAGTCTTAAATTTTGGATCTTTTAATTGTTCGTTTAAATAATCCTGGAAATTAACATTACTCATGTTTACTTATCCTTTCTATTACAAAAATATTCTTTTCTTAATTCTTTGGCATGCTTGATTTCTCTAGGCGGTGTTTTTTCCCTTTTCTTTGTAAAACCATGCATAATTATGTAGCGTGGACCATCGACATGAAAATATAATCCTCGTTGTTGGTTATTACTTACACGTGAACGAATTTCGTATAAATTTTTATCAATTCGTTTAACCCAGTCATGCTCAATTCCAACTTCAATTCCATTTTTCGAAACAGCAGCAATCCTAGCCAAAAGTTTTGCTCTAGTTTTTAAATTTAAACTATTTAAATATTCCTGAAATTCAGTATGGCCATTTGGCCGTGTATAAAACTCAAATTCTACTTATTCATGTTTTCATGATAGCATATAATGGTCACTTATACAATATATGCTATCAAATTTTGCACTAATAAAGTATTCCGGTTAGTGAAAATTATTAAGGATTAAAATATAGTGAGAAAAAGGTATTTTTGCAGATTTAAGGTCTAATAAATAAATTTATGCTTTAATAATAATTACTTTATGTTTTAATAAGTAATGGAATTAAAAATAAAGAGGAGTATATTATATGAAAATTTGTCCAAATTGTGGAGCTCAAGTTGAGGAAGATGTTAAGTTTTGTACCCATTGTGGTTATAAATTTCCTGTAGCTCAACCTGTTCAAGCACAAAATGTTAATGTAAATAAGCCAGCTGAACCCCAACCACAGGTGCAAAAACAAAATCCTGCACCAGTGCAAAATCAAGTTCCGCAACAACCACAAGCTCAAAATCAAGTTACTAGTCAAATTAGTAACGCAGTTCAAAATTTTGATGCTCATAACTTGTGGCAATGGTTTGTTAATTCTTGGAAGCATCCAGTGAAAAAACAAAAGGCAGAAAAGTGGTACGGTATTGTTACTTTTATTGTTGAAGATCTTTTATTTATAATTGCTACAACTGTATCAGCCAATGCTGCAATGAGTAGTGCAACGTTTGGTTTATTTTCTGGCAATAGTGATACGAATGGTGCATTTATTCAGCTATTCTTATATTTGCTCTTGTTAACCTTAGGTAGTATTTTGGCGTCATTTATTGGTAGCAAATTTGTTTATGGCAATGAAACTGATGGCTGGTGGGAATACACTAACCGAATTGCGCAAATAAGTAACTTAAATGCGATCTTTATTGTAGTTGCCTTTCTTGGTGGCCTGATCAAGAGCTATACTTTGTATGGCATGATGTCACTTTTAGCTGCTATTTTCTTTTTATTAGCAGTCTTTGTACCGGTATTAGCTGATAAGCATGCTAAGCGAGACAAGTTCTACGGTTTAATTATTGCAGTGGTTATTCAAATATTTGTGTTTATGATGTTAACTGCTATTTTTGGTGAAAGTATTAGTAATCAATTACAAAGTTCAGTAACTCATTTATTTTAAAATTTGCATTAATAAGTCTCTTATTTATAAGAGGCTTATTATTTTAAATAAATAATTGAAAGGGAAATGTATAATTAAGAAAAATATTATTATTGGAGGAATAAGATGAAATTTTGTCCAAATTGTGGTCATGAGGTAAAACCAACTGATAATGTATGTGGAAATTGTGGTCACAGATTAACCCCAAGTCGGCCTACGGCAGCGCAAGTTCCACCAGAACAAATAGTGGAACCATCTAGTCAGCAAGTAGAACCTGCGCCAAGACGTCGCGCACAACAAAAAGCAGCAAAAGTAAAAAAACAAAAACCTAAGCAAAAGCCCAATAAGAAATCATCAGGCACATTTTTTAAGGTATTCATTGGCTTGTGTATCTTAGCTCTGCTAGGCGAAGGTGGTTATTTACTTTATGAACATTTCAATGATAATAGTACGCAAACTGTTCAATCAGACAATAATGCGAGTCAAAGTAGTTCTTCGGCTAATTCATCCGCTAGGCATGATAATCATGACAGTGATACTACAAGTAGTAATGCACAAACTAGCAATAGTTCAGATAGCACCAGTAATAGTAGTGATGACTGGAATAGTAGTAAACAAGCAAAATTTGATGATTTCTTCGATAATTGGGCTGATGGGATGGACCAAGATTACACCAAGGTAAATACTGATGGTACTTTTAAGGCTGGTCCCGCCGAATATCCAGCTGCTTTTGATAAGTTTGATGTGGATGGTGAACCTGTCACAATCGGAATGAGCAAGGATGGTCGCGGTAATAAAGATTATAATGTGGTAGCAGTGTATAATCATGGTAATTATGAATTCCATATTACCTATTTCTTTACCTTCCACAATGGGAAACCAGTAGTTCTAGTTGACCAAACGACTAATGGTGATCGAATTAAAGCTAAGGTAACTGATAATCAGAAGTTAAGAGAAGGTTTTGCTCGAATTGCTGCAGGAGACTAAAGGAAAATAATGATGTTATCACCCTTAGAAAAAGTCACTAAGTTAAAGACTAAGGATAAATTAAGATTGAGGCTAAATAATTTATTTAATTATTTAATATTGATAAATATAGTATAATTTAAGTAGTTCAGGAACTACTTAAATAAGAGGAGGATTTGAGGAGGTGTATTCTTCTAAAAATGAAATTGAAAAAATTATTCAAAAAATTCTCAACAAAAGAAGTACATGGAAACTTAGTCCTAGACGCAAGAATACTTTAACTTTGTCATTACTAGGGATAGATGAAGAAGAAATTTTTGAGTTAATTGAAAAAAACTTAAAGTGGACAGATTATTTTGAAGGTCCAGAACCAGATAATCATGTGCCACCTATTCCTGGAGACATTTGGAAGTTTGGCTTAATTATTGAAAATAATGAACTTTATATAAAATTTCAGGATCGACCCCAACCCTTGGATGATATTCTTTGGATTTCTATTCATAGTGCCGAATATCCAATTAACTATCCATACAAATAGGAGGCAAATTATGAAAAAAAGATTTTATAATCCAGAATTAAATAGTTATGATGTTTATGAAGAAGTTTGGATAAGTGAAAGAGTAAATGTTAAAGATGAAAAAGGTTTATTAGTAAAAAATCATTATTGGAAAGATAGTTCGGGCGAACTCTGGGCTGACTTTGATAATCCAATGGAAAATGTTTACGAAAGTTTTAAAGCTTATAGGAAAAAGAAAAGTTTTTTAACCCCAAATCAAATTAAAGGTATTAGAAATGATCTAAATTTGTCAGTTAGAGAATTTGCAAATATATTGGGAATAAGCTCATCAACTTTAACTAAAATTGAAAATAATCATCGAATTCAAACTAAATATCAAGATCAACTTTTTAAGTTAGTGGCTTTAAATAAAAATAATTTAAATAATTTAGTAAGTACTAATAATGATGATGCTATTAATAATATAAATAGTTCAGTAAAAGAAAATAAATATTTTATAAAAGATAGTTTTTATAATGAAGACAAATCTTCCTATGAAATCTATGGAATTAATAGAGATATTGGAGTAATTGCATAATGGCTGCTTTAGAATTTAAAAATTATATAGTTAATGATGTTTCTTATATAAAAAATAAATACTTTGATAATTCAGAAAAAAGAATTAATTTAAGACCCGTATTTAACGCTGATTTTAAGATTGATAAAAATAATATTCAAGTCAAACTAAATGTTTTAGTTGGTTCATTAGAAGATAAAAAAGTGCCTTTTAAGGTTGAATGTGAAATAATCGGAGAATTTATCTATGATGAGGATCAAAATGATACGGAAATATCTAAAGAAACAATTATAAAGAATAATACGGTTGCAATTCTTTATCCATATGTTCGTCAATTGATTGCTTCTATAACTCAACAATCTAATGAATATCCTACATATATTCTGCCAACAATTAATGTTGCTAGAGTATTAGAAAAGCAGAATAAAAAATAAGTTTAAAGTGGTTTTATACTATTAGATAAAGTTTTAAACTTTATCTAATAGTATTTTTTTGTCGATATTTTAGGTAAATCTGCAGAATTTGAGTCAGACTGGATAAATTATGGTTTAGTAGAAAAAGAAAGAAGCTTAAACTTCCTATAATATGCTTCGATAGTAAAGTAAGATTTAATGAAGATAAAAAGTGAGGAAAAATGAATAAATTTTGTTCGAATTGTGGTCATCCAGTTAAGGAAACTGATAAGGTTTGTGGGAATTGTGGTAAACCTCTTACTCAATCAAAATCTAGCAAGCTACCTACTAAAAATGAAGAATCAGTGAAGCGAGAAGCAACTAACCCTACTAAAAAGAAAAAACATTCTGTTTTCAAATGGGTTATTGGTATCGGCGTGATAGCACTATTAGCTGAAGGTGGATATTTAATTTATGAAAATAAGATTGATTCAAATAACTCTGCTATGACAGCAACTAAAAAGTCTTCTTCAGCAACTAATTCAAAGAGTGCCAAAAGTACTAGCACCGAAAAGAAGAGTAATCACGAAAATATGACCTCAAATAATAATGAAGTTGATCATAGTAAAAGCGATAACAACGAATCAGATACAGTCGCCAATATTGATCCACAGACATTAGCTGCTACGATTTTGTTATTAGGTGGACAAAAAAGTGAAGTTTGGAAAAATTTGACAACGCAAGATAGTCTTGAAGTTAATGTAATTCAAGCATCATCTGATGATGATAACTATTCTGAACCAGGTACTGGCGTAAGTTATATGTTTACGAGTGAAGGAAGAAATTATGGCGAGGTTCTTGAATACCGATTAAGTTCAAATGGATCAATCGTATATTGTTATCAACAACCTGAAAAAGATTCTGCAACGCGCCATGTAACTCCATTTGCAACTTTAAGTGCTAAAGAAATTCAGCAAGCTCAAGATAATTCTGCTGTTAAAGATTTGGCAGCAAAAATGGAAGTTAAAACCGGAGAAGATTAATTAAAATAGTAATGATAATATTTGGTTGTTAATCTTGGATGTTCTTGAAAAAATATAAAGGTTGAAATTTTTAGGTAAATTTGCAGATTTTAGGACAAGAAATACTTAGTATGATTTAATTCTTGTTGGTGTTGTGAAAACAACAATATTGTATTTTTATGGAGGATAATATGTCTATCAAGAAAAATAGTATTTGTAAAATTGCACTTAGTGCAGCTTTAGTATTAGGTGGAACTTCATTAATTTCTACTCATACTAGTTCTACTGTACATGCTGATGGCCCTGACGGTAGTAATTTTGGGTTTATAAGTGATGACGAAGAAGGTTACAGCAAATTATTTGGTGGTTCAAGTAGTGAAAGTAAAACTTCTGATACTGCATCATCAACAAATGATTCAAGCAACCAAACTACTACTCAAACTAACGATTCAAGTGATACAACAGAATCAACTCAATCAAGTGACAATTCAGCTAATGAAGTAATTTCTGATAGTGAAAATACAACAGCAGCTGCAAGTAATGAAGCAGCAACTACCAATGCTTCAGCTGATAACAGTGCAGTAGCAAGTACCAAGAGTGCTACTCCAAATGCAACTACTACTGCAACTGATTCAACTACTATGACTGAATTACCACAAACTGGTGCAAAGGCAACTACAGGAATTTTAGCTGGTTTAGGTAGTCTTTTATCATTAGTTGGATTATTTGGAATCCGTAAGAAGTTAAACTAAATAATTTTAAATACCTGGAAAGTTTTCTTTCCAGGTATTTTTTTGCTAAATTTTGTGTAAATCTGCAGATTTAGAGTCAGAATATTAAATTTATGTTTTAGTAAATAAGTAAATAAAATTAAAACATGGAAGAGGAGATATAATTGAAGAAAAAGACATTGTATGTTTTTGCAAGTACGATTGGCCTTTTAGGAGTATTAACTACAGGATGTAGCACTAGTACAAATAATAGTGCTACTAAAAGTAATAATGTTCCGCAAACAACAAGTAAAAGTTCTACCGCAGAAAGTACTTCTACTTCTACTGATAAAAAAGTAGCAAATATTAGTGATAAAGCCCTTGCTGTGATTGCTTTTGACATATCTCGTCCATATACAAGTATGGAGGATTTGGATAATGCTAATAACAATGTATATGGAACGAATTATCAAGGTAAAATGCCAACTTACAACGTTTCTAAATCTGATGCTGCCAAAATTCGAGGGACCCATTATGTAAACGATGTTGATACCGATAGTAATAGTGATGTATGGTTTAAACGTAATGGCGATAAACTCTATGTAACGATTTATAATACAGATTTAGAAGAACCTGAGTTAGTAACCCGTACTTATTCAATTAATAAACTTGTTAAAGAGAATTATAATACTACTGAACAAAAAGAAAAAATTGATAAATATGCTAATAAGTTGAAAGATGATCAGCAAAAAGAAGCAGAGCATGAAGCTCATAGTGCAGATTTATCCAAAACCAATGATAAAGCGATTGCTGTAATGGCTTTTGCTGTTAACCATGATGGTTATATGGATTCACTTGATAATGGTTCTTTTCATTATGGAAAACACTACCCAAAGGGTAATCCCAAAATTCGTGGTAGCCAATATATAAAGGGAGCTAGAGATCCAATTTGGTTTAAGTGTAATGGCAATAATATCGAAATTAGCACTCTCTATATGGGATATGATTATGACGCAGAAGATGCTAACATTAAAACAACTACCTACTCATTAAATGATTTAGTTAAGAAATATTACAATACAAAACAACAAAGAGAAAAAGTAAATAGCTTAGCAGATGCATTAAAAGATGATAAATAATATATAAAAGCACAATTCTATGGATGGAATTGTGCTTTTTATACGCTAAGAAAGTATTATGGGAGAATTATAATTAGGCATTTGTTACATACATATAAAAAAGATTTAGGTAAATTTGCAGATTTGAGGACAGTACAAAATTTATATGTTTTTATTAAGTAGTCAAACATGTTATTTATTTTTGAATTATGTGAGGGAAATATGTTCAACAAGAAATTACAAAAATTTTCAATTAGAAAATTAAGTGTTGGTGCTGCTTCAGTACTTATTGGTATTTCATTTATCTCAATAAGAGATAACAATACTGTTCATGCTGCAGATATGCCGGTGGCCACTACTGCACAAACTAGTTCAGCATCAAGTGCAATCGAAACTGCACAAGCTCATGTTGATAGTGCTCAATCTAATCTTAATAAGGCTCAAAGCAATTTAAATGATGCCCAACAAAAGGCTGATCAAGCTAATAAAGCATATAATGATCAAGCATATAAGGCAGATAGTGCAAATCAAAAAGCAGATGCAACAAAGCAAGCACTAGACCAAGCTAATGATCAAGTATCTAATGCTCAGAAGGGTGTAGATGATGCCAACAAGCCTGGTGTAAAAGAAAATGCACAAAAGAATATTACAGATAAAGAAACTGCATTAACTAATGCACAAGAAGCAGCAAAAGCAGTTGAAACGAAAGCTAATAATGCTGCCCAAGAAGTTACTGAGGCTACTCAAGATGTAAATGCTAAACAAAATGATGTTAATGCAAAGCAAGCTGATAAGAATAAAGCTGATGCAGATGTGAAAGCAGCTCAAGATGCATTAAAGGATTCTAGTCTTGACCAAGCCGCAAAGAACTTAGCTGATGCGAATGCCAAAGTTAGTCAAGACCAAACTAGTCTTAAGAATGCAGATAAGGCTGTTGATCAAGCTACTCAAAATAAAAAGAATACTGAAGCAAACTTAGATCAGGCTCAAAAAGCAAGTGATCAAGCAAATAACAGTTTACAAAAAGCTCAAGCAGATTATGATGCTAAGAAAAAGGCTAGTGATCAAGCTAATGCAACTATTGCTAAAGATAAGGTTAAAAAAGATGACCTTCAAAAGCAACTTGATGATTTAAAGGATAAATCAAAGAATAATATTGTTATTTCTGATATTGATAAATTTAAACAAGTATACTCACATGGTGAATTAATGTCAGATGAAGATTTTGCATGGACCAAGAAGGAAAATGCGGAAAATCATTATATTTCTTCGGATGTGGATAAAAAAGAATTAGTTTATCCAAATAAGATGACTGATGATCAAATTAAAGAGTTATCTTTATTTATTGCGGACTTACAAACTAAGGTGCGTAAGCAATTGGGTTGGGATTCAGCCGAAGTAACTAAAGGATCAATGGAACTTGCTAAAGAAATAGCTAAAAATTATGTTGCTGATAGCTGGGATGATCCTAAAAACAATCCTAACGTAGGTTGGCATGATGAAGATGCGATAAAAAAAGCAGTAGATAAATTAGGTATTGGTACGGATGAATGTAAGGGTGGAACATTTGTAATGTCACGTCATCAAGATGGTGAGCCTACAACAATGGATGATTTAAAGCGCGGTGCTTATCAAACATTTGTTGACATGATTTTACCTGCACATGCAGGAACTTATGCACCAGGTAAAACTGCTCCCGAGTTGGGACATGGTTATGGTTTACTAGGTATAGGTACTAATGAAAATAATGAATTAGTTGATACCTCTAAATCTTATATTAATGATACAATCCGTGGGTTAAATCAATACATACAAGAATATAATACAATACTAGCCGAAAATGGTTCTAAAGGTCGGAGTGTATATACTCCTCTTACTACTATTTCACCAAACTTGCCACATACTGTATTCGGTGCATCTGTTCAACCTTATAGTCCAGAACCAATTTATCAAGTTTTATATCCTACTGGAGTTTCAGGAGATAATGAAGGAGAAAAAGATTGGAAAATAGTTTCTAAACAAGAATTTGAATCGGCAGTAAGAAGTTTTATAAAACAATGTAATGATCAATTGATTCAACAAAAACAAAGTTTAAATACGCCAACTTTTTATTCTGGAACTATCTATGAATCTTCACATTATTACGATTACTTTACTCCCCATGTAGAAGGTGAACCGTATGAAACCTGGAAAACTCCAAATTGGGAAATTTTGTTCGAGATGCCAGGGTTAAGCGGAATTCACGAAAATTCGACCTTTGATCGTACGATAATTCCATCATATGCCGATCAAATTGCAAATATTAATAAACAAATTACAGCAATTGATTCTGAATTAGCCACTTTAAATAGTTCAGCTAGTCAAACTGAACAAGCACAACAAGCATTAAATAAAGCTCAAAATGCACTTAAAGATGCTCAAATAGTATTAAACAATGCTAAAAATTCAAATATTAGTGCACAAAACGCTTTAAATAATGCAATTAAGTTTCAAAGTCAAATTCAAACTAAACTAGCAAATGATCAAAAAGATCAACAAGAAAAACAAGCCACTTATAACATGTTATTAGCTGAACCAAATAAGAAGGCTGATAATTTGAAGGCTGCTGTTTCAGCTCAAACCAAAGCAGCAAATGCACTTAAGGATGCTCAAAAGGCTTTAGCAAATGCTCAAAATAAATTAAATGGTGCAAAACAAAATCAGACAGCAGCAAATAATGATGTTCTAGCAAAGAAGGAAGCTATTCAACAAGCTCAAACTGCACTTAATAATGCTAAGACTTACCTTGCTAATTTGAATAAGGCACCGGAAATGTTAGCCGTGGCCCTAAACGGTCAAAAGGTAGCCCAAAGTAATTATGATGCAGCTAAGAAGAATGCTGATGCAGAGAATGAAAAATTAAATAAATTGAAACCAGCAAGAGATGCTGCTGATAAGGCTTTAGATAAGGCCCAAGCTGTAGTAAGTGATGCTCAACAAGAATTAAGTAATGCTGAGAGTGAATTAGCTTCTGCTCAAAGTGCTTATGAAGCATCTCAAACTCCAGCAATCAATAATTCTAATAGCAAAGAAACTCCAATGACTGGTGTAGCTCACATTAAGAACAACGTTACTTTAGTAAATGGTAAGGGTGAAGCAGTTTCTCAAACTATTAATGCTGATACTAACTACAAGGTATTTGCTAAGAAGACCATCAATGGTAAGACTTACTATAGATTAGGTACTGATAATCAATGGGTTGTTGAAGATGCTGTTTCTTCAATTACTGATGGTGTGCCTGCTAAATCTAATGCAGAAGAACCATTCGCAGCTCATGGTTACATTCCTGTATTGAATAGTCACCCAACCTGGAAGATTGCTCTTGTCGACGGTAATGGTAACTACACTGGTCAATACTTACCAACTAACACTAAGTGGAAAGTATTTGCTAAGAAGACTATCAATGACCAAACATATTACAGATTAGGTACCGACCAACAATGGATTCCAGCAAGCTTCTTACAAGTTAAGAAGACTGGTGTGGTTAAGGCTAACCCAGTAAAGAACCACCCAACCTGGAAGATTGCATTGCTTAACCAAAATGGTGAATATACTGGTAAATTTGTAAAACCAAATACTAGCTGGAAAGTCTTAGATGTCGAATTTATCAACGGTCGTATGATGGCTAGAATTGGTAACCAAGCACAATGGATTCCAATGGATTACGTTGCTTGGGTGAAATAAGAAAATATACATAGAGACAATATGTTGAAAGAGAAGTTGCGGAGAAACGCAACTTCTCTTTTTATTGAGGAGATTAATAAAAATGAATGAAGAAGATGTTTTTAAAAGAATGGGATTTTCTAATTGCGATTTTGATAATGAGCAAGTTGTGCAATTAGCACCCTATAATCTCAATTATAAAGAGAACTATTTTGAAGTTGAATTTAAAGAGCAGTTTAAGGAAAAACAGGAAAAATTAATTGAAAACTATAAATATGTGTTAAGTAATTCTCAATCAATTGTGCCCATTTATTTTTATGGAAGAGTAGTTGGATGGAGAATAATTTTAAATAAAGAACAAGCTGAGAGTAATAAACAATATGAACCACCATTTTTAAGAATTAATTCAAATAATACTGAAGCAGATAAAAAAATTAATGAAAGAGATGCTCATGAAGTAGTACAGGGCGGTCATATTTTGGGGAATTTTATTCATAACTATTTTCCATTTGAAAGTTTTTTTGGTAATCATCATAAAAAGACTCCTCGAAGAAATGTTTATGATGAATATCCGCAGTTTAAGCGTGCCAATGAGAATCGAAGACTAGGTTCTGGTAAAAATGGACAAGGATATTTTGAAAGCTTGATTGCTAAATATAATAATGAGCATCAATCTTTTAAATTGAATAATAATGAAATGATTTTTTACTATGAGTGTGAAGCCATTTTTAAGGAAAAGGACGATAAAATTCCAATTGGCACAAGATTATTTGTAATTAAAAATCTAGATAAATTAGAAAATATTAATAAACAAAAAAATCTAAACCATCCAGATAAATTAGATATTCCCGTTCATGTGTTTATTCCTAATTGTGATTATGCTGAAGAAAATTTAGCAAGTGTACCAAACGATTTAACTGTTGAAAACTATAGAGAATTTTTTAAGAATGGGAAATTAAGTGATTTGCATATTAAAAAATTTGATGAATAAATTCGTAGGAGCATTTATGGAAAATGAAATTGAACATAGAAAAGGATTTAGACAGGGAAGTCGCCCAATTTGTGCAATTTATGCCTTTTTGAATGGTATTGCATTTGATGGAGATTTTAAACAAAATACAATAAATAAAATTGCAAAAGATTTGTGGGAAAAAGCAATCAAAAAGAATATAAATATCGAAGAGGTATATCATAATGATGACTTTATTGGTAGTAACGCTAACTCTTATTCTTTAATAGGTGAATTTTTTAGTTCTAATGCCCTATATGCTTTTCTTAATAATGAAAAAGATCAAATTTTAAATATTTTAAATGAATTGAAAATACAAGACTATGAGATAGATAAAATAAAATGTGTTGAAAAATTTGAAAAAGAGCTAAAAATTGATAGTCAAAATAAAAAAGGGAGCTGGTCTTTTTATATTATTCCGATAAATTCAGGAGATTGTCCAAAATCTTCAAAGAAAAGTACACATAATATGCATTGGATCTGTTTTATTCAAGATAGTACAGGCCATATATTAGATAGTAGTGTAAGCTTGTTTCAAAAATGTTTTCATAAAGCCTCTTATAATGAGAAGAAAGCATTAAAAAATGCTAAAATCTCAGATAAAAAAACAAATTTGTACCATTAAGGATTTAATGAAGGTTTGGGAAGATATGAAAAACAGATCAAGAAAAATAGTATTTAATTATTTACATGATTGGGCGAAGAAACTTAAAGGTCGAATAAGTAAGTATCAATGTTCTGTTCCAAAAGAATATAAGAAAATAATGAAAAAATAAAAGAAAATTAAAAATGTCAATACTGCTTTTATGGAAGTGAATTTAATGTTATAAAAGTAACTGTAACTAAAAAAACTTCATTGGATAATTAAAATTAATAGAATATTCTAATTACAATCAATTTTAAATACCCCATAACTCAATCCGAGTTATGGGGTATTTTATCTCTTTGTCATTAAAAATATTTAGGTAAATCTGCAGATTTTAAGACAGTAATTTTAAACTGTGGTTTTATTAAGTAGTCAAACATGTTGTTTAGAATTTAATGAGGAGAATGTATGGAAAAAGAAGAAACATTACAGCAAATCCAAGAAGCATACTTGTATGTAACAGAAAAGTTTCAAATAGATTCAGTAGTAGATGATCTTGATCAAAGTTCAAAGAATATTCGATCTAGATTAACTAAAGTTAATAAAGAAATAGAAGATCAGGATACATTTTTATCACCTAAATGGACAATTATTTCAGTGTTAGTACTGGGAATTATCTTTTTTGGGATACTTGATAGTGTTTTGAATCCCTATGGAAGAATCTCTAGTTCCACACTGTATTTTTTATTTGGTATTGTTATTTTTATAGGAAGTTTTGCAGGTGCTTGGAAAATTGTTCAAAAGGTTGAACAAAGTATTTTAAAATCAAAAACTACAGATTTAAACAATAAGAAAAAAAATTTAGAACAATATAATGCGGGTCTTTCCAAATTTATGAATGAGGCAACTAGTATCGAAAGTAGATTAGAAGCCACTATTCCTTCAGTTGTAAATTCAGTTCCCGATAATAGAAGATTTGTATTAGCTTACTATGGTGAATTATATGAAATAATTCGTACTGGCCAAGCCAAGAATTTAAGTGAAGGAATTAGATTATTAGAAGATCGATGGAGAGATAAGAAAGAAGTTACTACTTCAGATAATATCTTGCCAACAAATCTTCTTGATTCTTCGCTCCCTGATTCGATTTTTTATGAAATTCAAACTCTTGAAAATAAAGTAAATAAGTATTTAGGTAAATAATTTAATTAAAGGAAAATTTAAATGATTGATTATATAAAAGATGCCTGGAAAATTTCAGGTAATTTAAATAAATTAAAGTATTTTGGAATAGCAAATATTTTATGGACTATTGCACTAGCCTTTTTTCTCTATAATTTAGTAATTGACTTCTGCCAAGGTGCAATTACTCCTAATGTTACGGATACTCTTGTTCAATTATTATTTGCAATAATAATTGTGATACTTACATTTGTTTTATGGATTTTGAATATTCGGTTTTATCCGTTTGCTTTTAAAAAAATGAAAGTAAGTACTCAAAAGATTATTGAAGAGAGTGTAGCTCAATATAAGGAAGTCAGAAATGCAGGTCCGCGTACTTTTTCCGAACGTCCTGATGGTACAACTTCTGCTGATAAAATTATCAGGCATTCTGCTTTTAAACAAGGAGAGTGGAAAGTAATAGATAATAGCCCAAGAACTAGACAAGAAAGTAAGGTATCTCATTATGTTAATGCAGTAGGTAATGGAATGGGAAGCGGTCTTGGATGGCTTTCTATGAAAGTTTATTTTTGGTTCTTAAGAATTATGCTTTGGCCAGTTGCTTTTATTTCCGGCTTGGCTAACATGGGCCCAATTGTCCATGAATATCGTAAAACACAAGAGACTAATAATGTTAACTTGCAATGATTAATTTCAACCCAATCACCCCACAACTCACCCCGAGTTATGGGGTGTTTTTTATACCCAAAAACACTTTAAATATACCTTTGAAAAAAATATTTTTAGGTAAATCTGCAAGTTCACGGACAGAATTCAAAAAGTATGTTTTGATTACATAGGATTTGGAGGAAAAATTTAAAAAGTCGATTTGGAAGATTTTCCAATTTAATTTCAAACCCAAATTAAGATAAGAGTGAATCTAAAAAGGGTGGGGAACCAATTTTGGTTATTGGAGATTATCTTAAGCAACAACGTTTGCAGTTGAAGTTATCAAGAAAAGAATTTTCTAAGAACGTCATTGATAGTTCGCACTTGGCTCATGTTGAGAATAACCGCAATGAGATTAGAGCGGTAACTTTTATTGAGCTGCTGAATGAGAATAAAATTTCAATCATTGATTTTTTAGAAAATTTTGGTTCTTTTCATGCTCAAAGTCATGCCATGCAGATCAAGGCTAGTGAGGCCTACTTCAATCATGATGTTGAAACTTTGCAAACTTTAATTGACAATGCTCCTTATCCTGATTCAGTTTCATTCCAAGTTATTGAGTTCATGATTGATAAGTTAAATGGTCAACCTCAAGCTTTTCCAAGAAAAAAACGGTTGATAATTAAGAAGTTCCTACTCGCCATCGAGGACTGGGATGAAAATAGTTTATGGATTATTGCTAATAGTTTAGAACTTTATACTTTGGAGGAAGTTGATCGTATAGTTACTTGGTTGTTTAGTAATCAGCGTGATTTTGATCATTATACGGACTATCACATTAAACTTTTGGCTCAAATTGTGGTTAGTTACTTAGAACAAGCAGTCAAAGAAAATTATGTACAAGGTCAAATTGAGCGTGGTTACCATTATCTAGCAGCCTTACCGAATCGTTCAATTATCTTTTATGAGAAGATGCAAGGTGCCTATATTAAGGCGGCACAAAGAGGACAATGGGATAAAATGTACCTTATTTCGCATTACTTACCAATTAACTGAGTTACGAGAAAACATGTTAATTCTTCGTGTTTAAGAGGATAAAATACGAGGTGGAAGAGTGAAGATTGGAAAGCGTTTAAAAAATACCAGAAAATATTTGGGTTTAACTCAAGCGCAATTCAGTAGTGGAATTGTGACCGAATCATTTTATTCACGAGTCGAAAATGGACGCAGTAATATCAGTATGTCGAAGCTGATTGAATTACTGAACTATCATCATGTCTCACTCTATGATTTTTTTGAACCAGCGTTTGAAGGTAATATTGAACAGCAAGCAATTTTAGCCTTTATTGATCGTGATTGTGAGCGTCTTAAAGATTACAAGCCCATGAATGAACGTCAAGAAGCGGTAGTTGACTTGATGATTTCTATTTTGGGGGGGTGGAAAGGATCCTCTAGCTACTCTCATGAGCCGACTGCACTGACAGATTATCTAAAACACAGTGAAAATCCCGAAAAGAATATTTTTGCCTGGTGTTTGCTGGCCTATCTGTGTGAAATTGATGAAGTTGCCACTGTGGTTGATAAGGTGGTGCTGGCTTTGCCAGTGTACAGTGATGATTTTTCTTGGCGGATTTTAGTTAATACGCTTATAACGTGTTTGCAACGCTTCTATCAAGCGGGTATGCAGGCGCAAGCTTTAATTACGGCTCAGTTGATTGATGCTATACCGCCACGTTCAGTTTTGGTACTAGAACATTTGGTTGCAAAATATTATTTGAACTTGCTTCAGGGCAATCAGGATCAGGCAGCTGGTATTAGACGCCTTTTGCAAGTAAATAATTATGATCGGCTTCTTGCATTTACAGATTAAGAATAAGACGAAATTCAATTTGAATTTCGTCTTTTTGTATTGTTTGAGTTAGAGCAGAACTTGCGGCAATTAAGTTTAATAAATACAAAAAATAGTCAATATTGTACAATGATAAGGTTGATAACTTAATTCAAGCAGGAGTGATTGGCATGACAATTGGTGAAGCCTTAAAGCAAATTCGCAAGCAAGCAGGATTAACACAAACGCAGATGGCGGCGGGGTTAATTACCGAATCTTTTTATTCTAAAGTTGAACGTGGCGTCCATGCTATTGATGCCGAAACTTTGATTAATTTATTGGCTGCTCACCATTTTGATGTGCTCCATTTTTTTAATTTAATTATTGGACAGAACACTGAAGGAGAGCCTAATTATGATCTCATTAATGAGATTAGTTTTGCCCAGAACCATAAGGACTTGAAGAAGTTAGATGAAATTAAGGCCGAATTGGAATCGCGTGAGCAGGTGGATTTTAACCTGAAGTCGCGCTTGCAGATTGCATATGCCTGGGTACTCCATTCTAACAAGCTTGTCTCACCTGAGATTAAGAATAAAATTAAATCGAATATCTTACATGCCGATTGGAATCGTTATGCTTACCACAGTTTGAGCCAAATTGTGGTTTTACTTGATATTGACGAGGCATTTGAATTGTATCAATCTGCTTTTAAGGCTTTTAAGAGGAACCAAAAGTTCGATACTTTATCTTTACAATTTATTTGCTTAGCTTGCATTAATTTTTTGAATTGTTGTTATTATCAAAAGGCTCCCAAAAATTATATTGAAACAGTAATTGACTTCATGCATACATTGCCAGTTGATCCAGTAATTGGTTTTTATCAAGTCTTGGCAACTTATTATGAAGCCTTATTTAACCATGATTTTGAGCAAGTGAAGTGGCTGGCTCGGTTGCTTAAGCAGATGGGGTATTTGAGTACAATAGTTGATACTTTGCCTGCAGAAATAAAAAAGAATTTAGATAATTAGCGTAATAATGAATAGAGAAGAATAAAAATCAAAATTGAAAAATTATATTGAGTAATTACTTGTAATTACATATTAAAAATGTAAGAATTAAAAGAGAGGTGAAATTATGGAACCGATTAAAGTACGTAAACAAGGAAATTCCGCAATGATAACTGTTCCTGCAAAATTTAAAATAAAAACTGGGACTGAATTTATACCTGAGTTAAGAGCAAATGGAATTTTTTATAGATTTACTCAAAAAGAAGATAATTTCTTTAATTTTGATGAAGATATTTTAAGCGATTTAATTCAAGAAGGTTTTTCTGGTCAAAATTTATTAAAAGAGTTTAAAAAGAGAAGAGCTAATATAAACCAAGGATTTAATAAGATGATTGACGAAGCCTTATTGGAAGCTGAAAATACCCCGACAACATCTGAGGAAGAATTGAGAAAAGAAATTGGTTTATAAAGTCAGGTTACTGAATAAAAGTAAAAAATATTTGAAAAAGCTAAAGGAGAGAAAATTAAAAGAAAAATTTGTGAATGGTATATATAAAGAGATTGCTAATCATCCCTATAGTTTCTATAGCAAAATTGGTGATTTAGCAGGGATTTATGCTTATCCTTTTACTTATAAGGGGACGCAATATCGTATTGCATATACCATAAATGATAAAGATGAAATTGTAATTATTATTCTTACTGGAAGTCATGAAAAATTTTATGAGAAATTAAAGCGACTCATAAATAATTAGCTTTTAAGATTAATAAACTAAAAAACGGAATTCTTAATAGAATTCCGTTTTTAATTTCTATCGTATTTATTACATCTGACGATAGCGTAATTCGGACTGACTTAAGTCAATCGTATATGTTTCTTCTTCAAGTGGGCGTTTAGTCATCCCTTGATCAGTTGAATAAATAATTAAACCTAATTGTGAACCAGCAGGCACATTGTAGAAGGTAGGTTGTAAGTAAAATTTCAAGTCATAAAATTCGTCCGGCTTGATACTCTTAGCCTTTTTCATATCGGCATAATTTTGGATATTCATATGCGCCTTGGTAATTAATTTTCCAGCAGTAATTTTATCAGGGATAAACTCTTGTAAATATTGCGTGCCAAAGCGATAACCTAATTCTTGAATTTGATCACGGAAGAATTTTGGCGTTGGGGTTAAACGTTTACGCTGGCCTAATTCTACTAAGGCAACTGAAATTTGTCCTTTAGCTAAACTTGCACTAACACGTAATTTAATTTTTGGTCGACCCACAATCGTGATGGGGTGGATATAAGGATCTGTTACAAAACGTAATTGTTGATCAGTCCATTTTTCTTTGCCAGTAATAAATTCATATTCCCACTGACCTTCAGAAATTTTGGCTTCTTTGAAGGTCTTACCACCTTGATCAGTAAAGGAAAGCTTGGCATCATCATTGCCACCTTCTTTAAGCAAACTGCCGTCCGCTTCAGGATAATAGATTTCTTCATGACCCATTTCATTATTCCAATTAGGTTCACCATGCCAAATATCAGGATAAATATTATCTTGCCATAAAACAGTATCCCATTGGTGGTAGGCATTATTTTTAATTCCTAATAATTCATGACAGAACCAGAGGTTCATCAAATCGGTAAAGTCGATCGAAATCAAATTATTCATATTATAGTGGGGCCCTTGATGTAAGAATAATTTATGTTCAATTGGCAACTTGGAAATTTTTTGCCAAAGTTTATAAACATTCTTTGGCTTCACATTCCAGTCGTTCAAACCATGGACTGAGATCCAAGAACACTTAATCCTATCAGTATGGTGACGGTAATTACGTGCTTCCCAGAAGTCAGAATATTGGCCAGTTTTACGATCAGCTTTAGCAAGTAATTTTTTCTGCATAGTATCATACTTAGGCTTGATTTTTAAGTAATCACCGGCATCCCACAAGTTAGATTGACAAGTTTCAGCAAGCATATCGAGATCTTCACCTTGGCATTCACCAGGTGCAACTACTAGACCATGTTCACGATAATAATCATACCAAGAAGAAATTGCTGCTTCAGATACAACAGTCTTAAGACCAGCAACGCCAGTAGTAGCAACTGCGATTTGTAAGGTTCCCAAATATGAACGACCGGTCATTCCAATGTTACCGTTACACCAAGAGGCTTTAGTTTCATGCTGCCGTGAACGATCAGTATAAGCAATGCGATCACCATGAAGCCATTCAATAATTTCTTTTGCAGATTCTGTTTCTTCAGGAGCTCCCGTAATTCTGAGACCATCACTGCCACGCGTTCCAATCCCACCAGCGTAAACATTGGCAAAACCGCGAGCCAGTAAGTATTCATTCAACGTATAAGCAGCCTTATGAACTGCTTCTTCACTCGGAGCTAGATCTTCCGAACTCGGTTTAGCTGCTGTAACTTTAGGCATTGCCTCATATTTAATCTCTTCGGCAACACTAGCATCCTCTAAATTAACATCAACACTGTGATTTTTAGCAGCATTATCAATAATGCCACCAAAATAAGGATCAGCCGTATAAAGAGCAGGGAATTTAAAGTTATTTGATTGATATGGCCTAAAGATAGTGACCTGTAATAAATCAGGTTTGCCATCTTCATCGGTGTCGAGGTCGCTTTCAACATAAACAACTTCACGAATCACTTTACTCATATCAAAAGTCGGTAATGACTTGCCATTGAAGTACATGAACTTATCATTGCCGTAGAATTGCTTAAAGTATCCCTTACCAGCCATCACGTCAATTAAGGTTTGACCATTTTTACTCCGAGTGTTGAGCAGACGATAAGTTGCTTGGATGAGAGTATCTTTATTAAATTCGGCATCCTTAAAAAAGGAGAGTGAATTTTTTTGCATTAAGTTAGTAGGATCATTTAAATCATAGTCGTAACCAACATGGTAGCCCAATAATTGCAAAGCAACATTATAGAAAACTTTTTGGGAAATAGTTTGCGGATTTGCTTTTAAATAGGTAGACAGGTCTTCTTGGTCAGTAGCCGCAAATTCTGCTAATTTAACTTGTTTGGCTTCATAAGTTTTAGCTTCAGCTAAGATATTACCGACAAATAGGGCAAATAAGTCAGCAGTAGTTTGATCTTGCCAATCACTAGGCAAAAAATTAATTGACTCTAATTCTTTAATTTGCTCTTTGAATGGTGTTTTGACATAACCAAATTGATTGTATTTCATGAAGAACCTCCTTTAGGTAATTCAGCATTTTATTACTATTCACCTAAATTCTACTAGTTTTACTTGGAGAGGGAAAAGAAAAAGTAGCTAGATTTTTGAACATGCAAAAAAGCATTACCTTTTGTCCAGATTAGGTAATGCTTTTTTTGTATTTTATTGTAGCTCCACTTTTTGTGGAAATAGTGACTACACTATTCGACCACTGGTTGGACAGTCGGCACAACAAAAAGCGTTAATAGTCGCATTAGTTCAACCCACAATGCTTAAAAATTTCTTTTAATGGGTTGCATTATTATTCTAACATATTCTTTGTCTTCGTAATAGGGTGACAGTTTTTGAAAGTTGTACCCGAAAATTGAGACAGCGTCAAGCTATTTGATTATTGGTTGAGTAATCACCACAATAAATAATAGAAAAAAATAGTCGTATTATTCGACCCTCAACGCTTAAAATTTTAAGTGATAAAAAAGCATTATCAATTGACGGATTGGTAATGCTTTTTGAGTTTTATGAATTTGGTTTATCACTTTTACAAGAGTCATTATACCATTTTTGAAAATTGATATGTAAGTTATTAAACAGATGCTTAAATTGAAATAAGTTTATTTTTACGCTGCAGGTACAGAGTCTTAAAGTTGTACCCGAAAATTGAGACAGCGCTAAGTTAATAAAATTAAGCTGCATAAGTTTGATATAATTACAGAGCGACTATTTCCTCCTCTTTGAAAGGAGGTGACGTTTGATGAAATTAATTTTCACGCTAGTTGTAGCTCCACTAATTGTGGAAATAGTGACTACACTATTCGACCATTGGTTGGATGATCGGCACAACAAAAAGCGATAATAGTCGCCTTGATCCAACCCACAACGCTTAAAAATTTTTAAGTGATAAAAAAAGCATTACCTTTTGTCGCGATTAGGTAATGCTTTTTGTGTTTAATGAATTTTAATTTTCACGCTTTACAGACACAATTATATCATTTTCCAAATAGTGTGCGCAAGTTTGCAATTAAATAATAATTGTAGGATAATTCAAATAAATTCTAGTGAAGATAACTTGTGAAGGATTAACGCTGGGTCCCAAAATGGGGTAGGTGCTTAAAGCATTGAGTATTCCTATGTGCCGGGGGTTATCTTATTTTTTTACACTTTTTTGACTTTCAATTAAATGTTGAGGTCTTTTTTAATTTCTTGGATGATAAATTTACCAAATTGCTGAGAATATGTAGAGCTATGCTTTTTTCTAAATATTTTTTTGGATAAAAAGCTTTCAACGCTTAAAAATTTTTAAGTGATAAAAAAAGCATTACCTTTTGAGCAGATCAGGTAATGCTTTTTGTGTTTGATGAGTATGGTTTCTCACGCTTTATAAAAATAATTTTACCATATTAAAAACCATTTACACAAGTTCCCAATCAATTATATAAATTAAAAATTGGTAAGTTTTATCAAAAAAATTTATAATTAATTTGTCAGAAATATATTGGGAGGTCTTAATATGGCGCAAGAAACACGTGCACAAGCAAAACGTCTTTATGATACTTTTCATCCTGACCACTACGATGTTTATTTAGACATCAGTCGTAAGGATAAGAAGTTTTCCGGTAAAGTAACTGTTGCTGGTGAAGAATTAGAAGATACAATTAAACTTAACCAAAAGTTTTTAGATATTAAATCAGTCAAAGTTAACGATGCTGCAGTCGAATTTGATTTTAATAATGAAGATGAAGTAATCAATATCATTAGTAATCAAACTGGCAAGGTAAAGGTAGAAGTTGAATTTGCAGGTAAATTAACTGATTCGATGATGGGAATTTATCCTTCTTACTATCAAGTAAATGGTGAAAAGAAGGAATTAGTTGGTACTCAATTTGAAACAACTTTTGCCCGTCAAGCTTTCCCATGTGTGGATGAGCCAGCTGCAAAAGCTACCTTTAGTTTAGCCATCAAGTTCGATGAACAACCAGGTGAAAGTATTATTTCTAACCAACCTGAAGAAAAAGAAGAAGACGGCGTTCACTACTTTAAAGAAACGTTGCGCATGTCTACTTACTTAGTTGCCTTTGTCTTTGGTGATATGCAGAGAAAATTAACTAAGACTAAGTCAGGTGTTGAAATTGGTGTCTTTGCTACAAAAGCCCACAAGCCGAAGGAATTAGACTTTGCCTTAGATATTGCTAAACGCTCAATTGAGTTTTACGAAGACTTTTACGAAACTCCATATCCACTAGAACACTCATACCAAGTGGCACTCCCTGACTTTTCAGCAGGTGCTATGGAAAACTGGGGTTGTGTAACTTATCGTGAAGCTTACTTATTGCTAGATCCTGATAATACTTCATTAGAAATGAAGCAATTAGTCGCTACTGTTATTGCTCACGAATTAGCTCACCAATGGTTCGGTGACTTAGTAACCATGGAATGGTGGGACAACTTATGGCTTAACGAAAGTTTTGCCAACATGATGGAATATGTTGCTGTTGATGCCTTAGAACCAGATTGGCACATTTGGGAAATGTTCCAAACTAGTGAAGTACCACAAGCACTTCAAAGAGATGCCACTGATGGTGTCCAATCAGTTCACGTGATGGTTAATGACCCACGTGAAATTGATGCTTTATTTGATGGCGCAATTGTTTATGCTAAGGGTTCACGTATGTTAGTTATGGTTCGTGCTTTACTTGGTGACAAGGCTTTACGTGAAGGACTCAAGAATTACTTTGCTGCTCACAAATATGCTAATGCAACTGGTAATGATCTTTGGTCAGCCTTGGGGGATGCTTCTGGTTTAGATATTGGTAGCATCATGAACTCATGGCTTGAACAACCAGGTTATCCATTAGTTACTGCTGAAGTTAAAGATGGCAAATTGGTCCTTAGTCAAAAGCAATTCTTCATTGGTGAAGGTAAAGAAGTTGGTCGCAAGTGGCAAATTCCATTGAATTCAAACTATGAAGGAGTGCCACAAATCATGAAAGATACTACGATTACCATTGGTGACTATGATGATTTACGTGCCAATAATGGTTTACCATTTAGATTAAACGTCGGTAATAACTCTGACTTTATTATTAAGTATGATAAGAAGTTATTAGATGATATTTTGGCTAATATTGATGAATTAGGTGCCGTTGATAAGTTACAACTTCTCCAAGACTTCCGTTTATTAGCTGAAGGTGGACACATGTCTTATGCTGAAATCGTGCCATTATTACCTAAGTTTGCTGATTCAACTTCACCAATTGTAGCTAATGCCTTATATCGCATTATGGCAAGTTTACGTAACTTTGTTGAACCTGAATCTGCAGAAGATGCTCAATTACGCAAGCTTTACAACTTGCTTTCAGAAAAACAAGTTGCTCGTCTAGGTTACTTACCACGCGAAGGTGAATCAAATGATGATAATTTATTACGTCCAATCGTGTTAAGTGCCTCACTTTATGGTGAAAACAAGACTACTATTAATAAATTGCATGAACTTTACCAAGAATATAGTGACAACTTGGAAAACATGTCAGCTGATATCCGTGGTATTGTTTTGGATAATGAAGTGCGCAACTTTGGTAGTATGACTTTACATGACAAGTTATTGAAACTTTATGTTGCTACTGCTGATGCTAGTTTGAAACAGGACTTATGTGGTGCAATTACCTACACTAAGCAGCCTGATTTAATTGATGCAATTGTTGATGATTTCGAAGATTCACAAGTGATCAAGCCACAAGACTTGCGTGCATGGTATCGTGGTGTATTAGCTAATAACTATGGTCAAACTCAAGCCTGGGATTGGATCAGAACTGACTGGAATTGGCTCGAAGCTACTGTTGGTGGCGACATGGAATTTGCCACCTTTGTCACTGTAACTGCTAATATTTTCCATACTCGTGAAAGATTAGAACAATTTAAAGACTTCTTTGAACCAAAAGTTAACACTCCAGGTTTAACTCGTGAAATTAAAATGGATATTCGAGTAATCGAAACTAAAGTTAACTTGGTTGAAAAAGAAGCAGCCAGTGTTAACGAGGCAATTGCCCGAGTTGTAGGTTAATACTACTATTCCGTATGAAAAAGGACTAAGACTGTATGAATACAGATTTAGTTCTTTTTTTATTTTAGATAATAAATAACTTAAAATATATTGTTATTTATTATAACTTGCATAATAAATAAATATTTCTTGTATATTAATGGTTACAAAAATAACACCTGGTGGTAATATAAAATAAGAAACAACATTGGAGAAAAAGGAAGAAGATAAGTTATGTTACACAAACATGATGTTGGATATGTTAATAAATTAAATGGTAAACAAGAAAGATTCAGCTTTCGTAAGTACAGCTTCGGTTTAGCAAGCGTGTTACTTGGAACTGCATTTTTCGCTTTAGCTACACCAAATAACAACGTTGTTCACGCGGATGGTTTGTCTACTGCTCAAACACAGCAACAAGATAATTCAGTCACTCAAACAGCAAGTACTGTGACACGTACGATTAATATAACTGATCCAGAAACTGGGAAAGTTACATCTACCACCCAAACAGCCAGTACTAAAAATAATAACGGCACTTGGAGTGGCGATAGTTTAGACGCTGTCAACATCGAAAAGCCAGGCTACACTGCACATGTAATAGCTAAAGCTTACTATGAAGAAAAGCCAACTCCTCAAGATACTACCACTGAGTTAGGACAAATACCTGATGCCAAAAATTCTATTGCAAATAATAGTCAAATGCCAACAGGTACTCGTTATAATTTTGATAATCAACCTGACATAAATACTGAAGGTAAACAAAATGTTACTACCAAAGTATCTACGCCAAATGGTAATGAATACAATGTTAAGTCAACTGTTGATGTTGTTGCACCTGAACAGAGCGTGACTGTCAATTATATTGATCCAAACAGCAGAACTGTTGACACTCAAACTATTTTTGGTAAGACAGGTGAAACTAAAAATGTTCAATTGAATGTTCCTAAGGGATATGAATTAGTTCCTAATAGCAAGTTTCCAACTTCTATTACGTTTTCAAATAAAACTCCTGATTCAATTGATGTACATGTTCAATATTTGACACCTATTCCGACTCCTACACATACTTCTTTTGGAAAAATTCCAAAATCAGATGATGAAATAAGGAACAATAATGATCTTCCTTCAGGATCCCGTATCACTTGGCTTGAAAAACCAGATGTGACTTCAACTTTTAATCAAAATATGCCGGGAAAAGTAACTGTTATTTATCCAGATGGCAGTACTAAAGTTGTTGATGTTTCCACAATTGTACGTCCAAGTACTCCAAAAGTTACCGCTGTCAGCACCGATTATGGTCAAATTCCTGATGCGGGAGAAGCAGTTTTAAATAAGAATCAATTCCCTGCTAATACAACTTATGCTTGGAATGATCCTGATCAAGTAAGTAAAGATGTGAATACTGGCTCTGCTAACGCCAAGATTTATCCAGCTACTGTGAAAATTAACGCCAATGGATACATTATCACTGCAGATACCACAATCACTGTTAAGCCTGTTGTTCCTGACGGACAAGATGTAACTACCGGAATACACTACCCTGGTACTGACACAAGTGATAACACCACTTACACAGGTCACATTATTCCGGTTACCGGTATGGATAAAGCATCTGTACCAACTACTGCATTATTTACTAACTTAGTAACTACTCCAAATGCTACTCAAGATGAAGGTCAAGATATTGATCCAAGTTATGCTTTAGGTAAAATTACGCCTAATGACAAGACTCCAAGTCGCATTGTGGTAATGGTGACTTACACACCAAATGATCAAGTTGACGATAAGACCATTACCAGAACGGTAAATTACATTGATCCAGCAAGCGGTGAAACAAAAGAAGTCACAAAGCAAACAGGAACTATTTCACGTAAACGTTCATGGATTGAAGTAGAAAATGGTAGTGATCACCAAGATGACAAGAACTTATACAGAGTAGTAGGCACCGGTAGTCAATTGTCTGGCAGTGATGGTTCTGAATCTGATGTAAAGGGAGTGACCATTTATGTCAGAAGTAAGATCATTAATTATGGCTTGCCTGAAAGTGATCCAAAACGCGTAACTTATACTGATTGGGTAAGAACTGATAGTAGTGATAATAGTTCTACTTCAAATGATAGTTCTACTGAAAATACTTCTCACTGGGGCGAATGGTCAGATTGGTCAAAGGCAAGCTTTGATGCTGTATCAGCTCCAAATATCAAGGGTTATACCGTAGAAAATCCTGATGCTGCACCAAAAGTAGATTTAAGTGAAGATTCAACTGTTACATTTACTTATAGTGCAAACAGTCATAACCAAATCATTAATTATGTAGATGGTGATGGCACAACTGTTAGCACTCAAACTGTGACTGGTAAGACCGGTGAAGAAATTACCGTAACTCCAGAAGTACCTAATGGTTATGTAACTTATGAAAACATTCCAGACAAGATTACTTTCGACACTGATGATCCTGCTCCAATTACTGTAAAGGTTATTAAGAAAGAAACTTCAAATGGTGATGTCGCAGAAGCTGATAACTTACCAACTAAGAACATGATCATTTACAAAGACGGAAACGGTAATGTAGTTGGTACTCAAGATATCACAGGTAAGCCTAACGATAAGGTTAAAGCCAATATCCCAGAAGGTTACTGGAACGGCGACACTGACAAAGTAACAATTCCAGAATCAGGCATTGTAACTGTCAACGTAGTTAAGAAGGAAACTTCGAACGGTGATGTTGCAGAAGCTGATAACTTACCAACTAAGAACGTCATTATTTACAAAGACGGACACGGTAATGTTGTAGGTACTCAAGATATCACAGGTAAGCCTAACGATAAGGTTAAAGCTAATATCCCAGAAGGTTATTGGAACGGTGATAGTGATGAAGTAACTATTCCAGAAAGTGGAGTAATCACTGTTAATGTTACTAAGAAAGAAACTTCAAACGGTGACGTCGCGGAAGCTGACAAGTTACCAACTAAGACCGTGATCGTTTACAAAGATGGAAAGGGTAATGTTGTAGGTACTGAAGATGTGGCCGGTAAGCCAAATGATAAGGTAAAACCACATATTCCAGATGGTTACTACAATGGTGATATCACTGAAGTAACTATCCCTGAAAGTGGTGTTGTAACTGTAAAGGTTGTTAAGAAAGAAATAGCTACAGATACTCCACTTACTCAAAATGACACCGAAACTAAGCACGTAATTATTTACAAAGATTCAAATGGCGATGTAGTTGGTACTCAAGAACTCACAGGTAAACCAGGCGACAAAGTTACTCCTAAATTACCTGAAGGCTACATAAGTGTTGATACTCCGGATCTTGTAATTCCTAAAGATGGTACTCCAATTGTTGTAAATGTAGTAAAGGAAGAAATAGCTAAAGGTCCGACTGAAAACCATGAAGGTAAAGCAGACGACCCAATTGAATTAAATGGACCAGATTCTGATAGTGAGAAAACAACTTCTAGCGATAGTGTTACTCATGAAAATGTTAACGAGGATAACCCAATTAAACCAGATAAGCTTGAAACTAAGAGCGCAACTGTTTATGCTTATGCTGACATCGAAGATAACATTTCTGATAAAGCTAAGACTTTACCGCAAACTGGTGTACAAGCTGATAAACTAGGCTTACTCGGTTTAGCAATTGCTAGTGTTGGTGCACTTTTAGGTTTAGCTGGAACTAAGAGACGTAAAAACTAATACGCAATAATGTTTAACCAAAAAAGATTGATCAAAATAATTTGGTCAATCTTTTTTTATTGAGCGCAGAAATTAAAGTTCTAAATAAAAGTTTGTTAAAATAAAGCTTGAATAAGTAATAAAAAATGAGGGATATAAATGAGTCTAGAATCAATTACAATTCATTCACAAGGACGTGGCAGTAGTCAAAGTGAAAATTTAGGTCGTGGTGTCTTTGAAACGACTATTAAAGCAGCTGGAATTGCTCGCATGCAAATTCCTGAAGTAACTGAATCTAAGTTTTACCATTTTAATCCTGATAAGAATGATGATGGTATCGACATTGTTTATATTGCTCCAGCAATTTATCTTTCTTTTTGGACCGATGATATTGAAAAAAATGTTACTGTCCGTAAGTATGAACAGACGACTGATAGTTTGACTAAAGTGCGGGCAACACCTCAAGAATTTTTTGAGCATGTAAAAGATGCCAAGGATATTACCATGGTGACCTTAAAATATACTAATAAAAAGCCAATTAATATTCGCGTGCCTTTTAAATATAATGAAGCCGTTGATAGCTATGATGAACAATATCACGAAAATCTTTTGCAAAAGGTAATGGAAGTGCCAGAAGAAATTATTGGTGATCCCTTTATTGATCCAGAGGTAAATCCAGGTAGATTGAATATTGTTATTAAATAAAGCAAAAACAGTACTAAACAAGTTAGTTTAGTGCTGTTTTTATATACATAAGCAATCTAATTTTTAAATTAAATTGAAAGAAAAAATAGGATTTTGGTAAAATTAAGTAAAAATATACTTATGAAATAGGGAAAAGTTAATGGATAAAAGTAAGCTACATAAAATAAGTCTTTTTTCAGCGGTAATGCTGGCTTTAAACTCTTTAATTGGCTCAGGATGGCTATTCGGAGCAGGTTCAGCAGCTAAAATTGCAGGCCCGGCAGCAATTATTTCTTGGATTCTTGGTGGGGCAATTATCATCATTATTGCCTTAACTTATATTGAATTGGGTTCAATGTTTCCGGAAAGTGGCGGGATGAGTAAATATGCACAATATAGCCATGGCCCCTTACTAGGTTTTATTGCCGCATGGGCTAATTGGATCTCTTTAGTTACTTTAGTGCCAATGGAAGCTGTAGCCGCAGTACAATACATGAGCTCATGGCCATGGAGCTGGGCGAACTGGACGAGTCAGTTTATGAGTCATGGCACAATCACTTTTAAAGGGCTTTGGGTAGTTTTTTTATTCATGTTGGTCTTTACTCTGATTAATTTTTGGTCAGTTAAGTTAATGACACACTTTACTAACTTGATTTCAGTTTTTAAGGTTTTACTGCCAACTTTGACAATCGTTGTCCTAATTTGTAGTGGTTTTCATGCAGAAAACTTTGGCCACAGTGTAAGTACTTTTATGCCTTATGGCAGTCGTTCAATTTTTGAAGCCACTTCTGTAGCTGGGATTATTATGTCTTATGATGCCTTTCAAACTGTAATTAATATGGGTGGAGAATTAAAAAATCCGCGTAAAAACATTGTCCGTGGCGTCTTAATATCAATGCTTATTACTGCAGCGATTTATATTTTGTTACAAGTAACTTTTATTGGTGCCATTGATCCTAAAATGTTAGCTCATAGTAGCTGGAAGGGAATTAATTTTAGTTCACCTTTTGCAGATATTGCGATTTTATTAGGAATTAATTGGTTAGTCATTTTACTTTACTTAGATGCATTTGTATCGCCATTTGGAACTGGGGTGGCTTTTGTGGCAACTGCCTCAAGAGCGATCGCTGCGATGACGCACACAAGACACTTACCAAAATGGTTGGGTCATTTAGATCGCCGTTATATGGTGCCGAGATTTGCGATGGTAGTCGACTTTTTCTTAGCGATGATTTTAGTTAGTGTTTTTAGAAATTGGAATCTATTAGCTACAGTGATTACGGCAGCTACTTTAATTGCTTATTTAACTGGCCCGGTAACAGTAATTTCATTACGTAAAATTGCACCTAAATTAGAGCGTCCTTTTAAGCCGAATTGGATGAAGTGGGTAGCACCTTTGGCCTTTATCTTAACTAGTTTGGCAATTTATTGGACAATGTGGCCAACGACAATCCAGGTTATTTTTGTTATTATTCTAGGTTTGCCAAGTTATCTTTATTATGAAATTCGCTACCAAAATGCATCACTTAAAAAACAACTTAAGGGATTTTGGTGGATGTTGGGATATTTAGTTTTTATTTCAATCATGTCGTATGTCGGGAGTACTGGTTTTGGTGGTCAAGATTGGATTAAATATCCCTGGGATTTCTTAGTGATTGTTATTGCTTCATATTTATTTTACTTATGGGGCATACGTTCACGCTTAGCCAAAGTTGAACCTGCTGCAATTGAAGTTAATAAACGGGTCAAAAATAGATAAGAAAGTTAGATTTCTGTTGTTGTAGAGAAATCTAGATTGAAAGATATTTAAGGAGAGAAGAGTATGAAAGCAAGTGAAACAAAAAAGATTCAAGTGAATGTTAATCGAAAAATTGTATCGATGAGAATAAAAGAGGCTGCTAAGAAACTTCCCACTCAAAAAATAGAAACTGATAAAGAAATAGCGGATTTTTTTGATGAAAACTAATGATATTTATACAGCTTCAGTTTCTTGGAAAAATGTAAGAAAAAAAGAGGGTATTCAATGAATACTCTCTTTTCTGATGCATAAATGTTACCACCTAGAAAAAAGCACAAAAAAAGACGCCCATTAAGGGCGCCTGTTGTAGTGATTCGGGTGAGATTCGAACTCACGACCCACGGTTTAGAAGACCGTTGCTCTATCCAGCTGAGCTACCGAACCGTTGCTGACAACAAAGAACATTATATTGGAAATATGGATATTTTGTCAATACAATTGGCAATTATATTTTTAATTATTAAATTATTTTTACTGTAGAATGATCAAAGAACTTTATAATAAATAAAATCACTAGTTAGCTAGAGGAGAATTATTATTTCTGCCTCAATAAAATGGTAAAATTAACTAAAACCCTAATATGTTAGGAGGAAAATTTATGCCATTTGTACATGTAGAATTAATTAAGGGTCGTAGTGATGAACAATTAACTAATTTGATGAAAGATATCACTGAAGCCGTTCATAAGAATACTGGGGCACCAAATGAACATATTCATGTCATTATCAATGAATTAGATCACCATACTTATGGAAATAATGGTGAGTGGAAAGCTTAACTAAGAGAGCTAATTAGTAAAATACTAATTGGCTCTTTTTATTTGTTATGATAAAAGGGACAAATAAATCAAGTTGGAGTGAAAATAAATGTCAACTTTAAGGGATGTAGCTCTAGCCGCTGGAGTTTCAGAATCAACAGCATCAAGAGCTTTGAATGAAAATGCTCGAATTAGTAAAAAGACTCGGGAATTAGTAAAAAAATATGCGGATGAATTAAATTATCATCCTGATTTTGCGGCTAAAAATTTAAGTCGGGGTCAAAGTCAGATTATCGGAGTAGTATTTCCTTTGCCCTTTAAAAATACTAAAGCAGCCGATACTTTTCATTTAGAAATTTTACGTGGCATCAACGGAGCCCTAGATTCTTCTGACTATAAAATTATGTTAGTAATGGGTCGTAATGAACAAACTTTTCTTGAACAAGTTAAAGCAATGGTTGAAGAAGTTAAAGTGAGAAAGTTTGTCTTGCTATATTCAGCAAAAAAAGATCCTGTAATTGAATATTTAACTAAACAAAAAATTGATTTCGTGATTATTGGTCATCCTTTTCATCATGAACGTTTTGTGGATAATGATAATTTTAAAGTAGGACAAGCTGCTACTAAATTATTACTAACTTATCCGCAAGTAAAGCGACCAGCGTTTATTCGGACTAAGCATGCACGTCCTTTTGAAGAAGATCGCGAAGCAGGCTATCGTAAAATAATGAAACAAGAAGGATTAAAACCTCAAGTTCTTACAATTGAAGAGAAAAGTGAAATTTATCATAATTTAGACGAGTTAAATGGCATTATTTTTTCTGATGATCGCATTTTTCTAGCTTGTGCGCGTGAAGTCTTAAAATATAATCTTCCAGTTGTTTGTTTCAATGATAGTGAATTGGTAAAATTAATTTTTGAACATGAGAAAATAATTGATTTACAGCCCCAATTGCTAGGTAAGCAGGCCGTTAAGTTGTTGTTTAATCAACAAACTAGTCATTATTTTGTTCCATATCAAATTGAGGAAAGTAAGGTTTAAAGCTTGCTTTTTTTATTTTATTTTTTGTGCAAGCGGTTGCACAAAATATAATTTGCTGGTATATTATAAATATGTTAGTAAACGCTTACAGTTACTTTCTAGATTGGAGGAAGATTTTATGGATAAGCAAACTAAAAGTACTGGCTTGCCAACGCTTACTAAAGAAATGATCTGGATGATTAACTTTGGTTTCTTGGGCGTACAAATCGCTTTTACTTTACAAAGTTCACAAATGAGTAGAATTTTCCAAACTATTGGGGCAAATCCGGATAGTTTAGGATGGTTCTTTATTTTGCCACCACTAGCTGGTTTGATCGTGCAACCAATTATTGGTTCTTTATCAGATCGGACCTGGTTACCAAAATTAGGTGGACGTCGTTTACCTTATTTATTGTTAGGTTCAATTATTGCCGTGATCGTAATGATCTTATTACCAAATGCGGGTAGTTTTGGTTTTGGTTATGGCTCACTTGCTGCCTTATGGTTTGGTGCAATTACTGTGGCTTTACTTGATCTTTCATCAAATATTGCCATGCAACCATTTAAGATGATGGTTGGTGACATGGTTAATGACGACCAAAAGAGTTATGCTTACGGAATTCAAAGTTTCTTGTCAAACACTGGTGCAGTTTTAGCCGCAATTTTCCCATTCCTATTAACTTACTTTGGTGTTTCTAATGTTGCCAAAAAGGGTGTAGTACCACAATCAGTTATTATTTCATTCTATGTAGGTGCTGCCATCTTAATTATTACCACTTTATTTAGTGTTTTCCGCGTTCATGAATATGATCCAGCAACCTATGCTAAATATCATGGTATTACAGAAGCAGATAACAAAGAAGGCGGTAACTGGTTTACTTTACTTCGTAAAGCTCCCAAGGCCTTTTGGACTACAACTTTAGTTCAATTCTTCTGCTGGTTTGCTTTCCAATATCTTTGGACTTATTCAGTTGGTGCTATTGCTAAAAATGTTTGGCATACTACTGACGCAACTAGTGCAGGATACCAAGCAGCTGGTAACTGGTACGGTGTTTTAGCTGCTGTTCAATCAATTGCTGCTGTTATTTGGTCATTTGTTTTGGCAAAAGTACCAAATAAATATCACAAAGTTGGTTATGCTGGTAGTTTAGCTGCTGGTGCAGTTGGTTTTATTTCAATCTTCTTTATTACTAACCAATGGCTTTTAATTATTTCTTATGCTTTAGTTGGTATTTCATGGGCTGCAATTAATACTTACCCATTAACTATTGTTACTAATGCATTATCAGGTAAGCACATGGGTACTTACTTAGGTTTATTCAACGGTTCAATTTGTCTACCACAAATCGTTGCTTCACTTCTTAGTTTTGTTTTATTCCCATTACTTGGTGGATCACAAACTAATATGTTCATTGCTGGTGCAATTGCAATGGTTTTAGCTGCAATTTCAGTAGGTGCAATTCGTGAAACTTTTGTTGAGTAAAATATGGAAGTAAAATAAAATTATAGATAGTTTATTACGAGTAGGAAGGAACAAAAAAATGAAACAAACATTTGATATTGCTCCATGGCACGTTACAACTACTAAATGGAGTCCTGAAGATAAACGTATTCAAGAATCCATCACTAGTTTAGCCAATGAAAATCTTGGTATGCGTGGCTTTTTTGAAGAAGGATATTCTGGTGATACTTTAGAAGGTGTTTACCTAGGTGGTGTTTGGTTCCCTGATAAGACCCGTGTTGGTTGGTGGAAGAATGGTTACCCACAATACTTTGGTAAGATGATTAACGCGGTTAACTTTATGAAAGTAATTATTAAAGTTAATGGTGAACAACTTGATCTTGCTAAACAAACTCCTTCAGATTTCAAATTAGATTTGGATATGAAGCAGGGTATTTTCACTAGAACCTTTAATGTTGAAATTGGTGGAACTAAATTAGGTTTTAGTTTTGAACGTTTTGTTAGTGTGACCCAAAAAGAATTAGTAGGTCAAAGAATTAAGATCAATAATTTGGGTAGTTCTGAAGCTAAGATCGAAATTTCAAGTATGATTGACGCTGATGTTTACAATGAAGATGCTAACTACGACGAACAATTCTGGAACATTTTAGCTAAAAAAGCTGACGGTGATCATACTGAATTAGTTTCAATGACTAAGAAGAATGATTTTGGTACTCCTCAATTTACTGTGGGGATGAAGTCAACTACCAAAACTGATTTAAGTCACAAAGAAGATCGTGTAAACGAAAAATCAGTTGAAAATATCTTTGAAGGTTCAATTGCAGCTGGTGCAGCCGCAGAATTCGAAAAGCGTACAATCGTAGCTACTTCAAGAGATTTTGACTCAGAATCAGCAATCACTAACTACCTTGACGAATTAAGTGATGCTTTAGATGCAGAAAGTTTTGACGGTTTGCTTGCTCCTCATATTAAAGAATGGGCAAGTCGTTGGGAAAAATCAGATGTTGAAATTGATGGTGATGAAGGTGCTCAACAAGGTATCCGCTTCAACTTATTCCAACTCTTCTCAACTTACTATGGTCAAGATTACCGCTTAAATATCAGTCCTAAAGGATTTACCGGTGAAAAATACGGTGGTGCTACTTACTGGGATACTGAAGCATACTGTATTCCAGTTTACCTTGGTGTTGCTAATCCAGAAGTTGCACGTAACTTATTAATGTATCGTTACAACCAATTGGATGGAGCCTTTATTAATGCTAAACAACAAGGTTTAGATGGTGCTTTATTCCCAATGGTTACTTTCAATGGTGTTGAATGTCACAACGAATGGGAAATCACCTTTGAAGAAATTCACCGTAATGGTGATATTGCTTATGCAATTTACCTTTACACTAATTACACTGGTGATCGTTCATACGTACTTCATGAAGGTGCTGAAGTTTTAACTGAAATTTCTCGTTTCTGGGCAGATCGTGTACACTACTCACAATCCAAGAATAAGTACATGCTTCATGCCGTAACTGGTCCTGATGAATACGACAACAACGTAAACAACGACTGGTACACTAACTTACTTTGCCGCTGGACTCTTCAATATACTTTAGACATTCTTGATCAAGTTGATCCAGAAGTAGCTAAAAAGTTAAATGTTACTGAAGATGAAAAACGTAAATGGAAGGGCATCGTTGACAATATGTATCTTCCATACGATCCAGACAAGAAGATCTTCCCAGAAAATGATGGCTTCATGGATAAGGATTTAACTCCTGTTTCTGAAATTCCAAGTGATCAATTACCATTGAACCAACACTGGTCATGGGATAAGATCTTGCGTTCACCATATGTAAAACAAGGTGATGTTATTCAAGGTCTTTGGGACTTTATCGATGACTTTAGTAAGGAAGAAAAGAAGCGTAACTTTGACTTCTACGAACAATTTACTGTTCATGAATCAAGTTTATCTGCTTCAGTTTACTCAATTATTGCAGCTGATGTTGGTTACGAAGATAAGGCTGTTGAATTATATGAACGTTCAGCTCGTCTTGACTTAGATAACTACAACAATGATACTGCTGATGGTTTACACATTACTTCAATGACTGGTAGCTGGCTTGATATTGTTCAAGGATTTGCTGGTATGCGTGTCCGTAATGGAGAATTACACTATGCACCATTCCTTCCTAAGAAGTGGAATTCATACAAGTTCCGTCAAAACTTCCGTGACCGTATCTTAGAAGTTAAAGTTGATAAGAATGGTACTGATATTAAGTTAATCTCAGGTGATCCAATTACGATTGACTTAGCAGGTAAGAAACTCGAATTAAAGTAAGTCTGGAGGCATATTAATGAAATTTGAAGATCTTAAGGGCTTTGCTTTTGATTTAGATGGTGTTATTGCTGATACTGCACGTTTCCATGGTCAAGCTTGGAATGAAGTTGCTAAAAAGGTTGGTACTGAGTGGACAGATGAGTTAGCAAACAACTTAAAGGGTGTTAGCCGCATGGACTCTTTAGAATTAATTCTTAAAGCCGGTGGCCATGAAAATGATTATTCTCAAGCTGAAAAAGAAGCTTTGGCTGAAGAAAAGAATAATAACTACCTTAAGTTAGTTGATACTTTAACCCCAGCTGATATCTTGCCTGGCATCAAAAACTTTTTAGATAAATTAAAAGCTAAGAATTATAAAATCGCCTTAGCTTCAGCATCAAAAAATGCTCCAAAAATTTTGAAGCAATTACAATTAACTGACTATTTTGAGGGAATTGTTAACCCAGCTGATTTAAAGAAGGGTAAACCAGATCCAGAAATTTATCTTGAAGCAGCCAAATCAATTGGCTTGAAACCTGATCAAGTTGCAGGAATTGAAGATGCACAAGCTGGAATTGCGGCAATTAATGCGGCTGGAGAATTATCTATTGGAATTGGTGAAAGCCTTAAGAATGCTGACATTAAGTTTGCTGATACTAGTGAAATGACTCTAGAAGCAATTAAAGAAAGAATGGCTTAATAGTACTAGAGTAGAAAACTAAAAGATCGCTTAGAATAAATATTTCTAAGCGATCTTTTTTTATCGTTTTATTTAAATAATTAATATTTAATTTCGTAATGGATTTGGTGGTGAACTGGTGCAAGAGGACGTAAAGTTATATCGCCAAATTCAGGATAATTAGTAGCATCAGGAAGATTTTGTGCTTCTAAGGCTAATGCAGCCCAATTACCAGTATGGTTGAGTGGTGCATCATGAGGTAAACCATTTGCCGAAAACATAATTAGGGCATTTCGATCAGAATACATCCGCATTTCGCGTCCTGATTTTGGATCACTTAAAATTGCAATTGGCTCATAACCGTAAGTTGAACTTGGCTTAACTACAAAGAAATCATCATAACCCTTTTCTTTAGTTTTATTCATTTCACTAAGAGCAGCTTTCAATGAATTGCCATTTTTAAAGTCATAACCTTGACCGGCATTAGTTATTAATTCTCCAGTAGGTAACTTTTCACTATCAACAGCTAAATGATAGTTAGAATTGATCGTTAAATTTTGACCTTCAATTGTCTTATCGGTATCACTAAGATTCCAATAAGTGTGACTGGTAGGATTAAAGAGGGTAGGACCATCACTTTGACCATAAAGATCGATAGTGACACGATCTAAATTATCTAAAGTGTAGACTACATAAATATCTGTTGTAGCAGGCATTCCGTCATTATCAGGCGAAAATGTTTGATGCAGAACTACTTGACCACTATCTTTGAATACTTTAGCTTCGGCATCCCAAAAATGATTTTGCCAGCCTTTGTCACCACTATGAATATTATTATTGCCTTCATTTTTTTGAATTCGGTAAGTTTTACCATCAATTTCAAATTCAGCATTCTTAGTGCGGTTAGCGACCGGTCCAATTAATTGTCCAATACTGTATCCGGCTTTTAAATAATCCGCCATTGAGTCGCCGGCCAATAATAAGTTAAACTGACCATTTTTTGTAGGAATTGAATATTCTTGCCAAATTCCGCCATAATTCAAGACACTCATTCTGATACCATGATCGTTTTCAATGGTATAACGAGTTACTGAATCATGATTTATTTTTCCAAAGTCATTTTCATAAACTTGCATTTCAGCTACTCCTTTCAGCAAACGCTTACATAAATTATTTTAACATAGTTATAAATAAAGATAAGAAAAAAGGGATGTTACTATTAACATCCCTTTTGCACATAAAAAACTAAAATTAGTCTTCTTTTTTAGCTTCACTTAAAGCCTTCATAATTGATGGGTTCTTTGAGTGACAATCTTTAATCATTTGAAGATCTTCTTCAGTTAATTTAACAGTATATTTAGTCATAATTAATTCCTCACTTTTTATTTTATAAGTTAACTATAGCTCATTTTTAAGAACATGCCCATCTTTTTACCAGAAATTTTTACTTTTTGGCAGTAAAATAAAGGTAAAACATTAAGATAAAGTAGTATTTACTAAGAAAGGAAAAGATAATGAGTAAGAAAATTGATTCTGCAACTGGCGCCTCAAGGCATAACTTTGATGCACCAGAAGAAAAAGAAATTAAAAGTCCCTGGCCTGGTCCAAAAGGGATGATTCCGGTGACTAGTGGGCAGGCAGAAGATGCTAATGTTCATAACCGTGCTTATCTTGATAATATTTTGGTAGAGATGCGGATTATTGATGCGGTAGAACCAAATTTAGAAACAGAATTTTTTGGTAAAAAATATGCTTCACCAATTAATTTAGCTGCGGTTTCTCATTTAAATAAGGTTTTAGATGATAAAAGTCGTAAACCGATGCAAGAAAAAGCAGAAGCTGCTAAAAATTTAAATGTTTTAAATTGGATCGGGATGGAAGAAAATAGTGAATACCGTGATATCGTTGCCGAAGGTAGCGATACCGTTAGAATTATTAAGCCTTTTGCTGATCATAATCGTATTTTTGATGAGATAAAAGTTGCTCAAGAAACTGGTGCAGTAGTTGGAATTGATATTGATCACGTGCCAGGAACTAATGGCAAATATGATGTAGTTGATGGCATTGAGCTGGGACCAATAACTCAAGCTGACTTAGCCAAATATGCAGCTTTTGCTGATGTGCCGTTTGTTGCTAAAGGAGTTTTATCTGTGCAAGATGCATTAAAGGCTCGGGACGCTGGTTGTCAGGCAATTGTGGTGTCACATCATCATGGTCGTTTACCCTTTGGCGTGCCACCGTTAAAAGTTTTACCTGCAATTAAAAAAGCTTTAGGTAATAGTCAAATGACAATTTTTGTCGACGGTTCAATTATGACTGGCTATGATGCATATAAGGCCTTAGCACTTGGGGCTGACGGTGTCTTAATAGGACGTGCTATCTTGCGTGGTTTGCTTGATCAAGGCAGTGAAGCCGTAGAGGAAAAGGTTCTCAAGATGAATGAAGAATTAGCTGAAATGATGCTCTATACTGGAGTAAAAAATACAGCAACGTTTGATCCTAATGTATTGCACTTTAATTAGTGTTTTTATAATTTGATAAGATTTTTGTTTAAACTTGCTTAAGGTCTCACTTTATCGATAAACTATCTATAGAAAGATTTTAATCAGAAAGGACGCTGAGATGACAAAAAAACTTAAAAAACGTTCCTGGATGAGATGGATTGTGTTTTTAATTGCTTTAGAAATTATTGCAATTTCAATTAACTTTTTCTATGGACCTATAAATATAGCCGCTGGAGGCTCAACGGGTATTTCTATTTTAGTAGATGCGGTCTGGGGTATTAATCGTTCAATTACAGTATTTATCGTAAATGTCTTGATGCTAATTCTAGCAGCGATTTTTTTAGGTAAAACTACTACTAAAAATGTCGCACTTGGAAGTTTTCTTTTGCCTGTTTTAATGGAAATTACCCCAAGTTTTAAGGTAACTAATAATGACCTCTTAGCGGTTATCTATGGTGGAGCTTTAATGGGGTTAGGGGTTTCACTTTTATATCGTGTTAATGCTTCTAGTGGTGGTACGACAATTCCACCAATGATTATAAAGAAATACTTCTTTATTAATCCGGCTATTTCACTACTATGTATTGATATGATAATTATTTTCCTCAATATTTTTGTAGATGGGTTAAATGCCTTTTTCTTAGCAGCATTTTCTCAAGTAGTAACTGCTATTACAATGAATTTTGCTGAAGCAGGTTTTGATCGAAAATACCAAGTGCGTATTATGAGTAATAATCATTTTGAAGAGATTAAAGACATGCTCATGAAAGAATATGATGGATTGACTGTCTATAATGTTGTTGGTGGATATAGTGAAGAAGATAAGCAACAAATTTTAATAGTGGTGGATACCCGTGACTATGGTCCACTAATTAGTAAGATTCATGAGATTGATGATAATGCCTTTATAATCACGGATACGGTAGTAAGTGTCCATGGTGGTAAATGGGGACTATAAAAAATACACTTAGGTGCATTTTTTTATTTATTACAGATTGCGTAAATTGCATAACAGTAGTAAACTAAAGGAGTTGTATTTGTGGAAACCTCACATCTGCAACCGCGCACTTAAGGTAAGTAAGAAGATTAGCGTTAATCTCACCTCAAGTGGCGAGTCTAAGTATTTATTTCGGAGGTGTACAAATGTACGCAATTATTAAAACCGGTGGTAAGCAATACAAGGTTGCTGAAGGCGATAGTATTTTTGTTGAAAAGCTTGAAGTTAAACCAGGCGAAAAGGTAACTTTTGATGAAGTTATTCTTGTAAACGATGGTAAGTCAACTAAGATTGGTACTCCAGTAGTTGATGGTGCTAAGGTTGTTGCTAAAGTTGACAAGCAAGGTAAGGAAAAGAAAGTTGTAACTTTCAAGTACAAGCCTAAGAAGCACTCACACACTAAGTATGGCCACCGTCAACCTTACACTAAGGTGACTGTTGAAAGCATCGAAGCTTAATTAAGGGGTGAAACAATATGATGATTAATAATCTTGAAGCACTTAAATTATTTGCCCACCACAAGGGTGGTGGTTCAACTGCCAATGGTCGTAACTCAGCTGGTCGTCGTTTAGGCGCAAAGCGTGCTGACGGTCAAGAAATCCACGCAGGTTCAATCATTTACCGTCAACGTGGTACTAAGATCCACCCAGGTAAGAATGTTGGCCGTGGTGGTGACGACACTTTATTCGCATTAGTTGATGGTGTTGTTAAATTTGAACGTTTGGGTAGAGATAAGAAACAAGTTTCTGTTTACCCAGCTTCTGTTTACCCAGCTGAAGAAGCAAAATAATTAATATTTTGATTTTTAAAGACTGAATGTTTAAGGCATTCAGTCTTTTTTGTTAAGAAGATGACCGGATTTAGAAATTATTTTTAGTTTAATCTTATCATTTGGTATAATAAGTAAGGTTTACGCCTGTGATAAAAAAGCTAAATTTAAACTTAATTTTAATGGTTTGAGTTGCTAAAAATAGAGCAAGATTGGTAATATAATATTAGATAGAAATGAGGTAATTTAACATGACAATGATCTCCGTTAATGAGTTCAAAAATGGACTCACTATTCAATACAACAATGATTTGTGGCGTATTGTTGAATTCCAACACGTTAAGCCAGGAAAGGGTAGTGCATTTGTTCGTTCAAAACTTAAGAGTTTAAGAACTGGTGCTGTTCAAGAATATACTTTCCGTTCAACTGCAAAGGTTGATACTGCTGATATTCAAACTAAGGGTATGCAATATCTTTACAATGATGGTTCAAGTTACGTATTCATGGATAATAACACTTATGAACAACTTGAAATTCCTAATGCTCAAATTGAAGAAGAAGCAAAATACTTAAAGGAAAATATGCAAGTTAATGTTATTACTCATGAAGGTGAAACTTTAGGTATTGAATTACCAAATACTGTTGACTTGGAAGTTGCAGAAACTGAACCTAATATAAAAGGAGATACTTCTTCCGGTGGTGGTAAACCAGCAACTATGGAAACTGGTTTAGTAGTTAACGTACCATTCTTTATTAATCAAGGTGATATCTTAACTATTAATACTGCCGATGGTACTTATGTATCTCGTGCAAACAAGTAATTAATTGATTATATTTTCGAGGTAAATTATGGCTGATAATTCAACAATTCTTTTATCAAGCAATGACAATGGCGATGAAACTAGAGTTGATTTGAGTGTTCTTGAAGTCATTTTAGGAATTGCTGCTAGAAAAGTAGACGGCGTTAATGATATGCGCGGGTCACTTCGTAGTGGCTTAAATTCTCTTTTTGGTCATTCAAATCGAGGTAAAGGCGTTTCTTTAAGTGTTGAAGACAATAAATTAACTGCCGATATTTATGTCTATCTTGACTATGGCGTTAATGTTCCTAAAGTAGCAGTTCAATTACAAAAGAAATTAGTCGCTCAATTACAACAAATGACTGACTTAGCTTTAAAGGCAGTTAATATTCATGTAGTTGGTCTTGTTTCTGAAGATGATAAGGTTGAAGAAGCCGATACACTATTTTCCTCAACTGAAGATAGCGAGGCTGACAGATAAATGACCCAACATGAAATGAGACGGATAGCCTTGCAAGCTCTCTATTTAGCTAATCAAGAACCAGACTTAGATTACGACGAAATAGTTTCACGTACCCAAAGAGCTTTAGATCTCAAAGATCTTCCTGATTTTTCTCAAGAATTAGTCAAAGGTGTTTTAAGTCAAAAAGCTGATTTGGATGAAGAAATTAGTAAGTATTTAAAGTCGGGATGGCGAATTGAACGATTGGCTCAAATTGATCGTGCAATCCTTGAATTAGGTTTGTATGAAATCAAAAATAGTAAACAAATTGAACCAGTTGCAGCTTTAGATGAAGCTTTGAATCTTGGCGAAGAATTTTCTTCAGAAAAGTCAAAGGCATTTATTAATGGTGTCTTAGGTAACTTTATTGATGAAAAATAATTAAGTCGGCTGAAAAGTCGGCTTTTTTTATGAGGTGAACTTGTGGCATTAAGATTAGATGGCAAAATTATTGCTCAACAATTATCCAAATCTTTGCAAAATAAGGTAAAAGAACTAAAAACAAAAAATATCTTTCCAACTTTATGCGTAATAGAAGTGGGAGAAGATCCAGCAAGTACAATCTATTTAAGAGCGAAAAGAAATCTAGCAAAAAAAATAGGAATTAACGAAATCACTATTAAATTTCCAAGTAGTGTAACTGAAGTAGAATTGCTTCAAAAAATAGCAGAGCTTAATCGAGACCCCAAAATAAATGCGATTATGGTGCAATTACCATTACCTGAGCAGATTAATCCTTTAACGATTGTTAAGGCGATTGAACCGGCTAAAGATGCAGATGGTTTTCATCCCTATAATCAAGGTCTAGCTTGGCAAGGAGCAAGCGATATCTTACCTGCTACTGTGCGTGGAATTTTGGAAATACTAGATTATTATAAGATTAATGTTTCTGGTAAGAATGTCTTAGTGATTGGACGAAGTCTGATTGTGGGTAAACCAATTGCTAGTCAATTATTGAATCGTGATGCTACGGTTACTATTGCTCACTCCAAAACTATTAACTTAGAGCAACTAACCAAGCAAGCTGATTTAATCATTTCAGATGTTGGTAAAGCACATTTAATTACTAGTGAAATGATTAAAAAAGGAGCAATTTTAGTTGATGTAGGTATGAACCGTGAGCAAGGAAAATTAATGGGCGATATTGAATATGAGGAATGTTTCGAAAAAGCCCAAGCCATTACTCCAGTTCCAGGAGGAGTTGGACCTTTAACCGTAGCTAGTTTAATGAAACAAGTAATTATTTTAACGGAGTACCAAGTAGATGGTCGATAGTTCAAATTATTTAAAAGTTAGCGATTTAAATTACTATATTTCACAGAAGTTTAAAAATGATCCTTACCTACATAAGGTTTATCTTCAGGGAGAACTTTCGAACTTTCGTTTTCGAATGAATTCTCACCAATATTTTTCTTTAAAAGATGAAAAATCAAAAATTAATGTTGTAATGTTTAAATCATTCTTTGAAAAATTAAAGTTTAAACCTGAAGAAGGGATGAAGGTTTATGTAAGTGGGTATGTAGGAGTATATGGGCCGCAAGGTTCTTATCAATTTTATGCCCAGACTATGGAACCAGCAGGTCTAGGTGCCTTGTATGAACAATTACGCCAACTTCAAGAGAAATTGGCAAAAGAAGGCCTTTTTAATTCTGAATATAAAAAGCCAATTCCACGTTTTCCTGATCGTATCGCTGTTGTAACTAGTGCTTCAGGCGCGGTTATTCATGATATTATGGTGACGGCAAATCGTCGCTTCCCTCATGCAGAAATTGATTTATTTCCAGCTAAAGTTCAAGGGGATGATGCAGCGGATACTATTGTAGCCGCTTTGCAACAAATTGCAGCCAGTGGGAAGAAATACGACACGGTTATTATCGGTCGTGGAGGAGGCTCACTAGAAGATTTATGGCCTTTTAATGAAGAAAAGGTAGTGCGCCAAATTTTCGCCATGCAGATGCCGGTTATTTCCTCTGTTGGTCATGAAACTGATACGACATTAGCTGATTTGGTTGCAGATGCAAGAGCAGCAACACCAACTGCTGCTGCTGAATATGCAACCCCGAATTTGGTGGAAGTACTTACTCAGATTAGCCAATTACGTAATCGCTTGGTAGCTTCAATGCAAGGGATTATCCGTAATAAGGCGGAACAAGTAAAAAGATTAAAAAATTCACCTGTGTTGCGTGATCCAAGTCGTATTTATGATGAGCCGATTCAAAGAGTTGATATGTTAAAGCAACGACTTTTTCAGGCGCAACATAATATTCTTAATCAAAAACAAGCTCAGTATAATCTACTTAAACAGCAATTGTGGGCTAATGGTCCTCAAAAGCAATTAGAGCAAATTAGACAACAAACATTATATTTACGTCAAAATCTCAATCGGGTCATGCTTAATTATCTCAAGGAGCAGCGTAATAAGTTTGCCGGTTTAGAACAAAAATTAGACGATAATAGTCCTTTAAAAACCATTAGTCGTGGTTATGTTTATACTGAAAATGAAGCAGGAACTACCGTAACCTCAGTAGCTCAATTGAAAGTAAATGAAGTCTTAAAATTACAATTTAAAGATGGTCAAGCTAGTGCTAAAGTAACAGATATTAGGAGAGAAGAAAATGCCAGAAAAGAAAAATAATTTTGAAGAACAATTAACTGAGTTACAAGAAATTGTTAATAAATTGGAAAGTGGTAATGTGCCTTTAGAAGATGCCTTGAATGAATTTCAGGCAGGAGTTAAGCTTAGTCGCGATCTCGAAAAGAAGTTAACAGCAGCTGAACAAACAGTAGCTAAGTTGATTGATCAAGATGGCAATGAAAAAACTCTCAACCCTGAAGATGCTGCTGCTCCCGAGGAATAAAAATGAATCTAACAGAATTTCGTCAATATTTTACGCCCTTAATTAATGAGTTTTTAGAAACTCATCTAAAAGAAGACATTAATAATAAGAAAATTGGTCAAATCATGGCTTATTCAGTCATGGCTGGCGGTAAACGTTTACGGCCATTAATTTACTTGGCTACTTTAAAAACATTAGGGCACCAAATTGAAACAAGTGATTTACAAACAGCTTGTGGTATCGAACTAATTCATACTTATTCTTTAATTCATGATGATTTACCAGCCATGGATAACGATGATTATCGTCGTGGCATGCCAACAAGTCACAAAAAATGGGGTGAGGCTGAAGCAATTTTAGCCGGGGACGCTTTATTGCCCTTAGGTATTCAATGGATTGCTGAAGGTAGTAGAAACATTACTGAAGTAGAAATTATTACTCAGGCCGTAGGACCCAATGGAATGGTCGGTGGTCAATATTTAGATATTGATTCTACCAATAATAGTTCTGTTAAAGATAATAATGAATTTATTTCCCAAATGGAATGGCTAAAAACCGGCTGTTTACTCCAGGCATGTGTAGAAATGGCAATTGCGAAAGTAAAAGAAAAAAATGCAGATAAAATTGCAGCTTTGAAGCAATTTGCCTACACATTTGGTCGTTCCTATCAAATTTATGATGATTTAGTAGATGTAGTTGAAAGTAGTCAAGAAGCTGGTAAAGCTACTCACAAAGATGAAGCTGAAGGCAAAAATAATACTTTAACTCTGCTAGGAATTGATCAGAGTCGTCAAGAATTAATTGATTTAGTAAATCAGGGAAGAAGTGCCTTAAAAATATTTGATGAACCAATCTTGGCTCAGTTATTTGATTTATATCAGAAGGTATTGTAATGAGTAAAAAAAGAGCAGATGTTTTACTATTTGAACAAAATCTTTTTCATTCTCGTACTGCAGCTCAAAGAGCTATTATGGCAGGCTTAGTTAGTGATCATAACCATCAGAGAATTGATAAGGCAGGACAAAAGTTTGATGAAGATGAAGTTTTTTATATTAAATCAGACGGTAAAAAGTATGTTTCCCGTGGTGGTTATAAATTAGAAAAAGCATTGCAAGTTTTTAAGATTGATTTACAAGGGCGAATCTGTCTAGATATCGGTGCTTCTACTGGGGGCTTTACCGATGTTGCTCTACAAAATGGTGCTAAAATGGTCTATGCACTAGATGTAGGGTACAACCAATTAGCCTGGAAATTACGCGATAATCCTCAAGTTGTCGTGATGGAAAAACAAAATTTTCGTTTTAGTAAGTTAGCAGACTTTACTGAAGGCCGACCAACTTTTGCGATGACTGATGTTTCGTTTATTTCGTTAGATTTGATTATGCCTCCAATGTATGAAATTTTAGCTGATCAGTGTGATGCAGTTTGCCTAATTAAACCACAATTTGAAGCTGGTCCAGAAAACGTTGGAAAACATGGCATAGTTCATGACCATCAAGTGCATCATGATGTAATTGCTCATACCATGCAAGAAGCAATGAAAATTGGCTTTAATATTTTAGGAGTAGATTATTCACCAATTAAAGGTGGTAAGGGAAACATTGAATTTTTAATTCATTTGGGTAAAGATACTACTAATCCCGGTCAAAATTTGTGGCAAGGAGATATTACAGCTTTAGTACAAAAGGCAGTTGCAGGTTTGTAGGAGAAAAGTATGTTAGTTGAACTTGATATTAAAAATTTTGCAATTATTAAGGCTTTAAAAGTTCGCTTTCAAGAAAATATGACTGTAATCATTGGTGAAACAGGAGCAGGTAAGTCAATTATTATTGATGCAGTTTCATTGTTGTTAGGCAGTCGGGCACAACATGAAATGATTCGTAGTGGTGAAGAAAAAGCAATTATTACTGGACTTTTTGAACTTGATGACCAATTTGAACAAGTGAAGGCTATTTGTGATCAATATGGTTTACCATGTGAAGATAAACAAATTGTGATTAGTCGCGAATTATCTGCTAAAGGACGAAATGTTGTTAGAATTAATGGTCAACTAACGACTATTAATGTTCTACGTGAACTGGGGAAGAATTTAGTTGATATTCATGGCCAAAATGATCAACAAATTTTAATGGATCCTGATCGCCAAATTGATTTGGTGGATAATTATGCTTCAGTTAATTTTCAAAATAAATTAGTTTCCTATCAAAAACATTATCAAAAATGGCAGACTTTGAATAAGCGTCTTCATCAATTAAAAGAAGATGCCCAAGAATTAGCACAACGACAAGATATTTTGGAATTTCAAAATAATGAACTTAGTAATGCTGATTTAGTTGATCCCCATGAAGATGAAGCGCTTGAAGAAGAATTCAATGAATTAAGTAATTTTCAAAAAATTGCCGATACGGCCAATTATTTTATGCAATTGTATGATGATGCCGATCATGGTTTAGCTACCTTATTGGGAGATGCGCAAAATGCGGCTGAAGAACTTTCTGAGTATGGTAAAAAGTTTGAAAATTTTACCCAAAGTTTTAATGATGGAGTCTATTCCCTTAATGATGCTCGCAGTGAATTATCTTCCTTAATCGATAGTATGGATTTTGATGAAGAACGATATAAATTTGTTACTAGCAGACTTGATACCTTGAATTCTTTAAAAAAGAAATATGGACCTTCCTTGCCTGAAGTTTTTAAGTTTTACGAAAAAGTTCAAAGAGAATTGGATCAATTTGAAACTGGCGGTCTGGATGAAGGTAAATTACAAAAAGAATTACAAGAACTCGAAAAAACAATGAGTTTAGAAGCAAATGAGCTTCATAATGAAAGAGAAAAAGTTGCACATGACTTAGAAGAAAAAATTAAGCATGAGCTAGCCGATCTATATATGGAAAAGGCCCGGTTTGCAATTAGAATTAATCAGAGTAGTCAATTTAACAAACTTGGTCTTGATGAAGTGACGTTTATGATTGCTCCTAATCCTGGTGAAGAATTAATGCCTTTGGTTAAAATTGTTTCCGGTGGGGAGCAGTCACGACTTATTCTTGCCCTAAAGGCAATCTTTAGTAAAGTAGAACCAGTTGGCACAATGATTTTTGATGAAATCGATACAGGTGTTTCCGGTCGTGTTTCAGCTGCGATTGGAAAGAAAATGCATGCCATTGGTCAAGAAAAACAAGTTATTGCTATTACTCACTCACCTCAAGTTGCTGCTGCTGGTGACCAACGCTATTCGGTTGAAAAGAAAGTCGAAGATGGCGCCACTTACACGCAAGTTGGTCCTTTGAGTCAAGAGGAAGCGGTAACTGCGATTGCCAAAATGATGGCTGGTCAGGATGTTACTGCTGCAGCAAAACAAAATGCTGCTGATTTAATGAATAGTTTTAAGGATAAATAAAAAAACTTTAGGTTAATAACCTAAAGTTTTTTTGTTTAAGAGCCAAGAAATTAGTTTTATTTAAGCTACTTCAATATTAAAAATAGTTGTTAAATCGATTAAACGATAAACTTTGTGATCGTAAGAACGAAGAACAAAGCGTCCATTAGTAGAACGAGCAATTAATTGACCAATTTCAGTTTTGCCATTTTGATAAGTAATTAAGACAAATTCACGCTGGAAAAATGCATGTTCAAGTCTTCTAATGATTAAGCTTGGTTCTTGTCCTAGGGTAGTTAATTTTGATAAGTCGTATTCAAAAAAGTGATGATAAATATTTTTAACTGAGGTTTTAAGTTTAGATTGTAAATTTTTAGTAAAAGACATTATTAGGCTCCTTTAAGCTCGAACAAATGTTTGCAATAATCATTATACGAACAAGCGTTCTGAAAATCAAGAAAAATTTTATTTTTGAAAAAATTTGGCTTAAACTTGCATTAGATGGCGATTTAATGCAAAATAATCATGTTAACATTTATCGTTAGGAGCAATCATGGCAAAGCAAGGATTATTAATTGTGCTTTCTGGCCCTTCTGGTGTCGGAAAGGGTACTGTTAAAAGTGCAATGGTAAAGCAAAGAGCTTTTTCATTTGAATATTCAGTTTCAATGACCACACGTAAACCTCGTCCAGGGGAAGAAGATGGTAAAGATTATTTCTTTGTTTCTGAAGAACGTTTTCAAGAAGCAATTAAAAATAATGAATTACTAGAATATAATGAATATGTTGGTCATCATTACGGAACACCATTGGCCCCAGTTAAGAAGTTACTTGATGAGGGTAAAGATGTTCTTTTAGAAATTGATGTTAATGGTGCACGACAGGTAAGAAAGTTAATGCCAGATGGAGTCTTTATTTTCTTAACACCACCAGATTTGCATGAATTGAAGGATAGAATTGTAAATCGGGGAACTGATTCTGCAGCAGTGATTGCTAAAAGAATGCAACAGGCACGCAAAGAAATCCTAATGATGGAAGATTATGATTATGCAGTTGTTAATGATACCGTGGCTAATGCCGTAGATCACATTAAGTCTATTGTTGAAGCAGAACATGTCCGTGTTCCTAGAGTCATTAATGATTACAGAAATATGGTTAAGGAGGATTAATTATGAGAATTACTTACCCATCAATTGATGATTTATTAGCTAAGGTTGATTCACGTTATTCACTTTCAGTTTTAGCAGCAAAAAGAGCGCATGAATTAGAAGCAGGTGCTCCAGGAGCTTTAACTCATTATAATTCAGCTAAGGCAGTTGGTAAGGCTTTAGAAGAAATTGCAGCTGGTAAGGTAACAATTGATCCTGAACACTTTGAAAAGATTGATTAATATTTAACATTAAACCTTCATTGTTTTTCAATGGAGGTTTTTTGATAGGTGAGAAAATGATTGCACAAGTTATTGTAGATGTAGCTGCAAAGCAAACAGATCGAATATTTGAATATAATATTCCAACCGCACTAACTGATGTAACTGTCGGGTCTAGAGTAGTAGTCCCTTTTGGACGTCGAAAGGTCCAAGGATTTGTGGTTGGGATTACTGATAAAACAGAATATAAAGGAAAATTAAAAGATCTTTTAGTAGTTGTTGATGAAATGCCACCATTAACACCGGAATTAGTTGAGTTATCTGCTATTTTGGCTAAAAAAATTTTTTCCTATCGGATAACTATACTTCAAACGATGTTACCACGGGTAATGAAAGCAAATTATCGTAAAATTTTAACGCCTATCGATAAAGCAACAGCTCAATTAGACCTGTTTTCTGGAGAACCAATTGATTTAGATGAAGTAACTGATCTTAAAAAAATCGTTCAAATTAAAAAATTAATCAAAACTAATAAGGCTAAAATTGAATACTTAGTTGAAAATAAGGCAAAGAAAAAAGAAGAATTTGTTTATCAACCTAATCTTGGCGCGCATGTTTATCCAGAAATTAAAACTTCGCTGCGAAAAAATGCTATTAATCAGTTGGCATTAATCACTGATCTTATCGATAATATTGCTAGTTATCCCAAAACCGGTAAAGAGTTACAAGAGCAATTGCATTTAAATAGCGCAATTTTAAAACAAGCGGTAGAAAAAGGCTGGTTAAAAAGAACAAAAAAAGAAACCTATCGTGATCCTTTAGCTGAAGTTGATACTAAAAACGTCCCCAAAGATATTGTGTTGAATAAAGATCAGGAAAATGCTTTAAATGAAATAAATAAGGCTATTACAGCTAAGAAGGCACAACCGTTTTTACTTGAGGGTGTAACTGGCAGTGGGAAAACTGAAGTTTATCTCCATGCCATCCAAAAAGCCTTGGCAAGTAAGCGTAATGCCTTAATGCTAGTTCCTGAAATATCTTTAACGCCCCAAATGGTTGAGCAAGTTAAAGCGAGATTCGGTTCAAGTGTTGCAGTTTTACATAGTGGCTTATCTACTGGAGAACGTTATGATGAATGGCGTAGAATTCGTCGTGGAGAGGCACAAGTAGTAGTTGGGGCACGTAGTGCGGTGTTTGCTCCCTTACAAAATATAGGCTTAATCATAATTGATGAAGAACATGAATCTTCTTATAAGCAAGAAGATAATCCGCGTTATCATGCGCGTGATGTGGCTTTATTAAGAAGTAAATACCACAACTGTCCGGTAGTTTTAGGAAGTGCAACTCCTTCGTTAGCTAGTCGTGCTCGAGCACAAAAAGGTAACTATCAATTATTAAGGTTAACTCAGCGAGCAAATAAAAAAGCACTCCCAGAAGTGAAGCTGGTCGATTTAAAGCATGTTGAATTTGCAGGTGGTCAATTTGATCTTTCAGTAGAGTTAGTAGATAAAATTAAAGAGAAAATTGCCAAAAAAGAGCAAGTTATCTTACTGTTGAACAGACGTGGATTCGCTAATTTTATGCTTTGTCGGTCTTGTGGATATGTGATGCAATGTCCCAATTGTGATATTTCTTTAACAATGCATAAAGATACAGGAATGATGGAATGTCATTATTGTGGTCATAAGGAACCAATTCCGCGCAAATGTCCTAAATGTGGTGAAACAAAAATTCGTTTTTTGGGTACAGGAACCCAAAAAGTTGAAGAGGAGTTAAAGGAATTAATTCCTGCTAGTAAAATCCTCCGAATGGATGTAGATACGACAAGAAGAAAAGGAAGTTATAAAAAAATTCTTGATCAATTTGGTGAAGGTAAGGCTGATATCTTACTAGGTACGCAAATGATTGCCAAAGGACTTGATTTTCCCAATGTGACGCTAGTGGGAGTAATCAATGCCGATACTTCCTTGCAAGTTCCTGATTATAATGCTTCTGAAAAAACATTTGATCTTTTGACCCAGGTGTCTGGTCGAGCTGGTCGTGCAGACAAAAAGGGAGAAGTAATGATTCAAACCTATAATCCTGAGCATTATGCAATCCAATTAGCCCAGAATCAAGATTATGAAAGCTTTTATCAAAAAGAAATGGTAGTGCGACACCAAGGAAATTATCCACCGTTCTTTTATACTATTTTAATTTCTATTGCTTCAAAAAATGAACAAGCGGCAGCGAAGTTTGCTTTTGTGGTTAAAAGAAAATTAATGGAGCAGTTACATGCACCGACCATTATTCTGGGACCAACTCCAAGTAGTATTGCAAAAATCAAGAATCAATATTTTTATCAAATACTGGTAAAATATAAGAAAGAAGACAAATTAATCCCAATCTTGCATGAACTCCAAGATGAGGCACAAAAAATTAAAAAGCAGGGTCTAAATGTTTATATTGATAATGAACCTGAACGAATAATTTAGAAAGAAGTGTTGTTACATGCCATCAATAATTTTTTTAGGAACACCAGAATTTGGACGCACAGTTTTAGAAGGATTAATAGATTCCAACTATGACATTAAGGCTGTTGTTACACAACCTGATAAAAAAATAGGCCGTAAACAAGTTCTTCACCAATCCCCAGTTAAAGAACTTGCATTAGCCAATCATTTAAAAGTTTACCAACCAGCAAAATTGTCAGGTTCAGAAGAATTAGCTGAGTTGTTGCAAATTCAACCTGATTTTATTGTTACCGCAGCTTATGGCCAATTTTTACCAAGCAAGTTTTTACAATCAGCTAAGATTGCTCCAGTAAATGTGCATGGATCTTTACTTCCTAAATATCGCGGTGGTGCTCCAATCCAATACTCTTTATTAAACGGAGATAAAGAGACTGGAATTTCAATTATGGAAATGGTTAAAAAAATGGATGCTGGTGATATTTTTGCACAAGCCAGCTTGTCAATTAAAGATGATGATACTTCTGGCAGTCTTTTTGAAAAACTAAGTGTTCTGGGACGCGATCTTTTATTAGAAACTTTACCTAAATTTCTTGATGGTACTGTAACTAGAACTAAGCAAGATGAAGCGGGCGTAGTATTTTCACCTAATATTTCAAAAGAACAAGAACAAATTAAAACTAGTATGACGGCCCAACAAGCACATAACTTAGTGAGAGGATTAAATCCTGATCCTGGTGCCTATATATTAGTAGATGGTAAACGCATGAAAGTTTGGCAAACCAAAGTTAGTGATGAAAAAACTGATCTTGCTCCAGGTAGTTTGGTTACTAACAAAAAACGTTTTGCTATTGCCTTTGCAGATGGAACGGTATTAGATTTATTAGAAGTTCAACCAACTGGCAAAAAGAGAATGCCAATTAGAGATTATGTAAATGGACAAGGTAGTAAGTTTAAGAGCGGAGAAAAAATAATTGATGACTAGTGCTCGGAGTGTAGCCTTAGATACCTTAATTAAGGTACTTAATCAAAATTCATATTCAAATATTGCACTTAATAATGCTTTAGAAAAAAGTAAGTTAAGCGATAAAGATAAGGCTTTGACTACTAAGATAGTTTATGGAACTATTCAATATAAAATATTTTTAGATTATCAACTAAAACCACTGATAAAAACAAAGTTAAAGGATAAATTTATTTATCCTCTGCTTTTAATGTCGGCTTATCAATATTTCTTTTTGGAACGTATTCCAACTAGTGCAATTTTTGATGAGGCTAATAAACTTGCTAAAAATTATAGTGGAAGAAATTCTGGTAGTTACAAATTGGTGAATGGAATTTTACGTGCTCTAGATCGACAGGGGGAACTATTACCAAATAAAAATAATACAGAGGAGTATTTAAGCATTAAATATTCTTTTCCAAAATGGTTAGTAGAATATTTTATTGATTTATTTGGTTTAAAGCGAGCTAAAAGTATTTTAAGCGCAAGTAATATTCCAGCGGCAACCAGTATTAGAATTACCGATTCTAATTTAAGTCACTCAGATGTTGCTGATCAATTAGCAAAAGAAAAGATAAAAACCTTGCCTTCTAAATTAACTGATCATAATTTATTAATTGAGCATGGTAATGTCGCAAAATCCGACTTATTTAAAGAGGGAAAAATTACGATTCAAGATAGTGCTGCTTCTTTAGCAGTAGATGCTTTTAATTTTAAGGGCAATGAAAAAGTGCTCGATGCCTGTAGCGCTCCTGGGGGCAAGACAGTACAAATTGCCGAACAATTGACTACTGGAAATGTAACAGCATCAGATATTCATGAAAATAAATTAGCTTTAGTAAAAAAAGCTGCTCAACGTCTTGGAGTAAGTGATAAAGTAAAAACAGTAGCACTTGATGCACGCAAGGCGCAAGATCATTTTACTTCCGGAACTTTTAATAAAATTCTTGTAGATGCTCCCTGTTCTGGACTTGGCTTAATTAGACGAAAACCAGAAATTAGATATGATAAAAAATTAGCTGATATAAAAAATTTAAGTAAAATTCAAAAAGACATTTTGAATCACATCGCACCTTTACTTGCACCAGGTGGGGAATTAGTCTATTCTACATGTACGATTACTAAAGAAGAAGATGAAGATGTGGTTGCAGCTTTTTTGAAGAATCATGCTGATTTTGAATTAGTTCCAATTAAGGTTGGTAATTTACCTAAGCAAGATTTTGTTAAAATATTACCAGATGAATTTAATAGCGATGGCTTTTTTATTGCTAAATTTAAAAAACGAGGTTAATTATTTTGATTAAAACAGCTTTTGCCTCAAGTATCGGAAGAGTAAGAGAGACAAATCAAGACTTTGTTAAAGTTTTTAAGAATCAAAACAATATTGTAATGGGAATTGTTTGTGATGGAATGGGTGGTCACCAAGGTGGTGATGTTGCTTCTACAATGGCAGTTAGTCATTTGGGACACGCATTTGAAAAAACTGATTTTACTAATGCTGAATTAGCCCAAAAATGGCTTTTGGTCCAATTAAAATTGGAAAATGATATTATTTTAAATACTGCAGATCGTTTTGCAGATTTGAATGGAATGGGGACTACTGTTGTTTTAGCAATTGCTTTTGCTGAAAAGATTTTAGTTGCTCATTTAGGCGATTCTCGTGCTTATATTTATGGTAATAAAAATTTTAAACAAATTACTCAAGATCATTCTTTAGTAAATGAATTAGTCAAAATGGGACAGATTACTGAACAAGAAGCTCGTAATCATCCTCAAAAAAATATTATTACTGAAACATTAGGCGTATCAAGTACAGTTAATCCTGAGTTTAATACTTTAGAAGTTCACGCTGGTGATATTTTTCTTTTATGTACTGATGGTTTAACAAATTCGTTAACTGATTTACAAATTCAACAAATTCTCGCAACTAAAAATCTAACTTTGAAGGAAAGATGTAATAAGTTAATTAATGAAGCCAACCGATTAGGTGGTGGCGATAATATCACAGTTTGTTTAATTGCCTACACCGAAAAGGAGGCTGAACACTAGTGTTTGATAAGGGCTACTTAATTGGCGGTCGCTATAAAATCCTTACTTTACTGGGTGAGGGTGGGATGGCTAATGTCTATTTAGCAGAAGATATCATTCTCAAGCGTAAAGTTGCAGTTAAAATTTTAAGATTAGACTTACAAAAAGATCCTAAGACCATTGAAAGATTTAAAAGAGAAGCACGTGCCACTAGTGAATTAAGTCATCCCAATATTGTTTCAATTTTAGATGTTGGTAGTGACCATAATCGCCATTATTTGGTCATGGAATATGTTGAAGGCCCAGATCTAGAACAATATATTCAAAAAAATAATCCTATTCCATTACCAAAAGTAATTGCGATTATGGATCAAATTTTATCGGCTATGGCACTAGCTCATAAGCATCATGTGATTCACCGAGATTTAAAACCACAAAATATTTTGATAGATAAAAAAGGTAATATCAAAATCGTTGATTTCGGAATTGCTGTGGCTTTAAATCAAAGTACTATGAGTCAAACTAATACCGCCATTGGTTCAGTACATTATATGTCGCCAGAACAAGCGCGTGGGAATCGTGCAACCATTCAATCTGATATTTATTCTTTAGGTATTATTTTGTATGAATTGTTAATGGGACAAGTTCCCTTCGGTGGAGAAAATGCCGTTGCAGTAGCTTTGAAACATTTCCAAGAAACTACTCCTTCACTTCGAAAACAAAACCCAGATATTCCGCAGGCCTTAGAAAATGTAGTATTTAAAGCAACTGCTAAAGATCCGCGGGATCGTTATCATTCTGTGATGGAAATGAAGCAGGATTTGGATACTAGTTTAGATCCTAGTCGTCGCAATGAGCCAGTTTTTGAGCCTAAATTTGATCCTAATAAAGATAATACGATTGTTTTACCCCAAATGGATGGCTCAGTCCAAAATACACAAAAAATTGCTGATAAAGACAAAGAAAATAGCAATTCACCAACATTATGGGAAAATATTAAAAACCATAAATGGTGGTGGCTAGGAGCTGGGATTGCCTTTTTAAGCATTATGTTAATTTTGATTTTTGCTTTAGGTCGTAAAGATGATGTAACTGTACCTAACGTAAACAATTTAAGTGAAAGTGATGCAAGACAAAGCCTTTTGGCTCGTGGCTTAAAAATTGGAAAAGATAAATACCAATATTCAGATAAGGTTAAAAAGGGTCGAATTATAAGTACTGACCCTCAAACTGGAATTACAGTTAAAAATGGACAAACAGTTGATCTAATAATTTCTCGTGGTGCAAAATTAAAAACAGTTCCAGATGTGGCTGGTGAAAATTATACGAGTGCTCGAAAGAGATTAATTAAGGCTGGATTTAAAGTATCTAAGGTTAATCAACCAGATGCTGTTATCCCTAAAAATACCGTTATTTCTCAAGATGTAACACCTGGCAAAAAAGTACAGGCAAATAAAACAACTATTACTTTATTTGTTTCTACAGGTAAAGCTAGAGCTTCAAAAGATGAAGTAAAATTACGAGATTTAACAGGCTATACCCTAAAAGGGGCACAAGACTATGCTAAAGATAATGATTTAAGTTTAGATATTAGTGAAGAAAATTCTGATTCTGCTCAAAAGGGTACAGTAATGCGACAAGATCCAGCACCAGGTACGCGAGTGAAAAAAGGATCAAAAATTCATTTAGTAATTTCAAAAGGTAAGGACGGCGACACGAGTGACGAAGATACTTCGTCAGATAATGATGAGGTAACTAAAGCATTTACTGTTCCTTACCAAGCAAGTGATGGTAGTAATCAGGGTAATCATATCCAAATTTATATTTCTGATGCTAACCATAGTTTGAATAATATTTACCGTGATCAAGTAATTACCCAAGATCAAACATTTACTATTCCTTTTAATTTGAGTAAAGGCAATGGCCATATTAGAATTGAAAGAGATGGTAATACTATTTTAGATGAGGATATTAATAAATAATGCTTGAAAAAATAGAAGGAATTGTAATCAGCGTAATTTCAGGCTACTATGATGTTGAAACTAAAAAAGGCGCCATTCGCTCTCGAGCGCGTGGCGTTTTTCGTAACCGGAAACAAAAGCCATTAGTAGGAGATCATGTCATTGTTCAATTAGATGAACAAGGGATGAACTATTTAGTAGAAATTTTACCCCGAAAAAATGAAATTGGTCGCCCAGCTGTAGCTAATGTAGATCAGGTATTATTAGTTATTTCAGCAGTAGAACCTGATTTTTCTCTGGAATTATTAGATCGTTACTTAACATTTTTTGCTTGGAAAAATATCGGAGTAACAATTTACCTATCGAAAACTGATATTACTCCTGCTGCACAACTAGTGAAAATTAAAGAGGAATTGTCCTACTATGAAAAAATTGGTTATCCAGTTTTCACTGATGGTAATAAATTAGAAAAAGACTTACCAGAATTAATCAAGAAAGATGCAATTTGGACCTTGGCTGGTCAATCAGGCGCTGGCAAGTCAACTCTACTTAATCAGTTAGAAAAAGAGGCTAATCAAGCAACGGGACAAATTTCTTATGCCTTGAATCGAGGAAAACACACAACGCGTCAAGTACAATTATTTAAATATGGAAAGGGCTATATCGCAGATACTCCTGGTTTTTCTGCGGTCGATCTTTATAAAATTAAACTTGATGAATTGGCTAATGATTTTTATGAATTTAAAAAGGCAAGTGCAAAGTGTAAATTTAGGAGTTGTCAGCACCTGCAAGAACCAAAATGTGAAGTGAAAAAGTTGGTTAAAGCCGGAGAAATTGCGCAAAGTCGTTATGATGATTATTTAAAAATTAGACAAGAAATTCAGGATAAGAGAATGCCTGATTATTTAAAATAAGAGGAATTAAGATATGAGTAAAATTGCACCATCAATTTTGAATGCCGATAACATGAATTTAGGTAGTGATATTCAAGAAGCCATTGATACAGGAATTAAGAGATTTCATATTGATATTATGGATGGTCATTTTGTACCTAATTTATCTTATGGTCCAGAATTAGTAAAAGATTTTAAAGAAGCCTTTCCTAATATTGAAGCAGAGATTCACTTAATGAGTAATAATTTAGATGTTACAATTCCTGCTTTTGTAAAAGCCGGAGCAGATTTAGTAGAGTTTCATTATGAAGCAACTGATCAAGTAGAAAAGTGGCTTAATTACTTAAAAGATCATAATGTAAAAGCAGGATTAGTAATTAATCCTGAAACCCCTGTTGAAAAAATTAAGCCTTACTTAGATCTAGTTGACCAAATTTTAGTTATGACAGTCAAGCCAGGTTTTGGTGGTCAAAGTTTTAGACCAGATTCTGATGAAAGAATTAGTCAGGTCAAAGAATTAATTACTGCTAGTGGTAAAAATATTAAAATTGAAGTTGATGGTGGGATAGATGATCACACGGCAGAAATAGCTAAAAATGCAGGGGCAGATATTTTTGTGGCTGGTTCTTTTATCTTTAAAAAGGGTCCAATTGCGCAACAAATTCTAAAACTAGAGAATATTTTAGTATGAAAAAAGCAATTGCAGTTTTAGGAGGGCCAACTGAGAATTGGCCACCTAATTTAAAAGAAAAGTTAGTCAAAGCCAAGAACTCTGGCATTATGATTGCTAGTAGCGATCGTGGAAGTCTGTTTTTGTTAGAATTAGGAATTATTCCAGATTTAGCAATGGGAGATTTTGATTCACTTCGTGATTTTGAATTAGGGCAAATCGAAAAAAGTGTTGCTGATATTCGTTATGCGCCACCAGCAAAAGATGAAACAGATTCAGAATTGTTATTGTTAACTTTATTTGAAGATTATCAGATTGAACAAGTGGATCTTTATGGTGCTACTGGTGGAAGGCTAGATCATTTTTTTGTAAATATTTTTACTTTTTTAAATCCACCTTTAGCTAAGTATAACGACCGCATTAGAATTATTGATCAACAAAATTTAATTCTTTTTCTAAAACCGAGAATGAATAGTCTGTTTCCAATTCTTTCGTATTCTTATTTAGGCCTGGCTAATTTAACTCCAGTTAAGAATCTCAATATCATTGGTGCTAAATATCCTTTAAAATCATTTAATACTACTGTGCCACACATGTTTTCTTCAAATGAATTTATTGGTCAAAATAAAATAGAAGTTTCCTTTGATAAAGGAGAAGTAATTGCAATCTATTCATGTGATAAGGATCGTTTTAGCAATATAGCCAAATAAAAAAAGCAGGTTATTAACCTGCTTTTTTTATAATCTTTAATTAAACTCGGGTAACCTTACCTGATTTCAATGCTTTTGCAGAAACCCAAACACGCTTTGGCTTGCCATTGACAAGAATGCGAACTTTTTGAAGGTTTGGCTTCCATGAACGTCTAGTAGAGTTCAAAGCCTTTGAACGCTTGTTACCGAAAGTGGTCTTGCGGCCAGTAATAAAGTCTTTTGCCATTTGTGCTAAACCCTCCTTTTATATCGGTTGTTAGTACCTTATTAGGTTATCATACCCTTAAATTGATTTCAATATCTTATTAAGATATATCTGCTTTTTCTTTAATTGTTAAAGTTGGTACTTTGATGTTAATTATGCTATGTTAAAATAAATATAGAAAAGTATTCTTCAGAAATGGAGGAAATTATGGCAGTAAAAATTAAAGCTAAATATGGATTAATTGATATTTCTAATAATGTGATTGCTACTGTAGTTGGAGGTGCCGCTACATCTAATTATGGTGTAGTAGGAATGGCATCTAAAAATACTATCCGTGATGGTGCTTTTACTATTTTGAATAAGGAAAACTACCGTCGTGGTGTAGTAATTAAATCAAAAGATAATCAAATTATTGTCGATGTTTATATTATTGTTGGTTACGGTCTTAAAATTTCCGAGGTTAGCCGCAATGTACAAGATAGTGTAAAATATAATCTCGAACATCTTTTAGGCATTAAAGCGAAATCAGTTAACGTAATCGTACAAGGCGTTAAAGTTTTAGACGAATAGTGCTTATTTGGAGGAAGACATAGTGGTATTAACCGAAATTACAGGTCAACAATTTAAAGATATGGTCCGTTCAGCATCTCATCGTTTAAGCAAGAATGCTGAATTTGTTGATAAATTAAATGTATTTCCAGTTCCTGATGGTGATACTGGAACAAACATGAACTTAACCGTTACTAGTGGTGCAAAAGCAGTAAATGAATGTGATAGTGATCGCATTGGTGATTTAACTGAAGCATTGTCAAAGGGAATGTTGATGGGTGCAAGAGGTAACTCTGGAGTAATTACTTCTCAACTTTTCCGTGGCTTTTATAAGGCTACTGAAGATTTAGATACTTTGACTGCCACAGATCTAGCAACTGCATTTTCTAATGGTGTTGCTTCAGCTTACAAGGCTGTAATGAAGCCAGTTGAAGGAACTATCTTAACCGTGGCTCGAGTGGCTGCTGAATCAGGTAAAAATAAGGCTGCTGAAACTGATGATGTCAGTGAAGTAATGCGTGCAGTAGTTGACGGAGCACGTAAAGCTTTAAAGACAACTCCTGATTTGTTACCAGTTTTAAAACAAGTAGGAGTAGTAGACTCTGGTGGTCAAGGTTTAGTCTTTATTTATCAAGGATTCTTAGAAGGCTTACTTGGTGAAAAGGATAATGAGTATCAATTAGATGATACTGAAATGGACGAGCTAATTAATGCCGCTCATCATCAAGCAGAATCTGCACAAGTACAGTTAGCTACTAGTGATATCAAGAATGGTTACTGTACTGAAATTATGGTTGACTTGGCTGCTGATGTACCAGATAAAAAGAAATTTGATCTAGATGAATTTAGAAAGCACTTATCTGAATTAGGAGATTCTTTATTAGCTGTTTCTGACGGCGAAGTGGCTAAAGTCCATGTTCATACTGAACATCCAGCTGAAGTATTTACTTACGGTAAACAATTTGGAAAATTAGGCAAGATAAAGATTGATAATATGCGAATTCAACATGAAACTATTGTTGAAAATCATGATGAACAAGAAGAAGCTGTTGATTTTGCCGTAATTGCGGTTGCTTCTGGTCATGGTATTCGTGAATTATTTAAGAGTGAAGGTGTTAACCGCATTATTTCGGGTGGTCAAACAATGAATCCTTCAACTCAAGATATTCTTGATGCAATTAAGAAGTCTGGGGCAAAGAAAGCGATTATTTTACCTAATAACGGTAATATTGTGATGGCTGCAAAACAAGCAGCCGAGCTTGCTGATATTCCAGTAGGAATTGTTCCAACTAAGACCATTTCCCAAGGTTTAACTGCTATGCTTTCCTTTGATCCAGATGCTGATGTTGATGAGAATGTTGAAGCAATGTCTGAAGATCTGGATACAGTAAAATCAGGTGAAGTAACAAAGGCAATTCGTGATACTGAAATTGATGATATTCAAGTACATAAAGATGACTTCTTAGGTATTATTGATGGCAAGATTGCAGTTGATAATCCTGACCTAATTAACACTACTGTTGAAATGATTCAAAAAATGCTTGATGAAGATAGTGAAATCATTACTGTGATGTATGGTAGTGACGCTACTAAGAAAGATGCTGAAGCAGTTATTGAAAAAATCAAAGCAGTTAGTGACGATGATGATTTAGAATTTGAAGTACATGATGGTGGTCAACCAGTTTATTACTTCTTAGTTTCTGTGGAATAAAATGAATACTATAGCTCAAGAAAAAGACTTGTTTGCACCAGTAACAGTTTTAAAGGGAGTTGGAGACAAGACTGCCCAAGGATTGGCTTCGTTAGGAATTAAAAGTATTTACGATTTACTAATGTATTTTCCTTTTCGTTATAACGATTTGGAAACCTTGCCCCTTGATCAATTAATGGATGGACAAAAGACTCTTTTAAAGGGAATAGTTGTTACTGAGCCTTATGTTAGTAGATTTGGCTACAAAAAAAGTCGTCTTAGCTTTAAAATCAAAATTGACCATGATGTTGTCATGGTCAATTTTTTTAATCGGCCTTGGTTAAAAGATAAGATTGAACTTGGTAAAGAAGTAGCCATATATGGCAAATATAATGTAAATCGTCAATCTCTCAGTGCCTTTAAATTCGTAGCTGAAAAAAAAGAGGGAGCGGCGATGGAGCCAATTTATCCCCTTAATCGGCATATTAAGCAAAAAAAGCTGCAAGAATTAATAGATTTGGCAATAACAGATTATTTGCCTTTATTAGGAAATATTGTTCCTCCAGAAGTGCGCACTAAATATAAATTAGAGACAGATCAAGCGATTGTTCAAGATTTACATCATCCCAAAAATAGTATGATGGCAAGAAAAGCTAAACGAAGTGCAATTTTTCGAGAATTTTTCCTATTTCAAGTTCAGTTAGCGCAAATGCTCAATCAGCAAGATGATGAAGCTCCAGGTGAAGCAAAGAAGTATGATCTCAAAGAAATAAAAAGATTAATTAACTTATTACCTTTTGAATTATCTGATGATCAAAAAAAGGTAGTAAATGAAATTTTTGCTGATCTTCACTCATCACGTCAAATGCGGCGCTTACTCCAGGGGGATGTAGGAGCTGGAAAAACAATTGTTGCTGTTTTTGCTATTTATGCTGTGGTAACTGCTGGTTATCAGGCTACCTTAATGGTACCGACCGAAATTTTAGCACAACAGCACTTTGATAAAATTAATGAGATGCTAAGTCAGTTGGGAGTAAGGGTTGCTTTATTAACTGGTGATACTAAAGAACTAGAGAAAAAAGAAATCTATCGTGAATTAGCAGATGGGACAATTAATGTGGTTATTGGTACCCATGCTTTAATCCAAGATCCAGTTGAATTTAAAAACTTAGGATTAGTAATTATTGATGAACAACACCGTTTTGGAGTTAATCAGCGCAATAAGTTAATTCAAAAAGGGAATCAGCCTGATATTCTTGCGATGACAGCTACGCCGATTCCACGAACTTTGGCTTTGACAGTTTACGGTAATATGAACGTTTCTTCAATTCATCAATTACCTAAGGGAAGAAAACCAATAATTTCATCGTGGATAACTTCTAATAAACTGCGTGAAGTATTAACCCAAATGCAACGTCAATTAGATCAAGGATTTCAGATTTATGTAGTTACTCCTTTAATTAGTGAATCCGAAACGACTGATTTAAAAAATGCGGAAGAACTTCAAGCAAAACTTGCTCAATACTTTAAAGAGCAAAATGTTGTTTTACTTCATGGTCGGATGTCTGGTGAAGAAAAAAATCAAATTATGGATGCTTTTGCAGACAAAAAAATTGATATTTTGGTGACAACCAGCGTTATTGAAGTAGGAGTGGATGTTCCTAATGCTAATATGATGATTATTTTTAATGCTGATCGGTTTGGCCTAAGTCAATTGCATCAGTTACGCGGTAGAATTGGACGTGGCCAAACCCAAAGTTATTGTATCTTTGTTAGTGATCCCAAAACAGAAGTGGGAAAAAAGCGCATGGAAATTATTGCTAATATTTCTGATGGGTTTAAACTTGCAGAAGAAGATCTCAAACTTCGTGGTGAAGGTGATATTTTTGGTAAGGCACAATCTGGCTTGCCGCAGTTTAGAGTTGGAGATGTGGTACAAGATTTTAATGCTCTCCAAACAGCTCAAAAAGAAGCAAGGAATTTAATTAAAAAAGATCCAAATTTAGAAAATTATGAATATGACTTTTTAAATAAAGTGTTAAAATATAGCAAAGACTTACAAAATAGTGATTAATTATTTTAAGTAATTTGTTTATAGGAGATATAGTGATGAAAAGAATTGCCGTAGATGCAATGGGCGGAGAGCATGCACCGCAAGCTATTGTAGATGCAGTTATTAAAACCCGTAAAGAATTACCTAATGTAACTTTTATCTTATTTGGCGATGAACAAAAGGTTAAGGGTGCTTTTCCAAAAGACGATGACTTTAAGCAAGTAGAATTTGTTAATACAACTGAAGTAATCGCTGATAGTGATGAGCCCGTAAAAGCAATTCGTCGCAAAAAAGATTCTTCCATGGTAGTAGCAGCTAATTATGTCAAAGATAAGAAGGCTGATGCCTTAGTGTCTTTAGGTAATACAGGAGCTTTACTTTCTAGTGGAATCTTTATCATTGGTCGCATTAAGGGCGTAGATCGTCCAGCTTTAATGCCCACGATGCCGAGTCAAAAGGGCGAACAAGGCTTTAATATTATTGATGTTGGAGCTAATGCACAAAGTAAAGCAAGTTATTTAGTGCAATGGGCTCAAATGGCAAACTATTATGCTGAAAAAATTCGTAATATTAAAAATCCCAAAGTAGCTCTGTTAAATAATGGTGCTGAAGATGATAAAGGGGATCCAATGCACCAAGAAGCATATAAACTTTTATCAGAGACAGATTTGAATTTTACTGGAAATATTGAAGGTAATGAATTGATGGAGGGTAAAGCCGATGTCGTTGTAACTGATGGTTTTACCGGTAATGCTGTTCTCAAAGCGATTGAAGGAACTGCCACAGTTATCTTACATATGTTAAAAGATTCATTATTAAATAGTGGAGTAATACCTAAAATTGGTGCGGGCCTTGCTAAACCAGCTCTTAGAAATTTAGCCAAACGTTTTGATACTAAACGTTATGGTGGTGCGGTTTTATTAGGAGTTAATGGTATTGTAGTTAAGCCCCATGGCCGGTCAGATGCAACTACTATTTATTACGCCTTTAAGCAAGTGGATAAAATGCTTGATCAAAATTTAGTTGCTAAATATACTGAATTATTTAAAGATAATAAGAAGTAAAAGGAGAAAAACAATGACTGAAGAAGAAATTTTTAATAAGATTGCTGATATGATTGCTGATCGTTTTGAATTTGATCGTGATAAAATTACTAATGATTTGAATTTCCAAAATGATTTGGATGCCGATTCAATTGATTTTGTAGAATTCGTCATGGATTTAGAAGATACTTTTGGAGAAGAAATTCCTGATGAAGATGCCGAAAAATTAGCTACTGTGGGAGAAGCAGTTGCTTATATTAAGTCACATCAAAGTTAATTTGATTTTAAAAGTAAGAAATAGATTAAGAAAAAACTACCAATTAATGAAAAATGTTTGTGAAATCATTGAATTGGTGGTTTTTTTTATATATAATGAGAGCATTAATTAAGAATCTAATTGACTTTTAATTTTATATTCAAAAAGGGTTGAGAGGAGAATGAACTTTGGACAAACAAACTGATGTATTATTAGACATCGAACATTTGCATACTGCCTATCGTTTGCAAGGAAAGTTCTATGATGCAGCTGATGATATTAATTTGAGACTAAAACGAGATGAAATTTTGGCCATTGTTGGTGAGTCAGGCTCTGGTAAAAGTACGATTGCCTCAAGTATCATTGGTTTATATGACCAGAAAAATACTAGAGTAACTGGAGATATTTTATATAATGAATTAAATTTAGTCGGCTTAAATGATAAGCTCTTTAATCAAATCCGTGGTAAACGTATTGGCATGATTTTTCAAGATCCTCTAGCTTCTCTTAATCCTTTAATGCGGGTTGGTGATCAAGTTGCTGAAACTTTGTATTATCATACTGATATGGATGAAAAGCAACGACATGATCGGGTAATTGAACTTTTTAATCAAGTCGGTATGCCTCGTCCAGAAGAAATGTATAGTATGTACCCACATGAATTATCTGGTGGATTACGTCAACGTGTTGTGATCGCAATTGCGATTGCTTGCAAACCTGAAATTATTATTGCTGATGAACCTACTACTGCTTTGGATGTTACTATTCAGGCTCAAATTTTGGATTTACTAAAGGAAATTCAAAAAGAGACGCACTCAGGAATCATTTTAATTACTCACGATTTAGGAGTAGTTGCAGAAACTGCAGACCAAGTAGCAGTAATGTATGCAGGACAAATTGTAGAAAAGGCAGATGTGAAAACTATCTTCTCTAATCCATTGCATCCATATACCAGATCATTATTACATTCAATGCCACAAACTGATAGTAATGATGAAGAATTACACGTAATTCAAGGGACTGTTCCTTCATTAAAGAATATGCCTCGCTCTGGTGATCGTTTTGCAGCAAGAATTCCTTGGATTCCAGCTTCAGCTCATGAAGATAATCCAAGGATTCATGAAGTAGAACCAAATCATTTTGTAAGATGTACTTGTTGGCAAGGATTCCATTTTGAGGATGAGAAATAAAGCAGGAGTGGCTTATGGCAGAAGAAATAATTCAAATTAAAGATTTAAAAGTCCATTATCCTATTCGCTCTGGTTTTTGGAATCGGATTACTGATTATGTTCGTGCCGTGGATGGGATTAATCTTTCCATCAAAGAAGGAGAAACATACGGCTTAATTGGTGAGTCGGGTTCTGGAAAATCAACTACTGGTAAGGCAATTGTCGGTGTAGAAAAAGTCACTAGCGGACAAATTCTATATAAAGGTGTGGATGTTACTAAAGCAGCAAATCGTAAGAAGCTGAATTATAACAAAGATGTCCAAATGATCTTTCAGGATTCGATGTCTTCGCTCAATCCACGTAAAAGAATTGAAGATATTATTGCTGAACCAATCAGAAACTTTGAAAATTTAACTACTGATGAAGAAAGAAAAAGAGTACAAGAATTACTTGATATCGTTGGGATGCCAAGTGATGCAATTTATAAGTACCCACATGAATTCTCTGGTGGTCAAAGACAAAGAATTGGTGTTGCACGTGCTGTAGCAACTAATCCAAAATTAATCGTTGCTGATGAACCAACTTCAGCACTGGATTTATCGGTTCAAGCCCAAGTGCTTAACTTCATGAAGCAAATCCAGCAACAATATAACATCGCTTTCTTATTCATTTCTCACGATTTAGGTGTAGTTAAGCATATGTCAGAAGATATTGCGATTATGCACCGTGGTCGTTTTGTTGAAATTGGTGATCGAGATCAAATTTACAATGATCCAATGCATATCTATACCAAACGACTACTTTCAGCAATACCTAAAGTTGACGTTGAACATCGTGAAGAACATAAAAAAGAACGTCAAAGAGTAGAGAAAGAATTCTTGGATAATCAGGACAAATGGTATGACAAAGACGGTCGGGTTCTGCCTTTGAAGAAGGTTTCAGATCGCCATTATGTCGCTTTACCAGAAGATATGATTCAAGAAGAATTAAAGGAGGGTGAATAGAAAATGTGGAAGACAGTTTTACGTCGTATTTTAATTATGATCCCTCAATTAATTATTTTGAGTATTTTAGTTTTCTTCTTAGCTAAAATGATGCCTGGGGATCCATTTACAGGGATGATTAATCCGAACTCTGATCCTAAGACAATCGCTCATTTAAAACAAGAATATGGTTTAAACGATCCAGTTTGGGTGCAATATGGACGATGGGTTGGTAATTTATTCCATGGTGATTTAGGCCAATCCTACATTCAAAAAGTACCAGTTGCATCCTTAATTTGGGATCGTGCGGTTAATACTTTTTGGTTGTCATTAGTCACTGTAATTATTACGTATGCAATTGCAATTCCTTTAGGAATTACTGCTGGTCGTCACCAAGATCAGTGGCAAGACCAATCAATTCAAATCTTTAACTATATAACTTTGGCTACTCCAGCCTTTGTATTTTATATTTTGGGATTATATATTTTTGGTTTTGTTTTAGGTTGGTTCCCAGTATCCGGATCAGTTTCTGATACTGCATCAGAATTCTTTGGTATTTTAGGCAGTAGGTTATATCACATCATCTTGCCGGCGATCCTCTGTGCTTTAATCACAACTACAGCAACTGTTCAATATTTACGAACTGGAATTGTTGATAACAAGGTTGAAGATTATGTTAGAACCGCTCGCAGTAAAGGTGTACCTGATAAAGTTGTCTTTAATAAACATATTTTACGAAACTCAATGTTGCCAATTGCTGCCTTTTTAGGAACTACTATTACTGGATTGCTTTCTGGTTCAATGATAATTGAAACTGTCTTTAGTTATCCTGGAATGGGTAAACTATTCTTAGATTCAATTGGTCAACGTGATTACACTACTTTAACAGCTTTAATTATGATCTTCGGTATTTTAACTTTACTCGGTAATTTGATTTCCGATATTGTCATGAGTATTGTTGATCCAAGAATTAGAGTCCAATAGGAGGGAGAGAAAAATGGCTGAAGAAACAAAACAAGATAAACAAAATAAGCCAACTCTTCCTGCTTCAGGTTTTAGAGTTGTAGCCAGAGAAATCTTTCATGATCCGACCGCGATGATAGCTTTAATTATAATTATCTTAATTTTGCTATTTACGTTTGTTGGCTCTTTATTTTTAAATAGTAGTCAAGTTACCCAAATTAATATTGCTGATGCTTATTATGGTTGGGGTGAGGCTGGCCACTTGCTTGGAACTGACGATGGTGGTCGCGATATTGTGCAATTGTTAATGATGGGTGGTAGAAACTCAATCTTTATTGGGGTTGCCATCACTATCATTACCGAATGTGTTGGTTTAGTTATTGGATTAGTTGCCGGATACTTTGGTGGTTTAACTGACTCGATTATCATGCGTATTGTGGATTTCATTCAAATTTTGCCACAAATGCCAATTTTAATTGTTTTGGTAACTGTTATTCCTAACTACAATGCCTTTACTTTGGTATTATTAATTGCCATGTTTGGATGGACCACTACTGTTAGGTATTACCGTTCATTTGTTTTATCACAAAGTGGACGTGAGTATGTTTTGGCCTCTAAAACATCCGGTTCTTCAAACTTACAAATTATGTTCCGTGAAGTTTTACCCAACATTACCTCAATGATCATTATTGATGTCGTATTAACAATTGCAGGAAACATTGGAATTGAAACAACACTTTCATTTATTGGCTATGGTTTGCCAAGTAATGTACCATCATTAGGTAGTTTGATTGGATTTGCTAATGATCCAGTTAACGTTACTACGAGACCTTGGTTATGGCTACCGGCTACGATATTGTTATTAGCAATTTCATTGAGTATTAACTATGTTGGACGTGCCTTGCAAAGAGCATTTGATGCGCGTCAACGTGAAAATTAACATATTAAATAAGGATTTAGTAATTACTAAATCCTTATTTTTTTGTTTAATATTAAAAAATATAAGAGGTTTTTTAATGAAATGATGAATGATGAAAGGGGATTAATACTTATTAAACCGCTTAATTAATCAAAATGATTATTTGATAATAAAATTAAAAATAAATAAGTAAAATTGTTGTATTTTAAAAATTACGATGGTAATATTTAATTGTAATTAAAAATTATTTCCAGATTTTGGAGGATAAATATATGAAAAAAGCCAAATTATTCGGAAGTTTAACGTTATTAACGGGTGTGGCTTTAACTATGGCCGCTTGTGGTAACTCTAGTTCAAATGATGCTAGTTCAATCAAGAAGATTAAATCTGCTGTTCCAACTAAAACTGCCAAAAAGGGCGGTACAGTAACTAAGGCAATTGAAACTGATACTCCATTTACTGGTATCTTTTCAAATGAATTAGCTACTTCTCAAACTGATACAGATGTAATGGCACCTGCGAATGAAACTTTATTTGATACTAATAATACTTATCAATATACTAATAAAGGTCCAGCAACGATTGATATTAATGAAAATGCTAAAACAGTTACAATTAATATTAAAAAGGGTGTCAAGTGGTCAGATGGTAAGCAAGTAACTGCTAAAGATTACGAGTATGCCTATGAAATAATCGCTAACCCTGATACTGCTTCACAACGATATACTAGTAGTTTGGCCGACTTAGAAGGTCTGGAAGAATATCATGATGGTAAGGCAAAGACTATTTCTGGAATTGAGATGCCAGATGGAGAAAATGGCCGAGAGATTGTCCTCCACTTTAAAGAAATGAAACCGGGCATGAAGCAATCTGGTAATGGTTATATTTGGGAATCAGCTGTTCCTTACCACTATTTAAAGGATGTGCCATTTAAGAAATTAGAATCATCTGATCAAATTAGAAAGAATCCAATTTTCTTCGGCCCTTATAAGGTTTCAAAAGTTGTTCGTGGTCAATCAGTAACTTTTGTTCCTAATAAGTATTATTGGAGAGGTACTCCTAAGCTTAACAAAGTCAGTCTTTCTGTAGTAAGTCCTAACTCAGCTAGTCAAGCAATTAAGTCAAACAAATATGATATTGCTGATGTAGTAAATACCCAATGGGATGATGTTAAGAATACAAGTGGAGTAAACTTTGTAAAGCAAGTACCACTAGCATATTCATATTTAGGTTTTAAAGTTGGTAAATGGGATGCTAAAGAAGGCAAAAATGTCATGGATCCTAATGCCAAGATGAATAATAAAAATTTACGTCAAGCAATTGCTTATGGTATGAATATTGAACCTGTAACTAAACGTTATACCAAAGGTTTAGCCTTCCAAGTACCTACTTTAATTCCTGAACAATTTGGTGATTACTTCAATCCTGATGTTAAAGCCTATACTCAAAATATGAAGAAAGCCAATAAATTGCTTGATCAGGCTGGTTACAAGAAGAAGGGTAAGTGGCGTACTCAGCCTAATGGTAAACCTTTAACGATTTATCTTGCTTCCAAAACAACTGACTATGCCACGGGTAGTTCAGCAGTAGAACCAATTGTTCAAAATTATATTCAACAATGGCAAAAGTTAGGATTAAACGTTAAATTAACTAGTGGCCGTCTGCTTGAGATGAATTCCTTCTATGATAAATTACAAAATGATTCTTCTTCAGTTGATATGTTTTTAGGTGCATGGTCATTATCATCAGAACCTTCACCTAATGATCTTTATGGCGAAAAGGCACCATTTAACTATGGACGTTTTGTAACTGATAAGAATACTGAATTATTAAATGAAATGGATTCTGAAAAGGCATTTAATAATAAATATCGTGTAAATAAGTTCCATGAGTGGCAACAATATATGCATGATGAAGCTTATGTATTACCAGTAGCAAATGCTTACCAAGTTACTGCGGTGAATAATAAATTAACAGGTTATTCAACTAAACCATCAGATGCTAACAGCTTATGGTACCATATTGCATACGTAAAATAAGTTAATTAGTTAAATATTTTTAAAGAGTCATCTTTTTAATAAGATGGCTCTTTTGTGTGCTTTTTTATCCTTCTAAAAATGGGTATAATTAAGGAGTTAGATGAAAGGACGATTTAATGGTATCAGTAGCTTTCAAAAAAAATTTAAAAGAAAAATATGGTATTGAATTTAATAATGAAGATTTATTAGAAAGAGCTTTTACGCATTCATCTTATGCCAATGAACATCATGGCAAACATAATTATGAAAAATTAGAATTCTTGGGTGACGCAGTTTTGGAATTGGCCATTTCTGATTATCTTTATCGTAATTATCCTAAGCTGAATGAAGGTCAGCTAACTAGAATGCGTTCTAATATTGTGCGAACTGAAGGTTTTTCTGAATTTGCTAAAGAAGTAGGTTTTCAAAATGAGATTTACTTGGGTAATGGTGAAGAAAAATCTGGTGCACGTAATCGTAAGACGCTCTTAGAAGATGTTTTTGAAGCTTTTAATGGTGCTTTATTTCTTGATCAAGGGATGTCAGCGGTTCAAAGATTTCTTAAACAAACTGTTTATCCTTTGATTGATGAAGGGGACTTTGATGCATCCCGTGATTACAAGACAGAGCTTCAAGAAAAATTACAGATAAATGGTGCAATTGATATCAAATATGAAGTTATTGCTGAAGATGAAAGTGTACCGACCTTTACTGTTCAACTTTTGGTAAATAATCAAAAAGTTGCAACTGGAACTGGAAGAAATAAAAAAGCAGCTGAGCAACAAGCTGCAGCTAAAGCATTGAAAAAATAATTTTATGAATAGGTGAGATTTTGCCGCTTAAACAATTAATTTTAAATGGCTTTAAGTCATTTGCAGACAAAACAACTATTAATTATGATTCTGGAATTACCGGGATTGTTGGACCCAACGGAAGTGGGAAGAGTAATATTACTGAAGCAATTCGTTGGGTAATGGGGGAAAGTTCTGCCAAGTCGCTTCGTGGTGCAAAAATGAAGGATATTATTTTTGCCGGAAGTCAATCACGTCCGCCATTAAATAAAGCTGAAGTGAGTTTAGTTTTTGATAATCATGATCGCAAACTCAATTTTAATAATGATCAAGTAACAGTTACCAGGAAAATTTTGCGTTCAGGAGATAATGAATATCTTATTAATAACCAATCAGTTAGATTAAAAGATATTCGTAATCTCTTTATGGATGTGGGTTTATCGCATGATAGTTTGGCGATTATTTCTCAGGGAAGAGTCGATCAAATCTTAAATTCTCAAGCGCAAGAAAGACGTAGTATTTTTGAAGAAGCCGCTGGTGTGTTGCATTTCAAGCAACAAAAAGAAACGGCGCTTAAACAACTTGAACAAACTAATAATAATTTGATTCGAATTAATGACTTAGTCAAAGAATTAGAGGATCGAGTTGAACCTCTTCATGAGCAAAGTTCTTTAGCTAAGGAATATCAATTTGCTAAAGAAAAACTTGATATTAATTTAAAGCAGTTATTGGCCTTAGAAATTGAAAATTTAAATCAAGAAAAAGAGCAAGTTGTATCTAAGTCCACAAAGAATCAGAATCTTTTAAATAAACTTGATCACGAAGTTAAAGAAAGCAAAGAAAACCTGGAAAAATATCGCCAAGAATATAATGCTTGGCATGAGAAAAAAGATGAACAACAAAAGTCGCTTTTGAACTTAACTCAAGATATTGCGCAACTTAATACTGACTTGCAAATTAAAGAACAATCTAGTCAATATGATGCCGCAACTAAAAAGGAATATGAAACTCAAAAGCAAGAATTAATTAAACAAGGGGAAAAGCTAACTCATTCTTTAAAGGAATATGAAGCTAATTTAGCTAACGAACAAGATCGTTTATCCAAATTAAATGATCAAAAACAAGACTTAGCTAATGCTTTGCAACAGGATCCAGAAGAGTTAAATGCGCAATTAGAACAATTACGAACTGAGTATATTGATATTTTACAAGCTCAAACCTCTGCTAATAATCAGGTTGTCTATTTAAATAATGAATTAGAACGTACAAAGCAGGCTAATAATTCGACTCCAGCAATGGACCATGAGTTAGAGCAAGCCAAAAAGAAGCTAACCCAATTAAAAGAAAAGGGTAGTGATTTAGTTGCGCAAAGAAAGCAGATTGAAGCGCAATTAGCAGGTCAAGAAAATAAAGTTAAAGATCAAAAAGAAAAAGAAGCAAGTTTAACGCAAAAACTTCAACAATTAGAGACTCAGATAGCCCAACACCGTGCACAATTAAATGGTTTAAAACGTCTTCAAGAAAGACATGAAGGATATTATGCAGGGGTTAAATATGTTTTAAATCAGTCACAGGACTTTAAGGGCGTGGTCGGAGTAATTGGTGAATTAATTAATTTTCCCAATGAATTAGAAGCAGCCATGACTACGGCTTTGGGAGCGGGAGTCCAAAATATTGTTACCCAGACGCGTGAAAATGCTCGCGGTGCAATTGCTAAACTTAAACAAAATCATGCAGGCCGCGCAACGTTTTTACCATTAGATGGTGTGCGTCAAAATACAATTGCAACTTCTACCATTAATACCTTGCAAACAATTGATGGCTTTATTGGGGTAGCAGCTGACTTAGTTAAGTCAAAGGCTAAAGTTGATATTTCACGGGCTATTAATTATTTATTGGGTAATGTACTAGTTGCTCAAGATATGGATACGGCTTTAAGAATTCAAAAACGAACTGGTCATTATTATCGGATTGTAACCTTAGACGGTGACATTATAAGCCCTGGTGGTAGTATGACTGGTGGAGCACGTAATCGACGCAATAATTCTCCGCTCCAAACAAATACAGAAATTAATCGTCTTAATCAAAATGTTGCCACTTTGTCTCAACAAGTTAGTTCGTTGAAAGAAGAATTAACTAAATTACAAATAAATTCTGCTCAAGATAATAAAGCTTTGCAGGAACTGCAAAATAATTTGCAAGAATTAAAACAAAAAATTAATGAACAAGCCATTAGATATCAAAATCAAGAACGTGATCTTGAACGAATTCAAAAGCTTAAACAACTCCAAGATGCTGAGCAAGTAGCAAGGGCTAGTGAATTAGAAGAATTAAAACAAAAATTAGCTAGTGAAAAGCAAAAACGTAGTGATTTAGATCAAAAAGCAGATAAATATAAAGAAAAGATGGCTCAGATACGAGCTACTTTAGAGGATTTGGATCAGGCCTATACCAAAATTCAAGCTCAACTTAGTGAACTTAATTCACAAATTGCTGTTGTACATAATCAAATTAGCAATTTACAGGCACAGCAAGCACAAATTAGTCAAAATTTGAAGAATAATCAAAGTCAAATTACTGACTTAGATAATAAGATTAATAATTTAGGTAATAGTGGTAAGAATGGCAAATCAACTATTGAAATTAAGGAAGAAATTGCATCACTTACCAAAAGAAAAAATCAACTAAGTACCGAATTGGTTGAAGCCAATGAATTTCTTGGTCGACAAGAGGCAAAAATCAACCAATTAGAATTACTAGCTAACCGAAATTATGATTTACGTAAAGATGCTGCGGATGAACAAGAACAATTATCAGTTCAAGCAAGTAAATTAAGTGGACAAATTGATCAGAGGTTAACAGAACTACGTGAAGATTATGCCTTAACTTATGAAGCTGCTCGAAGTTTATGTTCGCAAGAAAATACATCTGAAGCTCGTGAACAACTTCAACGTGCTGTTAAACTTAATAAAATGTCACTTGAAGATATTGGTCCAGTTAATTTAAATGCGATTCAAGAATACGAAGATGTAAAAACTCGTTATGATTTTTTGCATGGACAACAGGATGATCTCTTAACGGCACGTCAGGATATTGAAAAATCTATGTCTGCTCTTGATGAGAATGTAAAACAACGCTTTAAAGACACTTTTGACCAAATAGAGGCAAAATTTGAAAAGATTTTTCCTTTAATGTTTGGTGGTGGTAAGGCGCAATTAGTTTTAACTGATCCTGATAATTTATTAGAAACTGGAGTTGATATTATTGCTCAACCACCTGGTAAGAAATTACAAGGATTAGGATTACTTTCCGGAGGTGAGCGGGCGCTAACTGCCATTACACTGCTCTTTGCCATTTTGGAAGTAAATCCAGTGCCATTTTGTATTCTTGACGAAGTGGAAGCTGCTCTAGATGAAGCAAATGTAACTAGATTTGCCAAGTTCTTGAGTCGTTATGATACCTCAACTCAGTTTATCGTTATTACTCACCGTCGTGGAACAATGCAACAAGCTGATCAGCTTTATGGTGTTGTAATGCAGGAATCGGGAGTATCACAAGTATTATCAGTATCTTTAAAAGAAATAAAGGATGAGGTGAAATAATGGGTTTATTTGATCGAATCAAAAAGTCACTATTTAATAAAAAAGACGAACAAGAAGTCGAAGATGAGAAAAATACTTCTCAATCAGAGGAAGAGGAACAAGCTTCAGAAACTGAAGAAAAAGTAGCAACGCCTGAAGATAAGCAAGAAGCAAGTTCATCAGACCTAAAACAAGAAGATCAACAAGCTGAAATTAATTCTCAAGCTCCTGAAAATGAAAAAACTAGTGTGGTTACTGAACAAGAAAAGCAAGAAAGTTCAAATGCTAGTCAAAATAAGGAAGAAACTAGTACTCAAAGTAATGAGGTTGAGGTTACTGATGAAACAGTAATAGAATCTGAATCTGTACCTGAAGAAAGTTCAAGTGATGATGAAACAGAGACTGATTCTGAAGATACAAAAGTTGAGACTACTGAAGAGACTGAAGAAGCAGACCAGGAAAAGTATGATAAAGGCCTTGAAAAAACTAACCGTACTTTTGGTGAAAGATTAAATGCTTTCTTCGCAAAATTCAGAAGTGTTGATGAAGATTTCTTTGACGATCTTGAAGATCTACTAATTGAATCAGATGTTGGTTATGAAACTGCCATGCAATTAACTGATTCTTTACGTGATGAAGCAAAATTACAAAAGGCTAAAAGTCACGATGAATTAAAACAAGTGGTTGTTGAAAAATTAGTTGAAATTTATGATCAAGGTGAAAATAATAAAGATTCAGCCTTAACTTATGATCCAGATGCAAAACCAAATGTGTATCTTTTTGTCGGTGTTAATGGTGCAGGTAAAACTACAACCATTGGTAAATTAGCTAAAAGGTTAAAAGATTCTGGCAAATCCGTAATGATGGTTGCTGGTGATACATTTAGAGCAGGTGCCGTTGAACAATTAGTTGAATGGGGCAAGCGTGATGGTGTTGAAGTAATCACTGGAAAAGAAAATGCTGATCCTGCTTCAGTAGTGTATGATGGAGTAAGTAAGGCTAAAGAACAGGGGATTGATTACTTATTAGTTGATACTGCTGGTCGTTTGCAAAATAAAGTTAACTTAATGAATGAGCTTGATAAAATTGAACGAACAATCAAGAAGATTTTACCTGATCAACCAAATGAAGTTTTATTAGTTTTAGATGGCTCAACCGGACAAAACGCCTTATTACAAGCAAAAGACTTTAATAAGACTACTGAATTAACTGGCTTAGTTTTGACTAAACTTGATGGTTCATCTAAGGGTGGAGTAGTTATTGCCATTAGAAATGAAATGAATTTGCCAGTAAAACTTGTTGGTCTAGGAGAAAAAGTTGATGACTTGGCTGATTTTGATGCCGAGAAATTTGCAATTGGCTTGTTCCAAGGGTTGATTTAGATATTTTAAGGAGAAAATTTATGAGTAAATTAAGTGCTTGTACCACAATTTTAGTAGGAAAAAAGGCATCAATTGACGGCTCAACTATGATTGCCCGCAATGATGATACTTTCCGTCCAATTACCCCGCAACGTTTCATTATTGAACCCGCTGTTAAAGGTGAAAAGGGACGCAAGATTAAATCATGGCTTAATAAGTTCCAAATGGAATTACCTGAAAATGCGCAACGTGTACCGGCTGTACCTAATGTAGATTACAAGACTCAAGGGTACTATGATGAAAGTGGTATTAACGAAGAAAATGTCGCCATGTCATGTACTGAATCTACTTATGGTAACGAAAGAACTTTAGCTTTTGATCCATTAGTAAAAGATGGTCTTGATGAAGATTGTATGCAAACCGTTGTTTTACCATATATTCATTCTGCTCGTGATGGTGTGCAATACCTTGGTAAATTAATTGCTAAATATGGTTCTCCAGCAGGAAATTCAGTTTTATTTAGTGATAAAGATGAAGTTTGGTACATGGAAATTGTTACTGGTCACCACTGGGTTGCACAGCGTATTCCAGATGATTGTTATGCAGCAACTGGTAACCGTGTGGCAATTCAACAAGTTGACTTTAACGATCCGGATAACTTTATGTGGTCAGAAGGAATTCAAGAATTTGTTGAAGAACATGATTTAAACCCAGACCACGAAGGTTGGAACTTCCGTCACATTTTTGGTACTTATACTGAACAAGATCGTCACTACAATACTAGTCGTCAATGGTATATTCAAAAGTACTTTAACCCAGATATTGAACAAGATCCTGAAGATGGTGATATCCCATTTATTCGTCGTGCTAACAAGAAAATTACCCGTGAAGATATTGAATATCTTTTAGGTTCACATTATCAAGATACGCCATATGATCCATACGGTAAGGGAACAGAAGAAGAAAAGCACCGCTATCGTCCAATTGGTTTGAACAGAACGCAAAACTCACATATTTTACAAATAAGAAGTGATGTTCCTGAGGATAGAGCTGCTATCATGTGGTTATGTATTGGTGGCCCAACCTTTTCACCATATGTTCCATTCTTTACTAACATGAATGATACTGATCCAACTTATAAGAACACCAAGATGAAGTGGAATAACCGGGATGCTTGGTGGTACTACAAGTCATTATCTGCTTTAGTTGAAAGTCATTATCCTCAATTTGTTCAATTAGATATTACCTACCTCACTGACTTAAACCGTTACTACCGTGGGCGTGTTGAAGAAATTATTAAGGATAGTGAAGGGCTTTCTGGTGAAGAATTGACTAATTACTTAACTAAGGAAAATCAAAAGACGGTTAAGTATACTCGTCAAGAAAGTGATAAGTTAATGGGCCAAATGTTTACTGATTCAATCAACATGTCTAAATTAACTTTTAATATGGATGAAAATCTTTAATAATCTAAAATCCTGCTTTGGCAGGATTTTTTTGTAAAGTTATAAATGAAGAAGATGGAAAAATGAAAGATACTGAAAAAGTACAAATACTAAAAGATTTAATTGCAATTAATTCAGTTAATGGAAATGAATTAGAAGTAGCACAATATTTACTCAAATTATTAAAAAAGTATGGTATTGAGTCAAAAATAGATGAATTTGGAGATCAGCGAGCAAATTTGGTGGCCGAAGTAGGAAATAAAGCTAGACAAAAAATTCTTGGAATTACTGGTCACATGGATACAGTTGCAGTCAATGAAAAAGAGTGGCAGTATCCACCTTTTACGGCCACAATTATTGGTGATAAATTATACGGTCGTGGTAGTAGTGATATGAAAAGTGGTTTGGCCGCGCAAATTATTAGTTTGATTGAATTAAAAGAAGCAGAACAATTACCACAAAATGGAAAAATAAGATTAATTATCACAGCGGGTGAAGAATATGGGACACCTGGTGCTAATCGTTTACAAGATCAAAATATTGCCCAAGATTTAAGTGCACTTTTAGTTGGTGAACCAACTGGAGGAAATATTATTTTTCCCATTCTGGTAGTATGAATTATGAGGTTATTAGTGAAGGACGTGCTTTTCATAGTTCAAAACCAGAAAAGGGAATTAATGCCATTCAAGGGCTGGTAGAATTTATTAATCGAGAAAAAGATTTATTTAATGATATCGAGAAAGACCCATATTTAGGGGAATTAAAACATAGTATTACTATCATTGAGGGTGGTAATCAAGTTAACATTATCCCTGACAAAGCTTCACTGAAAGGAAATATTCGCCCAACTGCAATTTTTCCAAATCAAAAAGTAATTGAACGTTTGCAAAATCTAGTAAATGAGATTAATCAAAACTCAGATTATAAATTGACCTTAAATGTTTTTCAGAGCTTTCAGCCAATTGCAACCAAACCCGAAAATTACTTTGTGAAATTAGCTTTAAGAGCTGCTAAGAATAATTTTAAAGATCCAAAATTAGATATCATTAACGGTGCTACTGATGCTAGTGTCTTTACTTTAAGAAGACCAGACTTACCAGTAGTAGTTTTGGGATCAGATAAATGGGATCAGGCTCACAAAACTAATGAATATACTACGCTCTCAAGTTATCTGGCCACAATTGAAACTTATAAAGAAATAATAAGAGACTTTTTTAAATAAAAATCACTATACACTCAATGCATAGCAGTATTAATAGATAGTAATATTTAATTTTTAACCTTAATATTAAAATAATAGAGTAAGTTTATTTGATTAAGAGGTAATAAAATGAAAGCAGCAATTTTTGTTGAACCTAAAAAAGTTGAAGTAAAAGAAATGCCAATGCCAAAAGTTGAAAAGCCAACTGATACAATTATTCGTGTTATTCGGGCATGTGTTTGTGGTTCAGACTTATGGTGGTATCGTGGAATTGCTAAACGTGATGGTGGTTCAACGATTGGTCATGAAGCAATTGGAATTGTTGAAAGTATTGGAGAAGATGTAACTGCTGTTCACCCTGGGGATTTTGTCATTGCTCCTTTTACTCATGGCTGCGGTTATTGTGCTAATTGTCGTGCAGGATTTGACGGTAACTGTCTCAATCAAGAACCAGGCTCTAATGGTGGTTACCAAGGAGAATACTTACGCTTTACCAATGCTAATTGGGCTTTAATTAAAATTCCTGGACAACCTGAAGATTATACCGATAGTCAACTAAATAATCTCTTAGCCTTGTCAGATGTAATGGCAACGGGATATCATGCTGCAGCAAGTGCTGAAGTAAAGTCAGGAGACACCACAGTTGTCATTGGTGATGGTGCTGTAGGTTTATGTGGTGTTATTGGTGCACGTTTATTAGGTGCTAAAAGAATTATTTTAATGAGTCACCATGAAGATCGAGCAAAGTTGGGTAGAGAATTTGGTGCAACTGATATTGTCAGCAGTCGTGGCGATGATGCTGTAGCTGAAGTAATGAAACTCACTAATGGCGTGGGCGCAGACAGCGTTTTGGAATGTGTCGGAGCAACCAGTGCAATTGAACAAGCAGGTCAAGTAGGACGTGCAGGTAGCGTCATTGGTCGTGTTGGTGTACCGCAAACCGAGCCTGCTTCTAACCAACTTTTCTGGAAAAATATTGGTTTAAGAGGTGGTATTGCACCAGTAACTACTTATGATAAGCAACGTCTGCTTAATGAAGTATTAGCCGGTAATATTAATCCTGGTAAAGTATTTACTAAACGTTTTCCATTAGATGATATTCAAAAAGCTTATGAAGCAATGGATAAACGGGAAGCAATTAAGTCTTTAATAATTGTAAATGATAAATAAAAAGTAACTGGTCAATTTATGACCAGTTATTTTGTATATGAGGAGAAATTTAAAAATGAAAACTTTGATTATTTATTATTCTGGGTCTGGTAATACGAAAAGAGGAGCAGAGAAGATTCATCATGAAGTAAAAAATAGTGATTTGGTAGAAATTAAAGTGCCTGCGGGGACTTTTTCTGCTGATATGTATGAAACTAATGATATTTTTAAAGAACAAATAGAGACAAATCAACTTCCTCAAATTAACTTACCTAAAGTTGATTTTGAACAATATGATCTTATTTTAATTGGTAGCCCAGTTTGGTCGGGGATGCCAGCCAGTCCGATTAAAAGTTTTTTGAATGAATTACAAAGAGTTAATTATTCTGGTAATGTGGCTTCATTTTTTACTGATGTTGGTCAAGATGGAAATTATGATCAAACTTTTAAGACATGGGGTAAAAATTTAAATATAATAGGTACTAGACGAGATTCGTCTAAAATTAGTGAATGGATTGAAAAATAATATTTAATTGAAAGGACTAATAATGAGTAAAGAACGACTAGCGGCTTTTACCGATGCCGTACTTGCAATTATTATTACAATTTTAGTTTTAGAATTAGAGAAGCCACATACTTTAACCCTAAATGGCTTTTTAGAATTATGGCCTAACTATATGGCTTATACTATTTCATTCTTTTGGCTAGGTGCGATGTGGATTAACATGCATAATGAATGGTATAACGTTAAAAAAATTGGAACTAGGACTCTTTGGGCAACTCTGATTATGTTATTCTTTTCATCTTTATTCCCATATGCTACAAGTATCGTTTCAACCAACTATAACAATAAAGAGGCACAAGTTTTTTATGGAATTATTGTTTTATTGATTACTTTTGCTAATGGTAATATGTATACTTCAATTGCTAAAGAAGATTTACATTTGTCCTTAGGTAAGTGGATGAAACAACGAAAACGTGGTTGGGCCATTTGGGACATTATTATAAAGGTTTTAGGATTAGTCTTAGCTGCAACTATCTACCCACCTGCAATGTTGTATTCAGTTTTAATTACCTTGTTATTTTTGGTAATTCCTAATCAAATAAAACGTTCAAAGGGTGAATAATTGTGTTTCAGCAAATGAAATACTTTATTGCAGTAGTAGATGAGCATAGTTTTACTAAAGCTGCAGAAGAATGTAATATTTCACAATCGGCCATTTCTCAACAGATTAAAGAATTAGAAAATACGCTTGCAGTTGAACTATTAAAAAGAGAGGGCCGTAGTTTTAAGTTTACTCAGGCCGGCGAATATTTTTATCATCAGGCTCAAGGAATAGTTGCCGAGATGGAAAATATAACCGTTACTACTCAAGAAATTGCCAATCAAAATAAAGATAATACTTTGGATTTAGGGTATTTAATTAATTTTGGTTCTAAAGAATTTTTACAGGCAGTGGCCGAATTTTCTAAAAAGAATCCTCAAGTTAAGGTTAAAATTACGAGTGGGATGCATGAGTATTTATTTAATTTAATCCGGAACGATAAAATTGATCTTAACTTTTCTGATCAAAGAAGGGCATTATCACCAGAGTATAATAATGAATTTTTAACCGAAACTGATTTTATGGCCGTTTTACCACCAAGTTTTAAAGTAGAAGATAAAATTTCAACTACTAAATTAAAAGATTTACCTTGTATAATTGTGGTAAATAGTCGCCAAGAGGCTCAAGAAGAACAATATTATCGTGAAATTCTGGGAGTAAAAAGTTCATTTTTAACCGTAATGAATTCAGATGAAGCACAGTTAATGGTTGCTTCTAATCAAGGTTATTTGGTTGCCAATTCGCGAACGATTAATTTGATAAATCAAGAGCTAGTTTCAATTGTTCCTTTATATAATGGTGATATTCCATTACATCAAAAGTATTATGCTTATTGAAAAAAAGAAAATACTAACCCATATATAAAGGACTTTGCAAAAATTCTTAAGAAGCAGTTCGATTAAAATAATTTAGAACTTAAAAGCGCTGAAATTCAGTTTTACTTTGAATTTCAGCGCTTTTGTTTTAATTAAGAATAGTTAATCCTTCAATGAGTTATAGTAATCACTGTCAACAGGTTCTTCCCACGTAGTAGTTCCCTTAGTAATAGCAAGGTGAGAGAACCAGCTATCTTTGGTAGCTCCATGCCAGTGTTTCACACCATCGTGAACTTCGACTACATCACCGGGCTTCATTAATTGCGCAGGTTTTCCTTCTTCTTGGAACCAGCCTTCACCACCAGTACACATTAAAATTTGGTAGCCATGGTGTTCATGCCAATCATTACGTGCACCTGGTTCAAAGGAAACATTAGCAACACTAACATCGATATTGTCATCTGGTGCAACTAAGCCATTTAAGTAACTGGTACCTTTGAAATATTTAGCATAAGCTACGTTTTCATCACCAAAACCAAACATATTATTTTTTACTTCTTTTTCATTTTTAGCCATTTTATTCACCTCATAATTAATTTTTTATTCAATATTATTGTAAATAGAGAGCAATTCTATGTAAAATGCTTATAGTTTCTTAAATTTAATGCTTAAAAGGTATGAATAAAATGGATACACGAGTACTCAATTATTTCTTAACTGTTGCCAAAGAGGGTAACGTAACCAAGGCTGCTCAAAAATTACATATTACCCAGCCGACACTTTCAAGACAAATAAGTGATTTGGAAGCTTCACTTAATGTAAGGCTATTTGATCGAACGAATCGGCATTTGAAACTTACTCAAGCAGGGAAGTTTTTTGAAAAACGCGCGCATATGATTTTAGATCTAGTTTCTCAAACAGAGGCAGACTTACAAACCCAAGAAAATGAATTAACTGGGACGATTAATTTAGGTAGTGTCGAAAGTACTGCTTCAATTTGGTTAATGAACTTGGTCAAAAAAATGCAAGAACGTTATCCGCAAGTAGGGTTTGATATTTATACTGCTAATGGGGATGATCTAAAAGAAAAGTTGGATCAAGGAATTTTGGATCTAGCGCTCTTATTAGAACCCATTGAGGCTAAAAAGTATAACTATATTAGATTACCAATTAAAGATACTTGGGGTATTATTGCAGCCAAAGATAGTTATTTAGCAAAAAAAGAAGTTATTACGACGAATGATCTTTATCAAATTCCACTTACCTTATCTAAAAGATCATTAGTACGTAATGAATTAGCCCAATCACTTCAGCTTAATCCTAATCGTTTGAATATTACTTCGACACATAATTTGGCTAGTAATCCACTTCAATTAGTGAAAAATCATGCCAGTTTTCATTTAGGAATTAAGGGTGTTTTAGAATTACATAATGATCCCGATTTAGTTTTTATTCCTCTAGAACCTAATACAACAACGGGGCATATTATTGCTTGGCGTAAAAATACATATCTTTCATCTTTAATGACTACATTTTTACAATTGATTACTGGTACTTTAAATTCTTCTAATAACTAGTTCTATTCAGCTAAGAATGGAAATAGTTTTTTTATATAGTTCTCAAGATTAAGATAAAGTAAAATTGGTTTAATAGTTAATACTAGAATATTAGGAGGAAACTATGAAAGCTTGGAAAATTAGTGGTGCAATTATTTTAATATTTTGGTTAGTTGTTACAGCAATTATTTGGTTTAGGAAGGTTGATGGGGCAGGAGTAGTACAAACAGTTCCAATAAAAGAAATTACTTTATTAATTTGGTTGGCCTGTGCTGTTCCTGTCATTATCGGGTATCTAATTTGGCTGATTATATTAAAGAAGAAAAGTTAATGCAAAAAAGAGATAGTTCACTGTATGAGCTATCTCTTTTATTTAGGCCAGATTTTAATTAACTTTTGCAAAAATGGTTTGATGCGAGCCTTATTTTCTTTGTATTTTAAATAGCTAGCATAAATTGGTAAGAAATTATGTTCATCACTAATTTGGACTTCTTTTCGGTTATCATTTTCATTACGATTTTGATCTAATCGAGTTAGATTGGAACGAAAAACAGGGAAATTTGAATAACGCGTTAACTCATCAAGTGAATTGAGATCGTCTTGGTAAAGAAACTTAGCCTTAGGAATATAAGTTTCACAAATATTTTTCCAGGGGCCAATATCTTGAGCAACTAAAAAACTTACGCCAGCTAAATCCGCAAAACTAACACTTTTTTGTTGTGATAGTGGGTTAAACTTATCGATTCTTACTGATAATTGTTCGCTCCCTAAATAAAGAGATTCAATTTCTTTAGTTTGAATTTCTTGATGAGAAAAAACAATTTGTTCTTTATAAGTAAGTAAGTCTGAAGTTACATCTTCTGGAGTAACTAATTGATGATTAAAGGTTAATTTTTGTTCAAATTTATTTTGATCGTATTCAGATTGAATAAATAATAGAGGACCAGGTGCTACACTACCTAGCTTGATAGATTGCTGACTCTTATCAAAATTAATTACCTTTTCGATAAAGACTTCCTGGCTTTTTAATAATTTTTCAGCTTCTTGGGCAGCTAGATTTCCCGTAGCAGTTAGTTCGATTTTATTAGCGCTCCGATTAAAAAGAGTAACGCCAAGTTCTTGTTCAAGTTTTTTCATACCCCGAGTAACACTAGGTTGCGTAATTAGCAGATGTTCTGCCGTTGCACTTAAAGTTCCATATTTTTTAAAGGATACTAATTCTTCTAATAATTCTGGATTAATCAAAGCCTAACCTTCTTTCTACTATACACTAATCGTATACTAGCATAATTCTTTGGTAATTTTAAGCTTGAAGATTGTGCAATATACTCATAACTGAATTAAAAATAAAAGTAAATAATAATCCGAGGTAGAAAAATGGAATATATTAAATTAAATGATGGAAATAAAATGCCAATGTTAGGATTCGGTGTTTTCCAAGTACCTGATTTAAAAGAAGCTCGTCAAGCAGTTACTGATGCAATTGATGTAGGTTACCGTTTATTTGATACAGCAGCAGCTTATCTAAATGAAGAAGCAGTTGGTGCAGCAATTAATAATAGTGGAATTGATCGAAGTGAATTCTTTGTTACTTCAAAATTATGGGTAGATCATTTTACTTATGAAAAGGCTAAGCAAGGAATTGATGATTCACTTAAGAAGTTAAAAATGGATTATATGGACTTATATTTATTGCACCAACCTTATGGTGATACTTATGGGGCTTGGCGTGCCCTAGAAGAAGCTCAAAAAGCAGGAAAAATTAAGTCAATTGGTGTTTCAAACTTTTATCCCGACCAAGTTAAAAACTTGGAATTAATGAGTGAAGTCAAACCAGCAGTTAACCAAATTGAAGTTTCCCCATGGTTCCAGCAAGATCAAGATGTTAACTTTATGCAAAAAGAAGATATTGCTGTAGAAGCCTGGGCACCATTTGCAGAAGGAAAACATGAAATTTTTACTAATGAGACTTTAGCTAAAATTGGTAAAAAATACGGTAAAAGCAATGGTCAAGTTATTTTACGTTGGCTTCTTCAAAGAGGAATTGTTGTAATTCCAAAGTCTGTTCATAAAACAAGAATGGAAGAAAACTTCAATGTCTTTGATTTTGAATTATCACAAGAAGATATGGAAACAATTAGTAAACTTAATAAGAATGAAAGTCAATTCTTTGATCACCGTGATCCAGCAGCGATTGAATCAATCTTTGGATCAAGTTTGAGAGCATTACGTTAAAGGCAAATACCAATATACATTTTATTAAAAAATTTAGTTTACATAATTAAATATTATAAAAGGAGAAGAAATAGATGGTTTATTCTGAATTAAAAGATAAAGTTGCTGTAGTTACCGGTGGTTCAAAAGGAATCGGAACAGCAATCAGTGAACGTTTTGGTAAAGAAGGAATGAAAGTTGTTATCAACTATCACTCTGACAAAGAAGGTGCCCAAAGGGCAGCTGATAGCGTTAAGAAAAATGGCGGGGATGCTGTCATTGCTCAAGCTGATATTGGTTCTGAAGAAGGTGCTCAAAAGTTAATTGATGCTGCAGTTGATAATTTTGGCGGTTTAGATATTTGGGTAAACAATGCCGGCATGGAAAACCAAGTTCCTACTAAAGATCTTTCTTTAGATGATTGGAATAAAGTTATTAATGTTAACTTAACTGGTGTATTTTTAGGAACTAAGATGGCTCTTCGTTACTTTACTGATCACAATAAGAAGGGGAACATCATTAATATGTCTAGTGTTCACGAACAAATTCCTTGGCCTACTTTTGCTCACTATGTAGCAAGTAAGGGTGGAGTTAAGCTCTTTACTGAAACAGTAGCGATGGAATATGCTAAGCAAAATATCCGTGTTAATGCTATTGGACCTGGTGCAATTAATACACCAATTAATGCAGAAAAATTTGCCGATCCAGAACAAAAAGCAATTACTACTTCAATGATTCCAATGGGAAGAATTGGTGATCCTGAAGAAGTTGCGGCAGCTGCTGCGTGGCTTGCTTCTGATGAATCTAGTTATGTAACTGGAATTACCATGTTTGTTGACGGTGGTATGACCCTTTACCCATCATTCCAAGGTGGACGTGGCTAAAATTATAGTTACTATTCTAAAAGTGTATAGAAGTATAAAACTATAGTAATTTTCTTTTATGATGAAACTTAATAAAATATATTTGAAAATTAAATCAAGAAAGAAAAAGGGAGAGATGCTCTTATGGAAACTTTTAAATTAAATAATGGAGTTGAAATTCCAAAACTTGGTATCGGTACATTTCAAATGGAACCAGAAGCAGCTGAGAAGGCGGTAGTGGACGCTTTGAACGATGGATATCATTTGATTGATACAGCTAATGGTTATATGAATGAAAGAGCTGTTGGACGTGCCATTAAAGAAAGTGGCATTAAACGTGAAGATATTTTTATAAGTTCAAAGCTTTGGCCAACTGTTTATGAAGATGAAAATGCAATTGATGATACCTTAAAACGTTTAGGTATTGATTACATTGATTTGCTTTTCCTCCACCAACCAGCAGGTAATTGGGAAAAAGGCTATAAGCAAATTGAAAAAGCATATAAAGAGGGAAAAGTTAAAGCGATTGGTATTTCTAACTTTCATGATGAAAAGTTAAGCAAATTATTCGAAATGGCTGAAATTAAGCCTCAAGTAATGCAAGTTGAAGCACATCCATATTTCCCTGAAACTGAATTAAAAGAATTCTTAAAACCTTATGGTACTAGAATTATGGCATGGTATCCTTTAGGCCATGGAGATGCAAGTTTAATTAACGAACCTGTATTTTCTGAATTAGGCAAGAAATATCACAAATCTAACGTTCAAATTATCTTACGATGGCATATTCAAGAAGGTAATATCGTAATTCCAGGTTCAACAAATCCTGCACATATCAAGGCCAATGCAGATATCTTTGATTTCAGTTTAAGTGCTGAAGACATGGCAGAGATTGCTAAGATTAAGAAGAATAAGAGATATTACATCCCTTCAGATAGCTTAGAAGAAAGCTATGCTAACATGAAAATGGATTTTAATTCTCAAAAATAATTTTATATTTTAAAACTGAGCTTTAAGCTCAGTTTTTTATTGCAAAAATTTTGATAATAATAGTTTTAAATTATTATACGTGCTCTGAATAGCACCATCCTTAACTGGACTGTGATGTGTATAACTTGGCTCGATCTTGCAACTCAAGGTTCAGATAAGCCGGTATATTAATTCATCCTTACTAATTATTCTCATTAAAAAACCTCGATACTATTTCCGTATCGAGGTTTTTGTTTGTTCAAGTTTAAGCGAAAGATAATTTTGAATAATCATCCATTTTTAATAAGATAAATTTTTTAGTTACTTAAACGTTCTCTTTCTAATTTAAATTCAATTATAGTTAAAACGATAGCAATAGTTACTAATAATCCTGCAGCAATAGCAGTATGTTTTAAATCTATCCGATCAATTACTTTACCACCGACAAATGAGCCTAATACAATCCCCCAACTAAACGAAGAAATGTTAAGGGATGAGGCCATGTCAATTGCTTCCGGTTGGTAGCTTTTTGCTAGAGACAAAATATATGATTGTAAAACTGGCACACTCATAAAGGCTAGTAATCCTAAAACAATAATATTTAAAATTGCTAAAATAAGATTGGAAGCCGTAAAGTAGAATGCAAATAAAGCAATTGCCTGAATAAGGAAGATATTGAATAAGACTTTAACTGGTTTATTATTACCGAATTTACCACCTAAATTATTACCAATAGCAATAGCTACTCCATAGATTACTAAAATAAGACTGATATAATTAGTTTTGACATGGGTAACTTTTTCAAGAATTGGTGACAAGTAAGTGAACGCAGCGAAGGTTCCGCCATATCCTAAAATAGTTATAATTAACGTTAATAAGATATGTTGATGACTAAAAAGTTTAAGTTGAGTTTTAATTTTTAATTTATCATTGTTTTTGGCATCAACTGGTAAAATTAAAGTATTGAGGATAAAGGCAATAAAACCTAAAAAAGCAATGATCATAAAAGGAATTCGCCAGCCAATAAAGCTGCTAATAGATGTGCCTAATGGAGCACCAATTGCAGTGGCAATGGTGAATCCAGAAAAAATATAGGCAATGGCACGTGCTTGTTTTGACTCACCTACTAATTCGGCAGCGATGGAAGAACTAAGTGCAAAGAGTAATCCATGAGCCGCACCTGCAATAAAGCGACCTACTAAGACAGTTAAAAAGTTAGGCGCTAAAGCAATGATTAAATGAGCAAGAACAAAAATTAAGAGGGCACCAGAAATAACTTTTTTCTTAATTAAATTATTGGTTAATAAAGTAAGTACAGGTGCACCAAGTGCAACACCTAAAGCATAAAGTGTTGTAATAAGACCTGCAATTGAAGTAGTTAGGTTGAATTCATGTGCTACTGATGGAAGTACTCCAACACTAATAAATTCAGTTACCCCTACGGCAAAAAAGGTCATTGCTAATGCAAAAAGAGCAATTTTGATTTTTTTGTTTGTCATAATTACCTCCAAAAATTTTTAAGTTAATAAAGTTATTTTAAAAGCACAACTAACAAAAAGTAAGTACGAACTTTATAGTACCTTAGTTACCGTAAAGTAAGAATTGGAAAAGAAGGGGATTAGATGACAGAAAAAATTTATCATTTGGCAGTAGAAGCAACTCTAGACGTAATTGGTGGTAAATGGAAACCAATTATTCTTTGTCACTTAGGAGAAAAAAGTCAACGTAATGGTGAATTGAAAAAACTGATTCCTAATATTTCGCAAAAAGTTTTAACTCAACAATTACGTGAATTGGAACAAGACGGAATTATTTCACGTAAAATTTATGGTGAAGTTCCACCAAGGGTTGAATATTCTTTAACAAAAGAAGGAAGAAGTTTACGCGAAATTTTATTGGCAATGTCAGACTGGGGTGAAAAAAGAGTTAGTCAGCAACAAAAAAGAGGCGAAAAGGTCACTATTTTGGACCATAATTTAAATGGCTTTGATAAAATGAGATGATTTGTATTTAAATTTAAGAGAGTACTTAGTTATTAACTAAGTACTTTTTATTTTTGTTTGACAATATGTCGATAACGACTTATACTAGTTAATGAAATATGTCGATATAAACATAAAAGGAGAAGATAAATTATGGCAAACTTAAATCACATGGACAAAAAGTTCAAAACTTTAGATGACTTTTTAGGTACTCACTTCATTTATACTTATGACAATGGTTGGGAATACGAATGGTATGCCAAAAATGATCATACTGTTGACTACCGCATTCACGGCGGAATGGTTGCTGGTCGTTGGGTAAAAGATCAAGAAGCACATATTAATCTTTTAACTGAAGGTATTTATAAGATTGCTTGGACTGAACCAACTGGAACTGATGTTGCACTTGATTTTGTACCTAATGAGCATAAGTTAAACGGAACTATCTTTTTCCCTAAGTGGGTTCAAGATCATCCCGAAATTACTGTTACTTTCCAAAATGAACACATTGATTTAATGCATGAATCACGTGAAAAATATGATACTTACCCAAAGATGGTGGTACCAGAATTTGCTACCATCACTTATATGGGAGATGCTGGTCAAAATAACGAAGAAGTTATTGCTGAAGCACCTTATGAAGGGATGACTGATGATATCCGTGATGGTAAGTACTTTGACGAGAACTACAAACGTATTAATAAATAATTTTTCTAGTATAATAAAGGAAGAATCTAGTTTGGAGGCTTAATTATGCCCAAAGAGCGTATTCTTCCTTTTATTATTTTGGGAATTATTGATAATCATCCCAAAATTACGGGAAGAGAAATTACAAATGAATTTAATACTGAAATTGGAGATTTTTGGAAAGCATCCCACAGTCAAATTTATCCCGAATTGAAACGCATGTTGACGGATCACTGGATCAAGGTCACTATGAATCCAGATAATGCTAAAGAAAAATTTTATGATTTAACCTCAGAGGGAAAAGAAGTTCTTAATCATTGGTTGACGCAGGCGGTAACTAAACTTCCAATTCACCAAGATTTATTTTCCCTTAAATTATTCTTTATTAAAAAGGCTAATGATCCTCGTATCAAGGATTTGCTTGTACAGCAAATTAAGTTACTAAAAGATGACTTAGAGCATTTGTTAGAACGTAAAAAATTAATTTTTGCTGAGCAGGCTGCAATTGATCATCATTATGGGCATTATTTGATTTTGACACGTGCAATTTCACGTACTGAAGGACAAATTAACTGGTTAAAAGAAGAATTAAGTAAGTTAAATAATTAGCGCAGTGAGATAAACTGCGCTTTTTCTTTTATTCAGCGTTAAGAATTCAACTTTTTGGCGTAAAACTAATATAATTAAAATAAAGATTATCAGTGAGGCTAATAAAATGCGAATTCTAATTGTAATTGACGACTTTTTCAACAAAAGCAATGGCATGTGTATTTCAACCCAGCGTTTTGCCCATGAATTTAAAAAAGCAGGCCATGAAGTAAGAATTGTTTCTTGTAATGATAATGGAAAAGCCGATTATTCATTACCAGAATTAATGGTTCCATTTTTTAGAAAAATTATTGCCAAAGAAGGTTATCATCTTGCTTGGCCCAAAACAATTGTTTTAAAAAAGGCAGTTGCTTGGGCTGATGTAGTAGCCATAGAAACGCCTTTTCCAGTTTCCTGGCGTGCAGCAAAAGTTGCCAAAAAGATGGGTAAACCAGCTTATGGTACTTTTCATATCTATCCAGGTAACATTACTGAAACCTTGCACATTAATAATCACTTCTTTAATAACTTTTTTATGTATTTCTTTAAAAATATTTCCTTCCGCAATTGTCTAGCAATGCAGTGTCCTACTGAAAAAGTTAAGCAGCAATTAGAAAAGTATCACTTTAAGCAAAAATTATTTGTTATTTCTAATGGAATTACAGAAAAGTTTATCCAAAATCCCCATAAACAAGAAATAGGTCATCCTTTTACGATTTTATGCATTGGACGTTTTTCAAGAGAAAAGCATCAAGAGGTTCTTTTTAAAGCGATGCAAACTGTTAAGCATAATCAAGAAATTAAATTAATTTTTGCGGGCAAAGGACCTTTGAAGCAAGAATATGAAAAACTAGCTGAAACTTTACCAAATAAAGTAATTATGCAGTTTTTTACACCAGAGCAGTTATGTAAGGCAATGAGCAAAGCTGATTTAGTGGTTCATTGTGCTGATGTAGAAGTCGAAGGAATGGCATGTATGGAAGCTTTTGCGGCAAGGTGTGTACCGATAATTGCCAATAGTCCATTATCTTCAACTGCGTCTTATGCTTTAACTGAGCACAATCTTTTTCCTGCTGGCGATAGCCAAAAATTAGCTAAACAAATTGATTATTGGTACGAACATCCCACGGAGCTTAAGAAAATGCGTCAAACTTATCGCGAATATGCGAAAAATTTAACCGTTCGAAAATCTGCCGAAAAAGCGCTAAATATGATGCGTGAGTTAGAAAAGAAGTGATTAAATGACTTATTTAACTACTAGTGAGAATAATAAGATTTATCTTTTATCTGATACGCATTTAATTGCTCAAGATTTGCATGATGATGGTACCGCCTTTCAACGCATGCGTGATACAAGTGCAGGTAAAGACCTAGATTATCAAGGGCTGGCATTAATAGCTTTTGTTCGTAAAATTTTAAAAGAAAAACCGGCAGCAGTGATCATTACTGGTGATTTAACTTTTAATGGGGAAAAACAATCAGCCGAAAAATTAGCCTGGATTTTTGCACCACTTAAAGAAGCTGGAATTGCATTTTTAGTTATACCTGGTAACCATGATATTTATGATGGGTGGGCCAGGAAGTTCCGAGATGAAAAAAGTTATTATGCTGACCAGATTAGTCCCGCACAATGGAAAAGTATTTTTGTGGCCTCGTATAAGAAGGCTGCGAGTATTAATGGCCTTTCATATAGCGTTAATTTCAATAAAAAATACCGTTTTGTTTTTGCAGATTCTAATATTTATGGTGAGCAAGAATCGCGAGCTCATCCCATTACTAATGGAAAATTAAGTAGTAAACAATTAAAATGGATCGAAACAGAATTTAAGCAAGCCAAAGCTCAAAATCAACATATTTTGTTTTTTATGCATCACAACTTGTATGACCATAATGAAATTATTAAGGGTGGTTTTACTCTCGATAACGCTGCTGAGTTACGTAAATTATGTCAACAATATCAGGTTGCAGTAGTCTTTTCGGGCCATATTCATGCCCAAAATATTATTCGTGGTAATTCAGAATGCAATACACCAGAAGTGGCTAGCTCTGGATTTTCAATGTCTGATCAAGGTTATGGAATTATTGACTTACAAGAAAATTCATTAGAATACCAACGTCATTCATTTGATATGGTGCCTTATTTAACAGAGAGGGAAAAGGCGTTATTACCAAAACAAGATTTTCATGAATATTTACACGATATTTTTTACCGAACTAACGAAAAACAGATGTCATGGTTAAGAAAGAAAATAAGGAATCCAAAAGAATACAAAGATATTTTAGAGTTCATTGAACGACTTAATTGGAATTATTTTGTTGGTCAAAGTAATTATTCAGTAGAGGAAAAGAATAAAATCAAAGCTTCTAAGATATATCAATTAGTTAAGAAAAAATTACCTGAGATGAAAAATTATCTTGATTCATTACTGGATGTAAATCAAGATAGTCAGTATTTAAAAATTAAATTTTAGAATGTGTGTAATAAAAGTGTAGTTTTTTGAAACTGCACTTTTTATTTACTCCTATGATTTAGATAATGAAGAAATTAAAATCTTATTTAAAAATTATAGACGTGGAAGATGGATAAAAATATTAGTAATTTATTTTAAAAAGAGATTACTAACATTTTTTAGTAATTAGATTTAACGAAATCAGTCTATTTTGTGACTAGATTAGTCTAATTAAGAATAGTTTGTTATTATGAAATACAATTAATTATATATTTGAGGGAAAATTATGAAAATAGAAAAGTTAAATGAAAAAGAGTTACGTGAGATTAGACAAAATAAAATTAAGGATAAAAAAGAAGTGTTAAAACAATATTTATTAGTAGTAATTGTTTTTATGATAATGGGGATGCTTAAGTTTATGAGGATCAATGTTATTCATTCAAACCAGATGTTGAACTTACTAATTCTCTTTGTAATTATTCCATGGGTGTTCTTCATTATAATTGCTTTAAGTTCTAAAGTTAGAAATTATGTAATTAGTCAAAAAGGCTTATGAAGCTAACCCCTAAAACTGGACGTTAGTTTTAAATATATTTTTCTAAGGCAAGATTCCAATATTCCATTGGAGTCTTGCCTTTTAATGTATGGCGAATTCTCTCAAAGTTGTAATATCTTAGGTATTTCTTTATTGCTTTGATTAACTTTTCTTTAGTTTGATAATGTTGATTAAAGTACATTTCAACTTTCATAGTATGGAAGAAGCTCTCCATAGCCGCA
>NZ_BFBY01000001.1 GCF_003423665.1 Lactobacillus rodentium | reverse complement strand
AGCTCATGATATTTTTTAATTTGTTATCACAAATTTATTGCTTGCGAATTGACTTCGCTTATTGATTGGGGTTAAAAACCCCGCACACTTTTCAGCGAAACTTTGTTCAGTTTTCAAGGTACTACCAGCTGACTAAGTCAGCTCAATAATTATAACACATATATTTTCATTATGCAAGAACTTTTTTGAATTATTTTTCAAAAGAAGTTTAAAACTTGCAGTTGAATTAGTGCTTTATAATTGTAACAAAAATGTAATACTTTTGTCAAGAACTTTTTTCATTTCTTTTTTAAAACATTTTTGTTTGCTTCGACCAGCGAAGCTTATTAATTATACTATAGATATCTTCTTAATGTCAAGCATTAATTTTATCTATTTTGTTATTACTTTCGTAACAACAGTTTATTATTATACAGAGATAACAGAATTTTGCAAGAGCTTTTTTCTTGTTATCTCAAACTGTCATCCCCTGACAGCAATAAATATATTACAGGATTCATTTTACTTATGCAAGATATTTTTTATATTTTTTTATTCCTATTCTTATCTCTTGTGGTAATGCATCTTTCAAAGGTTTAAAACCAGTTTTAACACTTCTTGATGTCCAAAAGTGTCTCCTTTTACGTCTAATATTAATCGGTGTTGCTAACAAACCTCGTTGAGATAAGCTAATTTGATCTGAAAAAGGATCAATATCTAAAATCATTACCTTAATTTCGTTTCCCACTTTATAGTGTACAGAGGGATTCGTTTTATTAATTTCTGAAATATGTAGTAAACCCTCATTCATTTTGTCCAACCGTACAAAAATTCCATACTGTTGAATACCATTTATCACACCTTTAACTACTTGTCCGATTTGAAAGTTCATTTTAAGCATCCCTTTCTCTTCTTCTAGCTTTATTGTAAGCTAGATAACTGTAAATGCTAATATTTAACCTTTTCTTCCTCTATATCATTAAGGAGCAATAAAATGAATAAATTTGATTTAGCAATCATTGGTGGTGGACCCGTAGGTTTATTTGCTACCCAGTTTGCCCAACTTCATAACTTAAATACCATAACTTTTGAAGCACTCAATCGTTTTGGCGGCCAGGTTGAATGGCTATTTCCTAATAAGGAAATTAAAGATATTCCTTCCTATGAGTCTCTTAGTGGTAAAGACCTTATAAAAAAACTTAAAACTCCTCTTACTAATACCCTTCAACCAAACTATCGGGTTGAAACTATCAAAAAGGAAGATGGATACTTTTTCATCAATGATGAATATCAGGCAAAGACAATTTTAATTACCACTGGATTAGGAGCCTTTCATCCAAAAACATTACCTATTAAAGTCACAAAAACAGAAGAAAAATTTATTAATTATTTTATGACAGACCCCACTAATTATAAGAATCAAAAAGTCGCTGTTTTAGGCGGAGGTGATACAGCTTTAGATTGGGCTTTACAACTAGCTCCTATGGTCAACTCTTTAACTTTAATTCATCGTCGACCACAATTTCGTGGTTTAGAAAGTTCTCTTAATCAATTAAAATGTTTAAGTAATGTAAAAATTTCAACCCCTTATCTTCCGAAAGGATTACAAATAAAGGATAATTTATTAGAACTCACTCTTAACAAAATTGGAAGTAATGAGCAAAGTAAACAGAGCTTTGATAATATTTTTGTCGCTTACGGCTTTAAATCTGATAATCGTATTTTACGCAATTGGGGACTTGAACTTTCTGGAAGAGGAATTCAAGTAGACAGAACAATGGCAACCAATATTCCGGGTATATATGCAATCGGAGACAGCGTAGAATATGAAGGACGCGTTCCAATGATTGCTCTAGGATTTGGTGAAGCACAGATAGCTATTACTAATATTATAGCTAAATTATTTCCTGATAAAAAAATCACATTACATTCTACTAGCATTTAATTTTTCTCTTAGAAAGGTTTTCATTTACTAATGAATTTAATCGATTTCATCTTACACATTGATGATCACCTTGTTACCTTAGTAAATACTTTTGGTAACTGGTCATACTTAATTTTGTTTGCCATTATTTTTATTGAAACTGGCGTTGTAATTTTCCCGTTTTTACCAGGTGATTCACTAGTCTTTGCTGCCTGTGCAATGGCTGCCTCTCCAAAATATAGTTTAAATATTTGGGTATGCTACTTTTTATTTTTAATAGCAGCAATCCTTGGCGATTCTTCGAACTATGAAATTGGGCATTGGTCTGAATCAAAAAGTAGTGATCATAATTGGTTTAATAAGCTAATTAATCAAGAACACCGTAAAGCAGCTGAAAACTTTTTCGATAGTCACGGGGGGATTACAATCCTTTTAGGAAGATTTATTCCTTTTATTAGAACTTTTGTACCGTTTGTTGCAGGAGCAAGTAAAATGCATTATCGTACCTTTATTTTTTATAATATTTTAGGTGCCTTATGTTGGGTAAGTCTCTTTTCTATCTTAGGTTACTTTTTTGGTAACATCCCTATTGTTCAAGAACATTTTTCATTAATTGTCATTGGAATTATTGTGATTTCAGTTCTTCCTCCTCTTATTATGTGGCTCCAAAAGAAAATTACATTAAAAAAGGAACTTCGTTAGAAGTTCCTTTTTTATTTTCTTACAAGAAAATGAGCAAAATAAAGTTCATATATCATTCCAGCCACTGCAAAACAAGCAGCAAAGAAGTCTTCAGTTAAAATATTGATAATCGGATCAGTTGTAGGATCAAAGAGCCAATTATTATTATTAAATATTATTTTATGAAATGTAATAAAAAATGTATCAAAATTTGCTAATGCAAATGGTAAAACAACGACTGGTAAAATCATAAATACTAATGCTTCAGTCTTTGTTAAAGAAATATAGTTTAATTTTTTTCTTCTCTTCAAATAAAGATAAATGATTAACCCTACGACAAAAATAATAATAGCTAACTCAAATAATAATTTACATTCATAAAAATGTTCAGCTGCCGAAGTAGAAGTAGGAAACTTATCCATTTTTAGTTTCGTAGTAAAAGGCCAACATAAATATAATAATAATTGACTGTAGACATGCATAATTGAAGCCGGTGATTGGTGAACAAGTAAGTAAGTTTTTTGTATCACAGTAAAAGTCATCAATAGTGGCCAACTTATAATCAGAGTACCAACAGTTGCAATTGAAATTGCATTAAAAAAATTATAAATTATCGCAATTATAGGTTTATTTTTCATAATTTCCAATTATCCAAATTATCAACGATATGAGTAGGTTGAATTTTTTCCTGCTTGACTTCCTCTAAGCCAGTAACACCAGTCAAAGTTAAAATAGTATCTAAACCATTATTAATACCAGCCATAATATCAGTATTGTAGTTATCACCAACCATTACCACATCATCCTTATCCATTTTTAATAATTTCAAAGCATATTTAATAATTGGAGTTGCAGGTTTACCAATATAAACAGGTTTTTGTCCAGTGGCTACTTCAATCATCTTACATTGTGAGCCATTACCTGGAAGTAACTCGTTAGCCGTAGGTAAAACTTTATCAGCATTAGTGCTTACAAAGGTAGCCCCATTTCGTATTGCTCGACAAGCAGTACGAATTTTTTTATAGGTTAAATCTGTATCCATTCCCACAATAACGTATTTAGGTTTTTGCTCTTCTAAATAAAAATGTGGATCAGAAATTATCCCTTCCATCACTCCCTGTTGCCCAATGAGATAAACTGGAATCTTATTTAGATCTGGATTTAATTCCTTTAAATAAGTTTTTGTAGCTAGCACAGGCGTATAAATATGTGATACATCAGTTTCAACCCCATGCTTTTTTAAGTTAGTGACAGCCATTTCTGGGGTGCGTGTTGTATTATTGGTTAAAAAAAGATAAGGGATATTTTTTTCTTGGAGTCTTTTTACAAAACGTACTCCTGATTCAATTTTTTCTTTTCCACGATAAATAGTGCCGTCTAAATCAATTAAATAAGCCCCATATTGTTTCATTACTTATCCCTTCTTTTCTTAATTACAAAACCCTTGTGTTTATTTTTCTTTACTACTTTAGTTTTATGAGCTTTGAAAGATGTTTTATGTACTTTTCGTTCTTTAAAATTATTCCTATTATTTCTTTCAGTTCGACCAGTACGCTTTTTGCGCTTATTTTTACGTCCTAATGTAACTCGTTTTACCTGATTCTCCCCTAAAAGATGAAGAATAAAATAAGGACTACCGGGATTAGAATACTCATCTAAATAATCGACAATTGTTAAAGCCTTTTTATCAATGGCTACATGTTCTTTACTATCGTAAAATCCTTTAAGCCTTAAATGCTCACTAGCAATATCTCCGACAAGATAGTCATATTGATTTAAAAAAGGATCGTATTTTTCTTTTAAAAGTTCAATATCCAAAGCATCTTTTTCATTTGCAAGAATTTCATATTTACGACCTTCAATTAATAAAACATTTTCTCCTAAGACAATATGCGCATCAGGATGGTATTTTTTGAGAAGGTCGGTTTCATCTTTTACCGAGTTCTCTATCTTTTTATTATTATTACTTTTTATTTTATTCATCTTTTATCTTATCCACTGGGTACTTTTTAGCTAAATACTTTCCAACTACAGTACGCAAATAATCAGGAAAAATAAATTGATTCTTTCCGGCAATTGCAAGAGTTGGGAAGAAAGGAATTAAAACATAATGATCAAGATTAGCTAGAGTATATTCCTGGTTTGGCTTAATTTTTTCTCCATTCACTAATACTTGTTTAGTTTCTGGATTCACCTGAATTCCTTTATAATACATTTCTCCGAAAATTTTACCTCTAAAGCTCATCCCTTGTAGTGGAAATTCTTTTAGATAATGTCTATTTTTTTCAATTTCCATTACTAACCGCCACAAATCTTTTCCCTTTAATTTTGTTTTTACAAGGTGCATTGGGTGAGGAAGACTTTGATGAAGATCTTTAGCAGTAATAATTTCCGAATTAAACGGTGTTAAAAACAAGCCGCTACTCAAAATTCCTAAATCAGTATTTGTATAGTCACAAATAGCATCTAAACTTACTTTAATTGCTTCTTTTTTATTATGCAAAAATTTTGTTGGTAAGTTGGCAATTTTACGTTGAGCAAGTAACGTACTTCCACGTTCAAACAGTTCCTCTACTTCATCTTGATCTTCAGACTTTTCTGGCATTTTATCCACTAAATGCGTTGTTGGTTCAACCTTAACTAACTGGTGCTGTTCATTAATTTCTAAATAAATATCACCCACATACTTTCCCCATTTACCTGTCTGTGTAATCCAAGTTCGGTTTACTTTTTCTCCCTTTGGTAAAAGCGTATGACTATGCCCACCAATAATTAAGTCAACTTCAGGATAATTCTTTGCAATTAGCCGATCTTCTCTAATTCCAATATGACTTAATACAATCAAAAGATCGTATCTTCCTTTTAATTTAGGTAATAAACTATCTAAAGTTTTTGATATCTGCTTTACCTGCCAATGATTTGGTTCATAAGTTAGTGGATAAGCAGCAGTTAAGCCAATCACAGCAATTCGAGTTTTTTTGGAAGTTTGAAATATTTTATATGGCTGTGACCAGTCCGGTTTACTTTGATCTTCTTCAAATAAATTAGCTAACACAACCGGAAAATTTGCTTGATCAAATAAATTTTCTAAAACTTGATGTGAATTAGATATACCTTCATTATTTCCGATAGTGACAGCATCATAATGAAACTGATTCATTAATCCAATATTTGCTTGACCTTTAGTCGCATCTGATAAGGGATGTGAGCGGTCCATAAAATCGCCAGCATCAAATGTAAATGTTTGATCAACCGTGGGATCATCTTGTGCTTGCTTAATAAAACGTCTAATTTTGGGAAATTGTTCAAAATGTGAATGCAAATCATTCGTGTGAATGATACGTAACTTTTCTCTTTTTTTATCCAATTCGATTTGCCTTTAAAATACTGTGATAAGCATCAAGAATCTTTCCTTTTGGTTTTTCCCATTCAATCCATTCTGGATGCTTCCAATTATCTTCATTTAATAAAGTTTCAAGTTCATAAGTCTCATTAATATACTTTTCATATGTTTGCAGAGCCTTGGTACGAGCAAGATTTAATTGTAAAATTCTAACTCTTTTTATTTTTCCTTGATCAACAGCTAATTCAGCAATTCCATTTTGATCAACATTGGAAATTTCATAATACTTACTACCATCATTACGGGTAATTTCTTCAATTAAATTTAATTGTTGATACTTACTTGCCATAAAATCTACTCACCTTATTAAATCTATTTTATCTTCATTTACTTTCTATATATAGAAAAATTACTCTAACCATGCTATCTTAAAAAAGATAGAGGTGAATCTATGAAGGTCAAAAATTTATCTTTTTTTACTTTACTATTAAGTGCTATTTTTATATTTAATTCTGGTTTCTTAGTTATTGGTCACCGTGGTGATCCTTCAAAATATCCTGAAGAAACTATCCAAAGTGATAATTCAGCGTTTGAAAACGGTGCAGATTATGTTGAACTTGATCTGCATGTTTCCAAGGATAACGTTTTAGTCGTGTCGCATGATCGCGATTTATCAAGAGTAGTCGGATCATCGGTTATTGTATCACAAAATAATTTTTCCTATTTACACTCTCTAAAACAGTCGAATGGTGAAAATATTATCTCACTTGACGAATTATTTCAATATTATCAAAATAAACCAAATACCAAGTTTCTAATAGAAACTAAAAAAACTTCTCATGGTTACCCCAAAAACATGGAAAAACTTTTGGCTCAAAGTATCAAGAAGTATCATATGCAAAATCGGGTTATGATTCATTCTTTTTCAGCTGACAGTTTAGAAAAAATGAGCAAATTACTTCCTAGTGTACCCCGATTTTTTATTGTTGGTTCACTAAAACGAATTAATTTCGAAGTGCTCTCCTATGTTACGGGAGTAAATATTTCCTATGATTTAATTACTGACAATCCCGATTTAATCAATCAACTTCATAAACTTAATAAAAAAGTATTAGTCTGGGCTGAAATGAACGAATCTCCCAAACTATGGAATTGGTTAATTAATAATGATATTGATGGGGTAGTGACTAATTTCCCTGCCACGGGTTATAAATATAAATTAGCGAAAAATGGTACGAAAAAATTTACTCTTAATAAATCTGGTTATTATTTTGGCAAACAACCCCTTAGAGCTACTGAAAATCCCTATATTCAAGTTCAAACTAAAACTTCACTCAAGTTTCTTGATCCAGTTCATATTAGTGCAGTAGTAGTTAATGATGACAAAACCTTTTATCAAATTGGAGAGCATGATTTTGTTCCCGCCGATGCAATTAGCTTTGATTTAACACCCGAAACAGTTTTACCGTACTGGAATTTGAACATTATTTCCAAACCTAATAAATTTGTTAAAACTTATCAAAGTCCCACATCTGATGCTAAACAAGTTTCATATTTGCATCCCAATCACAAATATCAGATTTTAGCTGTTAATGGTGGTGCTAAAATCAATTGGATTCTTACTAATCAGGGATGGGTTTCAGCAGATGATATTTTGTATTATGGTTTATTCAATCAAAAATCTGCTAACTTTAAGGCTTATCAAAAATTACCCGTAAGTTCTCGAGTTACAAATATTGCGCTTTTGCCAACTTTAACCCACAATAGAGTAGTAAATTGTACTTTTTGGAACACTTATCGTGCAGAAAATGCAATAATATATAATGATAGACAATAATTAATAAAGGAGTTAATTATGGAACTAGATTATAAAAAATTAGCTGAAGAAAAAAAGGACGATATCTTAAAAGATTTAGGCGAATTAATTGCTATTGATTCATCCGAAAATTTAGATGAAGCAAGTAAAGAATATCCTGTAGGACCTGGTCCAGTTAAGGCAATGAAAAAATTCTTATCATTTGCTAAACGTGATGGCTTTGACACTGAAAACTTTGATAATTACGCCGGCCGTATTAATTATGGTGAAGGCGATAAACGTGTTGGGGTAATTGGTCACATGGATGTTGTTCCTGCCGGAGATGGCTGGAAAACTGATCCTTTTAAGATGACAATCAAAGATGGCAAAATTTATGGACGTGGTAGTGCTGATGATAAGGGACCTTTTCTTGCTGCCTACTATGGGATGTTAATTTTAAAAGAACACGGTTTTAAACCAAAGAAAAAAATTGACTTTGTAGTCGGTACTAATGAAGAAACCGATTGGGTTGGAATTGAATACTATCTCAAGCACCAACCTGCTCCAGATGTTGCTTTTTCACCTGATGCTGAATTTCCAATTATTAATGGTGAACAAGGAATTGTAACTTTAAAACTTGATTTTAAAGACGATTTTAATGAAGGTAGCGTAAAGCTTTGGACCTTTAATTCTGGAATTGCTGCTAATGTCATTCCTCAAACCGCTACTGCTCAATTAAACGGTGAAGACTTAGAAAGTATTAAACCTAAGTATGACTTATTCCTCAAAGAACATAATCTTGAAGGGAAATTCGAAATGGCTAGTGGTCGTGCACTCTTAACCTTAACAGGACAAGGTGCTCATGCTTCTGCTCCCGAAACTGGACGCAATGCTGCAACCTACTTAGCATTATTCCTTGATTCATTAGATTTTGGTGGACAAGTTAAGAACTTCCTTCATTTTATCGCTACCGTTGAACACAAAGATTTCCATGGTGAAAAATTGGGAATTGCTCATCATGATGATTTAATGGGTGATATTGCCAGCTCTCCTTCTATTTTTAAAGTTGAAGGACAAGATGCCTATATTTTAAACAATGTGCGTTACCCACAAGGTACTGATCCAGAAAAAATGTGCCAACAAATCAATGAAAAATATGGTGCTATTTTAGTTGCTCGTGTACACGGCAAAAATGAAGTTCCACACTACGTACCTGTTACTGATCCATTAGTACAAACTCTTCTTTCAGTTTACGAAGAACAAACTGGTAAAAAAGGACATGAAGTTGTTATTGGTGGTGGTACTTACGGACGCTTATTCGAACATGGTGTAGCATTTGGTGCTCAACCTGAAGGTGCCCCATTAGTAATGCACCAGCCTAACGAATATATGAAAGTCGATGACTTAATAAATTCAATTGCTATTTATGCACAAGCTTTATATGAATTAACTAAATAATTTTTATAATATTACTACAAATTAAAAAAGGACGGTCTAAGGGCTGTCCTTTTTGCTATAATAAGGAAAAGCATATTATAAAAAGGAAACTATTGTGAAAAATTTAAAAGAAAAATTTATTAACTTTTTGACTGATGGCCCAAAAGTTAGAGATTTAGCTCAAGAATCTCATGAAAACAAACTGACTTTTTATGCTGGTGTAATCTATTTGACTTTACACCGTGTTTTTCGTTATGCGATTGCCATTCTAGCTTTTCTTATTTTCTTATTAGTTGGATTTGGTAGTGGGTATGCTGTTGGTATTGTGCGCCAAACGCCAATCCCAACCGTAACTCAACTTGATCGCCCAATTAATCATTCGCAAAATTCTGCTACTTTATATTATTCAGGTAGTCAAAAAATTGCTAAAGTAAATTCTGATATCACAATTGATAAGGCAACTGATGCTGAATTAACTCCTTTAGTTAAAAAAGCAGTAACCGCTACTGAAGACGAAACTTTTTATGAACATAAAGGTGTCTTACCTAAATCTTTAGTAAGGGCTGTTCTTTCAGAGTTTACTGGAATTGGTGTGCAAACTGGTGGATCTACTTTGACTCAGCAATTAGTTAAAATGCAATTTTTAACTAGTCAAACCACCTGGCGGCGTAAGATTACTGAAATGTTTTATGCTCACAAACTAGAACAAAACTTTTCTAAAGAAACAATTTTAAGAGCCTATTTAAATTCTGCTCCCTACGGTAAAAATAATAATGGTGAAAACATTAATGGAATTAAAACAGCCGCAAAGGGAATTTTTGGCAAAGACATCAAAGATTTAACTCTTCCTGAAGCTGCTTTTATTGCTGGTTTACCTCAAAGTCCTTCAGTTTATACTCCTTACACTGTGAAGGGAAAACTAAAGAAAGATCTTTCTTTAGGGATGAGACGTAAAGATATTGTCTTGTTTAGAATGTACCGAAATGGAGACATTACTAAAGCACAATATGAATCGGCTAAAAAATATGATTTAACTAAGGATTTCTTAGATCCAGGTACTCCAAAGAAACAGAAAAAGCAAAATTCTTACTTATTTAATTTGGTAATGAATAAGAGTTCTGAAATTATTGCAAATAATTTAATTGAACAAGATGGTTTGAATCCAACTGATGTAAAAAAAGATACCAACCAATATAACCAGTACTTAGCATCTGCTACTCAACTTTTGCATGAAAAAGGTTATACGGTTCATACTACAATTCGGAAGCCTCTTTATAAGGCAATGCAAACTGCAGTTGCGCAATCTTCTCTTGGTGAAAGTCACACCAGTCAAGATTATGATCAATCAACCAACAAATACGTTAACACGACTGAAAATGTCGAAAATGGTAGTGTTGCAATTGATAATGAAACAGGTGCGGTGTTAGCCTTTTCTGGTGGTGTCGATTTTAAAAATTCACAAATAAACCATGCTTTTGATACTTATCGTTCACCTGGTTCATCTATTAAACCTTACCTGGTATATGCACCAGCGATTGAACATAAGATCATCTCAAGCCAAACAGCTATTGCTGACTTCCCTAAGAATTATGGAAATTATATTCCAACTGACTACAATATGACGATTGAGAACCGATTTATTCCGGCACAGGAGGCTCTAGCAAAGTCATATAATTTACCTGCTGTAAATATTTACAATAAATTGTTACATACTCGTGGAACTAACGAGCAAGCAACCATGAAAAAACTAGGATTTAATTTAAGCAAGAGTGAGTATCAAAATCTTGGTTTAGCTCTTGGGGGTACTGATTATGGTTTTTCAGTTGCTGATAATGCAAGTGCCTTTTCAAACTTTTATAATAATGGCAATCGCAGTTCTGCTTATTATATTGATAAAATTACTGATCCAACCGGTCGCGTAATTTATCAACATCATACTAAGAAGACTAAAGTTTTCTCTCAAGGAACAACCTATATTATGCAAAAGATGCTTCACCAAGTTGTTAAAAATGGTACTGCATCTAGCCTTAAGAGTTCTCTTCAATTTAGTACAAAGAGCTTAATTGGTAAAACTGGAACCAGTAATGATTATCGTGATATTTGGTTTAACGGTGCTACTCCAGGAGTAACCATTTCTAGTTGGATTGGTTATGACAATTTCTATGGTCACTCTTATACTTTGGATACTAATTCCAGCGAAACTAACCTGCAACTCTGGGCAAACATCGCCAATGCTCTTTATCAAGAAGATCCAACAATTTTCGATCTCAATAAAAAGATGACTAAACCTAAGAGCGTCTACGAAAATAGAGTTGTAAAAAAGACAGGAACCCTACCGGGAACTGTTAACTTTGATGGTGAAGATTATCGTATTTCAGGTAAAAAAGTAACTGCTCTCAGTCTATCACCAGCCCCAGAAGCCAATAGTGAATTTGGTATTGGTGCATCGCATAAAGATTATCGCTTATTCTATGATTATCTTGACGATATTGATAATGATTATGGCAAAACTTTACTTTACACCGGTAAGACCATCTCCAAAAAGCGTAATTTAGATGATCTCTTTACCGTAGCCAATGGTAATCCTTCTAATGATGAATATTATGGGAAAGAAAATAATGTAAATAATAAGGGCTCCTCTACCTCAGAACAAAATGTTGGTGCTAATGATCAACAAGCAAATTCTGGTCAAGGTAGTTCAGGAAATGGCAACGATGATAAATCAACTAGTGATAATAATTCAACTTCTACAACACCAGAAGAACCAGCGGCAACTAGTCCTAATAATAATCAGACTAACGCTGGTAACGAACAAGTCACTGGCGACACTAATCAATAAAAAAAGCGGAATTCAAATTCCGCTTTTTTTCTATTTAAAAATTAATGATTTATCCCAGAGTAGTTTTGCCTGCCTTTAAATCATAAGGCATCGTAATATTCTTATCCTCAACTTCTTCATTATTCATTAATTTAGTTAACATTCTCATTGCCATAGCACCAATATCATATAAAGGTTGTTGAATAATGGTTAATTGCGGACGCACTAACTTAGCTACATTAGTGGATCCTGCTGAAATTATCTCGAGTTGTTCAGGAATAGAAATATTTTTATTGAGGGCACCATTTACAATACCACCAGCTGGCATATCCTTAAGAGTAATAACAGCATCAATTTTATCTTTTTCAAATTGTTCTACTAAGTCATATCCCTCTTCATAAGTAGAAATATTCCCATATACATGATAATTACTTAAATTATGCTCATTAATATAATTATTAAATGTATGTTCTAATTCTTCACTTAAGTAAGTTTCTTCATTATCTAACACAAGAGCAAAGTTTCTTTTGCTATTCTCATAAAAAATCTCAAGTGCCTCTTTTATAGCCTTTGCATAATCAATTGCTACACTACCAAAGTCAGCTTTATTTTCTGAGAGAGTACCAGCTAATACTACTGGTACATTGGACCTAATTAAGGTTTCTTTTCCCTTTTCAGATATTTGATCTGCCATATAGATTATGCCATCAACTTGTTTATTAAGTAAATTTTGGATGACTCGTTCATCCCCGACTAAAGTATTTCCGACACTCGATAAAAGAATATTATATTTGTAGAGTGTAGCAATATCATTGATTCCCTGCGATAATTCCGCAAAATGTAAATTGGAAAAGTCAGGTACGATTAATCCTACCGTAGTGGTCTTTTTCGAAGCTAATCCTTGAGCTACTGCATTGGGTTGGTAGTGGAGTCGATCAATTACTTCAAGTACACGATCTCGTGTTTCTTTGCGGACATTATTATTGCCGTTAACAACACGAGACACTGTAGCCATTGAAACTTTGGCCTCACGAGCCACATCATAAATCGTTATTTCTTGTTTCTGCATACGTTTTCACACTCCATTCTTACTTAACTTATCAATAAAACGATTTCATTGCAAGTTTTATCAAAGATTTACAACCTTCTTTTAATAAAACTGTGCTATACTCACGTTAAGTAAATTATTCTTTAAAGGAGCTATTTTATGAAAAATCTTGATAAATTACAACAATGGTTAATTGATACCAATAATGATGTTGCATATATTTCTGATCCACTGAGCATCAATTATTTCACCGGTTATAGTATGGAACCACATGAAAGAATTTTTGCGCTTGTTGCATTTAAAGATGCCCCAGCATTTATCTTTGCTCCTGAACTTAATGTCGAAGAAGCTAAAGCATCTGCTTGGGATGGAGATGTTTATGGCTATCTTGATCATGAAAATCCTTGGCAAAAAATTGCTAACTTAGTCAAAAACAAAATAAATACAGTGGCCAATATTGCGATTGAAAAGAATCATCTTTCAGTTGATCGTAGTGAACAATTAAAAATTGCCTTCCCTAACTCAATCTTTGCTTCAGATGTTTCTCCTTTTATTGCTAAAGCTCGCCTAGTTAAAACTGAAGACGAAATAAAACAACTAAAAGCAGCCGGTGAAGAAGCTGATTTTGCTTTTACAGTTGGTTTTGATGCTTTAAGAAATGGTGTAACTGAACGCTATGTTGCGGGTCAAATTGATTATCAACTAAAACTGCAAAAGGGTGTTATGCATACAAGCTTTGAAACTATTGTTCAAGCAGGTATGAACGCTGCTAACCCTCACTTAGGACCAACAATGAACAAAATAGAACCTAATGAATTAGTTTTATTTGACTTGGGAACTATGCACAATGGTTATGCCTCTGATTCAAGTAGAACTGTTGCCTATGGTGAACCTTCTGCTAAAGAAAAAGAAATTTATGAAGTTGATCGTGAAGCACAACAAGCAGCAATTGATGCAGCTCGTCCTGGTATTACTGCAGCTGAACTTGATGCGGTTGCTCGTGATATCATAACTAAGGCTGGCTATGGTGAATACTTTATCCATCGTCTGGGCCATGGAATTGGATTAAATGTTCATGAAGAACCTCAAATTATGGAAGGAAATGATATTGTCCTTCAAGAAGGAATGTGCTTTTCAATTGAACCAGGGATTTATATTCCTGGATTAGGTGGAGTAAGAATCGAAGATTGTGGTGTTGTTACTGATCACGGTTTTGAAACATTTACACATACTTCTAAAGATTTAAAATATATCCCGGTTAAAGATTAAGGCTCACACCTTAAGATACTTAATATAAAAAGGGCTGTAGCTTAAGCTACAGCCCTTTTTTTGATGAAAATAATAAAATTATTAATTCTTATCTGTTTCAGCATTAGATAAATCAGAAATAGCATCTCTATCTTCTTTTTCATCTTCACCTAAGTCATCTGCAGATCCATCAATTACAATATCATCAAAATCTTTTAATTCTGAATCATCGTCTACACTCTTAGGGAATGACTTTAATTGTGTTCTAAGTACTTCAGTTCCTTTATTATATTTTTCTTTTAAATTTTGAATCTTATCGTTTTCTGAAATTTTCTTTTTTAATTCATCTTCAGTATCATCTGGAAGCAACATTGATGCTGCAATTAAACCAGCACCAAGACCAACAATACTACCTAATGCAAAACTAAATACTTTTTTCATAATGTAAGATCTCCTTTAAATTACTAATCTTCACCATTTTGACGTTTACGTCTAGCAAAAATACGACTAGTTAATGAGCCCAAAATACCCAGACTTCTTTTACGAGCATGATTTTTGGCCATCCGATCAATCAAATTCTTTGAAGATTCATTGATTCCGGAAACGCTACGACCTACATCTGCAGCAGCTTGAACTACAGGATCAAGATCTTCAACTTTTTGATTAACATCTGCTAGCAAATCATTACTTTTATCAAGTAAATCCTCTGTTTGTTTCATCAAAACTGAAACTTGATCATTGAGATCATTAATAGTTTTATTTGTACTATCTAAAGTGATATTTACCTTATTAATTGTTTTAACTGACTTAACCAAAATTGGAAGTGTAAATAAAACCAAAATAAGAAAAGCAATAGCAGCAATTAAACCAGCTAAAGCGCCAAATGAAATAGTCATAAATTTCCTCCACTTTATAATTTCCTATTCATTAAAAGTCTAGCATTATTTATTTAAGCAAGCAATGAATAGCCTCTGATAATTTGTTATACTACAGTTATTATACCCTAAGGAGCAGTATATGAACTTTTCTTCATTTTTAGCAAAAAGTAAAACAGTTACTAAAAATATCGAACCAATTGATTGGAATACAATTTCACATAACTTATTAGGTAAAATTGTCCAATTGGCCATTACCACTATTATCTTTTTACTAATTTGGCGAATTGGGAAAACCTTGATCAACCGCTATGTAATTAATAATTCTAAACTACAAACAAAAATTACTGGACGTAAAAGAACTTTATCTGAACTTTCAATTAATGTCTTTCAATATACGCTTTTACTATTTTATTTATATAGTATCCTTTCAATTTTAGGGCTACCTGTGGGCACCTTAGTTGCCAGTGCCGGAATTGTTTCTCTTGCTTTAGGGATGGGAGCCCAAGGCTTTGTTAGTGACATGGTCAATGGGCTGGTAATATTAAGTGAAGGTCAATTTGATGTTGGTGATATCGTAAAAATTGGTAATTACACCGGTACAGTTCAGGCTCTTGGTCTACGCACTACCCGTTTGAAAAACTATGATGGCACGATTACATATATCCCAAATCGTAATATTACGGTAGTTGAGAATGTAACTCGTGGTGGAATTGGAGTAGATATTAACTTACAAGTAAGTACTACAACTGACCTCCATAAGCTCAATCTAGCAATTGAATCTGCTAATGAAAAACTAAAGGGCTCTTTTAAACGTAAAATTAAGAGAGGGCCAACTATTGTGGGGCTTACAGGACAAAATGGAAATACTTTAACCTATAATATTCATTTCCAAGTTGTATCTGGTTGGGAAGCTAAAGTTAAAAATTCCTATCTTAGTGAATACATTAAGGCTATGAAGGATAATGGGATTAACTTCAGTTAGAATAATGATCAAAAAAGAGGAAGAATTAAATTCTTCCTCTTTTTTTACTCTACTAAATCTTCCATTTTTTTCCACCAGGAAGGTAAGGCAGCTAATAAATTATTTAAAGCTTGGCCACGATGAGAAATACTATTTTTCTCAGTCGTAGTCATTTCTGCAAATGTCTTCCCTTTATCAGGTACAAAAAATAACGGATCATATCCAAACGTACCTTCTCCTTGAGGATACGTTAAAATACGTCCCTTAATTTCACCCTCGGTAACCAAATCATCTTCAAAATGATTAGGCCAAGAAACTACCATAGTAGTATGAAAGGTTGCGGTCCTTTCTTTCTCTGGTACTCCTCCCAATTCAGCCAATAATTTGGCATTATTCAAAGCATCATTATGGTCCTCACCTGCATACCGTGCAGAATGTACTCCAGGTGCACCATTTAATTTATCTACTTTAAGGCCAGAATCATCTGCCAAGGTTGGTAAGTGACTAAAGTCTGCTAGAGCATGCGCTTTTAATTTAGCATTAGCTAAAAACGTTGTTCCACTCTCAATGACTTTGGGTGGATCAGTTAAGTCTTGATTAGTAATTACTTTTAACGGAAAATTGGCCTTTTTTAAGGCTTCAGCTACTTCTTTGGCCTTATTTTGATTACTGGTTGCAAATAATAATGTATCGTATTTCATTTTGTTCTTCCTTAATCATTTACATGTTTAGACTCAATCGTCGCATCTTCCATCCAGTTCCTGGCAATTTGATTAAATTTTGCTGTATTAGTAGCTGTTGTAAAATATTCATGCTTTGCAGGTCCTTGAGCAAGCATATGATCGCGTTTGAGAACATTATAAGTATAAGTGGCGACTTGATCGGCAGGATCTAAAATCTGCTTAGATGGTGCCAAATTAGCTCTAATTTCCTTTGTTAAAAGTGGATAATGCGTACAGCCTAAAATTAAAGTATCAAAATCTTGATCTTTTATTTCAGCCAGCCCTTCTTTAACTACTTCTAGCTTTTTTTCTTCCTCTGGATTCGATTCAACTAACGGGGCCCAAAGCGGTTCGGCATATTCTTTTACCTGAATCGCTGCGTCGCGAGCCTGAATTTCTTTTTGGTAAGCATGACTTTCTTGAGTAACAGTTGTTCCTAAAACTGCAACTTTTTTATTGCGAGTTTTTTGAGATGCTGCAAGGGCTCCTGATTGAATTACTCCAATTAACTGAACTGGTACCTCTTTTTGAATTTTTGGCATTGCAACTGCAGTAGCAGTATTACAGCCAAAAATGATTAATTTTACATCTTGCTTAAGTAAAAAATTAACACTAGCTCTTGTTAACTTAATTATTTCTTCTTCACTCCGGTCACCATAAGGCATATGAGCCTGATCACCGATAAAAATAGTGGATTCATTAGGTAATTTTTCGATCACCTTTTTTAAAACGGTTAATCCACCTAAACCTGAATCTAATACTCCAATTGGACGATTATCCATTAGTTAACTCCTTCACTATATATTGAAGAGAAAAATATTTTCTACTTTACTTATTTTAGGTTAAAATACTAAAGAAGACAAAAAGGAAATGAAATTATGGCTGATAATCAAGAACATTTATATTTTTTAAATTCACTTTATCGAGATACTATTTTACCGCAAATTCTTGGTCAAGATACTGAGCAAATTCTTTATTGGGCTGGTAAACACGTTAGTCGTAAATACGATCTTTCTAACGTAGCTGAGCTTCCAGAATTTTTCGATATGGCTGAATTCGGTAAATTAGAAATTCTTAAAGAACGTAAACGCTCTGCTGCATTTGAGCTTTCAGGACAAGTAGTTCAAGATCGAATTGCAAGTGGCAGTGATGAGTTTTCACTTGAATGCGGAATCATTGCTGAATGTATTGAAAGACAAAATGGTAATCCAACCGAAGCAGCAGCAAGCGTTAATGAAAAAAAACAAACAGTTGAAATTACTGTTCAAACCGATTAAAAAAGCACTGGTAAAATCACCAGTGCTTTTTATATTAATCAGTATATTGATCTAAGATTTCTTCCAATTTTTCTTTTGGAGTGTAACCAGTTAGGCGGTCAACAATCTTACCATCCTTTTTAATAATTAAAGTTGGGATAGCCATAATTCCAAGATCCTTAGCAAGGTCTTGATTTTGATCAACATCAACTGAGGTGAACTTTACATCATCCATTTCTTGAGATAATTGGTCAATTACAGGAGATTGCATCTTACATGGTCCACACCAAGTTGCCCAAAAATCTGTTAAGACAACGCCTTCACTAGTTTCATTTTCAAAAGATTTGTCATTAATTTCTTCAACCATAAGACAATACCTCTCTTCTTTTAAACTTCTAAAATATTATACTTATATTTTATCCCTTTACTTACTTTTTGCAAGTAAAAAGTTTTATTTAAATTGAACGATAGTTGCCCCAGTTCCACCTTCGTTAGCATTGGCATAATTAAATGATTTAACATGTTTATTACGTTTAAGATACTGCTGTACTCCATTTCTAATTGCGCCAGTACCAATACCGTGAATAATTGTTACCGTATTTAAACCACCTAAAAGAGCAGAATCAATATAACGATCAAGGTTCGTCATTGCTTCTTCATAACGTTGACCGCGCAAATCTAATTCAGAACTAGCATTATTTGCCCTTAATCCCCTACTTGATCTAACTGCAACCTCAGGCTTCTTTTTCTTAGTGGTACCTGTTTTTTCAATATCACGATCACTAACTTTAAGTTTTAAGATTCCAATTTGAACTTCATATTCATGATCACTTAATTTTTTAGTAATTTGGCCCATTTGACCGTAAGAAAGAACTTTAACTGTATCGCCAACATTTACATGGTGACGACGTTTTTCTCGTTGTAACACCTTATTTTTTGCCAAATTAGAGCTTTCACGTTCCAAACTATTTAAAGCTCCTTTGGCTTCAATTACTTTATTAGTTCTAACTAAAGCCCCTGATTTTTGTTGCTGTTCTAAGTTAGCAATAATTTTATCAGCCTGTTGTCTCTTTTTAGCCACTATTTCATTGGCTTTTTCTTGAGCTCTTTCAAGCTGACGTTCAACCTGTTGTTGATACCAATCTAGACCGTCTTGAAGTTGTTTTTGGAGATTTTCACTTTGAGCAACATCAGTGGCCAAACGTTCTCGTAAATCTTCTGCTTGTTTAGTTTGATCTGTTAAACGATCAATCATATGATTAATATCACTGTTTTCATCTTTAACTAAGTTTTGGGCATTTTCTACTACTTGGGCATCCATTCCAAGTTGCCTAGCAATCGCAAATGCATTACTTTGACCTGGTACCCCAATTCTTAGTTTATAGGTTGGAGACAATGACTCTAAATCAAATTCCATTGACGCATTAACGGTTCGAAGACGATTATATCCATATAGTTTTAATTCAGGATAGTGGGTAGTTACGGCAATTTTACAGCCTTTGGCCTGTAAATCATCTAAAATAGCAATTGCCAAACTTGCACCTTCTTCTGGATCCGTTCCAGCTCCCAATTCGTCAATTAAAACTAGATCTTCATTATTAACTTCCTTCATAATTTTAATAATTTGATCCATATGAGATGAGAAAGTACTGAGTGACTGTTCAATAGATTGTTCATCACCAATATCAGCATAAATTTCGTTAAAAACTCCTACTTTGCTTCCCTCTGCTGCAGTAATAAAAAGTCCTGATTGAGCCATCAACTGGAGTAATCCCATTGTTTTCAAAGTGATAGTTTTACCACCAGTATTGGGTCCAGTAATGAGCATGGTATCAAATTCTTCTCCCAGTTGCATATCATTAGCAACAACTTTTTGAGGATCAATTAAAGGATGACGTGCCTGACGTAAATTTAAAACTTGGTTTTGAGTTAAAAGTGGCTCAGTTGCTTTCATCTCTTTAGCTAATTTGCTCTTAGCACTTAAGAAGTCTAATTGCGTTAAAGCGACAGCATCTCCCTCAATCTCTTCGATATAATTAGCTGAAAAATCTGAAAGTTCTTTTAAAATTCGATGCACTTCTTGACGTTCTTCAGCTTGCAAATTTTGTTGGCGATTATTAATTGTTAAAACTGTTTCCGGTTCAACAAAAATTGTCTGGCCACTGGCACTTTGATCATGGATTACTCCCCCAAACTTATTTTTATAAGCTTGTTTAACTGGTACAACATAGCGACCATCACGAATAGTTATAATTTGTTCTGATAAATATTGGGAATTTTTACCTTTGATAAAACTATTCATCTTATTTTTTATTTCAGCTTCGTTGGCCTTAATTGCTTTTCTAATCCGACTAAGTTCCGGGGAAGCAGAATCTAAAATTTCACCATCACTACTAATAGCTCTGGTCAACCGTTGATATAGCTCTGTAGGTACAATTAACTTATTTAAGTATTCGCTAATGGCACTACTATCAATTTCCCGATCTTCAAAATCAGCAATAAAATTATTTACATCTTGCGTTAAATCTAGTACTAAAAAGATATTTCCTAATTCTGTACTATTTAAGTCAGCTTTTATTTTCAAACGTTTCAAACTTGTTTGAACATCATTAAAATCTGTAATTGGTAGTGGACCTTTAATACGCAAAATATTACTTAAAGTTTGCGTTTGCGCAATCATTCGTTTAACTTCATCATAATCTGAACTAGGCAACAATTGACGAGCCGCCTTTTTTGCTGGTTCAGTTATTGCAAAATTACTTAATTCATTTGTAATTCTTTTATATTCTAATTTTTCAATTATTTTTGGATTCATTTTAAAATTACCTATCAAAAGAGGTCCCTCAAAGGGACCCCTATTTTAAACTGCATTAATAAATAAATTAATAAAGAAATTCGATAAGACTGGCGTATACCGTAAAATACTATTAGCCAAAATAGATTTGCTTAAAGCACTTTGTAATCCAGGTGAAGCAATTGTAGCCAAGATAAATAAGAATAAATAAAGTCCAATTTGAGTCACAATTAAAGCAATTAAAATGCTACCCCAAATATTAATTTCTTTATTTATTTCTACATACTTTAGTTGGGTAAAACCATGCATAATAATACGCCAGATACAATAGAAAAAGAGCAATATAATCACAAAAGCTATAGCGGCATAAAATGATTTATCTAAAGTTAACCCGGTGGTTTGATCAAAAAATGCAAATTTACTGCGATCATTTGCCGAAGGATATGGAATCCATAAGGTTAAAAATGAGCTAAAGGGTTTATATAAGAATATGGCAAGCACCAAACTAATAAAATAGCCTAAGGCGCTAACTCCCTCATATACTAATCCACGACGATAACCAACGTAAAGACAGTATATATAGATTAATAAAATAAAAAATGAAAACATATTTATTCCTTTTACCAAAAAAGACTAGCCTAGCTAGCCTTCTCTAGCACTTTATTCTCCACTTAAACGATCATCAGACAAAAAGGTATTTAATACTCCTTGTACCATATCCCATTCATCATCATTAGTAATTTCATGAAGATCAGAACTTGTTACATCACCTTCACTATCTGCATTATATGAAAATGCTTGTACTTCTACATCATCATCTTCTCCAACTGCAGCTGGGTAAAGTAAAACATATGATTTATGATAGTCTTCTGAAGTAAAAGTAAATAATACTTCAAATAATTCTTCATTTCCTTGTTCATCAACAAGGGTTATTTGACGTTCAGCATCTTGATTATTTATTTTTTCACTCATTTTTTATCCTTTCTGGTTCTTTCCAAATAGTTTTGTAAAATAAGCACGGCTGCCATTTGATCGATTACTTTTTTTCGTTCATTTCGATCGTGGATACCAGCTTCTTGTATCAGTACCCGATCAGCAACTTTAGTGGTTAATCTTTCATCCTCATAGTAAACAGGTAAAGAAAATTTTTCTGATAGTCTTTTACCATAATTTTTACTTCTTTGAACTGATTCACCGCTGCTACCATCCATTTTTCTAGGTAAACCTAAGACAAAACCCTCAATTTCAAATTTACGAACTAATTTTCTAATTCGTTTCATTCCATAATTCTGCTTAGTTTCATCAATCGGGATAGTCTCAACTTCTTGGGCTGTAATTCCTAAAGGGTCACTGACTGCTACTCCTACAGTTTTACTTCCTACATCTAATCCCAGAAGGCGCATTATTTATCTTTACCTAAATAACTTTTAACCAATTCCTCAATAATCTCATCACGTTCGTGTTTCAAGATTAAATTACGTGCATCATTGTGACGAGGAATATAAGCGGGATCGCCTGAAAGTAAATAACCTACAATTTGATTAATTGGGCTATAGCCCTTTTCTTCCAAAGCCGCATAGACATCTTGTAAAGTGTCATATACATTTTTACCTTTATTTTGATTAAAATCAAAATGCATTGTTTTATCTAGCGAACTCATAAAACTCCTCCCATCTATCTAGTCAACATTAATTTTACTTGATATTAAAACGTAACTCAATTAATTTTGTTTTTCTTCAATATCTTTTAATACTTGAGCAATGGCATCGTTCAAACCAGCTGGATTTTTACCACCTGCTTGGGCCATATTAGGACGACCACCACCGCCACCACCAAATAATGGAGCTGCTTGCTTAATTAAGTCTCCTGCTTTAAGACCAGCCTTTATAGCCTCATCGTCTAAACTGATTACCATGTTAGCCTTACCATTTACTTCGGCAGCTAAAACTAAGATATCTGATTTGTCTGAATTTTTCCAATTGTCAGCCAAATCACGCAAATCGTTCATTCCTTCAACATCAGCCACTTGAGCAATTACAGTAAGATCTTTAACTTGCTTTACATCACTAAACAAATCGCCAGCCTTGGCTTGATTAATTTTGGCTTTTAATTGTTCAACTTCTTTTTGACTTGCACGCAAATCATCTTCAATTGAGTCAATCTTAGTTTTAACATCTTCAACCTTAGTTGCCTTAACATCATTTTGAATCTCTTTCAAGATTTCATCATGATCAGTCATATATTGGTAAGCTTCTGGACCAGTTACAGCAATAATTCTACGGGTACCAGCACCAACAGCAGATTCAGAAACAATCTTAAACATACCAATTTGAGCAGTATTTTCACTGTGAGTACCACCACAAAATTCAGTTGAAAAGTCATCGATCTTAACTACACGTACAGTATCGCCATACTTTTCACCAAATAATGCTAGTGCACCCATCTTTTTACCAGTTTCTGGATCAGTAACAGTTGTTTCTACTGGAATTTCTTCCCAAATCTTTTCGTTTACTAAGCGTTCAACGTTATCAATTTCACGTTTAGTCATTGGTTCTAAACTTGAAAAGTCAAATCTTAAGTAATCAGGTTCTACTAATGAACCAGCTTGGTGAGTATGTTCACCCAAAACTTGACGAAGTGCTGCGTGAAGTAAGTGAGTAGCAGTGTGGTTATGTTTAAGACCACGACGACGCTTTTGATCTACTTTAAGAACGTATTCTTCACCCTTCTTAAGTGGCAAAATTACATCCACAAAGTGTAAGTTTTGATCATTAGGTGCATGTTGAACATCAGTTACTTTTGCGACCAATTCACCAGCCTGGTTATAAATATCACCATGATCGGCAACTTGACCACCACGTTCAGCATAAAATGGGGTTTTATCAAAAATTAAGGTTGCTGTTTCACTATCGGCACTATCTACCAACTTATCATCAACGACAATATCGATTAACTTGGCGTGGTCTTCTTCAAGGGTACCGTATTCAAATTCACTCTTATCTTTGATGTTCATCAAAGTGACATCTTGTGAACCCATTGATTGTAAATTACCACGAGCATTACGTGCACGTTCTTTTTGCGCCTTCATTTCAGCATCAAAGCCAGCTTTATCTACCTTTAAGCCAGCATCTTCAGCAGCTTCAACAGTTAATTCATATGGGAAGCCATAAGTATCAAATAACTTAAAAGCATCTTTACCGGAAATAGTCTTGTCATCATTTTCTTTTGCTTGAGCAATTAAATTATCAAGTAAGTTAAGACCAGATGAAAGTGTTTCTTGGAATCTTTCTTCTTCATTCTTAATTACTTTTTGAATAAAGTCTTGTTGTTCTACTACTTCTGGATAGTGGCTCTTCATAATTTCGCCCACTACTGGGACAAGCTTGTACAAAAATGCACCCTTAATACCTAAGCGTTGACCATTTAAATCAGCACGTCTAATTAAACGACGTAAAACATAGCCACGTCCTGAGTTAGATGGTAATGCACCATCACCAATCGCAAATGAAACTGTACGTACGTGATCAGCAATTATCTTAAATGAAATATCGTCTTCCTTATTTGCACCATATTTCTTACCATCGCTTAACTTCTCGGTTTCACGAATAATTGGCATGAATAAGTCAGTCTCAAAGTTAGTTGGTGCATCTTGAATAATTGATACAACACGTTCTAATCCCATACCGGTATCAATATTTTTATGTGGTTGATCAACATATTTTCCATTTGGTAAGTGATTGTATTGAGAGAATACGATATTCCAAATTTCAAGATAACGAGCATTTTCACCACCAGGGAAGTTTTCTGGATCATCTTCGGCAACATCGTTGTTTTCTTGGCCACGATCATAGAAAATTTCTGAGTCAGGACCACAAGGTCCTTCACCAATATCCCAGAAGTTTTCTTCTAATTTAACAATATGATCATCTGGTAAACCAACTACATCATGCCACATATGGTAAGCTTCGGTATCCTTTGGATAAACTGTTACATAAAGTTTATTAGGATCTAAGCCTAACCATTTTGGACTAGTTAAAAATTCCCATGCCCATGGAATTACTTCTTTTTTAAAGTAATCACCAACTGAGAAGTTACCTAGCATTTCAAAGAAGGTTTGGTGACGAGCAGTTTTACCAACATTTTCAATATCATTAGTTCTAATTGATTTTTGTGATGAAGTTAATCTGTGGTTCTTAGGAACAACTGAACCGTCAAAATACTTCTTCATGGTTGCAACACCTGAATTAATCCACAATAAAGTTGGATCGTCTTGTGGAATTAATGATGCACTAGGCATAATTGTATGTCCGTGTTCTTTAAAGAAATCTAAGAACATTTGACGAACTTGAGAACTAGTTAATTCTTTCATAAATCATTCTCCTAAATAATAAAAAACACTGCTTGCATGCCAAGGACGCTTAATGCGCGGTACCACCTTGATTGCAACAGTGTTTGTTACCTCTCGATTATTTCATTATTAAAGGATAGGGAGCATCCCATAAGTTTGCTTTAAGTTTTCTCACCATCAAACTCTCTCTTTGAAAAGCTAAACTTTGGGATATATCCTAAGCTTTTTCTATTTTACTACAAAATAAAAAGTCTGACCAAATTAATTATTTTCACGCGCCTGCTCACGTTCACGTTTACGTCTACGTTTGGCCTTTCGCATTTCATGACGCTCTTCTAATTTACGCTTTTGACGCCGATCTTCTTGAATAGCTTTTTGAATCTTCTTCTTATACCCAGGTTTACGTTTAACTTTAGCCTTTTTAACCATTCCACGAATGTTATTATCTAGTTTTTGGGTACGTACACGTCGATTATCACGACGATGATAGTGAGTACGTTCAACTAACTCGCCATTTTTTAATTCTTTAAAGTCAAAATGAATACCTAATTTTTCAAGATCTTCAATATCAGCCATTTCATCATCATAAATCAGTGTAATCGCATGACCTGGCAAATTATTTCTACCAGTACGTCCAATACGGTGAATCACAAATTCGAGATCTTTAGGAATTTCATAGTTAACTACTAAACTCACCCCGGGAATATCAATTCCACGTGCTGCCAAATCACTTGCTACAACATACTGATATTGTCCTTCGCGTACTTGGCGAATGGTTCTCTTTCTCTCACGTTCAGTAATGCCACCATGAATTTTTGCTACTTTAAGACCCTGATTTTCTAAATAATCTGCTAATTCATCAACCGTCTTTTTAGTATTAGCAAAAGTAACAGCCAAATATGGTTGACCCATAGTTAAAAGCTTGTAAAGAAGTTCTTTTTTATCACCTGATCCAACATCAATTAAATCATTTTGAATTGTTGGCGCGATAACAGTTGGATTATCAATCACAATAAATTCTGGTTTAGCCATATACTTACGTAAAAAGTTTTCTAATTTAACCGGAATCGTAGCAGAAAAAGCACTTAATAGTGTATTTTTGGGGAGTTTTGACATTACCTCATCCATTTGTCCCAAAAATCCCATATCTAAAGTCATGTCTGCCTCGTCGATGACAAAGACTTTGACATTTTCAAGATTAATAATCTTTTTTGAAACAAAATCATGTAATCTTCCTGGAGTCGCAATTACTAATTGTGGTGCTTTATTTGAGGCTTTTTCTATTTGACGATTACGGTCATTACCACCCCCAAGATATTCTATTGAAATATTTAAGCCAGAAGCGTCTTTTAATTGACGAGCTACTTTATAAAGTTGATTAGCAAGTTCACGACTTGGCGCCGTAATTACTGCTTGCGTAACCGGAGCAGATTCATCAATTTGATTAAATATTGGCAATAAATATGCATGCGTTTTACCTGATCCAGTTGCTGCTTGCACTACAACTTTATTTCCAATCAACATCTCGGGAATTACTTTTTCTTGCACTTCAGTTGGTTGTTTAAAATCAATTTTTTCTAAGGCGGTTTTTAGCTCAGGTCTTAATTTTTCATTGTTAAAAATATTATTTGTTTGTGCCATTTTCTTTTTGATACTTTCTAGTAACTTCTACAAGTTCTGCAAAAACTTGTTTTACTTCATCCATATCCTTGGCATTAGCTCCACTAGCTAAGGCATGACCTCCACCATCATGTTTTGCAGCTAATTCATTAATTACAGGTCCCTTTGAACGATAGTGAACGCGGTAGGTTCCATCTGGCTTTTCTACAAAAACATTCCAGGCAATTACATCTTTAATTCTACCAGGAGTAGAAACCGTTACTGAAGCTTGATCTCCAGTTACACCTAAGTCTTTCAAATCTTGCTGAGTTAATACTGCATAGGCTGCACCAGATGGGTCAACTACCATTTCATCCATTGCCTTAGCTTGTAATTTTGCCTGTTCAAAAGTTACATCACTAATATTACGAGCAATTTCATTAATATTGATTCCGGTCTTGGCCAATTGAGCCACTATTTCAAAAGTTTTAGCCGAAGTTTCAGGATACATAAAACGCCCCGTATCACCGACAATACCCGCATAAAGTGGATAGGCAATATCAGGAGTTATTTCAATTCCCTCAGCATTCAAAAAATCTGCAATAATTTGAGAAGCAGCTGGAGAATCAGGATCAACATAGCTCATATCAGCATAAGGATCTACATCTGGGTGGTGATCAATTTTAATTAGGAAATCACCCTTATCATAATTTTTATTAGAGATCCGAGGGGTATTAGCGGTATCAGTAGTAATAACCAAAGCTCCTTGGTAGTCATCTTCAGTTACATCATCCATAGTATTGATCCAGGCAAGATCTCCTTCATCATTTTCCCCAGCAAATAAAATTTTCTTTTCAGGAAATGTTGCTTTTAAAGCACGGCCTAACCCTGCCTGTGATCCCAATGCATCAGGATCCGGACTAGTGTGACGATGCAAAATAATGGTTGGATATTTTTTTATTTTTTCATAGATTTCATCAAAAGTTGCCATGCAATAAACTCCTTTAACCTCTTCAAATTAATTCTTTAACTTTTATTTTATAGAATCCTTACTCAGTTGTAAAAAGATCAAGGCTAATTTCCTCATAATTACTTGCCTGTAAATCTGTTACTGATAGTCCTAATAACCGAATTCCTTGATTTAGAAACCCATTAACTTGTGCAAATAATTCTTTAGCGGCTTGATAAATTTCAATTCCATTATTAGTAGCATGTGGCAGTTTTTGCCGTTTAGTAATCGTTTCAAAATTATTATTTCTAACTTTGATTACTAAAGTTTGAGCAGTAAAACTTTTACGTTTAAGTTTTTCACTAAGTTGATTGCTATATTTTCTTAAATTAGTTAAGGCGGTATTTTCGACAAATATATTTGGCTCAAAGGTTCGTTCTATGCCACTAGACTTACGCTGTCGTTCACTAATAACTGGGCGCAAATCAATACCATGTGCATGTTGGGCGATAAAATAACCCATTTTCTTAAATCGTTCTAATAAAAATCTTACATCTAGTTTTTGTAAATCTGCACCAGTAAAAATGTTCATTTCATGAAACTGTTCTTGTGTTTTTTTACCAATTCCTGGAAAGGCCGATATAGGTTGTTGTGCTAAAAAATCCATTGCTTCTTGGGGCAAAATTAAGGTTCGGCCAAAAGGTTTAGCATATTCTGAACCCATTTTAGCTAAAAATTTATTATAGCTAACCCCAAAAGAAGAGGTTAGTTTAGTTTCTTTAAAAATTTTTTCTTGCAACTGTGCAGCCAATTCAATCGCGGAATAAGAACCTAATTTATTATGAGTTACATCTAAATAGGCCTCATCAAGCGCTACTGATTCGACCTGATCAGTCAATTCATGCATAAATTCATGAATTTGAGCGGAAACTCTACGATATTTTTCAAAATTAGGATTTACAAACACAATCTTACTTTCAGGAATTAATTTTAAAGCCTTCATCGTTGACATGGCCGAATGGACGCCATATTGACGAGCCAAATAATTGGCAGTTGCCACCACTCCATGTCCATTGGATTGTCGCGGATCTTGTCCAATAATTAAGGCCTTATTTGCAAGCTCAGGGTTATCCCGAATTTCTACCGAAGCATAAAAAGCATCCATATCTAAATGGATGACTTTTCTTTTGGTATTATTTTGTGGTAAAAGATTTTCCATTACTGGTAAATCCAATAATCTTTTTTATTTGCAAATATGTCATTTGCTTTTTCAGGTCCAAAACTCATTGGTTGATAAGTTTCTGGCTTTTTACCTGCTTGATTCATTGTTTCCCAAGCCTGCTCAACTGCATCAATGTACTTCCAATATTGTTTTAATTCAGCCCAGTGAGTAAAGTTGGTGTTATCACCAATCAAAATGTCATGAATTAATCGCTCATAACCATCTGGAATTTCTGAAAGTTCTTTCTTAGAATAACCAAAATCTAATTCTTCTAAACGTAAACTGTTGCCAGACACTTCTTTACCATTAATTGTAAAATGAATTTCTTTTTCAGGATCAACAATTATTGTTAAAACATTCGGTTTAACTTCACCATATGGATTATCTTGTGTTTTTAAAACAATATCAATGCGAGTTTTCTTTTCCTTCATTTCCTTACCAGTTCGGTAGTAAATAGGAACATTAGCAATTGGCCCTTTGCCAAATACAACTCGACCTGCAGCATAAGTTTCTGTCATTGAATCAGGAGCAACTTGATCTTCTTGTAAATATGCTGGTTTATCATTTGCTGCCGCATATTGCCCACGAACAAAATATTTTTCCACATCTTCAAGTGTAGGGATGTGTAAACTAGCAAGTAATTCTTGCTTTGCTTGGTGAATTTCTTTTGAATTTAATTTTTCTGGTTCTGGCATTGCCAAAAGTGTAATAATTTGAAAAATATGATTCTGTACCATATCTCTTAAAGCACCAGAAGTATCATAATATCCACCTCGAGTACCTACTCCCAAACTTTCCCCAACAGTAATCTGAATATTTTCAATTAAATCTTTATTCCAGACACTTCTTACTAATGGATTAGCTGCTCTAAATGGTGTAATATTCAAGACCATTTCCTTACCAAGATAATGGTCAATACGATAAACGTTTTCTTCTTTAAAACTTTCTTGAATGGTCTTATTTAATTCTTCTGCTGAAGCTAAATCATGACCAAATGGCTTTTCAACAACTAAACGATTAAATCCAGGTCCTACTAAATGTTGGTCATTGATGTGAGAAGCAATCGTGCCGAAAAATCTTGGTGCCATTGCCATGTAAAATATTCTATTACCTTGTGCATCATACTTTTTATCTAAGTCTTCAGCCAAGTGTTTTAAAGCTATATAGTGATCAACATCAGTAACATCATGAGATTGATAATAAAAATGTGAAGCAAATTCTTCAGCATCTTTTTTATCATAATTATCAATGGATTCACTAATTGCTTCTTGAACCTGACCTCTTAAATATTCATGACTCCAAGGACGACGTGCAGTACCAATTACAGCAAAGTTTTTCTTAATTAAACCTTTTTCGTATAAATTAAATAAAGCTGGATATAATTTACGGTGTGCTAAATCACCTGACCCGCCAAAAATAATCATAATTACAGGTATATTATCCATTTTATTATCCCCCTTTAGCTACCTACTACACATTTATTTTATAATATATCAACCTTATCGTAAAAATAAAAAGCGCTTGTTGCGCTTTTGTAAAAATTATTCATCTTTTTTATCAGAATCGGATGAAGATGATTCCTCAGTATTATTTTCTTCTTTAGTTTCGTTTTCTTTTAATTCAGTCTTTGTTACTGGGTTTTCATCTTTGATTACCTTTGCGATAGCGCGAATATTGTAGGTTAAAAATAAACCATCTGCATCAATCACAACTGTTTGGTCTTCTCTGTTAACTTTGTCAACCTTACCATAAAGACCACTTGACATCATTACGCGATCGCCTTTTTTAAGGCCTGCTTCTCTTTGTTGTTGTTTTTGTTGCATCTTCTTTTGAGGACGCATTACAAAAAAGTACATGAAGACTAATAAGACAATGATCATAAGCCACATTGACCAACCATTGCCACCATTGGCTTTACTTGTATTTGCTAAATAAAATAAATTCAAAATTGTCACCTCATAATTAATTTATATCTTAATTGTTAATTATACCTTAATTTATATTCAGTTTCAGTTACTATTTTTAGGTGGTAAGCCCAATTGTAAATAAGCCTTATCTGTAGCCACTCTTCCGCGTGGCGTTCTAATAATAAAACCTTTTTGCAATAAATATGGTTCATAGACAGATTCAATCGTATCTGTATCTTCTCCAATATTTGCTGCTAAAGTTTTAATTCCAACAGGACCGCCAGAATATGATTCAATCATCGTTGCTAATAATTTTCGATCAGTTTGATCTAGACCTTCATTATCAACTTCTAATTGGGTTAAGGCATGCTGTGTGGTTGTCAAAGAAATTGAATTTTCACCTTTAACTTCAGCAAAGTCACGCACACGTTTTAATAGTCTATTAGCAATTCTTGGCGTACCACGTGATCTTCTAGCAAGTTCTAAAGCTGCATCTTCATTTATTTGTGTATTAAACACTTCACTTGAACGCAATATTATTTTTTCTAGGTCAGCAATTTCATAATATTGCATATGTTCTACTATCCCGAAACGATCACGCAAGGGCGCTGATAATTGTCCAGCTCGCGTTGTCGCACCAATTAAAGTAAAAGGAGGAAGAGGAACATGAACAGCATGTGTCGTTTGTCCTTCGCCGACTACAATATCAATATAATAATCTTCCATAGCCGAATAAAGTACTTCTTCAACTGGCTTAGCCAAACGATGAATTTCATCGATAAATAAAACATCCCCTGGATCAAGCTCTGATAAAAGAGCTACTAAATCGCCAGCCTTTTCAATTGCTGGTCCTGAAGTACTTTTTAAATGTACTTGCATTTCATTAGTAATTACAAAGGCTAGAGTAGTCTTACCTAGCCCAGGTGGTCCATAAAGTAAAACATGGTCTAAAGCTTCATCTCTTTGCTTGGCAGCCTGAATATAAACCTTCATTTCCGACTTAACCTTGTCTTGCCCAATATACTGATTTAAGAATTGAGGACGCAAAGATAATTCTGTATTTTCTTCATCGTCATTACTTTGTCCATCCATTAGTCTTTCTTCATCAGACACTTTGTTTCACTTCCTTAACTAAATTTTTAATTAATTATTTCTTTAATAAAAGCCCTAACGCTTCTTTAATATAGCCATCCGCCGTATTTTCAGGTAATTGAGCCAATTTAGGAGTTATACGATCAACTTCTTTTTGAGTATAACCCAAAGCAACCAAAGCCAATAATGCATCTTGTAAACTTGCCGGTAAATCTGCAGTTTGAGCAGTCTTTTTCACATAATCGCCCAATTTACCTTTCAAGTCCAAAACGATTTGTGAAGCTGTCTTTTTCCCTACACCAGGAAAACGAGTTAAGTACTTAACTTCTCCTTCTTGGATAGCACTTGCAAGTGAATCAGAATCTTCTGCGGCCATAATAGCTAATGCAGATTTGGGTCCAATACCAGAAACAGATAACAATTTTAAAAATAATTCTTTATCTTCAGCTTTTAAAAAGCCATAAAGTGTTATTCCAGTATCACGCACAATTTGTTCAACATACACTGTAGCTTCTTTATTTTCTGTATAAGAATATGGCGTTGGAGAATAAAGCTTGTAGCCCACTCCATTTACTTCTAAAACAATATAACTCGGTTCAATCTTGGTAACTATTCCCTTTAAATATTCGTACATTTAATTACTCATTCTTTTTAAACATTTTATTTAAATCATTCGCACTTAAACGAACAATTACAATTTTTCCATTACTATCTTGATAGGGATCAGAACTATAGCGCAAGTGCTTGAGTAGACTCTGAGCCTCTATCGATGACAATTTTTTACGATTTCTGATCGCCTTGTTAGCCATTTGTGCTGCAATCTTACTCTTCAGTTTAGCATTATCTGAATTAACGCCATTAAGAAAAATATCTAATAAATTACGCACTTCACGTTCCACGTCTCGATTTAACCAAGTAGGATATGTCCTTAAAATAAAACTATTTTGGCCAAAATCTGCTAAATAGAGGCCAAATTGTTTAATTTTTTCTAGATTTTCTTTAATTTTTAAATAATCGACATTAGAAAAATCCAATAAGATTGGCTCTAAAAGCCCTTGTTGGGGAGTATCCTCTTGGGCAAGCTCTTGATAAATCTGGTCAAATTTTAATCTTCTTTGAGCAGCTAATTGATCAACCAGATATAAATCACCCTGATTTTGTGCTAAGAGATAACCTTCCATTTGTCCAATCAAACTTAATTCTGCCAAGTGACTATTAACAACTTCATCACCTTGGGAAATAAGCCCTTGCTGATCTTTTTTATTTTCTTTACCAAAAGGAGTTAATTGGGTTTGTTCGCTAACATTTTTGGCCCACGTTTCCGTAATGATATATTGATCATCGCTACGTGGGATATCTAAGTTTACGTAACCTGAATCATTAACCTCTAGATCTTCATCATGTGGACCTTCTTTTAACTCATTATGATCAAACAAGACGGGGCGTTTTGTATTAACTGCATTTTTATTTAAATCAAATTGTAATTGATCAACTTGATCCTCTTTTTTGCTTTGATCTAAAAGATTATCGAGGCCAGAACTTTCATGTTCATTTGTGATTAAAGCCTTAGAAATAGTTTCTGTTAACAGACGCGCCAACTCTTTATCTTTAGATAAACGCACTTCTTGCTTAGTAGGATGGACATTAACATCGACCAATAAAGGATCAAGCTCAATATTAATCACGGCAATTGGGTAACGACGAGGACGTAATTTACTACCATAACCGGCCATGATACTCTGTGTTAATTGATTATTACGCACATAACGGCCATTTAATAATAACGAAATAAAATTACGATTAGAACGGGTATCTTCTATGCTAGAAATAAGACCACTAATTTTAAAATCTGAACTTTTTCCCTCAACCGGAATCATTTTTTCAGCTAAATGACGACCATAAATGTTAGCCACATCTAATTTTAAATTATCGCGACCAACAGTTTTTAAAAGTGGCTTATTATTGTTTGTCAAAGTAAAAGCAATTTCAGGATGACCTAAGGCCAAACGATCAACAATATCCACAATTTTTAAAATTTCTGTTCGTTCTGATTTTAAATACTTTAACCGAGCTGGTGTATTGTAAAACAAATCGCGAACTGTAATTTTTGTACCTTGAGGAGCAGCGGCATCTTCTTGATGCATTTTTTGCCCACCAGCAAAACTCGCTTTAGTTCCTACTGCACTTCCATCATTAGTCAAAAGATCAACGTGAGCTACTGCCGCAATTGAGGCTAGCGCTTCACCGCGAAAACCTAAAGTCGAGATATTAAAAAGATCTCTTTGTGTACTTATCTTACTTGTAGCATGACGTGTAAAAGCTAAATCAATTTGATCACTGGCAATTCCGCTTCCATTATCTTGCACACTAATTTCTGCTAAACCAGCTTCAACAAAATTTATCCTAATTCTCGTACTACCTGCATCAATTGCATTTTCACATAGTTCTTTGACCACACTTGCCGGTCGTTCAATAACTTCGCCGGCCGCAATTTGATTAGTTAATTCTGGTGATAATTCGTGAATTACTGCCATTAGTCCTTCTTCTTATCTTTTAACTCATTTTGCCATTGTGCTACTAATTGCATTACTTCTAAAGGAGTTTTATCAGCCAAATAAATATCCTTAATTTCATCTAGTACATCTTCTTCATCATCGGTTAAAGTAGGACTTGTAGGTACCGGTTGGTCTTCAACAGGGGTTGTGAATAAATCAAGTTGTTCACTAGTAGGTTGTGCTCCTTGAGCTTCTAGGCGATGCAACATACTGGTAGCCTCACGCAATACTCGTTTAGGTAAACCCGCTAACTGCGCAACATGAATACCGTACGATTGGTCGGCTGGTCCGCTAAGAATCTTGTGTAAGAAAATCAATTTACCATTTTCCTCAGTTGCACCAACATGAATATTCTCTAAATGAGCTAAAGTTTCTGATAGATCAGTTAATTCATGATAGTGAGTTGCAAATAAAGTCTTGGCACCTACTTTGTCATGTAAATACTTAACGATGGCCCCAGCTAAAGCCATCCCATCATAAGTAGCTGTTCCACGTCCAATTTCATCAAATAAAATCAAAGAACGTTCAGTAGCATGCTGAAGTGCATCGTTAGCTTCACTCATTTCCACCATAAAAGTACTTTGTCCAGAAATTAAATCATCAGCTGCACCAATTCTAGTAAAAATCTGATCAAAAATTGGCAATTCAGCTTTATCTGCTGGCACAAAACTACCAATTTGAGCCATGATAGCAATTAAAGCCATTTGTCGCATATAAGTAGACTTACCTGACATGTTAGGTCCAGTAATCAGGAAGATATCCACATTGTTATCCATAATTACATCATTTGGGATATAACTTCCAGCTGTCAATACCTTTTCCACAACTGGGTGGCGTCCGTTGGTAATTTTTATTTCATGGGTCTCATTGGTCATTACCGGACGAATATAATTATTTTGTTCAGCAACAGTCGCCAATGAAACTAATACATCAAGACTTGCTAATTGTTTTCCTAAGGTCTGTAAAGCAGGAATATAGGTCTTAATATTTTCTCTTAATTTAACAAATAAATCATATTCTAAATCAGTAGACTTAGTTTCTGCTTCTAAAATTAATGCTTCATGCTCCTTTAATTCTGGAGTAATGTAACGTTCAGCATTAGTCAAAGTTTGCTTACGAGTATAACGATCAGTTGGTACCTTATTCTTATTAGAGTTAGTTACTTCAATGTAGTAACCAAAAACTTTATTGTAACCGACCTTTAAATTATTAATTCCCGTAGCTTCTCTTTCATGAGTTTCCATTTCTGAAAGCCACTTTTTACCATTAGTCATAGCATCCCGATAACGATCTAATTGATCAGACACGCCGCTGCGAATAATTCCACCCTCAGTTGTGGATAGAGGCGGTGCTTCAACAATCGTTTCCTCAATTAATTTTTGAATTCCAGTTAAAGGATCAATTTGTTTGGCAAAATCTACTAAATATTGATTACCAGAATTCTTTAAAGTATCTAAAATTACTGGAACTGCACCTAAAGAATTAGATAATTGGAGCATTTCCCGAGCATTAACTGAACCAAAGGCAATGCGCCCAGTTAATCTTTCGAGGTCATAAACTCCTTTAAGATTGTCAATCACATTTTCACGCGTAAAGTAGTCGTCAAAAAGTGCTTGCACCATTTCTTGGCGCTGTTTAATTTCACTAAGTGAAAGTAACGGACGTTCAATCCATGACTTTAATAAACGTCCCCCCATCGCCGTACTGGTTTTATCTAAAAGCCAGAATAAAGAACCCATTTTTTTACCAGTTTTGGCTGAATGAGTTAATTCAAGGTTGGTTTGAACAGTATGCGACATTTGCAAGTATTGGTTTGGTTCGTAACTTTGGGCAATTTGTAAGTGAGCCAAACTACGTTTTTGGGTAGATAAAAGGTAGGCTACTAATTGTCTCGTGGCTAATTTTTCTACCATATTAGTTAAGTTTTGCATTACATAAGAAATTTCAGCATGTTCTTCATCAAGCTGAACGGGAGTAGATAAAGTAATATTAGCCTTATCTAAAAAGTCCTTATTAGTTGAAGTTAAAGGACCATCATAAACCACTTCTTTTGTTTGAAGCGATAATAATTCATTGGCAACTGATTCCCAGTCCTGTAGATGAGTCGCAAAAGTTTCCCCAGTGGATAAGTCACTATAAGCTAAACCAAAGCCACTACTTGTAGAAACAACTGAAGTTAAATAATTGCTTTCTTTAGCTTGATCAGGACGATCAGCCATCATGGTTCCGGGCGTAACTAACTGAACGATTCCCCGCTTAACCATCCCTTTAGCATGTTTAGGATCTTCAAGTTGTTCACAAAGTGCTACTTTATATCCTTTTTCCACCAAAGTATTCACATATGAATCCACAGCCATGTGAGGAACTCCTGCCATTGGAATAGGATTCTCAGTTTTATTAGAACGATGAGTCAAGGTTAATTCTAAAAGTTGAGCCCCTTTAACTGCATCATCTTCGAATAATTCGTAAAAATCTCCCACCCGATAGAATAAGAAAGCATCAGGATATTGGTCCTTGATCTCATAATATTGTTTCATCATCGGAGTGGTGTCTTTTTTGGCCATACTTAACTCAAAATCCTTTCTTGCAAACCTACGTTCTATATTATAACGTATAGAACTTAAAAATACTTCATAGCTGTGGAAACTATCTTAGAAGAATATTATTTTTCTCCACTTTTCCACATCATTTGATATTCATTTAAATTTTGATTTTGATATTCTTTTTCCTGAATAGTTTTAAAACCATTTTTTTGATAAAAATTAACAGCAGCTCGATTTTTTTGATACACATCTAGAATTAATTGTGGATAACGGTTTTTTAAATAGTTTAATAATTCAGTACCTAGTCCTTGATGACGTACTTTTTGGTCAAAAAAGATTCCTGCTAAGTAATCTTCTTTTAGGCCAGCAAAACCTACAATTTCATTTTTTATTTCAACAACAAAAACATCGGCATTTTGAATCTCCTGTTTTACCACTGCAAAATTATCTTTCCAATAATTGGGATCAACAAAATTATGAGCTTCTAAATTAGCCTGAAGCCAGATATCCATTACTCTATTAATATCTTCTATATTTGCTTTACGAATATTACTCATCTTTCATCTTTCCCTTCTTGCTCTTTTTTTCTTTTATTTTATGCAATTTAACTTTAAAAGAGCAACAAAAAATGCTGATGAGTTAATTATCATCAGCATTTTTATATATTTAAGATTAATAAGCTCTTTTATTATAGGAGTGAGTTTATTACATCATGCCCATACCTGGGTTAGCTGGAGCAGCTGGTCCATCATTCTTTGAATCATCTGGATCATCAGCAACAACTGCTTCAGTAGTTAATAACAATGCAGCGATTGAAGCAGCATTTTGAAGGGCTGAACGAGTTACCTTAGTTGGGTCAATAATACCAGCATCGATCATGTTTTCCCATTCATCAGTAGCTGCGTTGTAACCAACTTCTGGCTTTTCGTGTTCTAAGTGGTCTAAGATTACTGAACCATCTTTACCAGCATTTTCAGCAATTTGACGAACTGGAGCACCTAAGGCTCTCATAACGATCTTTACACCAGTTTCAGCATCTTCACTGTCGCCCTTTACGCTATCTTGAATGGCTTTCTTAACATCAACTAAAGCAGTACCACCACCAGCAACGTAACCTTCTTCAACAGCGGCACGAGTTGCGTTCAAGGCATCTTCGATTCTGTATTTCTTTTCCTTTAATTCAGTTTCAGTAGCAGCACCGACCTTGATTACAGCTACACCACCAGCAAGTTTTGCAAGACGTTCTTGTAATTTTTCACGGTCAAAGTCTGAAGTAGTATCCTTGATTTGAGCCTTGATTTGGTCAACTCTTTCTTCAATTGCTTCTTTAGAACCGCCACCTTCAACAATAGTAGTTGAGTCCTTGGTTACAGTAACCTTGCCAGCAGTACCTAATTGATCAATCTTAGTGTCCTTTAATTCAAGACCAAGATCTGAAGAAATTACAGTACCACCAGTTAAAACAGCGATATCTTGAAGCATTTCCTTACGACGGTCACCAAAGCCAGGAGCCTTAACAGCAACAACGTTGAAAGTACCACGAATCTTGTTCAATACAAGAGTTGGAAGAGCTTCACCATCAACATCATCAGCAATGATCAATAATGACTTACCTTGTTGAACAATATCTTGTAATAATGGCAAGATATCTTGAATATTAGAAATCTTCTTATCAGTAATTAAGATGTAAGGATTATCAAGATCAGCTTCCATCTTGTTGTCATCAGTTACCATGTATTGTGATAAGTAACCACGATCAAATTGCATACCTTCAACTACTGATAATTCAGTGTTAATACCCTTTGATTCTTCAATAGTGATAACACCATCGTTACCAACTTTTTCCATAGCGTCAGCAATTAACTTACCAACTTCTTTACTTGCTGAAGAAACAGAAGCAACTTGGGCAATTTCTTCCTTAGTACTTACCTTGTGGCTAATCTTGTGTAATTCATCAACGGCTGCCTTAGTTGCAGTTTCAATACCGCGACGAATTCCTACAGGGTTAGCACCAGCAGTAACGTTCTTCATACCTTCTTGAGTAATTGCTTGAGTTAAAACAGTTGCAGTAGTAGTACCGTCACCAGCAATATCATTAGTCTTTTGAGCAGCTTCTGCAACAAGCTTTGCACCCATATTTTCAAAGTTGTTCTTTAATTCAATGTTCTTAGCAATAGTAACACCATCATTAGTAATATCAGGGTTGCCGTAGCTCTTTTCCAAAACAACATTTCTACCCTTAGGTCCAAGAGTAGTCTTAACGGTGTCAGCTAATTTATCTACACCCTTTAATAATGAACGTCTTGCGTCTTCGCTAAATTTAATATCTTTTGCCATAATTCTAGCCACCTTTTAATTAAAATTACTTAATGACAGCGATAATGTCGCCTTCGTGAAGAACTAAGTAATCTTCACCTTCGTAGTTCAACTTAGTACCAGCATACTTATCAAAGAATACTGTTTCGCCCTTTTGAACTGACATTGGAATTAATTCGCCATTTGCACTACGTCTGCCTTCACCGACAGATACGATTTGTCCTTCTTGAGGTTTTTCTTTAGCGTTAGAAGCAAGGACAATGCCTCCAACCTTTTGTTCTTCCTCTTCTTCAACTTTTACGATCACGCGATCACCGATTGGTTGTAACATGATGCATGCCTCCTATTACATAACAATATTTAGCACTCGTTTTTATCTAGTGCTAACTCACAATTAAAATATTAACCTCTTTAGGAGGGGAATGCAAGGATTTGCACCCAAAAATTTAGCACTTTTTATCAAAGAGTGCTAAAAGGCTAAAAAGACCAACCTACATAAGAGGTTGGTCCTTAAAAATTATTTTTTCTTTACTAATTTATTTTTTAATCTTTCTTATCCGAATCCAAAAAGTAAATTAGAGTTTGCAATTCTGTTGCCAAATCAACATTTTGTACGCGTACATCTGCTGGAGCAGATAAACGTAAAGGAGTGAAATTCATAATTCCTTTTATTCCTGCTTCAATCATTTCATCTGCTGTTTTTTGAGCCGCCGACTGTGGTACTGATAAAATCGCAATCGAAATCTGTTGTTCTTGCAACTGCTTTTTCATTTCACTCATATCATAAACCGGTACTCCGCTCATAATAGTACCAGTAATTTTAGGATTAATATCAAAAGCTGCTGAAATACGGATATTATTGGTACGCTTGAAGTTATAATTCAAAAGCGCATGTCCCATATTACCTACTCCGACTAAGGCTACATTAGTCAAAGTATCTTGGTTCAGGATCTTCTTAAAAAAATTCAATAAACTTTTGACATCATAACCATATCCGCGTTTACCTAAGGCACCAAAATAAGAAAAATCTCTTCTGATCGAAGCACTATCTACTTGAACTGCTTCAGATAATTCAGTCGAAGATACTTTTTCTTTTCCTTCATCATTTAGAAAAATTAAATAGCGATAATATAGAGGCAACCGTTTTGCTGTTGCTTTAGGAATTTTAATTGTTTCCATCTTCTCATTTTCCTCGTTATAGTTTGTGAATGTGAATGTTTTTACTTGTCACTTAAATAATAAGCGATATTATCATAAAAAATCAAGTAAACAACTTCACAAATACAATATATTTCAATTTATTCATCTTATTTCACAAACTATTACTCATTCCTATATAATGCCCTATGTTACAATATTTGCTAGGAGAAATTGAATTATGATAATTGCACAAGGACAAAATCTTGAACAGCGTTTTGGCGCTAATACAATTTTTTCAGGAGTTACTTTTTCAATTCCTGATAATGCCCGGATTGGTCTGGTTGGACCTAACGGTGCCGGTAAAACTACTTTATTAAAAATTATGACGGGTGAACAAAATCCAACTGCTGGTGAGTTCACCGTAAATAAAAATATTGATGTTGGTTATATCGCCCAGGAAAATGGACTTGATGAAAATAAAACCATCTGGGAAGAAATGCTTTCTGTTTTTGCTGATTTAATTGAAACAAATAATCGCATTACTAAAATGCAAGAACAAATTGCTGAACATCCCGAAGATGAAAAGCTTTTAAAACGCTATGACCAAGTTTCTTATGACTTTGAACAAGCCGGTGGTTTCACCTACCAAGCTGAAATCAAAAGTGTTTTAAATGGTTTTAATTTCAAAGAAGATAGCTGGTCTAAAGTAATTGGTACTTTGTCTGGTGGAGAAAAGACTAGACTAGCATTTGTGAAACTACTTTTACAAAAACCCCCTTTACTTTTACTAGACGAACCCACTAACCACTTAGATCTAGATACCTTAGATTGGTTAGAAGGATTTCTTAAAAACTATCAAGGTGCCATTGTAACTGTCTCACACGACCAATACTTTTTAGATAATTTAACTAACGAAATTTTTGAATTAAACTTTGGTAAACTTACTACTTTTAAAGGTAATTACACCCAATACACTAAAGAGCGCAAATTAATGGATTCTCAACAAGAGGCTGCTTATGAAAAACAGCAAGAACACATTAAAAAGGAAGAAGAATTCATTCAAAAGAACTTAGTGAGAGCTTCAACTACTAAACGTGCGCAAAGTAGACGTAAGCAACTTGAAAAATTAGAACGAATCAATCCACCTAAACATAAAAATAAGGTCCGAATTCATTTTTCAAGTGATCGACCTTCGGGTAAGGAAGTTCTAATTGCTAATAATCTTTCAATTGGCTATCCCGATAAAACCATGGTTGAAGATATTAATTTTCAAGTTAATAAAGACGATCGGGTGGCTATTATTGGTCCAAACGGGATTGGAAAATCCACATTGCTAAAAACTGTTGTTGATAAACTTAAGCCAAAAGCTGGTTCCATTAAATTAGGAGCTAGTCTTGATTTAGGTTACTATGATCAGGAATTACAAACTCTTGATCCGTCTAAAACCGTTTTAGATACCATTTGGGATCGTCATAAGACGATGCCTGAAAAAGATGTTCGTTCAATTCTAGCAAGTTTCTTGTTTACTGCTAAAGATATAGATAAAACTGTTGGTCAGTTATCTGGTGGTCAAAAAGCCCGGTTAACTTTAACTGTACTTTCACTTGAACATGATAATTTCTTACTCATGGATGAACCGACAAACCACCTAGATATTGAAGCTAAAGAAGTTTTAGAATCGGCTCTATCTGATTATGATGGTACTTTACTATTTGTCTCACACGATCGTTACTTTATTAATGAATTAGCTAATAAGATTATTTCCGTACGTGATGGTCATGCCAAAATTTATGAAGGTAATTATTCTTATTATCTTAATGAAAGAGAAAAAGAGCGCGCAGCTAGAAGTGAAGTCACTGCTACTTCTACTAATACTACGTCTGCTCCTTCTTCTGAAAGCAAAACTAAACTTTCTTATCAAGAACAAAAAGCTCGTGATTCCCAAAAGCGTAAACTAGAACGCGCAATTAAAGATGCTGAAAAGCAAATTGAAGAATTGGAAAACCAAGAAAAAGAAATTCAAACTGAAATGGCTAATCCAGAAATTGCCGCTTCTTTTGAAAAATTAGGTCCGCTACAAGAAAAGCTTACGGAAGTTCAAGACAAACTTGAACAAGCAAATAACGATTGGGAAAAAGCAATTGAAGCCTTAGATGAATTTGAATAAAGCAAAAGCTCTAAAAGATAATATCTTTTTAGAGCTTTTTTGTATCAAAAAAGGAATTCTCATTCGAGAACTCCTTTTCTTTAAATAACCTTAATGATTATTTTTCATCTTTTTTCTTCTCTTCTTTGAAGTCCAAGAAGATGTAATTAACGCACTAAGCATACTACCTAAACCTAAAACTGTAGCTAAAGCACTATTATCTTTGCTTCCAGTCTGTGGTAATTCTTGTTTACTATTGCTACTAATAGCCTTTGGTTGTGATATGTAGTCTTTGCCATTGTCGGCTTGAGAAAGATTATCTCTACCCTTAGGACCGGGTGTAAGATCTTCACCTCTAGGACCAGTTGTAAAATTATGGTCTTTCGATGGTTTTTCTACATTAGGTTTACCCGGCTTGGTTGGCCTACTTGGCTTATTCGGCTCACCCGGCTTAGTCGGTCTTTCTGGCTTATTTGGCTCGGTTGGAATGGTTGGTTTTTCCGGCTTACTTGGTTCAGTTGGTTTGATTGGTGGCGTAACTGGTATTTCACGATAAGTTACATAAACAGTTACTCCATCTTCTGGCATACCATCTTTAAATATCACTGGAATAGCAGTTACCGACTCTCCCTCTTTACCATCAATTAATATAGTGTACCCATCAATCTTATCTGGTACAAAGTCTGGGAAGTCTGCTTTGCTCCATTCACCATATTTTGTATCACCTGTAACTTCATTAGTTGTTACTGTACGAGTTACTTTGGCGGTTTGAGTGATTGTCTTTGTCTTACCATCTGGGGTGGTAACAACAATCTTTCTAGTAACTTCCTTAGATTCAGTAGTTTCATCAATGATTGGTTCGTACTTAATTGGAGTATCTTCACCAGGTTTGGTTGGAATAATTGATCCTCCATCTACTGAAGTAACAATCTTCCAACCCTTTGGTGTTGGTGGCACGTTTACCTTACCAGCCTTAGTTGGATCGTTTGGATCATTTGGATATGGTACTGGGGTTGTTCCGGGAATTGGATTACCATCACCGTCTACTTGGATTACATTCCCCATTGGGTAGTAATCTACTATAGCGGTAGCATTCAAGTCACTGTCTTGTGGATTAGTTTCACTAATGGTCTTAGTTTCTTCTCCCAGTTGACTAACTGATGCATAGTAACCAGTTTTTACTGGTACTTTTTCAACGCCATAAGTTGCACTTGGATTTTCAAATGTATAAACAACTTTTCCACTTGCTGGATCGTAACTTTGGATTCCTGAAACTGTTACATTTTGTTTGGTTTCAGTTGAACTAGTTTGGCCATCCTTTTCATGAGTGATGTAAGTAATAGTTCTAGTTCCAGTAAATGTGACTTCTTTATTCAAGTAGATATTTACTGTTTCATTCTTGATAGTGTCACCGGTGCTTTTATCTGGTGCTGGCACATTAAATTCGGCTACGCCAGTGAGCTTATTACCATCTTTTGTGACATGGTCGTAAGCTTGACCATTTTCTAAGATAGATTGAATACTTTCACCAGTTTGTAAAGTTGGTGTGTATTCATCCCAGTTACTTTTATCTTTTTCAGCTGTCCAATCACTATATTTAACGTCTCCAGTTACTACATTTACTGTAGCTAGGCGACTGTACTTAACTTCTTGAACTACTGAAGTACCAACAAGTTTACCATCTGCATCATAAACATTAATAGTTCTGGTGATAGTCTTGTTCAAATCACTATCACTTACTCCATTTGGATATGGAATCTTGGTACCTGGGATATTTGGAATCTTACCGTCACCACCTGGAACTATTGGTTTATCTGGTGGAACAGTGACAGAATTTTCTGTGTAGTAAACAGTAATAGTTGTCTTATCAGGAGTCTCTCCATCTACGGTCATTTCATCTACAGTTGGATAATCCTTGTCTTCATTATCAAATGGACCGCTGTAACCATCTACAGTCAAGTTTGGATTAGTTATTTTATCAAAGTTCTTATTAGAACCATTCATCCAAGACTTAGCTTCATCAGTCGTATCTACCTTAATTTGACCATCAGCTTCTTTACTTGGAGTGTATTTACCATTTGTCCAAGTTCCTGAAGTATTGTAACCAAGAACCTTGCCACTTGCATCTTTAACGATGTATTGCTTCAACGTTACTGATTGTTCTACTGGTGAAACCAAATTAGTTGGCATTGGTTGACCAGTAGTCTTATCAACATAGTTGATTGTTCTTGTAACTTCTTTAGTATTTTCAGTTACCTGATCTAATTTTTCATAAACAATCTTCTTGTTTTCACCAGGATTAGTTGGGATAAATGGATCACCATCACTAGGGGTAACAATTACCCAGCCTTCTGGTGCAGGTGGCACAGTTACTTTTCCAGCCTTAGTTGGATCAGAAGGATCATTGGGATATGGCACTGGAGTAGTACCTGGAATCCGATTACCATCACCATCTACTTGGACCACTTCACCCATTGGGTAGTAATCTACACTGGCCTGTGCATTTAAATCACCGTCTTGTGGATTAGTTTGACTAATGGTCTTAGTTTCTTCTCCTACTTGACTAGCTGATGCATAGTATCCATCCTTAACAGGCGTATCAACTTTGCTATAAGTTGCACTTGGATCTTCAAATGTGTAAACAACTTTATCAGTTGTTGGATCGTAACTTTGGATTCCTGAAACTGTCACATTTTGTTTGGTTTCAGTTGAACTAGTTTGACCATCCTTTTCATAAGTGACGTAAGTGATAGTTCTAGTTCCAGTAAATGTAACTTCCTTATTCAAGTAGATATTTACTGTTTCATCATTATCTTTAGCCGTAGCAGTATTTGAAATATCTTGTGCACCTATTCCAGTAATCTTATTACCCTCTTTAGTAACATTGTCATAATTTTGACCATCAGCATCAGTTATGGTTTGAATTCCTTCACCTGTTTGTAAAGTTGGTGCGTATTCATCCCAGTTAGCTTTATCGTTTTCAGCTGTCCACTCACTATATTTAACGTCCCCGGTTACTACATTTATTGTAGCAGTACGAGTGTACTTAACGGTTTGTAATACTGGGTCTCCAACAACATTACCATTTGCATCGTATATATTAATAGTACGAGTAATGATCTTGTTTAAATCATTTTCTTCCACACCCTGAGGATATTGTTTATGGGTATTACCAATTGGTTCACCAGGTTGATGTGGTTCAGTTGGAGGCACAGTTACAGTATCTTCAGTGTAGTAAACAGTTAAGGTACTATTTTGGGTTGTACCAGTTATCGTTTCTTGCGCAATAGTTGGATATGGAGTAGTTCCATTTTCTTCAAACGGACCTGAATAACCAGCGATTGCTAAGTTTGGATTAGTTACTGCTGCCCATTTTGCATTAGTATTATTCATCCATGATTGATTTTCATCAGTCGTATCTACCTTGATTTGACCATTGTCTTCTGTACTTGGAGTGTATTTACCATCTTCCCAAGTTCCAGTAGTGTTGTAACCAAGAACCTTGCCACTGGCATCTTTAACGATATATTGCGTCAAAGTTAACTTTTGTTCTACTGTTGGAGCAAAATTCGTTGGCATTGGTTGACCAGTGGTCTTATCGATATAATTGATTGTTCTTGTAACTTCTTTAGTATTTTCAGTTACTTCATTCAATTTTTCATAAACAACCTTGGTATCTTTACCAGGATCAGTTGGCGTAAATGGATTACTATCACTAGGAGTAACAATTACCCAGCCTTCTGGTGCCTTAGGTACAGTGACTTCGCCTGCTTTAGTTGGATCAGTAGGATTATTTGGATAAGTTACTGGGGTTGTACCAGGAATTTGATTTCCATCACCATCAACTTGAATCACTTCACCCATTGGGTAGTAATTTACATTAGCTTGTGCATCCAAGTCACTATTTTGTGGGTTAGTTTGATTAATACTTACTGTATCATCGTTAATTGCACTAGTTGAAGCATAGTATCCAGTTTTTACTGGTGCATTTACAGCTGGATAAGTTACACTTGGATTTTCAAATGTGTAAACAACTTTATTAGTTGCTGGATCGAAAGTTTGACTTCCTGAAACTGTGACAGTTTGTGGTTCACCATCTTCAGTTGATGTCTTTTGACCATCTTTGTCATAGAAACTATAAGTAATAGTTCTAGTTCCAGTAAATGACACTGCCTTATTCAAGTAAATAATTACTGTTTGATCATCTTTATCAGTAGCACTATAAGTAATATCTCGTGCACCTACACCAGTAATTACATTACCGTTCTTAGTAAGATTTGAGTATGGTTGACCATTACTATCAGTTACTGTTTGGATACCTTCACCAGTTTGTAAAGTTGGTGCGTAACTATCCCAATTTTTCTTATCAGAAGTCCAATCTTCATAATCTACATGTCCAGTTACGACATTAACTTTGGCCGTACGGTTGTAGGTAACTTTTTGAACAATTGGATCTCCAACTGGATTGCCATCAGCATCAACAATCTTAATAGTACGAGTAATGGTCTTGTTAAGATCACTATCCTTTACACCATCTGGATAATCTTTCTTAGTACCTGTAATTGGTTCACCTGGTTGGTGTGGTTCAGTTGGTGGAACAGTTACTATATCTTCAGTGTAGTAAACTTTTACTTCACTATTAGTAGTCTTTCCAGTTACTTCTACTTTATTAACCGTTGGATAAGCAGTTGTACCATCTGCTTCAAATGGACCTGAATAACCATATTCTTTTAGATCAGGATTAGTTAATTCAGGGAAGTTTGTGCCTGGTTTTACTATCCATGATTCTGCTGGATCAGTGGTATCTACTTTGTACTGACCATTTCTTTGCGTACTTGGAATATAATTACCATTTTCATCCCAAGTTCCTTGAGTATTGTAGCCAAGTAACTTACCATCTGCGTCGCGTACTTCAAATTGATATTGAGTTGCCTTTTGGGTTGTTGGAACAACTACACTAGTTGGAATTGCTTTTCCAGTATCTTTATCAATATAAGTAATTGTTCTGGTAACTTGTTTTTCATTTTCAGATACTTTATCTAATTTTTCATAGTAGATCTTAGTATCATGACCAGGATCAGTTGGAGTAAATGGATAACCTTTTTCTGGATCTACAATTACCCAACCTTCTGGTGCTGCAGGAACCGTTACTTCTCCTACCTTAGTAGCATCATTTGGATCATTTGGATAAATTACCGGAGTAGTACCTTCTATTTGATTACCATCTTGATCCACTTGAATCAATTCACCCATTGGATAATAGTTTACAGTAACACTATCATCCAAATTACTATGAATTGGATCTGAGTTATTGATACTTACAGTTTTAGCTGCAATATCACTAGTTGAAGCAAAGTAGCCAGTTTTTACTGGTACTTTAAGACTTGGGTAAGTTGCACTTGTTTGATCAAATGAGTAAATAACCTTATTGGTAGCTGGATCAAAGGTTTGACTCCCAGTAAGAGTCACTTTTTGTGCGTCATCTACCGTAGTATCTGTAAGCTGATTGTTATGATCGTAAGTCTTGTAGGTAATTGTTCTAGTTCCGTTAAGAGTAATTACCTTATTCAAGTAAATGTTTACTGTTTCATCATTATCTTTGGTATCAGTAGTAGGTACCGTATATGATCCTACTCCTGTAAGTGTATCGCCATCTTTAGTTACGTTGCTATAGGCTTGACCATTAGCATCTAAGATAGCTTGAATACCTTCACCAGTTTTCAAAGTTGGTGCATAAGCAGCCCAATCACTGTTTTCAGCCTTCCAGTCAGTATACTTAACAACCTTGCCAGTTACAACATTTACAGTAGCTGTGCGAGTGTACTTAACAGTTTGAACTTCCTGGCTTACAGATTGACCACTAGCATCAATTACATTAATAGTTCTAGTAATGGTCTTATTAAGATCATCCTCAGATACACCATTTGGATAATCCTTATTAGTACCTGTAATTGGATCACTAGGATTCTTGGGATCAGTTGGTGGTACTTCAATAGTATTCTCAGTGTAGTAAACAGTGATATTGCTGTCTGTGTTTGTACCATTTACTGCTACTTCACTAACAGTAGGATAAGCAGTACCATCTGAATCAAATGGTCCATTATAACCATCAACCGTTAAGTTAGGATTAGTTACAGCTGCCCATTTTGCATTAGAACCATTCATCCATGAATTTGCAGCATCGGTTACATCAACCTTAATTTGACCATTAGCAGCTGTACTTGGAGTATAAACTCCGTTGGTCCAAGTTCCAGAAATGTTGTATCCAATTATTTCGCCAGCATCATTTTTCACTGCCACTTGAGTTAAAGTTACAGATTGAGTTTGATCCTTCACTAAGTCAGTTGGCATAGCAGTGTTAGTAGTCTGATCTACATAATTAATTGTTCTAGTAACATCTTTAGTAGAAGTTTCAGTACTATATCTCTTGACCAAGTTGTATTGAACAATAGCATTATTGTAGTAATACTTCACTTGTTGACCAAATTCAGGTGTTCCCATAGGAGCATCAGTTTGCCAACTCTTCTCAGTTGGTCCAATTAACTGTACACTACCAACCACGTAACCATCTGGAATTAAAGCCTTATCAGCAGCCGTTAAATTGGCTAAAACTTGTGCTTCAGTAGGCATTGTAGCCTGATTATCATTTAAATTATAAGTTAGATCCGGAATATCAATTGTCTTAGTAGTTCCATCTTGATCTACGTAACTATAACGGGATGTGATATTTGCAGTACCATTAATACTTATACTTGGAAGTTTAGTGGCTTTATTAGTATAGGTAGCAAAATTTGGAATGTACAAAGAAGTTTGGACATAGCCATTCTTTTGTGCATCTTCTGCAATCGTAGGATCAGTTCCCGGGATAATGATTCTCCCTAAAACAGAATTTGGAGCAAGATTTGGAATGGAAACCTTGATGGTTTTAATTTTAGACCAATCAGTGACTTGATCTTCTGTCTCAAAGGCATCTGCATTTGGTTCACTACCACTATAGAGATCAAATGATTCGTCAGAATAAGTAATAGTATAAGGTACTTGTACATCTCCCGGATACTTGTCAAAAGTAGCTGGACCACTTAATTCAAAGTCAAAACCAGAGCCAAGAGATGTTTGAGGTACAGAAATATAAGCATTTCCGTTTGATACACTGCTAGTTAATCCATTAGGAATTGATACTGATATATCCATCTTAGGCGAGCCTTTATCATTTGATGATCCTTGGTTGGTATAATCTGGATTTTGATTACCTTTAATCATTGGAGCAGTTGTAATTCCTGCAATCTGTTGAATAGTCCAGGTTCCTCCACCAAGGTGATAAAGATCATTGACATTACCTTGCACCCAAGAAGTATCAAATGGATTAGTAGCTGAATTAGTTGAAAAGTTATTTTTTGTACTATCAGAATATTCAGTATTTAACAACTTAGTTGTTGGACTAACTACATAAATATCCCATGGAGAAGAGCCATTTGTAGCATCAGCATTATTATTTAACGCAACCTCTGTATTTGCATTCATACCGGCATTAAAGTAATACTTAGTGCCAGTGTAATCTATTTTGACAACGGTTCTTCCATCATCAGCTAAAAATGAAGTAACTTTCGGCGTGGCAGTAGTATCTCCATTCACATTAGGTACTTGTAAAGAAAGTGGTGACGTTACATTAGTAGTAGCAGGAATTACGTAGTAGAATATTGGCTCATAAATATTAAGTGTATTTGCATTACTTGTACCATAATAAACAGCAAGATATCCTGAATTTTGCTGCCCACTATTCGTTTGACCTTGCCAAGCAAAAGTATTTAAATAACTTGTTAGATTCTCGGGTAATACAATCTGCTGACTCTGCTTAGCTATCCAAGTTTTATCTCCAGTCGCAGTACTGGTAATAGAAACTGTAGTTTCTAATTGTGCTCCATTGGTAATTGCATCCCCATTTTGATATTTTTCATTCGCATGACCATAGGCAATAAAGGCATTTACATTGGTATCTTGACTTCTAAGATCATTTGCCGGTAAAGCCGCAGTTTGTGCACCAATAGCAACCGCGTTAGGAGTAAAGACTGCTGATTGAATATTACCGCCTTCTGGTACACTTACACTTTCACCAGCTGCTACTGTTCCACTTAATCTAGTTCCATCGGTTAAAGTAAGTGTGTAAGCATAACTTGTTGTACCAGGTAAATTATCAGAAGTATGAGGTGTACTGATTTTATTTACTGTTAACCCATCAGGAAAATCTACTTTGATTTTCATATCATCGTTATATGAAAAGATAGTACTATTTGTAAAGCCAAAGTAGTTTACAACTATATCATTTTTTGTTACTGGTAAAATATTGTTATTAGCTCCATAAGCCTCCGCAATTGTCGGACTAAAATCTCCAAGTGGAATACTAGTTTCTTTTCCAATAATAGTATCAGTAAACGATGGGACTGTTGCTTCCATTGTTTGTGCATCAGCGCCATCACCCAATTTCTGCACAATAGTAATTGGTTTATCTGCTGAAACAATTAAATCTTTTTCTGGTTGAGGAATATCATATCTTCCTACTAATTGATATCCAGGAATACTACCTTGATTCCAGTATTGTTTTCCTGCTCCTTTAAGTACTTCAATAATAATATCGGTTCCCTTACCATTTGGCTGAGTAATAGTTGTTTTGTACTGTTCTGTGAAGCCATTTAATGACCTAGTGGCATCTTGATCCAAAATAAATCCATCGGGTACTGGAATAGTGATTGTAGTTCCATAATTAACAGCACTATTAACGATATTTGAAGTATAACCATCTGAATTTACTCCAGATGTTTCATTTACTTTAAAAGTATAGGTAACATTTGTATTTACTGGTACCCCTTTTACATTTGTCGGATTAGGATTAGTTCGAACAGGTGATTGAGGGTTCCATTCAGGTTTAATTGTTTGAGTAAATGTAAGCGGCGTTTGTTCAACACCATCAACTGACCAAGTAATCTTTTTTTGTGTTTCACCAATATCAGCTAGTGGAGTTGGTTCACCCGCATAATTAGATTTAGTTTTAATAGTAATAGGTATCTGAACAAGACCATCGTAAGTAATATCGTATGTATAGGTATTTCCACTAACAGTCTTTGTTCCATAATTTGGATCTAAGGGATCAGTTGTTATGTCGTAGATTCCATCAGGAATAGTTATAACGTATTTCCCAGCACCATTAGTATTAAGTTGAAGTGTAATATCTTTCTTTCCTTCAACATTCCCTACTTTATTATTATTTATGATCATTTCTGCTCGACCATCGGAAGTAGAAACATACATATCATCTGGCACTGTAGGAGTTGGAAGTGAAGAAGTAGACTTTTGCGCTAAAGAAGCTTTTAAATTAGTTAAAGTTTTATCTTCTTTTGTACTTTCTGAAGTCAAATTTGAAACCTTTACTTCCTTAGTTTCAAGATTATCTTCTGTTTTCTTACTTTGAGCAACATCTATACCAGAATTTTGAACCGTATTTGTAGCAACTGGTTGATTTTGCTTATTAGAAGTTACTGTACTATTTTCAGACTTAGTCTTATTATTTTGAGCATTGCTATTTTCTCTTTGGCTATTATTAGCTGATAAAGCTACTTCTTTTTGTTGAAGCTTTTGACTTGCAGAATTTTGATTTTCTGCAGTTGAAGCAGCATCATTTGCTCCTTTCTCAGAGACAGTAGCCGCCTGTGCAGTATTATTATCAAAAATTAAAAAGGCACCAATTGCAGCTGATACTAATAAACCAGAATTAAGTTTTCTAAAAGAAAAATGTTGACGTACTTGGCCAGTACTTTTTTCTCTTTCTAAAGTATTTTTACGAGATAATTTCTTCATAATTTTCCCCTAAATCTATACTATATTTTGTTGTTTTTTATTATTTAAATTTTAACACATTGTTCTTTTTGCATAAATTCTTTACATTTTATTTACTAGCTTTATTTATAGTTCATTTGCAAGCGCAAAGCTTCATATATTGGACGACCACCTAAAAGATCAACAACGTAATAAGCAATAAAAGTAGTGATTACCATCGGTAAAATTTGTTCAACACTACCAACCATTTCTGTTAATAATAAAATTGCGGTAAAAGGAGCTTTTTCAATTGAGCCAAAGTAAGCCGCCATCGCGATTACAATTAGGTGAGGATAGTAAATCGTAGGTAATACATTGAGATGAATTAATAAAGTTGCTGTAAAAGCCCCTAGTAAAGCTCCTAAAGCTAAAATTGGCATAAAAATACCGCCTGGAACAGAACTACCATAAGAGATCATCGAAAAGATAAATCTAATTACAAAGAATGCTAAGGGTAGAAAAATTATTTCCCAGGAATTATTAATCATTAAGCTCATAAACTTCGTAGTCGATAAACTACTGATAAAAACATGTGAACCGCCTAAAATCTTCGCATCCCATAATCCTATTGGAATAATTAATAGTAAGGGAATAATACTATGGTAGATTCTTGGGATTTTAGTAATCTTGCTATAAAGTGGCTTCAAACTTAACAAGCAATATTGGTAAAGATAACCAAATAAACCTAAAGCAATTCCTAAAATTAAAATAATCCAATAATATTTCAAAGGTAATGTTCCTTTAACCGGCAAATATAAACACGGTGTTGTTCCAAAAAACAGTAAGGTAACCCAGTCCGAACAAAAACTAGCAATTAAGCCGGCAATTACTTCGATAGGCTTAAACCGAAAAGTAATCTCTTCAACTAAAAATAAGACCCCAGCCAAAGGTGCAGAAAAAGCTGCCGATAAGCCAGCTGCAATTCCACATTGAAATAATAAATGGTGACTTAATTCTTTTTTAGTATGCATGAAATTCTTGTCGACGCCTTGACCAATCATGGCTCCCATTTGGATACAAGGACCTTCACGACCAAGCATTAATCCTGGGCAAATAGCTAATAGGCCACCAACGAATTTTCGCCATAAGATTGTCCACCAGGACATCTTATTTTCATTTAAGAAAACAGCTTCAATTTGTGGTACACCTGAACCTACCAAGTTATCAATATGGGACTTAATTACCCTACTAATTAACCAGCTAATTACAAACATCAAACCCACATATGGTACCAATAGCCATAGATGATGTCCCATAATTGGATAAATAATAAATAAACCTTCCATCGTACGGTCAATTAACCAACGAAATATACTTACTACAAAGCCAGTTGCTAGCCCAGTAATAATCGCTCCCAATAATATATAAGTGATTTCGGAGGTAAAAGGTTTACGTAAAATTTGTTTCGCGGTTTTTACCATTTTTTTAATTACTCATCTCTAATATTAATTGTTCTCTCACCCTGATTTTATTCCTTTTTTTCCGGTTAATACAACAAAAAGGACCAGACCCTTTCGGCCTGATCCTAATTTAAACCACATTTTTTAAAAATTTCATCCACATGTCGTAAATGATAATGATAATCAAAGGCATCATCAATATCTGTTTTAGACAAATAGTTCATAATTTCACTATTTTCAACTAAATCTCTAAATTGTAATTGCTCATTCCATGATTTAGCAGTTAATTTTTGTACCATATCATATGCTTTTTCACGTGATAATCCTGCTTCATCAATTAACTTCAATAAAACTCTTTGTGAATAAATCAAACCATAAGTTCGATTCATATTCTTAAGCATCGTTTCTGGAAAGACATCCAAATTAGTCAAAATATTGTTGAAACGATGGAGCATATAGTCAATCGCAATCGTAGTATCCGGTAAAATTACTCTTTCTGCACTTGAGTGAGAAATATCTCTTTCATGCCATAACGCCACATCCTCATAAGCAGTTACGATATTACCACGCACTACTCGGGCCATGCCACATAAGTTCTCTGAGCCAATTGGGTTACGCTTGTGAGGCATTGCAGAGGAACCTTTTTGCCCAGCTCTAAAGTGTTCTTCAACTTCATGAATTTCTGAACGCTGTAAAGAACGAATTTCAGTAGCCCAGTTCTCAATACTTGTAGCGATCAAAGCAAGCATAGCAATATATTCAGCATGTAAATCACGTGGTAAAACTTGTGAAGTAACCGGTTGCTGGGTTAAACCTAATTGTTTTAAAACGCTGGTTTCAACTTCTGGTGGAACATTAGCAAAAGTTCCTACAGCACCAGAAATCTTACCTGATTCTACTCCCTTAGCCGCATGTTCAAAACGCTCAATATCGCGTTCAAGTTCGGTATACCAACGTGCAAGCTTTAACCCAAAAGTAGTTGGTTCTGCTTGCACACCATGAGTTCTACCCATCATAACTGTATCTTTATATTTACGAGCCTTTTGTGCAATCGTCTCTTTTAACTCGGCTAGATCTTTACGAATAATTTCATCAGCCTCTTTTAAAAGTACACCTTGGGCTGTATCTACTACATCAGTAGAAGTTAAACCGAAGTGAACCCACTTCTTTTCTTCACCAAGACTTTCAGACACAGTACGGGTAAATGCTACCACATCATGATGCGTAATTGCCTCTAACTCGGCCACTCTTTCCGCTGTAAAACTAGCATTTTCGGCAATTTTTTTAGCATCTTCTGCTGGTACTTCACCCAGTTCTGCCCAAGCATTGGTTGCCGCAATTTCAACTTTTAACCAAGCATGATAACGATTTTCATCTGTCCAAACTTTGCCCATTTCCGGGCGAGTATAACGTTCAAGCATTTATTACATTTCCCATGGATTCTTAATAACGATAGTTTGTTCACGATCTGGTCCTACTGACACAGTCACAAGTGGCAAGCCAGTAACCTCTTCAATACGCTTCAAGAACTTCTTGGCATTTTCAGGAAGATCTTCATAGTTCTTTATTTGAGTAATATCTTCTTCCCATGCTGGAAGCTCTTCATAAACTGGTTTACAACGATCTAACTCTTTCAAACTAGCTGGATAGTAATCAATCTTTTCACCATCTAATTCATAAGCAGTACAAATTTTAATAGTATCAAAACCAGAAAAGACATCAAGTAAGTTTAAACTTAAGGCATTTAAACCTGATACGCGTTTAGCATGGCGCAAAGCTACTGAATCAAACCAGCCAACACGACGTGGACGACCAGTAACTGTACCATATTCATGAGCAATATCACGAATCTTATCACCAGTAGCATCAGTCAATTCAGTTGGAAATGGGCCAGCACCTACACGAGTTGTATAAGCCTTACATACTCCAATAACATTATCGATACGGTTTGCACCAATACCGATTCCAGCTGCAATTCCTCCTGAAATAGTATTTGAAGAAGTAACAAAAGGATAGGTACCTTCATCAATATCAAGCATGATACCTTGTGCCCCTTCAAAAAGTACTTTTTCATTATTATCAAGTGCTTCATTAACTAATACAGAAGTATCAGTTACATACTTTTTCATTCTCTGACCATACTCTAAATATTTATCAAAGATATCCTCAAACTTAAGTGCTGGTTTTCCATATACTTTAGTAAATAAAGCATTCTTTTCTTTTAAATTAGTACGTAACTTTTCCTCAAAAGTATCTTTTTCTAAAAGATCACAAACGCGAATACCTACACGAGAAGCCTTATCCATATAAGTTGGTCCAATACCATTCTTAGTAGTTCCAATCTTATTTGCACCTTTAGCCTCTTCTTGGTATTCATCCTGTTTAATGTGATAGGGCATGATGATATGAGCACGATTAGAAATTCTTAATTTACTAGTATCTATCCCATTTTTTTCAAGATTATCTAATTCTTCAAACATAACTTCAGGATTGATAACTGTACCATTACCAATTACAGCTCCTTTACTTGCTGCAAAAATTCCTGATGGAATTAAACGCATTTTAAAATCTTTACCATCAATTTCGATAGTATGACCAGCATTATTACCGCCATTTGAACGAACCGCCATGGTAGCTTCTTTACTCAAAAAGTCGGTAATTTTACCTTTACCTTCGTCTCCCCATTGACTTCCTACAACTGCAACTGATGTCATTGAACTTCTCCTCATTTAAACTATTTCTAAAACCGATTCCTAGTGTAACAAGACGATATACTTAAGTCAATGGAATTTACGAACATTTTTAAAGATATTGAACTTGATAGTTCTTATTTTGTGATTTCTATAAATTAATAATTACTATTTATAGTTATAATTTCAAAAATACGAACATTAAAAAAGAACTATTCCAAAAGTAAGAATAGTTCTTCCAAAAATATTGTTAACTTAACTTTAGAAGCTTAAAACAACTCTAAATAATGCAATTAAGATAGCATAAGCAAATCCCAAAAGTACTACATAAATTAAAGCTCCATAAAAGGTATCATGTTTTACTGGCTTATTTTCAGGCTCACCACGTAATACATTAACAAAAGCAGCAAGACCAAAGAATGCACAGAATAGCAAAGTTAAATAATATCCCACTGTGACAAAACCAAGGTTTGAAGTAAATAGTAAGCAAATAAAACCAACAATTGAAATCCAAATATTCCAGTTACTTGCTTGCATTACTTTGTTAACGTAACCCCAAAAGTTACCAATTGATCCTGAGCCAAAAACAAATAAATGTCCCACCATAGAACAGAGCACAGTTACAATTTGAAAACAGAAAATCAAGATCATCAAAGTAAATAAGAATTTATTTACTTCTGTACTTAGTTGTTGAGCAATTGCACCAGGAAAAACAGCATTAATAATGCTTGCGCCTGCTACTTCAAAGCCCCAGAACAAAATAATATCTTCCCAAATCAAAGTCCAAATTCCAAAACCATGACTTGCATTTGCTTCCATTCCCATCGGATGACGCCATGATTCAACCATCCATCTCCAATAACTTAATTTCGTCGATTTTTGATCATTATCCATAATATAGCCTCCTAAAAGCGTTTCCACTTTTTCTTTCAACTCTATTATAAACTTTAACCCTTTAAATACTAAAAAAAGAACTTCTAAATTACTTAGAAGTTCTTGGATGTCATTTTAACATGTGCTCAGCATATGGGAGTTCAAGTGATGGATCAGCATTTAGATGTTCATCACTAAATTTTCCTTCCTTGTATAAATTGTAGGCTGCAGCTCCAATCATTGCCGCATTATCCCCACACAATTTAAGTTCAGGTAAAATAACTTTTGGTTTCTGCTCGGCTGGGAGCTTGTTAATTTCTTGGTTCAAGCGGTCACGCAATCCTTGATTAGCTGCAACCCCACCACCCAAAATAAAAGTCTTAGGTTGGTATTCCTTAATTGCTCGCATAGTTTTATGGGCCAAGACATCAATTACAGATGCTTGGAAGCTTGCAGCTAAATCATATTTATTTAATTCTTGATGAATTTGATCTGCATGATGACAAGTATTGATAAAGGCACTCTTTAATCCTGAAAATGAAAAATCATAATCATCATCTTCCATCATTGCCCGTGGAAAATTAAAGGTATCCTTCCCTTTGTGTGCCCATTCATCAATCGTTTTACCTGCAGGATAATTTACCCCAAGCACACGTCCAATTTTGTCATAAGCTTCTCCAGCTGCATCATCCCGCGTATCACCAATAATTTCAAAATGAGTTGGATCTTTAAGCAAAACAATTTCAGTATGACCACCAGAGACTTGTAAAGCTAAAGCAGGGTATTCAATTTCATCTTTTAATTGCGCTGCCATAATATGTCCCATGATGTGATCAACCCCAATTAGAGGAATACCAGTAGCCATTGAAGTAGCCTTGGCTGCACTTACACCAACCAAAAGCGCACCAGCTAAACCTGGTCCATAAGTAACCGCAATTGCATCGATGTCATCCCAATTAACTTTTGCTTCAGCTAAAGCCTCCTTGGTAATTTGGGTAATTACTTCAATATGGTGACGACTAGCGACTTCGGGCACTACTCCCCCAAATCGTTGGTGGCTTTTAATTTGAGTGGCTACAATTAAACTTTCAATTTCACGTCCATTTTTAATTACAGCCGTTGAAGTTTCATCACATGAACTTTCAAATGCTAAAATTCTAACGTTTTTCTTTTTTGTCGTCAATTTAACACTCCTCTCCTTCCCGGTCAGTTAATTTTTTGATCATACTTAAAGCATCAACATGTTCACTAACATAATAATTTTTTCTTACAAAATTCGGCTTAAACCCTAAGCCTTGATAGACACTTTTTGCATTATCATTATCTACTCTAACTTCTAATGTCATTTGGACAGCATGATTCTTGCGCGCAAGTTCAATCATCGCATTGAGTAAATATGTCCCAATTCCTTGATGTTGATAAGAAGGTTTGACAGCAATATTGGTAATATGGCCTTCTTGAGCTTGCAGGCGCATGCCAACGAAAGCCACTAGAGTAGAGCTTTCATAAACAACTAAATAAATAGAATTTGAATGTTTTTTTAATTCACTTTCAAATGAAAATTTATTCCAGGGGGTTTTTCCAGAATAAACTTGTTCTTCTAAAATTAAGAGATCTGAAATATTTTCATCACTTGCTTTCATAATTTGCAATGTTTGACCATTCAAACGTAATGCATATGAAGGAAAAGTGAGATCTATTTCTGGCTGGTGAAAGAAGTAATTAAACTTCTTCAACATAGTCGCTATCAGAGCCATATGCCTTTCCTGTCTTTTTATGCCAATCTAATTCCGCTTGGGTTCTTCTCAAATATTGAGGAACCATTTTATCTGGATCTACTGCAGGTGCATTTTGTGCAAGTAAACCAATATTTTTTGCATGCACTTGATTTACTTCTCCAGTCAATTGCCGATACTGTAGATTATCCAATTGACTTTTTACCTGCTCATCATAAGGCGTCATATCACTACCAACAAAAATAACCTCTTGCTGATTTTTTACTGCATAATTATGAACTTGTTTCAAAAGTTCATCGAGTGCATAGTGTCCATCGGGAATAATATTCTCGACACCATTTTCTGTTTTAAGATAAGCGCCAGCAAAGAAATTGTTATTACGTGCGTCTATCTCTGCTACTATGACGGCATTTTTTTCTGGAATTCCATTAGCCAAAGCAGCTAAAGTTGAGATTCCCACCAAATCTTTTTGCAAAATTGAACTAAACATTTTAGCTGTAGTAATACCAATTCTCAAGCCTGTATAAGAACCAGGTCCTTGGGCGACTGCAAAACGGTCGATATCAGCAAGTTTAAGTTTATTTTCTTTTAAAATTGCCGTAATCATCGGATCGAGATGCTCACTATGGTTTCTTTGATCTTCTTCATTTTTTTCTGCAATCACTTTTTGTCCATCCGTTAGCGCCACACTAAGGTGATTGGTTGCAGTTGTCATACTTAATATTTTCATAACATATTCTTTCTCTTTAGAATTTATCTATTATTTTAACACGTTGAAGGGCATTTAAAACTAGATAAATAACTATCATTTGAATCCAAGGTACTATTAATTCTTTTATTAGCCTTTGTGCAAATGCTGCCTTTAAATTTAAGCCGTAGAGCAAGTGTAGCCAATAAGTATTCAGTAAGATATTAACAATTATAGTTACTAATAAGCTTGCTACAACAATTCGCCAAACTTTTACGGGCTTATGATAAAAGAAAAAACCATATATTACCCCGGAAATAATTGCCGAAATCGTAAATCCCGGAAAAAAGCCTCCCTCAACGCCAAAAATTGACGCCATTACCAAATCACTTATTCCTGCTCCAATTCCACCCCAAAAAGGGCCAAAGTAATATCCCAATAGTGTTAGACCAATGAAACCAAGACCAATTTTTAGATAGGCCGGCCCAAAGGATATTTTTTGAAAGATTATATTAATAGCTACCAAAACAGCTAATAACACTAATCTTTTTAAGGTAAGGTTTCTTTTATTCAATAAAGCAAGCCTCCTAAAAACATGATAAATGCGGATATTGACTTAAGTCCAGGTGATTTCTGCTAGAGTAGCAATGTCATTCCCATGAACTATTTCATGTTTTGAAACCAATTTTTCTGGATCTAATTTAACGTGAGCTAAGGCATCTTCGCCATAATGAATTTCTTTTTTAAAGCAAATATCTAAAACTCGTGGTTGATGTTTATCGAGAAACTCTCGTGGTAATGAATCAATAATCCAATCAAAATAGCGTGAATTGGTCAAATGATGATTAGTATCCAGATCATAATAATTAACGCGATAGGTTTGATCTGCTTCTACATCAAATTCTTTTAAAGGTCGCACACGTTTAAAACGAGGCATCTTTTTAAGTTCATAATTATCAAAACTCTCCATCAATTTAGGATCTGCCTCTTTAATTTTGCGTTCTTTAAGATCTAAAATGACCCACTGACTATGAGCTACAATAATATCATGTCCTTGCTCATCAATTACCTTAAAATCACGATAGGCAAAAAAGCGGTTGTAACCTGCAACGTCGGCCAAAAAAGTTACCGTTTCATTAGCCAGTGGTAAACGTTCAATTTCAAAATGATAATCAAGTACTACCCAGCCGATTCCTCTTTTAATAAAATCTTCTACACTAGCATTTTCCTTTGCTAACTGTCGATTAGAAGTTTCCATTAAATAATTAATTAACACCGATAATCTAATGCGACCTTGTTCATCAGCATCGGAAAAGGTGATTTTATGTTTCAATTTATAAGCACTCATTTATTCACCTCATTGTTGATGATATTGATCATAAAGTTCATTTTTTGAAACTTTATTTGATTTAGCCACTTGTTTAATTGCATCTTTTTTAGAAATATTTTGAGCAACCAAAGCATCAACTTCTTTAATCAATTCTTGCCAAGAAAGAACTTCTTCTTGTTCTTCATTAGGAGAAACTAAAACAACAAACTCTCCCCGAGGATCGTGCTCAGCAAAATATTCATTTACTTCTTTAACTGTTCCACGAATAAATTCTTCATGAATTTTAGTTAGTTCTCTAGCACAAACAATTTTTCGGCTGTCACCCATTACTTCACCTAAAGTTTTAAGTGTTTTTTTCAGGCGGTGTGGTGCTTCATAAAAAATCGAGGTTGCATGTGCTGGTTTCATTTGCTCAAAAAATTCTTTTTGTTCGCTACTTTTGCGCGGTAAAAAGCCATAATAAGTAAATGGTTGAGCATCAAAACCAGATGCAATTAAGGCCGTTGCAAAAGCTGAAGGACCTGGTAAGGGAACAACTGGAATATCATTTTTGATACATTCTTGCACTAAAATATAACCAGGATCAGAAATTACTGGCATCCCTGCATCGGAAATTTCAGCAATATTTTTCCCTGCTTTCAAAAGCTTTATTAATTCGGGAGCACGCTCTTTAGAATTATACTTGTGAAAAGAAAGCATATGGTTATGCACACCAATTTTTTCTAATAATATTCCACTTGTTCGAGTATCTTCAGCAGCAACATAATCAGCTTCACTTAAAATCCGCTTAGCTCTTAAAGTTATATCTTCTAAATTACCAATGGGTGTTGGTACTAAATAAAGATGACCAACTTTGTCATCTTTAAAACTACTTTGAACTTGCATAATTAATCCTTCTTTGGTGGTTGGGCATGATTTTCAAAATTATCTAGAATATCTAAACAAAACATGCAGTCTTCTCCCTCATCACGATGAGAACCGTAATACATATTACAAATATGATAGCCTGAATTATAAATATTACGCAAAGACTTTAAACCAGCCTGTGATTTTGAAGCAGCACTTGCTTCTTTCTTATCTAATTTATTAATCTTTTCTCGCAATAATTGATTTTCAACTTTTAACTCAGTATTTTCTTTTAAAACATCTAAGAGATCATTTTTAAGCCCAGCAACTGTTTTGGTCATCTCATCAAGACCTTCTTGTAGTTGCGCTAATTGTGAAAATGGATCCATTTCCTTCACCTACCCTTATTACATCATACCGCTTAATATTTTAAGACTAAATAGTCTAAACAATTACGAAAGCTTACATTACTAGCACGCATTTGATCACATTGCATTAATAAGTCTAATAATTTAGTTGCGGCTAATCTTGTCGTATCTTTTTGTAATTCTGCTAGTGCTAATTTTTTTAAAATAAAAAAGATAAATTTTTGTTCCGCTGTACTATTTGTTTCGGCTAAATGGTGTGCTCTTACTAAAGCTAAATTATCTTTTTCTTTAATTTCTTGATAAAAATATTTAGTTTCTTGTTCGATTTTTTCGCTGTTAGTTAATTCGGCAATTTCATTACTATTTAATCCATACTCTAACAGTTCAACTGCCCGATTATTTTGCACTTCTTCTTCAAAATGGAGTATTTGCGTACGTGATCGTACAGTTGGTAAAATTTGATTTTCGTTATTAGTAACCAGAATCGTTACCACCGGTGCAACTGGTTCTTCGAGCAAATTAAGTAGCGCATTATTAGCTGCTAATGTTAATTTCTCAGCATTTTCAATAATAAAAAATCTGCGACTTCCTTCAATTGGACTTTTAGCAAGTTCAGCCTTCAAGGGACGAATTTGGTCAATTGACAAGGATTGTTTTCCATCTAATTTGACTAAGAATACGTCAGGATGATTGCCTGATAAAATCCTTTGACAATTATTACAAGTTCCATCAGGTTTATTTTCACCACTACACAAGAAACGACAAGCCAGCCAATAAGCGGTGGCAATTCCCGCTTCTTGAATCGGATCAACGAACAAATATGCATGAGCCACTTTGTTATGTTGATAAGCATCATTTAAAAATGTAACTTGAGCTGCATCAGCCTTTTTTAAATCAATCATTAGAATTGTACAAAACTTTCAACTGGCAATACAAAAACAGTTGCACCGCCTACCTCAACTTCGACACCCTTAGCAAACATTGTTGATCCCATACTCATATTAGGGGCTAAATATTGTTCCCGTTTATGCGAGTATTCCTTTATTAGATCAATTACTTGCTCTACTCGTTCATCGCTAATTCCAATCATAAAGGTTGTATTACCAGCCTTTAAGAAACCGCCACTTGTGGCAAGCTTTGTCGCACGAATATCATTTTCAATAAAGTGTTTGGCCAATTCGTCAGCATCTTTATTTTGTACAATTGCAATAATTAATTTCATTTAGTAGTCAGTCCTTTAAAATAGGTCAGGAAATTTTCTTTTTAATATTTTAACACTTTGAGCTGTTACTTCAGGAATTGTTTGACTAGCATCAACAACTTGAATTCGGTCAGGATATCTTTTTACTAATTCTTGATAGCCTTCATAAACCTTTTGGTGGAAAGTAAGCTTTTCTTGTTCCAACCGATCTTCTTGATCAGGGCGTAATTTTTGAATTCTTGCTAGACCCACTTCTGGTGGTAAATCAAAAAACAGGGTTAAATCGGGCGTCAAATTGTTAGTCGCAAAATTATTAATTTCCTTCACGTCATCAATACCTAAATCGCGGCCTACGCCTTGATATGCCAGCGAACTATCAATGTAACGATCGGAAAACACAGTTTTACCCGTACTAAGAGCGGGTAAGATTGTTTCATTAACGTGTTGTCCACGTTGTGCGGCATATAATAATGCTTCGGTCCGATCATCCATCTCCTTATTTGCAGGATCTAAAATTATTTGTCTGATCGTTTCTGAAATTTTTGAACCACCTGGTTCACGCGTGACTAAGATCTTTGTTTGCTTATCTTGGGGAATTTGTTTAAAGATCTCATTAATAATTGTTGTTTTTCCAGCGCCATCTGGGCCTTCAAAAGTAATAAAATGTCCTTTCATGATTAGCCTCCAAACTAATTTTACTGGAAAGAATTAGTTAAAAACAGTCTTGCTTTTTTAAAACAAATATTTTTGTAAAAAAAATACCCATCAAAATGGGTACATTTTATTGTGTAATCACACTTCCTAAGCCACTAGATTTTGTGTTTCTCCGTTTAGCTTCTTCATACAAAAAATTATATTTTGCTTGTAAGATGCGATCAGCAATTCGATTATCATCTGATAAATCGATCGTAGTTTGATCAAACATCTTTTGATTCGCTAATTGCGTTTGCAATCGAGCAATTGTTTCGATTAATTGGTCGTCGCCTAACTTCTTAATGCGATTTTTATTTAATAGACTCATAATGTTGTTCTCCCTTGAACAGCTCTTTTCAAGGTAATCGAGTTTGCATATTCAATGTCACTTCCGACTGCTAAACCTGCTGCCAAACGAGAAACTTTGATTCCTGCCGGCTTGATCAGCTTTCCAATATACATGGCAGTTGATTCACCTTCAGGAGTGGAATTAAGTGCCAGAATAACTTCTTTTACTTGATCATTTTTCTGCAAACGGGTGATTAAACTCTTGATATTAACTTCTTCTGGTCCAATACCATCCATTGGGGATAAAACACCGTGTAACACGTGATACAAGCCATTATATTCACCCATTTCTTCAAAAGCCATAACATCTTTTGGTTGTTCGACCACCATAATGGTAGTTTGATCACGACTTTTATCTTTACAAATATCACAGGGATCATTTTCTGTGATATTGCCACAAATTGAACAAGTGTGTAAATTCACTTTAACATCCCGCAAGGAAGTAGAAAAATCTTCCACATCTTCTTTAGGCATATCTAAAGTATAAAAAGCTAATCGTGTTGCGGTTTTTTCTCCAATACCAGGTAATTTCATGTAACTTTCAATTAAACGCGCGATTGGCAATGGATATTGCATTTTACATAAATCCTTTAGTATATTTTCCCATTGATGCTTGCGTAGCATCTTCAACTTCTTTAATACCCTTATTGACGGCATCAATAATCAAATCTTGTAACATATCTGGATCATCAGGATCAATTGCTTCTGCTTCAATCTTAAGATCCTTTAACTTACGATCACCATTAAAAGTTGCAATGACTAAATCATCAGCTGATTTACCAATGAATTCTTGTTGAGCTAGATTAGCTTGTTCTTCAGCCATTTGCTTTTGCATTTTTTTGGCTTGTTTCATCAAGCTTTGCATATTTCCCATATTCATACCACCAAAATTTGGACCTTTACTCATAATATTATCTCCTTTTACATTTGTATTTTAATCTTTAATTTGTGCTAAATCACCAAATAGGTCTTTGGCTTTTTCTACTACTTCTTTTTGCTCTTCAGCACTTGCATGGACTTGACCATCATCTTTTTCTTCTTGCTCACTAGCCTCCATTTTTTTAAGTTTTTTAGCTAGTAGCTCTTCTTTATGACTGGCTACAAAGTCCTTTCTAACCTGTGCCCAAGCTGAATCAGCTACTAAAACAATATCATAATTATGTTGAGTTAGCCGAGCAATATTACTTTCTAATTGATTTACTAGATCGTTATCTTTATTTGCCCGTTCGAACCATAATTCATACTTACATTTTAAAACAACTTGACTTGAACTAGCAGCCACAGGTTCCAAAACTTCTAAAACTGCTCTTTGAGATACCTCAAGCATTGTTAATAAATCAGGCCAAACATCTTTAATAGCCGTAATGTCTTGCTTAGTGGCATTTTCTAAAACATGGTAAACTTTACGACGATTATTTTCTTGGGCCGCTTGGGTATTATTTGGACGTTTAGTAGTCTTTTTCTTCTTAGGTTCTTGCACATCAGCTTGTTGATTTTGCTCTGGCTCATTGGCTAATTTTTTCGGTTGGTAGTTATCAGTAATTTTGCCAGAAAAATCATTATTAGTAGTTGTCCGTGACGGTTTTCCCAAAGCAGCAACTTGCTTTTTTAGTTCGGCAACTTGTGCTTGTAGTTTAGCAAAATCAGCATTACTGCTATTAGTCGTCTGAACAGGTGTCGATTCTGCTTGAACTGGATTAACTACTTCATTACTTTGTTTTTGCGCTGCCTTTACAATAAATACATACAGCGGTATTTGTTGCTGGTTAGTAAAACGTAAATCATTCAGTGCATCGTTTGCCTGATTAACAAGTTGAGAAAACTTAGTTTGTTTTATTTCCTTAACTTCTTCTAAATAATTATCTGTCAGAAAATGTTCTTCTTGCTGCCCCTTAACTGCTAACATTACGCGAACAGTTAATTGAATAAGTCCATCCAAGATATTTTGACTTGAAGAGCCATTTTGAATTAATTCTTTAACTAAACCTAAGGCTGTTTGTGTTTGTTCTTGTAGCAATTGTAAAAGAAGCTCTTCTATCTTAGCCTGGTCAGCATAGCCCGTGATTTTGAGCGCATCTTCATATTTCACCTTATCTTGATCATAAGATAAAATCTGATCCAAGATACTTAAAGAATCACGCATCCCTCCATCAGCGATTTGAGCAATTACTTCAAGTGCCTTTGGCTCAAAATCAATTTTTTCTTGACCCAAAATATACTGCATTCTAGTTACTAAATCATTTTCACTAATCCGCTTAAAGTTATAACGCTGTGTTCGTGAAATAATTGTCGCAGGAACTTTTTGTAATTCAGTAGTTGCTAAGATAAATACTACATGTTCCGGTGGCTCTTCGAGTGTCTTAAGTAAAGCATTAAAAGCACCCATTGAAAGCATATGAACCTCATCGATAATATAGACTTTGTACTTTCCTTGGGTTGGAGCATATTTGACCTTATCACGAATATCCCGAATCTCGTCAACTCCATTATTTGAAGCTGCATCAATTTCAATAATATCGTTCATTGAGCCTTTATCTGCAGCAAGACAATTTGCACATTCATTACATGGCTCACCGTCTTGAAGATTAGTACAATTTAAAGCTTTAGCAAAAATTTTAGCACAGGAAGTTTTACCTGTTCCACGCGGACCTGCAAATAAAAACGCATGAGAAATTTTATTACGCTTAATAGCATTTTTTAAAGTATCAGTGATCGCACCTTGACCTACTACATCGTCAAAGGTTCTTGGTCGCCATTTGCGATAAAGCGCTTGATAAGCCATTTTGCACCTCTTAACTAAAAAACTCCTAACTCTCAAATAAGAGCCAAGAGTTGTTGGTTACTACAAAAAAAGGCACATACCCAAGCAACCTTAGTGCTGCTACCTTCCGGTCCTGACACGATTCAGAAGATGGATATTGCCTACAGATATAATAGCGTATTTTAAGAATTTTTTCCACCATTATCTGTCGTTTTTGCTTGCTTTTGTTTTTGTCTTATTTGTCTAAAGAAATCTTTTAATAGTTGACTAGCATGTTCTTTATATAAGCCACCATAAACTTGCGGATGATGGTTAAATTTCTCTACTGAAAATAAATCAATGGTACTCCCAGCAGCTCCAGCTTTAGGGTCAAAGGCACCATAAAAAACATTGGCCAAACGAGAATTAATAATTGCACCTGCACACATCGGACACGGTTCTAGCGTCACAAACAAACTACAATCATTTAGACGCCAAGAGTTGAGTTTTTTACAAGCTTCACGAATTGCAATCATTTCAGCATGTTGGGTTGCATCTCCATCTAATTCACGGCGATTATAACCCGCGCCAATTAATTTTCCATTTTGATCTAATATCACTGCTCCAATTGGAACTTCGTTTTGAGCTTGGGCAAGTTCTGCTTGGGCAAATGCCAAATCCATTCCTTTTTCTTTTTCAGCCTTACTTAGCAAAAATAGCTTCCTTTCTTATTGTTTGCGACTAGCCAAAATATAATAACCCTTATCTCGTTTAAGGATTTCACAATTACCAAAAGTTTGGGTCATTAATTTCTTGGCACTTGGTGCACCCTGCTTTTTTTGAAGTACCGCTAATAAAAGTCCTTCATCTACTAAATATTCTTTGGCACCCCTTAAAATTTCATCAACTACTTTTTTACCTGCCCTGATAGGAGGATTAGTAACAATTAAGCCATAACTTCCAGATACATTTTCATAGCCATTAGAATCTAAAATTTTTACATTATTAATATCATTTAAACTAGCATTTCGTTTCGCCAGATTTAATGCACGTTCGTTGACATCCACCATTGTTACTTCTTGGTTAGGCCAAAACTTAGCTGCAAACAATCCAATTGGTCCATAACCACAGCCAACATCCAAAATACCACATGCTGGAAAGGTTTGCTCTTTCATTTCCTTAATTAAAACTCCCGAACCATAATCAATTCTGAGCTTAGAAAATACTCCTGCATCAGTGGTAAATTTTAAATCAATATTGTCTACATGATAATCAACAAGATGTTCATCATGTTTGGCGGTAGGATCAGTTGCAAAATACATTTGATTTTTTTCTTGCTTCATCATAAATCTCGATTTCTATCTAATATTATCTTATCTTAATATATCTTCTTTCACCCTAAGTGTGGTAACCTAGAGATAAAGAATAAAGATATAGGAGAAGAAAAATGGATCTTTCAATTCCAATTTTTATAGTTTTACTTGTTATTGCAGTTGCTGCCTTAATTATTGGTTTTGCAATTAAAGGTAAAGATAAAGTTTTCGGTCAAGAATTACAAACTAGTCGTCAAACCTGGGCTAGATTTTGGATTACTGCTGGTTGGACAGTATTACTCCTTTCCGTAGTTTACTTTATCTTCGGCATCATTTTACACTTGTACTTAAGATTATATTAATTTGAGCTACAAAATACAAAGGGCATCCTCACTAGGGATGCCCTTTTATTTATCCTCTTTACGTTCTTTAAGCCAAGCCTTAAACTTCTTCCAATCTGAATGATGAGGTTGATCTTGTAAGGCATCAATTTGAACTTGCATTTTTTGATTAGCCTTCATCAAATCTTGGTTTTGTTTTTCAAGCTTATCTAATTTATCCAAGATCAGATTTAAGTTATCAGTTTCTGATTTTGGTTTAAGTGGCTCTTGCACTTGTTTACGATCTCTACGCATTAAGTAAGCAGTGAGCGAACTTGTTACCAGCCCCATTACACCGACTCCCACTAAGATCATAATTAAGACAACGCCTTTTCCAATTAAGGAATCAGGAGTTAAGGTGCGACTGGAAATATCACCATAACCAACTGTACTTGCAGTTGTAACAGCCCACCAAAAAGCTGTATCTAAACTTACATGTTCAGTAATTGAAATAGCAACCGCACCCAACATAATAAAGGCCATCGCAAAATAAAGGATATACAAGATACCGTTAGTATGCCAAATTTCTCTTAATTTGCCCATTAACCCAGCTAAACGAATAAGTCTTAACAGCCGAAAATAAAGTCCCACATCTCCTAACTTGGCTAATTGCATTCCACTAAAAACAAGACCTACTGGAATAATTGCTAATAAATCAAAAATATGAGTTGCAACAAAATGCTTTTTGTCTTTTGCTTTAGCTAAGCCAATAAAATAATCAATTGCAAAAATAATTAAAATTAAATTATTTACCCAGAACCATTTAGAATCGGGCGAATTAATATTAACAAATCCCGCAAAATCCATGAAGATTAAGAGGATATCCCAAATTGCTAGAATCGCAATGATCCACTTATAGATCATCTGTCTATTCAAATATTTCTTAATCATACTTTTATTTAAACAAATCCACCTATTTTATTCAAAAAAATAATCTATTAATAATGTAAAAAAGAGATTCTTCTAAGAATCTCTTTTTCTAACTACTTATCTTCTTTTCTGCGGCTAGCTAAACCGAAGATACCTAATACTGAAGCAAATGCTCCGGCAATTACTGCCATGACTGAGGTCTTTTCGCCAGTTTGTGGTAATGTTTCTTGTGCTGCGTGTGGCATTGGCACATCGTCATTATCACTTGCGTGAACTACTGGTACTTCGCCTTCGGCTTCTGAAACTGGAGTTTCTGGAGTAGTTGCGTGTGGGGCCGGTGTTTCATCTGGTTCTTCTGGAACTTCAGGAGTTTGTGGGTGTGGCATTGGTACATCTACACTTGGTACTTCTGGAGATGGAATATCTGGAACATCAGTATCTGGGTTTGGTTGTGGATGTGGTTCTGGAGTTGGGTTTGGATCAGTTGGTGTGGTTGGTACAACTGGTTCAGTTCCTTTAGTAAAGTGAACTTCAAAGGTTTGACCACCTTTTACATATACTTCTTTACCGTTTTCAAAGTTGCTTGAGACAAACTTATAACCTTGAGCTTCATAATCTGCAATAGTTGCAGTAGTGGTATATGTCACATTAGAACCTACGGCACCACCTACTTTTACTTCTGACATTGTCTTACCAGTAGTGTCATCGATATATTTAATTGTATCAACGGCTGCTTCTGGTTGGTTTTCTACTAATGGTGGAACTGTTGCAGTTTCTTTCTTAGTATAAGTTACTTCAGTATCTTTACCTGGGTTTTCAGGAGTAACAGTAGGAGTGTTAGGAATGTAACCAGGAATTTCTGGTACAGGTTCATTAGGGGTTACCTTTGACGGATTGGTTGGATCCGTTGGATATTGTGGAGTTGGTGCATTTGGAATCTTATGACCATTTGGATCAACGGGGATAATATGTCCATTTTCGGCATAAATTACAACTACTTTGCTATCAGTACTCTTACGAGTAATTGCAATGCTGTCAACATTTACACCATCTTTAGAATCTGCACTTACACTTACTACGTGATAGCCCTCAATTACTGGAGTAGTTACACTAGCTAAAGTGCCTTTATCTGGTGTCCAAGTTAAATTCTTGATCCATTTACCAGTTACTTTATCTAATTCACCACTTGCAGTAAAGTTAATGCTTTGAACAACTTCTTTAGGAGTTTTATCTCCAGCACCTACATATGTAATAGTACGAGTTACTGTCTTTTCAAGGTCTGCCTTTGAAGTGCCTTCTGGGTACTTAGGACCGTTACCATTAGGATCATCTGGATTAAGTGGTTGGCCCGGTTTACCTGGATTATTTGGATTTACTGGTACAATGTCATGCGTGAAAATCACTTTAAAGACATTGCTGCCATTAGTGAATGTTTCATCACCGTTTTTGTAATCGCTTGAAACTAATTTATAGCCTTGATTTTCATAGTCTTTGATTGTTGCTGCAGTACTATAGTCAATCTTTTGACCTACTTCACCAGTAAAAGTATCACTTGACAAAATTTGTTTATCTTTAGGAAGAGTATCATCGATATACAATACTGTGCCGGCTACTTCTTTGTTATCTACAGGTGGAGTAGTTGGAACCTTGGTTTCTTTCTTAGTATAAACAAAAGTCACATTATACTCATAAGGAACAAAACTACCACTAGTAGCACCATAAGTTTTGGTTAAAACATAGCCAGGAATATCTTTAGCTTCTACTGACCAATGTCCTTCTGGATGCCAGTGATTTGATTCATCAATACCATTATTAGTTTGATCTGGATTATTAGGATTTTGAGCAACTTCTATTGAAGGTTGAATTTCGTTGTTATTTTCATCAACATAATGAACTTTGACAGGTTTATTAGGAATTAAGTTAACTGAAATTCCAGCTTCGTTAAAGTTGAAGTAATCACTATTCTTATGATAATTAAAAGTTCCAACATAGGTATAACCTTGTCTTTGATAGCGATCAATCATAGCTTGAAATTTAGCTTCAAGATCACCATTTTCTTCTCCGTAAGTTACACCATATATACCGGTAGCATTAACTCCACCAGGTAATTTTTCCCACACTGGGCCAAACCATTGGCCATCTACACTTGCTCCATCCTTAATATCTTTGGGATCTTCATTATTAGTGATCTTCTTATATTTAAATTGGACAATAATAGGATTTGCATTATCTGCTGATTGAACTTGATCATAGTAACCAAGATATTCAGGATCAGAAACTAATTCATAGCCAGGAATATCAATAGCATGAACTAAGAATTTTGAAGTTCCTGGATACATAATATCGCCCGCAGCATTAGCAATACTTTGACTACTTGAAGTATTTGAACCTACTCCTGTAGTAGATAAAACTTTACCGTTTTCTTCATTTACATATTCTACATAAACTGGTGAAAGTGGTGCGTAGTGTAAAGTAATATCAACATCATGACCATCTAAATAAGCCACATTACCTTTCATCTTAAAGTTAGAGGTAATAGCTTCTGGGTTCAATAACTTATATCCAGTTGGGGCCATTCCCAAAATACCTACCGGATCACTAACTTTTACTTCTTGATTAAAACTACCGTTAGTTGCAGGTAATTTTCCAGTATAAGTTAATGGTGCATTGGTTACATCATTCCAAAAGCTAATATTAACTTGATATGATTGCTTTTCAGGAGCTTTATTAGTTGAAGTTTTATCTTCATCATTATTATTTTGAGCTGCCTTGGCAGCGGCTACTGCATTATCATCATGTGAAGTTTCAGACTGAGCAACATCCTTAGTACTCTTTTCATTAGTAGATTGACTTACCTTATTAAGCTTAGTAGAAGTCTCACTAAGAGTTGAAGTATTGGCGGCAGATGATTGTGCAGTAGTTTCTGCAGCATCCAGTTGATCCTTATCAACTTCATTATTAGTTACAGCTGTAACTTGTTCATCTTTTTTAACTTCAGCTGCATGAGCTTGACTTGTTTGGGTACCCAAGTAAAGGGAAGTTCCCAACAATACTGAAGCAGCCCCAACTGTTAATTTTCTAATACTAAAGTGATTGTTACGTTGAGCACTTTGTTCAAACTTTTTCACCTTATTATTTTTTGAAACCATCTTTGTCCTCCGATTTATAATGTCTAATAATTTAATAAGCATATATTTAATATAACATTCAAAATTAGTAAAGCAACGCTTTTAAAATAACATCATTAATGTTGAGCTAATACCCATTATGGACTGCTTTTTTTGTTTTGATAACATATATTCCGTTTTATGCATGTACTAATGGTAAGTTTTAAATAACATAGTCATTTAAACTTAAAAATATTTTTATAAAAAATTTTAAATTAGTGTCATTTCTTATTTTTTTATTTTTGATTGTGAATTTTAGATTTTTACAAAATAAAAAAGAGATTCCTCTAAGAATCTCTTTTTTCTAACTACTTTATTAATTACTTATCTTCTTTACGACGGTTAGCTAAACCGAAGATACCTAATACTGAAGCAAATGCTCCCGCAATTACTGCCATGACTGAAGTCTTTTCACCAGTTTGTGGTAATGTTTCTTGTGCTGCATGTGGCATTGGCACATCTTCATTATCCTTCACTTCACTTGCGTGAACTACTGGTAGTTCGCCTTCATCTCCTGAAACTGGTGTTTCTGGAGTAGTTGCGTGTGGTGCTGGTGTTTCATCTGGTTCTTCTGGAACTTCAGGAGTTTGTGGATGTGGCATTGGCACATCTACACTTGGTACTTCTGGAGCTGGAATATCTGGAACATCAGTATCCGGATTTGGTTCTGGATGTGGTTCCGGAGTTGGATTTGGATCAGTTGGTGTGGTTGGTACAACTGGTTCAGCAGCTTTAGTAAAGTGTACTTCAAATGTTTGACCACCCTTTACATATACTTCTTTACCGTTTTCAAAGTTGCTTGAAACAAGCTTGTAACCATCTTTTTCGTATTGAGCAATAGTTGCTTCAGTTGAGTAATCAACCTTAGTTCCTACTTTGCCTGCAACCTTAACTTCTGCCATAGTTTCCTTAGTAGTATCATTAATATATTTAATGACATCAATTGCAGCTTCTGGCTTAGTTTCTTCTAGTGGTGGCACTGTTGCAGATTCTTTCTTAGTATAAACAAAGGTTACATCATAATTATATGCAGTATACTTACCAGTTGTTGCACCATAAGTCTTAGTCAATGCATAACCATCAATATCCATAGGAGTCACAGTCCATTGTCCTGCTGCATGCCAATAATTCTTGTAGTCAATCCCGTTATTAGTTTGATCTGGATTGTTTACATTGCTTTCAACCACAGTTGGATCATGTAATTTATTACCAGCTTCGTCTACGTAATGAACAGTAACCGGTTTATTTGGAATCAAATTATAAAAGGTTCCAGTTTCACCTGAGTTATAAACTTCATTGCTCTTATGATAATTAACAGTTCCTACATATGAATAGCCTTGTTTTTCATATCCACTAATTAAATTTTGAACCTTTTGATCAAGATCGGCGTTATAGTAAGCAACTCCATTTTCAAAATGGAATGGAAGTTTAAAACCACCTGGTAAACTTTCCCAGTTTGGTCCAAACCATTGGCCGTCTACATTAGCACCTGAAGAAATCTTCTTAGGATTATCATTTTTAGAGACTTTTTTATATTTAAATTGAACAATAATTGGATTCTTATTACCTTTTGTTTGAGTTTGATCAAAGTAACCTACATATTCAGGTTCAGAAACCAATTCATAACCAGGAATATCGATAGCATCAACTGTAAATCTTGAAGTTGCAGCAGATGAAATAACTCCGTTAGCGTGGGCAAGACTTTCACTAGATGATGAAGTTGCAGTGAAACTTGTTGTTGATAAAACTTCGTTATTATCTTCATCTACATATTGAACTTGCACTGGAGAAAGTGGTGCATAATGCAAAGTAATATCTACATCATGACCAGCTGGATATAAGATAGTCTTATCCAAAGTAAAGTTTTGAAGGACTTCATCAGGATTCATTAATTTATAACCTGTTGGTGCAGCACTAACGTTATAAAGAATAGTTTTCTTCTTAGCATCTACTTCATAAACCCCATCTTTAAAATAGTAATTCCAACTACGATCAGAAGGAATAGAGGTTAAAAGAGAATCAGTAGCATCATTCCATGCTGTAACCTTAATATGATAAGTTTGGTTTTGATTAGTTTGAGCAGTTGTTTCGGTTTCTTTTTTATTTGTATCAACTAAAGTTTTAGTTTGATCTTGTAATTTAGTTTCTGTCTTTTTTGAGTCTTGAGAATCCTGAGACTTTTGATTATCAGCCTTTGGTTGATCTTGATTTTTGTTTTCTTGAGCGGCAGTATTATCCTTAACCACATCTTTTTGATCAGATACAACTTCTTTAGTAGAAGTGTTGTCTTTGTTGTCTTCTACTTTATCTTCATTAGCCTTATCAACTACTGCGGTAACTTGATCATCGTTCTTGACCGTATCAGCGTGAACTTGACTTGTTTGTGCACCAAAATATAATGAAGTACCTAATAATACTGAAGCAGCGCCAACAGTTAACTTTCTAATACTAAAGTGATTATTACGTTGTGCGGCCTGTTCCATTTTCTTAACTTTATTATTCTTTGATAACATTCTTTATCCTCCGTCTTAATCGATATCTAATAGTTTAATAAGCATATATTAAATATAACATTAGTTATTTGAAACGCAATAGTCTTAAAATAACGGCTACTTTATTTATATATCAATATGTTTAAGCTGGGTTGATAAGTTATATAACCATAATCTTTATTGATAAAGGACTTTAAAACCAATTTTAGATAACATAGATATAACCTCATTGATATGATTTTTTTAAAAAATATCAAAATCGCGTAGTTTTTTATTTTTTCATAAAATTAAATTATGTAGAATATATTTATACGATCAAAAAAAGAGATTCCCTCTAGGAATCTCTTTTTTTAGATGATTAGATCTATTTATTTAATTAGCTTAATTATTTATCTTCTTTTCTGCGGCTAGCTAAACCGAAGATACCTAATACTGAAGCAAATGCTCCGGCAATTACTGCCATGACTGAAGTCTTTTCACCAGTTTGTGGTAATGTTTCTTGTGCTGCGTGTGGCATTGGCACATCGTCATTATCCTTCACTTCACTTGCGTGAACTACTGGTACTTCACCTTCGTCTTCTGAAACTGGAGTTTCTGGAGTAGTTGCGTGTGGTGCTGGGGTTTCATCTGGTTCTTCTGGTACTTCAGGAGTTTGTGGATGTGGCATTGGTACATCTACACTTGGTACTTCTGGAGCTGGAATATCTGGAACATCAGTATCTGGGTTTGGTTCTGGATGTGGTTCCGGAGTTGGATTTGGATCAGTTGGAGTTGTTGGAGTAGTTGGTACGTAAATTACCGGAGTATCTTCGCCTGGATTTGGTGGAGTTACAGTTGATTGAGTTGGAGTGTAACCAGGAATTTCTGGAACCGGTTCATTTGGTACAACCTTTGCTGGGTTATGTGGATCAGTTGTGTATGGTGGAGTTGGTACATTCTTGATTGGCTTACCATTTGGATCTACTGGGATAATATGTCCATTTTCAGCATAAACAACAATCACTTTACTGTCTTTACTATCATGGTTAACAGAAATGCTATCTACATTTACACCATCTTTAGAATCTGCACTCACACTCACCACATGATAACTAGCTACTACCGGAGTACTTACACTAGCTAAAGTGCTTTGGTCTGGAGTCCAAGTTAATTCTTTAATCCATTTACCAGTTACTTTATCTAATTCACCACTTGCAGTAAAGTTAACACTTTGAACAACTTCTTTAGGAGTCTTATCCCCAGCACCTACATAGGTAATAGTACGAGTTACTGTCTTGTTAAGACTCTTTTCATCAGTACCAGCTGGGTACTTAGGTCCGTTACCATTTGGATCATCAGGATTCAATGGTTCACCCGGCTTACCTGGATGGTTAGGATTAATTGGTTCAATACCGTGCTTGAAGTGGACTTCAAATTTATTACCAGTCTTTTCAAATACTTCATCACCATTAACGAAGTTGCTTGATACAAAGTCATAACCTTCGTTTTCATACTTAGTAATAGTTGCAGTAGTGGTGTAAGTAATCTTTTCACCAATTCCACCTGCAATAGTTGCAGTTGATAAAGTCTTGCCAGTAGTATCGTCAATGTAAGTTACGCTTCCGATTACTGCTTCTGGTTTATTTTCTTCTAATGGTGGTACTGTTGCAGTTTCCTTCTTAATGTAAGGAACTTTTACATTATCACCTGGGTTTGGTGGAGTTGGTACATTGTGATCCTTATTTGGCTTGTCTGGTACATATCCAGGAACTTCTGGAATTGGCACATTTGGTACAACCTTTGATGGGTTAGTTGGATCAGTTGGATATGGTGGTAAATCAGTAGGTGGTACATCTGGAATTTCATGTCCATTTGGATCTACTGGAATAATGTGTCCATTTGGTGCGTAAGTTACAACAACATTGATGTTATTACTATCATGGTTAACAGTAGCTGCATCAACATTTACGTTGTCTTTAGAATCTGCACTAACGCTCACTACGTGGTAGTAATTTACTACTGGTGAGTTTACAGCTTTTAAAGTACCTTCTTCTGGAGTCCAAGTTAACTTACCATCTTGGCTTGTGATATTACCTGCTGCATCAACAGTTACTAAGTTACCAGTTACATTATCAATAGTTCCTTCAGCAGTAAACTTAATATTTTGAGTTACTGTCTCAGGTGCAACAAATGGTTTATCTTGTGCTTCACCATTAACTACATAGGTAATAGTACGAGTTACTGTCTTTTCAAGGTCTTCTTTTGAAGTACCTTCTGGGTACTTAGGACCTTCTGGAGTGGTGATTGGTTCACCTGGGATACCTGGGTGATTTGGATTAATAGGAGTAGTTCCATGCTTGAAGATAACATCGTAAGTCTTACCATTGTTATCTGCAGTAAAGTCCTTACCTGCTTCAGTAAGGCCATTTGATACTAATACATAACCTTGGTTTTCGTAATCAGTAATCTTAGTGTCTACACTATTGGTATCAATAGCTGAGCCATCTGCACCGGCTAATTTTTCAGAAGCTAAAACCTTATTATTATCACTCTGATCAATGTAATTTACAGTGATTACTGCAGCTTCTGGATTAGTGACAGTAGGTGCGTCTCCTGGAACATTGCTTTCATTTTTTGCATATTCAAAAGTTACTTCGTAAGCCCATGGCATGAATTTACCGTGATCTTCACCATAAGTCTTTGATAAGTGATAGCCAGTGATATTCTTCTTAGGAGCAGTCCAGTCACCTTCTGGATACCAGTATTCAGTTGGATTTACACCTTGATTAGTTTGATCTGGGTTATGTGGATTACTTGCTAAAATGACATCATCTGCTAACTGGTTACCATCTTGATCTACATAGCGAACTTTAACACCCCGATTAGGTACTACATAAGTGTTTCCCTTCCCTATACTACTTGGAATAACATCAGTACCCTTGTAGGCAGAGGAACCTGTATTAGCCAATACAGAATACCCCTGATTTTTCCATGTCTCAACTTGAGATTGCAGAGCTTCTTCTAAGCCAGGATATTTTTCGTTTAAAGTTGCAGATGAATTGAACTTCTCTTTATAATTCTCATACTTGTCATAGCTAATAGAGCCCAAAGTGCCCTCAAAGTTTACACTTTCATCATCAGGAAGTAGGGTTCCACCGTTCAAACTCTTAGAGTCTTCATTTTGACTTGTTTTCTTGTATTTAAAGGTAACTACTAATGGGTTAGTACCATCCTTTGTAACGGTTTGAGTATCCACACCAGACCATGTTGGATTGCCAACGATTTCAAAACCTGGAATATCTAGGGCATAAGCATTAATTGGAGAAGTTGCGCTAGTTATCTTAGCCGCAGGATACCCATCTTCATTGATAAGCCCAGAGTATTCTTTTGATGCTTGTTCATAATCTTCATTGATTGGGTAGAATTGTAAATCGCCAAATTGATTAGTATCAATATTTAATTGACTAGAATCAACATTATACGTTACTAAAGTTTTTTCAACAGGATTACCAGCTTCATCTTGTTCTTCAGCAACATATTTAATTTCAATTGGAGAAATTGGGGCATAATAGAGTGTCATATCGACATCATTCATCGTTTTCAGGATGAGTTCATCCTTCTTAGCAGTGATATATGCTGAATTCTCTCCCGGAGCCTGACCCCAGTTCAACATATCTTGAATATCTTCTGGAGCAACAATATTTTTTGGAGTAACTTGGAAATATTTCGTAACTTCTTCAGGATTTAATAATTTCCAACCACTTGGTGCAAAATTAGAAAAGTTAGTCCAAGCTTTAATTGCCAATCCCTCGTCATTATAAATCCCTGTGTTGTTCTCAGGTTTTGCTATTTTAGTAATTTGATCAGGAGTTAAATGCGTGTTGTTCCAATTATCTTTATTAAATGATAGACCTTCGAAGAAGTTTGGATCTCCACTTGTCATCGGATCCATCACTTCACCAGTTAAAGCATTAATCATCGTAACTTTAACGTGATAGTTCTTTTGCCATACATCTGGAATACCATCTTCACCTGGTTGACCTGGATCTTCTGTACCATCCCAGTTATCATCATCGTAATCTTCTAACACACTAAGTGGGTTTACTCCTGAAGTTGAATCTGTAGTTGCTGCTTTACTTTCTTTTACAGCCTTTACAAGCTTCTTAGCATCAACTTTATTTGCATCCTTTTTAGTTTCAATTTTTAAAGTAGTAGTTTCAGTATCTTTGCTTGCAGCACTTGAAGTGGCAACTGAGTTTGCAGCGCTACTTAAAGCTGCTGAACTTGCTTGACTTGCTGCGCTAGATACTGCTGAGCTAGCTGCGCTTGATACTGCTGAACTTGCTGCACTTGAAGTAGTAACTGAGTTTGCAGCGCTAGATTTAGCTGCAGCTGCTGAACTTTCGGTAGCTGCGCTCTTTGCAACTTGAGTAGCCTTAACATCACTTTCACTATTAACTGCAGCATGTGCTTGGCTAGTTTGGGTACCAAAGTATAATGAGGTACCTAATAATACTGAGGCAGCACCTACAGTTAGTTTTCTAATACTAAAGTGATTTTGACGTTGAGCACTTTGTTCAAATTTTTTCACTTTATTATTTTTTGAAACCATTTTTATCCTCCGATTTATAATGTCTAATAATTTAATAAGCTATTTAAATATAACTCACGTTATTTTTTATAGCAACATTTTTAAAATAACGGCTTTTAAAGTCTTAAATATTATGAAATCAGTAAGTGTAATTTAAGTTACCTTTTTTTATTTATTATTACAGCGCCGGGCTAACATAACATCACCCCAAAATAACCCTAAATAATCTTTTAAAATTTATTTATTTTACGTTGTTTTTTATTTTTTAATAATAGCAATTATTTTAAATATATATGTTATTAAATTACATCTTTTACGCATTACTGCATAAATACATCCATAAAAAAACGAGAAGTAATTCATAACTCTACTTCTCGTACTTGTTTTATTCCAATATATAAGTTGATTAATTAAAATATTTATTTAAATTAAGATTTACTCTTCGCCATAAACTTTATTCACTAGTGCTTCGGCTTCTTGATCTGAGATTAAATTTAGCTTTTTAACTGCAGACAGGGCTGCTTGTCTATCCTGTCCTAGATCATAATATGTTTCCACAACTGCTTCGGTTTTGCCTAAAGCTTTACCTTTTCTTTCACCTACAGCTATACCTTCTGCCTTACCTTTTTCCATCCCTTCGTATCTTACTTCATTCAGCTTTTCTTCAAACGTCATGATCGTTCTCCTTTTCTCCGAACTTGCATTGATTTTTGCTATTTCCTTAATAGCATAATCAAATTCCTCTTAAATAGAAGTTAATTGTCACCATAAACTTTATTCACTAGTTCTTCTGCTTCTTGATCTGAAATCAAATTTAGCTTTTTAACTGCAGAGAGGGCTGCTTGTCTATCTTGTCCTAGTTTGAAATAAGCTTCTACAGTTGCATCAGCTTTACCTTTTCTTTCACCTACAGCTATACCTTTTTCCATCCCTTCATATCTTACTTCATTCAGCTTTTCTTCAAACGTCATGATCGTTCTCCTTTTCTCCGAACTTGCATTGATTTTCTCTATTTCCTTAATCGCATAATCAAAATGCTTATTTAATTTCTTCGGTCTACCATTCATCAAATCTACTAAAGCCTGTAGATCTTTACTAATCTTCTGATTATTTCCCTTTGAATTAATAATAATACGCTGGCTTTTATCATTCAACTTACATTCTTTACCTAATTCATCTTCATAATTAGAGAAACTATAACGCAATTTACCAAAGCCGAAAGGATCAAAATCACACAAGAAAATAACATAGCTTTCTTTTAATTCATGGAAGCTTTTTCCCTTGCGTAATGCATAACTATCAATTTTAGACTGATAATATCGCATTCTGGCTCCTAAATCCTGTTCCTTAGCCACTTGCATCTCAATATCATATAGCCTATCTTCTGTGTCCTTTACTAAAATATCTAAGCGGACATCTCTACTAGCATCTGGTGTGCTAACATCATGTTGACGATTTACACATTCAATATCTTTAATCTTGAGTTCTGGAATAATAATCTGAATTAAATACATACAAAACTCTTTATTATCCATAACCCAACCAAAGACAACATCATTAGTAAAACCGTAATAAGGTTTAACCATAAAACTCTCCTTTTCATAATTACTAATAATAATTACGAAAAATAAGGTGGTTTTATTTCAAAACAAAAAAAAGCTCCCCAAACGGGGAGCTTTTATCAGAAAGGCTATAACTATTTAACAGTTACAGTAGCACCAACTTCTTCAAGTTTTGCCTTGATGTCGTTAGCTTCGTCTTCAGAAACGCCTTCCTTAAGATTCTTAGGAGCACCATCAACAAGGTCCTTTGAATCCTTAAGACCAAGGCCAGTGATGTCACGTACAACCTTGATAACCTTAACTTTTTCTTGACCAACGTCAGTTAATTCAACGTCAAATTCAGTCTTACCAGCGTCACCACCAGCAGCACCTGCAGCTGCAACTGGAGCAGCAGCTGAAACGCCAAATTCATCTTCGATAGCCTTTACTAAGTCGTTTAATTCAAGAATTGATGCATCTTTTAAAGCATCGATAATCTTTTCAGTATCTAAAGCCATTATAAGTTTCCTCCAAAAATATAGTTTAAATTTACGAAATTATTATTCGTCTTTAGAATCTGCAACAGCCTTAACAGCATATGCAACGTTGCGAACAGGTGCTTGCAATACAGAAAGAAGCATTGAAAGTAAACCTTCGCGACCTGGGATAGAAGCAAGCTTCTTGATTTCGTCTTGGCTTGCAACCTTGCCTTCGAGCATACCACCTTTAATTGATAATACGTCGATATCATCTTCGTACTTAGAAACAATACGAGCAGGTTCAGTAATGTCATCTGCATCATCAGTGTAGACAATAGCAGTTGGACCTACAAAAGTATCTTCTAATCCTTCGATACCAGCCTTTTCAGCAGCACGTCTCAAGTAAGTGTTCTTCATAACCTTCATCTTAACGTTTGAATCACGAAGATCCTTACGCAAGTTAGTAACTTGATCAACAGTCAAACCTAAGTAATCAATTACTAAGATAGCCTTAGCAGTCTTAAGTTCTTCAGCGAAATCGTTGACAAGTTTTTCTTTTGCAGCAATAGCAGCTTTACTCAATGAATTCACCTCCAAAATTAATTATTCAGATAAATTCTATCTGCCGAAATAAAAAAACTCTACGCCAAAAAGAGACGTAGAGTTATAAAACTCATTCTTTTTCTGGCCTCGGCGGGATATTGAGGCTTTCGCCACCCGAGTCTTAGGTAGAATTTACTTCGATAACTACTTTACTAGGGATCAGGATAAAAGTCAATAACTAATTGAACCATTTCTTTTCTAAACGTTTGATAGTCCCATCTTTTTCTAATTGATCAAGAACCTGATTTAGCTTTTTAGTTAAAGTTGTATTTTTCTTGCTAACACCAACCGCAAATTCTTCATTAGGATAAGGTAGTGCTGTTTTACTAAAATCTTGACCATTTTTGGTATGCTTTAAGTAATAATCACCATATACACTATCTATTAAGAGACCGTTAATTCTTCCTGCCTTGAGGTCCAGAAAGGCATCATTATAGTTATCATATTGGACTGTATTTTTCACACGGCTTTTAAGTACTTTAGGATAAGCGTCAAAATCATCGGCTCCAGAAGAGCCCGTTTGCATTCCTAAAATTTTTCCTTTCATCTCTTTGTAAGTTGAGATGCCCTCATTCTTCCGTGTTACCAAGATTTGCTCATTAGTTAAATACGGTCTTGTAAAGTTCTCTTTCTTAGCGCGCGCTTTTGTTTTGGTATAACCATTCCAAATTACATCAATCGTACCATTACGTAATTCCGTTTCTTTCATATCCCAGTCAATCGGTTGAAATTGTGCCTTTAAGCCTAACTTCTTGCAAGCCGCCTTTGCGAGATCAACATCAAATCCCACTAAGGTGCCATTTTTTTCGCGAAAATCCATGGGTACAAAACTATCATCTATTCCGATAACCAAAGTTTTACGTTCCTTAATTGCCTGCCAGGAATTAGTTCTTTCACTACAAGCTGTTAATAAGGTTAAGCTACAGAAAAATAAAATTAAGTAGAGGAATTTCTTCTTCATTATTGCTCCCCTTTAAACTTACTTACTTCCAAAATTTTATCTGCAACTTCTTTACCAAATTGGTGGTCATGAGTAATTACTATTTGGGTAATCCCATTTTGTTTTAACTTGAAAAAGATTTCTTTAACTTTACCCACTAGTTCTGGATCAAGTGCAGATGTAGGCTCATCATAGCAAAGGATTGCTGGTTGCATTTCTAGTGCTCGTGCAATGGCAACCCGCTGTTTTTGACCACCGGAAAGCTGATAAGGATATAAATTGACCACTTCATTTAAATCAAGTTCGTCAATAATTCTTTGTGCTGCAACTTCAGCATCTTTTTTACTTAACCCTTTCACATTAACAGGAGCCAGAGTAATATTATCCATTACTGTCAAATTGGGAAAAAGATTAAAATCCTGAAAAACCATTCCTACTACATGCTTACTCCGATCAGTAGGATCAAATTCTTGACCATCATGGTAAAAATGACCACTATCCGCTGTCTCTAGACCTGCGATCATACGTAATAAGGTTGTCTTTCCAGCCCCAGATGGTCCAATAATACTTAAAATATCACCCTTATCTAGCTCTAAATTCAAATCTTGAATGATTTTACGTGAGCCAAATGATTTATTGATATTTTTTAATTCTAAAATTTTATTTCCAGACATTATACTTCTTCTCCACTACGCCCAAAATATAAGTGAGTAGTCCTGTTAAAACAAGATATAAGATACCAACTAAAACCAGGGGAACTAATGAAACATCGCGAGCAGTAGCAACATTACCAGCTCGTAATAAATCCCATAGTCCAATTACATACACTAAACTTGAGTCTTTCACTAAATTAATTAATTCATTACCTATTGAAGGTAAAACAATCTTAAATAATTGCGGCTGGATAATGCGGTGGAACCTTTGCCAAGATGATAGGCCCAGAACTTGGCCCGCTTCAACTTGACCTTTAGGAATAGCTTGTAACCCACCACGAAAAATTTCAGCGAAATAGGCTGCATAATTTATAACAAAAGCGATTAAAGCTGATTCATAACGGGGAAAAACGATTCCAATTGTTGGTAAACCATAAAAAATAAAAATTAATTGTAATAAGAGTGGTGTCCCCCGCATAATCCAAATATAGAAGCGCAGAATTACTTCGAGAGGTTTTATTTTAGATAATAAACCAAGGGCTACAACAATTCCCAAAGGGATTGCCAAAACTGTAGTCCAAAAAAAGATTTCTAATGTTAGCCATGCACCGGAAAAAAGTGATGGCAATATACTAATAATATAATTAATCACTGGAACCTCTTCAAAAATCAAATAGTAATACAACTAAGATAATATTTTATTATAAGCTAGCAAAACTTGGCAACCTATCTCAAATAAAAAAGAACCCGCAAAAGCGAGTTCTTTTAAATATTCTTTAAACTTAATTAGTCTAAGTTTAATGGATCCAAGTGGATACCAGGGCCAAAGGTTGCTGATACGGCAACACTCTTAATGTATTGACCCTTAGCTGATGCAGGACGTGCACGTACAATAACGTCACGTAAAGCGTTAAAGTTTTCAGCTAACTTGTCAGCTTCAAATGAAGCCTTACCGATTGGTGCATGAATTAAACCTTGTTTATCAACACGGTATTCAACTTGACCAGCCTTAATATCGTTAACTGCCTTTTCAACGTCCATAGTAACAGTACCAGTCTTAGGGTTAGGCATTAAACCCTTAGGTCCTAATACACGACCTAAACGACCAACTTTAGCCATCATCATTGGAGTTGCAACAACAACGTCAAAGTCTAAGTAACCGTTTTGAACTTTTTCTACTAATTCATCTGAACCAACTTCGTCAGCACCTGCGTTCTTAGCAGCTTCTGCTTGTGGACCTTCAGCAAATACAATAACCTTTTGAGTCTTACCAGTACCGTTAGGTAAAACAAGTGAACCACGAATTTGTTGGTCAGCTTGCTTAGGGTCAACTGATAAGTTGTATGCAACTTCAATAGTTGCGTCAAAGTCTGCGTATGAAGTTTCTTTAGCTAACTTCATTGCTTCATCTACTGAATAAAATTTAGTTGGATCAACTTTTTTTGCTGCTTCTAAATATTTTTTACCATGCTTTGGCATGTGATTTCCTCCTTGCAAATGTGGTCAAACAAGTTCTCTCAAACTCTCCCACCTTGATTCGTTAACTTTGATTAACGATCCGACGTTCCTAGAAACTTTTTTAGTCTTCTACTTCGAAGCCCATGCTTCTAGCAGTACCTTCAATCATGCGCATAGCAGCTTCAACATCTGCAGCGTTTAGATCTTGCATCTTGGTTTCTGCGATTTCCTTAACTTGAGCCTTAGTAACCTTAGCAACCTTCTTGGTGTTAGGTTCACCAGAACCCTTGTCAACCTTAGCAGCCTTCTTTAAAAGAACTGCTGCTGGTGGAGTCTTAGTAATGAATTCGAATGAACGATCTTCATATACAGTAATAACTACAGGAATAAGCATACCCTTTTGATCAGCAGTACGTGCATTGAAGTCCTTAGTAAAACCAACGATGTTGATTCCAGCTTGACCTAATGCAGGACCAACTGGAGGTGCAGGAGTTGCTGCACCAGCAGGGATTTGCAATTTAACTACGTTAATAACTTTCTTTGCCACGGTCAATACCTCCTTGATTCCGTGATGCGGTTATAATGGAGAATTTTCCTTCTTCTCCTCCCACAATAATAAAGATACTCTGATATAGTACCATCAACCTAAGTTTTTTACAATATCAATTTTAAATTAAGCTTCAAATTTCTTGACTTGATCGTAGTCTAATTCCGCATTAGTTTCACGACCAAACATATCAATTGAAACAATTAGCTTGTACTTGTCATCTTGAACATCAGTGACTTTACCTGACATCCCCTTAAATGGACCATCAGTAATAGTTACAGTTTCACCCACTTCATAAGTCACATCTGGGCGTTTAGCTGGTTGACCTTGTGAGCGTAAGATACGATTAATTTCATCTTCATACAATGGGGAAGGTTTTGATCCACCACCATGACTACCAACAAAACCAGTTACGTTTGGCGTATTTCTTACCACAAACCAGCTTTCATCAGTCATAACCATTTCAACTAAAACATAACCTGGGAAAACTTTTTCTTCCACTTCTTGTTTTTTGCCACGAACTGTTTCAGTCTTTTCTTCTTCAGGAACAATTACCCGAAAGATATAATCTTGCATCCCTAAAGATTGTGCTCTTGATAAAAGATCCTTTTTTACTTTATCTTCATAACCTGAATAAGTGTGTAAAACGTACCATTGTTTTTTGCTGGTTTCTACCATTTGTCTTAACTCCTTACTGATTTTTGCAAATAAAAAAACCTCCACCGGAGGTCTTTTCTGTTACTAGTATTATACCATAGACTCTTTTGATTAAAAGAATGTTTGCACAAGGTAAGAGAATAATAAATCTAATAAGCCCAAATATAAACCAAATAAAATTGATGCAGTAATAACCATTCCTGTATCTCTTCTATTTTGTTTCCAAGTTGGCCATGTTACTTCCTTCATGGTATGTCCAACGCTCTTAAAGAACTTAATCATTAAGCTTACCTCGTTTCCTTATGCAATGTTTGCTTGCCACAATGCTTACAAAATTTTTTTAATTCTAATCTTGATGTTCTATTCTTACTTGCGGTAATAGAATAATTGCGTGATCCACATTCAGTGCAAGCAAGTGCTGCTTTTTTGACTGCCATAAAATCACTCCTAAACTGTCAATAATACTACCAAAAATAGGTAATAATATCAATCTCTTTAAATTATTTCACCCAAAAAACGATAAATAATTATAGTTCAAACAAATTCTAGTGTAAACTTTAAAGTAGAGAATTCAAAAATAAACTAGGAAAATATAATGATCAAAATTTCATCATTTAAAAATAAACTTAATCAAGAAAAACTCCCTGATAAAAAACAATTTGCCTTTTGGGACGATTATCCTCTCATTCAAAAAGATATGATTGCTGTGAACGAGATCATCTTCAACCATATTAGTCATGTTAATGGCATTATGGGGCAAGCCTTATATGATACTTTTTCTGTACCAGGCAAGATGTTGAGACCTGCTTTTGTAATGCTCTTTAGTCAATTTAGCAAAAAAGCAAAATTTAAACATAAACAATTACTAAATATCGCTGCTTCAATTGAAATGCTCCACAATGCTACCTTAATTCATGATGATATTATCGATGAATCAGATCTACGTCATGGTCAGCCATCAATTCAAGCAAAATATGGCAAACATATCGCCGTTTATGCTGGTGATTATCTTTTTGCTGTTTCTCTAAGTATTTTAAGTGCAAACACCAAAAACATTTCTACCTTGCAACGCGATAGTCAAACCATGGAAGCTATTCTGCTAGGTGAAACCGAACAATACAATTTTGTTTATGATACTAGTATCACTATTGATCAATACTTAGAACATATTAAAGGTAAAACTAGTGTTTTATTTGGACTGGCATGCCTATTAGGTAGTTTTGAAAGTGGTGCTGGAATTAGGCAAGCTTTGAAGGCCCAAAAATTTGGGGAATATTTAGGGCAGGTCTTTCAAATTCGCGATGATATTTTGGACTACACTACTAGTGCACAAAATCTTAAAAAACCAGTCTTATTAGATGTCAAAGATGGTGTTTATTCGGCTCCTTTAATCTTTGCCTTACAAAATGACCCCCAGCAAAAATTACATAAGCTAGTGTCATATGGCAAAAAACTCACTAATAGTCAATTACATGAAATTGATCAATTAGTTAAAGAATACGGTGGCGTTAAGCAAGCAAGTCAATTAGCAGATCAGTATACTGAAAAGGCCCTTAGCTATTTGCAAAAGCATTGGCCAGAAAATAAGACTCGCCAACAAATAGAATCTTTAACTCATCAGCTATTAGATCGTAAATATTAATAAACAATATATTGAGCAAGGCTTTAGAGCCTTGCTCTTTTTAGATTTTAAAGAAAATTTAAAGCTTAAAAGATTTTTTACTTTTTCCAATTAATTTTAAATATAATTAGCAAGGCTAATTTTTAGAAAGTGAGAAATAAAAAATTGAAAAATAAAAAAAGTATTTATCCCTGGTGGGTTTTTATTGCTACATGTTTAATATCTATTATTGGCTTTGGTTTGTTAGTCAATACTATCGGTTTATTTTTTGAACCGGTCAGCAAAAGTTTTGGTGTTGGTCGGGCTAGTGTTTCTTTAATGGGCACTTTTCAAAATGCAGCTGCCGCTATTACCTTGCTCTTTGCTGGTAAGATCATGAGTAAGGTCAACTTACGTTGGCTCCTAACAATCTGTTTTGGCATCATCGCTATTAGCATGCTTTCACTAACTCAGGCCCACTCTTTAATTCATTTTTACGTAGCTTGGATTATAATTGGTATTTGTCAACCCATCGCCATTACTTTGTCCATTCCTGTTCTTTTAGGTAATTGGTTTAATCAAAAATTAGGAACGGTAATGGGAATTGCGCTTGGTTTATCTGCTGTGGGTGGAACCCTCTTTAATCCAATTATTGCCGGTATAATTACTCATCACGGCTGGCGCATGGGCTACTTAGCTGAAGGCTTATTAATTTTGCTAATTTTAGTTCCAACAGCACTTTTCTTGCAAGCTAAGCCTAATAACAAACACTTAGCTTATGGTGAAAAAACAGTTAATAAGCAAGAAAATATTGAACATTCTGGCTTCACTTTAGGTCAAGCCTTTAAAATGCCAGTTTTTTATGCCATTGCCTTAGCAATGCTCGTTTTACAATATGTTTCTGGTTCTGTTCAACATATTTCTGGTCATATTGTAAACATCGGCTTACCTTTAACTACTGGTGCAACGGTAGTTTCAGGTTTAATGTTAGGGGCTGCTGCTGGGAAAATTTCTATTGGTTACTTACTTGATCGATTTAACGCACGGATTGTGCTCTTCTTTTATTCCTTATTTGGTGCAATTGGGTGGTTTGGCCAAATCTTTTTAAATAATGGCAATCTTTTAATTGGTTCAGCCTTTATTTTAGGTCTTGGTCAAGGTATCTGTTTAGTTGCCCTTCCTTATTTAATTCGAGAAGAATTTGGTGCTAAAGACTATAGTAATATTCTTTCAATTATTAATATGCTTGGTGCTTTTGCCATGTCAATTTCAGTTTATGTTGACGGCCTTTTATTTGATAAGACTGGCTCTTACAATATCGGTTGGTGGATTAATGCCATCGCCTTTATCATTAGTTTTATTGCCCTATTTTTAACTTTAAAGACTAATAAGCATCAAGTATCAAATCCTGATTCAATTTAAATAAGTTTAATTACTTACCTAAAGCTTACTTTTTGACTTACAATTAAAAAGTAAGCTTTTTTGTATTTTAGGAGGTATATTATGAATCAACATCCTGATTTTTTATTAAATGAAATTCATAGTCCAAAAGACTTAAAAAAATTAAATCTTGACCAGATGAAACAACTAGCTTCCGAAATTAGAACTTTAATTCTTGAAAAAGACTCTGTTGAAGGTGGTCACTTAGGTCCTGATCTGGGAATTGTTGAAACTACAATTGCTTATCACTATGTCTTTGATGCACCAAAAGACAAAATCGTCTGGGATGTTTCGCACCAAACTTATCCTCATAAGATGTTAACTGGTCGCGCTATTGGCTGGCTTGATCCTGAACATTATGAGGATGTCACCCCTTATACCAATCCAGATGAAAGTCCTTATGATTATTTCGCAATTGGGCACACTTCTACTTCAATTGCACTAGCTACTGGATTAGCCAAGGCTCGTGATTTAAAGGGTGGTCATGAAAGAATCGCTGCTTTGATTGGTGATGGTTCCTTGACTGGGGGCCTTGCATTTGAAGGTTTAAACAATGCTGCAATTGAAAAGCATAATCTTTTAACTATTATTAACGATAACCAAATGTCAATTGATGAAAATGTTGGTGGTGTCGTTACTGCCTTAAAGAAATTACGTGATAGCAATGGTACAACTCCAGAGAATCCATTTACTGCTATGGGCTTTGAATATTTCTATGAGGCAAATGGTAATGATATCGAAAAAATGATTGCTGCTTTTGAAAAGGTCAAAGATATTGATCATCCTGTAGTTCTCCACATCAATACTCTTAAAGGTAAAGGTTACCAACCTGCAATTGATGATGAAGAAGCTCACCACTGGGTTTTACCATTTGATCTTAAGACTGATAAAACTACAGTTCCTGCTCCTAAATTACCAAATGCTAATAGCGTCGCTTTAGAAGTAACCAAGAAACAAATTGAAAAAGATAAAACTACTTTAGCAATTAATGCCGCTATCCCTGGCGTATTTGGTCTTGACGAAATCAAGAAACAATATCCAGCTAATTACAAAGACGTCGGCATTGCTGAACAAGAATCCGTTGCCTTTGCTGCTGGTAGTGCTAAAGAAGGTGGCATGCCAATTCTTTTTGAAAATTCTACTTTCTTACAACGTGCCTTTGACCAACTTTCACATGATGTTGCTGCTAACGACTTACCAGTTGTGATGATGGTAGCTGGTGGTGGTATTTCTAACCAATCAAAGACCCACTTAGGTGTATTTGACCAAGTCATGATTGGTAACTTACCAAACTGGAACTACTTAGCTCCAACTACTCTAGCTGAAGAAAAAGCAATGATGGAATGGGCTTTAAGTCAACGCAAGCATCCTATTGCAATTAAAATGCCAACTAAGTCAGTTCCAGAAGGTGATGAAACTCAAACTGTTAAAAATTATGATGAAATCAACTATCAAATTATCCCCGGTAAAAATACTAAAATTACCATTATTGGTTTAGGTGATTTTTATGGTTTAGCCAGTGAAGTTGCACAAGAACTTGATGCAACTTTAGTTAACCCACTTTCAGCTAATATTTTAGATCAAAAAGCACTTGATCAATTAGCTCAAGACAGTGATGTAATCGTAACACTCGAAGACAACACTTTAGATGGTGGTTATGGTCAAAAAGTCGCATCTTACTTAGGTAATCAAGATGTTAAAGTTTTAAACTATGGACAAGATCGTGTTTACACTGATCAAGAAGCGGTTAAAGATATTATGGAACGTAATCGCATTACTGTCGGCCAAATCACTGAAGATATCAAGAAAAATCTTAATTAAACGTTAGCTATAATTTGATTAAAGAGACTCATTATGATGAGCCTCTTTTTTATTATTGTTTAATAAATTATAAGTTTTAAATAACATATGATATAAATTCGCTTTCCTTTGTTTTCAAGGTCTAAACATTCTTATACAAATATCATCTTGTATTCGATAACAATCTTCGATAAACTTAAAAAAGTTAAGTTTAAACGAAACGAGGATATGTATGAAAAAAAGTAAAGTATTTCTAGCAGGTATTTTAGGGTTATTAACTTGCTTCTTAGTAGTTGCTTGTGGTGCAAAAAAGGAGCAAGCAAAACCATATACCGCTTACAGAGGCTTAAAAGTTTACCCAGTGACTATCACTAGTATCAAATCAAAAGAAGGAGATCTACTTTTAAAGGCAAAAACTAAGGCCCCTGATGGTGCAAAAGTTTTGGTTAAGCCTGAATCTGGTTCAGACTATTCACTTAATAATAATATTGCCTCTTCCGACGACAGTGATGGTTATACTTATGCCAGAGTAGAAAATAAAAAGGTCAACTTTAAAATTGGTGATTTATTTTCACTAGTGAAAGAGACAAAAGATCTCAACGTCGCTGGGACAAAAATGAAGTTCAAAGCCTTTGCTGTCACTGGCTATGATGAAAAATTTAATCAAGAAACCATGACTGCAACCTTAAGAAAAGCTGTCACTAAAGCAAAAATTAAGACTACCACTTTTAAGGTTAATAAAAAGCTTGCAAAATATTACACTGACTTAGATAAAGATGATGATTCAGATGATAGTGACTCTGATGATAAATCTTCAAGTGATTCTGATCTTGATCTAACTGATGATGACTATAAGGAATTGGCCAGCGATATCCAAACTGCAATTAAAAACGACACACCAGTTACTTATGATAAATCTAAAAAAACTATCTTAATTAATACTGATCAATCTGCTTCTGATAGTGGCATGCGCCAAATTATTCATGAAGCAGCGGATGGCGACACTGATGATTGGAACGAATTAACTGAACATTTAACAACAATTTCTGATTCATTAGATGATGTTTCTATTACAATTGTTAACCCTGATAATAAAAATCGTGAACTTTTCACTGTTAAGGGTGGTAAAGTATCTTACGATTTCATTAATAAAAAATAAAATTTGAGCGATATTCGAAATGAATATCGCTTTTTTCATATTTGATTTACAATAATTTTAGTAAAGAAAAGAGGTTTTATCATGAAAATTGTTATTGCACCTGATTCTTTTAAAGGATCACTCACTGCAAAAGAAGTTAGTGCTGCTATTTATCAGGGACTAAAACCTATTTTTTCTCATGCTGACTATCAATTAATTCCGATGGCTGATGGTGGCGAGGGTACAATGGCTACAATTATTGAAGCTAATAATGGGGAAATTATTTCTGTTCCTGTACGTTCACCTTTAGATAAACCTGTTACTGCTAAGTATGGCTTAATTAAAAATAAAGAAACCGCAGTAATTGAGATGGCACAAGCTAGCGGAATTCAATTCATCGATCAAACTACAGCTAATCCCTTAATTGCCACAACATATGGTACCGGCCAATTAATTAAGCATGCTTTAGATCAAAAAGTCAAAAAAATCATTATTGGTCTAGGTGGCAGTGCTACTAATGATGGTGGAGCAGGAATGCTTCAAGCACTAGGTGTGAAATTACTGGATCGTTTTGGACATGAATTAGGCTTTGGTGGTGGTCAATTAGGAAAACTAGCCTATCTGGATGTGACTAGTCTAGATCCACGGTTGAAAGATGTAGACGTTATCTTAGCAAGTGATGTAAAAAATCCTCTCACTGGAAAAAATGGTGCTTCTTACATTTTTGGCCCTCAAAAAGGTGCCAAGCCAGAAATAGTTAAAGAATTAGATCAAAATCTACATCATTTTGCTGCAGTAGTAAAGCGTGACTTAGGTCAAGATTTTGAAAATACACCCGGTGCTGGTGCAGCCGGCGGCTTAGCCTATGGACTACTTGCTTTCACTCAGGCTAAACTTCAATCTGGTGTTGAATTGGTTTTAAAGGAAACTAATTTTGCTGCTAAAGTTAAAAATGCCGACTTAGTTTTCACTGGTGAAGGAGGAACAGATTATCAAACTCAATATGGTAAAACCCCTTTTGGCGTAGCCCAATTAGCTAAAAAAATTGCACCTCAATGTTCTGTTATTTGTTTATCTGGAAATATTGGTAAAGGAATCGAAGAATTATATGGTGATGATAAGATTGACGCGATTTTTGCTACCGAATCAGGAGCCAAGGATTTATCACAAGCCATGAAAGACAGTAAGCTTGATATTCAACTATTAACTGAAAATATTGCCCGTTTGCTTAAATCTTATCATCATTAGATTTAAAAATTGCAATTAAAAAGACGACTCTAGATAACATGACCCTAAAATTAGGACATATTATTGAAAGTCGTCTTTTTAATTAATAAATTTATTTGGATTATTTTTTTGCCAATTAGCAATATGCTCATATGTATGATCAAGATTATGTTCAATTTCACGATAAATTGGTAATAACTCTTGATACACCTGTACATTTTCTGCCTTAGGAAAATAGGTTTTTTCCGGAGTAGTAAATTGCTTAATTTCGTCAAGTTTATGGAACCAACCTAATGCTAATCCAGCCAAGAAAAAGGCACCAATACTACCACTTTGTTGTTGCTTCATGGCTTGTACTGGTAAATTAAATACGTCTGCTAACATTTGTCTAATAAAATCACTTTTAACAAAGCCACCAGTAATTTTCAAAAATTTAGGCTGAGAAACTTGTTCACTCAAGGTCTTACTAACACCAGCTAAATTATAAATTATTCCTTCTAAAACACTACGTGCCATTTGTGGTTGAGTGTGATTTCTTGTAAGGCCAACAAATGAACCTCTAGCAGCTGAATTCCAGATTGGAGCACGTTCACCACCTAAATAGGGATGAAAAAATAAGCCATTGCTACCTGCAGGAACAGTTTCAGCAGCTGAAAAATAATCATCTACTGTCGCATCAGGACCAAAAAGTGTGTTTTTTGCCCAAGCAAAAACTATCCCACCATTATTAACCGGTCCACCAATTAGATATTGATGATTTGGCGCAGCATAACTAAAAAATTTTCCTGCTCTATTTGTTAAAGGTTCTGAGACTAAAGTTCGAATGGCACCTGAGGTTCCCACATTTAAAGCAAACTCGTTTTGATCAAGCACCCCAACACCAATTGTAGATAAGTATCCATCACTAGCACCCATAATTATTGGTACTGATGAACTAATTCCTAACTTTTGACTAAATTCGGGAGTGAGATAACCAGCAAGATCACTTGGCATAGTTAAGCTAGGCAACTGTTCTTGTTGAATAGCCAGACTTTTGAGCAATTCCTGATCCCAAGTTAAAGTATGTAAATTCAAAAGTCCCGTTCCGGCCGCCATGGTTAAATCTTCTTTTAGTTGTCCCGTTAAGCGTGCCAGAATATATTCTTTGATTCCGACCCAATATTTGACTTGCTTAAAAAGTGGGAAATTTTGTTGTTTTAACCAACGCAATTTATAAATTGGTCCCATAGGATGGTTAGGCAAGCCAGTTTTTAGATAAATACTATTATCCTCTTCAACATAATCTGCGGCTCGATTGTCTGCCCAAGTGAAACTATTAGTTAATGGAACAAATTTATTATCTAAGCCAATTAAACTATGCATTTGTGCGGACCAAGAAATAGCTGCTAGTTCTCCTTTTTCTTTAGCGATTTTTGCCAATTCAAATAAAATATGTTGAACCGCAGCAAAAATAACTTTGGGATCTTCTTCAGCTTGATTCACTTGCTCTTGTAATAAAGGATATCCTTGACTAACTTGTGCTAACTGTTGCCCATGCTCATCATAAAGCACACCCTTAGTGGCAGTAGTCCCAATATCTATTCCAATAACTTCTTTCATATTATTAGCCCTATTTTTTAATATCTTGTTCTATTAATTGTTTAATTGCTGAATCTCCTTGATTTAATAGATCAAGCATCAATGTTTCTGCCCTACTTGCATCATTTCCCGCTATTTCTAAAAAATAATGCCATAATACTTCGCGAACAGTCTCGTCTCCTTCGCTCCATTCGAAATTTTCTTTCATTGAACTATCTAACCAAGTTAAATTATCAATCTTTGTCATTTTCTTTCCTCTAATTTTTGATTTTATTTTCTTTATTAAATTATATGCTTATTTCATTTCTTGAGATAGCTTTTTCTTACAACGTCCTTTTGCCTGTAATAATTGCATATAGGAGCATTGAGCTAATTGACAGGCACGTTCTTGGGTCATTAATCCTAGTAGAAATAAAGTAGCTACCAATTCTAATTTACTTAAGTTTTTCAGATAATTTTGATAAATGTCTTTGCCAGGAGTTATGCTTAATTCTCTTCCCTCCTCATTTATCAAGCCATTAGTTGTTGCTACTTCATAAGAAATTGCCTTACGGTAAGGTTCACGGCGCTTTGCAAGCTCATAACGTAAAAGTGAACGTGCATGATTACAAAGCTTTGTTTTATAAAATGCTCCAAAAGACTTATTCAGACTAAAGTCAAATAAACAACATGTTTCATAACATATCATCATTGCATCTTGATCCCAATCATCATTATCATAATGACGAATGTAATAACGTTTTTTTACATTATTAACCAGAGGCATGTAACGATGCATTAATTCTCTCAAATCATCGTCATTCTTATTTTTTACACCTATAATTAAATCTCGTTCTGACTTTTCTATCATATCAGACCTCCGCGTTTTTGTTTTTAGAATAGCGGAGGGATATTTTGTGAAATAGCAAACAAATGTTTAAGGCTTACATTCAAACTTATTTCTAACAAAAGAAGGTACAGTTTTATTAGACTGTTGAAGTTAACCCCCAAAGTTGGACAAAAAGTTCAGCTTTGGAGGTTTTTATTTTGACTAAATTTACTTATGAACAAAAACTAGCAGCCGTTAAATTATATCTTGAAGGTCAAAGTTCAGGAGAAATAATAAAAAAATTTAATATCGGAGAGCATGCTCAACTTCTTTTTTGGGTAAAACAATATAAAAGACATGGACCTAATATTCTCAATCCTAAGAAAAAGCATGAAGAATATAGTGGTGAATTTAAACTTAATGTTTTAAACTGGAAAAAACAATATCATGAAACTTATGAAGCAACTGCAGTTAAGTTTGGTATTTCAAATCCAGGCACTATTTATCAATGGCAAAAAGCTAAAGATAAAGGAGATCTTGTTGCTTCAAATAAAAAACGAGGTCGACCTCCATTGTTTAAAAAGCAAAAGAAAATTAGTCCGCTTTCTAAATCAGAGCGTGAAGAATTAGAAAGATTAAGAAAAGAAAATCGTAGTCTCTTCATTGAAAATGAATACTTAAAAAAATTAGACGCCTTAATTCAAAACAGAGAACAAAACAAGAAGAACGGCAAATAATTAAAGAATTAAGGCAAGAATTTGGATTTAAGTTAACAGAGTTATTGCCATTAACCTCTTTATCTAAGAGCACATATTATTATCAGCCTCATGAACGTAAACAAAAGATTAGTGACAAAAAATTATTAACAATAATCTTAAAAATTAAGAAGCATAATCTGGGCTATGGCTATCTTAGAGTAACTGATCAGCTTCATCGTCTGGGACATAAAATAAATCATAAACGTGTTCAACGTATTATGCATCAAAATCATATTTCGGGAAGAATTTATAATCTTAGGGCCGGTAAATATGATTCTTCTAAGGGCCCACAAGGTAAAAAGGCTAAAAATAAATTTCATCGAAAATTTAAAACAGATAGACCTTACCAAAAGATTGTCACTGACGTCAGTGAGTTCAGATATGGAAATATGAGTATGAATGAAAGAATCTATATCTCCCCTTATAAGGATCTATGTGGTGGTGCAATAATTGGTTTTAGTATTAGTGATCATCCAAATACTGAATTTGTAATGGAAGGACTTAAGCAAGTAATTGATAAACGACCAAACCTAAATTATCGAATGACTATCCATAGTGATCAGGGAATTCAATATCAATCAAATAAATATAGAAATAAGCTAAAACGAGCAAAGATATTCCAGAGTATGTCTAGAAGAGGAAATTGTCATGACAATGCGGCTATGGAGAGCTTCTTCCATACTATGAAAGTTGAAATGTACTTTAATCAACATTATCAAACTAAAGAAAAGTTAATCAAAGCAATAAAGAAATACCTGAGATATTACAACTTTGAGAGAATTCGCCATACATTAAAAGGCAAGACTCCAATGGAATATTGGAATCTTGCCTTAGAAAAATATATTTAAAACTAACGTCCAGTTTTAGGGGTTAGCTTCATGTACCTTCTTTATTACCAGGGAAATATTATTTACCTTGATGACGGCTAGCAAACATCTGATAAAGTAATACTCCAGTTGCTACACTTGCGTTTAATGATTGGACGTGTCCAATCATTGGAATAGTTAAAGTTTGATCCATCTGTTTTAGCAATAATGGTGAAATTCCTTTACCTTCATTTCCAATTACCAAAACAGTTTTCCCCTTGGCATCCCATTGACGATAATCTTGTCCCTGCATTGCAGTTCCGAACAACCAATAACCTCTGTCCTTAAGGATTTTTGTGGTTTGAACCAAATTATTAACACGAGCAACTGGCACGTAGTCAATTGCTCCAGTAGAAGTTTTGGCCACAACCGAGGTCAACCCACTTGCCCTTCTCTGTGGAATGATTACTCCATCAACACCAGTAGCATCACAAGTACGTAAAATCGAGCCAAGATTATGTGGATCTTCAATTGAGTCTAGCATTAGTAAAAACGGCTCTTTACCATCTGACTCTAACTTATCTAATAACTCATCAAAGACTGCATATTCAAAGGAAGAAACCGCCAAAACTAAACCTTGGTGATTACCATTATCAGTTAACTGATCCAATTTATTCTTCGGAACATTTTGAACAATTAAGTGCTTTTTACGAGCTAATTGATAAACTTGATTTGCAAAATCTTCACGTACTCCCTTTTGCAAAAAAACCTTATTTACCTTTTCAGGATCTTGAGTTTTCAAAAAATCTAGGCCAGCATGACGCCCAAAAACGAAATCACTATTTGAACTCATAATTTTCAAGTCCTCCATTCTCTACTTGTTCAATACACCAACGTGCTAGTTCCTCAATACGCTTTGTTTGGCCTAATAAATCAAGGTAGCCAAACATTGCTTCGAATCCAGTAGATAATTTATAAGTATTGATCGAAGTATTCTTAGCATGAGTATGGCTTTTAGCATTGCGTCCTCTTTGAAAAGCTGCCAATTCTTCCTCACTCAACATTTCTAAGTCTTTCATTTTCGTTATTAAGGCTGCTTGTGCCTTGGCAGAAACGTAATGCGTAGCATATCGTTGCAACATTTGGGGTTTGACAATTCCACCTTTGACTAAGTGGCGGCGAATATACACTTCATAAACCCCATCACCTAAGTATGCTAACGTTAATGGACCTAAGCCATTAGGATTTTGATTTTTTTCCACTAAAACTTTTGGCTTAAGCACGATGCCACCTCGTTCCTTGAGGACTATCTTCAACAATAATTCCCATATCTTTTAATTGATCACGTATTTGATCACTTGTTGCCCAATCTTTATTTTGGCGAGCTTGGTCTCTTTTAGTTATTAGGACTTCAATTTCTTGTTCATCATCAGAATTGATTTGAGAATCAGCCAAATCTACTCCAAAAATACTTAACCAAGTAGTTAATAATTCCTTAAAGTTAGTTACCGCACTCCGATCAATGTGCTCTTTTTGCAAATGAGTATTGGCCTTTGATACTAAATCATAAACAACACTTAATGCATTTTGCACATTAAAATCATCATCCATAGCCTCAATGAACTGAGCTTGAGCTTGTTCTATATCAGCTCTAAATTCCTCATCCATCTCTGTCACACTATCTTCAGCTAAACGATCATTAGTTAAACGTAATGTGTTTTTATAACGTTCTAAGACAGTAGCTGCCTGTTTTAAGCCATCTTCAGAATAATTAATTGGACGACGATATTGAACACTCGACATATAGAAACGTAGAACTTGAGGATCAACAACTTTTAAAATATCATGAACCGTCACAAAATTATGCAAAGACTTGGACATCTTTTCTTGCTTCTTACCTACAGTCACAAAACCATTATGAAGCCAATAATTAACAAATTTTTTCCCGGTTTCAGCTTCACTTTGGGCAATTTCATTTTCATGATGGGGGAACTCTAAGTCCTGTCCACCACCATGGATATCGAAAGTATCTCCCAAATATTTGGTGCTCATTACTGAACATTCGATGTGCCAACCTGGCCGTCCTTTACCCCAAGGTGAATCCCAAGCAATTTCATCATCTTCTTTTTGCGCTTTCCATAATGCAAAATCAATTGGGTCTTCTTTTTCTTCTTGTTCTTTACTATCAATATGACTTGAAGCACCTTCTTCAAGTTCAGCAATATTTTGATCACTTAATTTACCGTAATTAGCAAACTTTTTAGCACGATAGTAAACATTGCCGTTTACTTCATAGGCATAACCCTTATTAATTAATTCTTCTACAAAGGCAATAATATCCTTTATTTCATGTGTTGCACGAGGATGAAAAGTTGCTGGTTTAATATTTAAGGCAGCTGTATCTTCGTTATAAGCCGCAATAAATTTATCAGCTAGTTCAGGAACAGTAATCTTTTCCTTTCTAGCTTCATTAATCATTTTGTCATCGACATCTGTGAAATTAGAAATATACTTTACCTCATAGCCACGATATTCAAAATAGCGTCTAATAGTATCAAAAGCAATGACACTTCTAGCATTTCCAATATGAATATAGTTATACACAGTGGGGCCACAAACATACATACTTACTTTTTTAGCCTCAAGTGGCTTGAATTCTTCTTTTTCGCGGGTTAAAGTGTTAAAAACTTTCACACAGATCCCTCTTTTCTAAATATCTCATTAGCTCTATTCTAACAAAAAAAAGCTACGCTTTCGCGTAGCTTTACTTTTAAATCAAATTTGTTTTAAAGACCAAGATCACTTAATTGCTTTAAAGTTAAGTCAATATGCTTCATAGCCTTTTCTTTACCCAATAATTCGATGGCTTCGCCAACACCTGGTCCAACCATTGAACGAGTTGATGCAATTCTAATTGGCATAAACAACTTTCTACCCTTAACTCCAGTTTCGCGTCTAGTTGCTTGAATAGCATTCATAACTTGAACAGCAGTAAAACGTGGAATACTATCTAATTGCTTCTTAAATTCTTCAATTACTGGACGAGCATCGTCTTTCTTAAGTTCTTCAACTTCTTCATCTGAAAGTTCAGGTTCGTCTTCAAAGAAAATCTTAGCTAAATCAACAATTTGTTGAGTATAAGACATTTGAACAGCATAAATATTTACTAATTGACGAATCCATTCCATCTTTTCAGGTGTAATATCTTCATCTACTAAACCTGCTTCTTGTAAGTTATTTAAAGCTAAATCTAATAGTTGATCACGATCAGCCTTTTTAACATATTGGTTATTGATCCATTCAAGTTTCTTTTGGTCAAAAGCAGCAGGTGATTTTGATAAACGAGCTGGATCAAAGGACTTGATTAATTCTCTTTGTGAGAAAATTTCACTTTCTCCTACAGGCGACCAACCAAGTAAAGTAATAAAGTTGAACATTGCATCAGGTAAATAACCAAGATCACGATATTGTTCAATAAATTGAAGTACTGATTCGTCACGTTTTGAAAGCTTTTTACCAGTTTCTGAGTTAATAATCAAAGTCATGTGACCAAACTTAGGTGGTTCCCAGCCTAAAGCTTCATATACTACTAATTGCTTAGGAGTATTAGCAACGTGGTCATCCCCACGTAAAACATGCGTGATTTCCATTAAGTGATCATCAACTACTACCGCAAAGTTATAAGTTGGCATGCCATCACGTTTTTGGATAACGAAATCACCACCAATAGTATCAGATTCAAAAGATACTTTGCCTTTAACCATATCATCCCAAGCATAGGTTCTCATTTCTGGAATATGAATTCTAACAACTGGCTTAAGTCCCTTTGCTTCGGCATCTGCTTGTGCCTTTTTAATTTCATCGGCAGTCATGCCTTCGTATTCATAAGTATAGTGAGGAGCAACACCCATTGCACGTTGTTCTTCACGTTGAGCTTCTAATTCTTCTTCAGTCTTGTAAGAATAATAAGCTTTACCTTCATCAATTAATTGTTGAATATATTTATTGTAAATATCTTTTCTTTCTGACTGGCGGTAGGGACCATAATCGCCACCTACATCTGGACCTTCATCCCAGTCAATGCCAAGCCAGTGAAGGTTTTCCATTTGTGACTTAGAACCACCTTCAACATTACGTTTTTGGTCAGTATCTTCAATTCGAAGAATCATCTTACCCTTATTATGACGGGCAAATAAGTAATTAAATAATGCTGTACGCGCGTTACCAATATGTAAGTGTCCAGTTGGACTTGGTGCGTAACGAACGCGAATCTTTTGTTTAGCCAAAATTAAGCGCCTCTTTCAAAATTCTATAATTTACCTATTTAAGTTTAACTTTTACTGGTAAAAAGTTCAATTCTATCCGAAAACTAACTTTAAAGTTTGCGGTAAACTTGCTACCCCAATTACTTCAATCTTGTTATTAGCTTTTAACTTATTAGTCATATTATGTTTTGGAATAAAAATTCTCTTAAAGCCTACTTTTGCAGCTTCATTTACCCGAGCTTCAATCTGGTTAACTTTTCTAATTTCACCAGTTAAACCAATTTCACCAACAAAACAATCTGTTGCCAAAATTTCTTGATTTTTATAACTTGAGGCAACAGCCATCGCAATTGCCAAATCAACGGCTGGTTCATTCAATTTAATTCCACCAGTTGCTGTTAAAAAGGCATCCTGATTTTGCAACATCAAATTGCCCCTCTTTTCTAAAACGGCTAATAATAAAGCTACTCGATTATAATCCAGTCCAGACGTAGTTCTTTTTGCATAGCCAAATGCTGTTGGCGTCACTAAAGCCTGAATATCAGCTAAAATTGGTCGTGTTCCTTCTAATGAAACGACAACTGCTGAACCAGTTGAATTTGGTAATCGTTGATCCAGAAAAATGGCCGAGGGATTCGTAACTTCAGCTAATCCTTCAGTTCGCATTTCAAACATTCCGATTTCGTTAGCAGCCCCAAAACGATTTTTAACTGAACGCAACATTCGGTATGAATGATTACCATCTCCTTCAAAATAAAGAACGGTATCAACCATATGTTCCAAAATTTTGGGACCGGCAATTGAGCCCTCTTTAGTTACATGACCAATTACAAAAACGGTAATTTGATCATTTTTAGCGATTTTCATTAATTCACTAGTTACTTCACGCACTTGTGAAGCTGATCCGACCATTGAATCAAGTGAAGGTTCATTCATCGTTTGAATTGAATCAATTACTAAGAAATCTGGCTTAACGTCATTAATTTGCTCCCGAACATTTTCCATATTTGTTTCCGGATATAATAGCATCCCACTATTACCTACGTTTAAGCGATCAGCTCGCAATTTTATTTGATTAGCAGATTCTTCTCCTGATACATATAAAACATTATGCTTTTTTGCAAGCGCACTAGAAATTTGCAACATTAGAGTTGACTTACCAATTCCTGGATCGCCACCAATCAATACCAAAGAACCTGGTACAATTCCTCCACCCAAGACTCGATTTAATTCTTCAAAGGGAGTTACAATTCTCTCTTCTTTATGCGTTTTAATATCTTTTAAGTTAACCGGTTCATTAACTCCGGTATTAGTCATTAAACGTGATGCAGTTGCCTTTGTTGAAACTGTCTTGACTTCTGCAGTTTCTTTTTCAAACTGATTCCAGGCACCACAATTAGGACAACGGCCCAAATATGAGGCCGAAATATAGCCACAATTGCGACACTTGTAACGGGTTTTAACCTTTGCCATAAGTATCCTTTTCTAATTAAACTCCTGAAGAACCAAAGCCTCCAGCTCGTTGTTGTGAAACTGGTTGATCATCATCGGCTTTTAAATATTTCATAAATATTCCTTGTCCAATCCGATCACCCTTTTTTATTTTTCGTGGACGTACGCCATAATTAATAAATTGAAAATAAATTTCCCCTTCATTATTTTTATTGTTGTAGTAGTCACTATCAATTACGCCAATTCCATTTGGAAGAGCAGTATTACGTTTAAAAGTATTAGATGAACGATTTGCCAAAATTAAAACTTCATCTTCTGGCATGTAAGCCTTTATTCCTGTGGGAACCAAAATTGGCTTTAATATTTTTTCAGCTCTTTCTAAATCTAATTCATTCAGTTCATGTCCATTTCTTATTAAACGGTAAATTCTGACAAAATCTAAACACCAAATTGATGGAATTGTAATATCTTCAGCTGCCTCAAAATCATAGCCTGCACTCGCAAGTGTCTGTCGTTGCGGTAAGTTAATATTTTTATCTTTATATTTTGTAACTACTTCAAATCCTCGAGTACGCATAGCTTTCTCCTTAAATAATAATCTAATGTATATTTTACTCTAAATACTTAATTTAAAATTACTAACTATATATTTATTACGCAGATTTAATATTTAACGATTAAATATTTTTCTTTTTATTATTATGTTAAAATGGATTATAAATAATTTAATATATTCTTAATTTAACTTATAGGAGGTATCTCTCGATGGCAAAAGAAATTTCTCAAGCTGACATTGCTAATTATGAAAAAGATTTGGCAAAACACCCAGCAGTTAATGTTGCATCTCATGCAGCTCAAACAAATGGTATTTACAAAGCTAGTGAAAATTTAGAAACAAAAATTGATTTAGATCCTACTTTTTCAATTGAAATTGAAACTGGTAAGCCCGCAGATCAAAAACAATCAGGTCGTTGTTGGATGTTCTCAGCATTAAACACCATGCGTCATCCACTTCAAAAAGAATATAAATTAAAAGACTTTGAATTATCTCAAAATTACACTAACTTCTGGGATAAATTTGAAAAATCTAATTGGTTCTTTGAAAATGTGATTTCTAGTGCTGACAAACCACTTGGTGATCGTAAGGTTGCCTTCTTATTTGCTACTCCTCAACAAGATGGTGGTCAATGGGATATGTTATGCGGCATTATTGAAAAGTACGGTATTGTGCCTAAGAGTATTTATCCTGAAACTGCTAATGCTACCAATTCTAGTGCTCTAAACGATACTTTAAACGCTTTACTTCGTAAAGATGGTTTAGAATTACGTGATATGGTTAACAACGGTAAATCTGAAGATGAAGTTCAAGCACGAAAAAATGAAATGCTTAATGATGTCTACCGTATCTTAGCGATTTCACTAGGTGTTCCACCAAAGAAATTTAACTTTGAATATCGTGATGATGATAAAAACTATCATATCGATAAGGATTTAACTCCAAAGGAATTTTACAAAAAATATGTTGATCTTGACTTAGAAAATCACATTTCTACTATTAACGCTCCTACTGAAGACAAACCGTTTCATAAAGTATTTTCAGTTGAATACTTAGGTAATATTGAAGGTGGTCGTCAAGTTCGTCACTTAAACCTTCCTGTTGATGAAATGAAAGACTTAATCATTAAGCAACTTAAAGATGGTGAAGTTGTCTGGTTTGGTTCTAATGTAGTTAAAGATTCTGATCGTCAAGCTGGTTTACTTGATACTAACCTTTACCGTCGTGATCAATTATTTGATACTGACTTTACCATGACTAAAGCCCAAATGTTAGATTCTGGTGAAAGTATGATGGATCATGCCATGGTTATCACTGGCGTGGATATTGTCGATGGCAAACCAACTAAATGGAAGATTGAAAATTCTTGGGGTGTAAAACCTGGATTTAAAGGTTACTTTGTCATGAGTGATTCTTGGTTTGATAACTTTGTTTACCAAGCAGTTATTAACAAAAAATACCTTCCAGAAGATTTAAAGAAGGCCTACGAAGAAGGTAAAGATAATCCTATTGAATTATTACCATGGGACCCAATGGGTGCTCTAGCTCATGACTAATTGATTTTCCGGATAATATAAAAAGCTTCTCTTTTTAAAAAGAGAAGCTTTTTATATTTACCAAATATGTAATAAACGAGTAGCATCAATTTTACTTAAATTAAATTGATGTACATGAGGATGCTCATTTTCTGGAAATTCTTGCACAAAATCTCCCACATTATAAAGTCCAGTTGAATAGTGCCAAACACCTTTAACCTTTTTAATCGGATCAAGCATTTCATTACGAATGGGGTAGGCCGAAATCAAAAAATGTTTGTGGTGAAATTTAAAGACGAAAAAGGGAAGACGAAAATCTTTTACTACTTCTTCTCTAGTTTTTCCCAATGAAATAACATTACGGTATGAACCATATTTTTGATTAAATTCATCGTTGAAAGAAAAATAAAAATTAGAAATATGGACATGGGGAAAATCCTCAGCCTTAACTTTATCAGGGACACAAATCACATGAGCAAAGTGATCTAAATTCTTTTCCCTTTGACTTAAAGCATGGTCCATTTCATGAGGCAAAATCCGATAAGCCCAATCTGGCACTTCCGGATTAGCTTCATAATCTTCATACATTTTTTTAATTACAGCTGGTTTTACCCAGTCATAATGCATCCGAGTTTGGTTACGTTTTAAAAGTCCATCTAAACTAGTATTTTGCATCAAATCAACTACAAATAGTTCATAACGGTATTTATCAACCCATGGCTTAAAGTGTTCAATTTTTTCAGGCGTAATGTGAGTACCATCAACAATGACAGTTTCACCATGTTTCATCTTATGTTCGACTAAATCATCTACCATTTTTTCAGTTTGTTCAGTCACATAGCGTGGCACAACTTCATGAAGAGACTTAGTTTTTTTATCATAATAAACAGTTAAATCAGCTAATAAAAGTCGCACTGAATCACGGGAAATAGCGTAAGGTTGTAAGTGATGACGCGCAATAAACGAGGATTTCCCGCAACCTGGAGCTCCTCTAAGCAAGAAAATTTTACGCATTTATTTCTCCAAACTAAAATCTATCTATTTATATATACTCGTAAAAATTCTACCATAAAAATACTTTAAAAATAAATAGAGTTAGTAAGTATTAAAGAAACTAAAAAAATTACCATGATCTTAGCGCAATATTTCTTTTCCTTGAATATTTAGGTTTTGATCAAAAGTATAAACAATTGGCTGCGCATTAGGAACTTCTAGTTTAACAATTTCCTTATCTGAAATTTGTTCCATCTTTTTAATTAACGCCCTTAAACTTGAACCATGTGCCACAATTAATTGATCATGCCCCTTACGTAATTCAGGAAAAACATGATCTTCAATATAGGGCATCAGGCGCTGTTGAGTTTGATGCAAACTTTCGCCACAAGGCATTAAATGCATATCTGTTGTTTGATAGCGCCGATCAATAACCGGTTTATCCAGCAGTGGTGGTACACTATCAAACCCTCTTCGCCATTCAAGTACTTGCTCTTTGCCATATACTTTGCGTGATACATCTTTATTCATCCCTCTTAAAGCACCATAGTGGCGTTCATTTAAACGCCAGGTCTTAGTAATAGGAACATATAAAAAGTTGCCAATATCGGCTATAATGTAGGCCGTTAAAATAGCACGTGATAAAACTGAGGTATGGATATGGGTTGGTACAAAATCAGAAATATGAGCTACTTTCAAACCGGCGGATTTAGCTTGCTCTATCCCCTTACTGCTCAAAGGTACATCATTCCAGCCAGTATAAATATTATCTCGGTTTGCAGTTGATTCTCCATGACGAACAAGTACAAGTTTGGCCATTATTCTCTCCTACCTACGGATAAAAAGCATTACAATTCCTGCAATTAGCAACACCAGTCCGACTACTAAAAATCCAATTAAGTTCCATCTTTGATGTTTCAAAGTTTTTGATTGCCCAACATAATCATTATTTAATTGTTGACGCCGGTTGAAAACAATCGCTAAATCATACAAGCCAACAATGATTAAAATAATTGAGGTCCAAATATTCATCTCTACTACCTTTTTCCTTATTTAGTAAAAAATAATACGATACCTGTAATTACAAAGATTACCCCTAAAATTAAAAATGCAATATAACCGCGACTAGCTGAACCATCGGTTTTTTCTTGGTCTTTTTTTGGCCATCTTTTTACGGCTAACTGGATATCCCATAAACCAACCAATAATACAATAAGCGCTGTCCAAAAGCTTGTTTTCATTGTTAAAAGCCTTTCTTGATAAAATTAGTAAGATTAATCATTTTTATTGTTTTCAATCATATCTTCCTTCAATCCTCGAGTACATTCTGCTTGTAGAGTAATATGATTGATGCCTAAAGAACTTAATTTTTGCTCTAGTTTATTATAAATAGTTTCTAACTCAGCTGTTTCCAAATTTGACTGTACATTTACATGAGCATCTAGCATAGTCAATTGATCCGAATACTTCCATAAATGAACATGGTGAACGTTAGTAATTTCAGGAACTGTTAACATAATTTCTTTTACCTGATCCAAATCAATACTTGGATTAGATTCCATTAGAACATCAGCAGCATTTTTTATTATTTTAAAAGCCTCATATAAGATAAAAATTGAAACTAGGATAGTTAAAGTAGGATCCAGCCATTCCCAATGCCAAATTTTGATAAAGATTGCACCAATTACTACGACGATACTAGATAATGCATCGGATAGCATATGAATAAATGTAGATTTCACATTCAAATTATCTTTAGAATCATTATGCATGGCGGCCATAGAAATTATGTTGGCAATTAATCCTATTATAGCTACTACCAACATAATATTGCCCTTGATTGGCTCTGGCTTAAAGAAACGTCCGATTGCTTCAATAATCAAAAAGAAAGAAATAATTACTAAAGCCACGCCATTTGTAAAGGCAGCCAAGGTTTCCGCACGTTCATAGCCAAAAGTTTTTATCTGATCTTTATTTTTTTTACTAATTAAATGAGCAAAAAAAGATAAAACAATCGCACCAGTATCGCCTAAATTATGTAAGGCATCAGATAATAAAGCTAATGAGCCAGAAAAGATTCCGCCCAAAAATTCAGCAATTGTAATGATGAAATTTAAAATCATGACCCAGATAAATTTAACTGATGTTCTATCTTGCATACTTTGGCTCCTTTTCCACTAGTAGTTTACCATAGTCACAAAGAAAAATATCTTCGCTTTTCCACGAAGATATTTTACAAATTATTTAATTCACTACTTTTAACGTTGTAATCAACTATTTCAAATTTATCATTATCATGAATCACAGCACGAGCAACACTACCATTTTCGGGAAAAGGAATAATTTCTTTATTTTTTGCTCCCTTCCAATAATGTAGCCCTAAACTTTTAATAAAATCTCCATGCGAAACAATCAATATTCGTCCTAAACCTTTAGTTTCTTTAGTTAGCTGTTCAACCGCCTGATTCATTCGTTCATCCAAGTCCTTGCTATCTTCAGCTAGGTGACGTGGGTCAGCTTTTTTAGTGGCATCTCTAAATTTTTCAAAACCCAAAGTTTCAATAATTTTATCCACATTTCGCTCTGGTTTCATTCCACCAGCCACAGCTACTTTCTCCCAGGTTTGATCAATATCATCACCTTCAAATGAACCAAAGAATACCTCACGAAATGCAGGCAACTTTTTCATTTTACTGGGAACGGAGACTTCATTAGTATCCTGAATTAAGTGAGCTGTATCAATAGCGCGCTTTAAATCTGAACTATACATTTTATCAAAGTGCACTTGAGATAAATTTCTTGCCGTTACTTTTAAATCATTAATCCCTTTTACCGTTAAAGGAGAGTCTGACCATCCCTGCACCTTATTTAACTGATTAAACATAGTTTCTCCATGTCTTACTAAATAAACTTCAGTTGCCATAGTAATTCTCCTTTCTGATGTTCAATTAGCTAAATGATATCAAAATAAGTTATATTTTCAATATCTTTTATAAAGTAGATCCAATACTAATTACGCTATTTTTTTAATTTTATGAGAAAATTTATTTGGAGGTTAATTATGCCCTATAAAAATATTATTCTCATTCCTGAAGGAACAATCTTTAATGAAAAAATTACTGAACGTGCCGCAATAAAAAATACTTTGAAAAAATTTGGAGTAAACAATTTTAATGATAAAAAAGAACTTTTTAATCAACTTTTTGACCGCTATATAAACGAAAAAAGGACAAAAAGATATGAATTACTTCTAACAGCCTTATTACCTGAAGTGGATTTAAATGAGAGTAAATCACTTTTTTATCAACAACTTATCCACCAAACACGTTTAACTAAAAATATTCAAACGGATTTAACAAACTTATCCTCGGTAACTAAGATAATTATCTATAGTTTTTTACCTAAAGAAGTGATTAGTGCTAGGCTTGAAAATACTAACTTAATCCTTGATTTACCAATATTTTCAGCTGTTTCACTTGATAAATTTACCGATATCATCAAACAAAAGCAGTGGGATGCGGATGAAACGCTAGTTATTGGTACCAATTTAAGTGATGAAATACAAGAAGCAAATGATGAAAATGTGGATTCAATGTGGATAAGTACAGGACGTAAAGTTCCTATTACACCACATCCTACTTTACATATGAAAAAGTTTGCTGATTGTCTTTTTTATGTTAATTAATTCATTGCGTTAAAATAGAAACATAGTAATTAAAATATGAAGGGAGCTTGATTATGACTAAAGTTGCTGTAGTTTTTGCAGATGGCTGTGAAGAAGTCGAAGGTCTTAGTGTTGTAGATGTAATTCGTCGTTTAGAGGTTGATTGCGATATGGTTGGACTTGATAAAAGAGATATTATGGGAGCCCATCAAATTAAAATCACTTGTGATAAAGTTGTGGATGATTCTTTACTTGATTACGATTTAGTTGCTTTTCCAGGTGGTAGTGTAGGTGCAGAAAACTTACGTGACAGTGAAAAGTTGAAGGATATTATGGTCAAGCGTAATCAAGAAGGTAAATGGGATGCTGCAATGTGTGCTGCGCCAATTGCTTTTGGTCGTTACGGTATTTTAAAAGATACGAATTATACTTGCTACCCAGGTTTTCAAAAAGAAATTCAGGCAGACTGTCCAAGCGCTAAATTCAGTGAAGACATTACTGTTACCGATGAAAAACACAAGGTAATTACAAGTCGTGGACCTGCAACTGCATGGGCATATAGTTATGCGATCGCTAGAGCACTTGGTATTGATCCAAGTCAATTGGAAAAAGCAATGTTATATGACTACCTTGCTAAAAATATTCAAAATAGTTTATAAGAAAAAGGAGTTAACTCAATGAGCTAACTCCTTTTAAAGTTGTTCTTTCTCAAATGAACTTAATTTCGATATTTGATAACCATTACGCAAAAAATGCTCCATATCTTCAGGTTCACGACCAGTAATACGGTGAAAATCATTAGAAGTAGCTTTTAAGAGGCCCATTGCTCCACCAGCATACATTGAAGCTAGCTCTGACCCATCGCCTTCTGCAGCATAAATATGAGCAAATTCTTTTAAAGTAACTGGTTGATAAGTAATATCTTGTTCGGTTACATTTTGCATAATATAGCTTAATTCCACCATATTAAAATTATTTTCCATACTTAATAGATAACTTTGTCCTTGATCACGTAATTCCGGTTCAACAGCCAATTTTGCAATTGCATGAGCACTATCATTTTGAGTGATAAAAGATAGTGGTTGGGCACCAACAGGATAAATGATGTGATGGCGTTCAATTAATTCAGGTAAGTATGGTACTAATGGATCAGCATATAAAGTGTTTTTGACGATTGTATATTTTACACCTGAACCAGCAAGGCGACGTGGTACATAAGCATAAAATGGTGACATAGTAAATGGGTTATTTTCTTGATCTGCAAAGAAGCTGACAAAAATAAGAGAAGCATTATTTTCTTTAGTAGCTGCTAAAACATTTTCAAATTCAGTAATACGATCATTTAATTTATAAGTCTTACTTGGAATATAGATAATCAAATCGATTCCCTTAAAGGCATCCCTTAAAGTGTTTTCTTGTTGATAATCGATTTTTACTTTTTCCACAGATAATTTATCTAAAAATTTTCCATGAGCCGGATTATGCACACCAGCTTTAATATTTTCGGGCGCTGTAAAAGTTGCTAGCCATTCAGTTACTCTGCGTCCTAAATTACCAGTCGCTCCAGTAATTAAATATTTCATTCTTTTCACCTCTTCAAACGTGCATAACAATTATACCCTAGATGAAAAGTTAATGATATTAATATATATTGTGATAATTAACGTATTACCTCTAAACAGTAAGATTTTTTATGACAACTTGGACAACATAATTTTCTAAATTTTGGAGTATGCATAGCTAAGAAAAAATTTTTAAAACTTGGAATAAATTCATTCTTACAATTTGAGCAAATATAAACAACTTTGTGATAATAATACGAAGTTAAAAAACTTGCCACGCTCATGGCTAATAGTAAACCAAGAACAACAAGTATCATTATATTAGTCCCTTGTTTCCATAATTGTACTAGACCAAAAATTCCTAATAATTCTATCACAAATAAACAACCTGTATATATCCATATTTGTTTTCGTAATTTTGTCATCTTTTTGTCCCTCATCATAATTTGAGTTGCATCACTAACATTATTGATTTTTAACTTTTGTGTTTTCAAAACTCTTTCAAAGTTTTTAAGTAAATTTTGATTTTCTTTTAGAAGTGAAATTTTACTTTCATTTAATTCCATTTGATTAGTAATTAATAACTGTAAGGAATATATTCCATTTTTGTCATTCAACAACTTTTTAATGTTTGATAATGAAAAACCTAGTTCTTTTAAATAAAGAATAACTTTTAATTTTTCAATATTTTATTCAGAATAAACACGATACCCATTTTCTTCAACACGCATAGGTGAAACTAAATTTTTTTCATCATAAAATCTAATGGTTCTAGGAGAAACCTTTAACATTTTTGCTACTTCACTTACACTATATTGTTTTAATTTTTTAGACATTATTTTCTCCCTTCTATTATTTATTAGATTAGACTTTTACGTTACGATAGGGTCAAGCTTTTATTCAATATTTTTAATTTAACGATACAAAAAAGAACTCAGCAAAAGCTGAGTTCTTTTTGAAATATTTGAAACGATAATAAATATTAACGTTTTGAGAATTGTGAAGCTTTGCGGGCTTTCTTCAAACCTGGCTTCTTTCTTTCCTTCATTCTTGGGTCACGAGTTAACATACCGGCCTTCTTTAAAGGAGCACGGAAATCTGGGTCAACTTCTAAAAGTGCACGTGCAATACCAAGACGAATTGCACCAGCTTGACCAGAGTAACCACCACCGTTAACGTTAACTAAAATGTCGTATTGACCTTCAGTTTCAGTAATATCTAATGGTTGCTTTAAATCCTTAACTAAAATTGGGAAAGGAATGTAGTCGTTAATATCTTTTTTGTTTACAGTAATTTTACCATTACCTGGTACTAAGCGTACGCGCGCAACAGAATCCTTGCGGCGACCAGTTCCAGCATAAGCTGCTTGTTGTGCCATTTATATAAAACCTCCTAGATTAATTATTTGTTAATGTCTAACTTTTCAGGCTTTTGTGCTGCATGTTCGTGGTCTTCACCAGCGTAAACATGTAACTTCATAAATTGTTGGTGACCAAGGGTATTCTTTGGTAACATGCCTTTAACAGACATTTCAACTAATCTTACAGGATTGTTGGCTAATAATTCACCAGCTGGAGTAGCCTTTAAACCGCCACGGTAGTCTGAGTGGTGGTAATAAATCTTATCAGTTGCTTTCTTACCAGTCAATTTCAATTTACCAGCGTTAATAACGATAACGTTGTCACCAGTATCAACATTTGGTGTGTATTGAGGCTTATTCTTACCTCTTAAAATTGATGCTACAGCAGCAGATAATCGACCAAGTGCAATATCAGTTGCATCGATAACATACCACTTACGATTAATATCACTAGTTTTTGCTAATGGGGTAGTACGCAATTTGAATTCCTCCGTTTTCTTGTGTTTGACATACAATAAGTTTCCGGGGCCTATCGTGGACAAACATACATATATAATTTACGTCCCTTTAAGGAAATTGTCAATATATTTTGTGGTCTAAACGATATTTTTCTGGTATTTCTTCATAAAAAACATGATAAAGATAAAGTCCACTTGCTGGAGCTGTGCCCCGCACTTCTTGGCGATTCTTTGCTTCAATTACCCGTTTCAGATCATGAACTGGTCTTTTTCCATTTCCAATCTCTAAAAGTGCGGCTACCATAATACGCACCATATTATAAAGAAAACCACTACCAATAAAATCAATAATGATTTCTTTTCTATCTGGATCTTGGTCAATGTTAACATAATAGATCGTTCTTCTTTTATCAACAATTTGTCCACCACTGGCAGCAAAACTTGAAAAGTCATGATATCCGAGTAAATCCTTACTTGCTTCCCTCATTAACTCTACATTTACAGGATAAGGAAAATGTCCTGTATAAAAGCGATTAAATGGATCAGTAAAGTGATGTTGATCAACAATGTAACGATACCATTTTCCTTTTGTTGAATATTGAACATGAAAATTTTGATCTACAATTTCACTTTCAAAAAATACAATATCGGTTGGCATCTGTGAATTAATTGCTAGCATCATGTTTTGGGCCGGAATTACTTTTCCTGCCTTATCTGGATAATCAAAATGGATTACCTGGCCCTTAGCATGGACTCCTGCATCAGTTCTACCTGAGCCATGTACAACTACCCGCTTACCCTTGGTCATTTTTTCTAAAGCTTCTTCAATCGTCCCCTGAACGGTTCTTTGATTAGGTTGCTTTTGAAATCCATGAAATAAATGACCATCATAAGCCATTGTCATTTTATATCTTGTCATAATTTATTTAGTCCTAAATACCATTAATAAAAGCGTCAAGAGAAGAAAATAACCTAAATTAAGCCAATCATACTTTGACCACTTTAAAACGCGATATCGACTTCTTACGTGGTTTTCCTGATATCCACGTGACTCCATTGCCGTAGCCAAATCTAGGGCAACGGTTAGTGAATTAGTAAATAATGGAATTAAAATTGGAATAACTGCTTTGGCACGTTGAATCAAGCTCCCATCATTAAAATCAGCTCCCCGAGCTCGCTGAGCATTCGCTATTTTTACTGTTTCATCCATCAAGGTAGGTACAAAACGTAGTGCAATTGACATCACCAAAGCAATTTCTGCCACTGGTACTTTGAGATATTTTAATGGGGTTAAAATCCATTCTAACCCATCCGCAATTTGTAATGAGGTAGTTGTTACTGTCAGAACAGTTGAAATCAAAATAATCACTACAAAGCGAATAAATAAATATATTGACGTAATTAATCCATAAGAACTTAAGGTAAATATACCCCAATGCCAATAAATTTTGCCGCCTGAGGAAAAGAATAATTGTAAGAGAGCCGTAAAAAAGATTATCCAAATAAAAGGTTTGACCCCATCCCAAAAGTTTTTTGGCTTCAATCCAGTAGCAATAACTGCCAACAAAGTAAAAATAGTAAGAATACTATAAGTGATCCAGTTATTAGCCAGGAAAATAATTGCAATAAACAAAAAAGATGCCAAAATTTTTCCGCGAGGATCCATTTTATAAATGATTGAGTTACCTGGAATATAGCGTCCAATAATTATTTTACTCATTTATTGCTCCTCTATTTTTTATAATTTCGTCCGCTAAATTTTTAACATTAATTGCTGGAGAAATGTTTAAGCCTCTTTGTCGAAGTTTAAGAGAAAAAGAGATACTTTCTGGTTCATTTAAATGATGTTTTTGCAACCAGCTAGGATCTGAAAAAATATTGTGGATATTATCTTGCTTAGCCACTTTTCCCTTATCCATTACTACAACTTCATCTGCAAAATTTGCCACATCATTCATATCGTGACTCACTAAGATTACGCCGTGACCTTGTTGTTGATAATCTCTAAATATTGAAAGTATTTCTTCTTTACCTGAAGGATCTAAGCCAGCTGCTGGTTCATCTAGACATAAGATTTTAGGCTCATATGCAAGTACACCTGCAATTGCGACCCTTCTCATTTGTCCACCTGAAAGATCAAAAGGCGACCGGTTAAATAGTTCTTCACTAATTCCAACTTTTTTTAACCATTTTTTAGCTGCACTTTCAGCTTCTTCATCCGAATATCCAAAATTTTGTGGTCCAAACATGACATCTTTCAATACAGTTTCAGCAAATAATTGATTTTCTGGTGATTGAAAAACTATTCCAACTTCTTTTCTTAAACTTTTTAATCCCTTGTTTTTCGTTTGGCTAGTTAAAACATAATTATTAACTCTGACTTCACCAGTTGTAGGTTTTAAAAGACCATCAAAGAGCTGTAATAAAGTAGACTTTCCACTCCCCGTATGTCCAATTAAAGCTGTTACTTTATTGTCTTTAATCGTTAAATTAACGTCAGTTAAGGCAATGTGAGCAAGAGGAGTATTAGAATTATAAGTATAATTTACATTTTTTAAAGTTATTGGCATAAATAATCAACTAACTCCTCTTCTGTTTTAATACTCCCTGGTATTTGGAGTCCTCTTCTTTTTAATTCTTCTTTTAACTGATAAACGAAGGGTAATTCTAAACCTGCTTCTTCAATTAATGTTTTCTCTGCAAATATTTCATCTGGTGTTCCAATTTTTAGCAGATTACCCCTATTTAATACTAGAACTCGATCAGATTTGTTAATTTCTTCAATATTGTGCGTTATTGATAAAACTGTAATATCTTTTTCTTTTTGTAATTGTCTAATAATAGATAAGATTTCGTTTCTACCCTCTGGATCTAACATACTTGTTGCTTCATCTAAAATAATAATTTCTGGATTAACTACCAATATACCTGCAATTGCAACTCTTTGTTTTTGTCCACCAGAAAGATTTTGGGGTTCCGTCTTTTTATAAGGGAGCATATCGACTTCTTTTAAAACCTCAGGAACTATTTTAAGCATTTGTGACCTAGTCACATTTCTATTTTCTAATCCAAAGGCTACATCATCTTCAACAGTGGCGCCTACAAATTGATTATCCGGATTCTGGAAAACTATTCCAATTTTATCTCTTATCTTCCAAACATTATTTTCACTCATTAAAAGTTGATCAATATAAATAGCCGAATTCTTAGGATCATCTGCAATAAGGAGACCATTCAATAATTTTGTTAAGGTAGACTTTCCAGAACCATTATGTCCCACAATGGATACCCATTCTCCCTTATTCACTGTAAAAGAAATATTGTTTAATACCTTTTTCTTACTATCTCGATAAGTAAAACTAACATTTTTTACACTAATAATTTCTTTTGACATATTTTTCACTTCACTTATTTTATATAAGACAATTGTAACAAATCTTATCAGAAAAAAGAGCAAAAAAAAATCATCCACGAAGAGGGATGAATTAACATCTAAGCTAGACTAGGCAAATTGCCACCATCATCGCGCTTATTCTCGCTTTCGTGAAAGATTTATATTAATTATTAAACTAATTCAATAATAACCATTGGTGCAGCATCACCCTTACGTGGGTTAGCAAGCTTATACATTCTAGTGTATCCACCATTACGGTCTTTGTAACGAGGAGCAATATCGCTAAATAACTTTTGTAAAGCTGATTTAACTACTACTGCATCTCCTTCTTCATGAATGTCAGCAACTTCATTACGAACAAATGTTGCAGCTTTTCTTCTTGCGTTTAAATCGCCACGTTTACCTAAGGTAATCATTTTTTCGGCGGTTTTACGTAATTCTTTCGCACGTGTTTCAGTAGTAACAATACGTTCGTTCATAATTAACTGGGTAGTCAATTCTCTAAGCATTGCTTTTCTGTGAGCACTGTCACGACCTAATTTGCGGTAAGCCATGGATTTTCCCTCCTTGATTCAGAATCTTAATCTTCTTGACGAAGTGAAAGACCAAGATCGTTAAGTTTATTCTTTACTTCTTCTAATGATTTACGTCCTAAGTTTCTAACACGCATCATGTCTGCTTCAGATTTATCAGTTAATTCTTGGACAGTATTAATACCTGCTCTCTTAAGACTGTTATAAGAACGAACAGAAAGATCTAACTCTTCAATAGTCATCTCAAGTTTCTTTTCATTCTTATTGTCTTCTTTTTCAACCATAACATCTTCAAGTTGTGCATCCATATCAGTAGACATAAATACTTTAAAGTGTTCTTGTAAAATCTTAGAAGCAAAACTAAGGGCATCATTTGGTGTGATTGAACTATTAGTCCAAATTTCCAAAGTTAATTTGTCATAATCGTCTCTTTTACCAACACGAGTATTTTCGACTTGGTAGTTAACTTTTTTAATTGGTGAAAAGAGCGAATCAACAGGAATAACACCAATAGGCATATCTTCTGTCTTGTTTTCACTTGCTGGAACATATCCTCGACCATTCTTGATGGCAATATTCATTTGCAAGTGTCCACCTTCAGCAATAGTACAAATATATTGATCAGGATTTAAAACTTCAACGTCAGAATCAACTTTCAAATCAGCAGCTGTAACAATAGCAGGGCCTGTTACATCGATTTCTGCAATCTTTTCTTCATCTGAGAGTGACTTTAACTCTAGTTTCTTCAAATTAAGAATAATTTTAGTGACGTCTTCTTTTACGCCAGGAATTGTAGAAAATTCATGTAATACGCCATCGATTTGGACGTAAGAAAGTGCCGTTCCTGGAATAGAAGTTAATAATACACGACGGAGTGAGTTACCTAAAGTAGTCCCAAAACCGCGTTCCAATGGTTCGACAACAATTTTACCGTATGATTCTTCTTGATCAACAACGGTAATATTTGGTTTTTGAAATTCAATCATTACTTAATGGGCCCCTTTCAAAACGTAAAATCCTGCATGCAGGAATAAACTAGACACGACGACGTTTTGGTGGTCTGGAACCGTTGTGCGGTACTGGAGTAACGTCACGAATAGCAGTGATTTCAAGTCCAGCAGCTTGAAGTGCTCTAATAGCAGCTTCACGACCAGCACCTGGTCCTTTAACTGAAACTTCTACATGCTTCATGCCTTGATCCATTGCAGATTTTGCAGCTGCTTCAGCAGCCATTTGTGCGGCAAATGGAGTAGACTTACGACTACCTTTAAAACCTAAAGCACCAGCTGAAGACCATGCAACTGCGTTACCTTGTACATCAGTAATCATAACTAATGTGTTGTTAAACGTAGAATGAATGTGAGCAACGCCGTTTTCGACATGCTTCTTTACACGACGTTTACGTGCTGTTTTCTTTGCAGCCATTAACTTAACCTCCTATATTACTTTTTTGAACCTTTACGAGTTCTTGCGTTATTCTTGGTATTTTGACCACGAACTGGTAAGCCACGACGGTGACGCATACCACGGTAAGAACCAATTTCAACTAAACGCTTAATGTTTAAGTTAACTTCACGACGTAAGTCACCTTCAACACGGTATTTATCAACTTCACTACGAAGCTTTTCTTGTTGTTCTGGAGTTAAGTCGTTTGTACGAACATCTTCTGATACGCCTGCATCTTTACAGATCTTTTTTGCAGTTGGTTCACCAATACCATAAATGTAAGTTAAAGCAACAACAACTCGCTTATCTTTTGGCAAGTCAACACCAGCAATACGTGCCATTAATTGCACCTCCTATTTAATTTTTATAATTAACCTTGACGTTGTTTATGTTTTGGATTTGCAGAGCAAATAACCATAACTCGACCGTTTCTCTTAATAATTCTACAATGTTCACACATTGGTTTAACTGATGGTCTAACTTTCATTGTTTGCCTCCGTTCCGTAATTATTTAATAAAACGATAAGTAATCCTACCTTTAGTCAAATCATATGGAGACAATTCTACAGTAACTCTGTCACCAGGTAAAATTCGAATATAATGCATTCTAATCTTTCCTGAAACATGAGCTAAAATAGTTGCCCCATTTTCTAATTCAACTTTAAACATAGCATTAGGTAAAGTATCAACTACTTTACCCTCTACCTCTATGACATCATCTTTTGCCAAAATATTTCCTCCAATGAGAAATGTACACTTAGGAATTATAACACGGAATGTAAAAATTACAATTCTTAGTATTAGTCTTTACTTAAAATCTTATCGATATCTTCAAAAACCTTTTCTGGTGATTGTTCACCATCAACAGTTTCAAGAAGTCCCTTTTCTTCGTAAAAGTCACGAAGTGGGGTATTCATTTTTTTATTTACTTCTAAGCGGTTTTTAACAACTTCAGGTTTATCATCTTCACGTTGGTAGAACTCGGTTCCTCCACAACGATCACATTTTCCTTCAACCTTTGTAGGGTTGGAAATCTTATTATAAGTTGCACCGCAATTTTTACACATATATCTTGCTGATAAGCGTTTTACTAAAACGTCTTCATCAACATCAATTGAAATTACATTAGTCAATGGCTTATCAAGTTTTTTAGTAATTTTCTCTAAGAGCTCAGCTTGTACTGTTGTTCTTGGAAAACCATCTAATATATAACCATTTTTAGTATCGTCTTGTTGAAGTCTTTCTTCTACTAATTTAGCAGTAACTTCATCTGGTACTAAATTTCCTTTGTCAATGTAACTTTTCGCTTCAAGACCAACAGGAGTTTCCTTAGCCATTGCTTCTCTGAACATATCTCCAGTTGAAATGTGGGCAATATGATATTTATCCACAATTCTTTCTGAAGCAGTTCCTTTTCCTGCACCAGGTAATCCTAAAAGAATTAAATTAATCATATTTTTTCCTATCTTATAAAACCAACATATTCTTGTTTCATTAATAGTCCATCAATTTGTTGCCCTAACTCTAGAACGACACCAATTACAATTAACAAACTGGTACCACCAAGTCCGATTGAACTAGGTAATCCCCAAATATTAGTTGCTAGTTGTGGAATTAATGCCACTAAACCTAAGAACACAGCTCCAACTGTGGATAATCTCATCAAGATTTTTGAAACATATTGTTGCGTATCCTTACCAGGCCAAACACTTGGAATATAAGCACCTTGCTTTTGTAAGTTTTCTGATAATTTTTCAGGATTTACTTGTACAAATGCATAGAAGAAAGTAAATAAAATAATTAAAAGTGTATATATTAGTGAACCCGGCGTTGTTTGTAAACTAAATATTTGATTACAAATCTTAAACCATTCTTCTTCTCCATGAGTTCTTTGGAATGCCATCAAAACTGTAGCTGGAGTAATAATGAAGGAACTAGCAAAGATAACTGGAATAACACCAGAAACGTTTACTTTTAATGGTAGGAAACTTTCGGAGCCACTTGTTGCTGCTCTACGTGTATATTGAATTGGAATGCGTAGAGTAGCTTGTTGAAACCAGGTAACAAATTGAGTTACCACTAAAATGGCAATAATGATCGCGATGAAGAACAAAATTCCTTGCCAACGATCGCTTTGATTAGCGTTGATAATATTTTCTTTGAAGATTTGATATAAGCCATTTGGTAATCGTGCAATAATACCTGCAAAAATTATTACAGATACCCCGTTACCTAATCCTTTATCAGTTATCTCATCACCTAACCAAGTTAAAAGCATTGTACCAGCTGTCATGATTATTGCAATCTCGACATAGGTTTGAGGAGTTTGATTTTTGACTAACCCCATTTGTGTAAGAACATTAAAACCAAGCGTAATACCAATACTTTGAACAAAAGCAATTACAAGAGCTAAATATCTTGTTACTTGATTAGTTTTTCTTCGACCAACTTCTCCTTGTTTTCCCCATTCAACCAAGGTAGGAACAATATCCATCTGAAGTAACTGAATAACAATTTGGGCGGTAATATAAGGTGAGACACCTAATGAAAAGATAGAATAAGTATCTAATCCACCACCACTAACTGTATCCAACATGGGAACAAGTCCAGTTTGAGCGACCTGAGTGACAGCTTTTGCATTAACACCAGGTACAGTAATATTAGCACCGATGCGATAAAGCAAAAGGATAAATAATGTGAAAAATATTTTACTTCTAATTTCTTTATCCTTAAAGGCGTTCTTCAAGGTCGTGAACATTAGATCACCTCTACAGTTCCACCAGCAGCTTCAACTGCTTTTTTAGCAGCTTCAGAAACTTTGTTAACTTTAATAGTCAATTTAGCCTTAAGTTCACCATTGGCTAATAATTTAACGCCATCAAGTTCTTTCTTGACAAGGCCAGCAGATTTTAATGAATCGATAGTTACTTCACTACCGTCTTTAAATCCATTAAGATCTTCTAAATTAATGATTGCATATTCTTTACGGTTAACGTTGTTAAATCCACGTTTTGGCATTCTTCTGAATAATGGCATTTGACCACCTTCAAAACCTAAACGAGTTTTACCACCAGAACGAGCTAATTGACCCTTTTGTCCACGACCAGCAGTTTTACCGTAACCACTAGAAGTCCCACGTCCTACACGTTTTCTGTTACGACGAGAACCTTCATTTGGTTTTAATTCATTAAGCTTCATAATTCGGGCACCTCCTTAGATAATTAATCTTTAACCTCTTCAACAGAGATTAAATGTGCAATTTTTAGTAAAGCGCCACGAGTTGCAGCGTTGTCTGGAAGAACAACAGAGCTATTTACCTTACCAAGACCAAGATTCTTAACAATAGTTCTTTGTTTTGGTAGACGGTGAGCGGCACTTCTAATTAAGGTAACTTTTAAGTTCATTTATTTTTCTCCTTAATCTTCTAAGCTCTTTGCAGATTCACGAAGCTTCAAAACATCTTCACGAGTCTTCAACTTCTTCAAACCATCCATAGTTGCACGGATAACGTTAATTGGAGTATTAGAACCCAATGACTTAGAAGTAACATCAGCGATACCTGCTAAGTCCATAACGATACGAACTGCACCACCAGCTGCTACTCCAGAACCTGCTTCAGCAGGTTTTAACATAATGTTACCTGAACCATAGTGACCGATAACTTCGTGAGGAATAGTAGTTCCAACAGTAGGAACCTTAATCATATTCTTCTTACCAGCTTCTACAGCTTTGCGGATTGCTTCTGGAACTTCTTGAGCTTTACCAGTACCAAAACCAACATGACCTTTTCTATCGCCGACTACAACAACTGCTGCAAATCTCATGCGACGGCCACCCTTAACAACCTTGGTAATACGGTTGATTGCGACTAATTGATCTTCAATATCGTCTTTTTTACGATCTTTGCGAGAATCTCTACGAGAATCGTTGCGGTTTGCCATTAGTTAATTCTCCTTTCCTAGAATTCTAATCCGTTTTCACGAGCAGCATCAGCAAGAGCTTCTACTCTTCCGTGGTATAAATAACCACTTCTGTCAAAGACAACACTCTTGATGTTCTTCTTAGCAGCTGCTTCAGCTAAAGCCTTACCAACTTCAGCAGCTTGTTCCATCTTAGAACCTTCTGCTGAAATAGCTTTATCATTTGATGAGGCACTTGCAAGCGTTACACCCTCTACATCATCAATTAATTGAGCGTAGATGTTTTTGTTAGAACGGAAAATACTTAAGCGTGGGCGCTCAGCAGTACCAGAAATTTTACCACGAATACGTTTATGACGCTTTAAGCGTAACTTGTTTTTATCTGGTTTAGAAATCACAATTTCACCTCAAAATTTCTATTTATTATTTACCTGTCTTACCTTCCTTACGACGTACATATTCATCTTCATAACGAATACCTTTACCCTTATAAGGTTCTGGTGGACGTACATCGCGGATTTCAGCAGCAAATTGACCTACTTTTTGTTTAGAAATACCTTCAACTTCAATAGCAGTTGCGGAAGGGGTTTTAACAGTAATACCTTCAGGTACATCGAAAACAACTGGGTGTGAGTAACCAACATTTAAAGTTAATTTATTACCTTGTGCTTGAGCACGGTAACCAACACCAACTAATGTTAATTTCTTAATGTAGCCTTTTTCTACACCTTCAATCATAGCTGCAAGGTTAGCTCTTTCAGTTCCATGTAAAGCCTTATCATTTTCATCTGAACGAGTGAATTGAATTTCACCGTCTTTTTGATTAAAGGTAATACGTGGATCAAAATATCTAGTAAGTTCACCCTTAGGTCCCTTTACAGTAATGTCATTACCATTTTTAGTAACAGTAACATTATCAGGAACTTCGATGACTTTTAAACCAATACGGCTCATTTAATAGTTCTCCTTTCCTTCAATATTACCAAACGTAAGCGATAACTTCGCCGCCAACATTCTTTTCTCTAGCTTCTTTGTCAGTAATAACACCTGCTGAAGTAGAAATAATAGCAATGCCAAGACCATTAAGAACTTTTGGTAAGTTTTCTGCATTTACATAATTTCTTAAACCAGGTTTAGAAATACGTTTTAAGCCTGAAATTACACGTTCATTATTTGGTCCATATTTCAAGAAGATCTTGATCATACCTTGTTTATTATCTTCTTCAACTTGGTAATCACGAATAAAACCTTCTTGTTTTAAGATTTCACTAAGAGCTTTTTTCATTGATGATGCAGGAATTTCAACTGAATCATGTTTTGCCATATTAGCATTTCTGATTCTAGTTAAGTAATCTGCGATCGGATCTGTCATGACCATTTATTTGCCTCCTTATCGTTAATTACCAACTTGCCTTTTTAAGACCAGGAATTTGACCCTTGTGTGCTAAGTCTTTTAAGCAAATACGACATAACTTAAACTTGCGATATACAGAGTGTGGACGTCCACATCTTTCACAACGAGTGTATTCACGTGATGAGAACTTAGCAGGACGATGATTTCTGACGATTTGTGATGTTTTAGCCATTAATTGTCCTCCAATAATTATTTAGTAAAAGGCATACCAAAATCTGTAAGAAGTTCACGAGCTTCTTCATCAGTATTGGCAGTAGTTACAATAACAACGTCCAAACCTCTAACGCGGTTAACTTTATCATAATCAATTTCTGGGAAAATTAATTGTTCTTTGATACCTAAAGTGTAGTTTCCACGACCATCGAATGATCTTGAACTAATACCACGGAAGTCACGTACTCGAGGAAGAGAAACGTTGATCAATTTATCTAAGAAGTCATACATTCTATCTCCTCTAAGAGTAACCTTAGCACCGATAGACATACCTTCACGTAAACGGAAGTTAGCGATTGATTTCTTAGCCTTAGTAATCAATGGCTTTTGACCTGAGATAAGGGTTAATTCTTCAACTGCTTCATCAAGATTCTTGGCATTTGAAACAGCATCACCAACACCCATGTTTAAAACAATCTTATCAATCTTAGGAATTTCCATTACAGACTTGTAATCGAATTTTTCGCTTAATGCTGGAGCAATTTCTTTTGAATATTTTTCAGCTAATGAGTTTGCCATTTGTTATCCTCCCTCCTACTTCTTATCTTCTTTTTTATAACTTGCTTTAGAAATAACTTTTACATTTGAAGCGTGAATTGAACCTTCTTTTTCTACTACGCCACCATTAGCGTTAGTTTGTGAAGGTTTTTCATGCTTTTTAATAGTGTTAACACCTTTTACAACGACACGATTTTTCTTGGTATTTACAGAAAGAACAGTGCCTTCCTTACCTTTGTCTTTGCCGGCGATAACTTTTACTTTGTCACCTGTTTTAACAAACATCAGTGCACCTCCCTAAACTTTTTACAATACTTCAGGAGCAAGAGAAACGATCTTCATAAAATCGTTCTCACGCAGTTCACGAGCAACTGGCCCAAAAATACGAGTTCCACGAGGACTCTTGTCAGCATTAATAATTACTGCTGCGTTCTCATCAAACTTAATGTATGAACCATCTTCACGACGTGCACCTGATTTTGTTCTAACAATAACTGCCTTTACAACGTCACCTTTTTTGACAACGCCACCTGGTGTTGCTTGTTTAACAGTAGCTACGATAATATCACCAATATTACCAGTTTTACGCTTAGAACCACCTAAAACTTTGATAACTAGTAGTTCTCTTGCACCAGAGTTGTCAGCAACCTTTAAACGGCTTTCGTGTTGGATCACTAGTATATCCTCCCCTCAATAAAATCCGCGTTATTAAATTGACTTCTTAACGATTTCAGTAAGACGGTAACGCTTCGCATGTGATAATGGACGGGTTTCCATGATACGAACAGTATCGCCAAGTTTAGCTTCATTGTTTTCATCATGAGCGTAGTATTTCTTTGAATATTTAATACGCTTCTTGTAAACAGGGTGGTTCTTGTAAGTATCAACAACAACTGTGATAGTCTTGTCCATCTTGTCTGAAACAACGCGACCTTGGTATGTGTGACGACGATTTCTTTCGTTAGTTTCGCTCAAGTTTATTACTCCCTTCCACTATTAATCGTTACTCAATTCTTTTTCACTAAGAATTGTCTTAATTTTAGCAATGTTTTTGCGGACTTTCTTCAAGCGAGCGGTGTTTTCTAATTGACCAGTTGCTTGTTGGAAACGCAAGTTAAATAATTCTTCTTTATATTGCTTTTCTTTTTCTAACATTTGATCAGTGGTTAATGCTCTGATATCTTTAGCCTTCATTAGATTCGCCACCTACTTCCGAACTCTTCTTAACAAACTTAGTCTTAATTGGAAGCTTGTTAGATGCAAGTCTTAATGCTTCACGAGCAACGTTTTCTGGAACGCCACCAATTTCAAACATAATCTTGCCTCTCTTAACAACAGCTACCCAACCTGCTGGAGCACCTTTACCGGAACCCATACGTACACCAACACCTTTTGCAGTGTAGGACTTTTGTGGGAAGATTCTAATCCAAACCTTACCGCCACGCTTCATGTAACGTGTCATTGCAATACGAGCAGCTTCGATTTGTCTGTTGGTAATCCAGTGAGATTCAACAGCTTCTAAACCATATTCACCAAATGCAATAGTCTTGCCACCCTTGGCTTCACCACGCATCTTACCGCGGAATTCACGACGGTGTTTTACACGCTTAGGTACTAACACAATTAGTTTCCTCCCTTCGCTTTCTTAGAAGAAGCGGGCTTGTTCTTTTTACCTGGTAAAATTTCACCACGGTTAATCCAAACCTTAACACCAATTTGTCCGTAAGTAGTGTTTGCTTCTACCCATGCATAATCAATATCAGCTCTTAAAGTATGAAGAGGTACACTACCTTCAGTGTGCCATTCTCTTCTGGCCATATCTGCACCGTTTAAACGTCCTGCAGTTTGAACCTTAATACCTTTAGCACCTGAACGCATAGATCTTGAAGTTGCTTGACGAGTTGCACGTCTAAAAGCAATACGTGCTTCTAATTGACGAGCAATACTTTCACCAACTAATTTAGCATCTAAGTCAGGTTTCTTGATTTCAACAATATTAATGTGAACATTCTTCTTAGTTAAAGCATTTAATTGTTTTCTTAAAGCTTCAACTTCTTTACCACCTTTACCAATAACCATACCAGGCTTAGCAGTGTGGATTGAAATATTAATTCTATTTGCGGCACGTTCAATTTCAACAGTAGATACTGATGCATCTGCTAATTTATCTGAGATAAACTTTCTAATACGTAAATCTTCATTTAAAGTATCAGCATAATCTTTATCAGCGTACCACTTAGCTTCCCAATCGCGGTTAACTCCGAGACGGAAACCATTTGGGTTGATCTTTTGACCCATTAAATTTACCTCCCTTAATCGTTCATTTCAGAAACTACAACGACCACATGGCTGGTTCTCTTATTAATTGGAGAAGCCATACCCTTAGCACGTGGACGGAATCTCTTTAAAGTAGCACCTTCATTAACGTATGCTTCAGAGACATAGAGATTTGCGCTTTCAAGATCGTAGTTATGTTCTGCGTTAGCAATTGCTGACTTCAAAACTTTTTCAACGATTGGGGAAGCAGCTCTTGGAGTGAACTCCAAAATAGCTAATGCTTCAGCCACGCTCTTACCACGAATAAGGTCAACAACCAAACGGGCTTTTCTAGGAGCGATACGAACAGTTCTAGCTTCAGCTTTTGCTGAATTAATTTGTTCTGCCATTTATATGTTTCTCCTCTCTATTTGGTAGTAGTTGCCTTATCAGCAACTTTGTGGCCATGGAAAGTTCTAGTTGGTACAAATTCACCTAACTTGTGACCAACCATGTCTTCAGTAATGTAAACTGGCACATGTTTTCTACCATCGTAAACAGCTATTGTAAAACCAACAAATGAAGGGAAAATAGTTGAACGACGAGACCAGGTTTTAATTACTTGTTTCTTTTCAGAATCTTCTTGGGCTTCGATTTTCTTTAAAAGGCTTGCATCAGCAAATGGACCTTTTTTAATACTACGGCTCATTAATAAACCTCCTTTTGTTTAACTATTTTTATTTACCCTTACGGTGACGAATAATAAGTTTTTCGCTTCTTGCCTTAGAGTTTCTAGTCTTAATACCACGAGACTTCTTACCCCATGGAGTCATAGGTTGTGGACGCCCAACTGGTGCCTTACCTTCACCACCACCATGTGGGTGATCGTTAGGGTTCATTACGGAACCACGAGATTGTGGACGCTTGCCCAACCAACGACTACGACCAGCTTTACCAAGTTGAATTAATGAGTGTTGTTCATTACCAACTGAACCAATGGTTGCACGGCAAGTTGATAAAATACGGCGAACTTCACCACTTTGTAATCTTACTAAAGTGTATTTACCATCTTGACCAAGAACTTGAGCAACAGTTCCTGCACTTCTTACTAATTGTCCACCTTTTCCAGGTTTAAGTTCAATGTTGTGAATTTCAGTACCTGCAGGAATATCTGCTAATGGTAATGCATTACCAGGTTTAATATCTGCATCAGAACCAGATTCAACAACATCACCTACTTTTAAGCCCTTTGGCGCTAAGATGTAAGCTTTAATACCATCAGTGTAGTGAAGAAGTGCAATATTAGCAGTTCTATTTGGATCGTATTCGATTGCCTTTACAACTGCTTTTACATCATCTTTATTACGCTTGAAGTCAATAATACGGTACTTTTGTTTATGACCACCACCACGGTGTCTAACAGTAATATGACCGTATGAGTTACGACCTGCTTTATGGCTTTGTGATTCAAGTAAAGTCTTTTCAGGCTTACTCTTAGTGATTTCACTAAAGTCAGAAGAAGTCATATTACGTCTGCCGTTTGTGGTTGGCTTATATTTAATAATTGCCACTTGACTGACCTCCTATAATTTATTCTTCTTCATTATTGAAGATCTTAATATCATTAGAATCTTCAGTTAATGTTACGATTGCTTTTCTACGACGAGCAGTCTTACCAGTGTAACGGCCGACTCTCTTTTCTTTTCCACGAACGTTCATAATGTTTACTTTTTTAACTTTAACGTCAAAAATTTCTTCAATAGCATCACGAACTTGAGTCTTGGTAGCTGAAACAAGAACATCAAAAGTGTACTTCTTGTTATCCATTAAATCCATGGACTTTTCAGTAACTACGGGACGTAAAATAATATCACGTGCATCCATTATGCCAAAACCTCCTCAATTCTCTTGATAGCGTCTTGAGTTAGTAAAAGTTTATCGTAGTCAACTGCATCAACAATGTTTAAACCGTTAACTGGAACAACCTTAACCTTAGGTAGATTCTTACCAGATAATTGAACATTCTTATCATCAGAAACGATTAAAACTTTACCATCAACTTTAGCATTATCTAAGATAGCCTTAAGATCTTTGGTCTTAGGTGCTGATAAAGTAAGTTGATCAAGAACAATTAAATCGTTGTCAGCAACTTTTTGGGAAAGAACTGACTTCATAGCTAAACGACGAGCCTTACGAGGCATGTCCTTCTTGTATGAGCGAGGAGTTGGTCCGAATACAGTACCACCACCACGCCATTGTGGGGCTCTAATGGAACCTTGACGAGCACGACCAGTACCCTTTTGTCTCCAAGGCTTCTTACCACCACCACGAACAGCAGATCTATTCTTTACAGCAGAAGTACCTTGACGTTTGCCTGCTCTTTGTCTAATGATTGCATCAAATACAACACTTTCATTAGGTTCAACAGCGAAGACTTCTTCGTTTAAATCTACATTACCTGCAGATTTACCCTTTTGATCGATAACTTGCAAATTAGCCATTATAGTCCTCCTTCCTATTTAGCTGCCTTTACAGCAGACTTAACTTCAATTAATGAATTCTTAGCGCCAGGAACATTACCCTTAATTAAAAGAACATTCTTTTCTGGTACTACTTTTTCGATTACTAAATTTTGAACAGTTACTGTCTTGCCACCCATGTGACCAGGTAACTTTTTACCCTTAGGTACACGGTTAATAATTGAACCCATTGAACCTGGGATTCTGTGATATCTTGAACCGTGGGTTTCAGGACCTCTTGATTGGCCCCAACGCTTAATGTTACCTTGAGTACCATGACCCTTAGTAGTTCCAGTTACGTCAACAACGTCACCTTCACTAAATGTGTCCACAGTGATTTCTGAGCCGACTTCATAGTCCTTAAGCTCTACATTGCGGATTTCTCGAATGAAGCGCTTAGGTGAAGTCTTTGCTTTTGCAGCATGACCTTTGGCTGGCTTGTTACTCAATACTTCACGCATATCTTGGTAACCTACTTGAATTGCTTCGTAACCATCTGATTCGTTAGTTTTAACTTGTAAAACTACGTTAGGGGTTGCTTCAACAACAGTTACAGGAACCAAAACACCATTTTCAGTGAAGATTTGAGTCATGCCGACCTTTCTTCCTAAGATTCCTTTGGTCATGATTACACCTCCATAATATGTTTATAAAATTATAATTTAATCTCGATATCAACGCCGCTTGGTAAATCAAGCTTCATTAATGAATCAACAGTTTTTGGTGTTGGATTCAAAATGTCGATTAAACGCTTGTGCGTACGAATTTCAAATTGTTCACGTGAATCCTTGTTCTTGTGTGGTGAACGTAAAACAGTGAACAAAGTTCTTTCTGTAGGCAATGGAACTGGACCAGAAATTTCTGCACCAGTTCTTTGCGCAGTAGCTACGATTTTTGCAGCTGATTCATCGAGAATACCATGTTCGTAAGATTTTAATCTTATACGAATTTGTTGACTTGCCATCTAATAACCTCCTTCGTCTTCTTTAAAAGATGACTAGCTCAGCAAAAATTACCGACTCACCTCTGTGGCAATGCAGCCTGGTGTGCCGCAACCTTTTGCGTCAAAGCTTAACAATTTCGTGCATTGGACAGACTAATCCCATCAAAATGCACGTTTATTATTGTACTTCTACTTTCCTTATTTATCAAGGGCTTTCGGCAATAAAAAATATTTTTAAAGAAAAAAAGAAAGTAGAAAAAATTCTACTTTCTTTTTAATTATTAATCTTCAGCGTTTCCGCCACGTTTTTTAATAATTTCTTCTTGAATTGATTTAGGTGTTGGGCTGTAGTGATCAAATACCATAGTAAATGTACCACGTCCTTGAGTTGATGAACGCAAAGTAGTTGCGTAACCAAACATTTCTGAAAGTGGAACAAAGGCATTGATAATCTTAGCACCAGCTCTGTCTTCCATACCTTCCATAGTACCACGACGAGCAGTGATTGAACCCATAACATCACCAAGGTATTCTTCTGGAGTAGTTACTTGAACTTTCATAATAGGTTCAAGAACAACGGCACCAGCCTTACCTGCAGCATTCTTTAATGCAAGTGAAGCAGCAACCTTGAAGGCAGCTTCTGATGAGTCGACTTCGTGGTAACTACCATCGTAAAGCTTAGCCTTAACATCGATTAATGGGTAGCCTGCAAGAACACCATTCTTCATAGCTTCTTGTAAACCTTGGTCAACTGAAGGGATAAATTCACGAGGAACAACACCACCAACGATAGCATCTTCGAATTCGTAACCTTTACCTTCTTCGTTTGGAGTAAATTCAACCCAAACATCACCATATTGACCTTTACCACCAGATTGACGAACAAATTTACCTTGTGCCTTTGCAGGCTTAGTGAAGGTTTCACGGTAAGCAACTTGTGGTTCACCAATAGTTGCTTCAACGTTAAATTCACGCTTCATACGTTCAACCATGATATCTAAGTGTAATTCACCCATACCAGCAACTAAAGTTTGACCAGTTTCTGGGTTAGTTTCTGCACGGAAAGTTGGATCTTCTTCAGTAAGTTTTTGTAAAGCAACATCCATCTTATCACGGTCAGCCTTTGATTTAGGTTCAATAGATACTTGGATAACTGGATCTGGAATTTGAAGACTTTCCAAAATAAGTGGGTGATCTGGATCAGTTAATGAATCACCAGTAGTGGTGTTCTTCAAACCGATCGCACCAGCGATATCACCTGAGAAGACTTCAGGAATTTCACTTCTTGAGTTAGCGTGCATTTGAAGCAAACGACCAACACGTTCACGGTTATTCTTGGATGCGTTTAATACGTATGAACCAGACATTAATGAACCAGTGTAAACACGAATGTAAGTTAAACGACCAACAAATGGGTCACTGGCAATCTTAAATGCTAAAGCAGCAAATGGTTTGTTGTCATCAGCCATAAGTTCAACTTCGTCACCAGTCTTAGGATCGTGAGCAACATAAGGTTTAACGTCAAGTGGTGATGGTAAGTAATCTACAACACCATCAAGCATCATTTGAACACCCTTGTTCTTAAATGCTGAACCAGCATATACTGGGAAGAATTCTAAGTTCAAAGTAGCCTTACGAATAGCTGCCTTTAATTCTTCATTAGAAATTTCTTCTCCACCAAGGTACTTGTCCATGATACTGTCATCGACATCAGCAACGGCTTCGATTAATTCATTACGACGTTTAGTTGCTTCTTCCTTGTATTCATCAGGAACTGGAATAGTTTCCCATTCTGATCCCATCTTATCTTCATCATAAACGTCGGCAACCATTTCGATTAAGTCGATAACACCTTCAAAGGTATCAGCAGAACCAATAGGCATTTGAACTGCATGAGCGTTAGCATTTAAACGTTCATGTAAAGACTTAACTGATTTATCAAAATCAGCACCAATCTTATCCATCTTGTTTACGAAAACGATACGAGGAACATCGTAAGTTTCAGCTTGACGCCAAACATTTTCAGTTTGTGGTTCAACACCAGCTTGAGCATCAAGAACAGCTACGGCACCATCTAAGACACGAAGTGAACGTTCTACTTCGATAGTAAAGTCAACGTGTCCCGGGGTATCAATAATGTTGATACGGTAGTCTTTCCATTGAGCAGTAGTAGCTGCTGAAGTAATAGTGATACCACGTTCCTTTTCTTCGTCCATCCAGTCCATTTGTGAATCACCTTCGTGAGTTTCACCAATCTTGTGGATTTTACCAGTATAGTACAAAATACGTTCAGTAGTTGTAGTCTTACCAGCATCGATGTGGGCCATGATACCAATGTTACGTGTCTTATCTAAAGAGAATTCACGTTTGTTAGCCATAAGATTATTTCTCCTTTTGTAAACTAACGATTAGAAGCGGTAGTGAGCAAATGCACGGTTGGCTTCTGCCATCTTGTGGACATCTTCACGTCTCTTAACTGCAGAACCGGTGTTATTTGCTGCGTCCATAATTTCGTTTGCAAGACGTTCGTCCATAGTGTGTTCATTACGTAAACGAGCGTATGAAACGATCCATCTTAAACCAAGAGTAGTTCTTCTTTCTGGACGAACTTCTACTGGAATTTGGTAGTTAGAACCACCAATACGGCGGGCTTTAACTTCCAAAACTGGCATTACATTATTCATAGCTTCTTCAAAAACTTCAACTGGATCTTTGCCAGTTTTGTCCTTAATAATATCAAATGAATCGTAAAGAATTGATGAAGCCTTTGCCTTCTTACCATCAATCATTAAGTGGTTAATTAACTTAGTAACCAACTTAGAGTTATATACTGGATCTGCTAAAACTTCTCTTTTAGCAACTTTACCTTTTCTAGGCATTCGTTATTCCTCCTCTTAGTCCTTCTTTGCACCGTATTTAGAACGAGATTGCTTTCTGCCATCTACACCTGCAGTATCCAAAGCACCACGAACAATGTGGTAACGAACACCAGGAAGGTCCTTTACACGACCACCACGAATTAATACAACAGAGTGTTCTTGTAAATTGTGTCCAATACCTGGAATATAAGCAGTAACTTCAACCATATTTGAAAGACGTACACGAGCGTACTTACGTAAAGCCGAGTTAGGCTTCTTAGGTGTCATAGTACCTACACGAGTAGCTACTCCACGCATTTGAGGAGCTGGGTTATAATTCATTTCTTTCTTCATGCTGTTGTAAGCATAGTTCAAAGCTGGTGACTTTGATTTAGTCGTCTTTGAGTGACGGCCTTTTCTAACCAATTGGTTAATAGTTGGCATTAAATTTTCCTCCTAATTTTGTTCACACATCCGGGAGTTTCTTTTTGACCTCACGGATATCATATTTATATGCACGAATGTTAGTTTACCGCGAATAAACATAAGCGTCAATATTAAGTAAACAAAATTATTATTTTTTTCGTAATAAATTTTGGAGGTATTATATGATGATATTTTTTAATTTTTTTATGGGTACAATTTTGGGATCTCATGCTCTTGTCGTTGTAGAACGTAATTATAACAAATCCTTCGTAAATTCTTTTTCTCGTTGTGATACATGTCACTATCCTTTAACTTTATTAGACCAAATTCCTATCTTTTCCTACTTGTTAAAGCGAGGTAAATGTTCACATTGTAAAGAACCAATTTCTCCTTTTATTTTTTTCATTGAATTACTCAGTGGTTTATACTTTTCCAAAATCTTTTTATTTTCTCAAACAGGTTTTTCGTCCGGTACGTTTCTATTTTTCTTTTTAGTATGTGCACTCTTTGATTATTACTTTTTAGAATTTGAAACTATTTTGTTACTTGTTCCTTTTACTATTTCTCTTACTGCTTCAGAGAGCAGTATTCATTTTTATTCTGCTGCCAACTGGTTACTTTTATTAATCTTAGTTTTATTAATGTTTTACATGAATCTAAAAGGAAAATTTGGTACTGGTGATACATTATTTTTTATTTTAATTTCTTTATATAAGGGACAGATTTTTGGACTGCATACCTTATTGTTATCATCAATTCTTTTTTTAATATTTTATTTTTTCAATCGACAAAAAGATCCCCTTCCATTCTTGCCCTTTATGCTCACAAGTTACGTTCTCCTCTACTAAGCCAAACAAAAAAACCGTCTCATACGAGACGGTTTTTTAACATAAAGTAATTTAAGCTAGATCAATTAATCTTTGCTGTCGTTGCTTTCAGCTGCTAATTTCTTTTCAATATCAGCAATTGAATATACTGAATCTTTCTTAGCATCCTTTAAATTTTCTTCAGGAACATCAACTTTTGGTTCCATTTCACGATATACTGCCATACCAGTACCTGCAGGAATAATCTTACCAATAATAACATTTTCCTTAAGTCCAAGAAGTGGATCCTCCTTACCTCTAATTGAGGCATCCGTAAGGATACGAGTTGTTTCTTGGAATGAAGCAGCTGATAAGAAACTGTTAGTTTCAAGGGCAGCCTTAGTAATACCAAGAATTACACTTTGGGCAGTTGCTGGAATACCACCAGAAATAATAACTTCCTTATTACGTTCCTTAAAGTCACCAATATCCATTAATTCGCCTGGTAAGAGATCAGTTTCACCAGGATCAAGGATACGAACTTTTTGTAACATTTGACGAGTAATTACTTCGGCATGCTTATCAGCAACTTCTACACCCTGCATTCTGTAGGCTTTTTGAATTTCATTCAAAATGTATTTTTCAGTAGTTAATGAATCACAGACACGAATTAATTCCTTAGGATCAACTGAACCAATTGTCAAACGGTCACCACGTTCAACATGATCACCTTCACTAACTGCTACAGATGCAGTATAAGGTACATCATAAGTACGAGTATCAGTTTGACCTTGAACAGTAATTTGACGTGAGTGTTCTGCTGGATCTTCTTCAATAGAAGTAACTTCACCACTAACTTCAGAAATTGTAGCGCGACCTTTAGGGTTACGTGCTTCGAACAATTCTTGAACACGAGGAAGACCTTGAGTAATATCTGCACCACCGGCAACCCCACCGTTGTGGAAGTTACGCATAGTAAGCTGGGTACCTGGTTCACCAATTGATTGAGCGGCAACAGTACCTACTGCTTCACCAACTTCAACATCTTCACCAGTAGCAAGGTTCATACCATAACACTTCTTACATACACCGTGTGGAGTGTTACAAGTGAAGACAGAACGGATAGTAACTTCAGTTACACCGGCATCTACAATCTTGTGAGCCATGTCTTCATCCATCATTACGTCAGCAGGGCAAATAACTTCTCCTGTTTGTGGATTTACAACGCTCTTCAAAGTGTAACGACCAACTAAACGATCAAAGAGTGGTTCGATCATTTCATCGCCTTCAGTAATTGCCTTAACTGTAATACCACGATCAGTACCACAATCTTCTTCACGAATAATTACGTCTTGAGCAACATCAACCAAACGACGAGTTAAGTAACCTGAGTTGGCAGTCTTCAAAGCAGTATCAGTCATTCCTTTACGAGCACCGTGAGTTGACATGAACATTTCTAGCACTGATAAACCTTCACGGAAGTTTGAAGTAACAGGAATTTCCATCATTCCTCCGTTAGGAGCGGCCATAAGTCCACGCATACCAGCTAACTGAGTAAAGTTTGAAATGTTACCACGAGCTCCAGAATCAGCCATGACTGTAATTGGATTACGTGGAGCGTGAATATCAGCAATTTCTGCTTGAACAGTATCTTTACAGCTATTCCAAATACTAATTACACGATCGTGTCTTTCTTCATCGGTAATCAAACCACGACGGTATTGCTTAGAAACAACATCAACCTTCTTACGTGCTTCAGCTACGATATCATCTTTATCAGTAATAGTAGGAATATCTTCAACACCAATAGTCAAACCTGAGTAAGTACATACGGTGAAACCTAATTCCTTAATATCATCAAGTAAATCTGAAGTTCTTTGCACTTTGTAAATCTTATAAATTTGAGCAATGATGTCAGATAAGAAGCCCTTCTTAAAGGCATCACCTAACTTCATATTATCCAATTTTTCATGAATATCTTCTCCAGGTTGTAAGAAGTAACGTTCATCAATTGGGTGAGTTAAGTTTTCTTGAGTTGGGTCATTAATGTAGAAGAAATCTTTTGGCAAGATTTGATTAAAGACCAACTTACCATAAGTAGTTACAAAGATATCGTGTTCGTGACCTTTTGGCCATGGCTTTTCAGGCATTGAGTCAGCTGCTAAACCAATACGAGTGTGGTAATGAATATCACCATTTGCATAAGCAATAGCTGCTTCTTCAGGTGAATCAAAAATCATACCTTCACCTTCACGTCCTCGTTCTGATTGAGTTAACCAATAATTACCTAAAACAATATCCTGTGATGGTGTTACAACTGGTTTACCATCTCTAGGTGCCAAAATGTGGTGAGCTGCAAGCATCAAAAGACGAGATTCAGCTACAGCTTCATCTGACAATGGTACGTGAATGGCCATCTGGTCACCATCAAAGTCGGCATTGTAAGCTTCACATGCTAATGGGTGAAGTCTAATAGATTTACCTGGTACAAGAACTGGTTCAAATGCTTGAATACCTAAACGGTGAAGAGTAGGTGCACGGTTCAAAAGAACTGGTCTTTCCTTGATTACATCTTCTAGGACATCCCAGACATCGTCATCTTCACGATCAATTTTACGAGTAGCGTTCTTAATATTTGATGCTAAACCACGTTTAACTAATTCGTTAATTACAAATGGCTTGAATAATTCAAGAGCCATTGGACGTGGAACACCACATTGATAGAACTTCAATTTAGGTGAAACATCAATAACTGAACGACCTGAGTAGTCAACACGTTTACCAAGTAAGTTTTGACGGAAACGACCTTGCTTACCTTTCAACATATGTGAAAGTGATTTAAGTGGACGGTTACCTGGTCCTACAACTGGACGACCACGACGACCGTTGTCAATTAAAGCATCAACTGCTTCTTGGAGCATTCTCTTTTCATTTTGAACAATAATACGAGGTGCGTTTAAGTCTAATAATCTCTTTAATCGATTATTTCTATTAATTACACGTCTATATAAATCATTCAAATCTGAAGTAGCAAAGCGTCCCCCATCAAGTTGGACCATTGGACGAAGATCAGGTGGAATAACTGGAATACAATCCATGATCATCCATTCTGGCTTGTTACCTGAAGTCTTAAATGCATCTAAAATGTCAAGACGTCTAATGGCTCTAGTTCTCTTTTGACCAGTAGCACTTTTTAGTTCTTCTTTTAGTGTCGCAACTTCTTTATCAATATCCACTCTTTCTAAGAGTTCTTTGATAGCTTCAGCACCCATTTTGGCTTCGAAGCGATCACCATATTTTGCCTTATAATCACGGTATTCAACTTCAGTTAAAAGTTGCTTATTTTCTAAATCAGTATCACCAGCATCAATAACAATGTATGCAGCAAAATAAATTACTTCTTCAAGTGAACGAGGTGATATATCTAAAACAAGTCCCATACGAGATGGAATACCTTTAAAGTACCAAATGTGTGATACGGGTGCGGCCAATTCAATATGACCCATTCTTTCTCTTCTAACTTTAGAAGAAGTAACTTCGACACCACAACGATCACAGACAATGCCACGATAACGAACGCCTTTGTATTTACCACAGGCACAAGCATAGTCTTTTGTTGGTCCAAAAATTCTTTCGTCAAAAAGACCATCTTTTTCTGGTTTCAAAGTACGATAGTTAATTGTTTCAGGTTTTTTAACTTCACCATAAGACCAACTTCTGATCTTATTAGGAGAAGCTAAACCAATTTGCATACTTTCAAACTTATTTACGTCAATCAAAGTTTAACCTCCTCTTTACTACTTAGAAAGCTTATCATCTGATGAAGAGTCTACTACGGAATGAGCTTGATCTTCATTTTTAGCAGCTTCTTCGGCTAACTTCTTTTTCTCTTGTTGTTCAGCCATCTTAGATAAGGTATCGATATTAAGATGTTCATTTGCATCTTCCATATCACGAAGATCAACTTCATGATGGTTTAGATCTAAAACATTAATATCTAAGCCAAGAGATTGGAGTTCTTTTACTAAAACTCTAAATGATTCTGGTACACCAGGTTTTGGAATCTTTTCACCCTTAACAATTGCTTCATATGCCTTTACACGACCTACAACATCGTCAGATTTGTAAGTTAAAATTTCTTGTAAAGTATAAGCGGCACCGTAAGCTTCAAGAGCCCAAACTTCCATTTCACCAAAACGCTGTCCACCAAATTGTGCTTTACCACCAAGTGGTTGTTGAGTAACCAATGAGTAAGGCCCAATTGAACGTGCGTGGATCTTGTCGTCTACCATGTGAGTTAACTTCAAGTAGTACATAACCCCAACAGAAACTCTGTTATGGAATGGTTCACCGGTACGACCATCGTAAAGAACTGTCTTACCATCTTTGCCAAGACCAGCTTCACGAACTAAGTCCCACATATCATCTTCAGTAGCACCATCGAATACTGGAGTTGCAACGTGAATACCTAAGTGTTTTGCAGCCATACCTAAGTGCAATTCAAGAACCTGTCCAATATTCATACGTGAAGGCACACCCATTGGGTTCAAACAAATATCAACTGGACGACCATCTGGTAAGTATGGCATATCTTCTTCAGGACAAACTAAGGCAATAGTACCCTTGTTTCCGTGACGACCTGAAACCTTATCACCAACTTGGATCTTACGTTTTTGAACAATGTAAACACGAACCATCTTGTTTACACCTGGTGCTAATTCATCACCAGCTTCACGCGTAAAGACTTGAACATTTTGAACAATACCGCCACCACCATGTGGTACACGAAGTGAAGTATCACGAACTTCACGAGCCTTTTCACCGAAAATAGCGTGAAGCAAACGTTCTTCTGCTGATAACTCTGTTACACCCTTAGGAGTAACTTTACCAACCAAAATGTCACCATCTTTTACTTCAGCACCGATACGTACAATACCTTCTTCGTCAAGATCCTTAAGAGCATCTTCACCTACATTAGGAATTTCGCGAGTAATTTCTTCAGGTCCTAATTTAGTATCACGCGCTTCAGATTCATAGTCTTCGATGTGAATTGAAGTATATACATCATCTTTAACTAATTTTTCTGAAATCATAACGGCATCTTCGAAGTTATACATGTCCCAAGTAGTAAAGGCTATAATTGGGTTTTGACCAACAGATAATTCACCCTTATCCATTGCCGGACCATCGGCAATAACTTCACCAGCTACAACTCTTTCGCCCTTATTTACATTAGGAGTTTGGTTATAGTTCTTAGTTGCGTTTGAACGACGGTATTTTTCAAGGACGTATTTATCTAAAGTTTTATCGTCGCGTCTAACTCTAATTTCATTTGCATCAACATATTCAACTACACCAGGTGCCTTAGCTAATAGAGCATCCCCTGAATCGTGAGCAGCACGGTATTCCATACCAGTACCAACAAGTGGTGCATGTGGATTAATCAAAGGAACGGCTTGACGTTGGTGGTTAGCACCCATCAAAGCACGGTTAGAGTCATCGTTTTCAAGGAATGGGATACATGCTGAAGTTACGGAAACTACTTGTTTAGGAATAACATCCATGTAGTCAACTTTATCAGGTGAAACTTCGACATTATCTTCCTTATGACGTGCCAACACAATATCATCTTTAAATGAGCCATCTTCATTAATTGGAGAGTTGGCACTGGCAATAATGTAGTTATCTTCTTCGTCAGCAGTTAAGTAATCAATCTTATCTGTAACTTTATGGTCAGTCCATGAAACACGACGGTATGGAGTTTCAATGAAACCATACTTATTAACTACAGCATAAGTTGCCAAAGAGTTAATCAAACCAATGTTAGGACCTTCAGGTGTTTCAATCGGACAAAGACGTCCATAGTGAGTATAGTGCACATCACGAACTTCATAACCAGCACGGTCACGTGATAAACCACCAGGTCCTAAGGCTGACATACGACGTTTGTGAGTTAACTCGCCCAATGGGTTGTTTTGGTCCATGAATTGTGATAATTGTGATGAACCAAAGAATTCTTTAACTGAGGCAACAACTGGACGGATATTGATTAATTGTTGCGGAGTAACAGTATCAATATCTTGAGTTGACATTCTTTCACGAACAACACGTTCCATACGTGCTAAACCAATTCTAAATTGGTTTTGAAGCAATTCACCCACACGACGAATACGACGGTTACCTAAGTGATCGATATCATCAGTAGTACCAATTCCTTCTTGTAAGTTAAAGAAGTAGTTAATTGAGCTCAATACATCAGCTGGAGTTAAGTGCTTAACGTCATCAGCAATATGACCATTTGACATTAACTTAACTTCTTTTTCAGGATCATTCTTAGAGTAAACCTTAATTTCTTGAACAGTAATTGGTTCAGGAACAACAGCTTCATCTGATGGTTCATAAGTTACCATCTTAAAATCATCGCGATCTAAGTATGGACTTAATTTTTCCATTACTTCGTGAGTAACAACAGTACCCTTTTTAGCAATAATTTCACCAGTATCTGGATCTGCTAAAGTTTCAGCTAAAGTTTGCTTTAATAAACGGTTCTTCAAAGATAGCTTCTTATTAATCTTGTAACGACCAACAGGAGCTAAATCATATCTTCTTGGATCAAAGAAACGTGCATAAAGAAGTGAACGAGATGAATCAGTAGTCTTAGGTTCACCTGGACGTAATCTTTCATAAATGTCTTTTAATGCTTCTGCTACTCTAGAATCAGCAGGATTCTTATGTAAATCCTTATCCAAAGTAAATTTAAGTGAATCAATATCACCAAACATATCAAGGATTTCGCTGTCAGAACCAAAACCTAAAGCACGAATTAAAATAGATAGTGGTAATTTACGAGTTCTATCAATACGTACATAAGCTAAATTCTTAGCATCAGTTTCATATTCAAGCCAAGCACCACGGTTAGGAATAACAGTTGCACCGTAGATTGCACGACCATTCTTATCAAAATCTGAATTGTAATATACACCTGGTGAACGAACCAACTGAGAAACAATAACTCTTTCAGCACCATTAATTACGAAGGTACCTGAATCAGTCATCAATGGGAAATCGCCAAAGAAAACATCTTGGGTCTTAATTTCACCAGTTTCATGGTTAGTTAACTTCAAAGTTACGTGTAATGGTGCAGCATAATTAGCATCATGATCACGAGCTTCTTCAAGAGTATATTTAGGTTTTAAAAGCTTGTAATCAACAAACTCAAGAGAAAGTTTTCCTGAAAAGTCTGAAATTGGCATAATGTCATCAAACATTTCTCGAATACCTTCATCAAGAAACCACTTGTAAGATTGCGTTTGCACATCGGTTAAATTAGGAAGCTTCAACACTTCTTTGATGCGTGAGAAGCTACGTCTAGTACGATGGCTACCGTAGTTTACAGTATGTCCTAACACAGCAAACATCCTTTCTTGCATAAAAAGAGCCTAATATTACATTTATGTTACATTTTGCAAAAAGCCAATTTTTGGGTACAAAAAAACAAAAACAACTTAATAAGTCGTTTTTGTTTTATCATCTCACTGGACAATAGATCAGTGAAATCCTGAATTTCAGCCTTTTAAACAGAGATAATTTTACTCTATTCTTGACTTTTTGTCAAAGCTATTGTATTAGCTCTTAACTAATGATTTAGGTCGATTATTTTCAATTTTAAATTTAAGTTTTCCTTTTTGAGAACCAACTTTAATAGTTTGGCCAGCAGCCAGGTCACCGCTAATTACATTTTCAGCAATCTGATCTTCTAATTCAGTTTGAATCGTTCTTCTCAATGGACGGGCACCCATTTCAGGATCAAAACCATCCTTGGCCAATACATCAAGAGCTGATGAAGAAAGTTTCAAAGTAATATCTTGTTTAGCTAAGCGATTTTCCAATTTTTTGGTCATCAAGCTAACAATTTGGCGTAATTCCGGTTTACTTAGGCTATCAAAGACAACGGTCTCATCAATTCGATTAAGAAATTCTGGTCTAAAGAATTGTTTAGTAGCAGCTTGCACTCTTTCTTTATTAAGACGGTTTTGGTCAGCTAAGTCAGCTGCAAACCCTACTGTCTTATCTTCTTGAATCGAACGTGAGCCCAAATTAGAAGTCATGATAATAATTGTATTTCTGAAGTCTACTTTTCTACCCTTTGAATCAGTTAAAAATCCTTCATCTAAAACTTGAAGTAATAAATTAAAGACTTCTGGGTTAGCCTTTTCTACTTCATCAAGTAAAACTACAGAATATGGATTACGACGAACTTCTTCAGTTAACTGGCCACCTTCTTCATAGCCAACATAACCAGGGGCAGAACCAATTAACTTACTTGATGCTACTTGATCCATATATTCTGACATATCAACACGAATAATATTTTGTTCTGAACCAAATACAGAATCAGCAACTGCTTTTGCAAGTTCAGTCTTTCCTACCCCTGTAGGGCCTAAAAATAGGAAAGATCCGATTGGGCGATTTTCATCCTTAATCCCACTACGGCTACGACGAATCGCTTTACTTACTGCGCTAATTGCTGCATCTTGGCCAATTACACGTTCATGAAGTAAACTTTCCAAATGAGCCAAACGCTTTGTTTCACTTTTCTTCATCCGTGTAACTGGGACACCAGTCCATTGAGCAACAACTTTAGCTATTTCATCACTATTAACTGTTGCCGATTTAGCAGTTTTTGCCTTTAAATTAGAGGTTAATTTATTTAGTTCACTTTGTAACTCTTCTTCTTTAGCTTGAAGTTGTGCTGCTGCGACAAAGTTTTGGTTTTCAGCCGCTTGTTCTTTATCTTGATCGGTTGACCGAATTTGAGCCTCTAGCTTAGACAAACGCGGATTTTTCTCTCTATTAGCCTTGATTTTTACTGCTGCACTTGCTTCATCTATTAAATCAATTGCCTTATCTGGTAAATAGCGATTAGAAATGTATCTAACTGCAAGATCCACTGCATCTTTAACGGCATCATCTGTAATTAATACATGATGATAGTTTTCATACTTTGATTTGAGTCCGGCCAAAATTGCCTGAGCTTCTTTGGCACTTGGTTCTTCAATTTTTACTTGTTGAAAACGTCTTGCTAAAGCTTGATCCTTTTCAATATATTTCTGGTACTCATCGAAAGTAGTAGCCCCAATCATTTGAATGTCGCCTCGTGCTAGAGGTGGTTTCAAAATATTAGAGGCATCAATGGCCCCTTCTGCACCTCCAGCACCAATTAAAGTATGCATTTCGTCTACAAAAAGAATTACGTTGCCATCAAGGTGCACTTCATTGAGGATCTTTTTCATTCGATCTTCAAACTCACCACGATATTTGGTACCAGCAATCAAACTCCCCATGTCTAAAGACATTACTCGTTTATTAAGTAAGTTCTCAGGCACTTGTCCATTTACAATAGCCATGGCAATTTCTTGCGCTACTGCAGTTTTACCAACACCAGGTTCACCAACTAGCACTGGATTATTTTTAGTACGACGAGAAAGAATTTGGATTACTCGTTTAACTTCCTTATCTCTGCCGATAACCGGATCAATTCCGCCTTCTTCAGCACGTTTATTAAGATTTACAGCTACTTTATCTAAATTTGGTGTCATTGATTGACCTTCATTAGAAGTAGAACTTGAATTTAGATTATTTCCCAGATTATTACTTGAACCATAAGGATTGGCTCTGTTTTCCAATCCCTTTAATTGCTCCATTAAATAAGCAGGGTCTAGTCCTAAATTTTTTAAGATTAAACTCGCCAAAATTCTTTCACTGGCAAGTAAGCCCATTAAAATATGGGTAGTCTTAATTTCTGTATTTCCTAATTTATCAGCTCTACGTTTAGCATAGTTTAAGACTAAGTTTAAACGTGGTGATAGTTCAACATAATTAGCCTTGGGGCTTGAACCATAACCAGTATATCTTTCAATTTCTTCTCGTATAACGGTCGGTGTTACCCCATTTTGACGTAAAATTTTTCCGGCTTCGCCATTTGCCTCAATTACTAACGCAAGTAATATATGTTCAGTTCCAATAATACGATGATTAAAATTTTGTGCTTGTTCTCGTGCAATATCTAATACATTTCTAGCACTAGCACTATAAGAATTTTCCATTTTCCACCGCCTTAATAGTTACTATTTTTTAATAAGTAAAAGTATCGTAGTTATGTATTGTAAAACTTAAACTTATAAAAGTAAAATTATTTTTCTCTCATAATTATAACAAGAAAAAGATCCCGACTAAACAGTCAGGATCTTTCCTATTGGAGATCTGTCCAATCAATTGAAAGCGCGGGTTTTTCCACAGCTAAATCTAAGCTTTTATCCAAATCAATCGGGTAAACAGCAGCCACTTCATAAGGAGCTAAGTTTTCCTTATAAGCCCGCGCTTTTTCAAGGTCTTTTGATGCAAATAAGATATCTACAATCCCGTTTTTGTTAGATTCATCGGTCTTGTTAACACTTGCATGCATCACAACATATATTCTTTCTTTCATAGTCTTCATTCCTTCCAGGTGCAATGGAAAGGACTCATTTGAGTCCAATTTAATCCTATCATGGAATGAAGAAAAGAAAAATAAAAATTTTCTATTTTCCACTAAATGTTATTTAATTATTTTCTGTATTTTTAGCAACGCCGGGATTAGGGTCTTTTCTTTTACGTCCGGAGAACAAATATAGTAGTGCAGCGATCACCGCAACTGCAATTCCAACGAAAAATGTTTTCCAAGTAAAATTAAAGACTAAGTAACACGATACTAATAAGGCAATAACAGGAATTAGATAGCCACCAGGTAATTTAAAGCCTTTATTAGGATATTGTCCATTGTGCTTAAACTTCATTACAGCAAAAATTGAAGGAACATACTGGACAAATGACGCAAGCACAATACATGAAACTAAGAAAATGTATGATTGGGTCGTCAACAATGCAGTAATAATTGCACTCATGATAATTGCAATCCATGGAGCCTTATATTTATTCTTTTTACCTACCCATTGAGGTACTAAATTATGTTCTTCTGCTAATGAAGCAACCAGTGAAGGGGCGTTGAAAGATGAAATAAAAGCAACACCAAAAATACTTAAAAGCATCCCAATAATAATAACGATATAACCCCATTCACCAACTGCTTTACCAAAGGCATTAGCAATTGGAGCAGTATAATCACTCATCTTTGACCCAATAATACCAATTCCAATTAAAACAGTTAAAGCATAAAGAATAGTAACTGTAATCATGACAGAAATTAATACTCGGGGAATATTTTTGGTTGGATTTTGCATTTGACGTGCGGCTATCGGAATAAATGAAAAGCCGGTAAACAAATAAAAGACTTCGCTAAATGCTGCACCAAAATGTTTAAAGAATGGTCCTACACCAGTAGTTGCTGCATGTGGCATTACCGGACTAAAGTTAGACCAATGCATGAAAAATACACCAACTACAATAAACAGAACAATAACGCCCAATTTTGCTACGGAAGAAGTATTATCAACAAATTTCACTAATTTTCTACCGTAAAAATTAATAATCGTAAATAAAACAATTAAGCCAATCGCGGTACCAAAATAAATAGCGTCATTTTTATATGCTGGAACAAAACTACGTAAAGTTGTTACAAAAGCTACCACTTCTGCTGCATAGGTACAGCAAGTTAAAAACCAAGTAAATAATCCCAACTCATAACCTGCAAATCTCCCAAAAGCATAGTACGAATAAAGCCACGCTGCACCTGATCCAGTAAAACGGCTAGATAAGTCAGCATAACAAAGTGCAATCATACTTACTGTTAAAGCAGCACATAGAAGTACAACTACACTCATTAAATTCATATCATGATAAATATATTTAGGAAGTAAAAAAGCTCCTGATCCAATGATGGCATTAATTCCTAAAAAGAAGATCGAAATAAACGATAACTTTTTAGTGGGAGCAACACTCTTTCCCATTTTTACATCTTCTTTCTTTTTTCTACATCTCTTTTACCTTAAGTGTTTATTATATTAAATGCAAAAATTAAGTCTTTATGACATAAAAAAGACTTCAAAAGATAAACCTTTGAAGTCTTTAAACTTTTATCGGAAAAACAGGATTCGAACCTGCGACCTCTACGTCCCGAACGTAGCGCTCTACCAAGCTGAGCTATTTTCCGAAAATAAAAAAAGAGATTCACCTTATCGTGAATCTCTTTATGTAGGAGCGGAAGACGGGATTCGAACCCGCGACCCCCACCATGGCAAGGTGATGTTCTACCACTGAACTACTTCCGCAGTACATTAAATAGTATAGCAGAAAATAGTTCTGTTGCAAGAATTATTTTAAATAAATATACATAAAAAGCTGGTAGTCCTACCAGCTTTTATATTATTCTTTATTTTCTTTACGCTTCTTCAAGTCTGCTTGAACTTCAGCATCTACGTCTTCAACTTTTTCAGGACGCATTGTTGGGAATAACAAGACATCACGAATTGCAGGAGCATCAGTCAAAAGCATAGTTAAACGATCAATACCAATTCCTAAACCACCAGTAGGAGGCATACCAAATTCCATGGCACGGATGTAATCTTCATCAATCATATCAGCTTCATCGTTACCAGCTTCACGTTCTGCCATTTGGTCTTCAAAACGGTGACGTTGATCAACTGGATCATTTAATTCTGAAAAGGCATTACCATATTCAGTACCCATAATGAAGATTTCAAAACGATCAGTAAATCTTGGATCATCGGCATTCTTCTTAGCAAGAGGTGAAACTTCTACAGGGTGACCGTAAACAAATGTTGGGTTAACGATTGTCTTTTCACCAAATTCTTCGAAGAAGGCATTGATGATATGACCTACCTTCCAGAATGGTTCAACATGGATACCATGTTCTTCTGCAACCTTTTTGGCTTCATCTAAGGTCATTGGTTGCCAGAAATCAACACCAGTCTTTTCCTTAATCAAGTCAACCATGTGAACACGACGGAATGGCTTACCTAAGTCAAGTTCAGTTCCTTGATAAGTAATCTTACCATCATCACTAACTACACTAGCAGCCGCTTTAATAATTCCTTCGGCTTCATCCATTACATCATGGAAGTCCCAGTAAGCTGCATAGGTTTCAAGTTCAGTAAATTCTGGGTTATGACGAGTATCTACACCTTCATTTCTGAAGACACGACCAATTTCATAAACTCTTTCCATTCCACCAACAATCAAACGCTTCAAAGGAAGTTCAAGCGCAATTCTCATGTAAAGACTAATATCTAAAGCATTATGGTGCGTGATAAATGGACGAGCTTCTGCACCACCAGGGATGTTATGAAGAACTGGAGTTTCAACTTCTAAGAAATCACGGTTATCTAAGTAATTACGGATAGCCTTGATAATCTTAGTACGATTTACAAAACGTTCATAACTTTCACGGTTAGTAATTAAATCAAGATAACGTTGACGATAAATTTGTTCAACATCTTTTAAACCATCCCATTTATTAGGTAATGGACGAAGAGCCTTAGATAAGAAAGTAACGTGAGTAGCACGAATGGTCAATTCACCAGTATCGGTTTTCATTACTTCACCATCGATACCTAGGAAATCACCAATGTCAGATTTCTTAAAAATCTTGTAGTTTTCTTCTCCTACAATATCTTTACGTACGTAAATTTGAATTTTACCAGTACGGTCGTAAAGATCAGCAAAACCAACCTTACCCTTACCACGTTTTGCAAGCATACGACCTGCAACCTTGGTCTTAGGCATATCTGCATTCAATTCATCTTTATCTTCGTCTGAGTACTTTTCATTTAAGGTTTTAGCTAAATCTTGACGATCAAATTTTCTTACGCCAAAAGGTTCAATACCATTTTCGCGCATTTCTTCCATCTTTTCGCGACGAACGATAAGCTGGTCATTCATCTCATTCTTTGCCACTCTAAAAACTCCTTTATTATTTATTAAGCTTGTCTTTGCTTTTGTCTTGCTTCATATTTTTCCACAAAATCATCTAATAGGTCAAAAACTTCTTGTTTTGTCCATACTTCATTTATTTTAGCACGTGTTCGAGCTGAACGGGGAATTCCTTTTAGATAATATGCAGCCTGACGTCTAAATTCAGGAACCGCAATTTTTTCTCCCTTAAGTTCAATTAAACCTGCAAGTTGATTTTTGGCCGTTTCAACTTTTTCTTCCACAGTTTGAGGTAGTAAAAGTTCTCCTGTGTCTAAATAATGAGTTACTTCTTTTAATAGCCAAGGATTTCCTAAAACTGCACGTCCCATCATTACCGCAGTAGCTCCAACTTCATCAAGCATTTTCTTAGCCTTTTGCGGACTATCAACATCCCCATTACCAACAAATGGAATAGTCAAAGCATCTGCGACATCTTTTAAGATACCCCAATCAGCTTCACCCATGTACATTTGTTTACGCGTACGACCATGCATTGCAACTGCACTGGCACCTGCTTCTTGGGCAGCTAAAGCATTTTCAACCGCAAAAATATTACGTTGATCCCAACCAGTTCTCATCTTAACTGTAACTGGTTTTTTAACATTTCTGACTACTGCACGTACCATTTGATAAATCTTGTTAGGATCTTTGAGCCACATGGCTCCGGCATCAGTCTTAGTTACCTTTGGTACAGGACAACCCATATTAATATTGATAATATCGGCTGCAGTATTTTCATCAACATAGTGGGCTGCTTCAACTAAAGTTTCTTCACTACCACCAAAAATTTGGATACTCATTGGGTGTTCACGAGGATCAACTTGAAGCATGCTTAAAGTTTTCTTATTGCGATAAATAATTCCATGGTCAGAGATCATTTCACAAACTACTAACCCAGCACCAAATTCTTTGCAGACAACTCTGAAAGCCGCATTAGAAATACCAGCCATTGGTGCAACAACAACTTGATTAGGAATAGTAAGATCTCTTATTTTCCAGCTTTTACTCACTTCAACACATCCTTTCACAAATACTTTAATATTCTAACAAAAAATTAGTAAATCGACTATTACTCTTAGATTACTTTGCCTGTTTTTGAATATCTTTTAATTCATCTTCACTAAAATGATATTTTTTGCCACAGAAGCGACAGGTTAATTCGGCACCATGATCTTTTTCAATCATTTCTTTTAATTGGTCTGGTTTAATCGTAGCAAGGATTTCACTATATTTTTCTTTAGAACAATCACAAGCAAAACTTACCTCTTGCTTATCTAAGACCTTGCAATCATCACCCAAGATTTTTTTAGCTAAATCTTCTGGGGTGGTTCCATCCAAGAACATTGTTGACAAGTTAGGAAGCGCCTTGATTCTCTTTTCTACCTTTTCTAGTAAAGCATCATCAGCACCTGGCAAAGCTTGCATCATAAAGCCACCAGCAGCACCAATTGAATTATTTGGTTCTACAAATACTGATAATCCTACAGCTGAAGGAATTTGTTCAGATTTAGCTAAATAATAAGTAAAGTCCTCCGCAATTTCACCACTTACGATTGGAACCTCGCCAGTATAAGGCTCCTTGAGTCCTTGATCTTTAGTTACTTCAAGCCAGCCTTGACCTACAGCCTTTGCCACATCGATATGGCCATCTTTTTTTGGTGGTAACGCAATATGGGGATTTTGAACGTAACCTTTTACAGTTAAATCAGCTTGCGCTGTTACTACAGTTGCTCCTACTGGACCATTTCCTAGTAAACGTACTGTTAGTTCATCTTTATCTTTTAATAAAGCACCAGCTAAAAGCAATCCTCCGACCATTGTTCTACCTAATACTGCTGAAGAAGCACTCCAGGTGTCATGTCTTTTTTGAGCTTCACTAACTACACCTTTAGCAGTAATGGCTAATAATCTTAACTTTTTATCTTTATCAATTGCTCTAATTAAATAATCATTCATCATAATTTCTCCTAAAAAAATAGAGCCCGAAGGCTCTATTTTTTATCTTAATCTTGATCGTCATCCTTCTTATCTTCTTTAGTTGCATTTTTATCTTGCTTTTCAGAAGGCGGATTTAAAGGAATATCATCAATATTCTTGTGATCATCTGGAAGTGGATGAATATCTTCTTTATCATCCTTTTCTTCTACTTTTTCACGTTTTTGATCACGTTTTTCCATAGCAGCTTTTGCTTCATCATAAGTTAAAGCATCACTCTCACTTGGAAATTCATTATCTTCATTTTCAGGCATTTTTCCATATTTAAACAAAGATAAAATTTGCTTTTCGTTTAAAGTTTCATACTTAAGTAATGCTTCGGCAATTACCTTATGGGTATCACGATGACTCTTAATGATGTCAACTGCGGTTTGGTAACCTTCATCTAAGATGTTCTTTACTGCTTCATCAATCTTAGCAGCAGTTGCTTCACTGTATGATCTAGCTCCAAATTCATTTTGTTGACTTGGTGATTCAAGCTCTGTCATTCCGACATCAGTCATACCGTATTGTGTAACCATACCACGAGCAATGTTTGTAGCCTGTTCAAAGTCATTTGAAGCACCAGTTGATTTATCACCAACCACAACTTCTTCACCGGCACGACCACCCATTAATCCCGCAACTTGTTCCATCAATTGCTTCTTGGTTAACAAGTTTTGATCTTCCTTAGGAAGCATAATGTTGTAACCACCAGCGCGACCACGAGGTACGATAGTAACTTTTCTAACGGTTCTAGAATCACTTAGAACTAAACCAACAATTGCGTGTCCTGCTTCGTGGAAAGCAACCCGCTTTCTTTCAGCTGCTGAAATAACAGTATCTTTCTTAGCTGGTCCAGCAATTACACGATCTTCAGCTTCATCAATGTCAGAGGCTGTAATTTCTTTCTTATCACGACGAGCAGCAACTAAGGCAGCTTCATTTAAGACATTTTCAAGATCAGCCCCTACAAAGCCTGGAGTTTGACGCGCAACTTCTTTTAAATCGACATCAGAAGCAAGTGGCTTATTGCGAGCGTGTACCTTTAAGATAGCTTCCCGTCCCTTAACATCAGGACGACCAACTAATACTTTACGGTCAAAGCGACCCGGACGTAGTAAAGCAGGATCCAAGACATCTGAACGGTTAGTGGCAGCCATCACAATGACACCTTCGTCGCCATCAAAACCATCCATTTCAACTAATAATTGGTTTAAGGTTTGTTCACGCTCATCGTGTCCTCCACCCATGCCATTACCACGTTTACGTCCAACAGCATCAATTTCATCAATAAAAATGATACTTGGCGCATTTTTCTTGGCAGTTTCAAAGAGGTCACGAACACGAGAAGCACCTACACCAACGAACATCTCAACAAAATCTGAACCAGAAATTGAATAAAATGGTACGCCGGCTTCACCGGCAACAGCACGTGCTAGTAAAGTCTTACCAGTTCCGGGAGGACCTTCTAAAAGGACCCCGGCAGGAATTCTTGCCCCTAATTTAGTGTATTTAGTTGGATTCTTTAAAAATTCAACGATTTCTACAAGTTCTTGTTTTTCTTCTTCTTCCCCAGCTACATCTGAGAAACGAACTTTATTTTTCTTAGGATCTTGTGGTTTAACTTTGGATTTACCAAAGTTCATTACTCCACCACGGCCACCTTGTCCACCTTGGTTCATCATCATCCAAAGCATTACAATGAAAATCAAAGTGGGAACAAGCATGACTAAGGTAGAAATCCAACTACCTGTTTGTGATTCTCCTTGATTAGAAATTTTTGTACCATTCTTTTGTGCAAGATTTGATACATTCTTAACCATGGAATCATTTTGTAGCATAGTGGTACTAAAGTTAGTAACTTTATTATTACTCTTAGTGCCACCAAAGAAGTCTAAACTACTATTTTGGGAATTCTTAGCTTTTTCAGCTTTTTTGTAAGTACCAGTAACAGTATAAACGCCATTTGCTGGTTGAATATTGATACTCTTGACTTTACCGTTATTCAATTCCTTTACTAGGGTTGAGTAACTAATATTTTCAGAGGAACCACCATTGCCTGACCCACCGACAAACCAATTAATTCCTCCCAAGAGGATCACGAATACCAAAATATAGAAAAGACCGTTAGAAAGCAGTCTATTTCTTCTATTTTTCATATCGAACCTCCATGAAATTTCAATGAATTACCTCAAAAGTTTACCATAAATCAACTTTTTTCTCTATTATTTGAAATTTCTTCAACTTATCTTAAATTTCATAAACCATGTATTTTACAAAACTAGGATCATAAGTTTGTTTACTATAAACATCCATAATATATTGAACTTCATTACTCTCATCTCCCGCCATAATTGCAAAACAGGAGGAACGTAACACGTTCGGAATGCCACTTTCAGCAAACTTTTTCTTAGCCTTGGTTTGGCTACCATTGGCTAAGAGTAACTTTTGTCCTAGTGGTAGAGAACCAACTTTTAAAGTAAGATTTTCTTTACCATAAAAATCACCTATTTTTATAAAAGGTAAATTTTGTCTAGAAATTATATATTTTTTCCTTTTAAATGTAAATATTTTTTCCAAACTAACTTTAAAAGGAGTTACATAATTTGCATCATATTCTTTTGCCCGATAAATATAATATCGATCTTGATAAAGAATCAAAACAATTCCAGCCTTTTTTTGATGAATATTGGGCTTATCTTCTAATTCATCAAAATGAACATGTTGATGAAATTTTTGTAAAACTAACCATTCAAAATAAAGTCTCTTTTGCGTTAAATTTAATGAATGTAAATCACTTAGCCTTCCTGTCCAAGTACTATATTTCCTTTGAGGAGAAGGAAAAGTTTCAAATAACGTAATTTGACTTTTTGCAAGTTGCGCTTCACTAGTTTGAAATCGATTTGCATTTTCAATTAAATTTTGATTTTCAGATTTCAAAAGTGGAACAACATGATGACGCAGGCGATTTCTTAAAGTATTATCTTCAAAATTTGTTTTATCTTGAACATACGTCAAGTGATGTTCATTAACATAGCGCAACAAATCTGTTTTAGAGTATTGCAGCAAAGGACGCAAGAGATACGCCTGGGTATCTTCAAAGTTTCCTATTTGAACTAAGCTATTCATTTCTTGCACATTTCCGGAACGAATTAATTTTAAGAGAATATTTTCAATTAAGTCATCACCATGATGAGCGGTTAACAAATAATCTATTTCTTTCTCTAACACTATTTGTCTTAAAAATGAATAACGATAGTTACGCGCTGCCGCTTCAATACCACTTGTGGGTTGCTCAGGTTTGGGCCATTTTTTCTCAATCAACTGCAAATTATAGTAATTACAATATTGAGAAATCACTTTACTTTCTTGATAACTATCACTGCGTAATTGATGATCTAAATGTCCCACACATAGTTGAGTTGTAGGATCTTTTACACTCTGACGCATTAAATCAAGTAAAGCCATAGAATCTGGCCCACCACTTACGGCTAATAAAATCTTTTTATCTTCGAGTGGAAGATGATTTTTAGTAAAAAATTCCTGTAAATTTTTCATTATTAATAAAAAAGTGACCTAAAGGTCACTTTTACTTAACTCTTCTTTTAAATATTTTAATTCTTGAGTTGCTTTATTCGTTAATTTAGTGAGACTTTGAGTAAAGTTTTTTTGTTGATTAAAAGAATTAGTGGGATCAATTAATTTAGGATCATTAACACGACTTAAAGATAAAGATAAGCGACCATGGCTATTATTTAATACCACTACTCTTAATTCTTGCCCCACCTCAAACTTTGCCTTACTGCTAGGCCATTTTTCTCCAAAATCTGATTCATGAATCAAACCATGATGTCGTTTGGGTAAATCAACAAAAATTCCAAAATCAACAATATTATTGATTTTTCCATTCACTCTTAAACCAGTTTCAAATTTCACTAATTATTATCTCCTGCTGTTTCTGGAATATTATAAATAGTTTCACCAGGCTTTGAGTAATAAAATTTATACCGAATCATTTTAGACAAATAATCAGGATCACGTAAGTTAGTAGCCTGATCTTCAAGGTTTTTATTACTCTTTTTTAATTTAGTTAATTGTTTATTAGTAGTAACAGCCTGGGCATTAATTTTATTTGTTTGAACATGGACCATTATCAATTGAATGCCAAAAATAAGAAAGACTACAGCAAAAATTGCTAAGATACGATTACGACGCACACGATGCACTTCTTTTACTTTTTTATTAGCTTTTCTTTGTAAACGTGCAATTCTTTCTTCATCACTTAATGCATTATAAATACGAGGTCCATTATTCATTATATACTGCCCACCCTTTAGCTTTTTAATATTAATTTATCCTAATGTATCAATAACTTTTAGTTATTTAATATGTAACATTTCTAGTTTAGCACGGCAGCAATTAATTGTCACTAGTCAATTAACTCATAGAGTTCGCTAGCTTCTGCTTTTTTAGTTGTTTCACGCAAATCTAATACTTTAGCTTTTATTTCTTTTGTACCAAAACCAATTTTAATGACATCCCCAATTTTTACATCATAGCTTGATTTAACGGTTCGATCATTCACTTCTACACGTCCTTGATCGGCCATTTCTTTGGCAACAGTACGTCTTTTAACCAATCTTGATACTTTTAAAAATTTATCTAATCTCATTTTTACCTCTTTACCTCTCAAATTTATCTTTGAATAATCTCAGCCGCTGCTGATAAAAAAATATTCATTTCATTAAATAATTGTCGCATAGACATTTTATCTGGTACTTCTAACATCACATTTAAACGTTGATGTTGATCTGTACTTACACGCGCACGCAAATTAACATGTTCTAACGCCTTAAAAACGTTAGGTCCTTCTAGCTCTCGAGATGCCTTATTGTCAAAAATAATCTGAATTTTTTGTCCTTTTTGTACTACTGTAATCGCCTGTGCTAGATCAGCATTTAATTTAAGCGTAGAGACATTGAGCAAGTTTTCTACCGCTACTGGGTAATCGCCAAATCGATCAATTAATTCATCAGCAATTTCTTCAGCTTCTTTTTTGCTTTGGATTGCTTTAATCTTCTTATAAAATTCAATTTTTTGTTCTTGATCAGCAATATATTCATCAGGGATGTAGGCTTCAAGGTCAAAATTAACTTCAGCATTAGTTTTGACCACTGTTTTTTGTCCTTTACGTTCTTTAATAGCATCATCAAGCATTTGAGAATATAAATCATATCCAACACTATCAATAAAGCCGTGTTGCTGTGACCCGAGCATATTACCGGCACCTCTAATCGACAAGTCACGCATGGCAATTTTAAAACCAGAACCTAATTCCGTAAAGTCTCTAATCGCACTTAAACGTTTCTCTCCGACTTCGGTTAAAACTTTATTTGGTTGATACAGGAAATAACCATAAGCTAATCGCGCACTACGTCCTACACGACCACGTAATTGATACAACTGACTCAAGCCATAATGATCCGCATTTTCAACAATTAAAGTATTAACATTTGGCATATCAACTCCAGTTTCAATAATTGTGGTTGTAACCAACACATCAAACTCATTATTTACAAAACGATACATAATATCTTCTAATTGATTTTGGCTCATCCGTCCATGAATAAATTCAATTCTTGCTTCAGGAATTAGTTCTTGTAATTGACTAACTACCTTATCAATATCATCAATACGGTTGTGTAAGAAAAATACCTGACCATTACGCTTCATTTCACGTAGAACGGCTTCGCGAACTACACTAGGTACTTCCTCCATTACATAAGTTTGAATTGGATAACGGTTAACTGGTGGAGTTTCCATAACTGACAAATCACGTACACCAACCATCGACATGTGTAATGTACGTGGGATTGGCGTAGCAGTTAACGTTAAAACATCAACATTAGATTTTAATTCTTTTAAACGTTCCTTATGTTTAACACCAAAGCGTTGCTCTTCATCAACAATTAATAAGCCCAGGTCCTTAAAACTAACATCTTTAGATAAAATACGGTGCGTTCCCACTACCATATCAATTTTTCCCGCTTTTAAATCAGCAATTATCTGCTTTGCTTCTTTGTCACTTTGGAATCTTGAAAGTAGAGCCACATTAACAGGAAAATTTTTAAAACGATCTTGCATTGTTTCAAAGTGCTGCTGAGCCAAAATTGTTGTTGGCACTAAAAAGGCCACTTGTTTACCGTCTTGCATCGCCTTAAAAGCTGCTCGTAAGGCTACTTCGGTCTTACCAAAACCTACATCCCCGACTAAAAGCCGATCCATTGGTCTTGGACTTTCCATGTCAGCTTTAATTTCCTTTAATGACCTTTGCTGGTCAGGAGTTGCTGGATAAGGGAAGGCATCTTCAAATTCTCTTTGTAATTCATCATCTGGACTAAAAGCATATCCCTTTTCGGATTCACGCTTTGCATATAACTCAATTAAGTCATCTGCAATATCTTCAACTTTGGCTTGAACTTTACGTTTAGTCTTAGCCCATTCACTACCACCTAATTTATTAATATGGGGAACTTTTCCTTCAGAACCAACATATTTTTGTACTAAGCCTAATTGATCGGCCGGAATAAACAATTGATCATGATGTTGGTAAGTTATCGTAATATAATCGCGATTCTTACCATCAACCTTCATCGTTTTAATGCCTTCAAAGCGCCCAATCCCATGATTAACATGAACTACATAATCGCCGGGTTTTAATTCAGTATAGTTACGCAATCTTTGGGCATTTTCAAGTGTTTTAACACGCTTTTTACGCTTAGGCTTTTGATTAAATAATTCTCGTTCAGTCAAATAAACCAAATTAACGTTCGGTAAAGTAAAACCATTAGAATACGACCCTACGATAATTTGCGTTACATTTTCTTTAACCTGGTCATTATCAACGATTGGGACATCTAAGCCATAATCAACTAAATTTTGTTGAATTTCATGGCTACGCTGTTCATTATCGGCTTGTAAAATTACAGTATTTTTTTCTTTAGCAAAACTGGTCAATTCACTCTTAATTAATGGCATTTGACTAAAGAATTGTTCAGGTTCACGACTTACAAAATTAAATAGTTGATCGAATTTCATCCGACCTGTACCTTTTTGGAATAAAGAAAAAAGTACTTGTGGCTGTTTAATTTTTCTAGTGACTTTATCAAAATCTAACCGTAAGCTTTGGCTATTTAACATTCCACCAAGTTTTATTTCTTGCGAAATAAAGGCTTCATTTTGAGCAGTCACATCACTAACATTTTTCTTAATGTGGTTCCAATCATCAAACATAACCACGCTAGCAGTCGGTAAATAATCAATAATTGAAGCCGGCTTTTCTAACAAATAATCAACTAAAAAAGCGTTGTTTTCAGGTAATTCACCACGTTCTAAAGTATCAAGATCTACTCCAAAATGACTTTTAACATTTTCAGGATCTGCAATACTTTCAGCCATATCTTTTTTTAAATTTTTTGCAGCCCGTTCCAAATCGGTTACTGCATAAATTCGATCTAGCGCCGAACCAATAGTAACACTATCTAAATCCTTAATACTTCTTTGATTACTAGCATCAAATTCTTTAATGGTATCTATTTCATCCCCAAAGAATTCAATTCTAATTGGATTTTCTCGACTTAAAGGGTAAATATCTAAAATATCTCCGCGTAGAGCAAATTCACCTGGTCGTGCAACCAAACTTTCTCGACGATAACCAGATTGGATCAACCAATTAGTAAGATCACTCAAGTCATTTTCTTGACCTATTTTTAAACTTCGTGAAGCTTTGGCAAATTCTTCTGGATTCGATAACTTATATTGTAGAGCCTGCGGAGTTGCTACTACAATTCCCGGACGATCACTCAAGAGAAATTGAAGTGCTTCTAAACGTTGACTTAATTCATCCGGTGATGCAACTGCTGCTTGAGTAGCCAGACTACTGTCTACTGGAAAAGATACAACTGGTGCATCTACTACAGCTTCTAAGTCACTCGCGATTCTCTGTGCGCGATCTTCATTTTCTTCTACCAACAATATTGGATGACGAATAGTTTTAACAAATTGCTTTAAGACAGCATTAAAAGCCCCTGGATTCACTCCAGTCAATAAAGACTTTTTTGAATCAGGGACATTATCAATAAATTTATTTAAATCTTTGTCTTGATTTATTATTTCACTAACTTGCATTTTAATTGTATCGATTCATCAAATACTGAGCATCTTTACCACTAATAAAATCATCAATGATGTCTTCACTAGTTGTAAAGGCAGCGTCCATTAGTTTTTGTTGATCAGCATTAAATGGAGTTAACACCCAAGAAACAACAGTTTCATTTTCAGGATGCTTAATACCAATCTTTAGACGATTAAAATTATTTGTTCCTAGACAAGCCATAATACTCTTAATTCCGTTATGACCACCAGATTTACCATTAGCTCTAATTCTTATTTTTCCAATGGGCATGTCCATGTCATCCTGAATTACAAGAATATCTTTCGGATCAATTTTGAAAAAATTAGCTACTTGAGCAATCGATTTACCTGAGTCATTCATATAAGTTTGTGGTTCAAGAAAAATTACATCTTCACCATTAATCTTTTCTTTAGTCCAAAGACCATCAAATTTATCTTTATTCAAAGTTAAATTGTTTTTATCTAAGTAATTATCTAAGGCCATAAATCCAGTATTATGTTTAGTACGATCATATTTTTGACCTGGATTACCTAAACCTGTAATTAATTTCATTGTTTTCTCCTCTTAACTGCTTTACTTGTGTACTGATTATAGCATATACCGTAATGCCTTCTACTTTAAAACAACTTCTCTCTCATGCTATAATCCTTATGTGAAAAAATTCATAATATCTATCATGAAAGGAAGCTTTTCTCATGTCAGAAGAAAAAATCCACAAAATTATTCTTGTTGGTGACGGTGCCGTAGGTTCAAGCTATGCCTTTTCACTTGTACAACAGGGTATTGCTCAAGAATTAGGTATCGTTGATATTATTGAAGATCGTACTAAGGGTGATGCGATCGACTTATCTGATGCTCTTCCATGGACTGCACCAAAGAATATTTATTCTGCAAAGTATGAGGATGCCAAAGACGCTGATTTAGTTGTGATTTCTGCTGGTGCTCCTCAAAAGCCTGGTGAAACTCGCCTTGACTTAGTTAACAAGAACTTAAAGATTTTAAGCTCTATCGTTGAACCAATTGTTGAATCTGGCTTTAATGGTATTTTCTTAGTAGCGGCTAACCCTGTTGATATTTTAACTCATGCAACTTGGAGAATGTCTGGCTTCCCAGAAGATCGTGTCATCGGTTCTGGTACTTCACTTGACTCAGCTCGTTTACAAAAAGTTATCGGTGAAATGGAAAAAGTTGACCCTCGTTCAGTTAATGCTTACATGCTTGGTGAACACGGTGATACCGAATTTCCTGCATGGAGCTACAACAATGTTGGTGGTGTAAAAGTTAGTGATTGGGTAAAAGCCCACCCAGAAGTCGGTGAAGACAAACTTGAAGCCATCCACAAGGAAGTTGCTGATATGGCTTACAAGATCATTAACTTAAAGGGTGCTACTTTCTATGGTATCGGTACGGCTTTGGCATTCATTACTAAAGCTATCTTGAACAATGAACACCGTGTTCTTCCACTTTCTGTTCCAATGAATGGTCAATATGGACTTCATGATATCCACATCGGTACTCCAGCTGTTGTTGGACGTCATGGTATTGAACAAATTATTGAAATGCCATTAAATGACAAGGAAAAGGAACTTATGACTGCTTCAGCTGACCAATTGAAGAAAGTCATGGATAAAGCATTTGAAGAAACCGGCGTTAAGACTCGTCAATAATTTTTTAATAATTATTTATTAATGAAGATAGGTATTACCTAGTAATGCCTATTTTTATTTTGTCAAAAATTAAGTTTAAATTTAGATATAGAGCATTTTTAATTATCCTTTAAGTTTTTACTGATTATATGCTATACTTTTAATGACTTATTACACTTAAATCATGGGAGGCAATCAATGCTAATTAAATCGCTTGTATATAAGAAGGATTATTTAACTACTGTCAATGAGAAAGCCACTTTAGCTGAAGCTTTAAAGATACTAGAAGATTCTGGATTCAGATGTGTACCAATTCTCGATGATAGTGGCAAAATCTTTAGAGGTAATATTTATAAAATGCATATTTACCGTCATAAATCTCAAGGCGGTGATATGAACTTACCAGTTACTTATTTATTAAAGAATGCAACTAAGACTATCAAGGTTAATTCACCATTCTTCCGTGTATTCTTCAATATTAAAGACTTGCCTTACATTGCTGTTTTAGATGAAGAAAACCATTTTTACGGTATTTTAACTCACTCCAGTCTTTTAAACATGTTATCTGATGCTTGGAATATTAAATCTGGTTCCTATGTATTAACCGTATTATCAGATAATAGTCGTGGTAATTTAGCTAAAATGAGTAAAATAATTTCTAAGTACACTAACCTAGGTGGTTGTCTTACTTTAGATACCAAGCAAGGGGAACTAGTAAGACGAAACTTATTTACTTTGCCAATTGGTGTTTCAAGACAAACTATGGAAACTATTGTTAAAAAATTAGAACGTAAAGGTTATGTAGTTGCTGAAATTGAAGATTTACAATCAGGGATGACTATTCGCAGTGATGAAAAACCTGGCGAATTCTTAGGATAAATAGTTTAAAGTAAAAGACAGTCATATGACTGTCTTTTTTTGTGTATTTAATTTTGATAAACGCGAGGTAAACGATCTGATAATAAACAAGCAATTTCATAGTGAATTGTATCTACTTGATCAGCCACCGCTTTAATATTATTAGGAGCCTTTGGATCAGCTGAAATTAATTCTACTTTAGTTCCAACTGGTACTTCTTTAGGTAAAAGTACCATAAATTGATCCATACAGACACGTCCTACAATTGGACAATAATCTTCACCCACTTTTACTTTAAAGCCCTGCATTTTTCTTTGCCAGCCATCAGCATAGCCGACTGGCACTGTACCAATCCACTGATCTTTATCAGCAACAAAAGTTGCCCCATAACTTACACCATAGCCAGAATGAATTTTCTTTACAAAAGTTAATTCAGAAGTAAAAGATAAGGCTGGTTTCAAATCCACATGGGATTCAAGGTCTTTGCCATTTGGTACAGAGGATGGATTTAAGCCATACATTGCTACCCCATAACGTACAATATCAGTTTTTATCTTACGATCAAAGACGGCTGCAGCACTATTTGCCATATGAATATATTTAGGTTTAACCGTAAGCAAATCTTTCATATGGTTAAAGCGGTCAACTTGATAATCTAAATAAGAAGTATCTGCAGAATCAGCCTTAGAAAAGTGAGTAAACATTCCTTCTACTTCAAAATGTGGGTTATCTTGTAAGAATACATTAGCTGCTTTAAATTCATCATCTTCACTAAAACCAATTCTTCCCATACCAGAATCAATTCCAAGATGAATTTTCAAAGTTTGACCAGTTTCAGTTAAAATTTTATCGGCTTTTTTAAGCCATTCTAAACTTCCAACTGTCAAAGATATATTTTTTTGTGCTGCCAATGGAGCCCATTGAGTTGGAACAATTCCCAAAACTAAAATTGGCTTAGGTAAACCATATTCTCTTAATTGCAAGCCTTCATCAAGAGTTGCTACACAAAAACCAGTTGCTCCCGCTTCTAAAGCCGCGTGCGCTACTGGAATTGCGCCATGACCATAAGCATTGGCCTTTACAACGGCCCATAGTTGTTGGTTATTATCTAAACGTTTAATTTCATTTTTAACATTTGTTTTTATTGCATCCAAGTCAACATTTATTTGTGCTGGGCGATGTATTGCAGGAACCATTTTATATCTCCTCTAATAACACTTGTGTGATTGCATAGTTTTTTTCATGAGAAATGCTGACTAAGATTTTACCACTAAATTTTGTCGAGGTCATAATTGGTTGACCAAGTTTATTCTGCAAAGTTTCTACATCTTTAAAATTAATCTTTTTACCTAAACCTGTTCCCATAGCCTTGGAAAAAGATTCTTTAGCAGAAAATCTTCCAGCAAGATATTCAATTTGTCTTTGCCCTGAATAGCCTTGATATTGGTCAAACTCTTTCTCTGTTAATACCTTTTTGGCAAAACTATCACCGCGCCGAGCCTGAATTTTTCTAACTCGATCAAGATCAATAATGTCTATTCCAATGCCTTGAATCATGATTTTTCCCTCCCTTTAATATCAAAAATACATAAAAAGAGTGCCTAAAGCACTCTTTTTATTTTTTTTTAATCACAAACTCATGATTACTCTTTCTTTTTCCGCCTCTACTATTTGAATTGCGACGATTAGAATTATGATTGCGATTATGTGAACTGTGACTACGATTACTACGACGATTGCCTCGATGACTTCCATGTTTACCCTTAAATGGCAATGGCTTTTCGGGTGTGATTTTAACTTTAATACTTTCAGAATCTTTGGAAAGATCTTTAAGTAAAGCCGCTACTAAGTCAACTGCTGAATAATCATCTAGTAATTTTGATGCCCCATCTGTATACTTGCTTAGATCCCCTTCTAAAAGTTCAACTACTTTTTTGTTTGCTGCACTCAATTGACCCTTGAAAGCCTCTTCATCAGATGGTGGACGTAATGGCATCATTTGTTTGCGAGTTAATTTTTCAATTTCTTTCATGTAGCCAATTTCATTTGGTGTTACAAAAGTAACTGACATCCCATTTTGACCCGCACGACCTGTTCTACCAATTCGGTGAACGTAAGAATCGGGATCTTGCGGAATATCATAATTATAAACATGACTCACGCCAGAAATATCTAATCCACGTGCGGCTACATCAGTTGCAACTAAGATGTCTAATTGGCCCTTACGGAAGCGTTTCAAGACACTCATTCTTTTATTTTGAGAAAGATCCCCATGAATCCCGGCAGCATTGTATCCACGAGCTTGTAAGCCGCGTGTTAATTCGTCTACGCGTCGCTTAGTTCTACCAAAAACAACTGCTAAAGCTGGATTTTGGACATCAATTAAACGACAAAGAATATCAAATTTTTCATTTTCTTTTGCACGCACAAAATATTGATCAATTAAGTTGGCAGTTAATTCTTTTCCCTTAATTTGAACTATGTCTGGATTATGCATAAACTTTTCACTTATTCGCATAATTGGCTTTGGCATGGTAGCTGAAAATAAAAGAGTTTGATGCTTGCTAGAAGCATATTTCAAAATACTTTCAATATCTTGAATAAATCCCATATCAAGCATTTCATCTGCTTCGTCAAGTACAATAGTTTTGACATTAGAAATATCAATAGTTCCTCGTTTTAAATGGTCTAGTAATCGACCAGGTGTCCCAACTAAAACAGCTGGTGTTTGTTTTAACGCACGAATTTGTCTTCTAATATCGGCACCACCATATACCACTTGAACTCTTGCGTTTTCATCTCGACCTAAACGATATAATTCTTCTTGCGTTTGAATAGCCAACTCACGAGTAGGTTCAATTATAATCGCTTGAATAGTATCATGCTGTTTTTCTAAGTTTTGTAAAATTGGCAAGCCAAAAGCAGCGGTTTTTCCAGTTCCCGTCTGTGCTTGTCCAATTACATCTTTACCCGATAAAGCTAATGGGATTGTTTGTGCTTGAATTGGGGTAGCTTCTTCAAATCCAGCTCTCTTAATCGCCTTTAAAATTTCGGGTTTTAAATTTAATTCTGAAAATTTCAATTAATTTTTCCTTCCTACAGGAGATGTTGCAATACTTTTTCAAGATGCATACCATGAGAACCTTTTAAGACAACAATATCATTAGGTTTTATATCATTATTTAAAGCTTCAATCATGTTATCCATCTTATCAGTAGGATAATAATGTAAATGCTTTGGATCATACTTATCAACTAATGCATTATATAGGTTCTCCATTTCTGAACCATATAAATAAACTTCGTTAATAATATCAGGATTTAAGTCTGAAGCTAACCCTGCATGAAGTGTAGGAGATTCCTTACCTAATTCAAGCATATCTCCCAGAACTGCAATTCTTTTACCATTATTTTTAACTTTTACCTGGCCAAAAGCAGTTACTACAGCACTTACAGCAGTTGGGTTTGAATTATAAATATCACTCATTATTGCTTCACCCAAAGCTCCAGTTTCCCATTCCATCCTATTTGCAGTTGGAGTGAAATGAGCTAATGCTTGAGCAATTTCCTCATCACTTTCACCAAAGCGGCGTCCTACACTGATTGCGGCCATTGCATTAGATACATTATGTTTACCAATCATTGGAATAATGAATTCCTGACTAGAATTTTGAATTTTAAATTCAGTTTGACGCATTTTGCTATGCCACTCAATTGCATAAATCGTATCATCTTCTTTAAAGCCAAAAGTTGCCTTTTCTTGGGAAATTTTTGCTGCTCTTTGTTTTAATAATGGTTCATCACCGTTATAGATAAATTCACCATCTTCCTTAAGAAAATCTGTAATTTCCATCTTGGCATCGGCTATTTTGTCACGACTACCGAAAAATTCAATATGAGCTTCCCCGATCATAGTAATTACACAAACATCAGGTTTTACTAATGAACTAAGGTGATGCAATTGTCCAGCACGATCCATACCCATTTCTAAAACTAAAATTTCAGTAGATGGTTTCATCTCTAAAATAGTAATTGGAACACCAATTTCATTATTAAAATTGGCTTGGGTTTTATGAACATTGAAACGTTTAGCCAAAACTGCAGCAACCATATCTTTAGTAGTAGTTTTACCATTTGAGCCAGTAATACCTACAACTGTAGGATTGACCTTGTTTAAATAGTATTGCGCTAAATCCTGTAATGCTGTTAAGGGATCATCTACTTCAATTACTGGAATATTTTCGGGTTTATTAGGATGACCCTTTTGCCATAAAGTTGCCGCTGCGCCATTGGCAATCGCACTATTTACAAAATCATGACCATCACGTTGTCCAGCAAGGGGGACAAATAATGCATTTTTACCTACTTTACGTGAATCAAAATCAACCGATGTTATTATCGTATCATCGCCTTTATCGATTTCACTATTTAAGGCATTAGCAATTTCTGCAAGTTGCATTTTCATAATTTATCTTTGCTCCTGACTTATATTTCCATATCTAGCTATTCATTATACTTTAGTTTGTAATTGTAGGCTATCCTCACCAATTAATCATTATTACAATCCTCATAAAGTTAAAAAGAGCAGTTCCAAACAGGAACTGCTCTTTTGGTAAAAACCAAGAAATATTAGTTCTTTGAAGACATACCGTATTTCTTGTTGAATTTTTCGATACGACCATCTGCTTGAGCAAACTTTTGCTTACCAGTGTAGAATGGGTGAGAATCTGAAGAAATTTCAACACGAACTAATGGGTAAGTCTTACCTTCATAATCAATTGTTTCAGTTGGCTTTAAAGTTGAGCCAGCTAAGAACTTAGCACCAGTTGCTGAGTCCATGAAAACAACTTCTTGGTAATCTGGATGAATGCCTTGTTTCATTGTTTCATACTCCTTTGCCATGATCTATATTTCAGATCATAGATTATATTACGACTTAATTAGAATAGCATCTTTTACTGTGCTTTTCAAGCCAACCCAAATTTTAATCCTCAAAAAAATTATATAAATCCTCTAAATGTAATTTTTTCTTTTCCTCTTCTTTATAATCAGCAACTACTTGTCCGCTCTTTAAGACTAATAAACGATTCCCATACTTCAAAGCATCCTCCATGTGATGAGTAATCATTAGAGCCGTTAAATTGTCTTTTTGAATTCTCTCATCTGTAGCTGCCAAAAGATTTTGACTAGTATGTGGATCAAGTGCAGCCGTATGCTCATCTAATAATAATATATCTGGACGTTTCAAAGTAGCCATTAAAAAACTCAAGGCTTGTCTTTGTCCGCCAGATAGATTACTAACAAAAGTAGTTAAACGATTCTCTAGACCATTGTTCATTGATTTTGCTAATTCTTCAAAATAAGGTAAATTTTGTTTTAATTTTCTTGGAATTAAAAATCGGTGTTCACCGCGTTTAGTAGCTAATAACATATTTTCTACAACCGTCATTCTTGGAGCAGTCCCTAGCTTAGGATCTTGAAAAACCCGAGCAATAAATTTACTTCTTTTTTCTTCTGAAAGTTTAGTAATATCATTGCCGAGATGAGAAATTGAACCAGAATTAGGTTTTAAAGTACCAGCTATAGTATTAAAAAGAGTAGACTTACCAGCTCCATTGGTTCCGATTACGGTAATAAAATCTCCAGAATTAATCTTTAAGTTTAATCCTTTTAGAATCTCAATTGATTGCCCATCAGCAGTAGTTACATTAGTGTGAATATCATTTAATTCTAAAATCGGTTTAGTCATTAGCTCGCCCTCCTTTAACAAATGTTTTCTTTAGGTGAAACATATTTTCTAATTGGGGAATCATCATGCAAATTGCTAAAACTATTGATGAGATTAAGTTTAGATCATTAGTTGAAAAGCCAAGTTGAAGTACAGCAAGTAAAATCAAACGATAAATAATACTTCCTAAAGTAATGGCAACTAAACGCTGATTTAAACTTAATTCACCAAAAACAACTTCGCCAATAATAATTGAAGCTAATGCAATAACAATTGTTCCAATTCCCATATTGATATCAGCATAACCATTACTTTGCGCAATTAAACTACCACATACAGCAACTAACCCATTAGAAACCATCAGGCCTACAATTACCATAGAATCTGTATGAATTCCAATAGAGCGCGCCATAGTTGGATTATCGCCGGTCGCAATAAAACCTTGACCGTAATCAGTATTTAAAAAGAAAATCAGTAAAATTGTAATAATTGCGATAACAATTATTCCGACAACAATACTGTCAAAATACTGTGGCAGTGATTCTAAAAAAGTATTAGAAAAAATAGTTTTCTTTCCCAATAAAGAAATATTTGATTTTCCCATAATCCGTAAATTAACTGAATAAATTCCAGTCATCGTTAAGATCCCAGCTAAAAGAACTGGAATTTTTCCCTTAGTATAAAGAAGTCCAGTAACTAAACCAGCTGTCATCCCTGCAAGTAATGCCAAAAAAGTAGCTATATATGGATCTACTCCACGAGAAATTGCCGTTACGGCTACCGCTGCACCAAGAGGGAATGTTCCCTCTACTGTCATATCAGCAAAATTTAAAATTCTAAAAGTTAAGTAAAGTCCAAGTCCAAGTAAAGCCCATAAAAGGCCTTGACCAATTGAAGAGACGATTAAATTCATCGGTAAATTTCTCCTTTTCTTTTACATTCATTCATAAATTTAGTTGGAACCTTAAGTCCTAATTTTTTTGCTTCTTTCAGATTAAGTACTGGTTCACCTTTAGTAATATGAGCAATCGGGGTTGTTGCTGTTTTTTTCTTACCTTTCAAAATCTCTATCGTCATCTTGGCAGTTTCTTTACCTAAATCATATTGATTAACACTATAAGTAGCTACACCCCCATCTTTAACCATTGTGGAAGCAGCTGGAAAGATCGGCTTATTGGCTGCATTACCATTTTTAACCAATGTATCCATTGCTCCAGCAATTGTATTATCGGTAGGTACAATCACGGCATCAACTTGACTGAACATTTGTACTGAGACCTGATTTAAATCATTACTATTAGCAATCGAATAACTCTTCAAATTGATATGCATCTTTTTACATTCAGCTACCACTTTCTTGTATTCAGAAACTGCCGAATTATCACTGGAAGTATAGATAACTCCCAAAGTTTTTAAATTGGGCATAAATTCCTTAATTAAATGCAATTGTTGCTCAATTGGTGCCCCATCTGAAACTCCCGTAATATTACTACCTGGATGATTATTACTTTTTACTAAACCTGCACCTTGTGGATCTGTAATTCCTCCTAGAATTATGGGAGTAGTTTGTGTGTCATTAGCTAATGCCTGGGCAGCTGGTGTGGTAATTCCTACCAAAATGTCATTATTCTGATCTACTAATTTAGAAGCCATCGTTCTTAAATTACTTTGATCTCCATTGGCATTTTGATAGTTAATTTTTATATTTTTTCCGTTCTGATAACCTTCTGCTTTTAATTCATTCAAAAAGCCACGGTAAATTTCATCTAAGGCTGGATGATGCATTAAAGTCAAAACACCAATCTCTGGCACCTTATTTTTTTGAATAGCTGGTTTACTTTCTTGAAAGTAGGCAAATCCTAAAAATATCAGAATAATTGCAATGAAGCTATACATTCGTTTCATATAATTCCTCCAAACAAAAAATAGGAATCCCACATGAGACTCCTATCTTTTAACTTTCAAAAATTATACCAAAGAAAAAGTCTGCATGTGTTTATCCATGCAGACCAAATTGAATACGCAAATTAAGCCGGCACAGATGTAATCTGATTAGTTCAGGTTACATCCATGTCGATGAACCTGAATTACCGGTTTTGCCAACGATTATTAATAAATGTTGAAATACCTTGCGTCTTCATAATTGTTCTCCTTTAAATTATTAATTTTAGTATACATTACTTCTTTTTAGTGTCAATGTTTTTTCTTTTTAAATATAATAGAAATAAAGAGAATAGCTTTTAAATTAAGTTAAATATTATAAACACGGAAAGGACTTAATCCATGAAACAAACTGAATGTACAACTATTCTTGTCGGTAAAAAAGCAAGTATTGATGGCTCAACAATGATTGCGCGTAGTGAAGACGGCGGTCGTACTATTGTTCCAGAGGCTTTCAAAGTTGTAATGCCCAATGATCAGCCACAACATTACGAAAGTGTAATTAGTCATCAAAAAATTGATGACAGTGATCTTTTACCTGATCCGCTTCGTTACACGTCTGCTCCTGATGCTTCAAATGAAAATGGTATTTGGGCAGCTGCTGGAATCAACAGTGATAATGTAGCAATGACTGCTACTGAAACTATTACAACTAATTCAAGAATCCAAGGCATTGATCCTTTACTTGAAAAAGGCGGTTTAGGTGAAGAAGATTTTGTAACTTTAACGCTGCCTTATATTCATTCTGCTCAAGAAGGTGTCGAACGTGTTGGTTACCTGCTTGAAAAGTATGGTACTTATGAAATGAACGGAATGGCCTTTTCTGATAAAGATGAAATCTGGTATTTAGAAACCATTGGTGGCCATCATTGGGCTGCTCGTAGAATTCCTGATGATGCATATGTAATCGCACCCAATCGTTTAAATATTGACGAATTCTACTTTGAAACCCCAGGGTTTATGGCTTCAAACGATTTACAAGATTTGATTGAAGAATATCACCTAAATCCTGATGAACCTAATCAATATAATTTACGCCATATTTTTGGTTCTTCAACTATTAAAGATGCCCACTACAATAATCCACGCGCATGGTATGTACATCGCTACTTTGATCCAGATTTTGACGGTCAACCAGGTGATCAAGACCAACCTTTTATTACTTATCCTAAGCATAAAATAAGTGTTGAAGATATTAAATTCTTAGAGAGTTCTCACTATCAAGATACGCCATTTGACGCTTACGGCGATCAAGGTACCCCTGAACAAAAGAAAACTTTCCGCCCAATTGGAATCAACCGTAATTTTGAAACTCATATTTTACAAATTAGAAACGATGTTCCTTCAGGTATTGCTGGTGTTCAATGGTTAGCCTTTGGCCCTAATACTTTTAACAGTATGGTACCATTTTATACTAATATCACTACTACTCCAGCTAGTTTTCAAACTGGACCAAAATTTGATTTGAATAAAATTTTTTGGTTAAACAAATTAACTGCACAATTAGGAGACACTAATTTCCGAGTTTATGGAGCTTTAGAAGAAGATTTTGAGCAAAAATCTTTGGCCCAATGTCATAAGATTCAACATGATACTGACAAAGAAGCTGTTAACTTCTCTGGTGATGAATTACAAGATAAACTTGACGCCGCTAACCAAAAAATGGCTGATACGGTTTATAACAATACCGTTGAATTACTTGGCAATATGGTTAAAGAAGGCCATGGTTTAATGACCTTAAAATATGATTTGTTAGATTAATTTGATTAAAAATACTACAAAAGGACATACGCTACTTTATTAGGCGTATGTCCTTTTATTTAAGATTTAACTTTATGAAGCAGACTTTGAACTTGATTTTTCATGATGACTTGCAAGTTGGAAAATAATCAAAGCAACCACAATTAAAATGATTAATCCTGCTAACGCGGTTGCAATTCGCTTAATATTTCCTGAAAAAATTGCATCTCCACCAAAAGCATAAATAAATGAAGTTGGAAACATGCCAATTACAATCATGCCGATAATATGTTTTACCGGTAATTTTAATCTTACTGCTGTGTAATCAACCAAAATACTAGGAATTACTGGAATCATTAAACCAATAGTCATTCCAATGACAGGATGCTTTTGATGCATTAAATAAGTTAAAATCCGATTTTTTTTAAATGAACGAGAAAAATTTATTTTATTAATTAAGACGCAAATAATAGTGTTACCCAAAATATTGCCACACCAATTAATTAGCAAGCCTAGCCATGGACCATAGCACAGACCAGCTAAAATACAAAATATTGAATTTGAAAGTCCAGGAATTGCATTAAAGATTACAATTAACCCCATCAAGAATAAAACATCTCGTGTTTCATGTTGACGTAAAAGCACTAGTAATTTTTCTTTAATATCTCCTTGCTCTGGATGAAGTAATATTTGAATTTCTGGGCGATAATCTTGGTACAAAAAGTAAAGCAAACTAATTGCTACTACGATACCTAGTCCAATTAATACTGTTTTAAGTAATTTCTGTTTCATAATTATCTTTCATTAAAACTTTACTTATTAGAATTATTTTACATGATAATTCTCTTGATACCAAAAAAGTTCGCATTATATGCGAACTTTTTTATTTTAAAGACTAATTTTCAGAGTGTTTGCCTTTTTTGCGACTAAGCCCTTCATAGGTAATCTTAACTACAGCCGACATATTAATTGGAAGTAAGAATACTAACAAGAATAAACCAATAATTACTCCCATTGCTACTTCAATTAAAGTAGGAACACCAGATGGAATTAATGCAGCAAAGGTACCACCTAAAATAATAGCTGCAGAAATTACAACTGTACCAATAAAGCTAGCTGCTTTCAAAATTCTTTCGCTTGGGCTCCAAGATGGATCCTCTTGTCCTAATTCACGATAACGCATCATCAAGAAAATACTATAGTCAACACCTAAAGCAACTAACATGATGAAGGTAAAGAATGGTGTATTCCAAGCCATTAAATCTGAACCTAAAGTTACAGGTATTAATTTTTGTGTGATACCTAATGAAGCTAGGTAGGCAATTAGCAAAGTACCCAAAATAAATATAGGTTGCAAAACTGAACGAGTAATGAAAATTAAAGCAATTCCAATACCAATTAACATTATTGCAGCTGTTCTAATAAAGTCTGAATTTGCGACAGATTGTGTATCGTAAATATTTTCTGATTGGCCAGCCATGGCAATTGTTGAATTGCTTAAGCTTGTTCCTTTCACAGACTTTTTAACCATCTTACTAATTTCATTAGCTTCTTTAGCTGCCTTAGTTGAACTTGGGTTGATCTTAAAGACAATTGTAAACTTAGTTGCCTTTAAGTTTGAAGACATATAATTATCAATTGATTCCTGGAAATCATCTGAGTGAATCTTATCTTCTGGAATGTAGAAAGTCTTAGCAGCGGCAGAATTACCTAAACCAGTTAAGTAATTTTGAGCTGTTCCTAATCCTGTATTAACTTTATTAACACCATCAGTTAAAAGTGGAGCATTGGTAGCAATTTGGCCTAACCCACTATCAAGTTGACTAGCACCAGAATTCAAAGCTTCAGCTCCTGAACTTAATTGCGCAGCTCCATCAGCACCTTGGCTTAAGCCACTAGCTAATTGACCTGCTCCGGTATTCAAAGCTTCAGCTCCACTAGCACTTTGAGCAACAGCGCCTTGGACTTGAGTTAAACCTGAACTTAATTTATCTAAAGCTTGGTTGGCGCCAGGAAGAGCCACATTAGATGCAGTAGCTAACTGATTAACAGAGGCCTTTAAGGTAGTTACTTGTCCCAACATACTTTGCAAGTTTTGCATGGTGCCAGCAACACTCGTCATAGAAGTTGCCAATGACTGATCAGCATCTCCAGCAGCCTTAAGATTACCAGCTACGGAATTTAAACTATTTTGTTGACTTGCCATAATTTGACTTAAAGCAGCACTCATCACTTGTTTTTGCTGCTCAGTTAATTGAGCCTGATTCATTGCGCTTGCAAAAGCACTTTGCGCCTGTTGTGAACTTCCTTGCATATTTTGCAAGGTATTACCAGCTTCAGTTAAATTATCACCAATAATCTTAGCTTGTGAACCTACATTAGTTAAATTGTTTGTTAAGGCTTCAGTATTAACGTTTTCCGAATTGCCTAATGCTTGATTTAATTGTTGAATACCAGCATTAATTTGTGGTAATCCTTGTTGTAATTGGGCTAATTGAGCAGCTGTTGCACCATTCATTTGACTTGATAATTGAGCACTCATTAAGTTTAAGCCATTAGCCAATTGTTGCGTACCATTTTGTAAGGTATTAGCACCATTGACTAAAACATAAGTACCATTTTGAAGTTGAACAGCACCATCTCTAAGTTGGAGTGTTCCGCTTTCTAAACGACCCGCACCATTTTGTAATAAAGTAGCACCACTAGCAATTTGACTAGTACCTTCACTAACTCTGGTTAAACCATTTCTGGCCGCTACAGTCCCACTATTAACTGTTTTAAGTTGATCATTTACATATAATGCCTTGATTGGTTTACCAGCTGGCTCTGTAACTGATGCAACTAATTTAACATCCTTATAATCTTGAATTTGTTTAGTAATTTGATCAATAACCTTCAGATCTTTCTCATTATCTAAAGGATGGTCGGCTTTAATGTATAAAGTAGAAGCCTCCGGAGTCCCCTTTGAGAAATGTTTTTGGAATACCAGTAGGCCTTGTTTTGATGGCGTAGAATCCGAAATTTCATCCGCATCGTTATAATTCAACGCACCTGAATTATAGAGCAACATGAAAGGCACTGTCACAATTGCCATAATTACAATATAAACAATTGGATGTAATAAAGTGTTTTTTGAAAGACTATGCCATAATTTTGAATCATTTTCGCTCTTAAACGTTTTAACTGGCCAAAACATATTCTTGCCTAGAGTTGCCATGAAAAATGGGTTCAAGGTCAAAAGAACTACTAAGAGAACCGCTACCCCAATTGCAACTCCTGCTGCTGAACGATAGAGTGAAAAGTTTGCTAAACCTAAAGCAGAAAATCCAATCAAGATTGATGAGCCAGAATATAAAATCGTTTTTCCTGCTTCACGTTGGGCACTACGCGTAGCTTCCCACTTCTTCATCCCTTTTCCAAGATTTTCTTTAAACTTGTTATATAGCAAGATATTATAGTCAGTACCAATCCCAAATAGCACAATGACCATAAATACTTGAGTAAAGTTTGAATATGGGAAGTTAGCATGTTGTACTAAATTCGTAACAATTGAGAAGGAAGTAAAGAATGAAACTCCTACAGTTATTAGCGAAATAATTGGGACAATAGGTGACCTAAATACTAGGACCAAAACAATAAAGATAAAGATAATAGAAATTATCTCAGTCTTTTTTATTCCTTCTTGAACAGATGAAGAAAAATCATCCTGAAGGATTTCTGCACCAGTTACATAAGTTCTTAATCCCTTAGTCTTTACTGCTTTAATTAAGTCCTTGTTAGTTTCCCCGACAGTTTTATGACTTTTAGATAGAGTCAACTGAATAACTTCTGTGGTACCATCTTTTGAAACCAATTGAGATTTGGCCGCCTCATTATCATTAGGCGTCATCATTGTCTTAATACCGAGTTTTTTCTTATTATCTTTTAAGAAAGAAATCGTATCATCAATTCGTTCCTTATCAGCAGTAGTTAATTTTCCGCCTTTTCTATTAAAAACAACTCCCGCGGTATAACTATTACCTTGATTGCGTCCCCACTGATTTTGAATTTTCTTTGCTACAGATGTTTGAACATAATTGGGAAGAGTTATTTCTGAGTGAGCACTTGTCAATGCAGAAACATTTGGCAAAGTTAAAACAGCTGCGAGTAGGATTACAATCCATGCGATTAACGCACCAACGTGATTTTTGACAAACCCTTTCATAAAATTTTTCCTTTCCTAACTTTTTTGCTTCACTTACTTATCATTCATTCGATGCAACTAAGCGTGATAGCAATTCATGGTAATTATCATCAGCACTTTTTTTATCTTCATTTTTAAACAGATCAGCACGATCTAAGAAGACATAACCTAAAACCGCTCCTAGCAGACCATGTAATGAGACGGTATTTTTCTTATCAACATCTAATAATTTTTCTCCCAAATCAATTATCTTATTAATTTCATCAGTAATTAATTTGTTATTGATATACTCGTCAACATTATAAAAAATACTGGAAACAGTTCGATCATTGAGTAAAAAATCACGAGTTTCATCTGCAAACCGATATAAAGCATCATTACCTGAATACCCAATTAAACTCTCTGTTAGGTGTCTACGTAATACTCTTAAACGTTCGGCACACACTAGTGAAAGTAGTTGGTCTCGGTTAGAAACATAATGATAAAGGGATTGTGATCTTACGTTCAAAGCCATGGCAAGTTTTGGCATTGTAAGCTCGCTTAAGCCCTTTTCATTAATAATTTCTGTAGCTTTATTTATTACCTTTTCTAGATCTAAGGTTCTTTTTTGTGCCATGATTTTCACCTCTTTCTTAAATAGAATATCATTACATACTGTAGATTACAATCTACATTTTGTAGATTATTGTTTACAAAGTGTAGTTTTTTAAAAATTCAAATAAAAAGGCCTTTGCTAGCAAAGACTTTTTAAACTCAATTTTTTTCATACCAAGAATTAATAGCACTTCCTAATTTTTCAAAGTTAAAGCTATTATCTGGATTAATTCCACTCATAATGTAAACTTGACCATTATTTGACTGTACTAACGCTACACTGGCATGCGAATCACTTATGCGATAAACAGTACCGTTTATTTGGCTAGCTAACCCTTTATTAGGGAAATTCAATAATTGACCTAAAACTTGATTGTCTGAATTTGTATCTTTAATTTTACCTTGATAAAGTTTCTTCATTACTATTTCTAAATCACTAGCTGTAGTAACACCTACTTTATCATCTCCAAACTTACCAGTTATTTTTGTATGAGTTGCACCAATTGAATGAGAAATTTGATTAACTTTTTTAGTACCTAATGCCTTTAATAGAACATTTGCGGCATCATTATTATTTTGCCGGATCATTAAATCTTTTAAAAATGTTCCTGAATAAGCTGTATCAGCTTGAAGTGAATTATCATTTCCCTTTATTTCACTACTAGTTACTTTAAACGTTTGAGAAGTTTTTCCTTCTTTTTCATACGCAATTAAAATAAAGAGCTTCAACACAGCTCCAACATCTTGAGCCTGGTCTATATTTTTAACATTTGCATATTGATCACTGTGCTTAAGATTTTCCGCAGTTATTTGAACTGGGGCTGTAGTATCATCAACATTTTTTATGATTACTTTGGATAAGGCTTTATTACTATTTTTAGTTCGTTTTAAACTATCAGGAGTCAGGTTGGTGTTTGTTTTATCATTTAATGTGGACTGAGTAGCAACCTTAGCATCCTTATTTCCATAGATTTTTAATGTAGCATTTTCAAATCTAGCGGTTCCAGTTAAATAAAAAGTTAAACTGAAAAATGTAACTAAGAGTGATCCTAATAAAATTCTATTTTTCATATTTTACTCCTTAAAATACTTGTTTTATTTTATCATTTTGAAAGAAAAATATTAGTAGGATTCTCAAAAAAAATTAGACCTAATCGTTATGCTTGTAATATAATGAATACGCTCACAATGTGAAATTACTGCAAAGTATGATAAACTAGTTAAATATTTTAAAAGTAAGGACAAGATAACATGTTGAAATATATGATTGGTATTGATGCCGGTGGTACACATTCCACTGCTATCGCCTACGATGAAAATGGTAAAGAATTAGGTCGCGCAGAAGGTGGCCCAGGTCAAATTAATAATAATTATGAACTTGGTATAAAAAATATTTCTGACACCATAAATAACTTAAAAGATCAAATTAATGGTGATTGTATGAAAATCCTAGCAGGAATTGCTGGATTATCTGTAGTTGGAAATGCTCCTGAAGTAGCTGCAACTATTTCTTCAAACGTTGGTAATATTCCAACTAGAGCAATTACTGACTCACTTTTAGCTTTATACAATGGACTTGAAGGTGCAGACGGTGCATTAGTTATTGCTGGTACCGGTTCTGTTGTTAACGGCCGCCAAAATGAATCATTAATTGCTACTGGTGGTTACGGTTCTCAATTGGGAGACGAAGGTAGTGGTTATGCTATATCTAAGGCAGCTTTACAAGCAGCTCTACTTAAATGGGACCAACGTGAAAAGAGTTCATTAGTTGATCTCTTTGTAAAAATCTGGGACTTAGATAGTATGGATGAAGCTCCAGCTAAGTTCTATGAATTAACCAGTCCTGAAGTTGCTTCATATGCTGTTGAAGTTGCTAAACTTGCTGATAATGGTGATGAAGAAGCTCGCGAAATCATTCAAGAACAAGCTCACCTCTTAGCACGTGATATTATCAATTGTTTAGATCGTTACGAAGATCCAAAACCAATGCGTATCGCCTTAACCGGTTCAGTTCTTTCAAATAATGCCATGATGCGTTCAATTATGGAAGATGAAGTTAAAGAAAAATACCCAGATGCAGTATTTAGTGTATCTAATGGTGAAAATGCACGTGGTGTAATTTTTGATAAAAGTAAAGATTACCGTTACTTCACTAATCACAACAACTAGTACAATTAGTTAAAATGAAAAGGACAGTTAGTAAAAAACTAACTGTCCTTTTCATTTATAATTTTTTCATCATCATGATGTGATCGATATTTGCTTCTTGAAAAACTTCTCCCTGGATTTCATACCCCAAAGATTCATAGAATTTTTGTACATATTGCTGAGCATGACAAGAAATAGAATTCGCACCCTTTTCTTCTTTTAGGTATTTATGCACAGCTTTTAACATTTTCTTACCTAATCCTTGTCCTCGTGCTTGTTTAGAAACTGCTACTCTTCCTAAAATCCACTTTCCTTGTTTATCTTGAAAAATTCTACAAGTGGCTAAAGCATCAGTCTTATTTTCATTTAATTGAAAAACATGAATCGCCTTTAAATCCTGATCATCTAATTCAGGTAAAGTAATTTCTTGTTCAGTCACAAATGTTTCTAAACGTAACCGTTCAACACAAAACATTTCTCTACCATTCATCTGGTCAACTGTTTTAAAGTTAAAATTCACTTGAATCCTCCTATTCTTGCAGTAAGCGCATGATTTTTATAAAATAATTTTTGCAAATTATTAGAAAGAGGTACATTTATGAATACACTCCAAATAATTGGAATTATTATAACATTCCTCGTAGGAATCGAACATATTGGCATCGCTTTTCTTGAAATTTTTGGCAACTCACAATTACAAGCTAAATCTTTTGATATGGATATCAAATTTATTACCCAAAAGCCCGCAAAAATTTCGATGGCAAATCAAGGAATTTATAATGGCCTTTTGGGACTTTTAATTATCCTAGTATGGTTTATTTTTCCTTTTAATTGGCTTTTAGTGGTTTGGCAATTACTTTTAGGTTTTATAGTGATTGCGGGAAATTTTGGCGGATTTACTGCCACAAAGAAAATATTCTTAGTACAAATGCTTCCAGCATTAATTGCTTTGATTTGTTTATCATTCTAATAAAAAAAGAAGTAGAAAATTTCTACTTCTTTTTTGTTAGATTTATTATTGATTCCAGTTACTATTGAACTTAGTCTTACCTTGATCAATAGCTGAATTCCAACTCTTCCCCTTCTTGGCTTGAGCAAAGATATTTTGCATAATTGGGTAAAGACCATTGTAAGCAGCATTACCATTCTTAACTACAGGAATACTGTATAAGTGCTTCATTGCTTTAGCTAATTGTCCCGGCACTTTACTATCAGTATTGTCTTTATATTCCTTTGAGTTAGCTACGGAGTTAAGTACCGGAATATACCCCGTTGCATTAGCCCAAGTTAATTGTTGTTTCTTTCCTAATAAGTATTTAATGTACATAAATGCAGCGGCTTTTTGATCAGCACTACCTTGATTGAACATATAAATATCCGTTCCTTGTTGCATTGTGTATTTTGATGGTCGAGGAGCAACACCATATTCAAATTTATTGGCTACACCTTTTTTAACATAGCTTTCACCAGCAGAAGTACCAATAAACATGGCTATCTTTTGGTTAGAAAAATCACCTGATAGATAACCAGCAGAGCCTGCAGTTTCAAAGTATCCTTTCTTGATACCTTGAGCATAATAATTAATTACATCTTTAGAATCAGTCCCAGTAAAGTTGATTTTTTTACTAAAGTTAATGCCTTTATCTTTCATTCCCAAAACATAGTAGTTGGCAAGTGAATCAAATCCAGCACCAACAACTTTACCGTTACTCTTCTTGTAAATAGTTTCTGAGGCTTTTTTCAATTCTGCCATATTTGTTGGAACTTTAACACCATATTTGTCTAATAGAGTTTTATTATAAGTTAACATGTCAATTGACTTGTTAAATGGAATACCATATTGAGTGTCGTTAATTTTTGCCCCATCAAGAAGTTCTTGGCGGATATCACTCTTTTTAGCACTACCCCAGCCAATTTTAGAATTATTAATATATGGGGTCATATTGACTAACATTTTGCTATCAGCGGCATCCATGAGCCAACCAGGATATGCTTGTGTGATAGTTGGTAAATTCTTAGGTGATTGCAAAGTAGAATTGAGCTTAGATTGTAAATCTTGATAACTACCTTGATTTTCAAGTTTAACGGTAATATTTGGATTTTCTTTTTCGAAATCCTTAGTTAATTGCTTTAAAGTAGATTCTTGACTACCATGCATTCCATGCCAAAAAGTAATTGTGGTCTTTTTAGTAATTTTAGTTGGAATCTTAGTAGAACTAGAATCACTCGAGCCACCCTTGTTTGAACAAGCAGATAAACTTATCATAGCCAAAGTAGCTACAGCTGCTGCAGCTAACGCCTTTTTGAACTTCATGAGTTCCTCCTATAAATAAAAAATAAATTTAACAATAACAACAATTAATTTTAACTAAGTTCAAGGCTTTCGCCACGCTTAGGTAAAATCCTTACTCCAAATGGGTTTTCTTCTAATTCTGGATGCAATGTATGCACCGGAGCCAATATTTTTGGCTCAAACCCAGCAATGATCTTTTTTAACTCATCAACCCCTGCATGACCTGAACAGCGTAAAGGTATTAATTCAATACCACGCTTTTCAATATTTTCTATAAAGGGACGATAAGCTGGATCAAAATCCCCTAGCGGTTGGGCATTACTGTGGATATATAATCCGCCCACTTTTAGCTGATCATAATGACCTACTACTTGCCAGAAGTATTGATGATCATCTTCCAATAAGTTAGAATATGAAATTTCCAACTCAGAATTGAGCGCATCAATTTTCTGGTCCTCTGGCAAATAATAATAAGGAACATCCTGTCCCAAAGCTCTTTTTAATAATGCCGCTCGCTCTGCATGTAGAACAACTTTTCTTGGTGAATCGGCAATAATTCGCAGCATTCTTTCAACATTAGTCGGATAAGTATTGAAAGTAAGCTGACGCTGAGGGTTCCGCTTTTGATACTGAATAATTTGTTCAGTTAGTTCCTGCTCATTTTTAGGGCCGGAAAATTCTTCACCATCTTCATCAGGAAAAGATACTCCAGTTCCTTCAATAATTAAGAGATCACATTTATTACCCTTAGCCATAAACTCTCGTACCCAATCAGGATGATAACCATGCAACCGAATATCCCCAGTATGGACAATAGTTTTATCAGGGGTTTTAATAATTAATCCAGTGGCCCCATATGCATCATGATCACTAGCCACTATTTCCAGGGTAATATCTCCTACTTTGATTGAATGACCTAGTTCAACAGCCGTAATAGGACGAGTATAACTTTTATCATGTCCTGCGGCCGGTAAAAGAAAATCTCCATTTTGATTAAGAGTTGATAATAACCTTGCGGTAATTGGTCCAGCATAAACCGGAATCTCTGGTGCAATAAGATTTACCACCTTGCTGTGATCTAAGTGAACATGTGAAATATAAGCGGCCGCATGATGCCAACGTTCACCATCAATTGGTTGACCGGTTATTTGAGGATCATAAAAATTTTTTACATCACCGATTAATTGATACTTGATTAAAGTTTGATAATCTTCATCTTCCATACTTAAACCAAGGTCAGGCTTATAAACTTCCCCTAGATCAAACAGAACATGAGATTTATCATAGGCCACTTCAATCATTGGACCACCAATCGTTGTCAAGCCATTATAAAACGTTACTATTGTTTTAGGCTTTGAGGTCATTTCTTACCACTCCATTAATAATCTGTTTTCTGAAAATAAAGTAAATTACTAAAATTGGTAAAACCGTTAAAGTTGCTGCCGCTAATTGTAATTGAGTTTGTGCTCCAGCATCAGTAGTGAAGGCAGTCAACCCATTGTTTAACAACCGCATGCTATCTTCGTTAGTCACCAACAAAGGCCATAAGAATGAATTCCAGCCTGCAATAAAACTTAAAAGCCCAACTGTCATGAGGCCACCTTTAGACATTGGCACCAAAATTTTCCAGATAAATTCCCAATCGCTGGCCCCATCAATCTTCGCCGCCTTATAAATAGTAGGCGAAATCGCTGTGAAATAACTTTGCAAATAGTACATATAAAAAATTGATACTAAGAAAGGCAACACTAACCCAAGATAAGTATTAAGCAATCCCATGTCCATAATTGTGGTGTAATTAGTAAAAATGATTGCTTCAGCAGGTACCATTAAAAGTGATAAAAGAATTAACTGAATAAAACCTTTTCCCCTAAATTTCAAATAAACCATTGCAAAGGCTCCAAGAATTGAGGTAAACAAAGTTACTAGAGTACTTACACTCGCAGTAATAAAGGTATTGAGGAAATATCTAGCGAAAGGCGCTTGTGCAAAGACTTGCCGAAAGTTATCCCAATTAAAATGATGTGGAATCAAAGTGGGTGGAATTGTAGTTGTCTCTTCATAAGACATTAATCCACCTAGAATCATATAAATAAACGGAAAAACCGTAATAATAGCAAAGATAGCGATAAAAAGATAAATTACTACCATGCCCCAACTAAACTTTTTCTTTTTCATTAGCTGTTCACCTTCTTAGTAATTTTTCTTTGAATAAATGTCGCAAGCAAAATAATAAAGAATAGGACTACAGTTGCAGCCATCGCCACACCTGGGGTATTCACTACTTGGAATTTATTATAAATATAGAAAACCGCAGTCATAGCCGAATTTGCTTGCCCTGCAGCCCCATTAAACAAGGCATAGACTTGAGTATAGATCTTAAATGCCCCAATTAAGTTAACAGTTAATAAAAAAGTAATCGTCGGGACTAATTGTGGTAAGGTAATCCGCCAGAATTTTTCCATTTCACTAGCACCGTACATATCGGCTAAAACGTAATAATTGGGATCAATATTACGTAGTGCACCCATCAAAATTACAATATTGAAAGCTAATGACGCCCAGACACCAAACATAATTAATGAAATAATACTCATACTTGGATCATCAAGCCAATCAGGTGCTGGTAAATGGATTGCTCTTAAAAGATAATCTAAAAGTCCATATTTGCCATTTAAGATATATCTAAAGACAATTCCAATTGCAATTGTACTTGTAACATATGGCATGAAAAACATTGTTTCAAAAAATGTTTTATGTTTGATTTTTGAGAATACAAACCACGCCAATGCTATTGAAATAATCAATGCAACTGGTACCGTTACAAAGGCATAAATGGCGGTATTAGCTATAGCATGCCAAAAATCTGGATCACTGAAAATATATTGATAATTAGCTAACCCATTATATTGCATATTAATGATTGGACCGCCTTTAAAAGACATAATAAATGCCCTAATAATTGGCCAAATACTGAAAACGGTCACTAGAATTAAAATTGGCGCTAAAAATAGCCAGGCTTTCTTTTGATTTTGTTTCATTAGTAAACTCGTTCCCCATTATCATCAAAAATGTACACACGCTTCAACTTAAAACTGAAGGTTAAGTGATCACCACGTTTAACTTGGTGTTCCAAATTAATTAAAGATCTTTCTGAATTTCCATCATTAGTAAATTTCAATACTCGTTCTCGACCAATTAACTCAATATCTTCAATATCAGCTTCTAAATAATGATCATCATTTTCAATTTTTACTTCAGTCATCAAGGGGAGAAGATTTTCTGGACGAACACTTAAAGTATAAGTTTGTCCTTCTTGAAGTGTTTTTTTGAAACGTTCATTCTTTAAATCAGTAATAGCAAACTTAAAACCTTTACCAACTACATAGTCATTTTCAACTTTTACCTTGAAGTTATCGATTACAGGATTACCAATAAAATTAGCGGCAAATTGATTTACAGGCTCTAAATAAAGATTATCACCCGTATCATTTTGCTGAACCGTACCCTCATTAAATAAAATAATTCTATCACCGATTGATAAAGCCTCTTCTTGATCATGAGTCACAAATAAAGTAGTAATTCCTACTTCCTTAACTAAGGCACGAATTTCTTCCCGAATTTTCAAGCGTAAACGTGCATCTAAATTAGAAAGGGGCTCATCCATTAATAAAATTTTAGGTTCTTGCACTAATGCACGTGCAATTGCTACTCTTTGTTGCTGACCACCAGATAATTTACCTGGTTTTTGATCAGCCAACTCTTCAATATGAGTTAATTGCATGTAACGTTTAGCAATTTTTTTAGCCTCATTTTTGGACTTTTTACCCTTTCCCACAGTTAAGGGAAACATTACATTTTGTAAAACTGTCATATGTGGATAAAGAGCATAATTTTGAAATACATAGCCAATATTACGATCCTTTGGTTCAACATGGATCATGGATTTACCTTCAACTAAAATGTCACCTCCGGTAGGAGCGAGCAAGCCAGCAATCATATTCAAAGTTGTAGTTTTTCCACATCCACTAGGTCCTAAAAGACAAACTAAATCACCTTTATTTACAGAAAAACTGACAGATTTAATTGCTTGATGTCCATTATCATACGTTTTCTGCAAATCTTTGACTTCAATGAATTTTTTGTTTTCCATTACTCCTCCACCACTATATCTTGTGTGTTTTAAATTTTGCTAACACAAATTCTATGATAAATAAGTAAAAAAATAAACCTTTTTTTAGAAAAAAGGTTCGTAAATTAATATAACTGTGTCTATATAGTAATACTTATTTTTAGTACGTTGGATGATAATACGAATAATGGAGACGTATATTCATTATATAATTCGTAATTCATGATATGTATATTCATATCCAGCAAATTTACCAAATTCTATATCTTGTATGCATAATACAAATACGAATAATAATTTCTTACTCAACAACCTGCATTGAACGATCAATACTTGCTCTTCCATTATTATAATCAAATGCATACCCTGGCTGAACGTTAAAAATATATACATTAAAATTCAAGTTTCCAGTTACACCAATTGCTTGCAAGTTAATCCCGCGTGCCATTAATTCATTTCTACGAAAAATAGGGGTAGCCTGAAAAATCACCTTATTCCCTTGTTTCAAGGCTTGTCTCACTTTTGTCTCAAAAATAGTTTGAACTTTTTGATTAGAAAAAGCAGTTTGAGTAAATAAGTTTTTAGGATTATTTTGATCACCAGATTGATTATTGGGATTATACTGACCATCTTGATCAATTCCAGCCGAAACTGAATAAGCAATTAAATGACCCCGATTATAGATTTGAGTTCCACTTTTATTATTTGAATGCCAAGCAGTTGGCTGAATAAACTGTCGGACTCGCAAACTATCATTGGCTACATTACGTGGCTCAAGAAAGGCCGTATTAGAAGCAGAAGTTCTATTTAAATTATCTAGGTTTGAATAAATCACCTTATTTACTTGCCAAGCATTTTTTATCAACGTAGATTTATCATTGTTGACATAAACATATCCACGATTACCACTTTGAAAATTTAAATTAGCTAATTTTTGATAGTCTTGCTTAGATAATCCTCCATAGGTGGTATTTGCACGATTAGCATTATTCACTACGCCAGACTTAGGTTCGTTATTATTAGAATAAGCTTGCTTTAGTTGTCCACCGTATTTACCCCAAACACCCCAAATTAGGGCTACTAAAACTACAAGTGATGAAAATAGCGTAGATTTAGTAGATTGAGTCTGTTTATGCTTCTTTTTCGCCATTACTTTACTCCTTAACTGATTTTAACTAAAACTAGTATATTCTTTTTGAACATATGTTTGTAGCTTATTTAAAAAAATTAATTAATGTTACACTAAATATAAGCAATTAGCTTGGCATTAAAAGAAAGGACATCCATGATGGAATATTTTGACTTAAATGATGGCAATCGAATTCCTAAATTAGGATTTGGTACTTATAAATTAAATGGTAGTGCCGGTTGTTTCGCCATTCAAAATGCACTTAAACTTGGCTATCGTTTACTTGATAGTGCCGTTAACTATGAAAATGAAGGAGCAGTTGGAGCAGCAATTAGACGTAGTGGCATTCCTCGTGACGATATTTTTGTTACGAGTAAATTGCCGGGTCGAGATCACGAATATCAAAAAGCTGTAGATCAAATTCAAGAATCATTGTTTTCAGCTGGTTTAGACTACTTTGATCTTTACCTAATTCACTGGCCTAACCCTAAAGAGGATAAATATGTCCAAGCATGGCAAGCCTTAGTAGATGCACAGAAGTGGGGCTTAATTAAGTCAATTGGTGTTTCAAACTTTGAACCAGAACATATTGAAAAAATTTATCAAGCTACAAATATTATGCCGGCAATCAATCAAGTTGAATTACATCCCTACTGGTCAAGCAATACCATTCGTCAATTTGATGATGCTCACCAGATTATTACTGAAGCCTGGAGTCCACTACAACGTGGTGGTGAAGCCTTTAATGAACCCTTTATAAATCAACTTGCTCAAAAGTATCGTAAGTCGCCTGCTCAAGTAATTTTACGTTGGGAAACGCAAATAAATGTAGTTCCTATTCCAAAGGCTAGCTCAATTAAGCACCAATTATCTAACCTAGATATTTTTGATTTTAAACTAACTCCTGAAGAAGTGGAAAAAATCACCGCACTTGATCAAATTGGTAGTCGTCGTTTTGATCCCCATGAACATGAAGAATTTTAATTTTCAAAATCCTATCCCTGTTTTGATAGGATTTATTTTTATCCTAAATTTAACAATAAGTATTATTCTAAAGATATCAATAATATATGAAAGTAGGTTTATTAATGACTTCTAGCTCTGAAAACACTGAAAAACATGTTTCAAAAATTGCCCTTTTTTATGATTTAGTTTTTGTCTACATGATTTCTAAAACTAGTGAAATTCTCCATCATTTATCACATGGACGAATTTCAACATTTTCTTTTATTTTATTTGCAATTATTGTCCTAATTTTTATCAGCTCCTGGATGACCCAAACGATTTTTACTAACCGTTATGGCAAAGGAAGTTGGAGTGATATCGCATTTTACTTTATTGATATGATGATTTTGCTTTTCATGTCAAATTCATTTGATACCACCGATTTAAGAGAAATGCGGATCTTATTAAGTTCAGCAGGACTTTTATCTACAACTTTGGCACTCCACTATTTAATTACCTATTTTCAAGTAGACAAGCAAGAAGATAAAAAAATTACTATCTCATATTTTAGGTTTTTAATTTTCCGTGCCATCTGTTTATTCACAGGTGGATATCTTGATAATATTTTTGGTTTTTCAATTGCCATTCTTGGTTTGGCCTTAAGCTGGATTATGCCAAGTTTGACCAAAAAATATACTATTAAGCATCCTATCCATTTTGGTCACTTTTTAGAAAGATTAAATTTACTAGTTATCGTAATCTTTGGTGAGACGATTATTGGTATTGCCGACTATTTCAGACCAACAACTTTTAATTTCTATTCTGTTTTTATTTTCTTACTTGTCGCATTTCTCTTCTTTACTTATATTTTACAATTCGACTATTTAATCCAAGAGAATCAACCACACGCAACTGGAAATGCCCTTATTTATCTCCACTATGCAATTATTTTTGGAATTAGCCTAGTTACAGCCAGTCTTAAAATTATTCACGAAAAAGAAGCAGATTCGCTTTTTACGGTATGCTGTCTTTTTGCAGGGATTGCTCTAATCTATTTAGGTCTTTTAGTTGCAACTCGCTATAACCAAAAAATTTTTGCATTACGAAAATCTACTATCATTTTCTTTGGATTAATTACAATAATTGGTTTATTAATTTGCCTTTATTTCCATTACTTCCCTGTAGTAATTATGACCTCATTTTTTGTAGTCATGATCAACATGATTTATTTAATTACTATTTCTATTTCTAAAAGTAATGAAAAATTAAATATTTAAAAAAGCGGCTTAAAGCCGCTTTTTATGATCTTGCCCAATCATCCAAAACACTCAAAAAGAATTTTTCGGACCAAGTACTAATCTTTTGGCCTTTCTTTTTCAAGGCCTTGGCACGATTCAGTTCTACTAAATCAGTTCTAAAGAAATCACCATCGCCCATAAACACATAATTAGTATAATCATCTACATGTTCTTGAACAAAGCCACCTAAGTTCTTAATGGCATTCTCTAATTCAGTTGTATCTAGAACCATATCACCGGTAAGGACAATATTTTTATTTTTAAATGGACTTCTAAAGACAGTAGTTTGTTTTACGATATCTGGCCATTCATTTGTTAAATCAAGTGATTTCACTGATTCGTGTGCCCGTAACATATGTGTTTGGGTGAAATTTTCTCGTAAATTATCATAGACTTTTTTAGTATCAAGACAATCATCTAACCCGCGATGTTCTTGTGATTCAGCAATCCCCATTCTCTGCATACAATCAATCAAACGATTATGTGTTTCCTGATTATAAAAACTGCGAGCCAAACGTAGAACATCAACATAATCATTACTTAATACTGGTAAATGATACTTTTCAGTAAGATCATAAACAAAATTCAAATCAAAGTTAACATTATAACCAACAATCATATCACTACCAATAAATTGTCGATACTCTTTTATCGCTTGATCAACTGGCATTCCTTTAGACTCAATTGCTTCTTCATCAATACCATTTAATTTAGTTAAAAATGCTGGTACTTTATTAGAATCAGGAAATTTTACTAATTCTGAAAAAGTTGCAATTACTTCACCATGGCGGACTTTTAAGGCTCCCATCTCTGTAATGCGGTTATGGTAGGGACTGAGACCCGTTGTTTCTACGTCAATCAAAGTATAGTTATCTAAAAAGCCGGGCTTTTCAATTCCCTTAGCTCTAATTTTATCTTGAGCACCTGGTATATTCAGTACACCTTGCATAATTGAAATACTCATTTTTCTTCTTCCTTTAGCTAATTTTTGGCAATAGTATCATTGTAGCCAAAAAAGGTTAACTTTCCCTTATTATATTCACCTAAATAAATATCCGAAATACTATTAAAACCTGCTGCTTCAACCTCTTGTTCAAGCCAATGATTGGATTTATGAATTAATTCCAATACATCTTCGTTTATCTGACCATCACTAATAATTGGAAATCTAATATTATCTTCATCATTTTCAATTACTGTCAATTGACCATTCTGTTCAAAAATACAATTTTTTACTTTGGAAGTAGAGAAGATGCCCCGACTTCTTAATTGAAACATTAATTGATTAGCAGATATTCCAGCCTTTAAACAATTATCGACTAGAACCTTACCATTTTTAATAACCTGTACTGGTTTCCCATCAATCAAATTTCTAATCCAACTACTATTATCCCTACTAAATTTTAAAATAAATACTACTAAAGTCCAAAGAATTAAGACCATCAAAAATTGCAGTACCGTAATGTCTTGATTGTAAATAAGTCCACCAATAATACCACCAAGTACATAGTTTTGTAATTGGTCTAAAGCAGTCGTAGGGGCTAAATTACCTTTACCAAAAATATTAATTTGAAAAATTAAAGTTAAAATCCCTAAAGCAAATTTTATAAATAGATCTGTATACATCTTTCTCCTACTTATTTACATAAACATGATGATCAATAATATGGGCCCGAGTTAAAGTATATGAATTATTATCCGAATTTAAATTCAGCTGGTAATCTTCATCATCAATCCTAACAATTAGTCCATTTTGTAAGGTTGTCGAATTAACTAGTACTTTTTTAGGAGAAACTCCCTTATCAGTTGCGACTGACTTCATAAAAGGTACTAATTGACTAGTCTGCGATTTTTGGCTGTTAGTCTGCAAAACTTTCTCATATTGAACTCCAGCAAATAATAGTAAAAATAATAGAGCAATAATCCCCAAATCACGATACTTGGTCGCCATTTTGTCACGTAAGTATAATAGTACAAAAATAACCATTGCTAAGCCGGCTACTACCATTAAGATATACAGCATTTTTCGATCGTCAGTTTGATTTCGCGTAATGTAATCAATCGTATAAAAATTCATTCTTTATCCTTCCCATTCACTAGCCCCCGTCTCCGCATCTGTTTCCGCATTTTGATGATATACTTTACCTTTCTTATTATCCGGATCGGGTACTAATTTTTGTCCAGTTTCTTGTAAATAATATTCTACTAGTGGATAAATATCTTGAACTATTTCAACTACTCCAGCAAACTGGTGCTCTTTATTAAAAACACTCTTATATTCATCTATTACGAATCTTGTTAAAGAATTTGTTTGATCAGGGACAATAATTCTCTTTTTACTACCAGATTTTAAAGTTGCAAAAATATCAGAATTGATTGTCTTGTGTCCTAATTCGACTGGATCATAATTCATATCAATTAATTGCTTATAGTAAAGAAAATGACCATCTTTTCCATAAAAGAATAGATTTCCAGGATAACTAGCAAGTAATTCATTAATTTGTTCAAGTGATAAAATTCCCGCATTTAGCCTGAAATAAGCATTACTGGTAATTACACTTTTTAATTGACTGGCTTTTTTGAGCCAATTCCCCTCTTCATCAGCTAGCGCGAGTAATTCTTCATCCATACTTTTACCTCACTATTATTTTTTAGGTTTAGTTTAACGAAAGCCATTAGTTAAATGCAACCAACTGAGCAAAATAAAAAAGCCCAGCTTTCGCTGAGCTTTCTATATTAAGTATTAAATTAAAGTTCTGCCATGTACTTCAAAGTTCTTACCAATTGTGAAGTATAAGACATTTCGTTGTCATACCAAGCAACAGTCTTAACTAATTGTTTACCATTAACATCCATTACATGAGTTTGGGTTGCATCAAATAATGAGCCATAATGCATCCCGATAATATCTGAAGAAACAATTGGATCAATGTTATAACCGAATGATTCATTTTGACTATCTTGCATAGCCTGATTAATTTCTTCAATTGTTACATTCTTGTTTAAAACAGTATATAATTCGGTCAATGAGCCGGACTTAACTGGTACACGTTGAGACACACCATCAAGTTTTCCATTTAATTCTGGAATTACTTGACCAATAGCACGGGCAGCCCCTGTGGTAGTAGGAGTAATATTTTCTGCTGCTGCACGCGCTCTTCTAAAGTCACCTTTGCGGTGTGGACCATCAAGAGTCATTTGATCTCCAGTATAGGCATGAATAGTGGTCATTAATCCTTCAACAATACCAAACTTATCATTTAAGACTTTAGCCATCGGTGCTAAAGAGTTAGTTGTACAAGAAGCACCAGAAACAATAGTATCGTTTGGAGTTAAGATATTTTGATTAGTATTAAATACAATAGTAGGAACATCGTACCCAGCAAAAGCTGAAATTAATACTTTCTTTGCACCAGCATCGATGTGAGCTTGAGCACCATCTTTTGATGCAAAGAAGCCAGTACATTCAAGAACGATATCAATACCTAATTCTGCCCATGGAAGCTTAGCTGGATTAGGTTCTGCTAAAACCTTAATAGTTTTACCATTTACAATTAAATTATTATCTTTACTTTCTATATCTGCATCAAAGGTACCTTGAGTTGTATCATACTTCAATAAGTTAGCCAACATTTCGACATTAGTAAGGTCATTAATAGCTACCACTTCAATACCATCAACGTCTTGAATTCTTCTAAATGCTAAACGACCAATTCTTCCGAATCCATTAATTGCAACTTTAACAGTCATATGAATTACCTCTCTTTTAACTTGCGATTAATTTTGTTTACACATAAAATATAGTTAATATTCTGTTTATGCACCATAAAGTATTCGTAAAGCTTAACTATACTTTTTGAAATAGGGAAATCAATTATGCAATATGATCGTTTTAAAAAAAGAAATGTAGATATTAATGTTGTACTTAATCAAAATGAGGGTCAATTTTTGCCAATTACAAATCACTATTCAGTTACTTTATTAACAAGCGGAAAAATTGAGGGTAACATTAATAAGCTTGATTTCAACATTTCTGCTCCTGCTATCATTTGCTTAAATGATAAAGACAAATTTCAAATTACCAAAAATCAAAATGCAATTTTACCCACAATCTCTTTTGCTCCCGACTTTTTATCCGTTCTACGTATTTCAGAAAAAGAATATATTAAAAAAGATCCACAAATAATCAAGGAACGCCTAAAATTATTTAATCGTACGCAAGGTTATACTGGTATATATAGTTTAAATTCACAATTATACAGTAAAGTCCTAAATCAATTTTTAATGGCGATTAGTGAAATTCAAATTCAAACAGATAATTTTTGGGTATGTCGAATAAAAAAATGTTTAATTGAATCTTTAACTATGGTCGAACAATTTAACCAAGAAGTTGGCAAAAACGCATTGGCAGAGGCTGTCAATTATATTCATCTAAATTATAGTGATCAGGTTGAACAAAAAGATTTAGTAAATGTAGCGCATTTGAATCGTGTCTCCTTAAATAAACTTTTCCAGCAAACTTACGGTTGCACTTCAATGCAATTTTTACAAAGATATCGTTTAAAAATGGCAACTGAATTACTTACCTTAACTGGTTTAAGTTTGACCGAAATTGCCTATGCGGTGGGTTACAATTACGATACCTTTTTTATCAAGCAATTTGAAAAGCATTATCATGAGACACCAACTAAATTTAGGAAAAAAGCACAAAAAATTGCTCAATATCAATAGTTTTTTCCACAAAAAAAGCCCAGCTTTCGCTGAGCTTTTATTTTTATTCTTGGCCTTTAATTTCACGCAAGCCTTCCCGACGACGACCACGATTAAACCATGGTGATACGGTAAAGGCTAACACATCATTAACGACATAAATCAAGGCGTTCACTGCCATAGCTAAGGAAGCATCCCCTTGCGCATACGTTACACCCCATAAAATTAATTGGAAGATACCACTAGCTGTCCACCAGAAGTATTGGTTATTGTAACGCATAAAGCACATGATTCCTGCAGTTAATGAAATTGAAAAACTGATTGAATCAATCCAAGGACGAGGATCATTAGTAAAGTGTCCGATTAAGTAACCAGAAACTACGTAAACTAACAATGTCCCTAAAATTGCAATTACCCATTGTTTTGCACCGAATTTACGTAAGTGATTCTTGGTATCATCATTCCAAGATCTAACTGAGAAAATAATTGGTAAATCTAAAGTAAGAATATAAGCAACTTGTTCAAAAATTGATAAGTAATTCTTAGCTGCTAAACCAGCATAGATAAAACATGCTGCCGACACCAAACCGAGCCAACCATTGATTGCCTTAGTAGCATTAATAGCTAAAACACAAAGTGTCCCTAATAAAGTTCCGATAAAAGTAATTAAACTTAAAACAGTAATTTTACTTTCAATTAATAAAGCTAATTGGAAACCAAAAGCAAAAAACCACAACATGTAGTTTTGAATTGGCCATCCTTTTAATTGGTTAAATAACCATACAAAATAATTTTCTTTTTTGGTTGAAACTGAACCATTGAGTGATGTCGATTCCTGCATATTCTATCTCCTTTTCTTAATTAGGTTACAATATAATACTATATATCGTACCTTGTCCGCATTACGCATCGATATCTAGTATATGAGTATAAAATTTTAAAAACAAGGATTGACATTTATAGAAAAATTTTAAGGGTTATTATAACGGGAATTAAGTTCTAAAAAAATTTCAATAATCTTCATAATTTATATACAATTTATCTATAAACTATAATTAAATAAGTACAAAAGGAGTAAAAATATGCTAAAAGAGTTTAAAGACTTTATTTCTCGTGGCAATGTAATGGGATTAGCTATCGCCGTAATCATCGGTGGTGCTTTCACCGCAATTGTCAATTCTTTGGTAACAAACTTAATTAATCCCTTGATTGGTATCTTCATTGGTAAAATAGATTTATCTGATTTAGTATTTAAAGTTGGCGATGCAACTTTTAAATACGGTAGTTTTATTAACGCTATAATCAATTTTATTATTATTGCTTTTGTTGTTTTCCTCTTAATGAAGGCTGTAACTAAAGTTATCCCAATGAGGCCAAAAGAAACTGGCCCATCACAAGAAGAAATTTATCTAAAAGAAATTAGAGATCTTCTGGCTGAACAAAAAAATAAATAGAAAAGAAAAAACGAGTTTAACAAAACTCGTTTTTATATTAATGTTCTTTCTTCTCATTAAAACCAACTAAAGAAAGCATTGTAGCAACCAAACTAATCCCTAAACCTATTAATCCCAGTTCATTTCTTTGACTACCAGTTTGTGGTAAAGTTTCTTTTTTCTGGCCTTGAACTTGAGTAGTTATATCTTTTTTATCAGAATGACCAGTTGCGCTTGCAATCACCTGACTCTTATTAGGGTGGTTAACTATTACCCTAGTATTTTCTTCTGAAGTGATTGCTGCATGTGGTTGCGGTACATCGGGGGTTGTTGGGTCTGGATTAGGACTAGGAGTTGGGGTTGGAGTTGGTTGAGGATGAGGTTGTGGAGTTGGATCTGGATCAGGAACAGGAGTTGAGTCCGGAGTTGGGGTTGGAGATGGAATTGGGGTGTAATAAATAGTTATTTCAATATCCTTATCTCCAGGTTTTACTGTCATCGCATTAACTACCTTTTTGCTTACAGTATATCCTGCAATATTAGGTGAAGTTACTGCTTCAAAAGTTCCATTTTCTGGATTCCAAGTCTTCCAGATAGTAGTTTTACCATTACTTATTCCTTCTCTAGTAAAGCCGATAACATTCTTATAAGTTGGAGCTGCTTGTAGACCCGAATCAGCATAAATGTACTTAATTGTTTCATTAATTACATCATCATCTTGAAGCAAAACTGTACCACTAGTTTGTTCATTTTTTGAGTAATATACGTTAAATACTAAATCTTTACTGTCTGGATTTACACTTTGACTAGTGATAACTTTTTTATCTGCCGTATATCCTTTGATAGTTGGTGAGGTTACGGCCTTAAAGCTTTCATCTGCATTCCATTTACCCCAAGTTACTTTATCAGTTACTGCATCTTTTTCACCAGTGCGCGTAAAAGTTATTGGTACTGCCTTATATTGTGGAGCGACTGTCTTGTTTGTGCCTTCATAAAGATAATTAATGGTTTCATTAATGGTTCTAGTTTCACTAACTTTAGTTGGAGCATTTTTAGTGTAATACACATCAAATACTAAATCTTTACTGTCTGGATTTACATTTTGGCTAGTGATAACTTTTTTATCTGCCGTATATCCTTTGATAGTTGGTGAGGTCACTGATTTAAAGCTTTCATCTGCATTCCATTTACCCCAAGTTACCTTACCAGTTACAACATTCTTTTCACCAGTGCGCGTAAAAGTTATTGGTACTGCTTTATATTGTGGAGCAGCCGTCTTGTTTGTGCCTTCATAAAGATAATTAATGGTTTCGTTAATAGTTCTAGTTTCACTAACAGCTACAGGGATATTTTCTCCATCAGCTTGACCGCCATTACCTGAAGAAGCAGGACTAGTAGGAGGTGTATGAACTGCAATCCCTGATGCCTTCAAATTTAATACACTCGAATATTTACTTAAACCTTCACCTGATGAAACATTTGCACTACTTGGTAATTGAGTTTGGAAATAAATATACAAAGGTTGCTTAGAATAATTCTTCCCATCTACAACAAAGGGACCAGCTTGTTGTAGCTTAACGCTAGTTGGAGTAGATTCTTTTTGCATTTGAGCAGATAAATCATAATTATATGTATTATCTGGATACTTTTCAGTATTGATTCCATCACCAAGTTCATCTTGAGTTGGTGCATAAACTGCAATACTATCCTTTACTAATTGTTGGTCTCCATTAAATATAGCGCTAACATCAACATCTTTAAGTTCTTCTTCGTTGTAGTTTACATATACTCCCCAAGAAATTCGCTTAGTTTGAGGGTTTAAACCAAAACACTTGTAATAAATTAAAGGATGAGCTTCACTTTCTGTCTTTTTAGGTTCTGGAGTTATATTAACTTGAGTATCTAAGTTAGTGGTTTGTCCATTATGAGTAATAGTTACAGGCAAAGTAATTGTTTTATTTGCTGAAATTGGTTCTTTATAACTCATTGATGCAATGATATCAAAACTAGCATTAGTATAATCTCCATCAGCTGTTACATCAAAAACACCTTCACCATTATTAGTCACACTAAATTTAGGAATATTGATATCTAAACGATTATAGTTTAAAGGTAAATTTTGGCCAATGGCAATTTGGTAACTAGAACCTTGAGGTATATTAGTTAAAGTTCCACTATTTACTTCTACTTTAAACCAACCATTTACTTGAACATTTTGCGTTGACCCAGCATAAATAATATTGGCACTTGGTTTAGTTACTTCTTTTTTAACTGAAGTATTATTCTGATTTACTTTATTTTCTACTTTTTCAGGAGAAACATTTTTTTGTTGAATTAGAGTAGACTTATTATTTTGATCTTGAGTTGTTTGCTCTAATTGTGAAGCCGCTATGGATGAGCTTTCTTTTGCAGGCTTTGTATTTTCAGTTACGGGAATAGTTGAAGTACTTGTTGTTTCTTCTGCTGCATGAACTGTGGAATTTGAAATATTAATTCCAAAATATAAAGTAGTCGACAACAAAACTGAGGCTGCTCCAATACTTAATTTTCTTATTGAAAAATGATTTATTCTCTCATTATCTTTTTTCTCCATTAGTATTTTTCTCCTCACCAAATTATGAACACTTGATATATTATTTATCTAACAAAACAATAATAACGCTCGTTATTATTAAAGTCCATATTTTTGTTATGTTAAATTTATATAATATTCATTTGTATTATAAAATATTCCAATATATCAACATATGATTTATACAAAGGTTTACATTTTTGTTATTAAAAATAAAAAATAAAAAATAAGCTACTACAGCTTGTTTTTTACATTTCAAATTTAATTTTCTTTCTTCTTATTAAAGCCAAATAATGACAATGCTCCAATTAAGGCACTTATACCTATACCCACTATTTGTAAACTATTCTTCTTACTGTTAGTTTGTGGTAGTTTTGCTTGTTCACCAGTATTTTCTCCTAATTCATTAGCTTTTGGAGCAACTGCATTTTGAAGAGATAATGGCTTGGTCATTGATCTCCTTAACTGTGAATTATTAGATAAACTGCGAGTAATTTCATCTTCATTAGCAGCATGAGGCATTGGAACATCTTCAACTTCAGTATTTGGTTCACTAGGAGTAATTGGGGTCACTGGTTCACTTGGCTCATTAGGATGAGGTTGTGGGATTGGTTCTGGATCAGGTATAGGAGTTGGAGTCACTGGTTGCTCAGGTATTACTGGAACTTCTGTTTTTGCATAGTACACGTTAAAGACTAAATCTTTACTATTAAAGTTGACTGTTTGAGCTTCAATCTTTTCCTTATCAACAGTATAGCCTTCAATAATTGGTGAAACTACAGACTTAAAAGTTTGCGCAGGAGTCCATGCATTCCACATTATTTCACCAGTTACAGTATTTTTCTTTCCAGTTCTAGTAAATGTGAGCGGTTCTGCTTTATATTGAGGCGCTGCGATTTTATTTGTATCTGCATATAAATAGTTAATAGTTTCAGTTATAGATTTACTTTCAGAAACTGGTACTAAACTATTTTCTCCTGTACTAGTTCCACTATTGCCTGTTGGTGCAGGTGCTTCACTTTGTTTAATTGAAATTCCAGCCGCATTCAAACTTAGTTCACTCGCATAGTTTGTCGGCTTATCACTTCCAGGAGTAGGATTATTTGAATTATTTAATTGAGTTTGAAAATAGATATATAAAGGCTTCTTAGAATAATCAATGTTGTCCACAACGAAAGGCCCAGCTTGCTTGAGCTCAATTGACTTCGGTGTAGACTCATCTTGCATTAATTTAGAAAGAGAATAATTGTACTGTTGATATTGGTGTTCAGTTACATTTAAATCACCACTATCTCCAGGAAAAGTATCATAAACTAAAATACTTTTCTTTATTAACTCTTGAGCGCCACTAAAAGTTCCTTCAATATCCACATCTCTTAAATCCGTTGCATTATAGTTAACATAAATTCCCCACGAGATTGTTTTAGTTAATGGATTTAACCCATAACATACATACTTAAGAAGTGGATGAGTTTCTTGGTAGGTTGGCTTTGGTGCTGGAACTAAGTTAACATTTGTTGAAAAAGTTTTAGTTTGATCATCATGATTAAAAGTTATTGGTAGAGAAATAGTTTTATCTGTTGCTAAATTTCCCTTATAGCTCATTGAAACAACGATATCAAAACTTGCATTACTATAATCATTAGTAGCGGTTAAATTATAGGTTCCATTACCCATATTAGCCACATCAAAATCTGGAGTAGAAAATTCTGATCGATCATAATCTAGCGGCAAACTATTGCCAACAGTTACCTGATACAATGAACCCTTCTTAACATCAGTTAAATCTCCACTAGAAACTTTTACCTTAAACCAATTTCCAGCCTGAACATTATCTTCTTTATTAGGATAAATCACCTCAGCAGTGGGATTAGTAGCTACTGTTTGATTTTGAGCTGAACTTTGTTGAGTGGAATCTGTGTTAGATGATACATTTTTTGAAGATTCACCTGCATCAATGTTTTTCGTAGCATCCTCATCATTACTTACCTTATCTGAATCCACTGCAATTGTTGAATTAGAATCTTGGTTAGTTTCTTCACTAGTAACTTCTGCTGCATGTACTGTAGGCTCTTGAAGCTTTAAGCCAAAATACACTGTAGTCGATAATAGAACTGAAGCAGCACCAATGCTTAATTTTCTAATTGAAAAGTGGTTAACTTTTCTTTCATTAACATTTTTCATATTTCATTCTTCTCCTTGTTATTTATATAACAAAATTACTCATTTATTATATTATATTCGCAAAAAAATGTTAATATAAAACGCCTATAAGTGTTGATGCTCCAGCTATTAGCCCTGTCTTACAATACTAGTAATTAAAAATTATAATTTAATAACGACTGTCATTAGTAAACCACCAAAATTAAAAAAGAAAGGAACAAACACTATTATTTGTTCCTTTCTTTTATTATGCACGACTCTTATAATCGCCCTTTTCAGTACCAATAATTAACTCTTCACCTTCATTAATAAAATCAGGGACAGTAACTACTAGTCCTGTTTCCATTGTTGCTGGTTTACCGCCACCTGCTGCAGTTGCACCTTTAATTTCCGGTTGAGTTTCAATAACCTTCATTTTTACAGTGGCTGGTAAGTTAATTCCAATTAATTTACCATCGTCAGTAAATTTTAATTCTACATCAATATTAGGAAGTAAGTAATGAGTTTCATCAGCTAAATGCTCTTTCGGAATCATATATTGTTCATAGGTTTCTTGATCCATAAAAATATAATTTGCTTCATCATCATAAAGGTATTGCGCCTTTTTCAAAGAAACTTCTACTAATTCGACTTTTTCACTAGGGCGCATCGTCTTGTGGACTACTGCACCACTCATTACATCTCTTAAGTCCATTTGCATAACCGTATTACCCTTACCAGGTTTATGGTGGTTACTCTTCAAAACCTCAGTTAACTTACCATCTTGGTCAAAAATCATACCTTTTTTCAAATCAATTGCTTGTGTCATTTTTTCTCCTAAAATTGTTTTAAATCAATTGCGCTAATAGAATGATCTAATGCTTTTGTCACAATCATATTAGCTCGCACCTTAGTCGGTGCAATGAATTCATGTAAGTTTTTTATATTCACATCAAACCATACTTTTTTTGCAAATTCATCAGCTTGTTTTCTATCTACATGAGCCCACTTATAAAAGAAATTATCAGGATTGTTACGATTAAGTTCTAACAGATAATGATAGCGTTTCATAAACCAAGTCTCTAAATTTTTCTCATCACTATCTAAATAAATAGCATAATCTAAATAATCGCTTGGAATAGGTCCATTTTCTTTCGGTAACTCTAAAATATTAATTCCTTCAATTATTAAAATATCTGCTTGTTTATATGTTCCTAGTTTATCGGGAATTAAATCAGACAATTCTTGTGAATAAAGGCGATAAGGAATATTGTTATTTCCAAGTTTTACATTTAATAAAAAATTATTTAGAGCCTTCCAATTAATTGAAGCTGGAAATCCCTTCTGTTCCATTAGCCCCTTTTCTTCTAATTCAGCATTAGACATTAAAAAATTATCTGTAGAAACAATTTCAACCTGTTTATCTTCTTTTTCTAAGCATTGCTTTAATTTTTGGGCAAAGGTCGACTTACCTGCAGCAACAGACCCTGAAATTCCTATAACATATGGGCTTAAATTTTGCCATTTTAACTCTTTTAAAGAAATTTTCCTTGCCAAAAGTTCTTTATTTAAAACGTAACTAATAAAGGACCACCCATCTAGAGAATTACTTGGAGGCATCAAATTTTGCCATCTATCTGGTGTTAAATGTAAATATTCAGTATTCACTATGAGTCGCCTTCTTCCTTATTGCTAGTATTAGTACTGGGTTCAGAGTATCATAGAATTGAAAAGAAAGAAATGTTAATGATGTCAAAAGAAATAATCCTATTTGGTGATTCAATTCTAGCAGGATATGTTAATGGTCATCCCAGTGACCATATTACTAAGTCCTTGCAAGATAATTTTCCAAATTATAATCTTATAAATGCTTCAATTCCCGGCCTAACTACGGAAGAGGCCGAAGATTTTCTACCTAATAAAGTCTATATTCACAATTATGCATTAATAATTTTAGGTTTAGGTACTAATGATGATAGTGTCTATGACGGTCTAAATGCTGGTCGGTATGCTTATAATCTAGACCACTTAGTAGCCAAACTCGATCCTAATAAAATTATTCTGATGGGACCTTCATATACAAATTGGAAAGTTAATCAAAATCAATCTTGGCCACGAACTATTCAGTTTAGTTTGATCGCAGAACATTGCAGTGTTATCCATCATTTACCATTTTTAAACTTAAACAAAGAGATGGTTAAAACAGGGCACCCCAATGATTTATTACAAGCTGATGGCATTCATCTTAATCAAGCAGGAAATAAGTTGCTAGTTAATCAGTTAACTAACTTAATTAACAAAAAAATCGCTGAGTAATTAAACTCAACGATTTTTTATTAACACTAGTTTTTCTGAGCAGCCTGTGCACTTTGTGCATTTTTCATCATTTGTTCTTGCTGCTTTTTCATTGCAGTCATTTGCTTTTGAAGATCTTTGGCCTTCTTAGTTGAAATAACCCTCCAATCAGAAGGAACATGGAAAATGTATTGTCGCTTCACTAACTCATTATCTCTACCAAAGATACCGAAGAAAAGTTTAACTATATTATTTTGGTAGACATATTTAGTAGTTTTAATTTCTACCTGAGCTTTTTTAGAAGTAACAGTTTTTGCTGACATGTGATCAGTCTTGATCGGTTTTAATTTATCCTTTTGTTTAGTATGGTAAACATAAACTTTTTCTGTTCCGTTACCCAGCGGTTGATAAATTAAAATTCCACCAGGCATTTTCATACTTGCTGCTTGCTTTTGAATTTGAGCTGCCATGGCTGGGTTAGCTTGAATCATTTGTTGCATTTGTTGTGCTTGTTTGGCTTGTTGTGCCTTACTTGGCATTGGTACTGCAGAAGCTAAATTTTCAGTTTTAACAGTGGTTACTTCTTTCATACCCATATGACTATAGTCATGAGCCACAATTGAACCAACACTAGCAAATGAAATAAGCATGAATAACCAAGCCCACGCAGTATGGAATTTACCAGGAATAATGTTGAAGTAGGCAAATAAAAATAAAGCAATAACTAAAATTACAATTATCATTAATCTTTACCTCCCTCAACAGAAATCTTGTTTTGACTAGCACGATTTCCCTTCTTCAAGAAAAATGCTAATACTAAAGCAACTAAACAGAAGAGAATACTTACCCAAAATGCAGCATTAAAACCATCTAATGTGGCAGCTTTTGCACCGGTTGCGTATTTTAATGGCGTAGCTTTAAGGATAGATTTGGATGGTAAATTATTTTTGGTAACAGTTGAAAGTACTGAAACAATAATTGCAGTACCAATTGAAGTAAGTACCTGTCTAAAGGTATTGTTCACCGCTGTACCATGAGACATTTTATCTAGTGGAAGTGAATTCATACCAGATGTAGTAACGTTCATCATAACCAAAGAAACACCGACCATTCTAATGGCATAAAGAATGGTAATCATAACCATTGAAGATTCTTCAGTTAAGAAGACAAATGGAACAGTACCCAAAGTTAAAATAACCATACCTGTAATAGCCATCTTACGAGCACCGTATTTATCAAATAATCGTCCCGTGATCGGTGACATAATACCAATCATCAAAGCACCTGGTAAAAGTAAAAGACCTGAATGAAAGGCACTTTCACCACGTAAGTTCTGAATGTACAATGGTAAAACTAATTCAATACCAACCATGGCTAAGTTAACAATACCACTCAAAAATGCTGCTAAAGCAAATTCAAAATGCTTAAATACAGAAATATCTAAGAATGGCTTTTCCATATGGGTTTGACGCCAACCAAATAAAATGATGAATACGAAACCAATTGCCATGAAAGTTAAAATTTTAGGATCAGTCCAGCCATCATTACCAGCTTCTGAAAAGCCATAAAGTAATGAACCGAAACCTACAGTTGAAGTGATCACTGACCAATAATCAAGCTTATCGTCTTTAAGAGGTACAACGTCTTTCATAAAGAAGAAAGCCAATACAATGACGATAAATGCAATTGGAGCAATAAGACTGAATAAGTAACGCCAACTCAAATTATCTACTACCCAACCAGATAAAGTAGGTCCAATTGCTGGAGCTAGTCCAATAACAATACCAACCGTACCCATCGCTGCACCACGTTCACTCGGTGGAAAAATGGTCAACATAATTGTTTGAAGTAGTGGCATTGTAATACCCACACCAATACCTTGAATAATTCGTGCCGTTAATAAACTACCAAAGTTAGGTGCCAACGCTGCAAAAGCTGTTCCAATAAAGAAAGTAATCATTGCAAACAAATAAGATTTTTTAACACCGAACTTGCCCATTACCCAAGCCGAAAGTGGGATCATAACCCCATTAACGAGAAGGAAAGCAGTTGATAACCATTCAGCAGTAGCCGTATCAATCTTGAAGTCTTTCATTATAGACGGTAAAGCGGTAGATAAAAGTGTACCATTCAACACCGTACAAAACGAACCGATCATTAATACCATAACCAGCAAATTTCGTTTATAAGGTTTGCCGTAGATATCGGTTATTTCTTTATCCATATCTAATCTCCTTAAATTAAATTAACGAGTACTATTTTAGGGTTGTTTATTTTTATTGTCAATATTTTTTACAATTATGAATAATAATTTTACATTTATAGTCACTTAGTTTACAATGCTAATATAAATTAATCCTACTAATTATTTGGAGGTTCCAATAAATGAATTCGGTATGGCGTAGTATCTACAGTAATCTTAAAGTAGGTATTGGCGAAGTAAGTAGTCTAACAGGTGTTACCCAGCGACAACTACGGTATTGGGAAGAAAAGGGATATATTGAGCCAATCGAAAAAGAAGGTCTTCGTAAATATACGTTGGGTACTCTATTTTCTATTGCTTTTATTAAAGAAAAACTTGATCAAGGATACACTTTGGCTAGCGCGGTAAAAAAATCTAAAGAAGATCAAACCAAAGTTAAACTATTGCGCAAACTTTTTAGTGATCCAAATTATCAAATTAACGTATGCGACCTGGAACATGAATATGGGCAAGTTAATTTTGGAGAATTACGGCTGATGGATGGACGCAAAGGCGATTTAACAGCGATAATTGATCAAGACGGTACCCATTACGAATTTGATGAAAAATAGACAAAAATACACATAGACCAAATTTTGATCTATGTGTATTTTTTTATTTATTTATATAAGTTCCTTCTTTTAATGAACTTAGGATTGGGCTCTTTTCTCCTAAATAAGTTAAATCCAATTTATACATAGCACGTGATGCAATTGTATAAAGTAATTGAGTTTCATCTAGTTCATGATATTGTTTAGCAGATACATCCCATGCAACTACTGCATCAAATTCTAATCCTTTTGCTAAATAAGATGGAATTACTAGCGTTCCCTCTACTAATCTCTGATTAGCAGAGCCAATTAAAGTAGCCTTAATATTTCTTTCTTTTAATACTTGTGCTACTTCTTTAGCCTCAGCAAGAGTCTTAGTAATTATGGCAGTTGTCAAATTTTGGTTATCATTTTCTGTCAAAATGTCTTCTAAAGCTCTGTATTCTTTTTCGATACTATCACGTTTATAAAAGGCAGGTTTAGGGCCTTTACGATCAAAGGCTTCAATTTTTTCACCTTGACGTAAGATTTGTTTAGTAAAATCCGTAATTTCCTTAGTAGAACGATATGATCTAGTCAATTGCACTACATCGGTTTTTTCAGGATCAAATAATTTAGAAATCTGGCTCAGCAAATTCTTACTTGCATCCTTAGTAAAGATTGCTTGATTTAAATCACCCAACATAGTGAATTTAGCCTTCGGGAAATTATATTTCAAATACGCTAATTGGAATGGCGTATAATCCTGAATTTCATCAATAAAAGCATAACGCATTGTATAGTCTGTGCGACGTCCGGTCATTAAATCATAAAGATACAAATATGGAGTTATATCGCTCATCTTAATCTTGTGCTTACGTAAGCGTTCTTTAACTTGTTCAATATGGTCTTGCCATTCGCTTTCACTAATATTCCATTTAGCTAAATCAACAATCTTAGGTACAGCACGTAAGAAGGCAAGATATTGACCACGAATATTCAAGAAACGATGATGATTAATCTTTTTGGCCACCTGTTTTAATTCTTTGGTCACGATCTTTTTTGCCAAGAACTTTTCTTCTTTTTCGCCAGATTCGAATTCTTGATCAGGACGGTCATAAAGTGCTTGTAATTGTTGTGGATCTAAAGATTCAATTGTTTTACTTACCCAAGCTTTTCTAGCTTCTGAACTAATTCGATGGTTTAAGTCAGTAATTAATTGTTCTTGTGTAGCATCAATTCTATTTCGTAAATTATAGTTTTCATTAAAACTATAGTAGATTTCCTTGATTTTCTCTTTATCAAAAAATGGTTTCTTCTTTGACTTAAAGTAGATATTCTTGAAGAGCATCCCACTCTTATTCAAATGCTTAGCATAACGGGTAACTGCATTAAAGAAATCCAGTGAATTTTCAAAATTAACTACTTTATCATCTTGCTTTTCATCTTCAAATTGTTCAAAAAGATTCTCGACTTTCATTCCTGGAACTCGGCGAGAAGCAAATTGCCAATAGGTCATCTGAACCATATTTTGTTCACCCATTTCAGGTAAAACATTTTTTACATAGTCATTAAACAATTGGTTAGGACTAAACATGATCACTTGACCAGAATTCAAATTACCACGATAACGGTAAAGCAAATAAGCAACCCGTTGCATAATCGCACTAGTTTTTCCTGAACCAGCAGCTCCTTGAACAAATAGCAAATCGGCACTAGTATTACGAATAATTTTATTTTGTTCACGTTGGATAGTCGTTACAATTGACTTCATCTGCGTTGATGACTTCTCATTCAACACATTCATCAACATTTGATCACCAATTGATTCATTGGTATCAAACATATTTTCAATTTTTCCATTCTTGATAATGAACTGACGCTTCTTGGTCATATCTACACTACGCTCACCATCAGGAGCATTATAAGTAACTTTACCCAGTTTCCCATCATAATAAATAGATGAAATTGGTGCACGCCAGTCATAAACTAAGAAATGTTCTTGATCATCCGCACAAGAGCCTAGGCCAATATAAATTGTCTCCGGTTTCTCTTCCCCTTCTTCTTTAAAATCTACACGGGCAAAATACGGACTTTTTTCTAATCGTTGTAAAGTATCTAATTGCTTTGTGGATTGCTGCCAAGCATGTTCACGTTCTTTCAACATTTGTTGCTGTTGTTGAATCGTAAGTGCAGTTTCCATTGATGTAGAATAATCATCATAATCTAGTCTTACATCATCTAAATAATGAAAATTTAAGTTACGTGCTTCACCTTGAGCGGAATCAATCGTTTTATCAAGTGATTTTTCTTTTATTTTAATTTTATCCATCACTTCATCAAGGTGTTTTTGTTCTAATTCTTGTTGTGATTCTTTAGCCATCTTCTCACCCAATTCTCAAACTAAAAATGTTGCCTAATATTTTATCATAATTATCCGCTTACATAAATAAAAACACATTAAGCTTAAATTTTATCTAAATAATTCAAAATTTTTAGCACTATCATATTTTAGCGCTATAATAAACGCTACTAAATTATTAACCGAGGACTTAAATGAAAAAATTTATTCGTACTTTATTTATTTGGGGAATAATTTTCCTTGCTGGCAGTATATTTTATTTCAAATCACAGCCTTATTTTGAACGTACATTTGGAACTACTAATCCCCTTCCTTATCTTTCTTATCGAATTGAACAATTATTTAATCCTAATAAGTTTAACCAATTAAATAATGATGAACCCCAAGATAATGGACATACTTTTGAACAAGCTAAGGCTACTGTTTATATTAATCTTTCAAACAAAACACTTTACCAAGCAACTTTAACAGGACTACGAGCCTGGAATAATACCAGTGCATTTAATTTTAAAACTACTAACAATAAAAAGGACGCTCAAATCATTGTAGAGGCCATGGACAAATCTAATACTAATGCTGCGGGATTAACTGATACTGAATATAATTCTTTAACGGGACATCTCCTTCATGCCACTGTTCGTCTTAATTCTTTTTATTTATTAAATCCGCAATATAACTATAGCTATGATCGAATTGTTAATACTGTTGAACATGAATTGGGACACGCAATTGGCTTAAACCATGAGAATGGAGTATCGGTTATGTATCCTCAAGGATCTTTTTATACGATTCAACCAACAGACATTAATAATGTCAAAAAACTTTATCATGAATCAACAAAAAACGAGATGAATTAATTCATCTCGTTTTTATCTTTAATCTCGACATAAATGCCAGACAAAAAATGCAATTCCAATTATTAAAGCCAAGGCTCCATATAAAATCATATAATTATACATCCAGCCAGCAATACTAATAATTCCTGTAATTAAAAGTAAAACAAAACCAGTAATATCTCCACCTAAACCCGACCTATTTTCTGTGGCAATATAAACTATTCCGGCCGCCATCATTAATCCGGCCATAACTATTTCAATTATACCAGCAGTAATATTTCTTAATTCGTTAAGCCCTATTAATCCAAATAATAAGCCATGAATAAATAACCAGATTGCAAGTAAAATCAAAAAAATTCCTACTACTAATTTTGTAACTCTCATAAAATTCGCCTAATTCTTTAAATCAATTTCTAAACTAACGGGACAATGATCTGATCCCATTATATCAGTTAAAATATTAGCTTTTTCAAGTTTATCTGTTAAAGAATCAGAAACTAAGAAATAATCTAATCGCCATCCTTCGTTTTTTGGACGAGCATCTCCACGATAAGACCAGTAAGTATACATTCCAGTCTTATTTGGATAGTAATAGCGGTAAGTATCAATGAAGCCCTCATCTAATAATTCAGTAAAATCTTCACGTTCTTGTTCAGTAAAGCCTGCGTGATGATGATTTTCTGAAGGTTCAGCTAAATCGATAGCTTCATGTGCTACACTCATATCTCCACCAATTACAACAGGTTTATTTTCTTTTAGCTTTTCTACATAAAGTTTAAAAGCTTGATCCCAAGCCTGTCTAAAGGCTAACCTTTGTAATTGTTCACCTGAAAATGGTACATAGGTCGTTACAAAGTAATAATTTTTGAATTCTAAGGTAATTGTTCGACCTTGTTGATCAAATTCAGGCACTCCAATTCCATAAGCCACTGTTTGTGGTTTTTCTTTAGTGAAAATTGCTGTGCCATCATATCCTTTTTCTTGCGAGTAATTCCAATATTGATAATATCCTGGAGTCTCTATTTCTACTTCATCTGGTGATAATCTAATATCTTGCATGCAGAAGATATCCGCATTTAAATCATTAAAGGTTCTTAAAAAACCATGTCTTAAAGCTGCTCTAAAGCCATTTACATTCCATGAAACAAATTTCATGCTTAACACTTCTTTCTTTAATAAATAAAAAACTGTTGCTTTCCAATATCATTGTACAAAGCAACAGCTAAAGAATTAAATATTATGAACTTTTATTTATGTAAATCATCAAAACGTTTTAATTGTTGATCATCATATTGTGGTGTTTCACTATCTCGATATGGATCAAATCGATTCATATTAGAAGCAAAATGTTGAACATAACTAATTTGGTTTTGATCATTCCATTTCACAAGTGATAATCCTTCCAAGTGTATTACATCACCATTTTTTTGTTCATCAACAAACCAATGAATAATTGTTTCCTTTTCTAAATGAATAAAATGATCAACATCCCACTTTTCAATACTAGCCCGTTCATTCTTTTCACTAAACCAATATTGTAGTTCAAGCAACCCATGATATTCTGGGCCCCAACTACGAATATAATGCACGTCGGGTGCAAAAACCTTTTCAATTCCTAAGTTGTTTTTCTCAGTCCAACTTTTAGTCCACAAGGCAATTAATTGTTCACGTTCTTTTTCTTGTTGTGATGTCATAATTACACCTTCTTTTTATCAGGGATCCAAAATCAGTGCTTCTACTTTTATTGTATAGAGCAGTAAGATAAGTGTTAAATATTTTGAATTTTTACTTGCGAAATTTATCAAGCCAGTTTAACTGTTGCTCTGTATATACCGGGGATTCACTTGAACTATAAGGGTCTGAACGGTGTATATTACAAAGAAAATCTTGAACAAAAGATATTTGATTATTCTTATTCCATTTTAAAATTGACAAGCCTTCTATTTTTTTGCCATTGCCAGTCTTATTTTCATCTTCTAAAAACCAGTGAATAATTGTTTCATCGTCATTATGTATAAATCGATCAACTTCCCATGATCTTATAGTTCCACGATCATTTTGTTCATTAAACAAATATTCTACTTCGAGTAAACCATAATATTCGGGGCCCCAACTGCGAATATAATGAACATCGGGTGCAAAAACTTTTTCAATCCCTAAATTATCTTTTTTCTTCCAGCTGTTAAGCCATAAATCAATTAGTTCCTCACGTTTTTCTTCCGTTGCAGTCAAACATTTTCTCCTCTCTTTATTAACTGTAATGGTGTTTAAATACGAATAAATGGTATTATTAATCATTAGGAGAATATAATAAAATTTTGTAATTATTATTATATTAACTGGTATTAATTATTATATCAATACAATATCTATTATTTAATTTGAGGTTATCAATGAAAACAATCTATCTTGTTCGACATGGTCAAACAATTATTAATAAATACGATAAAATTCAAGGATGGTGTGATACGCCATTAACCGATAAAGGAATTGCGGATGCCAAACATGCTGGGGAAGTTTTAAAAAATATTCCTTTTGATATTGCCCTTTCTAGTGATTTAGGACGTGCAGTTGATACATGTGATTATATAATAGAAAAAAATTGTAATCATTTAACTTTACAACACATTGCTAGTCCATTTTTCCGTGAACAATTCTTTGGCTTTTTTGAAGGCATGAATTCTGATGAAGCCTGGCAAATGATTGGTGGCCCACATGGTTGTCCTCGTCGCCAGGAACTATTACTCAAAGAAAAAATGAGCGTAATCAAAGATTATATTCATGAGGCTGATCCTTATCATGATGCTGAAGATAATAAAGCATATTGGAAACGGCTAGACAAGGGATTTAAGCTAATCAAAGAACTGGATGGTGCTGAAAATATTTTATTAGTAAGTCATAGTATGACTATTAGAAGTATCGTTAGTCGCTATGCCCCTGAAATCCCCTTAGTTCCAGGTCCAGCAAATGGTTCAATTACGATTCTTAAAATGAATGATAATGATATTAAAGTGACCGAATATAATAAAACTGAATTTTAACCAAGCAAAAAAATGTCTTTCTATTTAGAAAGACATTTTTTGTTTGAGAATTATTTTGAATTTTACTAAATATTTATTTGATCTTTTTTAACACAATACTCTGATACAACTTAACCGTAATTAAGTAGTAGATTAAATAGCAAATCAGAAAAATACTGAAAGGTATCCAAATATTATTATATGGATGGGCTAAAAGTGATTTAAAGAATTGAAGGCCAAACAGTACATCTAATACACCTAAAACTGCCGGTAAAGCAAATAGAGTGCCAATCTCCCAATTAATAGAGGTTTTTAATAATTTGTTTCTAGTGCCCATTTTCCAAAGCATAACATATCTTGGCTCATCACTGTTGGCCCCACTTAGTACTTTAAACATTAAGGTTGAGGCAAGCATTGCTAGAAAGGCAATCCCTAAGAAGAAGCCCATAAATTCAAAGCCAGAAGCAATATTTAAAATTAAACGATAACTTGCTGCCTTAGAGGAGTTTAATTGCTCTTCCACATTTTTACCTTTTGGTACGGCAAATTTTTGTAATTTCTCTACATTATCAAAGTTTTTTTTGAAATCTTTAACGCGTAATAAAATAGTTTCATTGGAATTTTGTTTTATTTGATCATACTTAGTTTGTGAAACTACTTTAATTTCCTTTTGATAAGGGATATATTCGGCAAATTCATAATAAGCACTATTTTCTGGCTTAATATCATTAGGAGTTATTTTTTCAGTTTTATACTTAATTTCATCAGTTTTGCCTACAAAAGCATTTCGTTTCAAATTAGCATTCTTTATTTGAGCAGATGAAACATAAGCATATTTTCCGGCAATTTTATAAGTCACCTTAGTTTTAGATGTCACAACTACTTTTTTCAATTGTTGCTTGGTCTTTTGATTCTGATTAAAGAGTACAACATCATAATAAGTTGATTCCATTTGTTGATCAGTAATTTGTTTAAAGTTAAGACCAACAGTAATTGCTCCTAGGGCTAAAGCAAAAAGTAAAGAAACGATTGAAAGAATTCGAGTATAACTATTAATCCTGAATTTCAATTGTCCTAAAGTAAATGAATGTAATTTACTATACTTAAACTTCTTATTTCTACGTAATAAATCAATTAATAGTATAAAGAAAGAATCAAAAACAAAGTAAGAACCTAAAACAATCGTTACTAAGGCCAGGGGAATTGAATTAAGAACTAGAGTTGAAACATTTGCCATAGCCCAATAACCAACCCTAAGTAAAATAATTCCTAAGACTGCTTCAATAATCTTTAAAGCAATATTTTTTCTTGCTTTAATTGGCTTTTGGTTTTCTTTGAGTAAGTCTATTACATTTGCTTTGACCAACTTATGGCGATTCCATAATGCTGCTAAGAAGAATAGAATTACAAAGAATATTAAAGTCCATAACAATGCTGGTAAATAAAAACCAATAAAATGAGTGATAGATAGGCCCAATTGAGTAATCAAAATATTCGATACTACTTGGGTCAATCCAATTCCTATTAATTCACCAATAATGGTAGAAATTAGTCCCACCAAAAAGGTTTCAATAAATATTAGATGACCGATTTTACTTGAACGAGCCCCAAGCATCATATACATTGCATAGTCTTTTTGCCGCATACTCAGTAAAAAGCTATTAGCATAGATAATGTAAATAAAAGTAATTAAAGCTAACAGAACAATTCCAAAACCATAGACACACTGAGTTGTTGAAAAAGCAATTGCTACATTTCCTTTTAAAAAGGAGGGATTCGTTGCCAAGGTCATAAACATATAAAAAATTGCACTAGCTAAAGTTAACCCTGAAAAAAGTACTAAATAGTCTTTCCACCGACTTTTTAAACTAGTAAGAGATAATTTCCACAGCATTCTATCTTCTCCCTAATTCAGTAATAATTTCTTGATAAAATTCCTCACGATTTTTGTCGTTTCTATTTAACTCCTTACCAATTTTTCCATCTTTAATAAACAGAATTCTTTGTGCATAAGAAGCAGAATAAGGATCATGCGTTACCATCAAGATCGATACTTTATCTTTTTCATTTAAATCTTTCATAGTTTCTAATAATTCAGTTGCACTATCTGAATCTAACGCTCCCGTAGGTTCATCCCCATATAAAATTGAGGGATCGTGCACCAATGCTCTGGCGGCCGCAACTCTTTGTTTTTGTCCACCTGATACTTCAGCCGGATATTTTGCTAGTATTTCTTTAATTCCTAATCTACTAGCAATCTTATCTACTTTTGGTTCAATCTCTCTACTTTTCACATTTTGCAAAGATAAGGGCAACGCAATATTCTCTCGATTAGTTAAGTTATCTAAAAGATTAAAATCTTGAAAAATAAAACCAATTTCTTGCCCTCTAAAATCAGCCATTTGATTTTTATTTAAATCAGTAATATCACGTCCGTTAATTAACACTTTTCCACTAGTAGGTTGATCAAGTGTAGATAAAATATTTAAAAGTGTTGTTTTACCTGATCCAGAGGCACCCATGATCCCAACAAATTCTCCTTGCTCGACATCAAAGGTAATTCCTTTTAGGGCCTCATATTTCTTTTCGCCCCTTTTACCATAAACTTTTGTAACATTATCAACTTGTACAACTTTAGTCATTTTTTTACTCCTATTTTAAAGATATAGTGTATTACTTAACTACTACACTAGATAATAATTAAAAAAATAATTTTTGTAAAGTCAAATTTTTAGCTTTAAAAAATCTTAATTATTTTGTCTATCTAGGATATAATTACACAAGTAATTACTAGAAAGGTACAGTTGTTAATGCTTCAGCAAGAATTAAAGAATTTCTTTTCTGAACTTTTTTCATTTTATTATTTCAATCCACCACCTTTTTTATTTAAAAGAAAAAACTAATAAATTAAAAAAGGAGTATAGCAGTGGATTCTTTTGATACAGCACAAAAAAGAAAACAATTAACTTGGCCAGTCATTGCCCTCATGGATTTCGTAACTGTGATTGGCTTTGACGACATTATTTATAACTTTCAAAATCAAGGACTAGCAGTTGTTAGTGACTGGATTTTATTATTAATTTTATTTGTTATTCCCTATGAATTAATTGTGGGACAATTAGGTTCAACTTTCTCTAATGACGGTGGTGGACTATCTTCTTGGATTAGACACACCTCTGGGGACAAAATGGGTTACATTACTGCTTGGTGTTATTGGGTAGTTTCATTACCATATTTAGTTGATGTTGCAAACTCAACCGTTGTTTCATTTGCATGGCTTTTTAAGGGACATGCCTTAAGCGATGCAGAAATGAGTAATTGGGGCTTTGCACTTTTAACAGCATTAATCTTTGTTATCTTCATCTTTTTCCAACACCGTTTTGCCAATACCCTTCAATGGCTTGGAATTATTGGTGGTGGGGCAATGTTTATTATGACGATTTTATTCGTTATTATGACTGTCGTTTATTTAGGCGAAGGTCGTCATATTGCAACTCAGCCTTTCCACTTTAAGAATTTCTTACCAACCTTTAATATAAAATTCTTTATGTCCTTAGGTCTTTTGATTTTTGCCATGAATGGCGCAGAATTCATAGCACCATATGTTACCGAAATGAAAGATGGGCCTAAGAACTTTCCTAAGGCAATGTACATGTTAGCAATTATGACTGCTTTCTTAACTATTTTCGGATCTTTCTCTTTAGGTGTATTCTTTAATGCCCATCACTTACCAGACGACCTGAAAATGAATGGTTCTTACTATGCCTTTCAGGCCATGGGGAATAAATTTGGTTTAGGTAATTTCTTCCTTTACCTCTTTATTGTTACACAAGCTCTTTATATGATTGCTCAACTTGCAATCTTAGTTGATGGTGGAGCAAGAATTTTCCTATCAGATACTGCGAAACGTTACTTACCAAGACAATTAACCAAAACTGATAAAAATGGTTTACCAATTAATGGTTACTGGTTAACGACAGGTATTTGTTCCGTACTTCTCTTCTTAAGTGCTACCTTACCTTCGGTTAATGATATTTTTAATCAATTACTTAACTTAAATGGTATTGTTTCACCATACGTAACGGGTCTTTTATTCTGGGCCTTCATTAAAGTTCGTGCCAACCAAGATAAATTTAACTCTGAGTATGTTTATATCAAGAATAGAACCTTAGCTTTAATCGTTGGTTGGTGGTGCCTAATTGTAACTGTAACTGGTGCAACATTCGGTATTATTCCAATTGATGCTAAGTTTGGTAGTCCAACTTGGATTCACATGTTAATTCTTAATATTGTTGAACCTTTAATTATGATCGGACTTGGAATTATTTTGCCACTAATTGCTAAATGGCAAAGGAATCACAATTAAATTGACTAAATAAAAACGATCTCATTCGAACTGAGATCGTTTTTATTTATCATTTATTAGTCATCAGAATCTTTACTAATATCTTTATTGGAGATCATTTTTGATTTTCCAAGATCCTTTATTTGATACTCTGGATTATCATTAGAGCCATTATTTTGAATAACACATCCATCCCATTCGATTGTTTGCTTATTAGTTTTATCTTCAAAATCGAATTCATAAGAAACTTGAAAATCGATGGTAGATTCATTTTTACCGGTAAGATTAATATTCAATATTTTAACTGAACAATCACTTATACTTTCAAAGCCATCCATATCACTAGTTTTCTTCAATGCATCTGCAATTAAACTATAAGCACGACTATCTTTACCATCTACAAAGGCATCTTCATCAGGATTCTCAGTATTCAACACCCTAGTTAAAAGGTCTTCTGCGTCTGATTTAGTAATCTGGCCCGCAAATTTTGGCTCTAAAGTAACTGTTTCATCATTATAAATTTGATTTTCAACATTTTTTATTATTTCGGATTTTACTTTTTTACCATTTACAGTAGTTTCAACATAAAGACTCATATTATCAGTAACAGGATAATCTGTAAATTTAGCAGTTCCTTTTTTATCTAATTTTCCGGCCTTTTCGCCATTAATATAAACTACTCCGTTAGGAACGCTCTTAACTTTAAAGCTCCCTGTTTTAATATCCATATTAATGTTAGAATTTGATTTAATTTCTTCATTAAGAGTAGCTGTTAAAGTCTTACCATGAACTTTAGAACGGATTTTAATTGAATAAGTTCCTTCAAGAAGAGGTCCAATTTTATGTGAGTAGTTATCTGAACCATCACTACTTACTTTACCAACACTCTTACCATTCACATAAATTGTTGAATTTGCATGACTCGTAGTAACAGTTGGATTATAAGTTGGCACTTCTAATTTATATTTTGGAAAGAACAAAAGACTTTTTCCATCTTCAATCAACGTATAGTCACTGTAAGTACCATTATTTACTAAATCATTTTCTGTTTCTTGAACATTAGCTACATTTTTAAAGTAATCTCTTAAAGATTTACTATTATCTTTAGTTACATTAACAGCAGGATCCTCAGGTTTAATTACTTTACTTACATCACTACTTGTTCTTAATGTGTTAACAATACGATTTACCTGATTTGCCTTTGAGTAATACCAATTACCAATTCCAGCAAATAAAATAATAATTACTAAGACTACAGCTGCAACAATAATTTCTAACTTTGTTTTTTTAGACATCGGAGTTTTATTCTTTATTACTGCAGTTCGAGATGGGCTTACTTGAGCAGGCTGTGGAGTTATTTTTTCATTGGGCTTCGTAGTCTGTGCAGTATCTGCTGGTTTTTCTTTTTTTAATTTTGTACCACAGTTAGGGCAAAAATCTGCATCATTTTTAATAGGATGTCCACAATTTGGACAAAATTTTTTATTCATTCTTTATCCTCCAAAATATTTACATCTTCATAAATAATACCTTATTAAAAACTTAAATTAAATGGTAAAACTGAAATCGTTTGCTTTTTTAGTGGAGAACCTCTATAATTTCTCTAATTAAATAGGGTATAGCGAGGTGAAAAAATGATAAATACTAAAGAAAATAAAATAAAGGCTTATCTTGCGGGGGTTAACTTAAATGATCCTAACTTTGATTACTATATGACGGAATTAGGAGAACTAAGTAAGGCAAATCAAATGGAAGTTGTAGGCCAAACTAGTCAAAATGCCGACAAACTAGCTGCAGGAACTTATTTTGGCTTGGGAAAAGTTAATCAAATTAGAGCGGCAGCACAAGGATTAAAGGCTAAAGTTTTAATCATTAATGACGAATTAACACCTACTCAAATAAGAAACCTTGAGAAAATGACAAAATTACGCGTTCTTGATCGTACTGAATTAATTCTTGAAATTTTCTCAAATCGTGCAAAAACTAGACAAGCTAAACTTCAAGTCCGTTTGGCTCGGTTACAGTATGAATTTCCTAGATTACATCCTTCTGAAAATAATCTCGATCAACAACGTGGTTCTGGTGGAAGCAATGGTGGCTTTGCTAACCGTGGTTCCGGTGAAACAAAACTTGAATTAAATCGAAGAACTTTAGGTAAACAGATCACTGCTATTAAAAAAGAATTGAAAGATATCTCAAAACAGGAAAATATTAAAGCTGCCCGAAGAAATAACTCTCGTTTACCTAAAGTGGCATTAGTAGGCTATACTAATGCAGGTAAATCTACTACTATGAACGAGTTATTAAAAGTATTCAGTGATACAGCTAACAAAAAACAGGTCTTTGAAAAAGACATGCTCTTTGCTACTTTAGATACAAGCGTTCGGCGCATCGAATTAGACGATAAATTAAGCTTTATTCTTTCAGATACAGTTGGTTTTATTTCAAAACTTCCCCATAATTTGGTTGAGTCTTTCAAGGCAACCTTACAAGAAGCTGAAGATGCAGATTTACTTATTAACGTTGTTGATAGTTCTGATCAAAATATGATTCAGATGATTAAAACTACACAAAAAGTGCTAAAGGAATTAGGTATTACGGAAATTCCAATAATCACTGCTTACAATAAGGCAGATTTAACAGAGCGTAATTATCCACAAATTGAAGGTGACGATATTCTTTATTCTGCAAAAGATCCTGTCTCTATTCGCCAACTTGCTAATTTAATAACCAAACGCATTTTTGCTAATTATGAAGAAATCAAATTAAAATTACCCTTACAGGCAAGCAAAATTGTGGCTCATTTACATGAAAATGGGCAGGTTCTAAGTGAAGACTATAAAGAAAGTGGAATATATATGACCGTTCGTCTTCCAGAAAGAGACATTAAAGAATTAAAAAAATATCTAATCTAAAAAATGACAGGTCATTTGACCTGTCATTTTTTAATCTTACTATTGATAAACAATAACTGGCTCGTATTGTTCCACTACATTCCAAACTTGTTTTATCTCACTTGGACGAATATTTACACAACCATGTGATCCTCCAGCAAGATAGGCAGTTTTACTCCAATCTGTTCGCCAGCTTGCATCATGAAATCCACAACCACTTACTGTAAATGGCATCCAATACTGAACTGGGGATGAATAAGAGCTACCATCATCATTTTGGCCCTTTAATACACTTGGAGATTCTTTATATTCAATGTACCAAACCCCAGTTGGAGTGGCATTACTTACGATATCTTTGGTATTTCCAGTTGCTGTACCAGTAACTACATCATCAAGTACTAAAACTTTTTTACCATTCTTATAGAACCAAACCTTTTGTTGATTAATTGAAACAACAATATAAGTATGACCCAAACCGTGATTACTCATTCCATAACCAGTACCATATGTACTAAATCCTAAGCCATAAATATAATCTTTCCCATTAATAGAAGCAGTTCCTTGAGCCAGAGCCTTCTCAATTGCTGGGATCAAATGTTTAGTGTTAATTGCCCAACCATAACTTTCATTTTTTACAGTAATAGTTTTTCCAGTTGGTAACTTAAAAGGATATTTCTTGTGAAAAGTAGTTACTTTTTTATTAATACTTTCTATCTTTTCTTCTAGTTTTTTCGTATTACCAAAATTATATTTTCCATCTTCATAGGTAACTTTTTTAAAGTATTCATCACGCTTAAATTCATATTCATGACCATCAATAGTATATTTCACACTACGATTTTTGATACTATTAAGTTTATTTTGAGCAGTACTTAAATCTTTATTTTCAAAATTCCAATTTTTATTAGATGGATATTTAGTAAATTGCTGTTTAAAATATTTAGAAACCTGTGACTTAGTAACTACTTTTTCCCCAGAATGAGATAAAGTCACCTTATCATTTACTAAAGTTGCTTTATCGTTGGCTTTATTATTAATTTGTTTAGTAGCTTGCTTTACTGTCAACTTTCCTACAGCTATACCATAAATTTTTACATTTTCGTTAAAGTGAGTTTTATTAAATTCTTCTGCCTTTTTTGTATGTGCTGCAGAAATATTTTTATAAATTAAGAAACCAATTAAGAACAACACTACTATACTAGCTAGTGTAATTATTAAATTAGTATAATCTTTATTTTTCCCTCTACGAGTAGGCATTTTATCCAAACTTTCTAAAAATCATTAAAAATTCAATGCTACTCATTATAACACAAAAAAAGGCCATTGCAGTTGCAATAGCCTTTAATTAAATTCAAATTAGTTAAATACACGTACACCGTATGATGGGTAGAAGTAACTACTAATAGTAGCAATTTTAACACTTTGACCTGGTTGTGGTGCATGAATGTATTGGTTGTTACCAAGGTAAATACCTACATGGTAGTTACCCCAGAATACTAAATCACCTGGTTGTAATTGACTTACAGAAACACGTTTACCAGCATTTAATTGTACATAAGTTGTACGGCCAATGTTCTTACCAGCACCTTTAGAAAATGCATAAGAAGTTAAGCCTGAGCAGTCAAAACTATTAGGACCAGAAGCACCCCATACGTAAGGTTTACCAATTTGTGCTTTTGCTACATTGATAACAGCTTGCACTGATGAAGTGTTAGCAGTTGATGCAGATGCAGCTTGAGTTGAAGCATTCTTATCTACAGTATACTTAGCCATAATCCATTGGTTTGCACCTAAATCGTACCAAGTATTACCTTGTGAATCCTTAGTAGTTTTGATTACTTTATAACTATCACCATGTTTTAAATATTGACCAGTAGTATGACCACCTTCGTAGTTATTCCATACGGCAATACCATAACCAGGAACGTAATTAATAGTTACTACTTGTTGAGTTGCAGCCTTTACTTGAGCTGCAGGCTTAACAGAGTTAGTTGCGGCTACACCGGTCAGAGTTAAAGCAGCTGCAGCAGATAACTTAATAACGTTTGATTTAAAATTCAAAATAAATTCTCCTTCAAATAAATTGTTAATATTTTATTAGTAGCGAAAATGTTTATCAGTTGCTACGTTTTGTATCTCAATTGACAACTGTTATTGTAGGATGCAATTATTACAACGATGTTACAAAATTAAACCGAGCTAGTTACAATTAGGAACTTTAAATCATATTTTTTGTAATGTAATTGCTTTCATTGACATTAAAATAGCATTTTTCTGTTAACTACTTTTCTAATGAAGTTATTAATTTATCTAATTTTTCTTTTGTATCAGCCAGATTATCATTAATTATATAATGCGCAAACCTTTCTAAATTTGGTTTTAGCCTTAAATCACGTTTGTATTCTTGGCTATTTATTCTCTTTTCTATTTCTTGAACATCATCACCACGTTCAATCAATCTCTGCTTTAAAATTTTAGAATCACTTACAGTTAAATAAAGAAAATATGCCTTATTACCTAACTTATTTAAATATGATGCAACTCCTTCAGTTTCTACTATTAAAGTAACCAGATCATTTTTTCTCCATGCCTTTTCTAATGCTTCTCTACTTGATCCATATTGATAATCACCATATTTAACATGCTCAAAAAAATGTAATTTCTTAAAGGTATCATCCGTTTCAAAATAATAGGATTTTCCGTTTATTTCTCCAGTCCGCATTGGTCGCGTAGTATGAGTAATAACGCGCGGAATATTATATTTTTTATATAAATAATCTGTTACTGTTGTTTTCCCTACACCACTAGGACCAGCAATAATAATAATTCTTTGCAAAATATGTCTCTCCCGCTTGAAATTTATATGTATCTATAATAGTATTTCACTATTGTAGAACAAAACAGTCCAGATAGAAAAGGGAGTTTATAATGAAAAAAGCTGATGTAAAATTAGGTGATATTCTCGGCGCAACTTCTGAAGAAGAGTTGAAGCATCCCTTCGAAGGAAAAGTAGAAAAAATTTATGATAATTCTGCTCTTCTTGCAATTACTTCATATGATTCTGAAGATGAAACCGCAGTTAGTGATTTAAACCATAAGATGGTAATTAATTTCAAAAAACTAAAAAAAGTTAAAAAACCGGCTCAAACTAAAGTAGCTTCTACAAATGATGTAAAAATTTCAAAGGTTTCACCTGATAAGGATAGTAGTAAAGAAAAAGATACTAAAAAAACTAAAAAGTAATTTTAACTTTTTAAAAGTGAATCCCAAGATTCACTTTTTTTGTTCTATCTTTTTTATAGTATAATTTTTAAAAGTATCCCAGATTTTATTAGTGGAGTTTTTAAATTGCAAAAAAAAATAAATCGCGTTTTATTTTGGTTTATCCTAATTCAACCCTTTTTAGAACTAGATTGGTTCTATAAAGGGCGTTTATCTACCATTTTACCTTTCACAATTCCTACTATCATTCGTATTGTAGGTGTTTTTGTTGTCTTTTTAATGTTTTTTAGTCAAAAAAATAATTGGCAAAGATTGCGAAAGCAATGGTGGGTTATCACCTATATCATTTTATTAATTATTTATATTTTTCTACATCTTTACCATGTCCGACCAGCAAATTTTCATGCCGTAGATCCTAGTGGCTATGGCTATTCAACTTTTGGAGAAATTTTTTATCTTTTAAGAATGATCCTACCAATTATCATTCTTTATATTACACGTTATACCCATTTTTCTGAAAAGCAGTTTGAACACCTTATTCAAACTTTATCTGGACTTTTTTCATTAACTATTATACTAACAAACCTATTTGTACACTCTTTAACTGCCTATGGGTCTTATGGCGTAAGATGGATTCATGCTAATATCTTTGCATGGTTTACCTCTAATAATTATGCCTATTTTGAACTTGCATCTAAAGGTTTCTTTTATTTAGCAAATACTATATCGGCAATTTTATTTTTCTTAATGCCGCTTATGCTTTATTTTCTTTATAAAGATTTTAAGGCCCTCAATATTATTCTTGTAGTTGCTCAATCACTAGCTATGTTAATGCTAGGAACCAAGGTTGGAGCCTACGGTTTATTTATTGACTTTATTGTATTTTTTATTTTCTACTTAGTTCACTTATTTATTTTGAAAAATATTAAAGTGAACAAAAAATTTCTATTAACTCTTGTGCTTGTCATTTTAGGTTCTAGCCTAATCGTTCCACATAGTCCAATGTTTAGACGAAATACTTACGATATCGGAGTGGCCGACAACAGAGGTAAAAAGGCTAATATCAAAAAATCCGATGATATTTTGAAAAAAGATCTAAAGAAGTATAGCGGAGCTAAGAGAGAAAAAGTATTAAAACGTTTTATTAAAAAACATTATTATGCTTATTCTTTAAAAAAAGGATTTGTATTAAAAGGTTATTCTTACAAATATGATCCTGACTTTTGGCTAGAAATTATGAAAAGTCCAGTTGATGAACGCCTTAATTACCGGCATTTAGAAATAAAAATGTTAAATAAAGTGGTGGCTAATAATCATAATAAATATGATAAATTTTTAGGAATTTCATATATCAGAGAAAACAATATTTTCCCACTAGAGCGTGATTTTCTTGCTCAATATTATTCAACTGGAATAATTGGAGTACTGTTATTCCTAGGTATCTATATTTACGAATTATTCTATCTTATTTATTCTTGGTTTAAATCAAAGGCAAATCGTCAGTTTATCAATACGATAATTTTAATAGCCCTAGGTTTTATTCTAACGGCAGCCTTTTATTCAGGAAATGTTATGGACTATCTAACTGCTACCCTAATTATGGCTTTTGTTTATGGGTATGCACTTCAATTGGTTGATAAATCAAAAGCAAAAAAACTTAATAATTCTGATAAATAAAAGCGGTGAGACAATGTCTCACCGCTTTTTAGTCTTTAATTCGTTTAACAAAAGTTTGATCAGGAATTCTAATTAAATAATATCTTGTCGCCATTTTCCCTGAATGAAGACTAATTCCGTTATACCAGTTCTTTTTATAAGTAGCTGTGTAAATTGCTACATAGGCATTCTGATATTGCTTATCAGCCTTTTCTAGATCTTTTTTAACATATGGAATAGCTGCTGCTTCTACAGACATTGGGTCTTTACCATCAGAAATTGAAGCATAATTATTGCTTACCATAATTCGTTCTTTATTACTATAAAACTTATAATTTTGTCGAGGAGCTGATTTACTATTAGAGCTTGCTACCACATAATATGATTGTTTATTATCAGTACTCATAATTAACGGTTCATATTCAACCTTGCTCGAAATAATATTCTTATTTTCTAAATCTGGTTTAGTAAAGAAGGTTAACATTACCATAAAAATTGTTGCGATAAAAAAGATAACAATTTCTATCGTGTCAATAATTGTAGTCGTCCATGTAAATCTTTTACGATCACGCACAATCATTAACAAATGACGTTTGCGGATATTTTGAATAATAAATACTAAATAAAGAATAATAATTAACCAAGCCAAAATTCCTAAAATATTCCAACCAATAGTCACAATAATTACCTCCTATCCTTTAAAATAAGTATACGGTATGACGACAAGTTAAGCTACTTTTATATTTAATATATTAATTTGACATTTTAAAAAAACAACATCAAAATAAAGATGTCAGTTTAATGTTTTATTATTTAGTTAGGCATGTAAATATGGTTGCAATAGCTTATTATACAATAACGGGGCAAACTGAACAGTTTATCAATAAAACTGGTCTAGTTGCCCATAAAATTGATGATATGAAACCAGAATATCAAATGGGAGAAAAATATATTTTAGTGCTCCCCTCTTATCAGGATTTTATGATGGATTCTGTAGTTGATTTCATAACATATAAAGACAATAAAAAAAATCTAATTGGCCTAATTGGCTGTGGTAATCGTAACTTTAACGATTTATTCGCTCAAACTGCAAAAAAAATCTCAGCAACTCTCAACATTCCAATTTTGTATTTGCTTGAATTAAGTGGTAACTCGACAGATGTTAAAAATGTAAAACAAATTATTAATAATCTATCCCAAAATACCAGCAATTCAGGTAATGATGTTAAAAAAGTTAACCGTCCTAATGAAATAGGAAATATTAGTTTTTTAAGTGATTATAGGCAATAACAATGACTAACATTTATTTTAAACCGTTTGATTGGAAGTCTGGTAAACAGACTGTTGTTGATAATTCTGCATGGTCGCGTTTAAACGATATCATTTATGAATCACGCAGAGTTCCAATACGAAAAGATACTAAAGAATTTTTACAATTACCAAAGGTACAACAAGATGCATTACTTCACAGTTTTGCTTCGCTTTCACTAACCTCATCGTTACAAATGGAAAAAGGTGTTAGATCAGTACAAGAAGTAGCTACTACGCCAAAAGAAACGGCTGTTTTTAATGCATTTCAGTACCTTGAATCTCTTAATAATCGAGCTTATAGCTATATTATTGAAGAACTCACTAGAGGTTCTGACCGAAAAGAGATCTTTGATTGGGCTGTTAATAATGAGTATTTACAAGACAAAAACTATCATTTGAATTCCATTTATGAATCTGGAGATGCTCTTCAACGTCTTGCTTTAATGACTTTAATTAACTCAGGCTTGTATCATTCAGCATTTTTTGCACCTCTATATCTCTTTGGACAAGGTCATTTACCACGTACTGCTGAGCTAACTAAAGATGCACTACGTGTTACCTCTTTTAGTGGAATGTACTCAGGTATTAAGTTTAGAGACCGTTTTAATACCTTATCACCAAATAAGCAAAAAGAGGTTAAAATTTGGGTAGATAACTTACTTAATACTGCCATGGAAAATGAAGTTAAACATATTAACTTACTTTATCAAGATACAGGATGGAGTGACATCGTAATCAACTATGTCAAATATAGTTTAAATAAGGGATTATTAAGTTTAGGACTTGAAAATAAATACTCACAAACTATAGATGATATCGATCCCATTATTAAACAAGGATTAGTTGAAAATGCAGATGGTGATGATTTCTTTTTCTATGCTAATAAACATGCCATTACTCATATGAACGAAATCAAGTAAAAAAACAGACTACACTATGTGTAGTCTGTTTTTTTACTTTTTAGTAGATTTTGCCTTAGTTGTTGGTTTTTCATAGCTTCTAACAACTTTAAGTTTTTCACTAATATTTTCTGCTAATAACTCACTATATTTTGAAGGATCTGCTTCAATTTCACTCACAGAACCTAAAATATCGATTCTAAACCCTGATACATTGACATATTCAGAAATGGTTTCAAAGTAAACATTTACTTCATAATCTTCATCATCATTACCAAAATTACTTATTTTTTTGTAGTTAGCAAAAGGTAAATTAATAATGTTACTTTCTAATGCAAATGTTACAGGACGTTGACCAGCAACTGCGAGCTGAGTTTGAATTAAAGAATCATGTTTTGCAGCTTGTATTACTTCTTTAATCATTTTTTCGGTGAAGCCTTTTATTTTCGTCTTGTTTAACTCACTATATTTTATAGTTTCAAGATCTTGTAAATAATCTTGTTCTTCAATTTTCTTTATTATATTTTCTTGCTTAATCTTCAAAATTTAAAACCTTCATTAATGAAATATATAATCACTAAATAAGATAACTAATATTTCATTTACATGCAAATATTTTAAATAAAAAAAGCCAGCTCCATAGAGCTGGCTAATGAAGAAAATGAATAAGTAATTCATCTCAGGGTCTTCGTTTCACAGCCGAAGTAGCCCAACACCAACACTTCCCGTGTTTTAACATTTAAGTTAAGGTGTCTTCAGTCAAAGAACGCACTTCGCGTTTTCCTCGACTCGTCGCATTACTATTATAACAAATTTTTTCTACTTTTTCTATTTCTATGGATGCGAATAATTACTTCTCCCACCATCTGAGCCAGCATAAATCCCATTGCTATTGCAATAGCAACTATTGCAATTTTCATGATTAAATCTTCAGCCTTATTCATATGACCCTCTACCATTGCCCGTACTGCTTGATAAGCTGGCACACCGGGCACTAAGGGAACAATTCCAGGAATATTAAATACAGTTACTGGACACTTTTTTATCCGTGCAAAAATAATTCCCAAAATGCCTACAATTAATGTTCCAAGCAAGTTTGAGGCTAAACGGCCAAAGTGTAATTGAATATCCCACCAATAGACCATCCAGCCTGCTGCTCCACTCAAGCCACATAAGATTAATGCTCGGTGCGGCACATTAATAATTAAAGCAAAACCTACTGATGCAATCCAAGCAAAAGAGAAATTAATAAGTATTTCTAACCAATATGGCATTCTAACCTCCTAAAATCTTCATTGCAATACCAATACCGCCTCCTAGTGCAATGGCGGTAAATAAGGCCTCAATTCCACGAGCAATTCCAGATAAAATATCTCCACCAAAAAGATCTCTTAAAGCATTAGTAAAAGCTACTCCTGGTACCAAAGTCATTAAAGCCCCAATTAAAATATTATCAACTAGTAGTTTGGGAAAAATTTTACAAAGAAAAATTGTAATAAATCCCATTAACATAGCAGTAATAAATTCAGCTAGAAATCGTATCTTAGTATATTTTTTTATGGCCAAAAATACGCCATAACCAACTCCACCAACTAAAGCAGCAGCAGGAAAATCGCGCCAATCATAATTTGCCATAAATAGAACCATTAAGGTACAACTCAAGATAACTGCCCCAAAAATTTGTAACCAAATTGGATAATTAGGAGTATTGTTAGAAAGTTCAATAAGTTTTGTTTTTAACTCATTTAAACTAATTCTTTTTTCTGCAAATTCTCGAGATAATGCATTGACTCGATCTACCAATTCTAAATTAATATCACGTTTTTTTATTTGTGTGATTTGAGTATAAGAATGTGGGCCCAAACTCATAAAAATACCGGTTGGAGTCGTAAAACAACGGCTTCCTTCAATACCCGCATTTCTTGCAATTCGAAGCATAGTATCTTCAACTCGATACATTTCACTTCCACCTTGAATCATTAATCTACCTGCTTTTAAACAAGTATCAAGTACTTCAGCTGCATAAGTAGAATCTATCACCTTTTTTTGCATTAGCTTTCCTTTCCATGATCCCTTCTATTTCATGGTTTCAATATCTATTGTTTTGTCTACCCAATCGCCTTCAAAAAAGTCTCTCTCATGACTTACAATTATCACACCACCCTCAAATTCAACTATGGCTTTACGCAATGCGTCTTTAGTTGCCACATCTAAGTGATTAGTTGGCTCATCTAGAAAAAGCAAATTGGCCGGTTCAAAACTCATTTGGGCCAATTTAACTTTTTCCTGTTCTCCACCAGATAACTCTTTTAGTGAACTCATTGCCTGCTGTGCGGTCAGGCCCATTCTTGCCAACGCTTGACGTAATTCCTTGGGCTTGAGACGGGGATATTCTTCTTGCAAGTATTGTAAGGGCGTCATATTTTTATTAGGCCAAGATAAATCTTGCTTAAAGTAAGCTAGTTTTGCAGTAGTAGACAAATCAAAGCTTCCCTTTATTGGGCTAAGCTGGCCTAACAAAGTTTTTAATAAAGTAGTTTTCCCAATTCCATTAAAACCAGTGACAGCCACTTTTTCTCCATTACCTACAGAGAAATTAAAAGCAGCATTAACTAAGGCCTCATCATAGCCAATTACCAAATTTTGAGTTTGTAATAAAAGATTCGAAGCAGTAGCTACATACGGGAACTGAACATGGGCACGTTTATTATTTTGCGGTGGAGTCAAGATCTCCATCTTTGAAAGTTGTTTTTCCCGTGACTTCGCACTCTTTGAGCGCGAGCCGGCCTTATTTTTACGAATATAAGCTTCGGTCTTTTTTATTTTGCGTTGCTGATTCGCATAAGCCTTAAGATAACTTTCTCGATCTGCTTCTTTTTGACGAAGTGCATGTTTTAAATCACCAGTATAGCGAGTAATCGTACCAAAATCGATATCAATGATGCAGTTAGTAATTCGACCAAGAAAATTATAATCATGTGAAACTACAATAAAGGCACCATCAAAATCATTAAGATAATCTACTAACCAATCAATATGTCCTACATCTAAATAGTTAGTTGGTTCATCAAGTACTAAAACGTCTGGATTCTGTAAGAGCAACTTGGCCAAAATTAATTTAGATCTTTGTCCACCAGACATTTTTGATACGTCATGATCATATCCCAATTCAAGTAAACCTAAGCCGGACGCCACTTGATCAATCTTAGTATCAATATCATAAAATCCTTGTTCCTCCAGGAAAGTTTGAATTTTTCCAGCCTTATCTAATAAACTTTGTTCACCCTTTTCCCCATATTGGGTATATAAGTCATTTAATTTTGACTCTTGAATAAAAAGATCTTCAAAAGCAGTCTGTAAAAATTCTTTTAATGTCATTCCCGGTTCAAGCTGCGCATACTGATCTAAATAACCGACGTTTAATTTATTTTGCCATTTAACTGTTCCTTCATCTTGAATAACTTCACCAGTTAAAATTTTGATCAAAGTAGACTTCCCCACACCATTTTGACCAGTTACACCCATGTGATCTTCTTTATTGAGCACAAAAGAGGCATCTTGATACAAAGTCTTATCAATAAAAGACTGACTTAGATTCTTAACCGTTAATAAACTCATTTTTCTTCTTAATCCTTTTAATTTTTAGTTTTATTTTGTTCAAATTCTTGTAACTTTGTTAATAATTCCGGCCATTTTCGTTTCGGCAAAATTAGTTGTAATTTTCCATTTACAAAGGGAAAGTCCGTCTCTTTCATTCCAGTTATCTTTGCCAAATCACTTGCACTTAAATGATATTTAGCTGTTATCCTTTTAATTTCAAGTGAAGCATGTGCTCTAAAATACGAAAGTACAAAGAAAAATATTGCAAATAAGCTACTAAATATTATTGCGATACTTAGTTGTAAACGCAGACGATGACAAATGATTAAAACAGCTAAAAAGCCAATAATTGCTGATAAAACTCCATAAACTACCGGAAAATACTTCGCTTTGTTCATATTATGCCCTCTGTTTATCTTATTTTTTATTACAAAGAAATTACTATATTACATTCTAAAATCATTTTGTAAATTGTATGTTTAGTCTCTGCAATAAGCAGTCTTTATAATTTAGATGAATTATTGATTTAGTTAAAGAATAACAGTTTTATTCATTAACTACAGCATTTTCTTAATTATTTTACTTATTTTTCGAGGAGTTTGAATTTTTATATGCGTAAATTTTGGATGAGTTTAATTGGCTTAGTCTTATTATTAGTAAATTTCACTAGTAAAAACGCTGATGCTACTATAAAAAATTCTAATGATAATATTGTGTCCATGAATTTAGTTAGGGAAACTCTTAAGCCTCAAATCATGTTACAAAGATTTCAGGACCAACAAAAAATTAATTATAATAATCAAAAATTAAAACAAATTCAAGCTGAAGAAAAGCGAATGACGCAACAAGCTGCTCAAGAAGCGGCAAAGAAAGTACAGGAGCAAAAACAAGTAACAGTTTCTCAAGCTCCTACAAGCCAAACTACTACTGCTACTACTTCCACTAATAAGGGAACATTTAAGCTTTCCTTTTATGATCCTGCCGCAATGGGTTCAAACATGGGTTATGGTGGTGTAGCAGCCAACCTATCTATTTTTCCAAAAGGGACAAGATTAAAAATTACATTATCTGATGGTACAGTATGGTATAAAGTAGTTAATGATACTGGTAGTTTTGCTGCAAGTAACCCTCGTCAGTTAGACGTTGCTATGCCAAACAATCAAGTTCCTGCTGCTGGAATTTTATACGCTACAGTTGAAGTACTAGGATAGATTCTAATTAAATATTCTTTAGTTGACTTTAAGAAGTTTTGAACTAAGATGATTATGTCAACAGATATCACAAAAGAAGAAGCGATAGATTTTTTAATCTATCGCTTCTTCTTTTTGCTTTATTTACTTATCAGTTGCTTTACCCCAATCAAGTACACAGCCATCAGGACCACAAATTCCTGCACTAATACTTGAATCAGTTTCGACAATATGAAATTTTGGAGTCTTATTTTCTTTAATTACCTTTTCTTCTTTTTTCATGACTACTCATCCTCCTTAAATTATGATGCTGCTTCTTCAGCTTGTACCTTTTTTAAAGCTTCTAAGAAAACTTCATATGGTTGAGCACCACTTATTGCATATTTATTGTTAATGACAAAGAACGGTGCTCCTTGTACACCAGATTGGTGAGCTTCTATTTCATCTAATCTAACTTCATTTTCGTATTTATCACTATCTAAGAGTTCAGTTACCTCTGCTTGATCTAAACCAGCTTCGACTGCAGCTTTTAGCAACACTTTACGATCAGCAATTGACTCACCATCAGTAAAGTAAACCTTATAAAAACGATTAATTACACGTTCTGTTAGCTCTGGATTATTCTTACTTTCAGCTAACTTAATCAAACGGTGAGCATCCATTGTGTTGGTTGGCACAACTTTATCCAAATGAAATTCCAAGCCTTCACCGGCAGCCATTTGGCTAATATAAGCCATTTGTTGCTTAGCTTGATCTGCCATTGCAGGATTTCCTCCAGTAAAGTGATTAATATAATCACCTTGATGAGCATGTTTTGCTTCCATTGGATTTAATTCAAAAGACTTTAATTCTAATTTTGTATTATCATAAATCCCAATTTCTTTCATTGCTCGCTTCATACGAGTAGAGCCAATGTAACAAAATGGGCAAGCAATATCTGACCAATATTTAATTTCCATTATTTTACTCCTTCAGCCTTTAAGCTTTCTACATATTCAAATGCATTTTGTCCAGCTACGCCACCATCACCAACTGCGGTAATGATTTGACGAAGTTCTTTTTGACGTACATCACCAATTGCATAAACCCCTGGAATTGATGTTTCCATTCGGTCATTAGTAATTACCCAACCATCCTTGTCAGTAATACCTAGGTCTCTAAATGGTTGTGTATTTGGTTCATTTCCGATATAAATAAATGCCCCAGCTGCATCAACAATCTTGTCTTCATTAGTCTTATTGTTGTGCACTTTTACACCAGTCATTTTTTGACCATCGCCAATAATTTCTTTTACTTCACTATCCCAAGTAAAGTTCATCTTATCGTTCTTAAAGGCACGATCTTGTAAAATTTTTTCAGCTCTTAATTGATCACGACGGTGAATAACATTTACATCATCAGTCACATTTGCTAAGTAAAGTCCTTCAGAAACAGCTGAATCTCCTCCACCAACAACTACGACATTATCATCTTTGAAGAAGGCACCATCACATACTGCACAGTAAGAAACACCGCGGCCACTATATTCTTCTTCACCAGGTATTTCAAGCTTCTTATTATTTGATCCAGTCGCAATGATTACAACCGTCGCTTCAATATCTTCTGGTTCCATTTGAACAATACGCTTATGACCATCCATTTTGAGTCCGGCTACATCACCATAGACAAATTCAACATTTTGCTTAACCGTACTCTGGTACATTTTTTCACCAAGTTCAGGACCCATAATTGAAGGGAAACCAGGATAGTTTTCTACTTCAGCGGTATTATTCATTTGACCACCATAAACGCCGCGGTCAATCATCGCTACCTTAAGGTTAGCCCTTGCAGCATATAATGCTGCAGTCATTCCACCAGGGCCTGCTCCAATAACTGCTACATCATACTTTTTCATTTGCTTTCTCCTAAATTATTTTATTTAATAACTATTCTACGTTTTCGTTGATTAATTTATATAATTATATTATCACTTACTAAAAATAAGTCAACACTTAGACTTAAAATCAGAATTTTTTACTATTGAATATCTTTTTTCCACTCTGAAACCGTATGGTTGTAAGTGTAAACCCTATGTCCTAACTCTTGTAAACGTTGACCAATTACATTTGCAATGCCACATAAACGGCCACGACAATAAACGATAATATCCTGATCACTTGGTAATTCATTGAGATGCTCATCAATATAGTGATAGTCAATATTATGAGCTTGAGGTAAATGATCATTATCAAATTCATCTTTTGGGCGTAAATCTAGCACATAAGCTTCATTAGAAGATAATTTATCATACAAAGTTTTTGAATCAACATGAGGTAAATCTGCTGTCTTAGCCACTAAGTTATCTTCTAATTCAGTAAAACTTGGTAAAGATTCTTCACTCAAATCAATTAGAAGCGATAATAACTCATTTACTTTTTTAGAAGTAAGATGATAAATAACAAAATTTTTTTGTTTTTCTTCTTTTACTAAGTTTACTTGTTTTAAAATTTGTAAGTTTTTTGAAGTATTGGCAACACTCATATTTATTTGGCTTGCAAGTTCTTCTACTGATTTTGGACCTTGATCAAGCATAAATAGTATCTTGATCCTTGTTAAATTGCTAAAGGTTTTGCCAATTTTTACTACTTGTTCAAAAGCGGCGGTTTGATACTTATCAGCTAATTTTTCCATTATGATTCACTTCCTCACTAAAATAATACTTAACAATTGTTAAAATTTGTGACTCAGCCAGAAATCCATCAAAAATTTCTTTAAGTTGTCCATTTTTCATGATTACAAAGCTGGGGAATTGTCTCACATTCAACTCTTTAATCCATTCACTTATTTCATTATCATTAGGTATAACAAGTGGATAATGTTTTTGGTATAACTTTACTATTAACTTACTTTCAATATATCCATGCCCACATGCCATAGTACCAAAGTATATTATTCCATTTTTTGGTAATTTGCTCATTACGATCACCTATTTTTTGATTTTTTCTTACTAAAAATAAGTAAACTCAATATTAAAATTTTTGTCAATAAAAAAATGACTTTCTAATCCTAAAAAGTCATTTTTATTCATTCAATTAATTTGTACCATCCCATGCTTCTGTATCGGAATGCTGAGCATAAATTATATAATTAGTAAATTCCGCTGGATCCTTCCAATCAATCCCTTTTTGTAAACGATTTTGTCGAGTTTCTTCGTTATGCAATTTTTTCTTAGGAAGATCTAAATTACTTCGATTCAGATCAGAGACGCGTTGTAATTCTTTAGTTGATGCAACTTGCATTGAGGCTCCACCAATTGTGGCATCATGTCCATGAACATAGCCACTTTCAATATTTGAAGCCGCACCACGATAATTCATTGCAATTGACATCATATCATTAAAGGTTAAATTAGTTTCCACATATTTAGAAATAACTCTTAAAATCTTACGATAGTTGCTTACTGAATTAATAGACATAGATTTCTTAACTATTTGATTAATGATCTGTCTTTGCCGCATTTGACGCCCATAATCTCCTCGAGGATCGTCTTTTCTCATACGTGCATAATCTAATGCCTCTTTACCATTCAAGTGCATTTTACCCTTTTTAAAATGGGTGTGGTAAGTAAAAGTAAAAGGAACATTGACGTCTACACCACCAACAGCATCTACCATACTTTCTAGAGCATGCATATTCACTTCCATATAATAGTTAATAGGAACGTTAAATGCTTTAGAGACGGTTTTAGATGATGCACGATATCCTCCTACTTCATAGGCAGAATTAATACGGGACATATAATATTTTCCACCATTTTTTCCATCACCCAGAACATCAACTAACAAATCACGCGGAATGGAAGTCATAGTAGCTTTCTTTTTTTGAGGATTGATTGTAATCAAAATCATTGTATCAGAGTTACCTTGATCATGTCGTCCCTCAATTCCTTGATCAACTCCCAAAAGCAAGATAGAAATTGGTTTATTTTCAGAAATTTTCTTAGAAGTTGGACCATTACCATGATAAGCTTGTTGAACACTTTCAATTGCATTAAAGTATGCCCCTGCTCCATATGCAACACTAATTCCAACTACTAAAAGAGCGATTAATCCGGCAATTTTAGCACCAATATGCGTTTTCTTGACTTTATCTTGATCAGCGGCAAAAAATTTATTGCGTGATAATTTTGGTGATGACTTGTGTGAGTTAGAAGATTGCTGGTGATTTTCAGGATTCATTAGTCCAATTTCCCTTCTTTATTCCTTAACTACTTTTTACCACACTTTTTTGTTATTGAATCACATGAATTCTATTATTAATAAACTTTTATTTTTTAGCAAGTAATTATTAATTATAATTATTAGTAAAATCAAATATATAAGAGAGAAGGATTTTAATGACACTTCCAACTAGAGATAAAGTAGATCAAAATTTAAAATGGGATTTGAGTCGAGTGTTTGAAAATGATGAAGCTTGGGAAAAAGAATACCAAACTGTTAGTATAGAGATTCCAAAGCTTAATCAATTAAAGGAAAATTTAGTTCAATCAGGAAAGAATCTATATGAAGGTATCACAAAAATTTTAGATATTGAACGTAAACTAGAAAAAGTCTATGTTTATGCCACTATGTCTAGTGATGTCGATACAAGTAATAGTCATTATTTAGGCTATGTTGCTAAAGCACAGACATTATTGGGTGATTTTGCGTCGGCAACAGCTTTTGTAGATCCAGAAATCTTGAGTATTTCAGACGAAACTTTAACCCAATTTATTAAAGATGAACCTAGATTAAAAAAATATGCTCATCGTTTAGAGACGGTCACAAATAAGCGGCCTCACACTTTACCTGCAGCACAAGAAAAAATTATTGCTTCTGCGCAAAATGCTTTGGAAAGTTCCGCTAATACTTTTAATGTCCTAACCAATTCAGATATGCAATTTGGTTTTACCCAAGATAATAATGGGGAAATGGTCCAACTATCTGATGGGCTTTATTCTATTTTGATTCAATCCCAAGATCGCAATGTTAGAAAAAATGCCTTTACCACTATGTATGAAGCATATGGTCAATTTGAAAATTCACTAGCTTCTACTTTAGCCGGTACAACTAAGCAACATAATTTTGATGCAAAAATGCATAAATATAATTCAGCACGCGAAGCTGCTTTAAGTAAAAATAATGTTCCTACTATTGTTTACGATAATTTAATTAAAGTAGTTAATAATCACTTAGATTTACTTCACCGCTATGTATCTTTACGAAAGAAAATTTTAAACTTATCAGACTTACAAATGTACGATATGTACGTTCCTTTAACAGGTCAACCAGCATTATCTTATACTTTTGAAGAAGCTAAGAAAGAAGCAAGACAGGCCTTGCGTCCTTTAGGCGAAGACTACCTTAATCATGTAGACTACATATTTAATAATCGGGTAATTGATGTAGTTGAATCACAAAATAAGGTAACTGGGGCTTATTCCGGCGGTTCTTACGATACAGATCCTTATGAACTATTAAATTGGGAAAACAATCTGGATTCTTTATTTACATTAGTTCATGAAACAGGTCACTCGGTGCATTCTTGGTACACACGTCATACTCAACCTTTTATTTATGGTGACTATCCAATTTTTGTAGCAGAGATTGCCTCAACTACTAATGAAAATATTTTAACTGAATATTTCTTAGATAAAGAAACTGATCCTAAAACTAGAGCTTTTATTTTAAACCACTATCTTGACTCATTTAAAGGAACTTTATTCCGTCAAACTCAATTCGCGGAATTTGAACAATTTATCCATGAAACAGATGCAAAAGGTGAACCATTAACTGCTCAAGTTTTAGATGATTTCTATGGTCAACTAAATCAACGCTATTATGGCAATAGTGTTGAACCTGGTGGCGAGATCGCCTTAGAATGGTCTCGTATTCCTCATTTTTACTATAACTTTTATGTTTACCAATATGCTACTGGTTTTGCGGCAGCAACTGCCTTAGCCAATAATATTGTTCACGGTACTCCAGACCAAATCCAAGCATATATTAATTTCTTAAAGTCTGGTTCAAGTGATTATCCAACTGAAATTATGAAAAAGGCTGGCGTTGATATGACTAAAGTTGACTATTTAGAAGATGCTTTTGCTACATTCGAAACTCGTTTAACTGAATTTGAAAAACTTATCGACCAAATTAAGAATTAAAGATAAAAAAATGGAAAGAGCTAATAAACTCTTTCCATTTTTATTTTTAATTAAACGAATTACGGAATAAATTAAAGAAATATGTTCCTAAGTAAATTGCAACTTCAATAATTGCAATAAAGAAAGTAACTGGCCAATTGGTCAAAAAGCCTAAATAAAGCCCGGCCCAAACACCGATTAACGCAATTACAATTGACCAGATCATCATTGATCCAATTGTTCTTCCTAAATACTTAGCAGTTGATGCTGGCAAGGTTAACAAAATAAATACCAATAAAGAACCAACAATTTGCGATCCAATTGATACTGACATTGCTAAAGCAACTAAAAAAATCACCCCAACAACTCCACTTTTTACTCCATGAGCTTGTGCACCAATATGATCGAAAGAATCAAAATTTAAGGGACGTTGAACTAAGAAAATAAGTAACAATACAATTATCGACAAGGCAACTAATTGTACTACTCCAGTATGATCAACCCCAATAATACTTCCAAATAAAATGTTGGTAGCATAGCGACTATTGGAGCCAGAAATAGCTAAAAACAAGACACCTAAGCCAATAAATAAGGCTGAAATTGCACTAATAGATGATTCCTTTTGATCACTGCGGGTTGTTAATTCACCTACACTAACTGAGCCAAGTAAGGTGAATAAGAGCATCCCCCAAAGCGGCGCAATTCCCATAAAGACCGCAAAGGCTGCTCCAGCAAACCCGATTTCAGATAGAGTATGTGCCAAGAAACTAAAGTTACGTGAAACCACATAAATTCCTACTACACCACAAGTAATTGCGATAAAGGTTGAAGCTAAAAAGGCATAACGCATAAATTCAAATTGAAACATTATTCGTAATCCCCCTTAAAGTCTTGCATTTTCCCTTGTTCAGCTGTTTGATGATTTAAGTATAAATACTCTTTCATATATTTCTTTGCTAAAGGGAGATCATGAGTCACAAATAACACGGTCATTTGATGTTTCTCATTAAGATGCTTTAATAAATTCATTAATTCTTCTTTTGCACGTGGATCCAAGCTAGCCGTTGCTTCATCAAGGATAATCATATTGGGGTTATCTAATAAGGCTTGTGCCAAATATGCGCGCTGCTTTTGGCCACCAGAAGCTTTTCCCATTCTTGTATTCTGAATTTCTAAAAGATTGGTTTCTTCTAGCTCATGTTTAATATGATCTTTAATTCTTTTTGTTTTGATAGTAGGTGCATTTAACCCAACAAAAGCCTTAATTGATAAAGGATAATCTTCATCAATGTTTCTAAATTGCGGTACATATCCTAACCTAATTTCTTTATCAAACTTAAAAACTCCCTCAGTTGGGTCAAGTAAATTCATTAAAATCCTGATTAGGGTAGTCTTTCCGGCACCATTAGGACCTAAAAGAGCCGTCATTGATCCTTCTTTTAATTTAAAATTTACATTTTTAAAAATCACTTTATTATCAAATTTCATTGATAAATTTTTAACATTTAAAATATCTTTCAAATCGTACCTCTTTCATTACGTTTGTTAGATTAACTACTTTCTTTAGCTACATTGGCCAAATTAGTATAATTTTGTCTCATCCATTGTAAATACGATATATTTGGAGGCATTGTTTCTCTAACATTTAAAATTGGAATTTCTTTTTCTTTTGCCTGTTTAATAAAACCATTTACCGTTGAACTAGTCGCTTGTTCATTATTAACAAAAAATGCAATTTTACGCTTTTTAATCGCTGTGGTCATTTGATTAATAACCCTTGGACTTGGATCCGTATCGTTTTCTATTGCCTCTTCAAAATCACGATCGCCAATTTTATAATTTGCTTCTTCTAAAGCATAATCAAAAACTGGTTCACTTACAAAAACAGATTTACTATTTTTTCCATTAATTCCACGAACAATTAACTTAATTTTATCTAATTCAGCAAGATAGTTGGTCGCATTTTGTTGATAATAGTTTTTGTGTTTAGGATCAATTTTTATAAGTTGTCGTTCAAGATACCTAACATACTTTACTGGCATGTTTAAATCATACCAAATATGTGGATTATCACCCTTTTTTAAATGCATTAGGTTTTCACCAACAAGTTCAACCTTTTTATTAGAAGCACTTGCCAAATTATTCATCCAGCTATCATAACCTAAGCCATTGGCTACTACGATATCAGCTTGATCAACAATTTTTGCATCTGCTGTAGTTGGTTCAAAATCATGGGGATCTGTCGCACTATTCTTGATAATGGGTGTCGCTTTTCCGTATTTACCAACAATATTAGCCGCAATATTAGAGTAAATATTAGTAGAAGTAACTATACTAATCTTATCATTTTGTTTTTTTGTTTTTGAACAACCAGTTAAAATAATTACCAAAATGGCAATTAAAGTATAAATCTTAACTTTACTACTTTTATTCATTACATAATTCCTTTAAATAAATTCTAGATTTAAATTAAAATGATCAGTTAATCCAAATAATTAACCGATCATTATAATTTATGTATCCTTATTTTTCAAGTAATTTTATAATTTCTTTTTGAACACTACTGTCTTGGCTAGACCCAATTACGGTATCTGCAGCATCTTTGGCACTTTGCAAAGCCGTGCTAGTGACATAACTCTTACCAACATATTTCAGCATAGCTACATCATTACCACTATCACCAAAAGCAACCATTTCGGCCGGTGCAATATTTAATTTTTTACTTAAAAATTCTAATCCTAAGGCTTTGGTAACATCAGGTGCTGAAAGATCAATTGAATCATATCCTCCAGCCACAAAACCAACCTGTGGATACTTTTGTTCAAGTTCTACTAAAACCGCTGGCATTTCCTTTTCCGGAATAATCAAACTAACTTTGAAAATTTGATCATCAATCTCATCCCAATTATTAACTATCTTTATTTTTCGATAAAAACGACTCATCGAATCATAAAACTTTGATCCTGATGATTTTAAAATATAAGCACTTTTTACACCTGAGACAATTACTGGATAAGAATATTCATGGGTAATTTTTATAATTTGCTCATATAATTCCTTACTCAAACTTACTACTTTTAAAATATCGCGTCCATGTGCTACCAAGGCACCATTTTCAGCGATAAAATACATTTGTTCACTAGCTTGTTCAGGAAAACGAGCAAAAATATTTTTATATTGGTTGCCACTAGCAATTACAAATTTAACATTATTATCCTGCATTAACTTAAAATCTTTTTTAAATAGTTCATGATCATAGGTTTTATCTGCCTTTAACCACGTACCATCCATATCAGTAGCAATTAATTTTATCATTTGATATCCTCAATTTCTAATTGCAGCTTTTCTTACCTCCACTATACTAAAAAAGTGCTTAAAAACCTAGTTTCCTACACAAAAAACGTACTTCTAAAGAAGTACGTTTTTAATAAAATTATCTTTTTATTCATCTGGATCTTCTGAGACAGGTTTCTTCCAAAGACTCATAATCACACCAGCTAAAATCGAACCGATAATAACTGATAGGAAGTAACCCCAGATATTAGTTGCAAGTGGTGATACCCAGAATCCACCGTGAGGTGCTGGAACACCAACATGCCAGATTCCTACCAACGCACCAGCAATACCTGAACCAATCATACATGAAGGAATTACACGACCAGGGTCGGCTACAGCAAATGGAATTGCACCTTCAGTAATGAATGAAAATCCTAATACCCAGTTTGAAACACCTGCACGACGTTCTTCTTTAGTGTACTTATTCTTAAAGAAGGCAGTACCAATAGCAGTTGCAAATGGTGGAACCATCCCACCTACCATAACGGCGGCCATTAAAATAGCAGCAGTAACAGATTTGGGATCGTTAGCAAATGCACCTGATGCAAATACGTATGCAGCCTTGTTGAAAGGACCACCCATATCAATAGCCATCATGGCTGCAAGTACAGTAGTCAAGATTGCTAAGTTAGCAGTACCCATACTGTTTAAGAAATGAGTAATTGCTAAGTTGATACCTGAGAAAATTGGGTTAATGATGTAGTACATCAATAATGCAATAATCAATAATCCCAAGATTGGGTAAATTAGCATTGGCTTCATACCTTCAACTGATTTTGGCAACTTAGCAAAGATCTTCTTAAGTAAGACCATAATGTAACCTGCTAAGAAACCAGCAGCAAGTCCACCTAAGAATCCTGATGGAGAAGCGGTCTTAGCACCCATTACACTAGCTGTATAAGTACCACCATAAGCTCCTCCATAAACGGTAGCCATGAAACCACCAACAAAACCAGGCATCAAGGCCGGTAAATCACCAATTGATTCAGCGATATAAGCAGCTAAAACTGGAACCATGAAGGCAAATGCCATGTTACCTGCATTGTTTAAGAAAATAAAGGCGGGATTTTTAGCACCACCTGCCATGTAGTTTTCAACAATGAAGGAAATGGCCATTAAGATACCACCCCCAATGATGAATGGTAACATGTGGCTAATACCACTCATTAGATGTTTGTAAATCGTTGCCCAAACACCCTGTTTTTCTTTACCAGCATCATCAGAACTTGAAGCGCTGCTATCTGCATGATAAATAGGTGCTTTATTTTCTAAGATATCTTCAATTAATTCCTTAGGGTGATTAATACCATCAACAACTGGTTTCATTACGACTTCTTTACCGTTGAAACGTGGCATATCAACTTTTTTATCAGAAGCAATGATAACACCTTTAGCTTCCTTAATTTCTTCAGGAGTTAATTTATCTTTAACACCTTCAGAACCATTAGTTTCAATGCGGACATCCACCCCCATCTTTTTACCAGCTTTAATTAAAGCTTCTTGAGCCATGTAAGTGTGGGCAATCCCGTTAATACATGCAGTAACCCCAACAATTAATGGCTTCTTTTTATCTGCAGGTGTATCATCTTTCTTTTCAGCAGCTGCTTTTCTAGCTTCAGCATCAGCTTTATCTTGCGCATCTTTTTCAGCTTCAGCTAATTTGAAGATGTCGATAACTTCCTCTGGTGATTTAGCAGCTTTCAAAGCATTAACAACATCAGGATTAATCAATAAACTAGATAATTTTGCCAATGCTTGTAAGTGAGTATTATCAGCACCAGCTGGTGCAGTAATCATAAAGAATAAGTGAACAGGTTGCCCATCTAAAGCATTATAATCAATACCCTTAGGACTTTTTGCAAATAAAACTGCAGCACGGTTAATATACTTATTACGTGCGTGTGGCATTGCAATTCCTTCACCAATTCCTGTAGTTGATTCATTTTCACGAGCCCAGATTGATTTAATGAATTCATCTTCATTGTTTACAATCCCTTGAGCTACTTCCAAATCAGCCATTTCTTTAATAGCTTCTTTTTGAGTTGTAGCTTTAAGGTCCATAATCATTAAATCAGGACTTAAAAGATCCTCAATTTTCATCTTTTTCCCTTTCTTGATAAATAATTAACTTTCTATTGTACTTCTTCAACTTTTATTTGCGGTAAAACAGTATCAATTTGACTCTTTACCGCAATGTCTTCAGTAAAAGCAGTAGCGCCACCACAAGCCATACCTACTCTAAAGGCTTCAACAGGATCTTGCGTCTTGTAATAAGTTCCCACAAAGCCTGCAATCATTGAATCACCAGCACCTACAGAGTTAACTGCGATTCCCTTAGCAGCTGTGCCATGATAAATATGATCCTTAGTGATTAAATAACCACCATCACCTGCCATTGAAATCATTACATTTTGAGCGCCCATATCCATTAACTTTTTGGCTGCATCCAATAATTCTTCTTTATTGGCAAAAGTAGTGTTAAATAAATCGGCTAATTCGTGGTGATTTGGTTTAATAACTAAAGGCTTATACTTCAAAGTGTCTAATAAAGCTTGACCAGTAGTATCAATAGCAAATTCTGCACCATTTTCTTTAATGGTTGGTAATAATTCTTCGTAAAAGTCAGTTGGTAAACTTGGAGCTAAACTACCACTTAAAACAACAATATCACCAGCATTTAAATCATCTAGACGAGCTTTAAACGCAGCGATTTCTTGCGCATCAATTTTTGGTCCAGCTGCGTTAATTTCAGTTTCTTTTTGAGCATGAATCTTAACATTTACACGAGTATCATCACTAATTGTCACAAAATCACTAACAATTTTTTTGACATTTAATTGACGTACTAATTCTTTACCGGTAAAACCACCGACAAATCCCCAAGCAGTATTATCTACACTAAGTTGATTAAGAATTTGTGAAACGTTAATTCCTTTTCCACCGGCTAAAAATTGACAATCATCTGTTCGATTAACTTCACCGGATTTTACTTCTTTTAATTGCATTACATAATCCAAAGCCGGATTAACTGTAACTGTATAAATCATGCTATTGCCTCCTCAAAATGTAACTTCTCTGGTAATTGAAGTTTTTCCTCATTTGTTAATTGATTAGTAATCAAAACTGCATTTTCTGTATTAGCTAAACTTGCAAAATTAGAATTACCAATCTTGGAATCATCCATCAAAATAAAACTTTTCTTAGCTTGAATAATTCCCGTTTGTTTTACATCAGCTTCATTGGGATCAGGGGTAGTAAATTTACCTTGTCGATTAAGACCATTCGCACCAATAAAAGCAGTTGAAAAATTCATTTTTTGCATTTGCTTAATAGTTGTTACTCCAATTATCGCATTAGTTTGCTGTTTAATTTCTCCACCTAGAATTTGCGTTGAAATCCCTGCTTCAATACAGGCTAATGCTGTATCTACACCATTAGTAATAATGTGTAAATTTGGAATTTCTTTCAAAAAAGGTATCATCTCATAAACAGTTGTCCCTGCATCTAAAAAAATATGTTCGTCAGGATTAACTTTTTTTACAGCATATGCAGCAATTTGTCGCTTTTTATCAATATTTAAATTAAATCTTACTTGTTGTTCTACATCACGAGAATAATTTTGAAGTGAACGGGCACCACCGTGTATTCTAACGATCATGCCTCGCTCTTCCAAATCAATTAAATCTCGTCGGATGGTTGATTCCGATGAATTCGTCAACTTACATAATTCTGCAACTCGACAAATGTCTTTATCTTTAATATAAGCGGCAATTGTCTGTTGGCGTTTTTCAGTCAGCATCACTTTCCACCTCTATCAATATGATAACCGCTTACATTTTAAAAAGCAATCAAATTTAGTCATTTTTCTTCAAAATTCGTCACTCTTAATCAAAAAAAGAAGATTTGCGCATTAAGTCAAATCTTCTTAATTATTATTTATATAAATATTTTTTGGTTGCTTCTTTAGGATCCATTCCATTGCGAATCTTTAAAGCGAGTTCAATTGAAACATCAGCAATTATTGACTGAGGATCAATTACATTATAAGGATGATCGGGAGCCTTTTCTTGAGCTAACGATAATTCAGTACAGCCCAGTAAAACTACATTGCACCCATACTTATCATGCATTGTTTGCAAAATCTTATGGTAAAGTTTCTTATCTACAACACCTTTTTCTTTAATATTGTCATAGATTAACTCATTTACCATTGGTTGAATTTCAGGACCACCTAATTCAACTTGTTTACCTACTTTTTCTAATTCATCTGCATAAAGATGATCATAGATTGAACCTTCAGTAGCAATTAAGCCAATTTTTTCTTCATTGGGATAATTATCAACAAAGTTATGCACTGCAATACGCATCATATGTAAAAATGGTACATCAGTTAATGCGGCCAAATCATCATAAAAATAGTGGGCAGTATTGCAGACCATTACCATAAAATCAGGATGCAACTTATCTTGGCCCTCGATATCATCTTTTAAATCATAAAAGAAATTGGGTTTAGAATGATCTTTAATATAAGCTGTTCGATCTGGCACCTGTGCATCATTAACTAAACTATAATTTAAGTAATCTTGATCTTTTGAAATTTTTACACGATGATTAATTAATCGAACATAGCTTTCAGTAGCAATTGTTCCCATTCCACCAATAATTGAGAAGAAATGCTTCATAATTATTCCTTACTAATCTTTATTACCTTCAAGTTCTTTAATAACTCTTTCAGCAACTTTGATATCTGTTGGATAAGGAGTATCAACACCACGAATCTTTTGATATGGATCAGCACCCTTACCACAAATTAATACAATGTCATTTTTACCAGCCATGGCAATTGCATCATGAATGGCCTTTTCACGATCTAATTCAATCGTTACATCAACTTTTGAATGATCAATACCGGCATCAATTTCATCTGCAATATCTTTAGGATCTTCAAAGCCTGGATCATCAGTCGTTAAAAATGCCTTGTCAGCATAAGCACTTAAACTTTCACTAAATCCAGGACGACGAGATACACCTTTATCTCCTGGTGCTCCAACCACAACAATAATCTTTGGATTATTAAATTCTTTCTTCATAAAGCCCATTAATGCCATCATTGAGGCTTTATTATGAGCATAATCCACCACTACTGTACCGTGATTATCAGAAGGAAGAGTCTCCATTCTACCAGGAATTGTGACATGACGAATTCCTTTGGCAGCTTCTTGATAATCCTCACCTGCAAGACCTGCTCCAATAATTGCAGCAGTCCCATTGATTTCATTAAAATCACCAATCATTTGTAAAGTATATTCACCTGCGATTGGTAATTTCTTAGCCATTGGTGATTCACAGAAAAGCTTAAACTTAGTTTCAGCCATGTCAGTCTCAATAGATTCAAAGCGGAAATCAATTGTTTTATCTAAATTTGGATTTTCAAATTTATTATCTGCAAATAAATAAATACTATCTGGGTTAGTCGTAGTAGTAGCTGCCGCATAAACGTCGTCGAAATGATCAGTCATAGCATTAATAATACATTTACGCGAGTTTACCATTAATTGTAATTTACAGTGTAAATAATCTGCAAAATTAGGATGTTCATTTGGTCCAATATGATCTGGAGTAATATTTAAAAAGAAACCTAAATCATAAGTTAAACCAAAAACACGATTCTTTTTATAAGCTTGAGAAGATACTTCCATTACTAAGTGAGTCATGCCATTATCAACGGCAGTCCGCATGTCACGGAATAAATCAAGAGATTCCGGTGTGGTTAAACTCGACTTAAAACGGTCTTCTGGTTTAGGTCCCACAACATCATCTACTGATGAAATTAATGCTGTTCGACCCCCATTAACTTCATCTAACATCCCCTTTAAAAAGTAAGCAGATGTAGTCTTCCCCTTGGTACCAGTAAACGCCACAACATATAAATCATCTTGCGGAAAGCCATAGAAGGCAGCAGAAAGTAAGGCCATTGCCTTAGATACATCTCTAACAATTAAAGCATGCATTCCTTTACCTTCAGGATAAGGTTGTTCAGCTACATAACATACTGCTCCATTATCCTTAGCCATTGATAAATAAGTTGGTCTAAAAGCTTGTCCCTTACAGAAAAATAGCGTATTAGTCTTAATATCACGTGAATCATAAGAAATATAATCTAATTTTGTGGGTACTGCGTCTTGAACAGCACTAGATTTAAGTAAGTGATGTTCCTTTAAAATTAAAATACAAGTATTTAATGAAATGCTAGATTCAGTCATTTTTTCTCCTATAATCAAATCTATTCAGCCTAAATTATAGCACACGCTATTATTCCTGGGGAGAATTGAGTGGCAATCGAATGATAAAACTAGTCCAACTATCATCTGATTTACAAGTAATTGTTCCCCCATGTAACTCAACTATGTTTTGGGAAATTGCTAATCCTAAACCAGCGCCACCAGTTTGAAGATTCCGTGAAGATTCTACACGATAGAAACGTTCAAAAATCGACTTAAGTGCAGCCTCAGGAATTTTTTCACCATTATTTTCAACACGTAATTCAACATACTGATTATTCACTTTATTAGCAATTAAGTTAATTCTACTTGCCCCATTACCATACTTAAGAGCATTAGAAATTAAATTATTTAAAACTCGAACCAATTTCTTTGCATCCGCTTCAATTGTTAAATCATGCGGCCTAGTTTCTACATTAAATTCAATATTCTTATTTTCTGCTTCTAGTTCAAAGCCTGCCGCTACTTGTTCAAGCATTGAATTAATATGAAGAGGTGCTAAAACCAACTTACTCTTATTAGAAGATTTTAAGGTAGTATATTCAAATAAATCATCAGCTAGCGCCTTCATTTGCAAAGATTTATCATAGGCAATCGAAATATATTTTTTGTTATCTTGGCTTAGATCATTTTGATATTTTAGTAGTCCAAGATACCCAATGATTGAAGTTAGCGGTGTACGAATATCATGCGACACATTAGTAATCAAATCATCTTTTGATTTTTCAATTTGTCGTTCTTCTTCCATTGCGGCTACAGTACTCTCTACCAGAGCATTAATCGAATCAATAACCTTTTGTAAATCTGTTTTTACAGTAAAAGGAATTCGGTGATCTAGATGTCCATCGGCAATATAATGCAATTCATCAATTACATGACGTAATTGCATTTGGTGATAACGTCTAATCAAACGCCACCAAAGAATAATCACATCAAAAATAATTAAAATTACTATAAACCCACGTTGCCAGGACCAAAGATGTGATCCATTCCATAAGGTAATATTTTTTTTGAGAAAGAAAATATTATTTTCTAAGTGAGGATCATTCATCACAGCTAAATTAAGTAAAATTACTATTGATAAATTTAAAAGAAGTAATAATACTATCGTTACTAACGCTTCACCAAATAATTCGCTTTTTTCACGACCAGTTAATTTAACCTTTTGTTTTTTCATAGCTTTCTTAGGCTTCTATTTTGTACCCTACGCCCCAAACGGTTTGAATAACTTCTTCACCATTTGTAGCTTTTTGGATTTTATCTCTTAAATGAGACACATGAACCATAACGGTTTTTGCAGATACAACTGACTCTTGTTGCCAAACACGTTCAAAGATCTCATCTGCTGAAAATACTCGATTAGGATGACTGGCAAGCATATAGAGAATGCCAAATTCTAACGCAGTTAATTGAATTGGTGTACCGTCTACCGTTTTTACTTCGTGAGAATCCTTATTAATAACCAAAGGACCTACTTCTAAAATATCTGGTTCATCGCTCTTAACTTCTTTTTGACTACGACGAAGTAATGAACGCACACGAGCCATTACTTCTAATGGGTTGAATGGTTTTACCACATAGTCATCTGCACCAGTAATTAAGCCTTGAATTTTATCCATATCTCCTGATTTAGCCGATACAACTAAAATAGGAATTTCTGAATCTTTTCTGACTTCCTTAATTACATCAATTCCTGACATTTGAGGCATCATAATATCCAAAATCATACATGCAATATCAGGATTAGTAGATAATTTAGTTAAAGCTTCTTTACCTGAATATGCACTTACTGGTTCATAACCTTCATTTTTAAGATAAATATTTAAAAGTTCAACGATTTCTTTATCGTCATCAACAACTAAGACTTTCATAGAGAATTCCTCTCCTGTATTTTTTATTTTTTACACTTTATATTATACATTTTATATTTAGAACTATTTTACCCTTATTTATATAAAAGTTTTACTTATAACTCGATCCTTAATAAAGTCATAAAAAAGCACTAAACTTTTTTGAGTTTAGTGCTTTTAATTATTGTAATTCTTTTTTGCCAGTATATAGCTCGTAGTAATAACCCTTTTCTTTAAGTAATTCTTCATGAGAACCACGTTCAATAATATGACCATGATCAAGTACAAGGATTAAATCAGAGTTTACAATCGTTGATAAACGGTGGGCAATAACAAAACTTGTACGCCCTTTTAACAAGTTATCCATACCCTCTTGAACCATTCTTTCAGTTCTAGTATCAATACTTGAAGTCGCTTCATCTAAAATCATTACTGGTTCATCAGCGAGCATCGCACGTGCAATACTAATTAATTGCATTTGTCCTTGTGATAAATCGCCACCATCGCCATCAATGACAGTATCATAACCATCAGCAAGATTTTCAATAAATTCTGCGGCTCGAGATAATCGAGCTGCTTCACGTACTTCTTCATCAGTGGCATCAGGTTTACTAAATCGAATATTATCTTTAATTGTTCCACTGAATAGGTGTGTTTCTTGTAAAACAATTGATAAAGAATGACGTAAATCATCTAATTTGATTTGTGAAATTGGTACCCCGTCATAAGTGATTTTACCTGATTGAATTTGATAAAATCGGTTCAACATATTGGAAATAGTAGTTTTTCCAGCACCTGTTTCACCAACTAAAGCCACTTTCATTCCTGGTTTGGCATTAATATTGATGTCATATAAAATTTGATGTCCTGGTACATATGAGAAGTTTACGTGATCAAAAATAATATGTCCCTTAATAGGTACCTTTTTATTTTGACCATCCTTTTCTGGAACCACCCAATCAAACTCATGTTTCTTATCTGGATTACGCCAAATAGTTACATCACCATTATCAACTTCTGAAGGCTCATCTTCTAATTCAAAGATTCGATCTGCACCCGCCAAAGCCATCACTATTGAGTTTAGTTGTTGCGATATCTGGGAAATAGGCATACTAAATTGTCTTGATAATTGTAAGAAAGATGCAATTGCTCCTAGAGTAAGTGGAGCCCAACCATTAATTGCTGCAGCACCACCTACAAAAGCGACTAAGACATAAAGTAAGTTTCCGATGCTCCCCATAATTGGAAATAGCACATTAGCATACGCATTCGCATTACCAGAAGCAATTCGCAACTGATCGTTATACTTTTGAAAACCTTCCTTTGCTTCAGGTTCATGAGAAAAAATCTTAATTACCTTTAGACCATTAAGCATTTCTTCATCATAACCATTTAACTCACCCATCTTTTCCTGTTGGATTTTAAAGTAACGGCTAGATCTTATAGTTAAGAATCTAACTACACCAAAGGATAAGGCAAAGATGAAGAAGGACAAAATTGTCAATTGCCAGCTCAATGTAAACATTGCTACAACCACAAATACTAAGGTTAACAGCGAATTCATAAATTGAGGAATTGACTGCGAAATCATTTGTTGAAGAGTATCAATATCGTTAGTATATCTACTCATGATATCCCCATATTCATTTTGATCAAAATAAGGGATTGGCAAAGATTCCATGTGGGTAAACATCTTATTACGTACGTTATACTGAACTTTTTGTGCCAAAATTGCCATTAAAACAGTAAACAAATAGTTAGCAATCCAACCAATAATAAAGATTCCTAACATTACACAAATTGCATAAAGTAGAGGTTGATAATTAGGTGCTTTTTCATGGAGCAGAGGAGTGATATAGGTATCAATTAATTTTTCAATAAATAATGAACCAATAACACTAGCTGCTGCTGATAAAATTATTCCAATAATAGAGACAACTAGCATCCAAGGACTAGTAGTAAAAACTAATTTTAATAAACGACCTAAAACTTTACCTCTTTTACCCTTTAATTGAGGTTTCTCTTTTGCTTGATCCAAAACTAATTCACCTACTTTTCTTCTTGGAATTTTGCAATTGAACTATAAAGTTCATTTGTCTTCATTAATTCATCATTAGTACCAATTGCTTGAATTCGACCTTTATCCATGACGATGATATGATCTGCATCTTTAATAGAAACAATACGTTGAGAAATAATGATTTTTGTCGTATTAGGCATATCATTGACCAAAGCATGACGAATTTCACGTTCAGTACTAGTATCAACAGCAGACATAGAATCATCAAGAATCAAAATTTTCGGATTCTTTAATAAGGCCCGAGCAATTGTTAAACGTTGCTTTTGTCCACCAGAAACATTATTTCCGCCTTGAGTAATTTGCGTCTCATAACCATCTGGTAGTTCTCTAATAAATCCATCAGCATGAGCAATTTTAGCTGCACGCACTATTTCTTCATCAGTTGCGTGTTCATTACCCCACATCAAGTTTTCTTTAATGGTACCTGTAAAAAGCACATTCTTTTGCAGGACCATCGCTACTTTGTCACGAAGAACATTTAAATCGTAATCTTTTACATTATGGCCGGCGACTTCCACTTCACCAGAAGTTGCATCATATAAGCGTGGAATCAAAGAAACTAAAGTTGATTTAGATGATCCGGTTTCACCAATAATTCCAATTGTCTCACCAGACTTAATATGCAAATTAATATCTTTTAAAGCAAAATTTTTATCATCAGGTGCATATTTAAAATCAACATTCTTAAAGTTGATTTCACCGTTTTCAATTTCTTCAATTGGATTCTTAGGATTAGTAATTGTGGGTTTTTCTTGAAGAACTTTAGTAATTCTTTGTCCACTTGCTCCAGAAATAACTAACTGGGTAATAATCATAGCAATCATATTCAAAGCGAATAAAATTGAATTTGAATAAGTAAACATCGAAACTAATTGACCAGTTTGTAAAGTATGACCAATTATTTCCTTAGCACCAAACCAAGCAATAGCTAAGGTAGATACATTTAAAACTACCATAACGGTTACTGCATTAAGCGACATGATTTTTTGGGCAGTTGAGAATAATTTGTAAATTAATCCAGTAGACTTCTCAAAATTTTCAATTTGTGGTTTTTCTTGAACGTAAGTCTTTACTTCACGAATACCACGCACATTTTCTCTGACATCCTGATTTAATTTGTCATATCCCTTAAAAATTTTAGGGAAGTATGGATAAGCACTTCTAATTAATAAGGCTAAGATAATCGCAAAAATAGGTGCGATAACTACAAAAATCAGTGATAAGCGCGGACTAATAATGACTGACATTACGATAGCCACAACTAACATCATTGGTGCTCGAACAGCAAATCTAATAATCATTTGATATGCCATTTGCACATTTGTTACATCAGTAGTTAAACGTGTAACTAAACTTGAACTTGAGAATTTATCAATGTTAGAAAAAGAAAATTCTTGAATGTTATCAAACATATCTTGTCTTAAATTAGCTGCAAAACCAGCCGCTGCATGAGTAGCACTATAACTACTTCCAATACCGCATGCCACCGCAAAAATAGTAAGGCAAAAGAGGATTATTCCCCATTTAACAATGGCATTCATATCTCCCTTCATAATTCCTTGGTCAATTAAAATACCTACCAAATATGGAATCAGCATTTCAACGATAACTTCACCAGAAACCAGAATGGGAGCTGCAATTGACAAGCCTTTGTATTGTCGAATCGATTTTCGTAATGTAGAAATCATTAATTTCTCCCCTTATTAATTGAATCTAAAATAAAAAGACGCCGAAGCGTCAGTCTATTTCAAGATAAAAGCTTTTAATTGTTATTTTAAACTACTTTTAATTAAATATCATTATCAATATTACTTTTTATTTTGTTGTTGGAGACGAGCTTGTCTTACTGGATCAATAATATTATATTTACGTCTCAAGTAATAGCGTACTCCAAAGGCAATTACTGCTATCACTATCTCTACCCATGGATTAAGCGGTGGATTAAGGCTTCTTAGTCCTGGCATACTTGTGGCAGTTACCCAAAGGAACATTATAATCAGAATCGCAACTCCAATTAAAATCATTTTACCAGTTCCCATTCTTTTATCTTTTGGTGTAACAATCCAGCGATTATAATATGCCATCATGTAACCTAAACCAACAACTAAAACTAATAAAGTTACTACTCCTAATTCAGCACCACTAGGTGTTTTTGAAACAAGTTGGACAAAACCATACAAGCCGGCAAATAATGCCAAGTATAAAAGAATGTTGTCTATTACTTGCAAACCAAACTTTTGAGTAACTACCTTAGGTTTAGGATGAGTTAACTCAATTGCTTTTTCCGTTGGCGACATCTTATAAAGTGTGCTAGCAGGAATTCCTTTTTGTTGAGCAATAACCATCTCAGGTAAAATCGAATCAATTGCTGGCTCTACTTGATCATTAGCAATATTTTCATTTTCAAGTAAAGCCTTTTGCAATCTAAATACATAATCTGAATTTTTATTAGTTAATTGTTTACGCAATTCTTGGGGATCAGTATTTTTGATTGCTTCTTCATGTGCAGCCTGCTTTGATTGCTTTTTTAATTCTTCTTGTTCAACTTTATCATTTTTTACTTCTTCAGCAGCTTGATTTTGATCCTTTTTATTTTCACTCATAAAAGCCTAAACTCCTAAACATTGAATCTAAATTCAATAATATCACCGTCTTCGACGACATAATCTTTACCTTCAAGACGTAATTTCCCAGCTTCTTTTACTTTTTGCATAGTTTCTAATTCATTCAAATCATCAAATGAAACTACTTCGGCCCGGATAAAACCACGTTCAAAGTCTGAGTGAATAACACCAGCAACTTGTGGAGCTTTCATCCCCTGATGGAAAGTCCAAGCACGTGTTTCTGGGCCACCCGCAGTAAAGAAAGTTCTTAAACCAAGAATGTGGTAAGCAGCTTTGATCAAGCGATCCAATCCAGACTCTTCTACGCCTTCCATTTCTAAGAATTCTTTTCTCTCATCATCATCCATAGCTGCAATTTCTTCTTCAGTAGCAGCAGAAATTCCTAAGGCCTCAGCATTTTCACTTTCGGCGTGTTTTTTAACGATTTGGAAGTACTTATCACTTTCTGGATCTGCCATTGAATCTTCGGCAATGTTAGCTACATAAATAACTGGTTTAGAAGTTAGTAAGAATAATCCCTTAACTATCTTTTGTTCATCGTCATTAAAGTCAATTGAACGTGCAGCTTTTCCTTCTTCAAGCACTGGCTTTAATTTTTCTAAAACAGCCATTTCAGCTTTTGCTTCTTTATCACCTTGTTGAGCAACTTTTTGTACTTTTCCAATACGACGGTTCACGGCATCTAAATCGGCAATTGCTAATTCTAAATTAATCGTATTAATATCTTCTTCTGGGTCAACTTTACCAGTAACGGAAGTGATATTGTCATCATCAAAAGCACGTACAACATGCACAATTGCATCAGTTTGACGAATATTTTCTAAGAATTTATTACCTAAACCTTCACCCTTTGAAGCACCCTTTACCAAACCGGCAATATCAGTAAATTCAAAAGTAGTATGAACGATCTTCTTAGCAGGAATTAATTCTTGAATTCTTGCTAAACGTTGGTCCGGAACTTCAACCATTCCTACGTTGGGTTCAATAGTTGCAAATGGATAATTAGCCATTTCCGCTCCAGCTTTAGTGATTGCGTTAAACAATGTTGATTTACCAACATTTGGTAAGCCAACAATACCAGCAGTTAATGCCATTGTCTTCTCCTTAATTTTTACTTAATCAAAATGAGGTACGATAATTTTATCTTTTGGAACATAGTATTCCAGCTGTTCATTTTTGGGGTCATTGGCCATCGTCACGAGTTTCTTCAATCGTTTATTAAAATCACCACGTGACATCATTACAATATGACCACATCCCATACACTTAATTCGGATATCTGCTCCTAGACGCAAGATCTCCCACTTATTTTCACCACATGCATGTGGTTTTTTCATTTGTACAACATCAGCTAAATGATACATGAAAAATCACCTCACATAGTTATATGGAAATTATTTGTCTAAATTAACACCTAGCAAATCCAAAATTCTGTTTAATTCTTCCGCAGAAGAAAAATCGATTGCCAAATGTCCCTTACCCTTTTTATTTTCTGTAATATTCACGCTAGTACCAAATTTACCTTTTAGTTCATCTTCACTAGCCCTAATAAATGCGGATTTCTTAATTCGTTTTTGCTTTGGTTGTGAAAGGCTATTTTCATTAATACGATTAACTAAAGCTTCAAGTTGACGAACTGTTATTCCTTCTTTAACAACTTTTTTAGCTAGTGCATCAATTTCATCTTTATTTTTTAATCCTAAAAGTGTTCTAGCCTGTCCCATAGAAAGTTCACCATGTTGAAGCAAACGCTTTGTTTTTTGGGGTAAAGTTAATAAGCGTAAGTAATTAGCAATATATGGACGGGATTTTCCTAAACGTTTAGAAACTTCTTCTTGAGTTAAGCCAAGATTCTTTTGCAAAGTTTCATAAGCTTGGGCTTCTTCTAAAGGCGTAAGGTCCTCACGCTGCAAATTTTCTAGAACTGCTACTTCCATCATTTGTGCTTCATCAAAATCACGAATAATAGCAGGAATCGTAGTCTTATTTGCTAATTTAGAAGCACGAAAACGTCTTTCACCAGCAATGATTTCATAACCGTTGACAGATTTTCGTACAATAATTGGTTGGAAAACACCATTTTCTTTTATTGATTCGGCTAATTCTTTTAAGCTTTTTTCATCGAAAGTTTTTCTAGGTTGGTAGGGGTTAGGACGAATTTCGGTTAAGGTAAGTTCATTAACTTCCTCACCATCATTCATTTTAGGACTATCTTCAAATAGTGCTTCTAATCCCTTACCCAAGCCTCTACCTAAGCCCTTCTTTTTATCATCGTTTGACTTTCTTGCCATGAGCTTTTAACACCTCTTTTGCTAGTGAATCATAAACTTCTGCCCCACGAGATCTCGGTGCATATTCAGTAATTGCTTGACCATAACTTGGAGCTTCTGCCAGCTTAGTGATTCTAGGAATAATTGTCTTATAAACTTTTTTGCTGAAATAAGATTGAACTTCTTTAACAACATCTGCACCCAAATTTGTCCGAGCATCTAGCATTGTTAACAGCATACCTTCAACATCAAGATCCTTATTAAAGTGTTTTTGAACTAAACGGATCGTATTAAGTAATTGACTTAATCCTTCCATTGCATAATATTCACTTTGAACTGGAATCAGAATTGAGTCAGATGCAGTAAAAGCATTAATTGATAATTGTCCTAGTGAAGGTGGGCAGTCAATAAAGATAAAATCATATTGGTCACTTACTTCATCAAGGCCTTGCTTTAATCGTGTCTCTCTTGCCATTAAAGATGTTAATTCCATTTCTGCTCCAGCTAATTGAATTGTAGCTGGCACAATATCTAGGTCTTTAGTAGAACTATGATGAATAGTTTTTGAAATTGGAATTTCATCAATGATTACATTATAAACATCTTGATCCACTGAAGATTTTTCTACTCCTAATCCTGAAGTAGCATTTCCTTGTGGATCAATATCAACAATTAAGACTTTATAACCATGTTTAGCAATACTTGCCCCTAAATTAATCGTAGTTGTGGTTTTTCCAACGCCGCCTTTTTGATTGGCGACAGAAATAATTTGAACCATTATTGCTCCTTAATTTTTATTGAATAATTCAATTGTAATCTTATAAGAATCTTTTTGTTGGTCTTCCTTATATTTGACTTTTAATCCAGATTCTTTAGCCATTTTAATTGCTTGCTTAATAGTATTAACTTGAACTTTAAAATCATTTCCGGTCTTAATAATTTGCTTTTTAGTTTTTTTGGCTTTCTTTTTCTCATCAGGTTGCGTCTCAGCTTCAGCTAAAGCAGCAAAATAACCATCTAAGTCTTCAACCATTGCTTCTGTTTCTTTAACAGTAAGCCCCCGTTTAATGATTTCACTTACGGCACGATCTTGATCTTCTTCATTTAAGTTTAACAAAGCACGACCATGACGTTGGGTAATTTTTTTAGAAACTAAAAAACTTTGTACCTTGGGAGTCAACCGTAACAAACGAATTTTATTTGCTACATAAGATTGAGTTTTACCAACTTGTTTTGCTAATTCAGTTTGGGTTAAATCATTAACCTTCATTAATTGTAAATAAGCTTGTGCCTCATCAATTGGATTAAGATCTTCACGTTGTAAATTTTCAATTAATGCTAATGAAGCAACCTTAGCATCGTCCATATCTTCAACAATCGCAGGAATTTTAGCCCAATCTAATGAACGTGCTGCCCGAAAACGTCTTTCACCAGCAATAATCTCATACTTACCATCTTCTTGTTTATCTTTGCGTAAGATGATTGGTTGGAGTAAGCCTTGCTCTTTTAAAGTTTGTGCTAACTCAGCAATTGATTCTTCACTAAATGTACGTCTTGGCTGATAACGATTAGGTACAATTTGATCGATCTCAATCTCTTGAACTTGTTTATTTTCTTCATTTTTATTTTTATGTCCAAAAAATAATGGCATCTAATTTTCCTCCCAGTTAAACTCTTTAAAGTGGTTTCTTATTTGGAGTTCCAGCTTGACGTGGATACTTTTTTGGTGTTTTAGTTAGCTTTTTAACTAAAATTAAAGTTCTTTCATCATCGCTATTAGGTAATGTTAATTCAACTACCTTTTGTGTTTTACCGCCCAAGAGTTTAATTGCTTTTTTTGCACTAGCTAATTCATCATCTGCTTTTGGTCCTTTTAAGGCAATAAAATAACCATCAAGTTTTACTAGAGGTAAACAGTATTCTCCCAAAACAGACATTCTTGCAACTGCGCGTGCCGTCACTAAATCAAATTTTTCTCGTAAAGCAGGGTTTTGACCTGCATCTTCTGCTCGACTATGAACCAAAGTAATGTCAGTTAAACCTAGTTTCTCCACTAAGGATTCGAGAAACTTTAATCTTTTTCCCAAAGAATCGATTATTGTAACCTTTAACTCTGGACAAAGAATCTTAATTGGTAAAGATGGAAAACCTGCACCGGCACCTACATCACATAAACTTTTTTCCCCTTTAAAAAGGTCAGGAAATTCAAAAACCGGGGTCATACTATCATAAAAATGTTTTTGATAGACATCTTTTTCATCAGTAATTCTGGTTAAATTAACCTTTTTATTAGTCTTAACCAATTCTTGATAATAAATTGCAAATTGTTCTTTTTGCTTTGAGCTAAGTTCAAAACCCTTTTCAGTCAAAGCATTTATAAAATTTTCTGGATTCATTTTTCACCCGTGAAACCATGTTTCACATACTCTAATTTACCGCAAATATGGGAAGTTAACAATCCCAATTTTATTGAGTTTATCGTTTTAATTATGAATTATTTTTTTAAAATCGTCAAAAGTTCACAGTTTAATACTTAAACTTGTCCCAGATTTCGCTATAATATTGCCAAAGGAGAATTTTTATGCTTGTTACTATCTTAGTTTTATTATATTTAGGCTATCAAGTTTATAAGGGCTATCAAATTGGTTTTTCACGCCGCATTATTAATTTGATTTTCGGTGCTATTGTTTTTGCAATTGCGATCCTCGGTCAAAACGGACTAGGAAATTGGCTTTATTCTCGCTTTGCTAATCCTAATACTTCTACTGCCAATTCAGCACTTGATTTAATGATTTATCGTTTTATCGCCTTCTTTATTATTTGGTTTGTTGGGCGACAAATTGTTAAAATTTTTAAGCGTTGGTTGCCAAAAAAGGATCCTAACAAACATGGCTTTACCACTTTATTAGATAATGTTTTAGGAGCTCTAGTTTCTTTATTTGCTGCCTACTTCGTTGTTTATGTAGTTCTTTCTATGTGTGATGCTTTCCAGAATCAATGGTTTATTCAACAAACTGTGGATTCACCTATTCTAAGAGCAATTATTTATGATACTCCTGGTCTTTCCAACGGTGTCTTCAAAACTGTCTTTGGGATTAGTCGTACTTTAGGATAATATCAATAGAAACCAAAAGAACGTCGCAAAAATGTGACGTTCTTTTTTCTACGTAAAGTCAAGCACAATGCGATATTTGGCTTTGCTTTTTGTTTAAATTTAAGTTTAAGTATTTTGTAGTATCGATTTATTTTTATCATTAAGCATGACAAATAAGCCCAAATATATCTGATTTTTGGGCTTAGCGTTATAATGTACTTGATCAATTAATTACGACTAAAGTCTTTTTGGTTATGTGT